>NZ_MPZT01000003.1:0-649591 GCF_002020145.1 Thioclava sp. DLFJ4-1
CGGGATGGAGCAGCCCGGTAGCTCGTCAGGCTCATAACCTGAAGGTCGTAGGTTCAAATCCTACTCCCGCAACCAAATCTTCTAAACCATATCAAACGCCTAGCCTCGCCCCCGCGAGGCTTTTTGCGTTTTAGATGGCCTAGGTAGGCTTTACCTCTTTTGTCCTGACTGCAGTTTGCGCGTAAGCGTTGCATCTGACCCTCGGTTTACGCGTCTGTCCTTTCACGGGCAGGCAGGCTATCTTGGCGCTACGCGCCAAGACGGAACATTGGCAATTATTGCCTTTTGACCTTATTGAGCTTGCACACTCATGTCGCGAAGACGAAAGGCTGCCTTTCTCGAAGCTCCGCCCTCAGACGCCAAATCGCCTGGATTCAATGAAGAAGGGTGGGAAGCAGCCCGACGCTGTGCGGCATTGTGACTGCCGCGAAAACGTCAATGCGGGCGTTCGCAAACGACAGCGTGACCTGCATGTTCCCGATAGAGCTTCTCTTTCTATGGGGTGAGCAGGTAGGTTTTCTTTTGGTAACTGAAATTCTTTGCGAAATGCGCTTTCGCCGTAACGTCAATGGCTACGCCAGGCGATTCCATGAAAGAGGGCGAGAGCTCCAATGTTCATGAATAGCTTGCGTGAAGTCAGGCCTAACGAGTTTGGCACGGGCAGAACTTAAGGCGTCGCCTTCACTCCTGATGATTATCCCTTCCATTGAGCCTGCCCTGACCTGACTCTCCTCATTGAGCAGCAGGTCCGTTAACTGACCAAGCGTGAACCGTCCCCGAGCAATTTCGGGCACCGTGCTGAGACCACCAGACCGCGCGATCGCGTTCCTTTGCGCCGTGCTCAAGAACTGTTTTTTACTGCGGCAATAAACGTCGAATAGCAAAAACCAGTCTGGCAAGCGATCGTAAAGCAGTGAATGTTTCGCCGCACACCATTCTCCGAATAATATTTTCTCTGAGGAAAGAACGCTGCTCAAGCCTTCTTCCCGCTCACCAAGCCAGGACGCGATTCGGGTAAACTGCCCTCGATAGGGCGGTGAAAGGTAGGAGCCCCGATTCTGCAGCCAAATCTCGCCGTCCTCTCCACGCGAGATTCCAAGGTTAGCCCCATCAATCTTCTCTTCGACAATCACTTCGCCCGACAGAAGTTCCCCAACCTGGTTTTGTGAGAGTACTTTATCCCCTCGAGGATTGCCCGAACCGAGCCAAACGAGGTGAGGAGTGTGTGGAAATCGAAAGAATTCGTTCATTTTGGCAAACTTGGCTGGCTATTATTCGGAAATTTTTTAGCATAAAATTGACGCGCTTCACTCGGGCACAAAAAGTCAACTGCAATACCGTGCTCCGCAAGCTTTTCCCACCAGTCCAGCCATTTGCAGTCTGCAGCCTGTAAAATAGGAGGCTTCTGAGGATGTGCATTAGAAACGGCTGCAAACTTTCGATCAGGAGGGTCAAAGTGCGCTTCGAGTTCCTCGCTTGGAAACTCAGAATATCTGTTTTCTTCAATCTCAGTAATTGTCACTTGCTCAACATGAGCGGGGTTCCTTTGATTTTGAAGAAGCCATTTCAGGAACACATCACCTATCCCTTTCGGTTGGTTCGGGCGTGTTTTTTTCTGATATTCAAGAATAATGTGAAAGCAATCGTCAATCACAGTGATGCCCCGTTTCTTTTGGTTTAAGAGGCGCTCAATGCACATTGCCTTGCAAGCGTCCGAAACATCTTGGTGGCTTCCGTTAGCCACCAAGAGCACGTTGGTATCTATGACTACTCGAACCATTCTCCGACCTATTCCATTTTTTTGGCAGATCGCCGATTAATTGCCGCTAGTGTTCGCGCAGTTATGTCCTCCATTTCATCTCCGAAGAAATTTTCTGGCCAGTTCAAGATTTCGCCATTCTCATCGAGCTCAAGCGCCTCAAGTTGAGCTGTGCCTTTTTTGTTGTTAACAAAATATACTGCAACATCCTCTTTACTAATAACTCCCTCAGCAACCCGCCTTTGCAAGCGGTTGAGAAGATGTTCGGAATGGGTTTCGATGATGAGTTGCGTCTCGCGTGGCTTACTATCTTCGTAAGATTGAATTGCACTGATAAACGCATCGGCTAATACGGATTGCGCCTTGGGGTGAAGATGGATTTCCGGTTGCTCCATCCACACAGTGGATCCCGCCGGGCAATAGAAAGCCTGCACCAACGCTGGAAGAACCTGCGAAACACCGAAGCCTACATCAGTGAGCTTGACTTCAGGCGCCTTTGCCTGCGTCTTCACTAAAACCTCATACTCCTTGCGGCCTTTCGCGACAGCCTTCACGCGAAACTTAGAAATGATCCCAAGGTCAACGAGCCAAGCTGCAATGAACTCGTCGAAACGCCGCTTGCCACGCCCGCGGCTACGATTGAGACTGCGGTCCTCGGCAGAAGCTGAAAGGAGCGCGGCAATCGCACTTTCGCCCTCTTGCCCCACATCGGGCGGACTATCGCCTGACCACTGGTAGACTCGCCGAGGTGGGCTTCTCAAAGGGCCGAGATAGTATAAATCGTCCAAGACACGTTCGGTCTCAAGCGCAAATTCAGCTAAGAAATCAGCATTCTGGTATCGCAGAAGCGTTCGATCAGCGAAACGATAGAATTTCTCAGGTGGCTCTGCTGGCCATTTTCGACCTTGAGCGTGGATAAGCCGCAACGGTGTGGCATCAAGATATCCACCGCTGCCTTTGCGCCCGTGTTCGATCTCTAGAACCTCTTTTTCTCCATCGAAGAGTGTGTATTGGATCTCATCCGTAATTGGCTGCCCCGACTTGTCGGCCCGTAGCTTCGAATGGAGAGACAACTGATCACCGGAGTATCCTTCTGACGAGGCTAGGGAATTCTCAATCTCCAATCGGCGAGGAAGCCGCCACTTCAGGGCAAACTCAAGTGCCGCCTCCAGATCGTGACCATACAGGCAGTCTGTGAAGGTCCCTAGATCGATCAGTGAGTTCTCGTCGCCGAGATGAAGTGCGCGTTTTCGGTCGGAAAGTTGCACCGTTTGCTTCAAGGCGAGAAGGAGATGGCCGAGGCTCGATTTGCCGGAGCTGTTGCCGCCGAACACGACAGTGAGCGGCGCGAGACGTATTGAACCAGTGTCTTGCCACGCCTTGAAGTTTTTCACCTGCAGTTCAACTAGCATCGCGTGTCTCCCCCAAAATCTTTTTTGTAATAACGCGGTTTGGGCCGTTCCCGTCAATCGGGTTCGATGCTCGCCTTTGCGCAAGATCTCTCCATATGTCGAGGCGGCCGGAATCCAACCAAGTATTCTTGGCCACGCCGACGGCGAATAGTCCAGGTTTCCCCGCGATCGAAATGGACAAGCTTACTTCCTTGGCAGCGGTCGTCCGGAACTGTTTGCTAGCATCAGCCTCAGAGGGGGCAATATCACCCCTAGATTTGCCGTTCAAAGACTGCTTGGGCCGAATGCCCGTGGCTGAGCAGGCGCACACCTGAAGGGCAAGCCGCGTTAAGAGCTGCTCTATTTTCCTCCTGGGGGGCCTGACGCTTCCGCGTATCTGCCAGCCGGACAGAGCCAGGGAAGAAGCTTGTGATATTCGGTCAGTGGAAGCTTTGCGGCGATTTTGTCGAATACCCATTTGAAGTAAGCATACGGCTCGACGCCGTTTAACTTGCAGGTGCCAATCAGGCTGGCCATCATCATCCAGACCTCGCCGCCAAACTCAGACCCGGCGAACAAGGCATTCTTGCGGAGCAGCGCTAGTGGTCGGATGGTATTCTCGACGGGGTTGTTGTCCATTTCGACCCGTCCATCCCCGAGGAAAACACGAAGCCCTTCACCCAGTTTCATCGTGTAGTTGATCGCTTCGCCTAGTGGCGATTTCTTTAGGATTCGGCCTTGCAGCGTCTCTATATCACGAAACAGTTCATCGATGATTGGGGCGCTTAGGCGACCACGCTCAACCTGTCGAACGCGTGGCGACTGACCCTTCAGCTGCCTTTCGATCTCGAAAAGTCGGTCAATGGTCTGAACTATTCCTTCTGCTTCGGTTGACCCAGCTCCCTTCCAGGCAGCGAAGAATTTTCGACGCACATGCGCCCAGCAATAAGCAAGGGTAACCGGTCCGCCTCCTCTGTCTGAAGCCGTCAGGCGATTGTATCCTGCATAACCGTCGACTTGCAGGATGCCTGTGAAATTCTCCAAGAATGTTTCGGCGTGATGCCCCGCCCGCGAGTCTGCGAACTTGAAGGCGATGGCGGGGGGAAGGTTGCCGCGCCATCGCCGATCATCACGGCACATGGCCCAAGCAAAACAGGTTTTTGTCTTCCCTAGCCCAGCCAGTTGCATTGGAATCGTCGTCTCATCCATGAACAGCTTCGAGCCGGATTTCAGATCGGCGATTAGCGCTTCGTAAATCGGCTGAAGCACTTGGCCAGCCCGTTCTGCCATTCGCCAGAGTGTCGAGCGGTTGATGCGCACGCCGCTCCGTCCAAAAATCTGCTCCAGCCTGAAAAGCGGCAAGAAGTCAGCATACTTGGAAACCAGAATCGCAATAGTCAAACTGTCATCGAAGCCGGTGTAGTCGAAAGCGCGCTCTGGCACCTTTGCCTGAACGAAGCCATTACACTTGCGACAAACGTGTTTGGGATAGCGCTCTTCGATCACATATGTTTCAGCGGGCTTGTAAGCGAGCTTCTGAATGATCTGCTCGCCCATTTGATAGGTGCCGCATCCGCAAGAGCAAAACTGTTCTGGAGCCGGCTCTATGACAACAATCTCTCGGCGTAAGTGGCTCGGATGCGAAATCTTCTGGCGCCCTCTCATTCCGCGAGGCTTCTTATCTGGCGGTGCGGCCCCGTTACCCCTGTTCGCATCTCTTGGATTAGAACTATGAACCTGATCGTCGTCCGCCGCCTTGTCGCTGCTTTCCGAAGAGCCCTGCTGACCACTTCCTTTCTCGGAGCTCTGACCAAATATCGTTCTCTGGAATTCCTTAATCTGCGCCTCTTTTCGTTTGACAGCAGCACGAAGGGTCTTGATCTGCGCAAGTGCGGTTGAGATCCGCGCTTCCATCACGATCATGGCGTCATCGCGCTCTCGGTCCGCGCTGCAGATTTCCTCTGCGACGTCTCGAACGAAATTGTCTTCGTGGCCGGCGAGCTGAGTGCAGGCCCTTTGTATTGCTTCCATTCACTTCATCCCGTCGGCCTGGTGCGGTCCGGCGTTTGCAGGGCAAGACGAAGCAGTCATGCCCGCCCAGATGCGAGCATGCCGCTTGACTTTTGATATCTATGCTGGGATGGAGAGGAGATCGCGCCACGCGATTTTTCGAGGCCCTTGGGATTGCCGTCCCGGGGCCTCAACCCTTCCAGAGCCAATTTTCTGCTAGCTCATAATGCGCTCCCTTTTCTCTCTTCAGGGTAGCGCTCGGGAAACAGCTCAGGTGCAGTGGTTTCGAGAGCGTCCGCCAATTTCGCCTCAATGCGAGCGGATCGACTCCTGCCAAGCGATACCGAGCTCACTGCGGAAAGACCAACGCCAGCGCGTCGAGCGATTTCTGCGAGGGAGAGGCCACGCCGATCCAACTCGTATTTGATCCGAGAGTGTCGCTCTCGATTGATCTGAAAATCGTTGCGCACCATGCACATCACTCCGCGAATCAGTGCCTAACGGCATGGCGGAACAAAGGGATCGAGTCAACCCCTGCATCTGTCACAAAGACAAACGCCTAAGAATCATCGGCGCTGTCGGGGTGATAGAAGATGTTTTTCGCACGGTCAAACGTTTTTCGCACGGCCGGTCTCACTCAATCGTCCTTGAGAAATTTACTTTTTTGCCCATGCCTCTATTTCTGGCGAGCGAGCCCCCCTGATAAGTAACAGATATTGCTACGCTTAGTTAGGAGACTGGCTTCGCGGGGCATGAGAAAAATTGGCGTTAGTAGCGGGTTCCCAAATGCGCGGAGAGGCGCGAGGTAGCTTTTTCGCACATAGTGGCAGCTGCCTTCTTGGCGCCGCTTTTCGCATTTGATCTCGTTGGAGTAGCGTTGTGATCTTGCTCCCACCCCAAGCCGTCGATGGTTGCAACTCATAAATGATAGTCGTTTTCTGAGAAAATCGGCACTGCTTTCTAAGCAGCAAGGATGCCAGGAATTACATGCTCGAAATACGACTGCCCCGCTCTCCGATCACGAATCTCGCCAAATGCAACTTGGGCCTTGGACGCAACAGAATGCGAGTTCTGCCCATAACCTTTCGCGCCCACAGCGGCAAAGAGAGAGGCGTGTAGATCAAGTTAACAATAGCTTCCACGGCACTCGCAACTCTGCTTGAGAGTCTGCAGCGCAACCTTGTTGGAAGTCTCGACAAAATGAGTGAGGAACATGCTCTTCTCCGCACCCATAGACCACGGAGATGGCGAAAGTTCGGTTTCCAGAAACATCCGCAAAGCCCTCCTAAGGCAAGCTTTGTCATGCTGGTGATGTCTATTATTTAACAGATTTCGTGCTGGCTGGGATTGCGCCCTTTTGGCGAGCTCTTGTGGCGCGAAGGTTGGGGTCCTCTGCTCAACGCTGCGAGCAATCAGAACCGTCCTGATGCACCAGAGCACGCGTTTCGCGAGTAATGCAGAGTTCAGTTCGTCCCCAAAAAAGACTAGATACCAACCGAGGTCCGACGCTCTGTTGATTTCATCCTCATAGCTTTCACGAAATTCGAATGAGCGTTTAAGGCGCGCTAAGTAATTTTCTGGGTCCACCAATGCTTTCGCTTCCTGCGCAATGTGGCAGGCGAAAAGGTTGCCAGTCTGCGCATCCCGTTCGAGTTGGCGCCACGGATAAACAAACAAGGAAAGATGCCCCGCCGACACATAGCGCGTTTCCTCATCGAGGTTAATCATCAGTAGGTCAGTGTCGGAACCTGTCTCGTGATCGCCTCGGGCGAGACTTCCGAACAGAAGGGTAGCCGCTATCGTCATGATAGACTGCGCCGTTTGGATCGAGCAGACGGCGATCGATTTTTCGTTATCAAAATCAGAGCTCCTGCATCTTCCGCGCAAGCGCTTCTATCGACATCTGTCGAGACAAGGATCGAGCTTGGGTCACTTCGTCTCGATTTTGCAGCACAATCTGCTGCTTTTCAGGCTTGAGGATACCTGGCTCCACGTCGAGGTTATACTCGCTCATAAGGTAGAAGCTGAGGCTTAAGCGACAGGGGCGCAACAAGCGACCGTCCGTCATGCCATGCTCGGCCGCCACAGCAGCTTGGCGTGCATGCGAGAGCTCTGGGTTGGGGCGGATATCAAGGTTGATCTGATGGTTCCACTCGAAATCCAAGGCCGCGTCGATAGTCGCGGGACGATGATCGCCGACGGCCACAATGCGGTTCAGATTGTAATCACGAAAGTCGTTATGATCTTTCGACCAAGAGCGAACATACCAGCGGCCAGCGCTGTGGGCGAGAGCATGGGGAGCAATCGTTCGCGACGGCTGCGTTGAGCCGGTCAGCGAAGAATAACTGATGTCGATCTCCTGTCGTTTGCCAATCGCATCCAGCACGCGCAGTAGAATCTTCGAGTTGGTCGGTCGCCGACCTAGCGTGACGAGTTCCACTGGCGGAATCGCGTCGAACCAAGTGTCCTCAGGGCGCATCCACTTGTTCTCAATAGCGACTAACTGCAACAGGTAGCGCTCGATTGTCTCGCCGATGAATGCGGGAGTGAAGTCGTGCGTTCGAATGTAGGCCTTCTCTCCACGATCATAGAAAAGATTGGCTGGCGCGATCTTTTCATACTGTCCGATGTCGGATGACGCTTGCTGAGCCGATATCGCGAAGGTTGCAGATAGATCGCTGCGATTGAGGCGCCCATCCCAGAACAGCCGAAAGTCAATAAATTCAAGGCGTCGCCGGACACCCCACCGGAGACGCTCACCAATTTCTTCCATGACGCACCTATCTATTATCTTGCCCCTAACCCGACCATAGCATCAAGTTACTTGACGCGATAGCTCTATGCCCTGATATTTATTAGATGTAGGATGCGAAAATGGCAACCGAGTCGCTATAGAGGAAATGCTACGCGGATGATTGAAGACCCGGAGAAATCGACGGCTTCTGAGCAGCCATACCGTGTGCTCAGCCTGGACGGCGGTGGGATGCGGGGCATCTATACGGCGGCGTTTCTAGCGCGTCTGACCGATCAATTTGCTCGAATTCGTGGAAAGCCAGCGCTCGATTTGGGGCGCGGTTTCGACCTTATCACAGGGACCAGCACTGGCGCGATCGTCGGTTGTGCGCTCGCCGTCGGACGTCCGATGTCGGAAGTGGTGGCACTTTATCGAGAGCATGGCCCCAAGATTTTCCCGCATCGGATAAAGGGTAAGCGCAGCGCCATCTACCGCGCCGGCAGAGGTAGTCATTTCGTGCGCGAGGGCGATAAGGCACTTCGCGATGCCCTGCACGGTGTGCTCGACGACGTGAGCATGCTTGACGTGTTTGTCGGGCGAGGCATCTCGCTCGCGATTCCAACAGTGCTCATGAGCGAGCATCGAGCCTGGGTTTTTAAGAAGACACCGAAAAGCGGGGTGCGCGACGATCAATATTCGCTGGTCGACGTTTGCATGGCTACCAGCGCGGCGCCCATCTACCGCTCTTTGGCTGCTATCGATGACCCAAACTCACCGGGCGGCCCTAAGCAGGTGTTCGCAGACGGAGGTCTTTGGGCAAATAATCCAATCATGGTGGGCCTCGTCGATGCGCTAACTGTGGCACCGCGCGACCGCCCGATCGAGATTTATTCGCTGGGGACATGTCCGCGCCCGGATGGGGATCACCTTGACGCCGATAGCGCACACCGTTCCATGCTCGACTGGTCGTTCGGCGCTGACGTGGCGCCACTCAGCATTTCGGCACAAGAGTTCGCTTTCGACCACATGGCGCGGCTTTTGTGCAATGCGATCAGTGACTGCGGTCGTTCAATTCGGCGCGTTCGCTTCCCCAACAAGCCGGTGCCGGCGAGCATGATGCCATACCTCGCCCTAGACGACACTCGGCTGGAGGCGATGGATCGACTGGTCGCTCAGGCGCACACCGACGCAGACCTTACCAAGAGCGCTTGCGACGATTCCAGCAATGACGATGGACGCATGATTTGCCGCCTTATGCACGACCTGCCGGCGATGCCCGCAACCGGCGCCGTCTGGAGCCCCCCTTCCAAAGACAACAAGCGAGGATAAGCGATGTTCGACTGTTCCAAAGATGTGCGTGCGTATCACGACCAAGACGTGACACTGCCCAAGGCCGAACAGGATGCGATGCGCGACCGACGCGATTCCAACCGGAAGCGGCTGCAGAATGGTTTGGAGAAGGCTGGCAAGCCTAAACCGACCGAGTTCTTCAAACAGGGCAGTTATGCCATGAAGACAATGTGTCGCGATCCCGACAACGATTACGACATCGACGACGGCGTGTATTTCCATAAGGAGGATTTGGTCGGCGATCGTGGCGCAGAGATGACGTCCCTGCAAGCGCGCTGGATGGTGCGCGATGCTGTCGACGATGGCAAATTTAAGAGAGCGCCCGAGGTGCGTTCGAACTGCGTCCGCATCTTTTACGAGAAGGGCTACCATGTCGACCTGCCCGTCTACCGTCGTGTCGTCACTGAAACTATTTTCGGCGAAGACGTGCATTTCGAACTGGCTGCGAGCAGCGGCTGGAAGAGGTCCGACGCTCGCGATGTGTCTGGTTGGTATGAAGATCAACGAGCAGCATCGATCGATGGCATCCAGCTACGTCGCATCAATCGCTACCTAAAGAAATATGCTCGCAGCCGCTTCTCTTGGCGGGGCTCGATCCTTAGCGGCTTCGGCATCTCAGCTCTGACAACTGAGAAGTTCAGGGCCAATGCTCGGGAGGATCAGGCGCTCTACGACACGATCGTCGCGATCCGCGATCGCCTAGACTGGGACTTAGAAATCGCCCATCCCGTAACTCCAGGTGATTACATCACCAGCGGGTCCGACGATTCTAAGTCGCGCTATTTCCGCGAGAAGCTTACGAGTGCGATAGAAACACTTGAACCGCTGTTTGACGATGATTGCACGCGCGAGAAAGCACTTAAGTGCTGGGACAAGGTTTTTGCCACGACCTTCTTCAGCGAGCGCCTTGAAGAAGAGCGGCGTGCTTCCGTAGCCCCCGGCGCAGCGATTGGCTCCGGCGCTCTGATGAGTGCGACGGCTGCAGCGGCGGATGCAGTAAGCAGCGCTGGCGGTGGTCGACATGCCTAGGAGCGGGCTCTCGCTCGGTTGGCGAAAAGCAGCGCTCCTGCTCGAGGCGACCCTCCGCGAGCGGGCGGGGCAAGCACCCGAGCGCTTGGACCGCGCAACGATCGCAAGCGATTATCCGGGTCGCGACTGGATCGTTGCGGCTTGGCGGATCAAAGTGGAGTTTTCCGACGGCGTTACCCGCCGATTCGATCTTGTTGCTGGTGCGAAGTTTCCGACGACGCCGGTAAGAACTGCGCTTGTAGACCATCCTGAGCCAATGACTTGGCCGCATGTCGAGAGCGACGGGATCTTGTGCCTGTTGCCCAATATGGCTGAGTGCGACCCAGACGATCCGTCTGAGGTCGCCATGGATCTATTAAACCGTTCTGTAAGGTTGGTAACGGAGCTTCTGGACGGCAGTATCATCGAGCGCGACTTTCGCGAGGAATTTGTTACTTATTGGGGTTACCAGGCGCACTCGCAGGGGAAAAATCTATTCAGCCTCGTAGCGCCCACCCCGCCCTCGCGGGTAGTGCGCGTTTGGCGCGGAAAAGGTATTGAAGTAGTAGCAGAAAATCAGGAAGCCATCGCGAAATGGGTATCTCGTCGCTTTGGAGGCAAGGTTGCGGTGAATGCCGACGCGGCGGCGTTCCTGTGGTTAGATGCCCCGCTTCTTCCTGCTGAATACCCCGAAACGGCCGCAGATTTGTATCTATTGTCGCAGCGACTTGGCGATGACTCAAAGGCGGCTCTGGAGCAGGCCGCAAGTGTCGAACCCGACGAAATCCTCGCGTTGCTCGGCGCAATTGGACGCGGGGGGGCCGCATCTGTGGGGGTGAGGGTGCTGAACCCCAAGCGACTAAAGGGGCGGCCACGCGCTCCCGAAGCTCCCCTCTCCGTGGGCTTCCGGCCTGGCCACACCCCACGGCCGCTATTTCTCGACCGTTTTTTTGGGAGGAATTCTGTCATCAGGACCCTTGTGCAGCGCGCCGATGCTGAATGGGTGCATGGGCGCTGTCGGGATTCGCGCACGCACCACCTACTCGGCGCGTCTGTTGCGGTCATTGGTTGTGGTTCGGTTGGCGCACCGGTCGCCTGCGCGCTGGCGCAGGCAGGGGTAGGCCGTATCATTCTAGTCGATCCAGAGACCTTAACTTGGCCCAACGTGGGGCGTCATCCACTCGGCGCGACTGCAGTAGGGCGCCAAAAGGCCGAAGCCTTGGCCGAACGGCTTCGAGCTGACTTTCCACATCTCAGCGTCGGCCACCTCGCTTGCGACGTTCACCACCTAATCGAACACAGGAGCGATCTGCTCGCTTCAGTTGAGGTGATTGTCTCAGCGACTGGAAGTTGGGCTGCCGAAAGTGCGCTCAACCGGTGGCATATCCAGCAAGGGCGTCGTCAGCCAATTGTCTACGGGTGGACTGAGGCACATGCCTGTGCCGGCCATGCGGTTGCGATCGGCGAAAAGCAGGGTTGCCTGCAATGTCACATCGGACGCACCGGTGCTCCGGAATTCACTGCTGTGACGTGGCTTAATGGTGGCGACGTCGCTCAGGAAGAACCCGCTTGCGGGGCACACTATCAACCCTATGGACCGATAGAACTCGCCTATGTGACCGCTATGGTCGCGGAAGTCGCAGTAGACTGCCTCCTTAAGCCACCTTTGAATTCTTTTAGTCGCGTATTTGTGGCGTCACGCCGCCGCATCAAGGCACTCGGTGGACGACTGTCCGAGGGCTTGTCCGCCGCATTTGGAGAAAACGAAGAGGGGGCTCGGACATTCGATCTACCGTGGCATTCCGCTAGCTGCGCCGCTTGCCGGCTGCCACATCCCGACAGAGCCCCGTAATTCGATGGAATCTACCGAGCGGTCCGCATCGCTGCCGGCTTTCCGCGATTGCACTGCTACGTCGATCCGAGGCAAATTTCTTTCATCCTAGGTCAATGCAACGGGGGACGGTTTTCGCTCGCCACTAGACCATCGATTAATTTGATCACGGCGCGCAAATCCAACCTGTGTCCCGTTCTCGCAAGTTTGTCTGCCAGCACTTCGACAGTATCAGCTGGTAATCCACGCGCAGCGCCTTCCCGTCGCGCGAAATATGCGAGATGCGCGCCCGAGAGCGGAGGGATGTCGACGACGCGACACCGGCTCAGGAGCGGCGCAGGCACAGTGCGGCGGTTGTTCGAGGTCAGGATCCAAGTGATCCAGCGCATATCAAAACGCACCCGGAAATAGGGGCAGCTCCAGGTTCGAGCGCTTAGGGGCTCAAGCAGCGGCAAGAGCGCATTACTCAGCGCAAAGCTCAATCCCTTCTCTGACCGCACATCGCCCACCTTATCCACCTCGTCGATAACGACAAACGGATTGCCCACGCGCTCGCGGAGAATGAGCTCCAGTGGCCGGCCGGGATTTGCCGTCGACCAGCCTTTTTGACTTCCAGCTACAGAAAACCCCGCGGGTTCACTCGCTGCATCGATCAATTCCGATGGAGTGCCGACAAGCGTGGCCAGCCGTCGCGCCCAGTGGCTCTTGCCTATCCCAGGGGGGCCGTCGAGCAGGATGGGCGGCAAGCTCAAGGCCGGCTTACCTTCACGGACGCTTTCACGCATGGCGTTCCAGGCGATCTCAGTCGCCCGGGACATCCAGGGCATCTCCTCGTGCAAGCGAGCCGCGATTTCGTCCGCGTGATGTTCGTTTCGGAGCTGCGTGAGCGTGACCCCATCTTGAAGGGATGAGAGCCGTTTTCGGTCTTCGTTACCGAGATGGCTCAGGCCAGACGCCAGTTCACGCAGCTGCACCAACCGCAGGGCGCGACGGACAATTTTTGCCCGATCCATACGGTTTGGGCCGGTCCGGTCCATGATATCGCGCCATTCCTCTCCCTTCTCTAGCGTAGAGAACCAAGCCTCGTCGACCCCAAGGGCCCGCCGCCGAAGCTGCGCGTGCGTCTTTGAAAGGCGGGCTTCGATGTCTTGTGCAGTCTGCTTTGGAAAGAACTTCACGTCAGCGATCTGAAACCTCGAAGGTGTTTGACCTAGGCCTAAAATCTTGCGGTCAATAATCGTGCTATTCATGCGTTTGCCTTTGTCCCCGCGGATGTGAGGCACCTGTCGGGTTGGAAGGTGGTCTTTGCGGCTTCAGATAACGGGGCGTCGTCACGTTGCGCCAATCGATCCCCTCGAACAGCGCTTCGAATTGGGCCTTCGTGAGAGTGAGTGTCCCATCCACGAGTTTCGGCCAGTAAAAACCTTTGCCTTCGATGCGCTTGTAGATGAGAACGAGGCCGGTTCCGTCCCACATGACAATCTTGATCTTGTCTCGGCCCTTCGAGCGAAAGACGAAGAAGGCACCTGAGAAGGGATCGAGATCAAAATTTTCCGAAACGTAGTTCACAAGCCCATCAATCCCCTTTCGGAAGTCGACTGGTTGCATTGCTAGGTAAATCTTGAAGCTGCTCGACGGAACGATCATTTCGTAGCACCCGCCGCCCGAAGGAGTTTCAACAGGCTGGCTTCATCAATAGAGAGCGGGAATTCAATAGAGACCCCACCCGTGATGATACGAGCTTGCTGAGTATTCGGCAAAACTGAAGCTTCTGATGCGCTCGCGGCGTTGAACTTCACCTCAGCAAAGGCAGGGCCATTGGAGAGGACCATGTCGCCACGAGTGCGCCGCGCGGCGACATGCCACTTTCGAACTAGGCATTCGTGCGCGCCGAGTTCGGCGGCAAGCTCTCCGGGCGAAGTGCCTTCTTCGTCGATGCGCCTTACGGCTTCCTTCTTGAGCTTGGCTGGCCAGATATTCTTGCCTGAAGGCGAGGTTGTGATTTCAAAACCCCAGATTTTTCGTGCGGCCATCTCTAACCTCCCGTTTCGTTCGGGAGCTGGAATACCATAGCGCTCTAAAGGGGGTCAGTGGTCGTAGGCGGGGTCAGATGCAACGCTTACGTTTGCGCAATGCGACCCAGGCCCCCAGATTATGGGAGACCGAGGCGCACTGCTCGCCTGCAACCACGATCAAATAGCGCGCATCAGCCGCAGGGCATCGTAGATTGCCGCGTGGGTGTTGCGTGCAGCCACCGCATCGCCGATGCGGAAGAGTTGATAGGCGCCGCTCGGATTTCGCGTGATCGTTTGCGGCTGGCCGGCGATCAGGGCTTCGTAATCGACTTCGCCCTGATTGCTCGCGTCTTCGCGCAGGTCGAAATAGATGTCGTCGAGCGGGCGGGTGCCGTGATTGACGACAACCTGATCGACCTGCCGCTCTCGGGTGAAGGTGCCATAATCGCTGCCGACGCTCGCGACCAAGCCGTTGCCGTCCTTCGCCACGCCCGTCAGTTTCCAGAGAACGGTGAAGGTCACGTCGCGGGCCTGCAATTCGCGCAAGGACGGGGTCAGGGACATCGCCATGACCTCGGAGGAGAAATTGCGGTCGCGCGTCATGACCTCGACCTTGGCGCCACTGGCGGCGAGGGTCTCGGCGGCCTGCAGGGCGGCGTAGTCCCCAGCGTCGTCATAGATCAGCACGTTGCTGCCGGGGCGGGCGTCGCCCGACAGGATGTCCCAGGACGAGACGACGAGATCGTCGCCTGCATCCAACACCTCGGTATGCGGCAGGCCGCCGGTCGCGATCACGACGACATCGGGTTGTTCTGCGCGGATGGTGTCCGCGTCGGCATAGCTGTTGAACCGGAAACTCACGCCGAGACGCTCGCATTCCGCGAAACGCCATTGGATCAGCTGGATCATCTCGTGGCGGCGCTTGGATTGCGCGGTCAGGCGGACCTGTCCGCCGGGATCGTTGGCGGCCTCATGCACGATGACCTCATGACCGCGTTCCGCAGCCACGCGGGCGGCCTCGAGCCCCGCCGGACCGGCCCCGACGATGACCACGCGGCGCGGCGCATCGGCCTTAGCGATCTCATGAGGAACTTCCAATTCGCGCCCGGTCGAGGGGTTGTGCAGGCACAGCGCCATGCCGCCCTGATAGATCCGGTCGAGGCAATAATTCGCGCCGACGCAGGGGCGGATACGCTCTTCCTCGCCGCGCATGATCTTGGCGACGATATGCGGGTCGGCCATATGGGCGCGGGTCATGCCGACCATGTCGAGCTTGCCCTCCGCGATCGCGTGCCGCGCGGTGGCGACATCCTGAATCTTTGCGGCGTGGAAGGTCGGGAACTTGGTGGCGGCGCGGATCTCCCCCGCGAAATCCAGATGCGGCGCGCTGCGCATGCCTTGCACCGGGATCACATCGGTCAGGCCCGCATCGGTGTCGATATGGCCCTTCACCACGTTGAGGAAATCGACCATGCCGCTGTCTTTCAGACGCTGCGAGATTTCCAGCCCCTCTTCGCGGGTGATGCCGCCGGGCAGGTCTTCGTCGCCGGTGTAGCGCACGCCCACGATGAACTCCTCGCCCACACGCGCGCGGATCGCTTTCAGCGTGTCGAAGGTGAAGCGCAGACGGTTCTCGAGGCTGCCGCCATAGGGGCCGTCCAGTTCGTTGGTCAAAGGCGACCAGAACTGATCCATCAGGTGGCCATAGGCCTGCAGCTCGATCCCGTCGAGCCCTGCCGCCTTCATGCGTTCGGCGGCGTCGGCATAGTCCTCGATGATGCGCGCAATGTCCCAATCCTCGGCCTTCTTCGGGAAGGCCTTGTGCGAGGCCTCGCGCTCATGGCTCGACGAGACGACCGGAAGCCAGTCGGCCTTGTCCCAGCGGGTGCGGCGCCCGAGATGGGTCAGCTGGATCATCACGGCGCAATCGTGCTCGTGGCAGGCATCCGTCAGCTCTTTCATCCAACCGACGACCTCGTCCTTCCACGCGAGGATGTTGTTGAAGACCGGCGGGCTGTCGCGGGCGACGGAGGCAGAGCCCGCCGTCATCGTCAGCGCCACGCCCGCGCGCGCCCGCTCGACATGATAGGCGCGGTAGCGATCCTTGGGCATCCCGTCCTCGGGGTAGGCGGGCTCGTGGCTCGTGATCATCAGTCGGTTCTTCAGCGTCAGATGCTTGAGTTGATAGGGCTGCAGAAGCGGATCACTGGACATGGGCGGACTCCTTGAGGTCGGGTCTTGAGGGTAGGGGGCGTCAGGCGTCGATCGAGACGTCGCCGATCGGGTTCGAGCAGCAGGCGAGAACGTAGCCTTCTTCGATCTCGTCATCGGTGATGCCGCCATTGTGGACCATGTGGACCTGACCGCCCTTGGTCTTGATCTTGCAGGTGCCGCAGACCCCGAAGGTGCAGCCCGACGGCAGCGGCACGCCCGCAGCTTTCGCGGCGGCGAGCAGGGTTTCAGTCTCCTTGATTTTCGCGGTCTTGCCGGATTTGGCGAAGGTGACCTCGACGGCAGCATCCTCGTCGGGGGTCACGTCGTCTTCGGGCTCGACCGGGCGATCGGAGATCGGGGCGTTGAAGCTCTCCTGATGGTAGTGGTCCATGTCGAAGCCGAGCCCGGTCAGAGCCTCGCGCACCGCGCGCATGAAAGGCTCGGGGCCGCAGCAGAACACTTCGCGCTCGAGATAGTCGGGGGCCGCAAGACCGAGGATCAGCTGGTTCAACTGCCCTTTGATCCCGGTCCAGGGCGCGTAGCGATCCTGCTCCTCGACCACCCAGGTCAGCGCGATCCCCGGCAGGCGCGAGGCCATATGCTCCAGCCGCTCGCGGAAGATGATCTCCGACGGGCGGCGTGCGCAGTTGATGAAAACGATGTCCGGATCGCTGCCCGCGTCATAGAGCTGCGTCGTCATCGACATCATCGGGGTGATGCCGGAGCCTGCCGAGATGAACAGGTATTTCGACGCGGGATGAACGACGTTCGAGAACATCCCTGCCGGTCCCAAGGCCTTGATCCGCATGCCGGGGCGCAGATTGTCGAGCATCCAGCGCGTGCCGAGCGAGTCCGGCTGCGCCTTCACCGTGACGGTGAGCGAGGTGGGGCGCGACGGCGAGGAAGAGATCGTGAAAGTCCGGTGCAGCGGGCCGCCTGCCACCGGCAATTCCAGCGTCACGAACTGCCCGGCATTGAAGTGGAACAGCGCCCCCGAGGGCGGGCGAAAGGTGAAGCTCGCCGTATTCGGGGCCTCGGGCAGGAAGTTGACGCATTCCAGCGGTTCGTCATCGGTCCAGAACTGAAGGAGCGGTTGAGCAGTTGCAGCCATGAGCCTACTCCGCCGCGACGCTGCGCGGGGCAAGCGCGCGGGTCATGGTGTCGGCATACCAGTCGACGAACTGGATCACGCCGGACTCCCAATCCGGGCTGTAGGGGCCCGGCGTGTAGGCCGGAGAATTGATGCCGCGCTGGTTGTCCTCGACGATCTCGCGGTCCTGATCGTTGGTGGCGATCCAGACTTCGGTGAGGCGATCCAGATCGTAATCCACGCCTTCGACCGCATCGCGATCCACGATCCAGCAGGTCGTCACCTCGGTTTGCGTGGGGCTGATCGGCATGACCCGGAAGGTCAGCGTGATGTCGGGCAGGAAGTGGTTCCAGGTCGACGGGTAGTGGAATTTCAGCAGCGAGCCGGCATCGGGCAGGGCGACGCGCCCGAGCGGACGCCGCACCGCCGCCTGACCGTCCATCGTGTAGCTGACGGCATTGTCTTGCAGCGGCATCCGCGCCAGACGGTATTGGCCGTCGCCACCCAGTCGGAATTGCGCCGGCGCGCCGGATGCCTCGCAGCGGTCGAAATGCCCCTGAAGCCGGGCCGAGATCGAACCATCGGCGGAGACGCCCGCGACTTCCGGATCCAGCGGGAAGGAGTTGCACAGCTCGGGGTGGTTGCTCGAGCAGTGATAGCATTCGCGGTTGTTCTCCCAGACCAGCTTCCAGTTGCCTTCCTCGATGATCGACGAGGTGAAGGCGACCTTGCCCCGGTGCAGGTCGTGGACCTCCAGATAGGGGCGCGCCATCGCGGCGAAGGCTTCGAAATCCGGGGCGTCGTCGGCCAGACAGATATAGATCAGGCCGCAGAGATCGCGGGTCTGAACGGCATGGAGGCGATGCTCTTTCGGGTCGAACTCCGGCCCCATCTCGCGCGCCCAGAGCAGGCTGCCGTCCAGATCGTAGGTCCATTGGTGATAGGGGCAGACGAGCTTGGCGACGCGCCCGCCGGACGACTTGCACAGGATCGAGCCGCGGTGGCGGCAGGTGTTGTGAAAGCCCCGGATCTCGCCGTCGCTGCCCTTGACCAGAATGACGTCATAAGCCCCGATCTTCAGGCGCGCGTAGTCGCCGGTCTTGACCAGCTGGCAGGCCGGAATCGCATAAAGCCACTCGCGGTAGTAGATATGCTCGAGATCCTCCTCGAAGATGCCCGGGTCGGTATAGAAAGCCCGGTCGAGCGAATATCCGGGTTTGCGATGTGCGAGCAGATCGGCAAGAGGAGGTGTCACGGGCGCGGCCTTTCCTATCCAAGCGTGATTTCACCTCATTTCAAGTTTGCTTTTTCGTGCCTCTCAACGTCATAAATATTCATCCCGGGTGAGTTCAGCTCACCTAAGACATATTTCGACACGGAATGGTTCGAAACCGACATCATGCAGCGCCCCTATGATCTTCCCTCGCTTAGCTCACTGAATTGTTTCGAGGCTGCTGCCCGAAAATTAAGCTTCAAGGCGGCGGCGTCAGAGCTGTACGTGACCCCGACGGCCGTCAGCCATCAGATTCGGGCGCTCGAGACGGAGCTCGGTCAGCAGCTGTTCCGCCGCCAGCATCGCGGCGTCGAATTGACCGAGGCCGGGGCCTATCTGTTCAACGCCGTGCAGCGCAGTTTTGAAGCGATATCCGACGTGGTGAGGGATATGCGCGGGTCCGTCGCGGAGGACGACGTGATGGTGCTGGCCTCGACCGCGGTCAGCTCTTTGTGGCTCACTCCCAAACTGACGGAATTCTGGCTGAACCATTCGGATATCAACGTCTCGCAAATCGTGAGCGACGCGGTGGATTTGGAAGCGACCGTCGATCTCAGCCTTCATTACGGCGAGTTTCCCGAGGGGGACGAAACCTGCACGCAGCTTTTTCAGGACCGCATCTGCGCGGTCGGATCGGAGGCATTTGCTGCGCGCTATGCCATCACCGCCGCACATGACTTGCACCGCGTCCCGCTGATCCACATCACGCGCGAGCGCCATCGTTGGACCGAATGGCCCGATTGGCTGTCCGAGCTCGGCGCTCCGCGGCCGACCGGCAAACGGATCACCGTCAACAATTACATGATCGGGCTGCAGATGGCGAAGGAGGGTGTCGGCGCTCTGCTTGGTTGGGACGGTCTGGTCGGCCACCTGATCGACGCCGGAGAGCTCGTCGCGCTCGGGTCAGAAAGCGTGGTGTCGCCACAGTGCTTCTACATCAAGGTTCACCGTCGCGCCTCCGCAAAGGCGAAGAAATTCCGCGACTGGCTGGTCGCGCAGAGCGTCACGAAGGCGGATGGCTGACTGGAGATTGTCGCGAGGGTTTGCTCGCGTCGAACGCAAAGCGAACAAAATGCGCCGGACTTGTTCCGTCGCCGTCTCTGGGAGCCCGACCCGACAGAGGAAGCTCAGAGGCCGCAACGGTCAGGTTTTGCTCTCATCCGGTTCCTCGGCGACTTCGGGATCGTTGTAGTCGTTGGGATCGAAGTCGTCAGGGTCGAACGCGTCCTCTTCTTCCGCGATGCCGGTCACGTAGGAGGTTCCCGTTTCTTCATCGAAGATCAGACCGTAATTCGCGCGTCCCTCCGATCTGAACCGGAGAAACTCGTGAATGCCCGCGTAGAGAGCGACGAACACGAAGGGCAAAAGTATCACTGCAGCAAGTATCTGAGCGCTGATGGCGGACCTCCTCCGGGCTGAACAGCAAGGGCGGATTGTCTGTGGCTGCAAGCCGGGTCAATGAAACGGCAGGCTAACATCATCTGGATGCAGGTTCGAGCAATCGGGCGTTCAGTGTGACCTGCATCTGAGCAAAAAGATGGGTCAGCGGACCGTCGAGGTCAAGGCTGGGCGCGGGCAGGGACTGTGCTTTCGCACCCCGCGTCGAGTGCCGGAGACCCCGCCGCCTCAGGCGTCGACGGGTTTCACCTTGGGCGGGATCGGGGCCCCGGACGGGTCGATCCCGTGTTTCTGCAACGCCTTGTGCATGTAGCTGCCGCGCCGGGGGCGGTTGTTCTCGGCCTCTTCCAGACGGGGCTTCATCCGACGCGCCCACATATGCACCGCATAGGTCTCGTCGGTCAGGAAATCCGTCTCCACGTCGAAGCGCGACATGATCATCTTGTTCCGGTTCTTGAACGGGATCGGATAGAAGGCCTGTTGCGAGAGCGCATGGTCCCATTCGCCGGTCTCGCGCAGGAAGTGGCTCAACGCGGCAGGGCCGGTCAGCCCCCATTCCTGCTCGGAGAAATGCACCGGTTCGCCGCGGTCGCGAGCCGCGCGCAGTTCCTCTTGCTGCTCTTCCTTCAGCCATGGCCCGATCGCGTAAGGATCGGCCACGAAATCCAGCAGCCCGCGCAGCGTCTGCGACTCCGCAGGCAGGCGCATCACCGCATTGCAGATCAGGTGCGGCTTCTCCAGCCCGAACACGTACTCATCTTTGAAATCGAAGGGCTTCACGCAAAGCACATCGGCGTCGACCCAGATGTAATCGGTCTTCTCCATCAGATGCAGGCGCCACAGATCGGCATGGATCGCGGGGCTGCCGGTGCGCTTGTGGCGGATGATCTCGTCGCCCGGGAAGATCTCGCGCGCGTCGCGCAGGGTCACGCCGGGCGGGGCGTTCGGGATCAGGTTGTAGCAATAAAGCAGCGTGTCATGGCCCGCATCGACGAAAGATTTCAGGCTCAGCTGTTCGAGCCAGGACAGGCGGTCTCCGATCCACAGGGTCGCGATCGTCGGCAGTTGGGACAAGGGTAGGCTCCTGTTTGGAAAGGTCTTTCGCGGCGGTCAGGCTGCGTGGGGGCGGTATCCGGTAAGTTCGGTGGAGACGTCGGGCGTCCAACGGGGGCGAGAATGCACGAAATCTCGTTCACAATATGACGGGTTCGATTCACTCCGCATCCTGCGGCTCAGGCCACGTTCTGCGCTCCGCTTCCCTGTTGCCATAAATGTGCCCGATCTCTTTGGTTTTTCTTATCTCGCCCTCGCCGTGACGATAGCACCAAACCATCCGTATGTAATTGATCGGCGCAAGAAAAAATGTCAGACCTCAACGGATCCCGAGCAGGAAAAAGCGATTTCGATGGCCGATGATTTCGAAGACGACGCCGCAGGTGATGAGTCCGGGCTCGAGGAGAAGCTGCCCGATTGGTATCGCGAGATTTTTCCCGCAGGTCCCCGCGACGGGTTCTATGAAAAGCTCGGGGCTCATGCGCTGATCCATGTCGCGCGCGACCCGGCCACGCTGGTCGTGACGTTCGATAACCTCTCGGATGCGGGCTATCCCGGCTACGACATCCGGCCCTGGGCCGAGAAATTCATCCGCGACAATGGCTGGAGCCATCTGGGCGTGGTGGCGCAGGGCCCGACATGGTTTCGCGACGCGCGGCTGATCGCCCGGATGGAGGCATTGCGTGATCAGGGCTTTTTCGAAGGATACGCACGGGTCGTGATGACGGGCACCTCGATGGGCGGCTTCGGCGCGCTGGCCTTCGCCGATCTGGCGCCGGGCTGCGAGGTGGTGGCCTTCAGTCCGCAGACGACGCTCGCGCGCGATCTGGTCCCGTGGGAGCGGCGCTTTGCCCGTGGGCGCGATCAGGACTGGTCGCTGCCGCGCTCGGATGCGGCTGAACATAGTGGTGCGGCGGCCAAGGTCTGGGTGATCTGCGATCCCTTCCTGCAAGAGGATATGCGTCAATTCGGGCGTCTGCCGCGCGATAACGTCACGCTGCTCAAGGCGTTCGGGCAGGGGCACAAGACGGCGCTGGTGCTGCGCCGGATGGAGCTTCTGAAGGCGGTCATTGCGCGCGCGGTTGCGGGCGAACTTAGTGAGGATTGGTATTATCGGTCGACCCGAGGCCGCAAGGATATCTACCTTTACCGCAAGGTGATGGAAGACCATCTCGCCAGCCGCGGCAAGGAACATCGCATCCCGCGTCTGGTCGCGGCCTTCAAGGCGCGCAGGCAAGCCCAAAGACAGACGCGCGCCGCGACGACCTCGCCCGGGTCATAACGCCTTTTGAGGTGTAATACGCCGGGGCAGGGCGGCTTGCCCGCGCCTCAGCCGGACGTCGCCTCGCGCAACCGGGCGGCCTCATGCATCATCGCGGTCAGTCGGGCGACTTCGGGGCGCTCGGTCATCTCGTGCTTCATCGTCAGCCCAACCGCGCCCGACATGAACTGCGCGCCCAGCGGAAGGCTCACCAGAAGGCCCGAGGCGAGTTCACGCGCCACCACGCCGCGCGAGATGAACCACAGCATATCCGACCCTTCCAGAAGCCCGAGCCCGGTCGCGAGCGACACGGTCTCGATCGGGCAGCGCGGCTCGGTGATGCCCTGCGCGCCCAGATAATCGTCGACGATGCGCCGGATGATCGCGCCGCGCGTGGGCAGGATCACGTCGCATTGGCGTAGCGCCTCGGGGGCGGGGCTGTTTGCGAAGGGATGGCCCGCGCGCGCCGCGAGGATGACCTCTTCCTCATAGAGGAAATCGAAGCGCAGCCCCGGCATGTCGCCCGCCGCCGGCATCCGCCCGATCATCAGATCCAGCGCGCCGGAGCGGATCCGGTCGAGCAGATACAGGTTCGGCCCGGTGCTGATCGAGAGCCGCGTGCCCGGATGAGCGCGGCTGAAGTCGAGCGCCACGCCCGGAAAGATCGAGCCCGCCACGGTCGGCAGCGCGCCCACATTGATCACGTCGCCGATCCCGTCGCCGCTCAGCGCAGCGGCGCCTGCCTCAAGCTCCTGCAGCGCCTGTATCGCATGGCGGCGAAACGCCTCGCCCGCAGGAGTCACCGTCAGCCGCCGCCCGCGCCGTTCCAGCAGTGCGCCGCCCAGCATCGCCTCCATCTCCGAGAGGGTTTTCGACAGGGCAGGCTGCGAAATTCCCTGTTTGCGCGCCGCAGCAGAGACGCCGCCTGCCTCGATCGTGTCGAGAAAGGCGCGGATGTGCCGCAGCTTGAGACCTTTATGCATAGCCATGGGGTTATGGATTAACGTGCATTTTATATTTGGCTCAAGCGAAAACTTCAGAAAAGATTATGGCGGGAGGAAGAGGATGCACGCACTTATTTGCGACTGGGGCCATATCCATTACCGCGAAGACGGTGTGGCACAGGGCGTTCCGGTTATATGTCTGAACTCGCTGGGCACCGATCTGCGGATGTGGGATGGGCTTGTCGCCCCGCTCGCCGGCTATCGTCTGGTGCGCATGGACAAGCGCGGCCACGGGCTGAGCGCGACCTCTGACGCCACCCCCACGATCACCGATCTGGCGCGCGACGCGCTGGCGGTGGCCGATCATCTGGGCATCGAGCGGGCGGTTTTCGTCGGCTGTTCGATCGGCGGCATGATCGCGCAGGAGATCGCGCGGATCGCCCCGGAACGCGTGCTTGCACTCATTCTCAGCAACACCGCCGCCAAGATCGGCACCGAGGAAAGCTGGGCCGAGCGGATCGCCACGGTGGAAACTCAGGGCCTGCCCGCGATGGCACAAGGCGTGATCGAGCGTTGGTTCGGCCCCACCTTCCGCGCCCATCCCGATTGCGCGCTTTGGGTGACGGAGGTCGCGCGCACCGACGCCAAGGGCTATGCGAATTGCTGCGCGGCGCTCGCCGGGGCCGATCTGCGCGACGCGCTGCCCGAGATTTCCGCCCCGACGCTGGTGATCGCGGGCAGCCATGACGGCGCGACCCCGCCCGAGCAGGTCATGGAGATGGCCGCCGCCATTCCCGGCGCGCGGGCCGAATTGATTGAAGGCGCGGGGCATATTCCCGCAATCGAGGCGCCCGAGCAGGTGGCGCGCCTCATTACTGAATTTCTGAAGGAGCATGAGCGTGTCTGAGCGATATGAAGCAGGGATGGAAACGCGCCGTCGCGTCTTGGGCGACGCCCATGTCGACCGCGCCGATGCGAGCAAGACCGAGTTCGACGCGCCGTTTCAGGAATTCATCACCGAAGGCGCCTGGGGCTCGGTCTGGTCGCGGCCCGACCTGACGCCGCGCGAACGCTCCATCGTGACGATCGCGCTTCTGGCGGCGCAGGGCAATCACGAGGAGATCGCGATGCATACCCGCGCCACCGCCAACACGGGTGCCTCGCCTGAGGACCTGCGCGAGGCGATGTTGCATGTCGCGGTCTATGCGGGCGTGCCGCGCGCCAATCACGCGATCAAGATCATCAAGGAAACGCTGAAGGAGATGGGCCAATGACCGGTCGTTTGATCCCCCGCGAGGCCGGTATCCATCCGCCTCTCTTCACGCCAGCCTACAAGACCTCGGTGCTGCGCAGCCCGCAGCGCGCGCTGATCTCTTTCGACAGCTCGCCCAGCGAAGAGACCGGGCCGACCTTCGGCCATGTGAAGCTCGGCGCGCTCGATAACGACCTGCTGCTGAACTACGCCCGCCCCGGCACCAGCGCCATCGGCGAGCGGATCATCGTTCACGGTCGGCTTCTGGACGAGAACAACCGTCCGATCCCGAACGCGCTGATCGAGATCTGGCAGGCCAATGCGGGCGGGCGTTACCGCCACAAGAAAGACGGCTATCTGGCGGCGCTCGATCCCGATTTCGGCGGCTGCGGGCGCACGATCACGGGCGAAGACGGCTCCTACGCGTTCCGCACCGTGAAGCCCGGTGCCTATCCGTGGCCCAACGGTCCGAACGAATGGCGCCCGGCGCATATCCACTTCTCGATCTTCGGCCACAGCTTCGGCCAGCGTCTGATCTCCCAGATGTATTTCGAGGGCGACCCGCTGATTGCACGATGCCCGATCGCACAGACGATCCCCGACAAGGCGGCGCTCGACCGGCTCGTGGCGGCGCTCGACATGAGCGAGACGAAACCGATGGACGCGATTGCCTACCGCTTCGACATCGTGCTGCGCGGCCACCGCCAGACCCATTTCGAAAACCGCCCGGAGGGATTGTGATGGTGCAGAAATTCGACAAGCCGATCCTGACGCCTTCGCAAACGGCAGGGCCTTACGTCCATATCGGTCTGGCTCCCGAAGCCTGCGGCATCGAGGATGTGCCCTTCGAGACGCTGGGCCGCGAGATCGCCGGGCCGGAGGCGAAAGGCGACCGGATCAAGATCACCTGTCGCGTCGTCGACGGGGGCGATCTGCCGCTGCGCGACTGTCTGGTCGAGACCTGGCAGGCTGACGCCGCCGGGATCTATCCGGGGCAGGAGGGGGCCGACCCGGCTGTCTCCGGTTTCGGCCGTATGCCCGCCGATTTCACCACCGGCGAGATCATTTTCGAGACGATCAAACCCGGTGCGATTGCGCTTTCGGGCGACCGCAAGACGCCGCCGCATATCTCGTTCTGGATTTTCGCGCGCGGGATCAATCACGGGCTGCACACCCGGATGTATTTCCCCGAGGACGATCTGTCGGGCGACCCGCTTCTCGCGCGGATCGAGCATCGCGACCGGATCGCCACGATGGTCGCCGAGGCGACCGGTCCGGGCGAATACCGCTTCGAAATCCGTCTGCAAGGTGCAGGCGAAACCGTCTTCTTCGATATCTGAGCCATGACCCAGGACCCTTGCATCATCTGTGTCGCGATCACCGGCTCCGTGCCGCAGCAATCCGACAACCCCGCTGTGCCGATCACGATCTCCGAGCAGATCGAGTCGACGCAGGCCGCGTTCGAGGCGGGCGCGACCATCGCGCATTGCCATGTGCGCAACGAGGACGGCTCGCCGAGTTCCGACCCCGACCGCTTCGCGCGGCTGATGGAGGGGCTGCACCAGCATTGCCCCGGCATGATCGTGCAGCTCTCCACCGGCGGCCGGTCCGGCGCGGGCAAGACGCGTGGCGGGATGCTGCCCTTGCGGCCCGATATGGCCTCGCTCTCGGTCGGGTCGAACAACTTTCCGACGCGGGTCTATGAGAACCCGCCGGATCTGGTCGACTGGCTGGCCTCCGAGATGAAGACCTACGATGTGCGCCCCGAGATCGAATGCTTCGACCTCAGCCACATCTTTCAGGCCGCGAAGCTGGTCGGCGACGGGCGGCTGCCCGCGAATGTCCATGTGCAATTCGTGATGGGCGTGAAGAACGCGATGCCGGTCGACCGCGCGGCCTTTGATTTCATGCGCGAGACCCGTGCGCGCGTTCTGCCCGAGGCGACATGGTGCGCGGCGGGTGTCGGGCCGGGGCAGGCGATCGTCAACCAATGGTGCATCGAGACCGGCGGCCATTGCCGCACCGGGCTGGAGGACAACATCCGGCTTGATCGGGACACGCTCGCGCCCTCGAATGCGGCGCTGGTGCAGCGCACGGTCGATCTGTGCGAAAAGGCGGGCCGTCCGGTTGCCACATGGCAGCAGGCGCGCGAGATCCTCGCATTGCCGATGAAGGGGGCCGCATGAGCCTCTCTCCCCTCGACAGCCCGCTCTGGTCCGGTCTCTACGGCGATCCGGAACTGGGTGCGATGCTTGGCGATGCCGCATTGCTGGCTGCAATGGTGCGGGTCGAGGTGGCATTGGCCGAGGCCTGCGCGGCCGAAGGCGTCGTGTCCGAGAGCGCGGCTGCCGAGATTGCGGACAAGCTGACCGGCTATCAGCCCGATCCCGCGACGCTGGCCGCAGGGGCTGCGCGCGATGGCGTGCCGGTTCCGGCGCTGCTGAGCGATTTGCGTGGCAAGCTGTCGGAAGAGGCAGGGCAGGCGCTCCATTGGGGGGCGACCTCGCAGGACATTATCGACAGCGCGACGGCGCTTGTGATGACGCAGGCGCTCGCCGTGATCGCGGCGCGGCTGCGGCGCGTGATCCGCACCACCGGCGCGCTGGCCGGGCGCGAGGCGGAGACGGTGATGGCCGGGCGCACCCGCAGCCAGATCGGCCTGCCGGTGACCTTCGGCGCGCTGGTGGCGTCCTGGGGGCAGCCGCTGATCGACGCGGCGGCGCGAATGGCCGTGATGCAAGGCGCGGGCCGGGTCTCGCTGCATGGCGCGGTCGGTACCGATGCGGCGCTGGGCGACAAGGCGCAGCCGGTGCGCAACCGCATGACCGCGGCGCTGGGCCTGCAGGCCGAGGATCAGCCGTGGCACAGCCGCCGCGACGCGATGGCCGCGACCGGCGCGCAGGCGGTGCTGCTGACCGGCTCGCTGGGCAAGATCGGCACGGATGTGGTGACGCTCGCGCAGTCGGGGATCAACGAGGTGCGGATCGCGGGGGGCGGCTCGTCCACCATGCCGCATAAATCGAACCCCGTGGCCGCCGAGGCGCTTATCGCACTGGCCCGTCACGCCGCGCATCTGCAGGTCAGCCTTTTCGAATCCGCACTGCATGGTCAGTTCCGCGACGGCGCCGCCTGGGCGCTGGAATGGATGAGCCTGCGCCCGATCCTAGTGGCCTGTGGCGCGTCGCTGCGCCTCGCCGAAGAGATGCTGCAAGGGCTCGAGGCCGACGGCCCCCGAATGCGCGCCAATCTCGAGGCGGCGGGGTTCGGCCCTTACGCCGAGCGCGCGATCTTCACGCTCGCCAAGACGCTGCCGCGCAACGCGGCGAAGACAGCGGTGCAAGAGGCGATGGCCGCACCCGATCCGGTGGCGGCGCTTCTGGCCGCCTATCCCGAACTCGACGGGGACACCCTGACCGATCCGCTTCTGGCGGCAGGGCAGGCCCCGGCGCAGGCGCGCGCTTTTGCGCAGCGCTGCAATGACCTTTGCGGAGGAGACGCATGAAGACCCAAGTCGCTATCATCGGTGGGGGCCCGGCCGGGCTGCTGCTGTCGCAATTGCTCGACCTGCATGGGATCGAGAGCGTCGTGCTCGAACGGCGCTCGCGCGACTATGTTCTGTCGCGGATCCGGGCCGGGGTGCTCGAACAGGGCACCGTTGATCTGCTGCGCGCCGCAGACGTGGGCGCGCGGATGGACCGTCAGGGCGAAATCCATGACGGGGTCGAGATCTCGTGGCATGACGAGCGGCTCAATATCGACATCAAGGACCTGACGGGCCGCGGCGTGATGGTCTATGGCCAGACCGAGGTGACGCAGGACCTGTATGCCGCCCGCGATGCGCGCGGCGGCACGGTGCTGCACGAGGCCGAGGTGACCGCGATCGAAGGCATCGAAGGCGACGGTGTCACCGTGCATTTCACCCATGAGGGCGAGGCCAAGACCCTGACCGCCGATTTCGTCGCGGGCTGCGACGGCTTCCACGGGCCCTCGCGCACTGCGATCCCGGAACGCCATCGTCAGGAATTCGAGCGCGCCTATCCGTTCGGCTGGCTCGGCCTTCTGTCGGAGACGCCGCCCGCCGCGCCCGAGCTGATTTATGCTGCCCATGATCGGGGCTTTGCGCTGTGTTCGATGCGCTCGCCCACGCTGAGCCGCTATTACGTCCAGGTCGCGCTCAGCGAGAAGCTCGAAGACTGGCCCGCCGAGCGGTTCTGGGACGAGCTGCGCACCCGCATCCCGGCCGATGTGGCCGAGACGCTGGTCACCGGCGAGCCGCTGGAGATGTCGATCGCGCCGCTGCGCAGCTTCGTCTCCGAGCCGATGCGCCACGGGCGTCTGTTCCTTGCGGGCGACAGCGCCCATATCGTGCCGCCGACCGGCGCGAAGGGCCTGAACCTCGCGGCGTCCGACGTCTACTATTTGCACCGCGCCTTCGATCGGTTCTACAACCACGGCACGTCCGAAGGGCTCGACGCCTATTCCGAGACGGCGCTGTCGCGGGTCTGGAAATGCGAGCGCTTCTCGTGGTGGATGACCTCGATGCTGCACGATTTCCCGGAAACGGGTGCGTTCGAGCGCCGGATGCAGCGCGCGGAGTTCGAGTATCTCCAAATGTCGGAGACCGCACGCAAGAGCTTTGCCGAAAACTACGTGGGCCTGCCTTACTGACAGGCCGAACCGCCCCCGCGCGCGGGGCACAAAGGGAGGAAAAATGATGAAATTTTCGAAACTGCTGGGGCTGAGCGCCGCAGCCATGCTTTGGGCGAGCGGGAGCTTCGCACAGGAGATCACCCTCAAGCTGCACCATTTCCTTGGCGCCAAGGCGCCGGTGCAGACGCAGATGCTTGAGCCCTGGGCCAAGCGCGTCGAAGAGCTGTCGAACGGCAAGGTCAAGATCGACATCTACCCGGCGATGACGCTGGGTGGTCGCCCGCCCGAGCTGGTGCAGCAGGCGCGTGACGGCGTGGTCGATCTGATCTGGACGCTCAACGGCTACACGCCCGGTCTCTTCCCGCGCACCGAGGTGTTCGAACTGCCGACCGTCTTCAACAACGACCCGGCCGCGACCAACCTCGCGATGCGCGACATGTTCGATAAGGAGCTGAAGCAGGAATACGAGGACAAGGGCCTCGAAGTGATGTTCCTGCACGCCCATGCGGGCAACGGCATCCACACCGTGGATACCCCGGTTCACAGCCCCGCCGACGTGAAGGGCATGAAGCTGCGTACGCCGTCGCGCACGGGCGCTTGGGTGATCGAGGCGCTGAACGCGCAGCCGGTCGCGATGCCGGTGCCGGAACTGCCGCAGGCGCTCTCGAAGAAGGTCGTCGACGGTGCGCTGATCCCGTGGGAGATCATCCCCGCGCTGAAGCTGCAGCAGCAGACCCAGTATCAGATCGAAGGTCAGGACCATTGGCGTCTGGGCACCTCGATCTTCCAGGTGTCGATGAACAAGGCGAAATGGGACAGCCTGCCCGACGACGTCAAGGCGGCGTTCCGCAAGGCCTCCGACGAAGAGTGGCTGAAGCAGGTCGGTGATATCTGGCGCACCAGCGACAATAACGGGATCAAGGCCGCCGAAGCGGATGGCAACGAGCTGATCACGCTCTCGGCCGATGAGACCCAAGCCTTCAAAGACGCGATGCAGCCGGTCGTCACCCGTTGGGAAGACGAGGTGAAAGGCCAAGGCATCGACGGTCCGGCGCTGGTGAAAGAAGCCCGCGAGCTGACCGCTGAAGAAGAAAAGAACCTGGCGAGCCAGTAACCAACGGAGCGGCGACGATCATGCATTCTGCAACCGAGACTTTCTTGCGCAAGGCGATCTATGCCTGGGCCCTCGCCGGAGGCGGGGTGCTTGCAGCGATCGTCGCCGTAAACGTCTGGACCGTGGTGGGCGGCTTTATCGGGCTGCCCTTCGCGGGAGACTTCGAGCTGACGGAGATGGGGGTCGCCATCGCGGCCTTCATGTTCCTGCCCTATTGCCAACTCGCCGATCAGAACGTGACGGCGGATATCTTCACCTCGAAACTGAGCGCCGCCGTGCAGCGCCGCTTCTCGGCCATCGGCTCGGTGCTGGCGCTGGGCTTCGCGGCGCTTCTGCTGTGGCGGATGTATTTCGGGATGCTCGACCAGAAATCCTATTCGCTCGCCACCACGATCCTGCAGATCCCGGTCTGGTGGGCCTACCTTCCCGCGCTTGCTTCGCTGGCGCTACTTTTCATCGCCGCAGCGCTGAGCCTGCGGGACAACTGGACGGGGCGTGCCTGATGGACCCGATTACTCTCGGCCTGCTGGGCCTCGCCATTCTCGTGGGGCTCATCGTGATGCGTGTGCCCATCGCCTATGCCATGATCGTCGTGGGCGCTGGCGGCACCGCGATCATCAACGGCCCGGCGATCCTGCTGAGCCAATTGAAGACGCTCGCTTACGGCCAATTCTCGATCTATGACCTCTCGGTCGTGCCCATGTTCGTCCTGATGGGGGCGCTGGCCACCAAGACGGGCCTATCGCGTGATATGTTCCGCGCCGCGAACGCGTGGTTCGGCTGGATGCGCGGCGGCACCGCGATGGCCTCGATCGCCGCCTGTGCGGGCTTCGGCGCGGTCTGCGGCTCTTCGCTCGCCACCGCCTCGACGATGGGCAAGGTCGCCCTGCCGGAGCTGGAGCGCTACAACTACTCGCCCGCACTCGCGACCGGTTCGGTCGCGGCGGGCGGCGTTCTGGGCATCCTGATCCCGCCCTCGGTGATCCTCGTGATCTACGCGGTGATCGTCGAGGCCAATATCGTCACCATGTTCATGGCCGCGCTGATCCCCGGTCTGATCGCCGTCGTGCTGTTCCTGATGACCATCGCGATCTATGTCCGCCTCGTGCCGAGCGCAGGCCCCGCGCAGGGCGTGTCGGACAAGGCCGAGTTCTGGGCGGCCACGCGCGGCGTGCTGCCGGTGCTGGGCATCTTCGGCGTCGTGATCGGCGGCATCTATGCGGGCTTCTACAACCCCACGCCCGCCGCTGCGATCGGTGTCTTCGCGGTCTTCGTCTACGGGCTTTTCCGCGGGCTGATGTCGCGCGAGGCGATGCGCTCGTCGATCCTCGAGACGGCGGGCACCACGGGCATGATCTACCTGATCCTGCTGGGGGCCGAGCTTCTGAAGATCTTCATGTCGCGGGCAGGGGTGCCGCAGGCGGCTGCCGATATGGCGGTGAATTCCGGTCTGCCGCCGATGATGGTGATGGCGATCCTGCTGATCGCGCTGATCGTGCTGGGCTGCCTGATGGACTCGATGTCGATGATCCTCCTGGTGCTGCCTTTCTTCTGGCCGGTGCTGGTCGAGATCAATGGCGGGCTCTACCAGATGGCGGACGGCTCTGGCTTCGGCCTCTCGACCGACGAGCTGAAGGTCTGGTTCGGTATCCTCGCGCTTGTCGTGGTGGAGCTAGGACTGATCACGCCGCCTGTGGGGATGAATGTCTTCGTGATCTCGGCGCTGGCGAAGAACGTGCCGATGGGCACCACCTTCCGGGGCGTCTTCCCGTTCTTCCTGTCCGAGCTGGTGCGCGTCGCACTGCTGCTGGGCTTCCCGGCGCTGACGCTGTGGCTGCCACGTGTGCTTGGCGGCTGAGCAATCGTATGAACGGATGAGATAGAGCGGGGGGCGCACAATCGCCCCCCGTTTCGCATTCAGACAGCGCGCATCGGGGCGAGGGCCTTGTGTTCGACCCCGATCCGCACCCAGAGCATCGCCGCGTTCAGCACGGTGAACAGCACCGCGACCCAGAAAAGCCCCAACACCATCGGGGCCACGAAAATCTCCGCCACGACCAGCATGTAATTGGGGTGCGAGACGTATTTGAACGGCCCGCGTGCGACCAGCGGCTCGTCGAGGATGATGATCCGCGTCGTCCAGCGACCGCCGAGGCTGGTGAGAATCCAGACGCGCAGGACCTGCAAGACCGCGAAGATCGCGAGCCAGCCGAGGTGGACCGGCTGGCCGAGCCCGAAGACGATCAGGCAAAGAATCCAGGCGCTGTGCATCGCGACCATCACCGGGTAATGCGACGCGCCGACCTCATAGGCCCCGCGCGCCAGAAGCCGGGCGGTGTTGCGCTTGGCGATGACCAGCTCGCTCAGCCGTTGCACGACGATGAAAGCCAGGAACAGGAGGCTCGGGAGGACCATCAGGCGGCCTCCCTCTCGCTTTGGGCCGGGCCGACATGGAAGGGCAGGAAGGAAGCGGTGAAGCCGGGGCCGAGTGCGCAGCCCATCATCTGCCCGGTCTTGCCCGCGTCCAACACCGCCCGCATCACGAACAGCATCGTGGGCGCCGACATGTTGCCCGCCTCGCGCAGCACGTTGCGCTCGGCATCCAGCACGCCCTGTTCCAGATGCAGCGCACCCTCGATCGCCTCCACGACCTTCGCGCCGCCGGGGTGGCAGACATAGCGGTCGATCTCGTCATGGTTGAGGTTCGCGGCCTTGAGCGCGCCATCGGCTGCCTCCGCGAACTCGGACGTGACGAAGCCCGGGATCGAGCGGTCGAAGATCACGCCGAAACCGATCTCGTCCACATCCCAGCCCATGATGTCGAGCGTGTCGGGCCATGTCTTCTGGTGCCCCTGACCGAGCGAGATCACCTGACCCGTGCCAGGCGCCTCGGTGCTGACGCAAGCCGCCGCCGCGCCGTCCGCAAACAGCACGGCCGCCACGATATCGGCCTTCTGCATCCGGTCCGCGCGGAAGGAAAGCGAGCAGGTTTCGACCACGACGAGCAGAACCTTTGCGCCGGGCCGCCCCGCCGCGATGGATTGTGCCGTCGACAGCCCCGAGACGCCGCCCGCGCAGCCCAGACCGAAGATCGGCACGCGCATGATGTCATTGCGAAATCCCATCTCGCCCAGCACCTGCGCCTCGAGCGAGGGCGTCGCGAGCCCAGTCGAGCAGACGGTGACCACGCAATCGACCTCCGAGCCCTGCCAGCCTGCGGTGTCGAGGGCCGCCTGCGCCGCGTCGATGAATAGCGCCTTCGCACCCTCCATGAAAGCCGCGTTGCGATCAGCCCAGCCGTGCTCTTCCGAGAACCAATCGATCGGCACGACCGAATAGCGCCGGTCGATCCCGGCCGTGTCGAAGGTCTTCGAGAGCCGCTCGAATTGCGGGTAGGTCTCGCCGAAGATGATCTCGGCGCGCTTACGCACCTCGGATTGCGCGAGACAATACGGCGGCAGGGCAGTCGACAGACCGTGGAGATAAACTGACATGGCAATTCCTTTCCGCTGAAGGCTGATGCTGGTCAGTCCTTGAGGAAACTTTTGAAAAACTCGGGGGCGCGTTTGGATTGCCCTGGAAGTCAACGGACGAGAGGGACCTTTGGTTCAGCTGCAAGGAAAGGGAGCTGGCGCCGGGCGGCGAAGCCGGGTCGCTTAACAGTCGCGCGTAACAGCATGTGAATAGGGGATTTTCTTCGATAGGCGCGCGCGGCGGTTTTGTCTTCAACACCAAGCTGTGATCGCAATGGGGCGATGTTTCCCCGGGCCGGGCGCTGGCGGACTACCGGTGCAGCGAGAGAGGACGGCAAACGCACGGTCCTCCACAGTGTCAAAGTCGTCCTTTAGTAGCCTGATTTCGCGAGATTTTCCAAAAATTCCCGGGCCTAAAGTTGGACCGTCACTAGCCACATTGCCGCAGCGCGGCACACGGCGACTTGAGGCCGAATTCGTGTTTCGAAACCGGTTTCGGCTTTACGAAATCGGTTTCGTTAACCTAGTCTCTCGCCATGGAGGAGATTCGCGACACAAATAAGAAACCGTCCGAACCGGCGCCGCGCCGGGTGCGGATTTCTGATCTGGCGCAGGCGCTGGGCCTGACCAAGAGCACCGTGTCGCGGGCGCTCAATAATTATTCCGACATCTCTCCCGAGACCCGCGAGCGCGTGGCGCGCGTCGCCGCCGAGATGGGCTATGCGCCGATGCCCTATGCGCAGGCCGTGCGCACGGGGCGGGTGCGGGCGCTGGGGCTGGTGCTCGAACTGGACGCGCCGGACCGCTACGGGCCTTTCCTCACGGATTTCCTTGGCGGGATCACGCAGGAGGCCTCGCTGGAAGGCTGGACGCTGACGATCGCCTCGTCGAATTCGCGCGAGGAGATGGAGGATACGGTCACGCGGCTCTTGCAGGAGCACAAGGTCGACGGCTTCATCCTGCCGCGGACGCAGGTCGTGGACCCGCGGGTGAAGTTCCTGCAGGCGAAACACGTGCCCTTCGTGCTGTTCGGCCGCACTGGTCACGGCCAGCCCGATCCGGGTCTGTCGTGGTACGACGTGGATGGCGAGGGCGCGATGCGTGCCGCGGTCGCGCGATTGGCGGGCTTCGGTCATCGCCGCATCGCCTTCGCCGGGTCGCATGCGAGCTACAATTTCGCGCTGCTGCGCCGGGACGGCTACCGCGAGGGGCTGGAAGAGGCCGGGCTGCCCTTCGATCCCGAGCTCGAGCTGATGGAAATCTCCGACCGTTCGGAAGGGGCGCAGGCGGCGCGCGATCTGCTCGATCTGCCACATCCCCCGACCGCGATCGTCTATTCCACGGACGCGACCGCGCTGGGGGCCTATGACGTGGCGCGCGAGCGGGGGCTGACGATCGGGCGCGACCTGTCGATCATCTCCTATGACGGTATTCCCGAGGGCCGGATGGTCGATCCGCCCCTCACGACATTCGCAGTCGACAGCCAGCACGCGGGCGCGCGTCTCGCGTCACTGCTGATCGCGCAGCTCCGCGGTGCGCCGCCCGGAGAGCTGACGGAATTGGTGGCGGCGCAACTGGAACCGGGAGGCTCCGATGGGCCGCCGGTCGACCCATAAGAGAAACGCAATCTACCGGGAGGAAAGTAAATGAAGCTAATTCGAGGACATAAAACGGCGATGCTGATGGGCTCGACCGTGCTGGCGCTGATGGCGGGCGCCGTCGCGGTGCAGGCCGAGACGATCAAGTTCTGGACCACCGAGGAACAGCCCGAGCGTCTGGCCAAGCAGCAGCAGATGGCCGACGACTTCAAGGCCAAGACCGGCATCACCGTCGACGTGATCCCGGTCACGGAGAGCGACCTGAACCAGCGCGCGACCGCCGCTTTTGCAGCGGGTGATCTGCCCGACGTGATCTACACGCCGCTGCAAAACGTGCTGCCCTGGACCGATGCGGGCATCGTCGACACGCTGGCGAGCACCGATGTGGTCGACAAGCTCGATCCGGCGACCTTCGCGCCCGGTGCGCTGAAAATGGTCGAGACGGATGGCGATTACGCCGCCGTGCCGGTCGATGGCTGGACCCAGATGATCCTTTATCGCAAGGACCTGTTCGACAAGGCGGGCCTCGCGCCGCCGACCGATTTCAAGTCGATCGAAGCCGCGCTCGACAAGCTCAACAATCCGCCGAGCATGTATGGTTTCGTTGCCGCGACCAAGGTCGACGAAAACTACATGAGCCAGATCCTCGAACAGATCTTCCTCGCCAACGGCGTCTCGCCGGTGGGACCGGACGGCTTCAAGCCTCTCGATGAGAAGAAGACGGTCGAGGTGCTGAACTTCTACAAGAAGCTGGCCGACGCCTCCCCGCCCGGCGAGAACTACTGGAAGCAGTCGCGCGAGCTGTATTTCGCGGGCAAGGCGGCGATGATCATGTGGTCGCCCTTCATCCTCGACGAGCTGGCCGGTCTGCGTGACAGCGCTCCGCCGATGATCAACGACGATCCGACCTCGACCGAGCTGTCGAAGGATACCGGCGTCGTGACCAACCTCGCGGGCCCGTCGAACCCCGACGGTGCGAGCTGGGCGGACCTGCGTTACTTCACCATCACCGCCGATGCCGACACCGAAGCGGCCGAGCAATTCGTCGATTACTCGATGAATGACGGCTACGAGCAGACGCTGTCGATCGCGCCGGAGGGCAAGTTCCCGACCCGTCGCGGCACCGATGCGGATCCGGAGAAGTTCACCAAGCTCTGGGCGACCCTGCCGGTGGGCGTGGATCGCAAGGCGCCGCTCAAGGATCTTTACGCGCCGGCCGTGGTCGACGAGATCACCAAGGGTCTCGACACCGCGCAACGCTGGGGCGTGAAGGACGGGCAGCTCGCGCTGGCCTCGAAGATGCTCAACAGCCAGGTCATCAACCGGGTTGTGCGCGACTTCATCGACGGCAACATCTCGGCCGAGGATGCGGTCGCGAAGATGAACGACGAGCTGGGCAAGATCAACTGATCCGACCTCTGGCCGGGGCAGGGCGGCTGCGCCTTGCCCCGGGACCAAAGCCCGCTCTGACTGCATGGATTGGAGACTGTCATGACTGACATATCGCCGCCCAAGGGGCGCGGCGCGCTTGCCCGTCGCGAGGCGCGCCTGGCCTGGGGCCTGCTGTTCCCGACCATCGCGATCGTGGCGCTTGTCGTGATCGTGCCGCTGCTGGCGATCTTCTGGATCTCCTTCAAGCCGGTGACGCTGGGCGATCTGCGTCCGGCCGAGATCCGCACGCGGGTCGCGCTGCGCGAACGCGGCGATCAGGCGCTTCTGGAGCTGCGCGTCATCAACCCCTCGCGCGAGCAGGAGATGACCAAGGCTGCGCTGAACGTGACCCTGCCCGAGGGCGTGACGCTGACCGGCGATCTGCCGCAGGGCTGCGCGATGGACGGGCAGGACCTGTCTTGCGATTTCGGCACGCTCGAGGCCGGCGCGAACGAGCGCTTCCGCGTCGATGCGCAGGTGACGGGGGACACCCGCGAGGCAGAGCGCGCGATGCGTGACGCCAAGGTTACGGCGACCGGTCACGTCTCGAACGTTCTGACGAATTCCACCTTCACGCTCGACAACTTCCGCCAGCTCTTTTCGGGCAGCGAGTTCTGGAGCGTTCTGGGCATCACGCTGTTCTACACGGTCTTCGGCACGCTCGGCGCGCTGGTCGTGGGGCTGTTCGCGGCGCTGCTGCTCAACAAAAGCTTCCGCGGGCAGGGTATCCTGCGCGGGCTTTACCTCTTTCCCTATGTGGCCCCGGTGATCGCCGTGGCCTTCACATGGATCACGCTGTTCGATCCCTATTCGGGCTCCGCCAACGCGCTGCTGGTGCAGATGGGCGTGAGCGAAGGCGCGATCAACTTCTTCGGTGCCAAGCCGCTCGCGCTGATCATGGTGACGGTGTTCGAGATCTGGCGCTATTTCCCGCTCTCGTTCCTCTTCATCCTCGCGCGGATGCAGAGCATCGACACGGATATGTATGAGGCGGCGGATATGGACGGGGCCTCGCCTTTCCAGAAATTCTGGTATCTCTCGATGCCGCAGCTGCTGGGGATCCTCTCGGTCCTGTTCCTGCTGCGCTTCATCTGGACCTTCAACAAGTTCGACGACATCTTCCTGCTCACCGGCGGCAATGCCGGCACGCGGGTCCTGACGGTCAATGTCTACGAACAGGCTTTCGCGGTGTCGAATATCGGTGCGGGTGCCGCGGTCGCCGTGGTGATCTTCGCCTGCCTTCTGGTCTTCTCGGGGCTGTTCTTCCGCACCATGAGTCGGGAGGAAGGGCTATGAAAATCCTGCATAAAGGCTATCTCACCGGGCCGATCATCGGCGCGCTCTGGGCGCTGGTCATGTCGGTCACGCTGGGGGTCGCGATCTCCTTTGCGACCGGCGCTGCGGCCAAGCCCGCTCTGATCGGGTCGCTGATCCTCGGGCTTGCGACCGGGTTTTCCCGCGTGCGCATCGCCAATCGCTGGGCCGCGGATGCGGTGGCGGTATTCGTGGCGCTGGCGCTGATGGCGGTGGGCCTCGGCGCGCTGCAATTCGACGACAGCTTCAACTTTGTCTGGCGCGTCGCACTCAGCGTGGTGCTGGCGGGAGCGGTCTCGATCCCGCTCAACTCGATCCTGCGCGAGCTGCGGTTCGGTGCGCTCACCCGCCACCAGTTCGAGGATGCGGTGATCCGCTTCCTCACCGGCTTTGGCTACATCTTCTTCACCGCGATCGTGGTCATCCCGTTCTACGTGATGGTCATGACCTCGATGAAGTCGCAGCAGCAGCTGATGCTCAACCCGCTCGATTTCTCGATCGACCTGAGCCGGGGCTGGCACCTGTTCGACAGCTATTACGAGTTGATGACGCGGTTCCATTTCGGGCGCTACCTCTGGACGAGTTTCTACGTCTCGGTGCTGACCGTGCTGCTGACGCTGCTGTTCTCGGTGCCCGGCGCCTATGCGGTGGCGCGGCTGCGCTTCCGCGGGCAGAAAGTGTTCTCGCGCGGCATCCTGCTGATCTACATGGTGCCGATGATCGTGCTCGCGCTGCCGATCTACATCGCCTACTCGATGGTCGGTCTGCGCAACTCGATCCTCGGGATCGTCATGATCTACCCGGTCACCACGATCCCGGTCGCGCTGTACATGCTGCAGGGCTATTTCCGCGGCCTCCCTGTGGAGGTCGAGGAGGCGGGGCTGATGGACGGGCTTTCGCGGCTCAAGGTGATCTGGAAGATCACCCTGCCGCTGGCGCTGCCCGCGATGGCTTCGGTCGGGCTCTATGTCTTCATGATCGCATGGAACGAGTTCCTGCTCGCCTTCATGCTGCTCGACGATCCCAGCAAATTCACCCTCACGCGGGGCATCGCCTCGCTCAACTCCTCCGAGATCCCGCGCCAGCACCTGATGGCGGGCGCCGTCATCGCGACGGTGCCGATCATGGCGCTGTTCCTCGGGCTCGAACGTTTCATGACCCGCGGCCTGACGGCCGGCGCGGTGAAAGGATAAGATATGATGACCGAAACTCTGGCTGCCGCAGACGACTTCTCCGACCGGGACGCCGCAGCGCGCGACATCCTCACTCAGAACGACCGGGGCGGCTATACGGTGCCGACCGACGGCCTCTATCCCTACCAGTGGAACTGGGACAGCGCCTTCGCGAGCCTCGGCTTCGCCGAGTTCGACCTGGACCGGGCCTGGCAGGAGATCGAGACTCTGTTCTCGGGGCAGTGGGACAACGGCATGGTCCCGCATATCATCTTCCACAAGCCCGATCCGGGCTATTTCCCCGGCCCCGACGTCTGGGGCTGCAACGGGCCGATCGCGTCCTCGGGAATCACCCAGCCGCCGGTCGCACTCAGCTTCGCGACGCGGCTTCTGGCGGCTGACCCGGAGGCAGGTGCGGCTCGCTTCGCGGCGCTCTATCCGAAGATGCGCAAATGGGCGGAGTGGTTCCTGAAATGGCGCCGCGACGAGAAGGGCGCGATCTTCGTGATCCATCCGTGGGAGTCGGGCCGTGACAACGCGCCGGACTGGGATGACGCGATGAGCGGGATCGACCCGCAGGACGTGGGTTATTACGAGCGCCGCGACACCCAGCATGTCGACGCCTCGATGCGCCCGACGAAATACGATTACGACCGCTATATCTGGCTGGTGCAGCGCGCCAAGGCGCTCGATTGGGACGATGCGAAAGTCGCCGAGGGCAACCCGTTCAAGGTGGCCGATCCGACGATGCATTTCATCCTGATGCGCGGTCTGCGTGACCTGCTGGCGGCTGGCGAGGCGCAGGATCTCGACACCGGCGACATGGCCGCGCAGCTGGCCGAACTTGAAGCCGGTGCGGACGCGCTGTGGAACCCCGGCATGGGCTATTACGACAGCTACAACTGCAACAACGGCATCTGGTCGAACGCGCTGAGCAACGCTTCCTTCCTGTGCTGGTTCGGCGGGCTCGACGCACCGCATATGGAACAGCATCTGGCCCGCGTGCTCGATGCGGCCCCCTATGGCGTGCCGTCGCTCGCGCCCTTCGATCCGCGGTTCGACGCCAAGCGCTACTGGCGCGGCCCGACCTGGGGGATGATGAACATGATGATCGGCGAGGGCGCCTCGGAACGGGGCGTCGCGCTTGGCGAAGAGGTCCGCAAGCGCACCCGCGAGGTGATCGGGCGCTACGGCTTCGTCGAGTATTTCGACCCGATGACGGGCGCGGCCGCGGGCGGCAAGGCATTTACCTGGACGGCGGCCGTCTGGCTCGCCTGGGCCGGCAAGGAGGGGTGAAATGGGTTCGATCACGCTAAATGGTGTCGAGAAGTGGTTCGGCGACGTCCAGGTCATCAAGGGCATCGACCTCGAGATCAAGGATGGCGAATTCGTCGTCTTCGTGGGGCCCTCGGGCTGCGGCAAGTCCACGCTTCTGCGGATGATCGGCGGGCTTGAGGATACCTCGCGCGGGGCGATCGAGATCGACGGTGCGAATGTGACCGATCAGCCGCCCTCGAAACGCGGCCTCGCGATGGTGTTCCAGTCCTATGCGCTCTACCCGCATATGTCGGTGGCCGAGAATATGGGCTTCTCGCTCAAGATGGCGGGGGCTCCACAAGAGGACTGGCGCGCCAAGGTCGACGAGGCGGCCGATATCCTGAAACTGCAGAGCTTCCTCGACCGGCGACCCAAGGACCTGTCGGGCGGCCAGCGTCAGCGCGTGGCGATCGGGCGCTCGATCGTGCGCGACCCGACGGCGTTCCTCTTCGATGAGCCGCTGTCGAACCTCGATGCGGCGCTGCGCGTGGAGATGCGGCTGGAAATCGCGCGGCTGCACCGCAATCTCCAGCGCACGATGATCTACGTCACCCACGATCAGGTCGAGGCGATGACACTCGCCGACCGGATCGTGGTGCTGGAATACGGTCGTATCGCGCAGGTCGGCACGCCGCGCGAGCTTTACGAGAAGCCCGCGAACCTTTTCGTGGCGCAATTCATCGGCAGCCCGAAGATGAACGTGATGCCCTGCGCGGTCTCGGGCGGCAGCTATAGTCTCGACGGCGGGCGCGGCGGGGCCTGTCCCGCACCGCAAGCCACGCAGCTTGGCACCCGGCCCGAACACATCTTGCTGGTGGCCGAAGGCGAGGGGCAATGCGACGGGCGCGTCGATGTGGTGGAATTCCTCGGCGCCGACACGTTCATCCTGTTCGATTGCGGGCCCTTGGGCGCGGTGAACGTGCGCGTCGCGGGCGATACCGATCTGCGTCCGGGCGATGTCTCGGGGCTGAGCTTCGAGCCGGATCGCACGGTATTCTTCGACGCGGACGGCATGGCGGTCTGATCCCGAGCGCCCGGGCGAGCGGCCCGGGCAACGCGGAAAATTGCGCGGGCAGGGGGCGAGGCGACGTCGTCTCGTGCAGGGGCGTCAGTGCGTCAATTCACGCAACGGAGGCGCGCCCAGCGGCTTCGCGCGGACATGCTCAAAAATTGTCGGTTCGGTATCCCTGGGGTGCCGGATCTATTTACGGTTCTGTCGCCGCTCAAGTGTCTCCTTTTACAAAATTTCCTTCAGTTATCATTGGGTTCCATGGTGCTTTTCTCAAATTAATGTGACCGGCGAGCGATTGCCGACCGCAACTGTGGACGCTACCGTCCGCGGCAATCGTCGAGAGGGCGCATTCGCGTGCACTGCGCAACCTGAAGATCGACGATGGGCCTAGACGCTCCCCCGGGTGGAATCACGCCCGCGCGGGGAGGTCGGACGGTCTCATCACGCGCAAGGCGAATGCGGTCCCGACACGATCGCAGACAATCCAACGGATGAGAGGAAAACACATGCGGAAGACGACACTTCTCGCGGTCGCCGGTGCGACCGCTATGGTCACCGGCTTTGCGGCACAGACGGGCACCGCCCGTGCCGCCGAGCAATGCGGTGACATCTCGATCGCCCAGATGAACTGGGCCGCTGCCGAAGTCACCACGAACATCGCGAAGTTCATGCTGGACCAAGGCTACGGCTGTAACACCAGCCTGGTCAAATCCGACACGATTCCCGCGATCACCTCGATCGCCGAAAACGGCCGCCCCGACGTCGTCACCAACCTGTGGCTGAACTCGGCTGGCGACGCGTACAAGAAGCTCGAGAGCGAAGGCAAGATCAAGCGCGTCGCCAAGACGCTCCAGCCGGGTGGCGTCGAAGGCTGGTGGATCCCCACCTACCTCGCCAAGGAGCACCCCGAGCTGAAGACCATCGAGGGCGTGATGGCGCATCCCGACTGGGTCGGCGGTACGTTCAACAACTGCCCCGACGGCTGGGGCTGCCGCGTCGTGAGCGACAACCTGATCAAGGCGCTCGACCTCAAGAGCTCGGGCATCGAGGTGTTCAACCACGGCTCCGGCCAGACGCTCGCCTCGTCGATCGGTTCGGCCTTCGCCGACAAGAAGCCGTGGTTCGGCTATTACTGGGGCCCGACCGTGGTCATGGGCAACTACGACATGACCCGCGTGAAGCTTGGCGACTACGACAAGGCCAAGTTCGACAACCTCCAGAACAAGGACGCGTCGAACCCGCAGGTTTCGGACTTCCCGGCAGCGCCGGTGCTGACCTCGGTGACGAGCGACTTCGCGAAGACCCACCCGGCCGAGACCGAGTTCTTCTCGAAGATGAGCTTCAAGACCGACACCATGTCGAAGCTGCTCGCCTGGCAGGACGAGAACAAAGCCTCGGGTGAAGAGACGGCTGTCTACTTCATCAAGAACTACCAGGACACCTGGAAGAACTGGCTCGATGCCGATGCCCAGAAGAAGCTTTCGAAGCTGATCGGCGGATGATCGTGACGCGCGCCTGACGCGCAACACATGGACGGGGCCGGGACAGGCCCCGTCCTTTTTCGATCAATCACGCAACAATATGGGACGGGTCTCGCTGAGCGACCCGGAAAACCAATGGCAGCTTACGAGAATTTCTTCAACGCGGTGGGGCTGAAGGACTGGTGTTCGGCTGGTGGCGACGGTGGCGGCGGCATGACGTCGATGGCCGACCTGATCGCGCAGACCGACGGCACCACGACGCAGGGCCCCAGCCTCTGGAACTGGCCCTTCCCCTCGCTCGACGCACTCAACAAGGCCTGCGGGGCGATCCCGCCCTCGCGCGATGTGACGCAAGGCCTCGAGGACGGGTTCCTCGCGATCCGTGGCGGGCTGCGCGCCGTCGTGGACCCGCTGACCCAGCCGCTGAGCTGGGCCCTGCGCGACATGCTCTGGATCATGACCAACACGCCGTGGTGGCTGATGGTGCCGATCCTGATGCTGATCACCTGGCTCGTGACGCGCTCCTGGAGACTGGTGGTCTTCGTGCTGGTCTCGATCGCCTTCCTCGCCTTCATCAATCACTATGAGGCGGCCATGCAGACGCTGGCGATCATCTTCGTCTGTGCCTTCATATGCGTCCTCTTCGGGGTGCCCATAGGCATTGCGATGTCGCGGAGCGACCGGCTCCAGCGCACCGTTATCCCGATCCTCGACATGCTGCAGACGCTGCCGCCCTTCGTCTACCTGATCCCGCTGATCTTCCTGTTCTCGGTCACCGAGCCGAAGCTCTACGGCATCGCGATCATCCTCTATGCGATCGTGCCCGTGGTGCGCCTGACCGATCTCGGCATCCGTCTGGTCGATCCCGACGTGATCGAGGCGGCCGACGCCTTCGGCATGACCAAGCGCCAGAAGCTGTTCGGGGTGCAGATCCCGCTCGCGCTGCCCAACATCATGGCCGGCGTGAACCAGACGATCATGATGAGCCTCGCCATGGTGGTGATCGCTTCGCTCGTCTCGGCCCCGGGTCTCGGCGTGCTCGTGCTGCGCGGCATCCGGTCGCTCGAACTGGGCACGGGTCTCGTGGCTGGTTTCGGGATCGTGATCATCGCGATCCTGCTCGACCGCGTGACGAAAGCTTCGCTCGCCCGGATCGACACCAGCAAGAGCCGGAAGTGAGGAGACAGACATGACGAAAGAAATCAAAGTCTCGATCCGACACCTCTACAAGATCTTCGGGTCGGATCCGCAAGCGGCGCTCGAAGACGTCAAAGCGGGCATGGGTAAGCCGGAACTGCTCGAGAAGCGCAACCACGTGCTCGGGCTCAACGACATCAACGTGGACATGAAAGAGGGTGAGATCACCGTCATCATGGGGCTTTCGGGCTCGGGTAAATCCACGCTGATCCGGCACCTCAACCGGCTTATCGAGCCCACCGCCGGCGAAGTGATCGTCAATGGCGAGAACATCCTCGACTATAACGAGGCGCAGCTGCGCAAGCTTCGGCGCGAGCGGATGTCGATGGTGTTCCAGAAATTCGCCCTTCTGCCGCACCGCACGGTGGCGGAGAACACGGCGATGGCGCTGGCCACCCGCGGCTTCCCGGCTTCCGACTATGTCTCCGAGGCCGAGAAATGGCTCGACCGCGTCGGGCTCGGCGGCTACGGCGATCACCACCCGCACCAGCTCTCGGGCGGGATGCAGCAGCGTGTGGGCATCGCCCGGGCGCTGGCGTCGAACTCGGACATCATGCTGATGGACGAAGCCTTCTCGGCGCTCGATCCGCTGATCCGGACCGACATGCAGGATCTGCTGCTCGAGCTTCAGGCCGAGCTGCACAAGACCATCATCTTCATCACTCACGATCTGGACGAAGCGCTCAAGCTCGCCGATCACCTGGTGATCCTGAATGACGGTCGGGTGGTCCAGCAGGGCGAGCCGCAGGAGATCCTGCTCAACCCGGCGGATCCCTACATCGAGGACTTCGTGGCCGACATCAACCGCGCCCGCGTGCTGCGCGTGCGCTCGGTGATGGAGCGCGGCGCGCCGGAAGGCGAAATGTCGGGCGATATCGACGGCAACGACAACCTCGAGAGCGTCATCGCCAAGGCCGAAGGGGCGCTCGACCGCCGCTACCGCGTGATGATGAGGGGCGAGCCGGTGGGCAGCCTCACGATGCCCTCGATCATGCGCGCGCTGGTGCCCGCGCAGTCCTCGGGCGAGACCGCCAAGAGGTAAGAAGAAAGGGATCCGCCCCTGATTGGGGCGGGTCCGACCCGCCGCGCGACAGGCGCGGGCTTTTCCCGAATATCAGCTTGTGCTGCCGTGGAAGCGGGGCGCGCGCCGGCCCGTGGGGTGGCGCATCGAGAGGGCAGCGCCCGACCTCGGGTGGGCGCATGTCCCCGACCTTGGTGGTCTACGCTTTATCCCGCCGCACCCTTCCGACATTCATCCGCGCGCAGGTGGCGCAAAAGCGCCCTCCCGGGGGGAGGGCGGGCGCTGCCCGGGGTGCTGGTCGCACCCCGGGCCAGCCCTTAGCTGCGCACGACGTAGACCGAGCACTCCGCATGGGTCACGACATGAGACGCCGTGGTGCCCAGAAGGTAGTCCTGCACCTTCGGGTTGGCCGCTTCCATCACGATCAGGTCCACCTTGCGCTCATCCGCCAGCTTGACGATCTGGCGATGCACCGCGCCCTTGCGCACGACCATCTCGACCTCGGTCACCCCGCTGGCGGGATTGTCGTTGAGGAACTTGCGCAGCTGCTGACCCCAGTAGGTATCCGAGTTGTAGATGTTGAGGTTACGCTCGATCTCGGGCGCGATCGTCGCCACGATCAGCTTCGCACGGCGCCGCCGCGCCATCTCGACGGCTTCCATATAGGCATGATGCTCGACCTGTGCGTGGCGCAGGTTGATCGGGCAGAGGATGAGCTTTGTCTGGCGTGCCATGATGGCCTCCGGGGAAAATTCGAGGCGGAGAATGAACCGCGTGGCAACCGGGCGCAAACCCGGATTGAAGGTGCCCCGCGCCTACGACGATTTTTCGCCCTCCAATCGAGCACATACGTCGCTCCAATGCCCCGATGCGACATCGATGAGCGCGTATTCCCGCAGCGCATAGCACGGCTCAGGCGCGGCTCGCTCGGGGGCAGATCGGTTTTGCAGACCCGCGCGCCGTCCACCGCATCCCGCGCCGGATGATCCCGGTCATCTGATCGACCCGAAGGTCGTCGAGCTTGTGGCCGATCGAGCAATAGAAGATGCGGCGGGCTGATCGTTCAAGACGGTGTGGCCGAGGATGATGTGGGGTGTTCACGCGTGGCGAAGGGCTTTTGCTCTGTTCCGATAACCGATTGGTAGGAACAGATTAGATTTTCCGCACTGGGTGATGGCGGAGACGAAGGGATTCGAACCCTCGAGACCCTTCCGGGCCTACTCCCTTAGCAGGGGAGCGCCTTCGACCACTCGGCCACGTCTCCGCGGACCCGTATAGGGATCGTCTCGGGGGGAGACAAGCGGTTTTTCGGCGGAATTTCGGGTGGTTTGCGATTTCCCTCCCGTGGGGCGGAGATGGCGCAGGCGAGGGCGCGGGTCGGCGTGGGGCAGGGGCGCCGGGTGCAATGAAAAACGCGCGCGAGATGTCTCGCGCGCGTTTCGTTTTCAAGGGGTTTCGCTTGGCTTAGCGGGTGGTCTCGCCGCGCCGGCGCACCACCACGTCGACCGTGATCGAAGCAAGCAGCACCGCCGCCGTCGCCATCAGCTGCACCGCCGCCGGCAGACCCAGAAGCGCCATGCCGTTGACGATGGCTGCGATCACGACACCACCAAGGATCGCGTGGATCGGATGGCCGCGCCCGCCGAAGAGGGACGTGCCGCCGATCACCGCGGTCGCGACGACATAGAGCACGATCGTGCCGCCGTCGAAGCTGGTGGAGATCGAGCGCAGGCGCGAGGCGTAGATGATGCCGCCCAGACCCGCCGTCGTCGCGGCCAGCGTGAAAGCTGCGGTCCGGATCAGGCGCAGGTTGATACCTGCCCGGCGCGCGGCTTCTGCATTGCCGCCGATCGCGAGGACGTAGCGGCCGAATTTCAGCCGTCCCAGCAGGAAGGACCATGCCAGCAGTACCGCGAAGACGATCGGGATCACCCACGGCATCCCCGAGAGCGGAAAGCGCGCGACGCCGCGGTTCATGTTGGAGATCGTCACCAGCACGATGCCCGCGATTACGGCCGCGGCGATCTTCGCGATGGTGAGACCCATCGGCGGAGCGACGAGGCCGCTTTGGCGGCGTTTCGCATCCTTGCTGAAGGTCATGATCGCGAAGACCAGAACCACCGCTCCGGTCATCAGCCAGCCCATCAGCGGGCTCAGCGTGCCATTGGCGAAATTGTTGATCGTGTCACTCGCGACTGGAATTGTTCCCCCGGCGCCCAGCAGTTGGATCATCAGACCGTTGAAGCCCAGAAGGCCCGCCAGCGTCACCACGAAAGAGGGCAGTTTGAGCCGCGTGATCAGCGAGCCCTGGAAGATGCCCAGTACCGCCGGAACGGCCAGGCCTGCCACGACCGCCGCCCACCAGGGCCAGTCGGTACCCGGCGCGACCAGCAACGTCGCAACCGTGGCCCCGATCCCGGCCACGAAGCCGAGCGACAGATCGATCTCGCCCAGCAAGAGGACAAAGACCTGTCCCATCCCGATCATCATGAAGACCGAGCCCTGAACGAGCAGGTTCACGACGTTTCCCGGCGAGAGGAATTTCGGGTTCTGCAACTGGAAGATCAGCGAGATCAGCACGAAGCCCAGAAGCACCGGCAGCACGCCGCTTTCGCCCGCCTTGATCTTCGCCCATGTGCGCGAGAGGTAGCTCGAGAAGCTCTGATCCTCGGTCGTGGCGCCCACCACGGCGGAGGGGCCGCTTTCGCCCGACGCCTCGCGTTGCGCCGCGACATCCTTGGCGTTCTCTGCCGCGATCGAGGCGGCGGCGCGCATCGCACCGGCTTCGACCACGTGGTCGGATTTGCCCGTGGTCATCAGCTCGACCACGCGCTGCGTGTCGTATTCCTCGATCGGGCCCTGGCTGACCATCTCGCCCAGACGCAGGATCGCGAGCCGGTCGGAGACCGCGAAGACGTCGTTGAGATTGTGCGAGATCATCACCACCGCAAGGCCCTGATCGGCGAGGCGGCGCACGAGTTGCAGCACCTGACCGGTCTGGGCCACGCCAAGCGCCGCCGTGGGCTCGTCGAGGATCACCAGTTTGGAATTCCACATCACGGCCTTGGCGACCGCGATCGATTGCCGCTGACCGCCCGAGAGCGCCGAGACCGGCGCGCGGATCGAGCGCAGCGTGGTCACGCGCAGCCCTTGCAGCGTCTCTGCCGCAGCGCGCTCCATCGCGTCCTCGTCGAGCATCCCGTTGGTCAGGATCTCGCGGCCGAGGAACATGTTCTGCACGACGTCGAGATTGTCGCACAGCGCAAGATCCTGATAGACGACCTCGATGCCCAGCTCCGCACTGTCACGCGGCGAGCGGACGCGGACCTCGTTGCCTTCCCATTCGATCACGCCGCCATCGGCTTCATGGATGCCAGCGATGGTTTTCGTCAGCACGGATTTCCCCGCGCCATTGTCACCGACCAGTGCCGTTACCTCGCCGGGGCGGACGTCGAAATCGACCCCGCTGAGCGCCTGCACTGCACCGAAGCTCTTTTCGAGACCCCGAATACGGAGGATCGCGTCGCGATCCTCCGTCAGGGACCCGGTACCGTTACCCGTGTCCATCATTGGCTATCAGTTCCCGATGCCAGCGGCCTTGCACGCATCGGCTGCGTCGCCCGCACAAAGCTTGGAGGTGTCGACGAAGCCATCTTTCACGACGGTGTCGGCCATGTTCTCCGGGGTGACCCAGATCGGCTTGAGCAGGATCGAGGGCACGTCCATGCCGCCCTGGCTGTCATTGACCTTGCCGTTGACGAGACCGTCGGGCGGGGTGTCGCCAGCACGCATGTAGAGCGCGAGCGCCGCTGCCGCCTGAGCTTCCAGATAGATCGGCTTGTAGACGGTGCCGCACTGGTAGCCGGTGAGCACGTTCTGCAGGCCGGTGACCGTCGCGTCCTGACCGGTGGTCGGGAAGGCTTTCGGCGGCACTTTCAGCGTCTTGAGATAGGAGATGACCGCGTTGGCGTTGTCGTCATTCGGGGTGACGACGGCGTTCATGTCCTGATGCGCGGTGAACTGCTGCTCGAAGGTGGTCCGTGCGACCGACGGGTCCCAGGTGCCAGCGGGCTCGCCCGCATTGGTGTAGCTGCCATCGTCGAATTTCGGCTTCAGCACGCTCATGTAGCCCTGCTTGAACAGGGTGGCGTTGTTGTCATCGGGCGAGCCCGCCATCACGAGGATGTTCGGCTTCTCGATGTTCCAGTCGCTGAGGCACTGTTCCATGCCCTTGCCGATCAGTTCGCCGACATATTCGTTGTCGAAGCTGATATAGTAGTCGCGCGAGCCGCCAAGCGTGATCCGGTCATAGTCGATGACCGCGACGCCGTGCTCTTTCGCGTATTTCTCGACAGCCGCACCGCCGCCCGAGGAGATCGGATCGATCAGCAGAACCGTCGCGCCTTGGCTGATGTCGGTTTGCGCCTGCGTGAGCTGATCAGCTTCTGAACCTTGCGCGTTGGTGATGATCAGATCGTCCGAGGACAGGCCTGCTGCCTTGAAGGCTTTCTTCAGGTAGGGCTCGTCGAACGAGGTGTAGCGGGCCGAGCTTGCTGTGTCGGGCAGCAGCACGCCCACTTTGCCTTTGCCTTTGGCGGCGATGTCCTTGAGCTGACCCATGGCCGAGAAATCAGCGCCGAAGCTGTCGGCGGTGACGCCTTGAGCCTGCGCGGCACCTGCAATCAGGCCAAGCGCGAGAACGCTGGTTCCAGCGAGACGCGCGGCGGTTCCGCACGTCGAGCGACGAATGTCTTTCATTATAATCCTCCTAAGGCCGGATGGGTTCCTCCCGTGGGGTGGCATCGCCTTGCCCCAGCGCGCCGCCTGTGCCGGTTACGGACAGGACAGCGCCGGGACGCGCATCCGGTACGCGTCCCGTTAGCGCAATCATGGCTTGAAATGTTGCTCTGAACAGGGGGGTGGCGAACACAAAACACTCACGAAACTGCGAGGGCGTGGCGTTCCGGGGCAACTCAGAAGAGTAGGGGGAACCGGCGGCTGACTTCGCGCACCGATGTGGCACCCGGAGTGGTTGACACCTGCGCGCGCCGCTGTATAAGCCCGCCATTCCGGTGACGCGAGTTGCCGGGATTATTCATTGGTGTTGGTGGACCTCGCAAGAGGAAACCTGTCGCCGGTCGCCGCGAGGCCCGGAGGAGGACAACGCCCTTCGAAACTATAGAGAAGGAGACCAGCCGTGACCAAACGCACGTCTGCCAAGTACAAAATCGACCGCCGCATGGGCGAGAACATCTGGGGCCGCGCCAAGTCGCCCGTCAACCGTCGTGAATACGGCCCCGGCCAGCACGGTCAGCGCCGCAAGGGCAAACTGTCCGACTTCGGTATCCAGCTCCGCGCCAAGCAGAAGCTGAAGGGCCATTACGGCGACCTGACCGAGAAGCAGTTCCGCCGCATCTACGCCGAAGCCGAGCGTGTGAAGGGCGACACCGGTGAAAACCTGATCGGTCTGCTCGAGCGCCGCCTCGACGCGCTGGTCTACCGCGCCAAGTTCGTCCCGACCGTCTTCGCAGCGCGCCAGTTCGTGAACCACGGCCACGTGCTCGTGAACGGCAAGAAAGTGAACATCCCCTCCTACCGCCTGAAAGAAGGCGACGTGGTGGAAGTCCGCGAGAAGTCCAAGCAGATGGCTCTGGTTCTCGAAGCCGTTCAGTCGCCCGAGCGTGACGTTCCGGATTACCTCGAAGTCGACCACAACAAACTGACCGCGAAATTCGTGCGCACCCCGGCTCTGTCCGACGTGCCCTTCGCGGTTCAGATGGAACCGAACCTCGTGGTCGAATTCTACGCGAAGAACTGATCTCTCAGTCTTCGCCGATCATTCGGAAAGGCCGTGCCCTCGGGGCGCGGCCTTTTTCTTTTGGGCTGCGCCTTTGCCCGGAACAGCCGCGCAGCGGCCCGGGCAGCGCCCGACCGCCCCCTCGGGCGGGCGCTTTTTGGCCTCATCGCGCGCGGCGAGGTTGTGCGGATGTGGAGAGATAAAGGGGCGACCTCTGAATGAAGCGCGCCCACCCGGCGGTCGGGCGCTGCCCTGCGGCACCCTTGGGCAATGCATCTCTCATAGACGTGCTATGACATCCGTTGCATCCCTGCCGCGTCTGCTATGCGGGTGATCTTCTCACTAGCCCTGTCGCGCCATGGCGGATAGAACTCGGGCCACGATTCAGGAGTGCACAATGACCACGCATATTCGCCCCCAGCCCGGTATTATGGACATCGAGCTCTATCAGGGCGGCGCCTCCCATGTGGCGGGGCGCACCGATGCCGTCAAGCTCAGCTCGAACGAGAACCCGTTCGGCCCCTCTGACAAGGCCAAGGACGCGTTCGCGAAATGCGCCCATTCGATGCATCGCTACCCCCCGACCGACCATGCCAAGCTGCGCACGGCGATCGGCGAGGTGCATAAGCTCGACCCCGACCGGATCATCTGCGGCGTGGGCTCGGACGAGATCATCCACTTCCTGTGCCAGGCCTATGTCGGCGCGCGCGACGAGGTGGTGTTCACCGAGCACGGCTTCCTGATGTATCGCATCTCGACCATGGCCGCGGGCGGCACCCCGATCGAGGTCAAGGAGCGCGACCGCACGACCGATGTCGATGCGATCCTGAGCGCCTGCACCAAGAAGACCAAGCTCGTCTTCCTCGCCAATCCGAACAACCCGACCGGCACGATGATCCAGCTGGCGGAACTGGAGCGGCTGGCGGCGGGGCTGCCGAAAGGCGCGCTGCTGGTGATCGATGCAGCCTATGCGGAATATGTCGAAGGCTATGACGGCGGGGCGGAGCTGGCGACGCGCCTGCCCAATGTCTTCATGACGCGGACCTTCTCGAAGATCTACGGACTCGGCGGGTTGCGCGTCGGCTGGGGCTACGGCTCGCGCGAAGTGATCGACGTGCTCAACCGCATCCGTGGGCCGTTCAACCTCTCGACCGCGCAGCAGGAGACCGCAGAGGCCGCCGTGCGCGATCAGGACTGGGTCAACAAATGCCGCGATGACAACACCCGTCTGCGCGCGTGGCTGGCAGAGGCTCTGGCGGAAAAAGGCGTTCCGTCAGATACTTCCACGGCGAACTTCATCCTCGCGCGGCTGGCCTCCGAGCAGGAGGCCGCCGATTGCGATACCTATCTGAAATCCGAAGGGATCATCGTGCGCCGGGTCGCGGGCTATAACCTGCCCAACTGCCTGCGCATCACCGTGGGCGACGAGCCTTCGTGCCGCCGCGTGGCGCATCTGATCGGCGTCTTCAAGGCTGGCGGAATCGAGGTGCCCAGATGAGCCAACTCTACCAGCGGGTCGCGCTGATCGGGCTCGGCCTGATCGCCTCGTCGATGGCTCATGCTATGCGCGAGAAGGGCCTGGCGGGCGAGATCGTCGGTCACGCGCGCTCTGCCGAGACGCGCGACACTGCGCTGGAGATCGGGCTGGTCGATGCCGTCTATGAGACCGCTGCCGAGGCTGTCGCGGGCGCGGATCTGGTTGTGCTCTGTGTGCCGGTCGGCGCGATGGCGAAGATCGCCGAAGAGATTGCTCCGCATCTGGCCCCGGGGGCTACGATCACCGATGTCGGCTCGGTCAAGCGCGCGGTGATCGACGCGGTCGGCCCGCATGTGCCCGAGGGCGTGCATTTCATTCCCGGCCACCCGCTGGCAGGGACGGAGCAGTCTGGCCCGCGCTCGGGCTTTGCGACGCTGTTTGCCAATCGCTGGTGGCTGTTCACGCCGATCGAGGGCACGGACCCCGAGGCGCTGACCCGGCTGAAATCGCTGGTCGAGGCGATGGGCGCGAATACCGACGAGATGGCGCCCGATCACCACGATCTCGTGCTCTCGGTCGTGTCGCACACGCCGCACCTGATCGCCTATACGATGGTTGGCGTGGCGGATCATCTTCGTCGTGTAACCCACGAAGAAGTCATCAAATACTCCGCTACGGGTTTCCGCGATTTTACCCGGATCGCGGCCTCGGACCCGACGATGTGGCGCGACGTCTTCCTGACCAACAAGGAAGCCACGCTCGATATTCTCGGCCGCTTCACCGAGGAGCTGTTCATGCTGCAACGCGCGATCCGCATGGGCGATGGCGACATGCTGCACGACTATTTCACGCGCACCCGCGCGATCCGCCGCGGCATCATCGAGGCCGGGCAGGATACGGATGCGCCCGATTTCGGTCGCGGTGCGCCGAAGAAAGACGCATGAGAGTAGCGGCGCTGATCGCACTTGCGGCAGTGGTGGCGCTTGGCTCTTGCGGGCGCGGTGAAGATCGGCGCTCGGCGCGCTATTCCTCGTCGGGCGAGCTTTGCGGCATTGCGGGGCTGGAAGGCGCGCATATCGCGCCGATCGACGGGCCGGGGCGCTGCGGCATCGCCGATCCGGTTCAGATCACCTCCGTCTCCGGTATCCGTCTGACCTCGCCGGTGCGTGTGAATTGCTCGGCGGCGAAATCCTTCAAGCGCTGGGTGGATCGCGGGATCAAACCGGCGGTGGGGCGGCGCGGCGGCGGGATCGAGGCGATCCGCATCGCAGCCTCCTATTCCTGCCGGAGCCGCAATTCGCAACCCGGCGCGAAGCTTTCCGAACATGCCAAGGGCAACGCGATCGACGTCTCGGGCGTGGTCCTGCGCAACGGCAAGACGCTGACCGTGCTGAAGGATTGGCGCAAGGGCCGGGTGATTAAGCGGATGCACAAATCGGCCTGCGGTCCGTTCGGCACCGTGTTGGGGCCGAAATCGGATCGCTTCCATCAGGACCACATCCACGTGGACGTGGCCAGCTACCGCGGCGGGGCTTACTGCCGTTAACCTTTATTGACGCTGGGCGATCAGTTGCGGTGCGGGGCCGAGCGGCACCGGGCCGAGGTTCATCTGCCCGTCCTTGAAGACAAGCGGCACTTCCAGCGCGCCGTCGGGGTTCTTCGCGGCCAGCATCGCGCCGATCCCGGTTACGAGCTTCATCTGGTCCTTGCCGATCAGCCCCATGCTTTGCGCGATGCCGACCCAGTTGCGCCACGAGGCGGAGCGGATCGTCAGCGTGCCGTCGGGATAGCCAGAGGGATCGACGGTCAGGTTCCCCTCGACCGAGACGTCGTTGCCGCCCCAGCTCAGCGACAAATCTGTAACCGAGAACGTCATCAGCCCCGGCATGCCTGCCTCCAGCGCGGTCTGGTCGATCGGTTCGCGCGTGCCGATCAGCGCGTCGAAATGAACGCGCGCGATGGTGTCGGACAGCTTGCCCTTCGGATCGATCCGCTCCAGCAGATCGGCGGGGAGTTTCAGCGACTTCGCCTCCGCGCCCAGACGATAGGCGGCGGCGGGCATCACCAGATCGGCGGCTTGCGCCGAGCCGCCGAGCGCGCCCTGCGCCTTGTCCTTGCGCTCGATCGCGAGGCGCAGTTGATCGGCTGAAAGCGCGGGGGGCGTCTCGCCGGCGGGCGTCAGCACCGGCGCGGAGATCACGGCAATCGCCCGCTCCAGCGGCAGAGCGGTCGAATAGCCCACCGTCAGCGAGGCGCGCATGTCCTCCTGCGTCAGCTTGTAGCTTTGATCGCCCAGTTGCAGCGACTGGCCCGAGGGCAGATAGGCGATCACTTTATTGGGTTCGTATCCCAGAGCGAAGAGCTGCGCGAAGGGCGCGCTCCAGTGCCACAGGCCGCCCTGATCCTTCAGCTCGGGCTTGTCGAAGGTCAGATCGAAGCGCGAGGGGAAGCCCGCCAGCGAGACCGATTGCGCGTCGCCCCAGCCTTCCTGCCGGGCCTGCGCGAGCATGTCGCGCGCGCCGTTTTCGATCTTATGCGCGCCGTAAAACCAGTAGCCGCAATAGGCCAGCGTCGCGACCAGCACCAGAATGATCAGTTTGCGCATCTTCGCCTCTTTGCAAATCGGTTGAACCCCATGTAAGCCGTGTTCTCATGCAGGACCAGTGCGACGACAACAGGATCTGGGTCTTCGGCTACGGCTCGCTGATCTGGAACCCCGGCTTCGATTTCGACGAGCGGATGCTCGCCCGTGCGCCGGGTTGGGAGCGCAGCTTCTGCCTCCGTTCGCTGGTGCATCGGGGCACGCCCGAAGCGCCGGGGCTGGTGCTGGCGCTCGACGAGGGGGAGGGTGGCTGCGCGGGGCTCGCCTTCGCGATCCGGCCCGGACAGGAAGACGAGGTCATGGCCTATCTGCGCGAGCGCGAGCTGGTCACCTCGGCCTATCTGGAACGCGAGATCGACGTCGATCTGGATGACGGGCGGCGCGTGCGCGCGGTCACCTATGTGATCGACCGCCATCACGATCAGTATTGCGGCGGGCTTTCCGATGACGAGCAGGCGCGGATCATCGCCAGCGCCACCGGCGGGCGCGGTCCGAACCGCGATTATCTGTTCAATACTGCCCAGCATCTGCACGAATTGGGCATCCCCGATCCCCATCTTGATGCATTGGTGGCACGGCTGCACGACTTGTCGTGATAGCCCTTGGCGAAGGGCTGCACCCTCGCTAGGCTCTGCGCAAACAGGCAAGAGGGGCAATAATGGAAGAGCCGATCCGGCTGGAGCCGCAATTCTCACAACCCGTGCGTCAGGTGATCCTGATGCTTCTGGTGCTCGGCTTGGTCGCTACGGGTGGCTATTTCGCCTATTCGCGCATCTTCCCGATTTTCCTCGCCAATCCCTGGCTGAACGGGGTGATCCTCGCGGTCTTCGTCTTCGGCATCCTCGCCTGTTTCTGGCAGGTGGTGCAGCTGGTGAAGGCGGTGAACTGGATCGAAAGCTTCGCCGCCGACCGTCCCGGTCGTCCGCAAGTGCGCCCGCCGTCGATGCTCGCGCCGCTTGCGTCCCTGCTGGGCTCGCGCGAGGCGCGCCGCGCGGTGTCGTCGTCCTCGGGGCGCTCGATCCTCGAATCCGTCGCGACCCGGATCGACGAGGCGCGCGACATCACCCGCTATATCGCGGGGCTGCTGATCTTCCTCGGCCTTTTGGGGACGTTCTACGGCCTCGCTACCACCGTGCCTGCGGTGGTCGAGACGATCCGCGCACTGGCGCCCAAGGAAGGCGAGAGCGCGATCGGCGTGTTCGACAACCTGATGACAGGTCTGGAGGCGCAGCTGGGCGGCATGGGCACGGCGTTTTCCTCGTCGCTCTTGGGGCTTGCGGGCTCGCTGGTGGTGGGCTTGCTGGAACTGTTCGCGAGCCACGGTCAGAACCGGTTCTACCGCGAGCTGGAGGAATGGATTTCCTCGATCACGCGGCTTTCCTTCACCGCGCTCGAAGGGGGCGATGGCGAAGGCTCGATGGTGGCGGGCGTCCTCGATCACATGTCCGAGCAGATGGACCAGATCCAGACGCTGTTCGTGCGCTCCGATGCGGGGCGCGTGCAGACCGAAGCACGGATCGCGCATCTGTCGAACGCCATTCACGACCTGTCGGAACGGCTCTCGGCGGAGATGGATGCGCGGCACCGCCAGCAAGGCGCGCTGCAGCAGATGGCCGAGGGGCAGGAGCGGCTGATCGGCGCGCTCGATCACCTCGCGCAGCGCACGGCCGAGGGCGCTCCCGAGGCGGAGGCGCTGATGGAGACCCGGATGCGGTTGCGCTCGATCGACCAGCAGATGATGCGGATGCTCGAGGAAGTCAGCGCCGGGCGGCAGGAAAGCATGGCCGAGCTGCGCCATGATTTCGCAGGTCTCACCCGGGCGATCCTCGGCTACAAACCGCATCGCGAGGATTAATTCATGGCTCTGGCACGGCGCGGCGGCAATCGGTTCTCGACCAATATCTGGCCGGGTTTCGTCGATGCGATGACGGCGCTTCTTCTGGTCCTGATGTTCGTGCTGTCGATCTTCATGATCGTGCAATCTGTGCTGCGCGATACGCTGAGCACCAAGGAAGGCGAGCTGATCCAGCTGAACGAACAGGTGTCGAACCTCGCCAAGGCACTGTCGCTGCAACAGACCAAGACGCAGCAGCTGACCGGCGAGTTGGAGAATGCGAAGGACAAGGCCGACCAGCAGGACTCGCTGATCGCGACGCTCACCTCGCAGCTCGATGACCGCAAGGCCGCGCTGGCCGATGCCAAGCAGAAGATCACCGAATTCGAGGCCCGCGTCGCGCAATTGGTGGGCGAGCGCAACGCCGCGCAGCAGGATGCGAGCGCCAAGGCCGACGAAATCCGGCTAAGCAAGGAAACCATCGCCGATCTGCGCGACAAGCTGACGAAATCGGGCGATGAGGTCGCGGCGATGACGCTGCAACTCGAAGAGGCGCGCAAACAGGCCGAGGACACGCTGACCAAGCTCGCCGCCGCGCAGACCGCGAAAGACGATCTGGAAAAGCAACTCGGCAAGCAGCTCTCCGAGGCCGAGAAGCAGGCGGCGCTGAAGGCCACCGCGCAGAAGGCGCTGGCCGATCAGCAGGCGATCTCGGAAGGCGCGCAGAAGAAAGTCGCGCTGCTCAATCAGCAGGTTGCGGCGCTGCGCGGTCAACTCGCCCAGCTGCAAAATGTGCTCGACGAGGCGCAGCAGAAGGATGCCGCGGCCAAGGTGCAGCTCGACAATCTCGGCCAGCAGCTGAACGCGGCGCTCGCCCGTGCCGCCTCCGAGGAGAAGAAGCGCGCCGATCTGCAGGAGAAGATGCGCAAGGAGGCCGAGGCCAAGGCAAAAGATCTGGAGAACTACCGCTCTGAATTCTTTGGGAAGCTGTCGCAGCTTCTGAAGGGCAAGCAGGGCGTGAAGATCGAAGGCGACCGCTTCGTGTTCTCCTCTGAGGTGCTGTTCGCGCCGGCCTCCGCCACCCTGTCGGATGCGGGCCGCGCACAGATCAAGCAGGTGACATCGCTGCTCGACCAGCTGCGTGGGGAAATCCCGGGCGACATCCCGTGGATCATCCGCGTCGACGGCCATACCGACGACACGCCGCTGTCGGGGCAGGGCGAGTTCAAGGATAACTGGGAACTGAGTCAGGCCCGCGCGCTGTCGGTGGTGAAATACATGGTCGAGAGCCTCGGCTTCCCGCCGCAACGCCTCGCCGCCGCGGGGTTCGCGCAGTTCGACCCGGTGAACACCGCCGACACGCCCGAAGCGCGCGCCCAAAACCGCCGGATCGAGTTGAAGCTGACCGAGCGCTGAGGCGTCGGTCAGCTGGGTTCCGTCCGCCAGTCGAGGAACGCCCCGAGCCGTCGCTCGGCACTGCCCTGCAAGCTGCGAAATGAGTGCGCCCCGATGACAAATGAAAAGGCTGCCGGGCCAAGCTCCGGCAGCCTTCTGCGTTAATCGCGTCTGCCGAGGGCCGCGAAGCCCCCGGCTGCGTGCTTATTTCGCGATCCGGTCGAGGATGCGCGCCCAGGAGCGGATGCCCTTGTGGAAGCTTTTCACGTCGTATTTCTCGTTCGGCGAGTGGATCGCGTCGTCGTCATTGGCGAAGCCGATCAGCATCGCGTCCATGCCGAGGATCGACTTGAAGTAGTAGCCGATCGGGATCGAGCCGCCCATGCCGACGATCACCGCCTCACGGTTCCATTCGTCCGAAAGCGCCTGACGCGCGGCTTCGAATTCGGGGCGCGAGGTGTCCATCACGGAAGCCGGTGCGCCATCGAGATCGCCGTCCCAGGTGATGCGCGCATCGACGGGCAGGCGTGCCTCGACATGGGCGCGCAGCGCCTTGCGGACGTGGGCGGGGTCCATGTCGCCCACGAGGCGGCAGGTGATCTTGCAATGCGCCTCGGCCGGGATCACGGTTTTCGAGCCCGCACCCTGATAGCCGCCCCAGAGGCCGTTGATCTCCAGCGTCGGGCGTGCCCATTGCTGCTCCAGCGTCGAATAGCCCTCTTCGCCATGCGGCACAGTCATGCCCGCGTGCTGAAGGTATTCCTTCTCGTCGAAGCCGCAGGTCTTCCACGCTTCGAGCTGTTCGGCCGGGACTTCGTGGACGCCCTCGTAGAAGCCATCCACCGCAACGCGGCCCTGATCGTCATGGAAGCTCGCGATGACCTTGGAAATCTCGCGCAGCGGGTTCAGGGCAGGGCCGCCGTAATGGCCCGAATGCAGGTCGATGCGCGGCCCGTGCAGGGTGAATTCTTCCTTCAGCATCCCGCGCAAGGAGCCTGCGATCGAGGGCACGCCGGGCGAGACCATCGAGGTGTCGCAGATCAGCGCCAGATCGGAGGTCAGCTCTTCGCGGTTGTTCTCGAGGAAGGGCACCAGCGAGGGCGAGCCCGATTCTTCCTCGCCTTCAAGAAAGATCACAAGATTGCCAGGCAACTCGCCGTTCACGGCCTTGTAGGCGCGGCAGGCCTCGATGAAGGTCATCAGCTGACCCTTGTCATCGGACGCGCCGCGACCGCGGATGACGCGACCGTTCTCGGTATCCTCGATCTGCGGCTCGAAGGGGGGCGTGTCCCACAGCTCCAGCGGGTCCACCGGCTGCACGTCGTAGTGACCGTAGAACAGCAGGCGCGGGCCCTCGCCCTTGGAATGCGCAACCACCATCGGGTGCCCCGTGGTCGGGCGCAATTCGGCGTCGAAACCCAGCGATTTCAATTCCTTGACGAGCCATTCCGCAGCTTCGTGGGTCTCTTCGCGATAGGCCGGATCGGTCGAGATCGAGCGGATTTTCAGCAGCTCGAAAAGACGGTCCATCGCGGCGTCCAAGCCGCTATCGATTTCGGTGAGAACCTCGTTCAGTGCCATGCTGGCCTCCTTTATTTTGGCCTCAGCCTAGGGCCGCGCGCGGCACTGTCCAGAGGGGGTGACGCAAGGGCGCGACAAATTGCGAAAACTGAATGTTTGCTTTTCATGACTATTTGCGACATTTTTGCGCTTCAGGGAGAGGAATTTGACATTTATCAATGTCGCGCTTTGTGGTGCCCGGTAGGGCAGACCCAGCGAACAGTCATGCAAGGGAAGCACGAGATGGATTACGACCGCGCACTCGATCAGGCGATTGACAAGCTGCACGAGGAAGGCCGCTATCGCGTCTTCATCGATATCGAGCGCGAGAAGGGTAATTTCCCCCACGCCGTCTGGACCAAGCCGGACGGGTCGAAGCAGGACATCACCATCTGGTGCGGCAACGACTATCTGGGCATGGGCCAGCATCCGGTCGTCCTGGCCGCGATGCACGAGGCGCTGGACGCCACCGGCGCAGGCTCGGGCGGGACGCGCAACATCTCGGGCACGACGGTCTATCACAAGCGGCTGGAGCATGAGATCGCCGATCTGCACGGCAAAGAGGCCGCTCTGGTCTTCTCCTCGGCCTATATCGCGAATGACGCGACGCTGAGCACGCTGCCCAAGCTGTTCCCCGGCCTCATTATCTATTCCGACGAGCTGAACCACGCCTCGATGATCGAAGGCATCCGCCGCAACGGCGGGGCGAAGCGCATCTTCCGTCACAATGACGTCGCGCATCTGCGCGAATTGCTGGCCGCCGACGATCCGGCCGCGCCGAAGCTGATCGCCTTCGAGTCGGTCTATTCGATGGATGGCGATTTCGGCCCGATCTCCGAACTGTGCGATCTGGCCGAGGAATTCGGTGCGCTGACCTATCTCGACGAGGTGCACGCGGTCGGCATGTATGGTCCGCGCGGCGCCGGTATCGCCGAGAAGCTGGGCGAGATGGACCGGATCGACATCTTCAACGGCACGCTGGGCAAAGCCTTCGGTGTGTTCGGCGGCTATATCGCGGCTTCGGCCAAGATGGTCGATGCCGTGCGCTCCTATGCGCCGGGCTTCATCTTCACCACCTCGATCCCGCCGGCGGTTGCGGCTGGCGCTGCCGCGTCGATCGCCTTCCTGAAAGGCGAGGGCGGTCAGGAGCTGCGCGACAAGCAGCAGCTGCACGCGAAGATTCTCAAGATGCGCCTGAAAGGTATGGGCATGCCGATCATCGACCACGGCTCGCATATCGTGCCTGTGATCATCGGAGACCCCAAACATACCAAGGCCTTGTCGGACATGCTGCTCGACGAGTTCGGGGTCTATGTCCAGCCGATCAACTTCCCGACCGTGCCCCGCGGCACTGAGCGTCTGCGCTTCACGCCCTCGCCGGTGCACGACACCGGTATGATTGACGGTCTGGTCAAGGGCATGGACGCGCTTTGGGCGCGCTGTGAGCTAAATCGCGCCGAAGCCAGCGCGTAAGCCACATAGGCGCGTGCGCGGCTCGCTTGCTTGTGATAAGCCTTTGTTAATCGAAGGGGCTATTGGCTCCGAATCGACGCAGGCGGGAAAACGGCAGGGACAGGCAGCATGATCGGGCGAAGGGCTAAACCTTCGACGGGGGACGAAGTCAAACCTAAAGGGTTCGACGATTTCGAACTTCGTCTTGGCGATGTGATGCGCGGCGAGCGGGCGACGCTCGCCAAATCGCTCCTTGATGTCCAGCGCGAACTCCGGATCAAAGCAGCCTATATCGCGGCCATCGAAGCCTGCGACGTGGAAGCTTTCGACACGCCTTCTTTCATCGCGGGCTATGTGCGTTCCTACGCGCGCTATCTCGGCCTCGACCCAGAATGGTCGTTCCAGCGCTTCTGCAACGAGGCTGGCTATTCGCCCGCCCACGGCATGTCCGAGGCCGCCTCCGGCCCGAAACCGCAGCGCGACCCGAAGGATATGGCCGAGGCGCTCGCAAATCCCGCGTTCATTCCGCGCAAGGAATCGATCTGGACCAAGATCGAGCCGCGCGCCGTCGGTGCGCTCTTCGTTCTGGCGCTGATCGGCGGCGGTATCGGCTATGGCGGCTGGACCGTGCTGCAGGAAGTGCAGCGCGTGCAGCTGACGCCTGTGGATCAGGCCCCCGGCGTGATGGCCGATCTCGACCCGCTCGACTCGGTTAAGGACGGGCCCGAGATGGCGCAGGCCGACGACACGCTGCCCGAGGTCAACCAACCCGAGCGCTCCGCGCGCATCTACCGTCCGGCGGCGCTCGACGCGCCGGTTCTGGTCTCGCGCGACGGGCCGATTGCTTCGATCGACCCCAATGCGACCGGCGCGCTGGCCGGGCAGGGCGTGGGCGCAGCCGCTCCGGGGCTGACCCCCAATCTCATCGGTCTGGCGCAGTCCAACACGTCCCCGAATACGCCGCAGGGCACGCAACTCGCCTCGGCGGCGGGCCCCGAGAACAATATCCAATCCGCCGTCGCCAAGGCGCTGGGAGCGGATCAACCCGATGTCGTCGTGCTGGCCGTGCGCCCGTCCTGGGTGCGGATCAAATCCGCCGATGGTGCGACGCTGTTCGAGAAGGTCATGGATGCGGGCGAGCGTTACGTGCTGCCCAAGCTCGAAGAAGCGCCGACGATGCGCACCGGTGAATCCGGCGCGATCTATTTCGCGGTCAACGGCGTGACGCATGGCCCGGTCGGCAAGCGCGGTCAGGTCACGAAGAACATCAAGCTGTCGTCGGCCGCACTCGACGAGGACTATCCGGTCGCCAATCTCGCGCAGGACAAGGACCTCGCGAAGATGATCGCCGTGGCCGATGCGGGCGATGCCGCCGCGCCGGCCCAGACCGACCAGCAATAAACCGCAGATCACGATCCGCCCCGGCCCGTTGCACCGCAGCGGGCCTTGGCGTATCAGGAGCCGAAGTCTCGAAGGAGCGTTTGCATGTCTCTCAACCCGGTCCGTCCGTGGCGCAATATCTACCGCCGCAAGTCTCGCCAGATCATGGTCGGCAATGTCCCCGTCGGGGGCGATGCGCCGATCTCGGTGCAGACGATGACCAATACCGACAGCTCGGATGTGCGCGCGACGCTCGATCAGGTGATCCGCGCGGCGGATGTCGGCGCGGATATCGTGCGCGTCTCGACCCCGGACGAGTCCAGCACGCGCGCCTTGCGCGAGATTTGCCGCGAAAGCCCGGTGCCGATCGTGGCGGATATCCATTTCCACTACAAACGCGCGATCGAGGCGGCGGAGGCGGGGGCGGCTTGCCTGCGCATCAACCCCGGCAATATCGGCGATGAGAAGCGCGTGGCCGAGGTCGTGCGCGCCGCCAAGGATCATGGCTGTTCGATCCGGATCGGCGTGAACGCGGGTTCGCTCGAGCGGCATCTGCTGGAGAAATACGGCGAACCGTGCCCCGAGGCTATGGTCGAGAGCGCGATGGACCATATCCGCATTCTCGAAGATCACGATTTCCGCGAATACAAGATTTCGGTGAAGGCATCGGACGTGTTCCTCGCCGCCGCCGCCTATCAGGGCATTGCGGATGCCACCGATGCGCCGATCCACCTTGGCATCACCGAGGCGGGGGGGCTGACTTCCGGCACGGTGAAATCCGCGATCGGGCTGGGCAACCTCCTGTGGATGGGTATTGGCGACACGCTGCGCGTCTCGCTCTCGGCCGATCCGGTCGAAGAGGTGAAGGTCGGTTTCGAGATTCTGAAATCTCTCGGGCTGCGCACTCGCGGCGTGCAGATCATCTCCTGCCCGTCCTGCGCGCGTCAGGGTTTCGACGTGATTGCGACCGTGGCGGAGCTGGAAGAACGGCTCGAACACATCAAGACCCCGATCTCCCTGTCGATTATCGGCTGCGTCGTGAACGGTCCCGGCGAGGCGCTGATGACCGATATCGGCTTTACCGGCGGCGGTGCCGGATCGGGCATGGTTTACATGGCCGGCAAGCAGGATCACAAGCAATCCAACGCGGATATGATCGACCATATCGTTGAACTGGTTGAGAAAAAGGCTTCCGAGATCGAAGCGGAGAAAGCCGCCGCCGAATAAGCGGAAAAGCGCCGCAGTGCCCCCGAAATCAGCCCCTATCACGCTGCCGTGATAGGGTTCCGGGGGAACGAATTGGCGCCCCTCCACATTTCCCTCCCCACAACGGAGAGAGGCCGTCCCTCGTGGCGGTCAGGGTAATGAAGGAGGTAAGTCCAATGACCCGCAAGTTCGCAACTATCCTCGCTGCTGCCGCCAGCACCACCATGATCGCCGGTACCGCTTTTGCCGAGACCAGCCCGCCGCTGATGGCCACCGCCCAAGGCGAGTTCGATATCCATGCCGGGGTCGAGGCCTCGTCGAAAACGATCGCGACGGTCTCCGACGGCACCATCGTCCCGGTGGAAGGCTGTCTTCCCGATGGCACGATCTGTCAGGTGACTTTCGATGGCATGAATGGCTATGCGCCCGCAGGTCAGCTGGGTGTGATGGTCGATGGCCAGATGGCGCTTTTGTCGACCGGCCCGCAATCGGTCACCGTGAACCAGATCCAGGTCCCGGGTGATAACGCCAACAAGGATGGCCAAGGCGCTGCGGCACTGACCGGTGCTGCTGCTGGCGGGGCAGCCGGTGCGGCCGTGGGTGGCCCCGTGGGCGCCGTGGTCGGCGCGCTGATCGGTTCCGCCGGCGTGGGCGCTGCGGCCAAGCCCGAGCCCACCACGATCACCTGGGTTGAGAAGCATCCCGTCGCGCCGGTCTATCTCGACGGGGAAGTCGCGACCGGCAAGGTCATTCCGGACATGGTGACGCTGACGCCGGTGCCGGACAGCACCTATGCCTATGGCAACATCAACGACAACACGGTCTTCGTGAACCCTGATAGCCGCGCGATCGTCTACGTCGTGCCCGCCTCGTAAGGCTCGATGATAGAGACCATAAAGAAAGCCGGCGCCTCACCGCGCCGGCTTTTTTATCGCGGTAGGCAGTTCGCACGCAGTCCTATCCGGTTCGCAGCCAAACGCGATCGACTTGCCGCGTCGCGGGCCTCGGCGAGCGGCATGGTCCTCGCCGCGGTCGAGCGCTCCGGCTATTGAGCCGGGCCAATCGTCAACTCGCTCGCGGAAGCGCGTCTTGGTCCTCAATCACAGCGGGGGAGGTCGAGAATTGCGTCACGGCTTTGCGGAGTGCCTCGGCGAGGTCGTCGAGCATTTTGCTTGCAGCGGTGGTTTCTTCGAACATCGCGACATTCTGGCGGGTGGCGTGGTCGAGCTGTTCGACCGAACCGTTGATCGCCGCGAGGGTGCGGGACTGCTCCTCGGAGGAGCGCGCCATCTGGGCGACGCGCTGCGAAATCTCTTCGACCGATTTCACGATGCCTTCGAGCGAGGCGACGGTCTTGCTGACGAGTTCGACGCCGGTGCTGACCTGTTGGCCCGAGGCTTCAATCAGTGCGGTGATCTCTTTTGCGGAGGCGGAGGAGCGCTGCGCGAGGTCGCGCACTTCAGAGGCGACGACGGCGAAGCCGCGACCGGCCTCACCTGCGCGGGCAGCTTCCACACCGGCGTTGAGCGCAAGGAGGTTGGTCTGGAAGGCGATATCGTCGATCACCGAGGTGATGCGCTCGATCTGTTTCGAACTGGTTTCGATTTCGTTCATCGCGCGGATCGACTCGCTGACCACCGCGGCGCTTTCCTTGGCGACGGTTTCCGCATTGCTGGCGGCACTCGCGGCCTCTGCGGCCATTTTCGCGCCCGATTGCACCGAGGAGGTCAACTCGTTGAGCGAGGCGGCTGCGTCGGCAAGGGTGCCCGATTGCTTCTCGGCCCGGGTCGAGAGGGAGGCGGAGGCGGCGCTGATCTCGCCGATCTGTTGGCGGATGTCGACGCTGTGGCCGGTGACAAGGGCAATGGCGCCCTCGAGTTGCTCGATCGCCGTGTTGAAATTGACGGCGAGCCCCGCGTAATCCGCATCCACCTCACCGAGCCGGGCCTTGAGGTCCTTGCGCGAGAGCTGTTGTAGGGCGATTTCGAGCGCTTCGACGACGCGGGTCTGGCGTGCTGTGGTTTCGGCGCGTTCCTGGGCGAGATCCTCTTCGGCCAGGCGGGCGAGGCGGGTCGCTTCTTCGACTTCACGCGCGTTGCGTTCCGCATCGACGCGCAGCGCCTCTGCCTTTTGGGCGGCCTCGCTGGCGGCGTCCTGCATCTGCTGGGCGCGCGTGGTCTCTCCCTCCGCTTGGCGACGGGCTTCGTCGGCTTGGGCGGTGGCGTCGATCGCCTCTGCCATACGCTCTTCCATCGAGCTTTCCATGCGGCGGCGGTTGAGCACGGCATAGACGAGCACCGCCGTTTCGATGGCGACGGTCGCACCGTGGAAAAGCGAGCGCGAGACATTCTCCCAGATATCCGCGCTGGGATAGATCAGGCTGGGCATCAGGACCGAGAGCGCGAGGTGATGCACCACCACAGTCGCGGCGGCGAAGAAGATCGCGCGGTTGTCGACCATCACGATCAGCACGGCCATCAGCGCGAAAAACGAAAGGTGCGCATCGATTTGCCACGGATGCCCGGAGAGCGCGGCGGTGAGGGCCACGGCCTGACCGATCACCCCTTGCGCGAGGATGGTGTTCCCGCGCCGCCGGTCGCGCATCTGCCACCCGAGCAGAGCGGCAGAGGCGAAGACCCAGGCGGTCACGCTGGCCACGAGGAAGGCCGTACCCACCAGATAGGCGGTTGCCGTGACGATCGCGGCCATGGCGACTGTTCCGAAGGCCAGCAATTTCCGCACCTGGCGCATATGCGCGTCTTTTTGTGGCGCTTGCACAGTGGTCGGCCCAGCGGTGTTCCCGTCAATCATCAGAGGTCCCTCAAATCTCGGCCGCCCCGCAGAGCCAGGCCATTTTCTTAGCGTCGAGAACGACCCATGCCCCCGCCGCCCGCAGCCGGGCGAGCGTGCCCGGCGCATCTGCTGCCGCGAATTCCCCCAAGGGCGCGCGCACCGGTCCCACGGGGTGCGCCCCTGCGGCGGCGATCACCTGATCGGCGGCGCGCCAGGGTGGGACGACGACGAGGTAAAGCCCCGCTTGGTCCTCTGGCAGCATGCCGAGGGCGGCGATTGGTGCGCAGAGCACCGAGAGGGTCATAAGCAGCAGTTCGAGTCGCATCACAGTCCTTTTCGAGGGCAGGCTACGCCCGATCCATTAACGGCCCCCTAAGAGGTGAAAACTTTGGACTCTCACGGTAAACGACATGAAAACGCCGCCCGGATCGCGATGGACCCGGACGGCGCTTGCTATCTTAAAAATCTCAATCCAAAGAATGCCGTGCGCGGCGTTCTTCAGATGCGGATCACTCGGCGTTGCGCTCTTCTGCTACCATTTTCGCCATTGCCGCTTCGGGCGCGTAGCCGCGCAGCAGCTGCCCGCCGATCACGAAGGCCGGGGTGCCCGAAATCGCCATGCGCTGTGCCAGCTGGTAGTTCTGACGCAGCACCTCGGTCACCTTGTCATCGTTCATCTGCTTCAGGATCGGATCGGGGTCGAGGCCCTGGTCCTTGGCGAACTGGCTCAGGCTTTCGACGGTGAGATTGCCGCGGGCCTTCATCAGCGTGTCGTGCATCTTCGCATAGGCGTCGTCGCCGTCGATCTGCTTCGTCGCGACCGCGAAGCGCGCCGCCAGTTCAGACTGCTGCCCGAGGATCGGGAATTCCTTGACGATGAAGCGGATATTGCCGTCCTTCGAGATCAGGTCCGAGACTTCGTCATAGGCTTTTTTGCAGTAGGTGCATTTGTAATCCATGAACTCGACGACGGTGATGTCGCCATCGGGATTACCGCCGACCCAGCTGTAACCGTCCTCGAAGATATCCTTCGCATTGGTCTTGATCAGCTGCTTGTCGTTATCGGCCTGCTGCGCCTGCTGCTTGGCTTCCAACTCGTTGATCGCCTCGACCAGAACCTGCGGATTGGCCATCAGGTACTCGCGCACGGCGTCACCGAAGGCGGATTTCTGGCTGTCGGACATGTTGGCGAAGTCGAAATCCTGCGCGGCTGCCGGGGTGAGCGGGGCGGCCGTGGCGAGCGCGGCGAAGGCGGTCGCGGCCAGAAGCGTGCGGAGCATGGGCGTATCCTTTGGATCGGGTCCTGTTGGTTCGCAAGCAACCTGACCGCTCGGGCGCGCGGGATCAAGAGGGCGTTAGCGCGCAGGGCGCGGCTTCATCGCGAGGCGCGCGACGACATATGCGTGCAGTGACGCCGCATTGACGCTCGGGCGGCTTCGGCCTAACCCCTTGGGCGAAATCTCAAGCGGCAAGGAGAAGGCGGATGCGGCAGTCGAAACGCGGGCAGGTGGAACCGTTCATCGCGATGGATGTGCTGCGCATGGCGGCAGAGGCGGAGGCTGCGGGCCGCGACATCGTGCATATGGAAGTGGGCCAGCCGGGCACCTCCGCGCCGAAGGCCGCCAAGCGCCGTCTGGCCGAAGCGCTGGAGAGCCAGCCGATGGGCTACACGGTGGCGCTGGGGCTGCCCTATCTGCGCGAGGGGATCGCGAAGCTCTACAAGCGCTGGTACGACATCGATCTGGATCCCGCGCGCGTGGTCATCACGTCGGGCTCGTCGGGGGCGTTCCAGCTGGCCTTCACGGCGCTGTTCGATGTGGGCGACAAGGTGGGTCTGGGCGAGCCGGGCTATCCGAGCTATCGCCAGATCCTCAAGGCGCTCTCGATTGAGCCGGTGGGCATTCCGACCGAAGCGCAGAACCGCTACCAGCCGACGCCCGAGGAAATCCCGGACGATCTGGCCGGGCTGATCGTGGCTTCGCCGGGCAACCCGTCGGGCACGATGCTGGGCAAGCCGGAGCTGCAGGCGCTGATCGAGCATTGTCAGGCCCGCGATATCGCCTTCATCTCGGACGAGATCTATCACGGGCTGCAATATGAGGGCCGTGCGGTCTCGGCGCTGGAGATCAGCGACGACGTCTTCGTGATCAACTCCTTCTCGAAATTCTTCTCGATGACGGGCTGGCGCGTGGGCTGGATGGTGGTGCCCGAAAACCATCTGCGCACCGTGGAGCGTCTCGCGCAGCACATGTTCATCTGCGCCCCCCATGCGAGCCAGGTGGCGGCCTTGGGCGCGCTGGAGAGCCTCGAAGAGATGGCCGAGAATGTCGCGCGCTACGGGCAGAGCCGGCAGATGTTGCTCGAAGAGCTGCCGAAGATGGGCTTCACCCGGATCGCGCCGCCCGATGGGGCGTTCTACCTCTATGCCGACGTGTCGGAGCTGACTGAGGATAGCGCCGCTTTCGCCGCGGAAATCCTCGAGAGCGTCGGGGTGGCGGTCACGCCGGGGATGGATTTCGACCCCCATCGCGGCGCGCAGACCATCCGGTTTTCCTATGCGCAAAGCCCCGAGCGGGTCGCCGAGGGGATCAAGCGGCTGCGGAGCTTCATGGAAAACCGCTGACGCCTTGCGATGAGGGGTGAGCCGGATCAAGCGTCCTTCCAGTGGAAGGACGTCCGGCGAACGCCTGTAGCGTAAGCGGAGGGCCGGGCAGGCGCGGCCCGAGCTGGGCGCCCCGCGCCAACGTGCCCATTCGCCCTTTGCTCCGCGCGAACCCGGCCGCTATAGTGCCCGCAAAACGAAAGCGCATAAAAACGGGGCGCGTATGATCGGGCGGTTCATTCTTCTTCTCGCGATGTCTCTCGCGCTGGCTCTGCCTGCGCGGGCGCAGGACCTGTCGGCCTTGGCGCAATACGCGCCCGAGCGCAGCCAGATCGCGCAAAGCGGCGATAAGGTCGCGATCACGCTCGGGATCAGTCAGCCCGTGCCGTATCGCGCCTTTCTGCTGGCCGATCCCTACCGGCTCGTCATCGACTTCCGCGAGGTGAATTTCGGCGCCAACCCGCCAGAAAGCCTGCTCAAGGGCAGCGATGCGATCAAAGGGCTGCGCTGGGGCAAGTTCCGGCCCGGTTGGTCGCGGATGGTGGCCGAGCTTGCCCATCCGATGCGCCTCGTCACCTCGGAGGAACGCACCAAGGGCGACCCCGAGATCGCGCTGACGCTGGCGCAGGTGCCCGCGGCGAAGTTCACCCCGCGCAAGGGGGCCGCCGATTCCGCCCTGTGGGATCTGCCGCAACCCGCACCGACCGTCGCGCCGCATCGCCGTCAGGACGGGACGCGACCGCTGAAGGTCGTGCTCGATCCCGGCCATGGCGGCATCGATCCGGGGGCGGAGGATGGCGGCGCGCATGAGGCCGATATCGTGCTGGGTTTCGCCCGCCAACTGCGTGACGCGATGCGCCGGGCAGGGATGCAGGTGGTGATGACCCGAGATCAGGACGTGTTCGTGCCGCTCGAAACCCGCGTGACGGTGGCGCGGGCGTCGGGCGCGGATCTCTTCATCTCGCTCCATGCCGATTCCATCGCTGAGGGGAAGGCGACCGGCTCCACCATCTATCGGCTCGCGGATCACGCCGAAACCGAGGCGACCCGCAAGCTCGTGCAGCGCCACGACCGCGACGATATCCTCGCGGGCGTCGATCTGAACGGGCAGGGCGATGCGATCACCCATATTCTCGTCGATCTGGCGCGGCGCGACACGCAGCCGCGCTCGGTCCGGCTGTCGCAGGTGCTGGCGGGCGCGATCAAGGGCGCGGGACTGCATATGCACAAACGCCCGGTGCAGGGCGCGAATTTCTCGGTGCTGAAATCGCCCGATATCCCTTCGGTCCTCGTGGAGCTGGGCTTCCTGTCGTCGCCCGCCGATCGCGCGCGGCTCAAGGATCCCGATTGGCGCGCACGAATGGCCGAGGCGATCACGAAAGGCGTCGAGACATGGGCGCAGGGCGATGCAGCGGAAGCGAAGCTTTTGCGCCAGTAATCGCGGGTTGTTCCCGGTCTGACGCGCGGTCATCCGCCCATTGAGCGGGATTGTGAACATCCGGAGTCTTCTCGGAAGCGTGAGCGCACATTACTTTGACCGTCACGAAGGCGCGATGTATAGGCTGGCGCGATGGGGTGATCTGCCCCGAGGCAAGGGGTGTATCTGTGATCCGTTTCATTCTCGGCTCGATCGGCGGCGTGTTTTCCTGGGTTGTGACCGGGCTGTTCTTTGCCGCGCTCACCATCGGGGCGATCTTCTGGATCTATTCGCGCGATCTGCCGAGCTATGACCAGCTTGCGCAATACCGCCCGAAGACCATTTCGCGCATCTATAACGGCGACGGTCGTCTGATCGACGAATTCGCCGAGCAGCGCCGCCTCTTCGTGCCGATCCGCGACATTCCCGATCGGGTGAAGGGCGCGTTCGTCTCGGCCGAAGACAAGAATTTCTACATCCACCCCGGTTTCGACCCGCGCGGGATCGCCGCGGCGATGTTTACGGCCGTGAAGTCGGGCGGGCGCGACGTGCGCGGCGCCTCGACGATCACCCAGCAGGTGACGAAGAACCTGCTTCTCTCTGCAGACCGCTCGGTGGAGCGCAAGATCAAGGAACTGATCCTGTCCTCGCGCATCGAGCATGTGCTGAGCAAGGACCGCATTCTCGAGCTCTACCTCAACGAAATCTATCTCGGGCAGAACTCCTACGGGGTCGCCGCTGCCGCGCAGACTTATTTCAACAAGCCGCTCGCCGATCTGACGGTGGGCGAGGCCGCTTATCTCGCGGCACTGCCGAAGAAGCCTGCCGATCTGCATCCCGTGCGCGACTACAAGACCGCCGTAGAGCGCCGCAACTACGTGCTCCGCCGGATGTACGAGGACGGCCGGATCGACAAGGCGACGATGGAGGCGGAGCAGAACAAGCCGCTGAAATCCGTGCAGAACGGCGATTACGCCCCGTTCCGTGCGCAGCTTCCGCCGCGCGACTATTTCACCGACGAAATTCGCCGTCAGCTGTCGAAGAGCTTCGGCGAAGAGGAATTCTTTGGCGGCGGCCTCACGATCCGCGCGACCGTGAACCCCGATCTGCAATCCCATGCGACGAAGGCGCTGCAACATGCGCTGGAGAAATACGACCGCGAGCAGGGCGTCTGGCGCGGCACCGGGGCGAAGATCGCCGAGGACAAGCTGGGCAAGGAAGCCGATTGGCGCGCCGCGCTCTCCGATGTCTCGACCGCGAAAGCCCCGCGCGACATCGACGGCTGGCACCCGGCCGTGGTGCTGGGCTTCGAGGGCGGCTCGGCTCGCATCGGCATCGAAGGCATCGAGGAAGACAAAGACGGCCACTGGATCCCGCCCGAGGATGTGACCTGGGCGCGCAAGCTGAAGGATGACGGCAAGCTCGGTCCGCGCGCGAAACAGGCGCAGGACCTGCTGGAGACCGGCGACGTCGTCGAGGTCCGCGCGATGACGAAGGATAGCGATGGCTCCTTCATCCGCTGGACGCTGCGCCAGGTGCCGAAGGTCGAAGGCGCCTTCATGGCGATGGACGTCAATACCGGCCGCGTGCTGGCGATGCAGGGCGGCTTCTCGTATCAGTCCTCGGTCTATAACCGCGCCACGCAGGCGATGCGCCAGCCGGGCTCGAACTTCAAACCCTTCGTCTATGCGGCGGCGCTGGATTCCGGCTTCTCGCCCGAGACGATCGTGGTCGACGCGCCGATCGAGATCAACACGCCCCAAGGCATGTGGCGGCCGAAGAACGCGTCGAACAAATATTACGGCCCGACGCCGATGCGCACCGGCCTCGAGCATTCGCGGAACCTGATGACGATCCGGATTGCGCAGGAAATCGGCATGGAGACGGTCGCGGCCTATGCCGAGAAATTCGGCGTCTACGACCATATGCGCCAGTTCCTCGCCAATGCGCTCGGCGCGCAGGAAACGACGATGTTCCGCCTGATCTCGGCCTATGCGATGTTCGCCAATGGCGGCGAGCGCGTGGAGCCGACGCTGGTCGACCGGGTGCAGGACCGCTATGGCCGCACGATCTACCGCCACGACCAGCGCAGCTGCGCCAATTGCGAAGATCCGAACCTGCCCGAGGGGCAGGGGCCGAAGATCGTCAGCCACCGCGACCAGATCATCGACCCGATCACCGCCTATCAGATGATCTCGCTGATGGAGGGCGTGGTGAAGCGCGGCTCCGGCTACGGCGTCGATCTGCCGGTTCCGATCGCGGGCAAGACCGGTACGACGAACGACGCGAAGGACGTGTGGTTCACCGGCTTCAGCTCGAACATCGTGGCCTCGTGCTACATGGGCTACGACAACCCGCGCTCGCTGGGCCGTCACGCCTATGGCGGCACGCTTTGTGTGCCCGTGTTCAACGAGTTCATGCGCGAGGCGATCAAGGAATTCGGCGGCTCGAAGTTCAAGGTTCCGCCGGGCGGCACCTGGGCGAAGTTCAACCGCTATACCGGCGAGCGTCTCTCGGACTCCGCCACCGGCGAATTCGTGCAGGCCGAGTATCTGCGCCCCGGTCAGGACATGTCGGGTCTCGGCTCGCTGGTCGTCGATGGTGGCTTCGCGATGGGCTCGAACCTGCCGCTGTTTGCGCAGGGCGAACGCGACGATGCGGGTTCTACGACGGTCACCACCTCGACCGGCCAGCAGAAGGTCATCCCGAAGAAGAAGGCCGATTTCGGCTCGCTATCGGCAGGCGGCCTCTACTGAGCGCGCCGCGCACTACAATCGACAGACACTAAAAAAAGGGGGGCGTTGGCCCCCCTTTTTCCGTTTCTGCTCGATTATGTCTGCCAGATCTCTGGCGGTTCGGGCTTGCCCAAATATCCCGTAAGGGGCGGGGGCAGAGCCCCCAATCCCGGCTCAGAAGCCTTCGTTGCCGTCGCCCTGCCAGGGCTTGGCCAGATCCGAGAAGCGCGTGAACTGGCTCTCGAAGGCCAATTCCACCGTGCCGATCGGCCCGTGACGCTGCTTGCCGAGGATCACCTCGGCCTTGCCATGCACGCGCTCGGCCTTCTGCATCCATTCGGCGAATTTCGGGTCGTCCTCCGGCGGCTTGAGACGCTCGTGATAATATTCGTCGCGATAGACGAACATAACCACGTCGGCATCCTGTTCGATCGAGCCCGATTCCCGAAGGTCGGAGAGCTGCGGGCGCTTGTCCTCGCGGCTTTCCACCGTCCGCGACAGCTGCGACAGCGCGACCACGGGGATGTTCAACTCCTTCGCGATGGCCTTCAGACCCATCGAGATCTCGCCGATCTCCTGCACGCGGTTGTCGCCCCGGCCCGAGCCGCGCAGCAGCTGCAGGTAGTCGACGATCACCACGTCGAGCCCATGCGTCCGCTTCAGACGACGGCACCGCGCGGCGACCTGACCGATCGGCAGGGCGGGGGTGTCGTCGATATAGAGCGGGCATTTCTCCAGCGCCTTCGCGGCCTCGACGAAGCGGCGGAATTCGCTCTCCGTCATGTCGCCGCGGCGGATGCGCTCCGAGGGCACTTCCGAGGCTTCGGACAAGATACGCGCAGCCAGCTGTTCGGCGCTCATCTCGAGCGAGAAGAACCCGACCACGCCGCCTTCGATCGCGCCCTCGACCCCGTCATGGCGCATGCCCTTCTTGTAGGCCTTGCCGATGTTGAAGGCGATGTTGGTCGCAAGCGAGGTTTTCCCCATCGAGGGACGCCCTGCGAGGATCAGCAAATCCGACGGGTGGAAGCCGCCGAGCTTCTTGTCGAGATCGACAAGCCCGGTCGAGACGCCCGCAAGCCCGCCATCGCGCTGATAGGCGGCGTTGGCCGATTGCACGGCCTCGGTCACCGCCGACAGGAACGAGGTCCAGCCCTTCTGCGCCTGACCCTCTTCCGCGAGGGTGTAGAGCCGCTGCTCGGCGGATGCGATCTGCTCCTTCGGGTCGTCGTCGATCTGCGGCTTGCCCGCGCGCGACGAGATATCCTGACCCAGTTCGATCAGCCCGCGGCGCACCGCCATTTCGTAGATCATCAGCGCATAGTCGCGCGCCGCATAGGCCGAGATCGCCGCCCCCGCCAGACGCGCCAGATAGGCCGGGCCGCCCAGTTCCTGAAGGCCCGCGTCGTCTTCGAGATAGGCTTTCAGCGTCACCGGCGAGGCGAGCGCGTTCTTCTGGATCTTCGCCGCCGCGACTTCGTAGATGCGCTGGTGCACAGGCTCGTAGAAATGCTCCGGTTTGATGACGGAGGCGATCCGGTCGAAGATGTCGTTATTGGTGAGGATCGCGCCCAGAAGCTGCTGTTCCGCTTCGATATTATGGGGCAGTGCGGTGCCCTCTGCGGGCAAATTTCCGGGCTGTCCCTCATCGGGTCGTTGTGCCTGATCGTTCATGTACCTGCCTCGGTGTCCCCGTCCCTCTGCGCGGTCTTCTAGCCGCAGTCGGGGGAAAAGGGAATCTGGATAAGATTGGGGAAAACCCCGCTGTTTCAGCGGAGTTTTCGGAATTTATGGTGTTTGCCCGTAGGGAGCCTACCACATCTCGCGATTATTTTCGAAGCGCGAGATTCGGAGCTAAAACGCTCCCCAGAGCATCCACAGGATCATCCACAGGAATCTCCGGGCTGTTTCAGCCCTTGCGCGCGTCCTGCCACGGGCGCGGATCGCTCAGGAAGGCCTCGACCTCGTCGAGCGTTTCCTTCGAGAAGCTGCCCTGTGCGCGCGCCTCGGCCAGCACGTCCCACCAGGTGCACAGGTGATGCAGCTCGACGCCATGCTCGCGCAGGTTCGGCACGGTCTCGGGGAAGATCCCGTAGTAGAAGATCACCGCTGTATGGCCGCAGCTCGCGCCGGTGTCGCGGATCGCGTCGACGAAGCTCAGCTTCGAGCCGCCATCGGTGGTCAGATCCTCGACCAGCAGCACGCGCTGGCCTTCGGTCATCGCGCCCTCGATGCGCGCGTTGCGCCCGTAACCTTTGGGCTTCTTGCGCACATAGGTCATTGGCAGGGCCAGACGCTCGGCCACCATCGCGGCGAAGGGGATGCCCGCCGTCTCGCCGCCCGCGATATTGTCGAACGCCTCGAAGCCCGCTTCACGCATCACCGTCACGGCGAGGAAATCCATCAAGGTCGAGCGGATACGCGGGAAAGAGATCAGCTTGCGGCAATCGATATAGGTCGGCGAGGGCAGGCCGGAGGCGAGCGTGAAGGGCTCGTCGGCGTTGAAATGCACTGCTTCGATTTCCAGAAGCATCCGCGCGGTCAGGCGGGCGATTTCTTCTTTGCTGGGGAAGGAGCTGGGGATCATCATCTCGTCCTTATCAAGGCTGGTTTCGGCTTGGTCTAAAAATCCCCCGCGGAGCGTCCTTCGGCTGACCCGGGAGCCTCCGGCGGGGATATTTTCGCCAAGGCGAAACTCAGCGTTTTACATGCCAATGGACCGGGAAACCCGGATCGAAGAGAGTGACGGGGCCCGCGCCGGTCTCGAGTTTGGCGGGCCAAGTGTTGGGCTGGTCGGTCTTCTCGAGCGTCAGCGTGCCCTCGTTGACCGGAAGCCGGTAGAAGGCGGGGCCGTTGCGCGAAGCAAATCCTTCGAGCTTGTCGAGCGCGCCCGCCGCTTCGAACACATGTGCGAGAAGCGGCATCGTGTGCGTCGCGGTGAAACAGCCCGCGCAGCCGCAGGCGGTTTCCTTGGCGGCGTCCACATGCGGCGCGCTATCGGTGCCGAGGAAGAAATGCGGATTGCCCGAGGTCGCGGCCTCAACCAGCGCCAGCCGATGCGTTTCGCGCTTGGCGACCGGCAGGCAGTAGTAATGCGGCTTGATCCCGCCCACGAGGATATGGTTGCGGTTGATGATCAGGTGATGGGTGGTGATCGTCCCGCCCATGTCGTCGCCCTGCGCGGCCACGTAATCCACGCCGTCTTTCGTGGTGATATGCTCCATCACCACGCTCAGCCCGGGGGTCTTGCGCCGGATCGGGTCCAGCACGGTCTCGATGAAGACGGCCTCGCGGTCGAAGATATCGACCTCGGGGCGGGTCACCTCGCCATGGACGCAAAGCGGCAGGCCGATCTCGGCCATCTTCTCCAGCACGCCGCGAACCTTGTCGAAATCGCGCACGCCCGAGTCCGAGTTCGTCGTGGCGCCCGCCGGATAGAGCTTCACCGCCTTGACCAGACCGGAGGCTGCGGCTTGCGCCACATCCTGCGGATCGGTCTTCTCGGTCAAGTAGAGCGTCATCAGCGGCTCGAAATCGCTCCCCTCGGGCAGCGCCTTCAGGATGCGCTCGCGATAGGCGGCAGCATCGTCTCCGCGCACCACGGGTGGCACGAGGTTCGGCATGATGATCGCGCGGGCGAAATCACGGGCGGTTTCGGGGGCGACACCTTCCAGCATCGCGCCATCGCGCAGATGCAGGTGCCAGTCGTCGGGGCGGGGCAGGGTGATCGTGCTCATGAAAAAGTCCTTAGCCCGAGGCTGCGTGCAAATCCAGAGGGAGCGCGCATGCCGCGCTGCAGCAATTGCATGGCGGGGATGCGGAGATGGCGGTACCACTGGCAGCAAAGCTGACCTAAATTCAGTGCCAAGGGAGAAAACGACCTGAACGCTGAACCTCAGGAGGTTTCCAATGGCATTCGTTACCACCGCCCATGGCGAACAATCGATCTTTGCCCGTATGGGCCACGCAATCACGCAAGGCCTCGTCGCCTATATGGAGCGCCAGTCGCGCCAAGAGCAGATCCGCGCGCTCGACGCGAAAAGCGACGCCGAGCTGGCCGAGATGGGTCTGACCCGTGACGGCATCGTGCGCCACGTGTTCCGCGACCGCTTCTACATCTGATCGCGGTCCGGGGCGCCCAAACGCCTCGCATTGAAAAAGGGCGTGCCCCAGCCGGGGCGCGCCCTTTTTACGTTTCAGTCTCTCGATCGGGGCTCAGGCCGCGCCAGCCCGTTCTTGTGGCTCCGGCAACTCGACCCCCTGCTCGGCGAGCTTCTGGGCGAGCGCCTCATAGCGGTTGCGGAATTTCGGACGGTTCTGGCTGGTCCCGACCGCGCGGCACAGGATCGCTTCCAGCACCGGGCGGCGCGCTCGGCGCAGGTGGTCGACCAGCCGGATCACGTAGCGTTTCGAGAGTCGCCGGGCGCGGAAGAAGGTCCAGAACAGGGACGGGGTCAGCTTGCCCGCGCCCGCAGCGATCAGAACCTCGTCGAGAATATCCATATCGAGTAGCCCCGCCGCCGGATCCGGGCCGATATGCCGGCACGGCATCAGCGTCACGCAAGGCCGCGCGAACAGCGCCGCGTGCATCGCGTCGAGCCGCTCGAACGGGTCATAGAAGACGAAGGCCCGCTCTACGCCATCGAGCATCTCAGGCGCGAAGCCGTAGCGATCGGTAAAGGACATGCGGCGGGTCTGCGGGAACCGGTCATCCCAGCCCGCGAGTGTCGGGTCGAGCGTTGCCTGCGGAGCGAGCGCGATCACCGTGGCGCCGGGCGCCGCGACCGAGAACGCCGCCGCCGCATAGCCGCAGGGACCGGCGCCGTAGAACACCACGCGGTCGAAATCCTCGAAGAAGGCTTCGTCGACGAGGCGGTCGAAATAGGCATAGATGGCGGGGTCGCGGAACCAGCTCTCGTCCGAAGCGATCACGCTGAGCGCGGACCAGCCCTCATCTCGGGCGATCTTGTAGCCGAAAGGCAGCGCCTCTTCGCGATCGGCCTCGATCTGTGCTCGGGTCTCGAAGCTGACGATCAGGACGGGCGAGTCGTCGTGAAACAGCACTTCGTGATCGGTGCCGAGCGGCTCGTGATAGCCGGTCTCGTCCGCGATCGCTTCCAGCCGTGCACGCCAGTCCGTGTCTGCCTTGTTCACCGTTGCCTCTTTTCAGCTTTCGTGCGCGCTTCGCTTGCTGCGGGCGCGGGCGGGACACCGCCAATTCTGCTCATCCAACGTATCACCGCAGGAAAGGGGCACAAATAGGAGCCAAGCGAGGAATCTGCCGCCACATTTCTTAATGGGCAACAATCGGCCTAGTTGGCTGCGTTTGTTCACGGGTTCTCGGTAATCGCCGCTTTTGCGAGGCGAACCATGAGTTTAGCGGCTTGCGGCGAGAGCGGGCGGCTTGGCGGGCAGAGAAGAAGCCTGCCAAAAAGCGCGCGATACGGCTCCTCGCGCAGAAGCGCGCGGGCTTTCGCTTTGCGCCACATAACCGCCTTATTGTGCAGGTCGGGCAGGTCAGAATCGGCGGTCAGCTCGGCGAGGCGCGCCTGCGTGCCCGCATCGTGGCGACGGATCGAATCGTCCTCCACGTCCGAGAAATTGCGCTCCACCCAGTAGGACATGTCGAAGGCGCCTGCCTGTCGGTTCGACCGGCCACGGTCGCATTTCACGAGGTAGCCCTCCATCGACCCAAGCGGATAATGGTTGAGCTGCACAAGATCGTAAGGCGCGCTGCCGGGCGGGGTGAACAGCTTCTGCCGCTGATAGTGAGGCGGTAGTTTGCGCCCCGATCCGTCGACCCAGAGCGTGCCTGCCAGCTTGTTGTCTTGCGGCGCGCGGGGGCGATGGACGCCGAGCTTGGCATAGGCGCCAGTATTGGCAAACAGCGTCTTGAACATCGACGCGCGCCACGGCCAGAGCATGTCCGGCGGCGCGCAGCGGGGGAACTGTTGCGTGACGGGGCGATCCTCGAAACCGACTACGCCGCAATTGCCGAAGAGCCGCCAAGTCATCGCGAAAGCGGTGGCCTGCGGGACCGCCTCGATCAGCGCGTCCAGCGTGCCGTCGCCGGTCTTTATGGTGACGAATTCGTCAACGTCGATCACCGCGATCCAGTCGGCTTGAGCCACCAGCGGATGCGCGTCGGCCTGTTTCAACGCCGCCCATTGCGGGCCTTCCTTCCACGGGCCGGGATTGGGCACATGGGTCAGCCAGCCGATCTCCTGCAGCCGATCCAGAATCGCATCGGTGCCGTCTTCGCAGTCATTGGAAAAGACGAGGAAATCCGTGAAGCCAATGGCGCGATGATGCGCCAGCCATTCCAGCAGAAACGGGCCTTCATTCTTGACGGATGTGATCGCGAGCGCACGCATTTCGCCACTGTAGTGAGGCCGCGCGCGCCCGCAAGTGTCTGGGATCACACGGCGACGTGGCGCGGCAGGGCGGCCACGCTTGCCGCGATCTCCTCGGTGCCGTCGGTCAGCTCGAGGATTTCATGGCTGATCTCGGGCACGTCGATCAGCGCGGCCAGAACCGCTGCGACATGGCCGCGGGCGACCGAGCCGTAATCGAGCGCATGGGCCAGCGCCACGCGCCCGTCGCCCTCCTCATGGAGAAGCGTGCCGGGGCGCAGGATGACATAGTCGAGCCCGCTCGCGACCACGGCAGCATCGGCCGTCTTCTTCGCCAGCATGTAATGCTCGAAGCCCGGCTTGATCTCCTTGCCGCGCCCGGCATCGGGGAAGGCGGAGACGAGGTAGAGCCGGGGCACCCCGGTGCGGTTCATCGCGGCAATCGCGTCGAGTGGCGCCTCGCCGTCGATCCGGGTGGTGCGTTCCAGCCCGGAGCCCGCAGCCCCCGCCGAGAAGACGACCGCGTCGTGGCCCTCGAACATCGGTTCGAAATCGCCCGCCGTCAGCTCCATCAGGTCGCCCTGCACGGGCGTCGCGCCCATCGCACGCAGGCTGTCGGCCTGCTCGGGTTTGCGGTGCAGCGCGGTGACCTCGTGTCCTGCCTCAATTAGAAGCGGGACCAGCCGATGCCCGACGCCGCCTGTCGCGCCGATGATGAAAATGCGTGCCATGTTTTCGTATCCTTTCCTTTGCTCGGAGAGCTAGGTCAGGACGCGCATGGGTAAAGGCGCCGCGCTTAGTGCGTCGCCTCGTCGGGGGCTTCGACGGTGAAGAAGAAGTCGTGGGGCAAATCGCGGGCGTGCAGGTCGTCGGGGATCACATGCGGGCCGGTGTTGAACACGGCCGAGCCGAAGACATGCAGCATCCGCGAGAGCGCCTCGAACCGCTCCGAGGTCAGGGTCTCGTAGAACTCCCGCTGATCGGCGCGCGCCATCAGCTCTTCGATCTTCGCACGGTGGCAGGCGACGGAATGGGCATGCGCGGCGGCGATCTCGGGATCGGCCATCATCTGGTCGAACTCAGCGCGAGCGGCGGGCAGCATCCGCTGGATCGAGCGATCCTCGACCGCGTTATGGTTCATCCGGAACCAGTAGTTCAGCCCCTGATCGCGATCGACATGGTTCACCCGGCCCCGGTCGCGCTTCACGAGGAAGCTCTCGGCCGAGCGCACCGCGTAATGGTTCAGCTGCACCCAGTCGTAGCCATAGGTGTCGAGCGTCGAGCGCCAGCCATTGCGGAACATCTCGCGCGGCATCGGCTGGCCCGAGCCGTTGAGCCAGTTCACCTGATCCCAGAGGTCCGGGTTCAGCCCCTTGGGGCGGTGGACACCCAGTTTCTTGTAGAGCGCGATATTGCGAAACAGCGTCTTGAAGCCCCAGGCCTGATGCGGCTTGCGCACGATCTCGGGGGCGCAGCGGGTGAATTGCCCGGTGATGAAGCTGTCCTCGTACTCATGGACATCCGCATTGCCGAACAGACGCCATGTCAGCGCGATCATGTTCGCCTCGCCCATCGCCTGATACAGCGATTTCAGCGTGCCGTCGCCGATCTTCACATTGATGAACTCGTCCACATCCATGCAGATCGACCAGCCCGCCTTGGTTATCACCGGCTCATTTTCCGCCGCCGCCAGCGCCGCGTGCTGCGGCTTCATGTCGACCATCGTGCGGAACGGGTTCTCGCGGTGCTGGACGTAGCCCTTGGCCTGCAGCAGATCGAGCATCGTATCGGTGCCGTCGGTGCAGTCGTTGGTATAGACGAGGAAATCATCCACCCCGATCGCGCGGTGATAGGCGATCCATTCGAGGATGAAGGGGCCTTCGTTCTTCATCGTGGTAACGATGGCGGTACGGCCTGCCTCGACGGCCTGCGCGGGCGCGTCCTTCACCTTGGAGACCGGCGGGCGCACCGGCTTGAACCCCCAGATGTCGCGCGACAGGTGCAGCAGGCGTTCATCCTCCACCAGCGAGGTCTTGGGCGCGAGTTCCGCAGGCGAGGTGCCCGGCACCCGCAGCGCCATCGCGCGCCAGAAGCCGTAGGTCAGCCCCGGATCGGGGCGGCAATAGCTGACGCGCAAGAGCCGCCATGTATTCTCCAGCCCGGCCTTTTGCGGCGCGCAACCCCAGCGCGCGATACCGCGCCGCGCGTCGAACTGGCGGCAGATATGGTCGGGGAAGCGCGCGGGCTGATCGTTGCGCACGCGCCAAGGGTAGATGCGGCGGCCCACCAGAAGGATTACGCCGTTTTCGGCCTCTTGCGTGGCTTCGAAAGCCGAGGGCTGGCCCGGCTCGCGCGCCGCCAGCAGATCGGTCACGTCGAGCACCAGCACCGAGGCCGCCTTTGCAAAGAAGCGCCATTTCGCGATCTCGAAGATCAGCGCCTGACCCAGCGGGCTGCGCTGCGGATCGGGGGCGGGCGGCTCCATCCGGTCCTTGCCGGGAGCGTCGGGGGCGAGGAAGACGTGGTTCTCCGGTCCCTGATCGGGTTTGCCGAGCGGCAGCGGGCTTTCAAGGATCGCGACCGGCAGGTCCAGCTCGCGCAGCGCCATGCCAGCTTCCAGCGCATCGGCGAAACTCTCGCCGGTGCCTGCGGGGCTGTCCTCGGGCGCGCGGTTCACGATCACCGCGCCTGTCGCGCCGTGATGGTCGTGATGCCAGCTCAGCCAATCGAGCACGGTCTCGACGCTTTCCTCCAGCCGCAGCCCGAACAGGCAGCTGCGGCCTTCGAACATCTCCCAATCGGGGGCGGCGGGCGTAATCTCGCGCAGGCTTGGCCCGTCCGGCCCGGACATCGCGGCCTGAATCGGGCCCGGCGCGGTCGGCTCGTAGATCGCCATCACCGCGCCCGCGACATTGCGGCCCTCGGCCAGATGCGCGGCCCCGGGCACGGCATCGAAGCTGAGATCATCGGCCTGAGACGGCGCGGCGAAGAAAGCGCGCAGATGGTGGCGGGGCCCGAGATCGGTGTCCTCGGTCCAGCCCACCGCGTCGAGCAGCGCAGGCTTGCCCGTCTGCGCCTGCATCCCGCGCCGGATCACTCGTTGCTTGCCCATGTCGATCTCGAAACTGCCTCTCGTTCCAACTAGCACGCAGGGGGTGACGCGATAAAGAGCGCGCGGCGGTCGCGCGCCTGCGGGAATCGATCTCGCCTCCGAACCGGGCGATTTCGCGCGGATCGGGTGGCGAAACCGGGGCAATCGCGACGAAGCGCGCGCAAGACCGGATGGGGCGGGAAGAAAAGGACATCGAGAGGTCGACCGGGCGACTCGCTTGCGTGATCGCGCCGTGTGCTTCCCGAGCCCGAAAAGACAGGTCCGAAGGCGGGGCGTCAGGCGTCAGGTATGGTTTTCCTCACACGCGGCTCACCAACCCTGCCAGAAACGTGACCATTGGAACAGTTTGTCGCAGTTCAAACCGGCTGAGTTTTGACCTAAGTCAAGTTCAGCACACGGATACTCCCATATCACAAGTGCATCGGGTTCTTGATCTCCCTGACGCGGCCCAAACCGCACAGAACCCGACCAGAGGAACAGACGTTCTCCCTCGTCTTTTCCCCAAAATGCGCCGCGGGTCTCCCTCCCGCGGCGCTTTAATTTTTCGTCCCCTCGAAATGCACGAGCCACCCGCGACGGGCCATGAAAAAACCCTCCCGGTGAGGGGAGGGTTCAAACCATCTCGCGATGCTCGGGCGGTTATTTCGCTGGCGCGATCATCATCACCATCTGGCGGCCTTCGAGCTTGGGCATGTTCTCGACCTTGCCCAACTCGCCCACATCGGTGCGGACGCGGTTGAGAAGCTCGAGACCCAGATCCTGGTGCGCCATTTCGCGACCGCGGAAGCGCAGGGTGACCTTCACCTTGTCGCCGTTCTCGAGGAACTTCACCACGTTGCGCATCTTGACGTCATAGTCGTGCACATCGGTGCCCGGGCGGAATTTGACTTCCTTGATTTCGATCGTCTTCTGCTTCTTGCGGGCTTCGGCTTCACGCTTCTGCTGTTCGTATTTGAATTTGCCGAAATCCATGATCTTGCAGACGGGCGGATTGGCGTTGGGCGAGATCTCGACGAGATCGAGCCCGGCCTCTTCGGCCATGGTCATCGCTTCGCGCGGGGTAACCACGCCGACATTCTCACCCTCGGCACCGATCAGGCGGATCTCGGTCGCACGAATGCGGCCGTTCACTCGGGGGCCGGTGTCACGGGTCGGCGGGGCGTTATGGGGTCTGCGGGCTATGGTGGGAATCCTTCTGTAGCCATTGAGTAATTTCGGGCGGAAAAGATAGTCCCGAGTGCCGCCGTATTCAACCGCAAAGGCACGGGAACCGGGCAGGGAGGAAACGCGTTGTGTCCTGCCGGGCAGGGCAAAGGCGTTTGCGGTGCGATTGCGGTCCGTGCGCGTGGCTGTGCTCAGTGGTCGAGGCGGGGTGAATAGCGCCCGCAGAGAGAGACAATCAAGGGAAAAAGCGTGATGAACAAGATTGTGGCAGCGGCGATCGTGGTGTTGGCGGTGGCCGCCGGATTGATCATCCTCAATACCGATATCACAGACTCGCCCGACGCGACCGATACGACGACAAACGCAACGGCTGGCACTGAGTCTGGCGACAAGAGCATGGCCGACAAGGCCAGCGATGCGGTGAAGTCTGCGGGCGAGTCGGTGAAGGCCGCCGCTGACAAGGCGAGCCAAGCGGCGTCCGACGCGGCCGATAGCGTGAAGGAAAAGGCCTCGGGCGCGATGGATACAGGCTCGAACGCGGCGGCGGACGCCGCCGATGCCGCGAAAGAGGCTGCGCAGAGCGGAGCCGATCAGGCACAAAGCGCCGCCACCGACGCCGCTCAAAGCGCCGCCGACACCGTCTCGAAAGCGACCGAGACCGCGCAGCAGGCGGCGAGCGACGCGAGTGACGCGGCCAAGGACGCCGCCTCCGCTGCAAGCAAGGCCGCGACAGCCACGATGGATTCCTCAAGCGATACGGCCAGCGCGGCTGCCACCGATGCCGCGAAGGCTGCAACGACGGCGGCGGAAGCGGCCGCGAAAGCTGCGAATGCGGCTGCCTCGGCGGCCAGCGGGGCGCAAGAGGAGGCGACCGATAGCGCTGTCGAAGGCGCGAGCACGGCGGCAAAAGCGGCAGCCGATGCCGCCAGCCAAGCCGCCAATGCCGCAGCCGACGCCGCAGCCGCTGCGACGAACGCCGCACAGTCGGCGGCCCCCGCAGGTACTGCGAGCGGTGGCGACACGCAAAAGCCGGTGCCGGCGCAGGGCGTGATGAGCGCGGCGAAGGCGCTGACCGTGGAAGGGTTCGACGCGGACCGGGTGATGGATATCGTCGACACGTCCGAGCTGCCCGAAGCGACGAAGGAGCAATTGCGCACAGCGGTGCAAAGCGCGCGCGACAATCCGCAACTCGTCGAAGGTGTGGTCGATCAGATCCGTGCGGCGCTGGGCTTCTGATCCGAGCCGCTGCATCCGTGGAAACGCCAAGGGCCGCGCGACATTCCCTCGCGCGGCCCTTTTCCTCGCGATCCGCCCAGTCGAGTGGGAACGTCTGCGCAAAGCCTTGCGTTCGCTCTTCAACGAAAGGAGCCCGCCATGAGCACCCGTCTCGAATTGCAAAGCATTTCCCCCGTCACCCATGACACGCATCACCTCGTCTTCCCGCGTCCCGAAGGGTTCGACTTCGCGCCCGGTCAGGCGGTCGATTTGAACCTGACCCGCGAAGGCTGGACCGACGAGCAGCGTCCCTTCACCTTCACCAACCCGGTAGATGGCGACACGCTGGAATTCGTCATCAAATCCTATCCCGACCATGACGGCGTGACCGAGCAGATCGCGACGCTCACGCCCGGCGAGGCGGTGGAGGTTTCCGACCCGTGGGGCGCGATCAAGGACGAAGGCCCCGGCACCTTCATCGCGGGCGGGGCAGGGGTGACGCCTTTCATCTCGATCCTGCGTGCACGTCTGGCCCGCGAAGGGACGCTGGGGGGCTGCCGCCTGATCTTCTCGAACAAGACGGAAGCCGACATCATCCTGCGCGACGAGTTCGAGGCGATGAAGGGGCTGGAGACCGTCTGGACCGTCACCGACCAGAGCGACCCCGGCAAGGGCGTCGTTTCGATGCATGTCGATCGCGGCTTCCTCGCGCCCTTCGTCGAGAAGGAGAGCGGCAAGTTCTACATCTGCGGTCCCGACAAGATGGTCGATGAGATCGAGGCCACGTTGAAGGAGCTTGGCGTCGAGGAAGACCGCATCATCCGCGAGGATTTCGACTGACGTTGTCCGATCACGTCTAAGTGCCCTGAGACCGCGCGCCCTGCGCCTTCCCGCCCCCTTGCCCCCGGTGAGGGGGCGGCCTAGTTTGCCCTCGCGCAAATTTCTGCCAAGAACAGGCGACAGACAAGCCGGGGGTCCGCACGCATGAGCGAGAAACGCAGCATCTTCGAGGAAGTTGGATCGGAGGGCACCACCACGCGGGCCGAACCCAAGGGCGGCATGATCGACGCAAAGCCCCGCGGTGCGCGCCGGGCGATCCGGATGTGGCTGTTTGTGTTGTTCACGCTGGTCGTGGCGATGATCGCCGTGGGCGGGGCTACGCGCCTCACCGATAGCGGGCTGTCGATCACCCGCTGGGACCCGATCTCGGGGGCGATCCCGCCGATGAGCGATGCGGACTGGCAGGCGGAATTCACCCATTACAAAGAGAGCCCGCAGTTCAAATACATGAACTCCAACATGACCGTGTCCGAATTCAAGGGCATCTTCTGGTGGGAATGGGGCCACCGGCAGCTGGGCCGCCTGATCGGCATGGTCTGGTTCATCGGCTTCATCGGCTTCTGGCTGACCAAGAAGATCCCGACGGGCTGGACCGGGCGACTGTTCAGCCTCGGGGTCCTGGGCGGTCTGCAGGGCGCGATCGGCTGGTGGATGGTGTCTTCGGGCCTCGTGGGGCGGATGACCTCGGTCGCCTCCTATCGGCTCGCCACCCATCTGGGCCTCGCCTTCATCATCCTCGGCCTGATCTCGTGGTTCGCGCTGCAGCTCTCGCGCCCGGAATCGGCGCTGCTGCAGGCCCGCCGTCTGGCCGAGCCGCGCCTGAGCCGGATCGGCTCGGTGCTGATCGGGCTCGTGTTCGTGCAGATCATCCTCGGCGCGCTGACCGCGGGGATCGACGCAGGCCTCGCCTTCCCGACATGGCCCTCGATGAACGGGCAGTTCCTGCCGTCGGAGAGCTTCGACTACACGCCGATCTGGCGCAACTTCTTCGAGAACCCGGCGCTCGTGCAGTTCCTGCACCGCATGGTCGGCTATCTCGTCTTCGCCTCCGGCCTTTACGCCGCATGGCGCGCGCGCAGCTCGGCCCATCCGCGCACCAAGGAAGCCTTCGCGCTGATGGCGGCGATGATCTTCTTCCAGATGGTGCTGGGCATCACCACCGCGCTTGAGCTGGTGAATTACTGGTGGCTGGGGCTCATCCACCAATTCGGTGCTATCATCACCTGGGTCCTCGTGATCCGTGCGCGTCACATGGCGCGCTTCCCCCTTGTTCGTTCCATCCGGGAGGGCCGCGTATGAGCGCCTATCAGGACCTGCTCGCGCATCAGCGCGAAACCGAAGCGCTGGGCAATATCGGCGGGCTGCTAAGCTGGGACCAAGAGGTAATGATGCCGCGCGGCGCCGCCGATCAGCGCGCCGAAGAATCCGCCGCGCTGGAATCGGTGCTGCATGCGCGCCGCACCGATCCGCGCATCGAGGACTGGCTGGCCCGCGCCGAGGCCGATGACGCGGTCAGCGCGCGCGTCCTCGATCTGGTGGGACGCAGCTACAACCGCGCGACCCGCATCCCGGCGCGCCTTGCGACCGAGATGGCGCGTCTGACCTCGCTGTCTCAGGGCATCTGGGCGGAAGCCCGCGCCAATGAGGATGCCTCCGCCTTCCTGCCGACGCTGGAAGAGGTTGTGCGTCTCAAGCGTGAAGAGGCCGAATGCCTGTCCGAGGGCAATCTCTACGATGCGCTGCTCGACGACTATGAGCCGGGCGCGACGTCGAAGGAAATCGCCACGGTCTTCGACCGGATGCGCGGCCCGCTGGTGGAACTGCGCGACCGGGTGCTGGGCTCGGAGGTCTCGCCGCAGCCCTTCGACAAGGTCTTCCCCGAGAACGCCCAGCTGCGGCTGGCGCGCAAATGCGCCTCCGCCTTCGGCTATGACTGGACGCGGGGGCGGCTGGATATGTCGGTACACCCGTTCTCCTCTGGCGGCGGCGACGATGCGCGCATCACGACGCGCATCTCCGAGAGCGACCCGTTCGGCAATATCTACTCGACGATCCATGAGGTCGGTCACGCCACCTACGAGCAGGCGATCAACCCGGCCTATCGCTTCACGCCGCTGGGCCATGGCGTCTCGATGGGCGTGCATGAGAGCCAGAGCCGGATCTACGAGAACCAGCTCGGCCGCTCGGCCCCGTTCACCGGATGGCTGCATCAGCGTATGACCGATGCGTTCGGCGATCTCGGCATGGATGCGGAGGCCTTCCACGCGCTGGTCAACCGCGTCGATATGGGCTTCATCCGCACGGAATCGGACGAGCTGAATTACAATCTCCACATCATGCTGCGCTTCGATCTGGAGCGCGATCTGATCTCGGGCAAGCTGGAAGTCGCGGATCTCGAAGAGGCGTGGAATGCCCGTTTCGAGCAGGATTTCGGCGTGAAGGTCACTAAGCCGAGCCAGGGCTTCCTGCAGGATGTGCATTGGTCGGTGGGGCTGTTCGGCTATTTCCCGACCTATGCGCTGGGCAATGTCTATGCGGGCTGTCTCGACGAGGCGATGCGCGCGGTCACGCCCGGCATCGACGCCGCATTGGCCGAGGGTGATGCGACGCCCGCCAAGCAATGGCTCGATGAGAACCTGCGCGTCCACGGCGGGTTGCGCACCCCGCGCGAGACGATCCAGCATGCCTGCGGCTTCGAGCCGACCGAGACGCCGCTGCTGGCTTATCTGACGCGGAAATTCGAGGGCATCTACAAGCTGTGATGCGCCGCGCTTTCTGAGGGGGCAGGCGCCTCCGGCGGGGGATATTTGGATCGAGAAGAAGGGGCGCGCGGCCCCTTCGATGCTCTCAGTCCTGCTCGGCGGTCTCGAGTTTCTCCAGCGCCGCCATCCAAAGCGCCTCAGCCTTCTCCATCGCCTTGGTCGCCTCGGTGTGCTTGGCTTGCCAGATCGCGAGATCCCTAGCTTTGTCAGGCTCGTAGAGCGTGGGGTCGGCGAGTTTCGCATCGAGCTTCTCGAGCATGTCGCTCAGCTTCTCGACCCGGGCCTCGCAGTCGCGCACCTCGCGCTTCATCGTAGTCATCGCACAGCGCGACGGTTTCGCGGCTTTCGGCGCGGCCGATTTCGCGGGCTTGTCTTCGGGCGGCGGCGCCAGCAATTCGGCTCGGTAACTTTCCAGATCGCCCTGATAGGGCGCGACCGCGCCGCCTTTGACCAGCCAGAGCCGGTCGGCCACCAGTCCCAGCAGGTGCATGTCGTGGCTGACAAGGATCACCGCGCCGGAATATTCGGTGAGCGCCGTCACCAGCGCCTCGCGGCTCTCGATATCGAGGTGGTTGGTCGGCTCGTCGAGGATCAAGAGATGCGGCGCGTCGAGCGTCGCCAGCAGCAGCGACAGCCGCGCCTTCTGCCCGCCCGAGAGCTTGCCCACCGCCGTCTCCGCCTGATCCGCACCGAGGCCGAAGCCCGCGAGACGGGCGCGCAGCTTGGCGGGATGCTCGTCGGGGCGCTCGCGTTTGAGGTGGGTCAGCGGCGTCTCTTTCAGGTCCAGCTCGTCGACCTGATGCTGCGCGAAATAGCCGATCCGCAGCTTGGACGAGCGCGTAATCTTGCCGTCCATCACCTGAAGTTTGTCCGCCAAGAGCTTGGAAAGCGTGGATTTCCCCTCGCCGTTCCGGCCCAGCAGCGCGATCCGGTCGTCCTGATCGATACGCAGGTTGAGCTGCTTGAGGATCGCGGGCCCGCCATAGCCGACGGCGGCACCTTCCATCGCGATGATCGGCGGCGAGAGCTGTTCCGGCGCGGGGAAGGTGAAGACCTGTTTCGCCGCTTCTTCCGGGGCGGTGATCGGCTCCATCTTCTCGAGCATCTTGACGCGCGCCTGCGCCTGCTTGGCCTTGGTGGCCTGCGCGCGGAAGCGATCCACGAAGCCTTGCAGGTGGGCGCGGCGGGCCTCCTGCTTCTTGGCTTGGGCGGCCTGCGCCTCGCGGCGCAGCCGGCGGGTGCGCGCAAACGTGTCGTAGCCGCCTTGATAAAGCGTGAGTTGCCGATCCTCGAGATGCAGGATCGAGCCCACCGCGCGGTTCAGAAGATCGCGGTCGTGGGAGATCACGATCACCGTATGCGGGTAGCGCATCAGATAGCTTTCCAGCCAGAGCGCGCCTTCGAGGTCGAGATAGTTCGTCGGTTCGTCCAAGAGCAGCAGATCGGGCTGCGCGAAGAGCACGCCCGCCAGTGCCACGCGCATCCGCCAGCCGCCGGAGAAATCGGAGCAGGGGCGCTTCTGCGCTTCCATGTCGAAACCGAGGCCCTTCAGGATGGCGCTCGCCCGCGCCTCGCCGGACCACGCGTCGATATCGACCAGCCGCGTCTGCACCTCGGCGATGCGATGCGCGTCGGTCGCGGTCTCGGCTTCGGCCAGAAGGCTCGCGCGCTCCTCGTCGGCGGCCAGCACCGTATCGAGCAGCGAAGTCGAAGAGGACGGCACTTCCTGCGCCACGCCGCCGACCCGGGCGCGCGAGGGCAGGCCGATCTCGCCGCCATCCAGCGTCAGCTCGCCCCGGATCAGCCGGAACAGTGTCGTCTTTCCCGCGCCGTTGGGGCCGACGAGGCCGACCTTGTGGCCTTCGGGAATGGTGGCGGAAGCGTTCGCAAAGAGCGGACGGCCTTCGATCGAAAAGGAGATATCGGAGATGCGCAACATGGGGCCTGACTTGGCGCAGGGGCGGGCAACAGTCAATCGCTGCTGCGCGCCGCGGCCCTTTCGGCTTGGCAAAAATATCCCCGCCGGAGGCATCGGCGGGCGCAAACCCGCGCAACGACCTGCCGATCGGCCTTGACCAAACGGTCACAAACCCAATCTAGAGTCGCCGCAGTCCCGCCCATGAGGGCTTTTCAAGGCTTCCCCTGCATGGTAGCAGGCGCGGCAGATATTTCGGACCGGATACCGGCCACGAACCACAAGGAAAGGGTCACACATGGCCATCGAACGCACGCTGAGCATCATCAAACCCGACGCGACCAAGCGCAACCTCACCGGCAAGATCAACGCCAAGTTCGAGGAAGCAGGTCTGCGCATCGTCGCGCAGAAGCGCATCCAGCTGACCATGGATCAGGCCGGCAAGTTCTACGAAGTCCACAAAGAGCGCCCCTTCTACGGCGAACTGTGCGAGTTCATGGCGTCCGAGCCGGTCGTCGTTCAGGTGCTCGAGGGTGAAGGCGCGATCGCCAAGAACCGCGAAGTGATGGGCGCGACCAACCCGGCGGAAGCCGACGAGGGCACCATCCGCAAGGAATACGCGCTCTCCGTGGGTGAGAACTCGGTGCACGGCTCCGACGCTCCGGAAACCGCTGCGGAAGAAATCTCGTTCTTCTTCTCGGGTCTCGAGATCGTCGGCTGATCTAGCGTTTCGCGATCAGACCAATTTCCGAGAGGGCCGCGTCCAGCCGGGCGCGGCCCTTCTCTTTTGCGGATTGGGTGCTGCTGTCGCTCGCCGCGATCCGCGCCTTAAGTGCATCGAATTTCTTGCGGAATTCGGCCTTCTCGGCGCCGCGGCAGTCGTTCCACGGGCGGCCCTGCAGTGCCATGTGCAGCGCGTAATAGCCGATGAAATGGGCGGGGTTCCCGACTTCGATCCAGGCGGCATAGGCGGCGTCCGCGCCGATCTCGCGCAGCTCCTCGGCCGAGGTGATACCGGCGCGAATGAAGCCTTCGGCGGTGGCGGGGCCAATCCCCTTTATGGATGTGAGAGAGGTGCTCATCGTGCCGGACGGTCCTTCGGGGCGCGCTGTATCAGTATCGCGCGGGCTGGCGTCGGGACAGTTTGAGAGCGGACTTCGCGCCACGCAAGAGCAGCGCGAAGGAGAGATCGAATGGCGGGCGGCGCGAAAACCGGCGGTGAATGAAGATGCCGGTTGCGGAGCCTGCCTGCGCCGCTATCATCGCGGCGCGAGAAAGGGCGTCAGATGGACGCCCAGTCGTCGAATACGGTGCCGTTCTGTTGGGTCGTATTGCCCGTTTGGCCTTGTTGCTGGCCAGGACGGTTCGTGCCGCCTTGCTGTTGCTGGCCTGATTGAGTGCCCGATTGCTGTTGCATGACCTAAGCCTTGTGATGAGTCGCGTTTAGCGGGGTCTTCCCGTTGGTGCGACAAGTAGACACAGGCTCTCGCCGGGAAAAGGGGTGGTCAAGCGAAACTGAATTTTGATCTCTTTGCCGTGAGCGGGTGTCATGAAACTGTGACGTTGGCGCCACGAAAGCGCTGCTGCGCACGGCAATGCGTCAGAAATATGGACCTACCGGAGCGTCATGTCGCGGCGGCTATTCCGCGGCGCGTGCGGTTGCGCAGATCGACAGCGGCTGCAGGCCGGGCAGGCTGAGCATCGCCTCCAGCGCGGTGTTATTGTCGACCAGATCGGCGAGCGTCTTGCGGTCCAGCGTCCCGTAGAAGGCCTCGAGCGCATCGGTCAGAGCATCGCGGAACAGACAGGCGTCGCGCAGCGGGCAGGTGTTGGTCTCGGTATCGAAACATTCGGCGAAGGGCAGGGCGGCCTCGAAGGCGCGCAGCACTTTGCCCACGCCGATCTCTTCGGGCGGGCGAGCAAGCTGCATCCCACCGGCGCGGCCGCGCAGGGTGGTGATGAAGTTCTCGCGCGCGAGCGTGTTGATGACCTGCGCGAGATGGTTCTCGGACGCGTTACAGGCTTCTGCGATCTCGTGTTTGCGCACGGTGCGATGCGGATTGACCGCGCAGAACATCAGCACGCGCATCGCGAGATTGGTTCGTGTGGTCAGACGCATCGCAACTCCTCCAGCTCACGAAGCGGTGATATAGGTAAGTTTACCTCGCAGGTTTGACCTATGTCACGTTCCTTGAAAATTTTCGTCACACAGAGAGGCGGGATCCAGCGGTGATCCGCCGGGGTCAATGTCCGCTGGACGGAGCCACGCGCGGCACCCGGCGCGGCGAATGCGTCCATTTGTCAGACTCCTCAAACACGGGTGCGTGAGTAAATGAGAGGTGTTGCCCGTCGTGTCGTTCGGTCCGGCGCTGCGCGGGCGGTCTGATCCGTCGCGGAGCGGCCATTTCGGGCGCGGGCGGCGATTCCCACGGGGAGGGCAAGATGAGCAGTCTGGCTGAAACGAGTGCCGCGCATAGTCGGCTCGAACATTTTCCGATCACCTTCTATGCGACGACGATGGGGCTCGGGGGCTTCACGCTGGCGCTGCGCGCGGCGGCCAAGCCGCTCGGGCTCGGGCCGTTGCCCTATCAGGTGATGTTCGCGGTGACCGCGACCGTGTTCGTGCTGATCTCGGTGTTCTATCTCACCAAGGCGCTGAAGCACCCGCAAGCTGTGAGCGCGGAATGGCATCACCCGATCCGGCTCGCCTTCTTCCCGACGGTCGCGATCTCGCTGTTGCTGCTGGCGACGGGGGCGTTGACGGTCTCGACCCCGCTTGCGCTCCTGCTGTGGCTTGCAGGCACGACCCTGCAGGGGATCATGACGCTCGCGGTCGTGACCAACTGGATCGGGACGCGCAGTTTCAAGCACGGGCAGCTGAACCCGGCATGGTTCATCCCGGCGGTGGGCAATGTGATCGTGCCAGTGGCGGGCGCGCAGCTCGGTTTCATCGAGATCAGCTGGCTGTTCTTCTCGGCCGGGATGCTGTTTTGGCTCGTGCTGCTGACGCTGGTGTTCAACCGGCTGATCTTCCACGACCCCTTGCCGAGCAAGCTGCAGCCGACGCTGGTGATCCTGATCGCGCCGCCCGCGGTGGCCTTCATCGCGTGGCTGCGCCTGACCGGCGAGCAGATCGTGCCCGGGGCCGGGATCGGGCAGGGCGTCGATCCTTTCGCGCATATCCTTCTGTCGCTGGCCTACGTCTTCGCCGCGCTCGTCGCAGTGCAGCTGCCGCGCATTCTGCGGCTGCCCTTCGCGATGAGCTTCTGGGCGCTGAGCTTCCCCATCGCGGCGCTGACGATCGCGACGTTCCTGCATGCCGAATACGCCCATTCCGAGCCGCATCTGCGCATGGCGGTGGCCTTCCTCGCGATCCTTGCCGTGGTGATCGTGGGGCTCGTCTGGCGCACGGGGCTTGCGATCCTGCGCGGAGAGATTTGCCAGCCGGAGTGAGGGGGCCGGAGTTCACGCAGGCAGCGGCTCCTGTCGCGCTTGTCGCACGTAATGCGCGATGCGGTCGAAATGCTTGTCCCATGTCCCGCAGCAGCCGCCCCAGATGTCGATGTCGGGATAGCGCTTTGCCAGATCGCCCATCATCTGGCCCAATTCCTCGGGATCGCCTTCTTCGATATGGCCGAGCTTGCAGAGCGAGACCTTGTCCATCTTCGCTGCATTCGGCCGCAACGAGCGCAACCTCCGCGCCCAATCTCCCGGTTCGAGCGCGGGTTCGAATTCCAGCGGATGCGAGCAATTGATTCCGTAGGAATCCGGGCGCGCAGCCCCGGCCTCAGTATCGGTCGCCTCAATCGCCTCTTTCAGGCTGGGACCCGATTTCAGCTTGTGGGAACTGTCGAGCGTGAAAGACATGTTCACCGGCAGCCCGACGCGCGCCGCCGCGCGGCTGATCCCGACCGCCTCGGGAATGTTGTTGATCGTGGCAGCCCAGATCAGATCGACGCCGCAATCCTTCAACGTCTCGCACTGGGTGGCGTGGTAGTCTTCGGCTTCCTCGGCAGTGATATCGCGGTTGAGCGAATAGGCATCGCCTTTCGGCCCGATACAGCCCGCGATCGCGATACGCTCGATCTGGTCCTCGTAAGCGCGCGAGACACCGCGCAGGAAGTCGATGCATTTGTGCTGCATCTCGCGAAGGCCTTCCGCAGAATAGCCCAGCTTCGCGCCCCAGTCCGGGCTCGCGCGGTAGTCGAACCCCGACATCAGCGCAGAGAACCCATATTGAGCTGCCTTGTCGAGATAGCGGCGATACATGTTTTCCATGTCACGCACCGCTTCGGGCTTGTTCATCAACTCGAACATCGCGAAGTCGCGCAGCTCGTGGCCGTGGCGATAGATCACCTCGGTCTCGGTGCCGCCTTCGGTGAGGTAGAGGATGCCGTCCTCTCGGGGAAACGTGGTGCTCTGCAACGTCATGACGCTCTCCTTGTGTGACGCGGTTCGGTTCGGAAAACTTTTTGAAAGCGCATGAGAGGCGGCGAAATCAGCACGCGGCGCAGGTCGTCGATCCGGTCGTGCCGGACTTTGTCTTGGTGGGGTGACGTAGGGTCACCTTATCACGCCATCCATTATGTGGCTACGTCGCCTCTTGTCGGCTCGGATCCGGTCGCGCGGTGACCTCTTGAACTGACGGATGAAACACGGGCTCCATGCCGGGCTCTGATGGGCGCGGTATGCTGCCGCTCCTTCTCGACGGCGCTTGACCTCCCGCGAGGGCGAGCGCAGATTTCGCGGGCGAAAAGGAGGGGCGATCATGGCTCTGGAAGATGCGAAAACGCAAGTGGATCAGGCTTTTACGCGGGCAGAGGCGCGTGGCCTGAGCTTCGAGAACACCTTCGGCGGGGCCACCAGCTTCCTGCGGCGGCGTTACACGAAAGATCTCTCGGGTGCGCAGATCGCCGTGACCGGCATCCCCTTTGATCAGGCGGTGACGAACCGCCCCGGCACGCGCTTCGGGCCGCGTGCGATCCGCGAAGCCTCGACGCTGCAGGCGTTCGACGCCCCCTATGGCTGGGGCTACGACCCGTTCTCCGAGCTCGCCATCGTCGATTACGGTGACATGCCCTTCGACTATGCCAATGTGCCGGAGGTGCCGGGCCGGATCGAGGCGCATCTGAACGCGATCTTCGGGGCGGGCGTCGTGCCGATCACGCTGGGCGGCGATCATTTCATCACCCTGCCGATCCTGCGCGCGGCCGCTGCCAAACATGGGGAGATCGCGCTCATTCAGTTCGACGCCCATTCCGACACCTGGGCCGATGACGATATGGACCGGATCGACCACGGCACGTTCCTCTACAAGGCGATCAAGTCGGGCGTCGTGAAGGCCGAGAATACCGTCTCGGTCGGTATCCGGACCGACAATCCCGATACGCTGGGCGTGACGATCGTGGACGCGCCTTCGGTGCATCGCGAGGGCGTCGAGGCCACGCTGGAACGCATCCGCGCGGTCGTGGGCGACAAGCCCTGTTACATCACCTTCGATATCGACGGGCTGGACCCGGCCTTCGCGCCGGGCACCGGCACGCCGGTCTGGGGCGGTCTGGCCAGCTGGCAGGCGGCAGAGCTGTTGCGCGGGCTCAAGGGCATCAACCTGATCGGCGGCGATGTGGTCGAGGTCTCTCCTCCCTACGATCCGACCGGCGTGACGGCCATCGCGGGCGCCCATGTCGCGACCGAACTGATCGCGCTGGCCGGTTGGGGGCTGCGGGAGGGCGCGGCATGAACCGGGCCGTGACGATCCTCGCGCTTGGACTGGCTGCGGTTGCCGTGGCCGACGGGTGGGTGCGCTTCGCCCCGATTGACCCTGCGCGCTACAAGGTCGAGGGGCTGGCGAAAGCGCCCGGCGATCACCCCGAGACGGGCGGGTTTCAGGCGGCCCGCGAGGTCTCCGACCCACTGGTGCAGATGGCCGCGCTCGACAAGATCATCCGCGCCACCGCGCGCACGAAGCAGGTGGCCGGCAGCGTCGATGAGGGGCATGTGGCCTATGTCACCCGCTCCGCCTTCTTCGGCTTTCCCGACGTCACCACGCTTTGGGTCGAGGGCAACACGCTGCAAATCCGCGGCCATCTCGTCTACGGCAGATCCGACCTCGGCGTGAACAAGGCCCGGATCATGGGCTGGCTCGACGAGGCGGGGCTGTAGCGGGTCTGATCCGAGGCGCGCCCACCGGGTCACAGCGATCAACTCTGACGGCGCGCTCCCTTGCGAAGAGAGGGGGCGGAGCCTAAGTGAGGCTCCATGCAGCCGGAGCCAGCATGACCACCATGTACCGTTATTTCTCCTGGGCCATCGCCGTCACTATCGCGGGGCTGGTCGGGTCGTTCGCGCTGGGATTTGCCCAGACCGGCGGGCTTGGCGGCGCGGTCTCTTTCCTGATGATAACGGCGGTGCTCGCCGTGCTGGAAATCTCGCTGAGCTTCGACAACGCCATCGTCAACGCCAACAAGCTGCACCAGATGACGCCGAAATGGCAGCGTCGCTTCCTGACCTGGGGTATTCTGATCGCGGTCTTCGGGATGCGTATCCTGTTCCCGCTGCTGATCGTCGTGATCGCCGCCGGGATCGGACCGTGGGAAGCGGTGCAACTGGCCGCGAAACATCCGGCGGAATATGCCGAGATCATCGAGGACGCGCATCTGTCGATCGCGGGCTTCGGCGGCGCTTTCCTGATGATGGTCGCGCTCACCTATTTCATCGACGAGGGCAAAGAGGTTGACTGGATCCGAGCGTTGGAGCGCCGTCTGCGCGCGCTCGCCTCGATCCGCGGCCTCGAGATCGGCCTCGTGCTGCTTATCATTCTGGTCTTCACCTGGATCCTGCCGGAAGGGCGCGAAGACGAGTTCATGTTCGCCTCTATCTGCGGGCTTGCGACCTTCCTCGGTGTCGAAGTGCTCAGCCACGTGCTCGACCGGACGAATATCGCTGCCGAGACGGCCAAGGCGGGCCTCGGCGCGTTCCTCTATCTCGAAGTGCTCGACGCGTCCTTCAGCTTCGACGGGGTGATCGGGGCCTTCGCACTGACCCAGAACCTGTTCCTGATCGCGATCGGTCTGGGGATCGGCGCGATGTATGTGCGCTCGATGACCCTGATGCTGGTGGAGCGCAACACGCTGAGCGAATTTCGCTATCTCGAGAACGGCGCCTTCTGGTCGATCCTGATCCTTTCGGTCGTCATGTTCGCGCAGACGCTGGTGGAAGTGCCCGAGGTGATTACCGGGCTGATCGGGGCGGGGCTGATCGGGCTGGCGCTGCTGTCCTCGATCCGTTTCAACCGGCGCAGCAGAGCCGCCGTCGAGAGTTGAAATTTTCTTGACAGACTGCGGCGCGCGCGGCACAGCAGGGGCACTTCGGTTCCGCCTTGGCGGATGAAAAGGGAACCCGGTGCGATGCGTGCATTCATTCCGGGGCTGCCCCCGCAACTGTGAGCGGCGAGTGACGGCTGACTGAGCCACTGGGGCGACCCGGGAAGGCCAGCCGAAACCAAGACCCGCGAGCCAGGAGACCTGCCGAGGCGCTCATCCTTTCTGCCTGTGCGGGGCGCGCAGCGGAGGCGGTCTTCCGTCAGTGGTGACATTCTCACCGTCGGCGGAAATTCCAAATTTCCAAAGACTTACGATACGAAGTTCACGCGACCACAGAGTCGCGATACGAGGGAATTGGATATGATCCGCACCCGTTTGACCGTGGGCCTGATGCTCACCACCGCGCTGGCAGCCCCCGCGCTTGCGCAAGACAGCCAACCTTACCAACTCGATGAGATCGTGATCTATCACGGCGCGCTCGAGCCGCAATCGTCGGACAAGACTGCGCAGGCAGTCACCGTGCTGTCGCGCAACGAGCTGGAGCGTTCGGGCCAGACGCGCCTTGCCAATCTGATCGCGCAATCGCCGGGCGTCGGCATCCTGTCGCGCGGGCCGATGGGCGCGCAGACCGGCTTCACCATTCGCGGCGTGTCGCAGAACTACGTGAAGGTTATGGTGGACGGGATCGGCGTCTCCGATCCCTCCGCGCCGCAGGTGCTGCCCGATCTGGGTCGGTTCAACACGTTCAATTATGACCGGGTCGAGATCATGCGCGGCTCGCAATCGGCGGTCTATGGCGGGCAGGCGGTCGCCGGTGTCATCAACCTCGACACGCCGCGCCCGACCGAGGATGGCGTGACCCAGAGCGTAAAGCTCGAGCTCGGCTCCTACCACACCGCGAATGCGGCCTATAACTTCGGTTGGAAGAAGGGTGACGACGAGCTCGCGATCCAGCTGTCGAAAGTCTACACCGCAGGCTTCTCGGCCGCCGACAAGAAGAACGGCAATACCGAGAAAGACGGCTACCGCGCCGATCGCGTGAGCCTGCGCGCGCAGAAGCGCATCTCCGACAATCTGCTGATCGGCTTCAACGGGTTTGCCCAGAACGACCGGGGCGAATTCGATAACGGCTTCAGCTCGCCGCCCACGGACAGCAACGAATACACCATCCACAAGGAACGCGGCGGGCGTCTCTTCGCGAAATTCGCGACAGGTCCGCTCGATCACGAACTCGGTCTGACCTATTACACCACCTCGCGCTGGTATCCGGTCTATGACTATGGCTACGAGGGCAAGCGCCGCAAACTCGACTGGAAAGCCTCGACCGATCTCGGGCCGGGCCGCGTGACCTTCGGCGCGGATCGCACGCTGGAAACCTATACCGGTACCTATGTCACGGGGGATGTTCTGACCGCCGATACGGGCGTCTTCGGTGAATATGCCTTCTCGCCGATGGACGGGGTGAACGTGACCGCCTCGGCGCGCCATGACGATCACTCGGATTTCGGCGGCAACACCACGGGCCGTCTGGGCGTTACCTGGCAGGCCGATGCCGCGACCCTCTTCCGCGCATCGGTGGGCAACGGGTTCCGCGCGCCGTCGGGCTACGAGCTCTATGACGGCTATGCGGGCAATCCCGATCTCAAGCCCGAGAAATCGCTGAGCTACGATCTGGGCGTCGAGCGCGATTTCGGTGCGCATAAGCTGACCGCGACGCTGTTCCATATCGAGGTGGACGACCTGATCGACTACAGCAACACGACCTACAGCTACTACCAGACCTCGGGCACCGCCAAGCGGCAGGGTCTGGAGCTGGGTCTGAAAGGGCCGATCTCCAGCACGGTCAATTACAGCCTCGGCTATACCTATCTGGATTCGAAGAACCCCGACGGGCTCTCTGCCGGCTCGACGTGGAACTCGGCCTTCGGGCGCCACACGCTGACCGCCGGGATCGACGCGCAGGTGATTGACAAGCTCACGCTCGCCGCCGATATGCGCGTGGTCACCGATCGTCAGAGCCAGCCCGATTACGGCCTGCTGAACGCGCAGATGACCTACGATCTGGGCAATGACAAAGAGGCCTATCTGCGCATCGAGAACCTGACCGACACCGATTACCAGCTCTGGCCCGGCTACGGCACCTCGGGTCGCGCCGCCTATGTGGGGCTGCGTGCGCGGTTCTGATCTGAAAGGGGCGGTTTGCGCCGCCCTTTTCGCCGCCTTGGCGGCGACCTCCTCTGCGTGGGCGGAGGAACCTGCGCGCGATTTGCCTGCACGGGTCGTGTCCATGAACCTCTGCACGGATCAGTTGGCGCTGGCGCTGGCCGATCCGTCGCAGATCGTCTCGGTCAGCCATTTCGCGACCGATCCGTCGATGTCTGTGCATTGGAAACAGGCTGAAGAACTGCCCGTAAACTACGGGCGTGCCGAGGAAATCTCGATTCTGCACCCCGATCTCGTTCTGGCCGATACATGGTCGAACCCCGACACGATCCGCATGTTGCGCACGCTCGGAATCCGGGTAGAGCAACTGCCGCCCGGCACCTCGCTGCCTGAGATCCGCGGCCGGATCGAGACGATGGGCAAGCTGCTTGGCCATCCTGACCGCGCGGCGAAGATGCTCGCGGATTTCGATGCGCGGCTGGCGGCGATCAAGACGCCCGCGCCGGGGCTGAAAGCTGCGATCATCGGGCCCTCAGGCTATGGCTACGGGCCGCGGACCCTTGAAGGGCAAATCCTTGAAATGGCAGGGTTTCAGAATGTCGTCAGCGGGCCGGGGCTCGACTGGGGCGGGCGGTTGCCGTTGGAAGATCTGGTGATGGATCGCCCCGATCTGGTCGTCGTCGGCGGCTCGCAAGGCGGCTCCGGCACGAGCCGCGCGCAGGAGGTGCTGGCCCACCCGGTGTTGCGCGATCTGCCGGTCGTGCGGGGGCTGCGCGATGCAAGCTGGACCTGCGGCGCACCGGCGATGCTGGGCGCGGTGGAGACGCTGGCGACGCTCGGGCGTAAAATCGAGAAAGAGAATCTGAAGCAATGAGTTATCGCACGATCCTCATCCTTCTCTCCATCATTTGTGCGGTGCTGTTCGCGGCCTCACTGCTGATCGGGCCATCGGGGATTTCGCCGCTTGATGGCGTCTCTGCGCTGATCTCGGGCGATGGCGCGGCGGGCCTTGTGATGCGCGAGCTGCGCCTGCCGCGCGCGATCCTCGGGATCGGCGTCGGCGCCGCGCTGGGGCTGTCGGGCGCCGCGATGCAGGGCTTCTTGCGTAATCCGCTGGCCGAACCGGGGCTGATCGGCACCTCGGCTGGCGCCGCGCTTGGCGCGGTGATTGCGATCCAGACCGGGCTCTACGCGCTCTTCGCGCTGGCCCTGCCGCTGGCGGCGCTGGCGGGCGCGGGTGTGGCCGTCGCACTGATCCTGATCCTTGCGGGGCGCGAGGGCCGGGCGCTGGTGCTGATCCTTGCAGGCATCGCCGTCTCGGCGCTGGCGGCGGCGGCGACCGCGCTGGTGCTGAACCTTGCGCCGTCGCCCTATGCCGCGGCCGAGATCGTGTTCTGGATGATGGGCTCGCTTGCCGATCGTTCGATGACCCATGTCGCGCTGGCGCTGCCGTTCCTGATCGTCGGCGCGCTGATCCTGCTGCGCGCGGGCGCGGGGCTCGATGCGCTGAGCCTTGGGGAAGATGCTGCAGCTTCGATGGGTATCTCGTTGAAAAAGCTCAGGCTTCAGATTGTCTTCGGCACGGCGCTGATGGTCGGTGCGGCCACGGCTGTCGCGGGCGCGATTGGCTTCGTCGGCCTCGTCGTGCCGCATCTGTTGCGCAAATCCGTGGGCGCGCGGCCCTCGCGGCTGCTTCCGGCTTCGGCGCTTGGCGGGGCGGCGATGCTGACGCTGGCCGATATTGCGACGCGGGTGATCGCGCCCGAGCGTGACCTGAAGTTGGGCGTGCTGACCGCGCTGGTCGGCGCGCCGTTCTTCCTGTCGATGATCCGAAAAATGGGGCGCGAGGGCTGATGCTGGAGCTGGAAAACCTTACCGTTCTGCGTGGCGAATGTCCGGTGGTCGATCGCGTCTCGGCGCAGGTCGGGCCGGGCGAGGTGATCGGTCTGATCGGGCCCAATGGTGCGGGCAAGACCTCGCTGCTGCGCGGGGCGATGGGGCTTTTGGCGCATCGCGGGGACAGTTCGCTATCGGCGCTCGACCCGATGGCGCGGGCGCGGGCGGCGGCGTGGCTGCCGCAGGCGCGCGAGATTGCCTGGGGGCTGTCGGTAGCCGATCTCGTCGCGCTGGGGCGGCTGCCGCATGGGCGCGATCAGGCGACGCGCGGGGCGGCTGCAGTGGAGGAGGCGCTGCGCCGGATGGGGCTCGACAACTACCGCGACCGCGCCGCCACGCAGCTCTCTGGCGGCGAGCAGGCGCGGGTGCTGATCGCGCGGGCGCTCGCGCAGGAAAGCCCGCTGATCCTTGCGGACGAGCCGATCGCAGGCCTCGATCCGGCGGCGCAGATTGCGACGATGCAGGTCTTCACCGCCCATGCGCAGGCGGGCGGGGCGGTGGTCACTTCGCTGCATGATCTTGGGCTGGCCGCGCGCCACTGCACCCGGCTTTGGGTGATGGATCGCGGGCGGCTGGTCGCGGACGGTGCGCCCGGCGAGGTGCTGACCGAGACGCTTCTGGCCGAGGTCTTCCACATCCGCGCGCACTTCAAGATCACGCCGGAAGGTCCTGTTTTCCAACCGCTTGCCACTTTGGGGGTCTGATGGCATTTCCGCCCGAGCGCATCGTCTGCCTGACCGAGGAGACGGTCGAGACGCTCTACCTTCTGGGTGAGGACGCGCGCATCGTCGGCGTCTCTGGCTACGCGGTGCGACCCAAACGGGTGCGTCAGGAGAAGCCGCGCGTCTCGGCCTTCATCTCCGCCGATCTGCCGAAGATCCTCGCGCTGGAGCCGGATCTCGTTCTGACCTTCTCGGACCTTCAGGCCGATATCGTCGCGGGGCTGGTGCGCGAGGGCGTCGCCGTTCACGCGTTCAACCAACGCTCGGTCGCGGGCATCCTCGACATGATCTGCACGGTTGGCGCGCTGGTGGGTTGCACCGAGCGTGCGGAGTTGCTTGCTGCGGGTTACGAGGCGCGTCTGGCGGAGATCGCCGCCAAGCCGCGCCCCAACCGTCCGCGCGTCTGGTTCGAGGAATGGGACGAACCGCTGATCTCTGCCGTGGGTTGGGTGTCGGAGCTGATCGAGATCGCGGGCGGGCGCGATGTCTTCGCCGATCTGGCGAAAGAGGGCAAAGCCAAGGATCGCATCGTCACTCCCGAACAAGTGATCGCCGCCGCGCCCGAGGTCATTGTGGGGTCGTGGTGCGGCAAGAAATTCCGCCCCGAGAAAGTTTCCGCAAGGCGAGGCTGGCAGGACGTTCCGGCTGTTGCGCGAAATCGGCTGCACGAGGTCAAATCCACCCTGATCCTGCAACCCGGGCCTGCAGCGCTGACCGACGGGCTCGACGCGCTGGAGGCCGCGATCTGGTCCGATCCGGGGTTGCGGGCGTAATAGTTCTTAGACATAGAGCCCTCGCGCGCTAGAGTGTCCGCGCAGGAACAGAGGCTACTTACCCCGCGGGAGGGGGCATGTTCACGCGTTTTGTACGGTTTTCACCACTCGTCTTGTCAGCTCTGCTGACGCTCGCCGCAGTTTCCGGTTTGATCCTTACCGATTGGTTTCTGGTCATCGCGATCCTCTTCGGTTTCCTGACGCTTGTCGGGATCCACGATCTGATCCAGACCAAGCACGCGATCACCCGGAACTATCCGATCCTCGGCCATCTGCGGTTCTTCTTCGAAGAGATCCGCCCCGAGATCCGCCAATACCTGATCGAGGGGGACGACGAAGACATTCCGTTCTCCCGCGCGACGCGCACGATCGTCTATCAGCGCGCCAAGGATATCGAGGATGCCAAACCCTTCGGCACCCGTATCCGCGTTTCGGAATCGGGCTATCAGTGGATCACCCATTCGGTGAAGCCGCGCCATATCGAGGATAGCGATTTCCGCGTCGAGATCGGCGGCGAGGCGTGCAAGCAGCCCTACAAGGCGTCGATCTACAATATCTCGGCCATGTCTTTCGGGGCGCTGTCGGCGAATGCGATCATGGCGCTCAACAAGGGCGCGAAGATGGGCGGGTTCGCGCATGACACGGGCGAGGGCGGGATTTCGCGCTATCACCGTGAGGGCGGCGATCTGATCTACGAGGTCGGCTCGGGCTATTTCGGCTGCCGCAATCACGATGGCAGCTTCAACCCCGAGAAATTCGCCAAGCGCGCGCAGGATCCTCAGGTCAAGATGATCGAGCTGAAGCTGAGCCAGGGCGCGAAGCCGGGCCATGGCGGGATGCTGCCTGCGGCCAAGATCACCCCCGAGATCGCCGAGGCGCGCGACATCCCGATGGATCGCGACTGCATCTCGCCCGCCTCGCACTCGGCCTTCTCGACCCCGCTGGAGATGATGGAATTCATCGGCCAGCTGCGCGAGTTGTCGGGCGGCAAGCCGGTGGGCTTCAAGCTCTGCGTCGGTCACCGCCGCGAATTCATGTGCATCGTCAAGGCGATGCTGGAAACCGGCATCACCCCCGATTTCATCGTGGTCGACGGCAAGGAGGGCGGCACCGGGGCCGCACCTCTGGAATTCGCGAACCACATGGGCTTCCCGCTCGTGGAAGGTCTCAGCTTCGTGCACAACACGCTGCGCGGGGCGGGCTTGCGCGATCAGGTGAAGATCGGGGCCTCGGGCAAGGTCGTCACCGCCTTCCATATCGCCAAGGTTCTGGCGATCGGGGCGGATTGGGCGAACTCGGCGCGCGGCTTCATGTTCTCGATCGGCTGCATTCAGGCGCAGTCGTGCCACACGAACAAATGCCCGACCGGGGTGACCACGCAGGACCCGATCCGTCAGCGCGCGCTGGTGGTGCCTGAAAAGTCGCAGCGCGTGGCCAATTTCCACCGCAACACGATGAAGGCGCTGGCCGAGATGACGGGGGCCGCGGGTCTCACCCATCCGGGGCAGTTCCTGCCGCATCACCTGCTGGTGCGCGACCGCGAGCGCGATTTCAAAGTGGGTGACGAGATCTATCACTACATGCCCGAAGGGTTCCTCCTGCGCGAGGATGACGACCGCTTCGGCTATCTCAAGCGCTGGAAACGGGCCCGCGCCGAGGCGTTCGAGCCCTTCGACAGCGGCGTGTGAGGTCGGATTTCACAGTATCTCGGGAGAGGCGGCGACGGTGGTTGCCGCCTTTCTTTTTGGCGGCGTCTCTTGCTTGCGGTGAGGGGGGCGCCCGAGGTGTCAGAACGCGTCTGAAACCGTGCCTTCGCCCGGGCGGCCAGCCCGGGCCGCGCCCGACGCTCCCCCGGGAGGGCGCATCTGCACCGGTGCCGCGCGAACGCAGGTTCGGGAGAGGAGGATTGATAAACGAAATCCATCTAGGGAGCGCATGCGACCACCCAGGCTCGGGCGCAGCCCTCACCGTCCCGCTACGAGCTTGGCCACGACTTGTTCCGCCGGTCCTTCGAAGGGGCCATGCGTGAAGGCGGCGGCGGTGCGGCCGGTCTCGGGGCAATGATAGACGGCGTTGGAGCTGAACGGCCCCGCGCCGGAATGGCCGAAGACGCGGGTGTTGCCCCAGTCGCCGCACATCAGCCCCAGCCCGTACCCATGCCGCGTCCAAGGGCGGTCGGGCAGTGCGCCTCCCAACTCGCGACAGGCGGTCATGCGGGCGAATGCGCGTACCGGGAGAAGCCCGCCCAGCCCGTGCAATAGCCGCGCGGCATCGCCCGCCGTACCGATCAGTGTGCGGTGATAGACCCAGCCGGGGTCGTAGTCGCGCGCCTCGGGCCAGTGAAGCGCTGCGAAATCAGCGGGCGTTTGGGCGAGTTGGACGTTCTCCAGCCCCAGCGGCTCTGTGATCCGCTCCTGCACCAGTTCCGCGAGGCTCCGGCCTGCGGCGCCTTCGATCACCTCGCGGGCGAGCATGTAGCCGAGGTTGGAATAGCGCCAACCTTCGCCGGGCGGAAATGGCGCGGGCTGCGCGAGCGTCCGCGTCACCAGCAGATCGCGCGGCCATGGCGTGCGTCCCGCCGCGACATCCGCGTGATAGGCGGGCAGGGTGCCGTAATCGGGCAGGCCTGCGCTGTGCTCCAGAAGCTGCGCCAGCGTACCCCCCGCGCGCAGCTCCGGCAGATCGAGCGGCGCGTCCAGATCGAGCCGCTTCTCAGACTCGAGCATCAGCGCCAGCGCCGCGATCACGGGCTTGGTGAAGCTCCAATACGGAAAGAGCCGCGCCCCTGACTGGTCCGTTTGGCAGCGGCCGTCGCGGTCGATCGTCGCGGTGAAGGCGGTGGCGGTTTGGGTCAAAGCTTTGTCTTTATATGATTTTTCAGATGGAGCGGGCAGGGCGTTTTCCAATGGTATGTCATTTGCCGCATTGCGGCGCTGAAAAAAGTTGAAACGGCTTTGGCGTTTTGTATCATCACCTATGAATATGATCATGGGAGGAAGGGAGGCTTTCATGAGAGACGCACCCAAAGCATTTTGGTCACCGCTCGCCGCCGGCACCGCGCTCGGCCTGGCGTTGCTGTTGACCTTCGTCGTGACCGGGCATGGGCTCGGCGCATCCGGCTTCGTGACCCGCTTCGCGGCACAGGCCAATGACTGGGTCGCCCCGCAGGCGACCGCTGACAATTCCTATTTCGGGCCTTTCATGGCGGCAGGTAGCCCGCTTCTGAGCTGGATCACCTGGGAAGTGGTCGGCGTCCTGATCGGTGCGTGGCTCGGCGCGAAAGGCGCGGGCCGAATCTCGGTCAAGGTGGAGCGCGGCCCGCGCACCACGAGCGGCAATCGCCTCGTCTACGCGCTGCTTGGCGGCGCGCTCGTGGGCTTCGGCGCGCGTCTGGCGCGCGGCTGCACCTCGGGTCTGGGCCTGTCGGGTAGTGCTACGCTCGCCGTGGCGGGCTTCGTCTTCCTGATCGGCTTCTTCGCGGCGGGCTTCGCCGTCTCCATGATGATGCGGAGGATCTGGCAATGAGCATCCCTCTTTACGATAGCGGCATAGCCTCGGGCCTCCTGTCGGGCATTCTCTTCGGCTACGCGCTGGAGGCGGCGGGCTTCGGCTCTCCGCGCAAGCTGACGGGGCAGTTCACCCTGCGCGACTTCTCGGTCTTCAAGGTGATGTTCACCGCCGTGATCGTCTGCGCCGTGGGGCTTTACGTGCTGCGGACGATGGGCTGGATGGGCCCGGCTGCGGTCTTCATCCCGACGCTCTTCTTCTGGGCGATCCTGCTGGGCGGCGTCTTCATCGGCGCGGGCTTTGCCGTGGGCGGCTATTGCCCGGGCACCTCCGTGGTCGGTGTGGCCTCGGGCCGGATCGACGCGGTGGTCTTCGCGATCGGCATGGTGCTCGGCACCTCGGTCTTCGCCTGGGTCTTCGACCCGATCAAGGATTTCTACCTCGCGGGTCAGGGGCCGACGGCACAGACCCTGCCGCAGCTCTTCGGGCTGCCGGAATGGGTGATCCTGCTGGCGCTGATCATCATCGCCGCCGTGGGCTTCCGCCTCGGCACGATCCTCGAGCGGTCGCGCGGCGGTCCGTTCACCGCCGAAGAAGTCTGCGCCCCGGATGACGAGGCCGACGAGTTCGCCCTCACGTCCGCATCGGCAGATGCGCGCGGGTAACGGTTTGTAATACGGACGAAATTCTAGGGAGGAAAAAGTCCATGAAACTGCATAAGAAACGCAAGAGCCTGCTGCGCGCCGCGATGGTGCCGGTGACTGCGGTCGCGATGAGCGCCGCCGTTCCCGCCACCTCCAGCGCGCAGGCGACCAACCCCTGCGCTCCGGCTGTGACGAACCCCTGTGCGCCGGCCAACCCCTGCGCACCGGCGGCCGCCAACCCTTGCGCACCGGCAGCGGCAAACCCCTGTGCGCCCTCGGCGGCCAAGGCCGCGGATGCGGGCAGCGACGCGGCACCGATGGCCAGCGGGCCCTATGACACCACCGTCAAGGCAACCCAGGCGCCCTATGGCGACAAGATGCCCCCGATCGTCGACAACTACCTGCGCGCGACGCCCTATGTCGGCACCGGTGGCTTCATCGACCCGACGGGCATTCCGATGCTCAAGATGCTCGGCTTCAAGACCGTCGTCAGCCTGCTTAAGCCCGACGAGGGTGCGCCGAACGAGGGCGACTTGGTGCAGAAGGCCGGGATGAACTACATCCAGATCTCCGTGCCGACCAAGGCGCCGACCGAGGAACAGGTCGCCGAATTCGCGAAGATCGTCGAAGACCCGGCGAACTACCCGATCCTGCTGCATTGCGAGAGCTCGAACCGGGTGGGCGCGATGTGGGCGCTCTATCGCGCGTCGAAGGGCGTGCCGAACGAGATCGCCATCGAGGAAGGCCGTCAGGTCGGTCTGAAGACCTCGCGCGAACCGGCTGTGCGTGAAATGCTCGGCATGGAGCCGCTCTGAGCGCAGATGTCGCGATGACAAGGACGGGGTCAGCGCCTAGGCTGGCCCCGTTCGCATGAGGAGAGACCGATGACCCGACCCGAAACGCCCTCCGAGATGTCACCCGATAGCGCCAACCCGGCGACGCCCGCGCCCACGCTGCGCATCGCCAATCCCGGGATAGAGGGGCTGCCCCGCGCGCGCCTGGAAGAGATGCACGACGCGGCCGAGACCGTGCTCGAATGCGAGACGGTGCTGGCGAAGTCGGGGATGAGCGTGGTGTCGGAAGTGCTGCGCGGGCAGGGGGATTTCCTCGTCTGGTCGCGCTATCCGCAGGGCGACGTCTTCGATACCGAGACGCATTGCCATTATTTCTACCACGCCCACGATGCGCGCGAGATGGCCGAGGGCGAGAACGGGCATTTCCACTTGTTCATGCGCCCCGAAGGGATCATTCCGGGGCTGGAGCCGTGGGACCTGCCCGGTGCGAAGATCCCCGAGGATGCAGCTGCGCGCTTCGTCCATATCGGCGCGATCAGCGTGGATGCGAAGGGCCGGGCGATCCGCATCTTCACGACCAATCGCTGGGTAACGGATGAATGCCTCTACCGCGCCGAGGACATGATCCGGCTGCTCGATCATTTCGCGATCGAACTGGCGCATCCGAACTGGGCGGTGAACCTGTGGCTGAGCGGAATGGTGACGCTCTACCGTCCGCAATTCGCGGCGCTCCTGCGCGCGCGGGATGCGCAGATCGAGGCGTGGCTGGCGGATCATCCGGGCAGCGAGGTGCTGGAGGATCGCGGCTTGCAGAATATCAGCCAGTGGCCCGTCGATCCGGTCGCCCAGATCGGCGCGATCGAGGACAAGCTCGACCTCTGAGGCGCGGGGCTACACCGGCACGCTCGAGGGCGCGCAGTCATTGACCGAGAGGATCTCGGGCGCGCGCGTCTTCGCGTTCCATTCCACCTCCCAGGCGCGGCAGGGGCCGGATTTGTTCTTCAGCTGCCGCCAGCGCAGCCGGGGCGAGTCCACCCCCTCGCGCAGCAGCTTGTCGTAGACGGGCATCGCGTGCCAGCGCGTCTCCGCCGCGTTCGAGCCGCCATCGGGCAGGATCAAGCACAGCCCCGTGGCGCGGCCCTCCTTGGCGGCCAGTTGCAGCCGCCGCCCCGCCGTCAGCCCGATCTCGCGCGGCAATTCCCCGATCACCAGTGGCACCGAGCCGTCGCGCAACGCCTCTTCCATCACGGCGAGCGTGTCGGTCTGGTCCTTGCCGCGCGCCAGCAGAAGCCGCGCCGGATCGAAGAAGCTCACCAGCCCGCGCGGATTGAGCCCCTCGCGGCGATGGCGTTCGTTCACCCAGAGGATCGGCCCCGTGGTGCTGGCGCAGACCGCGCAGGCGAAGCTCGTGGTGCCGATGCCGCAAACCTCGTGGGTGCGGCCTTCGCGCAGGGGGAACGGGTGGGGCGTGGTCATCGGTGCGGCAGGTGGTCAGGGTGAAACAAAGCATGAACATTGTAGGCAAGAGAAACCCGGCCTGCAAGGGATCGCAGGCCGGGCAAACAGAATGCCGAAAGCGGCGGAGCGTTACCTCAGGAACTCGAGCAGCGCGATGTTGAACTCTTCCGAATGGGTCACGTTGCAGCCATGCGGCGCGCCCTTGATCGTGAAGAACTGGCTGTCGGGGATCGCGTGGTAGGTTCGCGCACCGGAGCCTTCGAGCGGCACGATCGCGTCGCTGTCGCCGTGGATCACCAGAACCGGGACGCGCACCGCCTCCAGATCCTCGCGGAAATCGGTCGTGCCGAAAGCCTCCATGCAGCCAAGTGCGGCGCTCTGGTCGGACTGGTTGCACAGCGTCACCGCCTGTTCGCATTCCTCGGCAGAGGCTTTGAGATCGCCGTCGACGCTGTAGAAATTCTCGACGAATTGCGGGAAGAACGCGTCGCGCCCGTCGCGCAGGCCCTGTTCCATCTCGCCTGCGGCTTCCTTGGTCAGCGGGCCGTCGGGATTGTTTTCGCTCTGCATCAGGCAGGGCGTCACGGCGGAGGCGAAGACGGCGGCGCGCAGCCGGTCCTCGCCATGGTTGCGGATGTAGCGCGCGACCTCGCCACCGCCCATCGAGAAACCCACCAAGGTCACGTCGCGCAAATCCATCGCGGTGAGGATCGCATCGAGATCGGCGGCAAGCGTGTCGTAATCGAAGCCTTCGGTGGGTTTTTCCGCCAGACCGAAGCCGCGACGGTCATAGGTTATGACGCGGTGACCGGCAGCGATCAGCGCCGGGACTTGTTTTTCCCACGCCTTGCCCGAGAGCGGCCAGCCGTGGATCAGGACCACGGGCCGACCCGAGCCGCCATGGTCGATTGCGTTGAGTTGGCCGGGGCCGAGCGGGGCTGCTGTCATGGGGGTCCTCCTGCGTCTTCAGCGTTTGAAGATCTCACCTGTTCACTGAAGTAACGCAGGCGACGCAGGCAAAGGTCCGAAATCTCATATATTTTTTGCATGTTTTCACGCCTCGGCGGGAGGGCGCCGAATTCCGTCGATCGCGGTGCCGTGCAACCCCCTCACATGCTTTGATCATTGCAATTAGCGCCCGTTCGCCTTATGTATTCTCTCGCTACGTTTGATTCCCAGATGCACTGTCTCCTTACGGCTTCAGTTTGCTTTCAAGAACTGACTACGCCGAGCTGACGCATTTCGCAGGCAGCATAATTTAATAGGAGACTCACGATGGCCGAAGGCACCGTGAAATGGTTCAATAGCACCAAGGGTTATGGCTTCATCGCACCGAACGATGGCGGCAAAGACATCTTCCTTCACATCTCCGCCGTTGAGCGCGCTGGCATCCAGCGTCTCGATGACGGTCAGAAAGTGACCTACGATCTGGAAACCGGCCGTGACGGCCGCCAGTCGGCAGGTAACATCGCGCTCGCGTAAGCTGAGCCCGTGTGACGGTTTGAGACGGCCCGTGCAATCGCGCGGGCCGTTTTCACTTGGGCCTTACCACACGTCCGGGTCGATGCCCTTCGCGCTGAGTTCCGAAAACTTGTCCTGCAAGAAGCGCTGGAACGGTTGATCCGCGTAAGCGCCGCTGGCCACGTATTCGAGCCCCGCCAGATGGTGGAAGGGCTTGAAATAGCCCGGCATTCTGAAGGCTTCCGCCTCGCGCACGGATTGCGCGCCTGCATTCGCGGCCGGGATCAGCACCTGCGTCGGCGTGAAATTCACCGCCCATTTCTGCGCCAGCGCGCGTTCCTCCAGAGCCTCACCGTCGAAATCGGTGACTTCGCGCGCGCCCCAGAGATCGAGCTGCACGACCATGTAGCTCTTCTCGATCAGCCCGGTGATCTCGGGCTTGGCGAAATTCACCAGATGCATCTCGCGGCAATAAGGGCAGCCGCGCTGTTCGAAGAGCACCAGAAGCCCCTTGCCCTGATCGGCAGCCTCCTGAAGATCCTCCCCCAGATCGAGAAAACCCTCGTGGAAGAAGGGCTGCTGATAGAGCCCACCATCGCCCATCACTGCCTCGGCCTGCACGGGCCGCGCGCCTCCCAACGCACCTCCCACCGTCATCGTCCCGACCGTCAGGGCCAACATCTCGCGTCTGTTCATCGCGTCGTCCTCCCTTGTGAGAGGGGAAGTATAGCACAGGCGGTGGGTTTGGCGGGAATTGCGCGCTGAGGGCCGCGCCCGACCTCGGGTGGGCGCTTCGCTCCGCATGTGACCGGGCCCTTTATCTCGCAAGTCCGAATGTAGGTTGTGCCCGCGATGACGTCGCCAATGCGCCCTCCCGGGGGGAGGTCGGGCGCGGCCCGGGCTGGCCGCCCGGGCGGCTCGCAATCGCCTGACCCGCAAAAAAAAGACCCCGCACTCGGCGGGGCCTTGGATTTCTTCGAATGCGTTCAGACAGTCGGAATGGCCGGAGCCATCGTGCCGCCGAGCTGCATGCGCATCTTTTCGCGCGACTGCGTGATGATCGAGGGGATTAGGAACGCATCGACAAGAACCCACACGCCTAGCGCGAGCAGGAGAAATATGCCGACATAGACGACGAGCGTTAGCCAGCCGAGAATGCACAGAATAAGCTGAGCGACCCCAGTTCCGGTCTTGCCAAGGTAGAAACGATGCGCGCCGAGCATTCCTAGGAAAAACCAGAGAAGATACGCAACGACCGGGGATTTCGCGTCATTCGCAATGCGTTGTTCAATAAGAATTTGTTGTTCAGTTGTCAGAGCCATGATGTCCTCAAAAATTGCCTCTCGAGGTTGAATCTCAAGGTTTCGTGAAGACTTCAGGGTGAAAGCAAGGCGAGAAAAAGAACTTATGTTTATTTTGGTCTGGGAAAAGTAGTCGTGCGGGTTCATTGCGCCTTGCAATGCTTGCCGAACGGACGGTTCGCCAAAACTTGTTCACCAAACGAAAAAGGCCCCGCGCTCGCGGGGCCTTTTCCAATCTCGTGACCGTCAGCCTCAGGCTTTGGCGAGGTTGCGCAGCACGTAGTGCAGCACGCCGCCGTTCTTGAGGTATTCGATCTCCACCGCGGTATCGATCCGGCTCTTGAGCTTGATCTCCTTGGTGGTGCCGTCCTTGTAGGTGATGGTGCAGGGCACGATCGACTGCGGCTTGATTTCGCCTTCGAGACCTTCGATCGAGACCTCTTCCTCACCGGTCAGGTTCAGATCCTTGCGGGTCTGGCCTTCGGTGAACTCGAAGGGGATCACGCCGAAGCCGACGAGGTTCGAGCGGTGGATACGCTCGAAGCTCTCCGCGATCACGGCCTTGACGCCGAGCAGGTTGGTGCCCTTCGCCGCCCAGTCGCGCGAGGAGCCTGCGCCGTATTGCTCGCCACCGAAGATCACCAGCGGCTTGCCGGCTTTCTCATAGGCCATCGCCGCGTCGAAGATCGAGGTCTGCTCGCCATCGGGGCCCTTGGTGTAGCCGCCCTCGACGCCGTCCAGCATCTCGTTCTTGATGCGGATGTTGGCGAAGGTGCCGCGCATCATGACTTCGTGGTTACCACGGCGCGAACCGTAGCTGTTGAAGTCCTTCGGCGCGACCTGACGCTCGACCAGGTATTTCCCGGCCGGGGTGTCGGGCTTGAACGAACCCGCCGGCGAGATGTGGTCGGTGGTCACGAAATCGCCCAGCACGGCGAGGATACCCGCGCCCGAGATGTTCGAGATCGTGCCGGCTTCCGGCGACATGCCTTTGAAGTAGGGCGGGTTCTGGATGTAGGTCGACTGCGGCGGCCAGTCATAGGTTTCGCCGCCTTCGACTTCCACGCCCTGCCACTTCTCGTCGCCTTTGAAGACATCGGCGTATTTCTCGATGAACTTCTCGCGGGTGACGACCTTCTCGACGAGATCGGCGATCTCTTTGTCCGAGGGCCAGATGTCTTTCAGGTAGACGTCCTTGCCGTCCGGCGTCTGCGCGATCGGGTCGCTCGACAGGTCGATGTTCATGTCGCCGGCCAGCGCGTAGGCCACCACGAGGGGCGGGGAGGCGAGGTAGTTGGCGCGCACGTCGGGCGAGATCCGGCCTTCGAAGTTCCGGTTGCCCGAGAGCACCGAGGTCGCGATCAGGTCGTTGTCGTTGATCGCCTTCGAGATTTCCGGCTGGAGCGGACCCGAGTTACCGATACAGGTGGTGCAGCCGTAACCCACGAGGTTGAAGCCGACCGCGTCGAGATCATCCTGAAGGCCAGCGGCTTCCAGATATTCCGACACGACCTGCGAGCCAGGTGCGAGCGAGGTCTTCACCCAGGGCTTGCGGTTCAGGCCCAGTTCACGCGCTTTGCGCGCCACGAGACCCGCGCCGATCAGCACGTAGGGGTTCGAGGTGTTGGTGCAGGACGTGATCGAGGCGATCACCACCGAGCCGTCGCGCAGCTCGTAATCTTCACCTTCGACCTTGGCGGTCTTGCCGATGGTGACCGATTTGGTCGCGATCGGGCCTTCGGCGGCCATGTTCTTGGCTTCCGACGAGATGTCGATGCCACGGTAATCGGCAACCACGCCTTCGAACGCGTCAGCGGCGTTGGTCAGCGCGACATAGTCCTGCGGACGCTTCGGACCCGAGATCGCCGGAACGATCGTGTTCATGTCCAGCTCGAGCGTCGAGGAGTAGACCGGCGCGTAATCCGCGTCGCGCCACATGCCGTTTTCCTTGGCATAGGCTTCGACCAGCGCGATGCGGTCCTTCTCGCGGCCCGTCTGCTCGAGATAGCGCAGGGTTTCATCGTCGACCGGGAAGAAGCCACAGGTCGCGCCGTATTCGGGCGCCATGTTGGCGATGGTCGCACGCTGAGCCAGCGGCAGATTGTCGAGGCCGTCGCCGTAGAATTCGACGAACTTGCCGACCACGCCGTGGGCGCGGAGCATTTCGACGACTTTCAGCACGAGGTCGGTGCCGGTGGTGCCTTCTACCATGGCGCCGGTCAGCTTGAAGCCCACGACTTCCGGGATCAGCATCGAGATCGGCTGGCCGAGCATGCCGGCTTCAGCTTCGATACCGCCCACGCCCCAGCCGAGAACGGCCGCGCCGTTGACCATGGTGGTGTGGCTGTCGGTGCCGACGAGCGTGTCGGGATAGGCGACTTCGGTGCCGTCCTGATCCTTGTCGGTCCAGACGGTCTGGGCGAGATATTCGAGGTTCACCTGGTGGCAGATGCCGGTGCCCGGCGGAACCACGCGGAAGTTCTCGAACGCGGTCTGGCCCCACTTGAGGAACTTGTAGCGCTCGATGTTGCGCTCGTATTCGCGGTCGACGTTCATCTGGAACGCGCGCGGGTTGCCGAATTCGTCGATCATCACCGAGTGGTCGATCACGAGGTCGACGGGCACGAGCGGGTTGATCTTCTGTGCGTCGCCGCCAAGACCCTTGATGCCGTCACGCATTGCCGCGAGGTCGACCACGGCCGGAACGCCGGTGAAGTCCTGCATCAGCACGCGGGCGGGGCGGTAGGCGATCTCGCGCGGGTTCTTGCCGCCTTGCTCGGCCCATTCGCCGAAGGCTTTGATGTCGTCGGTCGAGATCGTGAAGCCGTTATCCTCGAACCGCAGGAGGTTCTCCAGAACCACCTTCAGCGAAGCGGGCAGCTTCGAGAAATCACCCAGGCCAGCCTCGGTGGCGGCGGGGATCGAGTAATAAGCATAGGTTTTCGAACCGACGCTGAGTTCGCGGCGGGTCTTTGCGGTATCCTTACCGGTAACGATGGGCATGAGAATGGCCTCCCTTCAAGGGTCCTAAGGGTGTCGCTGGCGTGTGTTTGCCCCAAGCGTGCGATCCGTTCAAGAGGGTCGGGGCATTTTTAGTATACCATTGCACACAAAAACACGCGACTGGAGCGACCCAGCGTCATCTTGAACCGCGCATGGGCCGTATACGTTGGACATATATCGTTTCGCGCGCCCGGACAGAAAGAAATCTCTCAAAACATTGATTAGGCATGGTCTGAGCAGAAACGCTAGGTATAAAGACGGCGAAGTGAGGAGTGTTTTTCGAGTGCGCGCAGGACGTTTGACCGCGATGGGAGCTGCTTTCGCCGCAGGGCTGGTAAGCTTTGCGGAATTTGCGTCTGCCCAAGGGGCAGCCGACGCGCCGCCCGGGATGCGTCTCAACGCCTCCGAGGCGCTTCTCGACCAGATGGCCTCCGAGAAATCCGACACCCCCGCGAAGCCGAACCCCGTGGCGCCCGATCCCGACACCGAAGGCGAGCACGACCCGGTCGTGGTCGAGCTTTATACCTCGCAAGGCTGTTCGTCCTGCCCGCCGGCGGATGCGCTCTTGAAGGAGCTCACGGATCGGGACGATGTGATCGCGCTGGCGCTGCATGTCGATTACTGGGACTATCTCGGCTGGAAGGATCCCTTTGGAAAGCCTGAGTTTTCCGCCCGGCAGAAATCCTATGCGATCGCCGCGGGCGAGCGCACGGTCTACACCCCGCAGATGATCATCGCGGGCCGCGAGGCCCTGATCGGGCCGCAGGAAGCGGCGCTCGATACCGCCATCGCACGCGAAAGCGACGCCCATCCCGAGGTCGATCTGAAGATCACGGGGAAGGGCGATCATTACGAGATCGCGCTGAGCCCGGTCGATAAGCTGGAGACGCCGGCGATGGTGCAGCTCGTGCGCTACAAGCCCTCCGCCACGGTGGACATCCTGCGCGGCGAGAATGCCGGGCGCACGGTGACCTACAAGAACATCGTCACCAGCCTGACCGGCATCGCCGAATGGGACGGGCGCGCGCCGGTGACGCTCTCGGTCGATCTCGACGGGGACGCGCCCGCCGTGGTGATCGTTCAGGAATCCCGTCCGAGCAAGAACGGCCCGCTGCCCGGTCCGATCCTCGCCGCAGGTCAGCTGGACTGACCGGGGCGGATCGAGCTGCGCCGAGCCCGTCAGGGCAGGGCGCAACCGTCCCTTCGGTACCCTGATTTTTCCTTGCATCCAGACGCGCATCCCGTATAAGGCCGCATCTTCCGCGTTTGCTATGAACCGGCGGAGCCTCTCGTGTTGGGTTGCGGAAGTGTCAGACGCCCAACTTTGAAGCCGCCTCGAAATACAGGAGTTCGCATGCCGCTTTACGAGCATGTCCTCATCGCGCGTCAGGATCTGTCCAACGCGCAGGCCGAAGGCCTTGTCGAACATTTCTCCACGGTCCTGTCGGACAACGGCGGCAAAGTCGTCGATTCCGAATACTGGGGCGTGAAGACCATGGCCTACAAGATCAACAAGAACCGCAAGGGCCACTACGCCTACCTGCGCACCGACGCCCCGTCGGCAGCCGTGCAGGAAATGGAGCGTCTGGCCCGTCTGCATGACGACGTGATGCGCGTCCTGACCATCAAGGTCGACGAGCACGAAGAGGGCCCCTCGGTCCAGATGCAGAAACGTGACGAACGCGACAACCGTCGCGAGCGCCGTTGATCGGTAGACAGGAGTAGACACCATGGCAAAACCGTTTTTCCGCCGTCGTAAGGTCTGCCCGTTCTCGGGTGAGAACGCGCCGAAGATCGACTACAAGGACACCCGTCTTCTGCAGCGCTACATCTCTGAGCGCGGCAAGATCGTCCCCGCCCGCATCACCGCCGTTTCGGCGAAGAAGCAGCGTGAACTGGCCCGCGCGATCAAGCGCGCCCGCTTCCTCGCCCTGCTCCCCTACGCCGTGAAATAAGGAGACCGACCGATGGAAGTGATCCTTCTCGAACGCGTGGCCAAGCTCGGCCAGATGGGTGACGTCGTCACCGTCAAGGACGGCTTCGGCCGTAACTACCTGCTGCCGCAAGGCAAGGCACTGCGCGCCAACGAATCCAACATCAAGAGCTTCGAAGAGCGCAAAGCGCAGCTCGAGGCCCGCAACCTCGAAACCAAGAAAGAAGCCGAAGCTCTGGCGTCGAAGATCGACGGCGAGACCTTCGTCGTGATCCGTTCGGCTTCGGACGGCGGCAACCTCTACGGTTCGGTCACCACCCGCGACGCGGCGAACATCGCCTCCGAGCAGGGTTTCTCGGTTGACCGCAAGCAGGTCATCATCCGCCAGCCGATCAAGGTTCTCGGTCTGCATGACGTCGAAGTGCACCTGCACCCCGAAGTCGTCGCCGAGATCCAGCTCAACGTCGCTCGTTCGCCCGAAGAGGCCGAACTGCAAGCGTCGGGCAAGTCGATCCAGGACGTGGCGGCCGAGGAAGAGGCTGCAGCCGAATTCGAGATCGCCGAACTGTTCGACGATATCGGCGGCGCGACCTCCGACGACGACGAGGGCGGCCCCGTTGCCACCCCCGAGTCGGCCGAAGACGAAAACAACGCCTGATCGGTCGCTACGACCTTTCAGTCCGAAAGACAGAGAACCGCGCCTTCCGGGGCGCGGTTTTTTCATGCTTGCCTGTCAGGGTAGTTCTGCTGAAATATGTCTAATGACATAGTCGGGCCGCGACGCGCGGCGCAGACCCCGGAACCGCGTGCCGCAATCCGGCGTTGGCCCCTAAATGGCCCTCAGGGCTTTGAAAACAGGGGACATGCATGACGAAACGATCGGGGCAGGGCCCACGCGACGACGCATCGAGCCGACGCGACCGGCTCGTGCAGGCGGGGCTTCTGGGCTTCGGCGTCTATCTCATGTGGCGGCGCTATCAGGACGATCGACAGGCCGCGATCCACGGGCCCACGGAAGGTCGCAGCGCCCGCCATGTTCCCGCGACCCGCACCGACCGCTATGACCGGCCCGCCGACCGCGCGCTGGGACGTCAGGCGGAAAGCCCGTTCGATATCCCCCGCGCAGGCTGGAAGGCCATCGCCAAGCGCGCTTACGGTCAGATCGACGAGGACCGCGTGCTGGCCGTCGCCGCGGGCGTGACCTTCTACGCGCTGCTCGCCCTGTTCCCGGCCCTGACCGCCACCGTCTCGATCTACGGCATTTTCGCGGATCGCCAGACCATGCTGCAGGACCTCGACGCGCTCAAGAACGTCATTCCTCCCGAAGCGCTGACGCTGATCCGCAACCAATTGGAGCAGTTGATCGGGTCCAGTTCAAACGCGCTCGGGCTGGCCTCGATCTTCGGCATCCTGCTGGCGCTCTGGTCGGCCAATGGGGGTGCGAAAGCGATGATCGGCGCGCTCAACGTGGCCTATGGCGAAAAGGAGCGGCGCAGCTTCGTGCAGCTCAACGCTTTTGGGCTGGGCATGACGATCACCGGGATTGTCATGGTCTGCGCACTGATCCTCGTCGCCGCCGTGCTGCCCGTGATGCTCGACTACATCCCGATGGGTGGGGCGCTGGATGCGGTGCTGCGCTGGGGGCGCTGGCCGGTGATGGCGCTGGTGCTGATGGGGATGCTGATGCTGCTCTATCGCTACGCGCCCGCCCGCAACGCGCCGCGCTGGATCTGGGTGGTGCCGGGGGCGATTGCGGCGTCGATCCTGCTGCTGATCGTCTCGGCGGGCTTCTCGTTCTACACGTCGAACTTCGCGAATTACTCGAGCACCTATGGCTCGATCGGCGCGGTGGTGGTGCTGATGATGTGGATCTGGCTCTCGACGACGGCGGTGCTTCTGGGGGCCGAGATCAATTCCGAGGCCGAGCATCAGACCGCGCAGGACAGCACCATCGGAGACCCGCGCCCCTTGGGCGCGCGGAACGCCGTGGTGGCAGACGCGGTGGCGCCTGCGCCCGCGCGCAAGCGCTGAGCGCGGCAGGGCGCGCGAACGAGCCTCAAAATCGCCGTTTTTACAGGGAATCCTGTCCGGGCAAGCAACCCTGACGAGGCCCTGCCATGCGGCTGTTTTCGATCCTGCACTTCGCGCTGACCCACACGATCCTCGTGACGGGCGGACTTCTGTACCTGCATGATCCCGAAGGCGCGCGCGACCGGCTCGCATCGGCGGGCGAGGTGCTGCGCACCGCGATTTACGACCGGGTCGCACCGGCCAATCCGGCGGCGGATCGCACGGCGTCCCTGCAGGTGGATCGTGCTGCCCAGAAGTTGCGCGAGGTGGCGACCGCGACCGATCTGCCCTCGCTGATCCCGAACGCGAAATTCCTGAAAGTACCGTCCGCGGAGTGAGCCGGGGTAGGCTCAAGTCGCGCCACATCCCTTCCGCGAACGCAAAAGGCCGCCCCGAGAGGCGGCCTTCGCAATTACTGGGCTGAGCGCCCGAAGATCACAGCTCGTCGAGCTTCTCGATCTCTTTCTGCAGCTCTTCCTTGGTGACTTCCTTGTCGTCCACCTTGGCTTCGCCAGCGATGTAATCGACGACCTTGTCTTCGAAGAGCGGCGCGCGCAGCTGCTGCTGCATCTGCGGGTTCTGCTGCACGAATTCGAAGAAGGCGCGCTCCTGACCCGGGTACTGACGTGCCTGGTTCATGATCGCCTGGGTCATCTCGGCGTCGGAGACCTCGATCTCCTGCTTGCGACCGATTTCGGCGAGCAGCAGGCCAAGGCGCACGCGGCGCTCGGCGAGGGTGTTGTGCTCGTCGGTGGTTTCGATCTCGCCGTGGTCATGGCCGTGATCGTCCGGGTTCTCTTCGTGATAGAGCTGGTGCGCGATCTGCTTGGCCTCGGCTTCCACGAGCGAGGGGGGCAGGTCGAACTTCACCTGATCGTCGAGCTGGTCGAGCAGGCCACGCTTCATCACCTGACGTGCAGCGCCCTGATACTCGGCTTCCAGACGCTCTGCGACCTGCGCTTTCAGCGCGGCGAGGTCTTCGGCGCCGAACTGCTTGGCCATCTCGTCGTCGATCTCGGCAGCCTTGGGCGCCTTCACTTCGTGGACCTTGCACTTGAACAGCGCTTCCTTGCCCGCGAGATGCTCCGCACCGTATTCGGTCGGGAAGGTCACGGTCACTTCGACGTCGTCACCGGCTTTCGCGCCGACGAGTTGCTCTTCGAAGCCCGGGATGAACGAACCCGAACCGACTTCCAGCGGGTAGCCTTCGCCCTTGCCGCCTTCGAACGCTTCACCGTCGACGAAGCCTTCGAAGTCGATCACGACCTGATCGCCGTTCTCGGCCTTGCCTTCTTTGGTCTCGAAGTTCTTGGCGGTCGCGGCGAGGCTTTCCAGCGCTTCGTTCACTTCGCCCTCATTGGCCTTCACGACCAGACGCTCGAGCTTGACGCCCGACAGATCGACATCCGGGATTTCCGGCAGCGCTTCGTACTCGACGGTCACGACCACGTCGTCACCCTCTTTCCAGTCTTCGCCGTCTTTCATCTCGATCTTCGGCTGCATCGCGGGGCGGTCGCCGGTCTTCTCGAAATGCTCGCTCATCGCGCCGTCGACCGATTCCTGCATCGCTTCGCCGAGGATGCGCGGGCCGAATTGCTTGCGCAGCATCGCCATCGGAACCTTACCCTTGCGGAAGCCCTTCATCTCGATCTCGGGCTGCGCTTCGGAAAGCTTCGCGGTGACCTTCTCGTCGAGTTCCTTGGCGGTGATGGTGATCTCGTAGCCGCGCTTGAGGCCGTCGTTCTGGGTCTCGGTGACCTGCATGGTTTGTCCTTTGTCTCTGGGCGCCGCGCGGATCGCGGCCGGTTCTCGAATTTCAGGCGTCCTTCTATTGAGCCTCAGCCATGGTGGCAAGGCGAAAAGGGGCTGCAGGGCGGCCTCCGGGCGGTGAAATACGCGCGCGGGCGGGCGCGTGCGAGGAGATGCCGGGAACACAGGATCGAGAGCGGGTAGGGCGGGCGCTGACAAAGCGGTGCAAGGTGCGGCGCGCGGCTGCGGCAGATCGGGCGGGAAGTTGCAGCCGGGACGCACCACCCCACAATGGTCGCCCCGGCCGCGAATCCGGGACTGCGCCGAACGGGCGCGTTGTCGCGATCTCTCTCCGCTTCGGCGGATCCGCCCCCTTGTTTGCGGAGCCCAAGCAGGGACGTCACGATCTCCCTTACCGTCATCCTAGGTCAGAAGTGTTTGAAACTCAGCGGTCATTTTCGGACAGATCGCCTTTTTGCGGCCCGTGCTGTGGTCGAAAAATCCGACTTCACGCGACGGCGCGCCAGCCGCGTTCGACACATTCGAACTTCACCGCCTGCCTGCGGAAGTGGTCGCGCACGAACCCGGGCGAGAGCCAGAGCCGGCCCCGCCTGCGCGGCAATTCCCACCCAAGATTGCCCGCCTCTTCGGCCTTCTGGACCATGCGCTTGATCTTCGAGACCGAGATCAGGAATTGCTCGGCCAGCGCGGCGATGCTGACCGGTTCGAGATAGATGCGCCCGTCGGTCTCGCGCAGGTCGATGAGCATGCGGATCAGCGCATGGAGCAGGATGCCGCCAGTGTCGGAGCCGAGGAAATGCGCCATCGAGGGCGGAGGCGCGCACCATTCGGGATCGGCGCGGATGATCTCGACCATGTGCCGCTGCATCGCGAAGGGAAGATCGGGATCGTTGCGCGCCGCTGCCAGCCGCGCGCCACCGTCGAGCATGTCGAGGCAATGCAGATGCCCCTCGCACCAGCGCCGCATCCCCTGTTCGGCGATGGGCGTCGTGGTGACGGGCCGCAAGCGCCCGTCGCCCTTGGGCTCGGAGGGCGGGGCGAGCAGGCCATGGACCTCCATCTCACCCAGATACTGGCTCAAAGTCTTGCGGTTGATCTCGACATGGGGCGTCAGCGCCGCAAGAAGGCGGCCCGGCGTCAGCTCCGGAGCGACCGGCTTCGTCTTCGCCCGCATCGCCAGCGCGAAACTGGTCTGGCTGACGAGCCAGCGCCGATGCGAGGCCATGTGCCGCGCGATCCGCGGCGTCTGCGCCTGCACGTCGAGCAGCATCGTCGCCACCGCCTTCTGTGTGGCGAAGAAATTCGGATCGGCCGCAATCGCGTCGCGGCTGAGCGCGTGGCTGGAATTGGGGGAGCGCGAGCCGGACTCCGGCGCGTCTTCGACAGGCCGCCGGGGCGGCATTTGCGGGCCTTCGACCATCACGCCTCCCACGCTTTCGGTCACCAAAGCGGGGGCGTAGCAGGCCCGCGCAGCCATCCGAAATTAGCACGCTCGCGTGATAAGGCGAGGGTATCTTGTGATATTCCGCAAGTGGGGAGTGGTGCGGGTGAAGGGACTCGAACCCCCACGCCAAAGGCGCCAGAACCTAAATCTGGTGCGTCTACCAGTTCCGCCACACCCGCATCAGGGGCGTAATAGCAACAGGCTGCGGGCTCGGAAAGAGGAAGATGCGATTTTGCTCGTCTTAACGCGATGGTGAGGGTTAGCCTGTAACCAAAGGCGCGTCAGACGCCGAAGTTACGAGTAGGCAAGAGCAGGTATCGCCATGGGACAGGCACCAGGGCGGGGGGATGGCATGGCCATGCTCCGCCAGATCATCGAATCCAATCCACGCCACGCATTGCCGGGCCCGGCTGGCCCGAACGTGACAGAGCGCGTATCGCCAACCGAGGCGCGCAAGCCGAAGCCGGATCTCAGCGCGGGGATCGCCGCCGGGGCGCGGGTCTACACGCTCGACGGGGCCATCCCGATCGAGTTTCTCGAACCCGGCGACCGGATCGTGACCCGCAGCGGGACATGCAAGCTCAAGGCGTTGCGGGCCGGTGACTATGTCGGCGCGCTGATCCGCATCTCGCCCGGCGCGCTTGGCCATGACCGGCCCGGGGCGCCGCTCCTGATTGCGCAGGGCGCGCAACTGATGATGCGCGACTGGCGGGTGCAGGTGATCTACGGCAAGCGCGAGGCGCTTCTGCCAGCGCAATCTGTCGTCGACGGCCACTATGTCACGCTGGGCCAAGGCCGTGCGCGGCTCTTCGTGCTGGAATTCGAGACGCCCGAAGTGATCTATGTCGATGGTGTGGAAATGGCCGCCGCAGTGGCAAGCGTCGACGCCTGATCGACGCGGAATTCCCGACAATTTTCATAAGTCTCAGAGGGTTGCGAGGCGTCGTCTCCTCACATCTGCGATAGTGATTTGACATAAACGTACCTGATCACGCGCTTGTGTTGACAGGATGATATGTCATTTGCATAGTCTTATTATGCACTAGGGGACGAGTACGCAGTTTCGCTGCGAAACGCGTGGTTAAATCTGTTCGGAGATTTTGATGACGGCACCTTTGCGAAATGCAGAGGCGATCTTGCATTGCGCGGGTTGCGCTGGACGTAACCATGGCGTGTGCGGATCCCTCTCGGATCGAACCCTCGCCCGGGTCGCGCAACGGGCGCGCGCGATCTCCGTCGCGGCTAATGACCGGCTGTGCGAGGAAGATGTCACCTGCCACCACATCGCGCTGGTTCAGAGCGGCATGTTGCGGATGCAGAGCCATTCGCTCGCGGGGCGTCGCAAGATCACCGGGCTCGTCGTTCCGGGCGACAGCATCGGTCAGATCATCCGGGGCACGCGGGACACCGCGATCGAAGCCGTGATCGACACCAGACTTTGCCTGTTCGAGTCGGCGAATTTCGCTCAGCTGATCGAGCAGGAGCCCGAATTGCGCCGGGCCCTGTGTCATCAGGTTGAAAACTGGACCGAGAAAGCGCGGCGGTTGAGCTTGCTACTGGGCGCCTATGGACCTGCGAGCCGACTGCGCGCGCTGCTGCTGCTGGCGCCCAGTATCATGCCTTGGAAAGCCCTGCCTGACGGGGGTGGCGTGTTGACGATGCTGCTGCCGCGTCAGGACATCGCCGATCTCATCGCCACGACGCAGGAGACGGTCAGCCGCTCGCTGCATCAGTTCCAGAAAGACGGGCTGATCGATATCCTGAACGCTAGGCAATTCCGCCTGAACGACCTCGAGGCCCTGTCCGAAGGGCTGGAGGAGATCCTGCACCACTGAGCGCGCTCACTCGTCGCGCATCTCCAGCGAATTTCCCGAGATTTCGATAAGCCTCTCCAGATTGGCGAGCTCGACATCGTAAGGCGTGACGATACGGATCGCGCCCGTGCGCTCGAGCTGGTGAAACGCCCGGCTCAGCGATTCCGGCGAGGTGCCCAGCAGATGCGCTATATCGACCCGCTTGATATGGATATGCAGGTTCAGCTGGATGGGCGCATGCGCGGTGCCTTCGAGGGTCCGGTATTTGTGGCGGCTCAGGATGATCAGGAGCGAGGCGAGCCGCTCGACGACTTTCGAGCTTCCCAAGACCATCACCCACTCGCGCGCGGCGTCGAGCTCGTCGAGAATGCTCAGCAGGAACAGCCGCTCCGCCTCATGCGAGCGGGCGATGATCGCTTCGAATTTCTGCCGGTCGCAGGTCAGAACCGCCCCGTCGCTGAGCGCCTCGATCCGGTAGCCGGAGGGGCCGTTGAAGGCGCGCCCGAACATGTCCGACGGCGTGATCAGCCCGATGATGTGCCGATGCCGGTCCTGCAGGGTTTTCGACATCGCGAGAAACCCGTCGGTCACGAAGCCAATCCGGTCCGCGACCTCGCCGTCTTCGATCAGCACATCGCCCGGCGAAAAGCGAATGCTTTGCCAGAGCGGCATCATCTCGCTGCGCAAATCCTCCGGGAGTACGTCGAGCAGGCGCTGCAATTTGCCCTGCGCCACCACGCCCTCGATCTCGACCGGCTGTCCGGATTTCGGATGCTCGTTCATGCGTCTCCTCTCCCTGTCGCGGGAAGGATTCTAGTCCGGGTCAGATCGGGATGCGAGAGCTACGAGGTCGAAAAGCCGGGATTGTGCCGCTCTTTTCTGCGCCTCTCATCATGAAGTTGCAGGAAAAATCGCGCGGCACAGGTAGCACGTTGATCGGCATCAAAGAATCACGCTGAACAGTCACGGTAAAATATCTTGCAACAAAGGAGAGACAGATGAAAAACCTGCTTATCATTCTTGGCGTGACTGCGGCTCTGGCTGGCTGCGAGACGATGACCGGTCCGGCAGCGTCCGACATGACCGATGAGGCTATGATGGCCCCGGCGGGCACTTCGACGGACACCACGGACACCTCGGGTACGCACACCAACACGAACACGCAAGATCGTTCGCGCGAGCAAGCGTCGCAATGATCTGACACGGGCGGCGAGGGGCTGATGCATCTCGCCGCCCGCATTGTCTGGGGCGCGCGACCTCAAAGGGGTGACAATGACCGACGGCCATATCGACGGGCGCAAACTGCGGCGCGCCTGGCGTTTTCTGTGCGGCGGGGCGATGGCCCTGCTGCTTGTCTTGGGGCCCGGTCCCGCGGTCGCGGAGGCTCCCGTCGCTGGTGCTATCACCGACGCGGCGCTGTTGCAGGTGCTGCGGTCGGGCGATTGGCCCGCGGCGGAGGCAGCGGCGCGCGCGCGCTTGGCGCGCAATCCAGACGATGTGGGCGCGCTTGTCGTGCTGGCGCGGGCGCTGCGCGCGAAGGGCGACGCGGCAGGCGCGAAGGCGGCGGCGACCCGCGCCAATGCGCAGGCCCGGACGCAGCAGGAGAAATATGTCAGCGCGGTCGAGATGGCGGCGGCGAGCTACGATCTCGGGCATCCGTTCGCGGCCCAGCTCTGGCAACGCCGCGCAATCGAAATGGCGCCCAATGATGCGGTGCGCGCGTCGAGCGTACGGGACTATCGCGTCCTGTCCGCGGCCAATCCGTGGAGCTTCTCCGTCGCTTTCGACGCGGGCGCGTCGAGCAATGTCAACAATGGCAGCCTCGCCGATACCGTCGATATCGGCGGTATCGACTTCACGCTCAATCCCGATGCGAAGGCGCTGTCGGGCTATGAAATTTCGTTGTCGCTGAAGGCGCGCTACAACTTCGCAGGGTTTGGGGAGTTGCCCGCGAGTTTCGGGGCGCAGATCTACACCAAACAGGTGGTGCTGTCGGGCGATGCGAAGGACTCGGTGCCCGATGCGCGTGGCTCGGATTACGCGTTCAACGCGGTCGAGGCGACGCTGGGGCAGGCGCTCAGCCCGACCGATGCGCCTTTGCGCTATCGCCTCGACCTTCTCGCGGGCAAGAACTGGTATGGCGGCGACGATCTGAGCAACTATCTGCGGGTTTCGGGAAGCGCGCAGTGGGGCGATCCGCGGCGTTCGCTGACGCAGGTGACGCTCTCTGGCGAACGACAGTTGCGCCTCGACAATTTCCGCAACTCGGCGAATGTGGTCACCGCGAGCCTGAGCCATCACCGGCGGCTTGAGGGAGGGGATCGGCTGGGGCTGTCCTTTGCCCTGCGCGACGCGTCCTCGGAGGCGGTCGAGATCGATCATCGGGCGATGCTTGCGGGCGTGTCTTACGATTTCGCCAAGCCTTTGGCCGGGACCGTCACCGTCGGCGCGGCGCTGGAACTGGAGCGACGCGATTATGATGCGACGCTTTACGGGCCCGGCGCACGGCGCGACACGCGCGGGCGGCTGGCGCTGCAATTCGGGTTCCCGAAGCTCGAGTTCTACGGCATCTCGCCGACCCTGCGGCTGGAGGGCGAAGAGACCCGCTCCAATGTCGATTTCTACGACAGCTCGCAGGTGAAATTGCGGCTCGGACTTCGGTCGAATTTCTGACCTCGCGCCCCGGTTTGGGGCTTTCATCTGTAAATATTGCGATTTCTGCGACTAAGTGGCCACGCTGCCCATCTCCTCTCGGTTTCGTTGACACACATCAATGCGAATCACGAAGTTCTCACGGGAATGTGAGCCGTGGCTGAAGGTAAATTCGCAGTGAAAACAGAGGGATAAGTCTCTATTTCCTGACTGGACGCCATTTGACGTGGGGACGCGGCGGATGACGGGAGGGCAGGTGCCTGAGGGGTCATCGGTTCGCTCATATGGATAGAGGGGACGCAGATATGGCGACACAAATTGACCCGAGTAACGTCGACGATTGGGACGAACCGCTGAACACCGACCCGATGTTCCGTTCGTCGCATGTTTTCAGCACGGCGGATATCACGGTGACCTTCGACGGGATGACGGTCGGGAACTCCGAAGACCCGCAGGCGGTCTTTGATACCGTCGACGATCCGAACGATCCCGAGGATACCAAGATCACCAAGGAGGGCGTGACGCTTTATCCGATCGACAGTGAATTCGGCTATTACGTCAGTGATTTTCAGAATGCCGAGCAGAAAGAGCTCGATGGCGACTATGCCGAGGGCTGGGCGGGCGATATCTACGATTCCGAGGGCAATCAGCTTGGTCTCGTGATCTCGGATTCACCCACCGACACGTTCAAGACGCCCGCCGTCTATGGCACCTGGCTCGCGGGTCTGGGCGGCAACACGGTGAAGGCCTCGACCGAGCATTACGTCGTGATGCAGAACATCCTGTCGGACCAGCGTTTCCCGGGGGATACCGAGGCGCTCTATCCGCTCGACGACGAGCTTTTCATCGTCGGCGGTGAGTATGATGGGAAGTCGGTGCGCGGCCTGCTCGAGGGAGAATATGAAGGCATCACGATCACCGACACCAATGGTGACGGCAAGGTCGACATCAAGGATATCCTCTCTGCCAACGAGACCGAGATCGACAGCAATATCGCGGTCAGCAGTGACTACTCGGTGACGCTGAAGGATGACGGCAAGCTGCTCTATCGCTGGGGTAACACGATCAAGAAGCCCAATGATGTGCGTCTTGAAGCGACGATGGACCTGCCCGACGAGTGGAGCGAGTACAACCCCTACACCTCGCTGCGTAACATCTACCACGTGACCGAGGCCGAGCTGGTCGTGCATCACACGATCACCAACAACCCCAACGACCAGATCCGTCCCGAGGATTTCGAGAACGAGGCCGCGATCGGCACGTTGCCGGAATATATCATCGTACCGGACTACAACCTTGACGGGCAGGGTGCCCGTGAGGTCTGGATCACCGCCGATGACTACTATGCGGGGGATGGCACGCTCTACGAGGCGGGCACGATCCTGCGCGATGATCTTCTGGCGCAGCAATGGGCAGCGAGCGATCTCGCGACGATCGGGGCCGAGGATGGGGCGGCGGGCTTCACCAACGCGTGGTACACCACGATGGACCGCGAGCCCTTTGAGCCGGTGCTGAACGAAGATGGCACCGAATATGCCGATAGCGGTCCGCGCTGGCGTCTGAAGACCGACAAATATGGGCAGGATCTGCCCTCGGTGGTGATCCCGATCGACCCGAGCGACGAGCCGCCTCCCACCAATGACGAGGTGAAATACGAGGTCGGCGCAGAGACCCAGACGGTGATCAACCTGCTCGATTGGGGCTATCCCGCCCAGCCGCTCTCGGTCAGCTCGGGCTGGCAGAACAAGCCCGGCGAGGTGTCGGTCAACGGGATGAACTATTCCGACGGCTTCGATATGGCGGTCTACATCAAGGGCGACATCAAGCCCGCGACGATCTACAGCGCCGAATTGCTGATGGATTACGAGTTGGTCACGCCCTACGCGGTCGGAGCTGATGTCGTCGGCACGGACGGGAATGATTTCCTTGTCGGGATCGGCTCGAACGCCTTCACGGGCGGTGCGGGCACGGATCTCTTCGTCCTCAGCTACGGCTCCTCGGTGGAGGGTGTGCCGCTGACCGCGAGCACGATCAGCGATTTCGAAGTCGGCACCGATGCGATCGGCCTGATCGGTCTGGGTGTCTCGGACACGAATTTCGCCGACAACATCTCGCAAGTGGTGAACGGGACCGATCTTGAAATCTACCTCGACACGGATGGTGCCGAAGCCGGTGCCGACCCGGTTCTGATCGCGACGCTGACCGACGTGGCGGGCGATCTCGGGCCGAGCCAGGGCCTCGTCATGGAGGAAGACTTCCTTCTGGCCAACCCGGGTGCGGGCGATGATCCGGGCACAACGGGCCCCAACGAGATCATCGGCACCGATGCGAGCGAGACGCTGATGGGGACCCCGGGCGACGACATCATCACGGCGCTGGGCGGAAACGATATCCTCTACGGCCTTGCGGGCACCGACCTGCTCGACGGGGGGGGCGGGCTCGACCGTCTCTATGGCGGTCTGGACGCGGATGGGTTCGTCTTCGCAGAGGGCACCACGCTCGACATCGTCTACGACTTCGAAGACGGGGTCGACATGATCGCACTCGACGGGGGGCTGACCTTCGCCGACCTCGAGATCACCAGCTACCGCACGACGGGCACTCAAATCACCGCAGGTGACGACCGGATGATCCTGCGCGATGTGGATGTGAGCCTGATCACCGAGGATGATTTCACAACCGTCGATCAATTTGTCGCCGACATGACGCTCGTGAGCGTCTGATCCGGGTTTCTAGAAGGACAATACGAATGAACAACAAAGTAACTTTCATCGCACTGGCGGCTGCGGCCGCCACTCTCTCGGCCTGCGGCGGCAGCGGAACCACGGTCAACACCGCCCCCACCTATGCGGAACTCGTGGCGCGCGCCGATACGGCGGCGGCTGGGGTCGTGGATCTGAGTACCGGGGATGTGACTGGCGGACGCGACGATGTGCCGAATTCGGGTACGGCCAGCTACACCGGTTACGTCAAGGGCGACCTTGACAGCGGCGGGACGTTAATCGGCGAGCTATCGCTCGACGCGAATTTCTCGGGCGGGACGGTCACCGGCTCGGCGACGAATTTCCAGCACTCGACGAAGGACGCCTATACCGGCTCGCTTACGCTTTCCGGCGGGACGATCACCGATAGCGGCGTTGTCGGGACGGCCGATACCTTCGGAGGCAGCCTCGATGGGACGCTCTCCAACGGCGGCACCGATTACACCACCTCGATTTTGCTCGACGGCGAATTCGTCGGCGGGAGCGGAGCAACGCTGCCCGACAATATTGCTGGCTATGCAGACGGCACGCTTGATGACGGGGTGACGAACGATGCGTTCACCGGAGCGTTCATCACCACGCAAACGCCCTGACCGACCCCACTTTCATCAGTGGTACCGGAAAGGCCCGGCGGAGCGATCCGCCGGGCCTTTCTCTTTCCTCCCTCGCGGCGCAGTAACCTGACCCCGATCACGAAAACGGCCCGGCGAGGTATCCCGCGGGGCCGCTTATCTTTATCGTTCGTGATGCTGCCTGAAGCGGCCCGCTCCTTCATTCCCCCCGGAAAGCGCGGTTGAAATAGATCGTCAACGGCTGGGTCAGGTAGGATAGCGGCGTGCGCGCGTCGGTCTTGAGGAAGGCCTCGACCGGCATGCCGGGCATCAGCTTGACCTCGGGCAGGGCGGCCAGAGCCTCTGGATCGGGCTCCACCGTCGCCTCGTAATAGGTCTCGCGGTTCGCCTCGTCGGTCTGCACGTCGGGCGAGACCCGCAGCACCTCGGCCGGGATCGCGGGCGTGGTGCGGCGATTGAAGGTCGAGAATTGCAGCGAGACCTGCTGACCGGAATAGACCTGATCGATGCTCGTCGGATCGACGCGGACCGAGACATAAAGCGGCTGATCGCTGGGCACGAGGAACATCATCGGCTGGGCGGGTTGAATGACCGATTGCAGCGCGAAGACCTGCGAGCCGAACACCACGCCATCGACCGGCGCGCGCACGTCGAGCCGCGCGAGCTTCTCGCGCAGGGTGGTCTCGCGTTCGACCAGCGAAATCTCGTTATATTGCAGGTCGCGCAGCTGGGTGATCGCGGCCTCGCGGCGATCCTCGGACAGGCCCACGACTTCGATCTCGAGCGCCGAGATCCGCACGCGGGCCTCCGCGATGACCGAGTTCAGCCGCCCGATCTCGCCGGTCAGCTTGGCGTGTTCGCGCTGGGTGGCGAGCACGCGCGAGGCTTCCATCAGCTTGCGCTCGTAAAGGCTCTGCTTGTCCTCCAGCTCCTGCGACACGAGGTCGAGCTGCTCCATCAGCGAGACGCGCTGCGCCTCGACGCCTTCGATCTGCTTTTCGATCTGCTGCTGTTGCTCGCGCAGCTGGTTGATCTTCTTGGCCATCGTCGCCTGACGCGCGGCAAAGAGATTGCTCTGGCCCTCGCGTTGCTGGGCGACCTGCTCGGGATCGAGCATCGGGAAGTCGGGCAGAACCGTGAAATCGACCTTTGCCAGATCGTCGCGCTCGGCGGCGAGCCGCGCCTTGCGCACCGCGATCTCCAGAAGCTGCGCCTGCACGATCGCAAGCTCCGAGCGCAGAAAGGTCCCGTCGAGGCGCAGTAGCACGTCGCCCGCATGCACCTGATCGCCGTTATGGGCGAGGATTTCGCCCACGACGCCGCCGTCGGGGTGCTGGATCACCTGCCGTTCGCTCTCGACCTTGACCACGCCGCGGGACACGACCGCGCCGTTGATCTTCGCGCCGACGCTCCAGGCGCCCATGCCGCCGACGAGGAGGGTGATCGCGCCGAAGCCAGCGACGAGCAGAAGTCGGCTATTTGCGAAATCGGAGGATTTGCTCATTTCTCGGCCCTCATCGTCAGAATGCGTTGCACGTCCTGCGCGTTCTTGATCATCGACTGGATGACCTCGTCGCGCGGCCCCTGCGCGGTGATCTGGCCGCTCTCGAGGATCACAAGGCGCGAGCAGGCCTTGATCGCATTGGTGCGGTGGGTCATCAGCACGACGGATTTGCCTTCCTCGGTCATCGCCTTCACCACGGCGTTCAGCGCCTCGGAGCCCTCGGAGTCGAGTGCCGAGTTCGGCTCGTCGAGCACCAGAAGCACCGGATCGTTGTAAAGCGCACGGGCCAGACCCAGCCGCTGGCGCTGGCCGCCCGAGAGCTGCGCATCGCGCGCGCTGATATGGGTGTCATAGCCCTTGGGTAGTTGCAGGATGATCTCGTGGATATGCGCTTTCTTGGCGGCGGCCACGACCCGCTCGGCATCCGGCGATTGGGCCATCTGCGCGATGTTCTCGGCGATGGTGCCGTCGAAGGTCTTCACCACCTGCGGAAGATAGCCGATGAACTGGCCCAGCCGCTCGGGGCTGTATTGGTCGAGCTTGGCGGCGGCGAGGCGCACCTCGCCCGCGGTGGGCGAGACGAGACCCACCAGCGCCCGCGCCAGCGTCGTCTTGCCCGAGCCGCTCTTGCCGATCACGCCGATGGCTTCACCCGGCGCGACATCGAAGCTCACGTTATACAGGATCGGACGCTCGCCGCGCTTGCGCGAGACCGAGACGCCGCGCACCGACAGATCGCCCGTCGGCGCGGGCAGTTCGGTCGGCTTTCGCGCCTCGGGCACGGAGCCCAGAAACGCCCGCAGCGAAGCCCAGCCGTTGCGCGCGCGGTGCAGCAGCGTCCATTGGCCCAGCACCTGCTCGACCGGGGCCAGCGCGCGGCCCAGCAGGACCGAGCCCGCGATGATCGCGCCGGCCGTCATCTCATGTTGCAGCACCAGATAGGCGCCTACGGCCAGCACCGCCGATTGCAGCAGCATCCGGAAGCCCTTGGAAAATGCGCCGAACGCGCCGGTCCAGTCGGCCGCGCGCAGCATCTTGCGCTGACCTTCGGTCTGGGTGTCCTGCCAGCGCGCGCGCATGGTCTCTCCCATGCCCTGCGCCCAGAGGTAATCGGCCCCGTCCTCGACCTGCCGCGCGATCTGGTTGCCCGCGAAAGAGGTGCCCTGCGCCTCGGTCAGGCGGGTCTGGGTGAGCCAGTGGTTGAGCAGCGAGGTCACGATCAAAAGTGCGCCGCCCGCCAGTGCCAGCCAGCCCAGAAGCGGGTGGAAGATGAAGATCGCGGCGGCGAAGACCGGCGTCCACGGAATGTCCAAGAGCGACAGCAGCACCGGCGAGGCGAAGACGGTTTTCACCGCATCGAGGTCCTGCAACGCGCTCGCGCCCTTGTCGGTGCGCCCGAGTGCTGCGCGCTCCAGCGAGGCGCGGAAGACCCGGTCGGAGAGGTTGGCGTGAAGCCGTGCGCCGACCCGCGCCATCACGCGGGCGCGGACGAACTCCAGAACGGTGTAGAACAGGTAGAGGAACACCACGAGGCCGAACAGCGCGACCAGCGTCTCTTCCGAGCGCGAACCGATCACCCGGTCATAGACCTGCAGCATGAAAAGCGGCCCGGTCAGCAGCAAAAGATTGGTGAAAAAGCTGAACAGAACAGCCGAGCCGATCAGCCCCCGGCTCCCGGAAAAAGCGCGCCGCATTTCCGACCGCGCGCCCGAAGAAGAAAGTCCCACGCCAATACCCCAAAGTTGCGTATCCCCGGGTTCATTTTCACGACGCGGTGAGGGGTATCATTGATTGATGTCAATTTTGCGCGAGGCGGGTCGAAAAAGCTGCGCGGGCAGCCGGGCGCGCAGGTGGTGTCAGCCCTGCGCCATCAGCGCGCGCAGCACCTGCGGGACCGCTTCGGGGAGGTCCTCGGCGATCAGGCCGGGGCCGAACCTGCGCGCGGCCTCCACGTGGAGCCAGGCTGCGGAGGTCGCGGCGTCGAAGGGTTTGAACCCGCGCGCAAGCAGCCCCGCGATCAGCCCCGCCAGCACATCGCCTGCGCCTGCGGTCGCAAGCCACGGCGCCGCGCGGTCCTGCGTCGCCGAATGCAGCGCGACGCGCCCGTCGGGGTCGGCAATCGCGGTGTCGGCCCCTTTGAGCAGTACCGTACAACCCGCGCGCGCGGCGGCTTCGCGGGTGGCTTCCAGCTTGGAGTAGCTTGGATCGTCGCCTGACAGCTTCTCGGCCAGATCGGGGAAAAGTTTTTTGAATTCGCCCGGATGCGGGGTCAGCACGCAGGTCGCGTGAAGCTGGCCGAAGAGCACGCTCGGATCCTCGGCAAAGGCGCTGAGCGCATCGGCATCCAGCACCGTCGCGCGTTTGCCCCAAAGCGCGGCCGGCACCATCTCCTGCGCGCGCGCCATGCCCAGACCGGGGCCGAGGCAGAGCGCGTTGAGACGGTCGTCGCCCAGCATCCCGCGCAAACTATAGGCGTCGGGCAGGGCGTTCAGCATGATCGCGTCGAGATGGGCTGCGTTCTCGGCCAGCGCCTTGGGCGGGCAGGCGAGTGTCACCAGCCCCGCGCCGATCCTGAGCGCCGCGCGCGCCGCCATCCGCGCCGCGCCGCCTTTGCCCGCACCGCCCGAGAGCACCAGCGCATGACCGTGGCTGTATTTGTGGCCCGACTGCTTCATCAGGAAATTCGACGGGCGGTCGATCAGCTGCGCGGCGCCCGCAATCGCATCCTGCGGCAGGCCGATATCGGTCACGACCAGATCGCCGCGCATCGACGCACCTCCGCCGGGCCGGTCGGGCCCGTCCGAGGGGTCGAGGTAATGGCCGCATTTCGCGCGGTGGAAGCTGACCGTCAGATCGGCGGGGAAAGCGCCCCCGAGATTGCGCCCGCTATCTGAGGAAATCCCGCTGGGAATATCGACCGCAACGAAGCGCGGGCGCGGTCCTGAGGGATTGGAAAAGCGCCGCGGATAAATCCCGCGCCATGTCTTCGCGGTGTCGTCGGGCATCGGACGCGTCAGGCCGGTGCCGAACAGCGCGTCGATCACCAGCCCGCCCTCCATCTCGTCGATCCGGTCCTCGATCGCGGCATCGTCCCAGGGCAGGACCGCGCCGATCTGCGCCCAGCGGTCGTGATTGGTCTGCGCATCGGGGGGCAGGCGGGTCGGATCGCCATATGCGTAACAGGCGATGGTCCAGCCACGCTCGGCCAGAAGCCGCGCGATCACATAGCCGTCGCCGCCATTGTTGCCCGGACCGCACAGCACCACCGCCTGCGAGGGCCCCGGATCGGGCCAGCGCGAGAAGATTGCCGTGACAACGCTTTCCCCGGCGCGCTCCATCAGTTCAAGGCCCGTCACCGCGCCGCTCTCGATCTCGGCGCGTTCGCATTGGCGCATTTGGCTCGCGGTCAGGATTTCGGGCATGGTCCTCGGGTCTTCAAAGGAATCGTTTTCAAACTGCTGCTTTTTTGTGCTACTTGCACGAATTGCGGGCGCGGCTTTCGGAATTCCGATCCCCTTTTCGCTCCCGTCCAGCCTAGCCGATTGCGGGGGCTTTGGGAAAGTGGTCTGAGGGGGTCGGAACGAAGACCTGACGGAGGAGTCGGCGGCATGAAAAAGGTGGAGGCGATCATCAAGCCCTTCAAACTCGATGAAGTGAAAGAAGCACTTCAGGAAGTTGGTATTCAGGGCCTTTCGGTGATCGAGGTGAAAGGGTTCGGGCGCCAGAAGGGCCATACCGAGCTTTATCGCGGCGCCGAATATGTCGTGGATTTCCTGCCCAAGGTGAAGATCGAGATGGTGCTGCCCGACGACCTCGTCGACGCCGCCATCGAAGCGATCACGAATGCCGCGCGCACCGAGAAGATCGGCGACGGCAAGATCTTCGTCTCTCCGATGGAGCAGGCGATCCGTATCCGCACCGGCGAGTCGGGCGACGACGCGCTGTAACTTCCGCCATTCCCGCCGGGCCTCGTTGCGGGTCCGGGGATAACCCAAGCTCAACGAAAGGGTAATGTGACATGAGCATCAAGGACGCTCTCAAACTGATGAAGGACGAAGACGTCGAATACGTCGACGTTCGCTTCACCGATCCGCGCGGCAAGCTGCAGCACGTGACGCTGATGCATACCGAGGTCGACGAAGATTTCTTCGAAGAAGGCTTCATGTTCGACGGCTCCTCGATCGCGGGTTGGAAGTCGATCGATCAGTCCGACATGAAACTGATCCCGGACGCGTCCTCGGTCTATATCGACCCCTTCTACGCCGAGAAAACCATGTGCGTGCACTGCACCGTGGTCGAGCCCGACACCGGCGAACCCTATGCCCGCGACCCGCGCGGCACCGCCGAGAAGGCCGAAGCCTATCTCGTCGCCTCGGGCATCGGTGACTCGGCCTTCTTCGGTCCGGAAGCGGAATTCTTCCTCTTCGACGACGTGAAGTTCTCGGTCTCGATGAACAAGGTCTCCTACGAGGTCGACGCGCTCGACGCAGCCTGGAACACCGACACCGATTACGAGATGGGCAACATGGGCCATCGTCCGGGCGTCAAGGGCGGCTACTTCCCGGTCAACCCGGTGGATGACGCGCAGGACCTGCGTTCGGAAATGCTCTCGACCATGAAGCGCATGGGCATGAAGGTCGACAAGCACCACCACGAAGTGGCTTCGTGCCAGCACGAGCTGGGCCTGATCTTCGGGACGCTGACCAAGCAGGCCGACGACATCCAGAAGTACAAATACGTGATCCACAACGTGGCGCACGCCTATGGCAAATCGGCGACCTTCATGCCGAAGCCGATCGCGGGCGACAACGGCACCGGCATGCACGTGAACATGTCGATCTGGAAAGACGGCAAGCCGCTCTTCGCAGGCGACAAATACGCCGACCTGTCGCAGGAAGCGCTGTACTTCATCGGCGGTATCCTGAAGCACGCGAAGTCGCTCAACGCCTTCACCAACCCGTCGACCAACTCCTACAAGCGTCTGATCCCGGGCTTCGAGGCTCCGGTTCTGCGCGCGTATTCGGCTCGCAACCGCTCGGGTTGTGTCCGTATTCCGTGGGCTGAATCCCCCAAGGCAAAGCGCGTCGAAGCCCGTTTCCCCGATCCGTCGGCGAACCCCTACCTGTGCTTCTCGGCTCTGCTGATGGCTGGTCTCGACGGCATCAAGAACAAGATCGATCCGGGCCCGTCCTCGGACAAGGACCTCTACGATCTGCCGCCGGAAGAACTGGCCTCGATCCCGACCGTTTGCGCCTCGCTGCGTGAAGCGCTCGAGACGCTGGAAGCCGATCACGAGTTCCTGCTGGCCGGTGACGTGTTCACCAAGGACCAGATCGAGGGCTACATCGCACTGAAGTGGGAAGAAGTGTACGCGTTCGAGCACACCCCCCACCCGGTGGAATACAAGTACTACTACTCCTGCTAAACGGGAGAGGGACAGTGATGGGAAGGGGCGTCCGTTTGGGCGCCCCTTTCGCTTTGGGGCCTGAGATATGGCGCTTTCGCATCGCCCGACGCGGGGTAAGGCCCCGCCACTTGACAGACGCACCTGCGCCGCCCATCTGTCGGGCCTTGGCTGCCGGATGCCTGCCGCCCGCGGGGTGTGACCCTTGGTGAAATCCGGTTCACGATCGCTCTCCATTCTTTCGGGGGCTCTTCGGCAATGCGGGCCCCGAAGCGGTGGATCATCCCCGTGGAGACGAGACAATGACTGTGAACACAGTGAAAGACGTGAAGGCGCAGGCGCGCCGGTTGAGCGAGGCGATGGCGCGCGCGGGCAATCCCGTTGCGCTGTCGAAAGCCTATGAGCTGACCGCGCAGGCGGCGGGTCATGCGGATTGGAACACGATGGTGGCGGCGCTGCGACGTGCCGAACCGGCCGCGCAAGCGAAGGGCTATGCTCTGGGCGATGCGGTGCGCGGGCGCTATCTGGGCCATCCGGTGAGCGGGCGCGTCCATGCGCTGCGCCGCAAGGGCGCGACCCATTACGACATCGAGATCGCGCTGGACGAGCCGGTTGATGTCGTTGAAAGTGCTGCGTTTTCCTCGATGCGGCGGCGCGTGCGTGCGACCATTGGCGCGGATGGGCGTTCGATCGGGCGCCGCTCCGACGGGGTCGCGCATCTCGAACTGGACTGAGGAGAAGGGGCGCATCGAGCGCCCCTTTTTCTTTGCCCGGAAACGGGGCAGGATCATCCGGCGATATGGCGGGGAGGGATCATGCGCTCTGAGAAGGACAAGATGCTGGCGGGCGAATTGTATCGCGCCGAGGGCCCGGAGATCGAAGCCGATATGGCGCGGGCCGCGGCGTGGATGGATCGGTTCAACGCCACCGTCGCGCACAGTGCCGAAGGATGCCACGCGCTGCTGACGGAGCTGTTCGCGGACGTGGGGGAGGGCGCGCGCATCCGCCCGCCATTTCATTGCGATTACGGCAGCAATATCCGGCTCGGGGCCGGGGTCTTTCTGAATTTCGGCTGTGTCATTCTCGATGTGGTTGCGGTCACGATCGGCGATCGGACACAGATCGGGCCGAAGGTGCAGATCCTGACCGCCGATCATCCGCGCGATCCGGAGACGCGCAGGACGGGGCTGGAATTCGGGCGGCCCGTGCGGATCGGCGAGGATGTCTGGATCGGCGGCGGCGCGATCCTTCTGCCGGGTATCACGGTGGGCGATGGCGCGTTGATCGGTGCGGGCGCGGTGGTGACGCGCGACGTGCCTGCGGGCGCTACGGTCGCGGGCAATCCGGCGCGGATCATCGGCAAGGCTTAGCGAAACTTGCCCCGCCGCGCCCTTCTCGCTAAGGGAAACCAAAGATCAATCAGGAGGATCAGGCATGAGCCGCGCATTCGTATTCCCCGGTCAGGGTGCACAGGTCATCGGCATGGGCAAGGCACTGGCCGACGCCTATCCCGCGTCGAAAGCGGTGTTCGAGGAGGTCGATGAGGCGCTCGGGCAAAAGCTGAGCACGCTCATCTGGGAAGGCGAGCAGGACGAGCTGACGCTGACCGCCAACGCGCAGCCCGCGCTGATGGCGACCTCGATTGCGGCTTTGCGCGCGCTGGAGGCCGAAGGCTATGCGGTCACCGATGCGGCTTATGTCGCGGGTCACTCGCTGGGCGAATATTCGGCGCTTTGCGCGGCGGGGTCGCTGAGCCTAGCCGATACAGCGCGCCTGCTGCGCGTGCGCGGTGATGCGATGCAATCGGCCGTGCCGGTGGGCGTGGGCGCGATGGCCGCGATCCTCGGGCTCGATTTCGAGGCGGCGTCGAAAGTCGCGGCTGAGGCGGCGCAGGGCGAGGTGTGCCAGGCGGCCAACGATAACGATCCGAGCCAGGTCGTGATCTCGGGCGACAAGGCGGCGGTCGAACGCGCCACGGTGCTCGCCAAGGAAGCGGGCGCGAAACGGGCCGTGATGCTGCCGGTCTCCGCACCGTTCCACTGCGCGCTGATGCAGCCCGCCGCGGATGCGATGGATGCGGCTCTGGCAGGCGTCGAGATCAAGGCGCCGGTCGTGCCGCTGGTCGCCAATGTGCGCGCCGAGGCGGTGAGCGACCCGGCCCTGATCCGCGAGCTTCTGGTCGAGCAGGTCACGGGCTCGGTGCGCTGGCGCGAGAGCGTGGCGTGGATGGCCGGTCAGGGCGTCGACGAGATCTGGGAAATCGGCGCGGGCAAGGCGCTGTCGGGCATGATCCGCCGGATCGCGAAAGAGGTGACCTGCCGCGCGGTCGGTACGCCGGAGGATATCGCCGCGCTGAAGGGCTGAGGGCTGCGCCGGGGGATCCTCCCCCGGACCCCCTGGGATATTTCCGCCAAGAGGAAGCTTAGGCCGACCGGTTCGAAAGCGAATTGGTCGGCTTTTTCATACGTTTGTGATCGCGATGGGCTGTCGCCCCGACGTGCGCAACCATGGCGTGTAGCACTTAGAGTTCCCTAACGGCGCTTTCGCTGCTAAGAGAGCGCCAACTTAGATATGAGGTAGCATGATGTTCGATCTGAAAGGCAAACGCGCGCTTGTCACCGGGGCTTCTGGCGGGATCGGCGCCGAAATCGCGCGGGCCCTCCATGCGGGCGGTGCGTCGGTGGCGCTGTCGGGCACGCGGGTCGAGCCGCTCGAGGCACTGGCTGCCGAGCTGGGCGAGGGCGCGTATGTTTGCCCGGCGAATCTGAGCGATCCGGAATCGGTCGAGGCGCTGCCGAAAGCGGCCATCGAGGCGATGGGCGGTTTGGATATCCTCGTGAACAACGCCGGCATCACGCGTGATCAGCTGACGATGCGGATGTCGGACGAGGATTGGCAATCGGTGATCGACGTGAACCTGACGGCGGCGTTCCGCCTGATGCGTGCGGTTCTCCGCCCAATGATGAAAGCGCGCTGGGGCCGGATCATCAACATCACCTCGGTGGTCGGGCAGACCGGCAATCCCGGTCAGGTGAACTATGCGGCTGCCAAGGCGGGTCTTGTCGGCGCGTCGAAATCGCTCGCGCAGGAAGTCGCGACGCGCGGCGTGACGGTGAACTGCGTGGCGCCGGGCTTCATCGAGACGCCGATGACGGAAAAGCTCACCGAGGCTCAGAAGGACGCGATCCTGTCCGGTATCCCGGCCGGGCGCATGGGTACGCCGGAAGAAATCGCGGCTGCGGTGCGCTACATCGCAAGTCCCGAGGCGGGCTACGTCACCGGTGCGGTGCTGCACGTCAACGGCGGCGGGACGATGGCCTGACGTCTTTGTGACCCTAGGGCACGAAGGCCTTTGATAGGATAGAGAAACGTCTTGCCATGGGCCACGGCAATCGCTAAGAGCGCTGCAGACGGGCCGGGCGTAAAAGCCACGGCTCTGAATTGCGGTCTTCGGGTTGACCCGGGGCGCGCGGGTTGAGACGCTCGTATTCGAGCAAGCATGAACGGGCTAGGCCCTATAAACTTTGAGGAATTGACATGAGCGACATCGCTGATCGCGTGAAGAAGATCGTCGTGGAGCATCTCGGCGTGGAAGAGGACAAGGTCACTGAGAGCGCCTCGTTCATCGACGACCTCGGTGCGGACAGCCTCGACACGGTCGAGCTGGTCATGGCCTTCGAAGAAGAGTTCGGCATCGAGATCCCCGATGACGCCGCCGAGAACATTCAGACCGTCGGCGATGCGGTGAAATTCATCTCGGAAGCGCAGTAAACCTTTTACGGCTGACGCTGAGAGAGAGTTAAGAGCGGCGCTTCGGGGAACCGGAGCGCCGCTTTTCTTTTGCGCGAAGCGCGCGCCTGCGTTCGGGGGAGGGAAGATGCGGAGTTTCGTCGCGATCGAGCTGCCCGAGGCGCATGTCGAGGCCATCGAGCGGTTGCAGCAGGCTCTGGGCGCAGGCCGGATCGTGCAGCCCGAGAACCTGCACCTGACGCTGGCCTTTCTCGACGAGATCGACGCCGGCCAGTTGGAGGCGCTGGACGAGGGGCTGCGGGCCATCGACTGGGCGCCCGGGCCGCAGGTGGTGCTGGCGGGGCTGGAGCTTTTCGGCAGTGCCGCGCGTCCGGAGGCGTTGGTGCTGGGCGTGCATCCCGATCCCAACCTCGATCGCTGGCACCGCGCGGTGATGGGCGCCGCGCGTCTGGCAGAGATCGACCTGCCGCGGCGGCGGTTTCGCCCGCATGTCACCCTGGCGCGGTTCGGCAAGCGCGCATCTCCGGGGGATTTGCTGCGGCTGGGGCGACTCATGGCGGCGGAAGGCGCTGTGAAGCTGCCCGCTTTCACGCCCGAGCAGGTGGCGTTGATCCAGTCCACGCTGGGACACGGGCCGCCGCGGCATGACGTTTTGATGCGCTATCCGGATGAAAAATCTGTGCAATTCGCGAAGACCTGACCGAAAGTGCAATCGCGTCCGCGTGGCTGTTAACCCTTCGTTAACGAATTAGGCGTCCCTTGGAGAGGTTGCGGGTGCCTTATGAAAAATGCCCTTCTGCCCGCGCAGTTGAGGTCTCGTTATGTCTGTGTTTCGCCGGGCTCGGGTTCTGATCCGTCCTCTATTGGTTTTCGCCGCCGCGCTTGCGGGGTTGGCCCTGCTGGCGCATGTCGCCACCGCGTTGTCGGGGGAAGATATGGTCGTCCGCGCGATCATGTCCTGGAACGCGATGGGCGGGTGGACGGCGCTGGCCATTCTGGCGATGGCGGGGGCTATCGCGTTTCGGCGCGAGGCGCCGAATGTGGCGCGCGGGCTGGCGGCGGGAACGCTGTTGCTGTGCCTGTTCTCGAACGTTGCGGAGGTCTATGACCTGAGCGGAGCGGGGGCGATCGGGGAAGGCGCGGCCGCGCTCTTGGCGATCGCCGCGGCGGGGTTCTTCGCGCTGGAGGCGGGTGCCTATCTATTTGGAACGATTGCCTATCTGACGGTGTTCGGCGGGGCTTTGATGTACCTGCTGTCGCACAGTATCGTGGCCAGCCGGCTGGCGGAGGGCGTGTCGATCGGGGCGGCACTGGCGATCATGTGTCTCGCCTATGCGGGGCTCATCTGCCGCAGCGATCGTGGGGTGATGCGGGTGCTGCTCAACGAGCATGCCTCGGGGCGGCAGGCACGGGCGCAGATGCTTCTGGGGGTCGTCGCGCCCTTCCTGCTGGGCACGTTCTACCTGCTCAGCGATCAGGGGAGTCAGGTGCGCGCGGAGCTACTGTTGCTGGTCGCGACCATCGTGGGGGTGAATATCGGGCTGATCATCCTGATGGCAGTATCGCTGGAGCGGGTGGATCATGCGCGGCGCAAGGCCGAGCGGGAACTGGTGAACCGGGCGATGCGCGACGGGCTGACGGGGCTGTTCAACCGGGAGATGCTCGGGCGGCGTTTCGCGCAGTATTTCGCGCAGGGGATGCGCGAGCAGGTGCCTTTCACGGCGCTGATGGTCGACCTCGACCATTTCAAGCGGATCAACGATCTGGGTGGGCATTCTCTGGGCGATCGCGTTCTGCGCCGCACGGCGCGGGCGATGCGGGCGCAGCTGCGGCTGGAGGATACGATGGCGCGGGTCGGCGGCGAGGAATTCGCGGTGATCCTGCCGGGGGCAGGGCTGGTCGAGGCGCTCGAAGTGGCGGAGCGGCTGCGCGCCTGTGTGGCGGGGCTGCGTTTCGAGGATCAGTACGGCGCGGCGCTGCAGGTCACTGTCTCGATCGGGGTGGCCGAATGGGAGCGCGGCGAGGAGCTGCGGAGCCTCTATGCGCGCGCTGATGGGGCGCTCTACGCGGCGAAGAATGGCGGGCGCGACCGGGTGTTGCTGGCGCCGCCCACCGCTCAGATGCGCTGTACCGCGCAGGCGTTGCCGCCCCTGACCACCGGGCGGGCGCCGCTGGCTGAGCCGAAGCGTCCGGCCCGGCAGCCTGAACCGGTTCGCGCGCCGATGCGCTAGCGCCCTCGCGCGCAGTTCTGCGCTGAACGACAACCCGCTTGTCACAATGGGTTATGATTGCGCCTTTGCGCGCCCCCGTGTATCAGGTCTGCCAAGATATTTGGCTGAGAAAGAGGTCGGGCATGCGTCGGGTAGTAGTCACGGGTCTGGGAATGGTCACGCCGCTGGCTTGCGGCGTCGAGGAGACCTGGTCGCGGCTTATCGCGGGACAATCGGGGGCGGGGACGATCTCGCGCTTCGATGCGTCCAATGTGACCACGAAATACGCCTGCGAGATTCCGCTGGGCGACGGGTCCGACGGCACGTTCAATGCCGACGACTGGATGGAGCCGAAAGAGCAGCGCAAGGTCGACGATTTCATCCTCTACGGGATGACCGCGGCGACGCAGGCGGTGAAGGACTCCGGCTGGGAGCCGCAGGACGAAGAGAGCCGTCTGCGCACCGGTGTGATGATCGGCTCGGGGATCGGCGGCCTCAGCTCGATCGCGGATACGGCCGTACTGATCAAGGAAAAGGGCGTCCGCCGCGTCAGCCCGTTCTTCATTCCGGGCGCGCTGATCAACCTCGTCTCGGGACAGGTCTCGATCCGCTTCGGCTTCAAGGGCCCGAACCATGCGGTCGTCACGGCCTGCTCGACCGGCGCGCATGCCATTGGCGACGCCGCGCGTCTCATCATGCTCGGCGATGCCGATGTGATGGTCGCGGGCGGCGCGGAAAGCCCGATCTCGGAGATCGGGATCGCGGGCTTCAACGCCTGTAAGGCGCTGTCCACGAAGCGCGGCAACGAGCCGGAAGCGGCGAGCCGTCCGTGGGATGCCGATCGCGACGGGTTCGTGATGGGCGAGGGCGCGGGCTGCGTCGTGCTGGAGGAATACGAGCACGCCAAGGCGCGCGGCGCGAAGATCTATGCCGAAGTGCTGGGCTATGGCCTGTCGGGCGACGCCTATCACATCACCGCGCCGTCCGAGGATGGCGACGGTGGCTTCCGCGCGATGAAAGCGGCGCTGGAGCGGGCCGATCTGAACCCCGATCAGGTGGATTACATCAACGCGCATGGCACTTCGACCATGGCCGACGTGATCGAGTTGGGCGCGGTGCAGCGCCTGCTGGGCGACGCGGCGAGCAAGGCCACGATGAGCTCGACCAAGTCGTCCGTTGGCCACCTGCTGGGCGCTGCCGGTGCGGTGGAGGCGATCTTCTCGATCCTTGCGATCCGCGACCAGATCGCACCGCCGACGCTGAATCTGGAAAATCCGCCGGAAGAGGCCGTGATCGACCTCGCGCCGAAGGCCGCGGTCAAGCGCAAGATCGACGTGGCGCTGTCCAATAGCTTCGGCTTCGGTGGCACCAATGCGAGCCTCGTGATGGGCAAGGTGGATAACTGATGTGGCGTAACATCGTCTCGAATTTCCTGACGCTGCTGATCGTCATTCTCGTCGCTCTGGGCGGGTTGGTCGCCTGGGCGAAGAACCAATATGTCGAGCCCGGCCCGCTGGCCGAGGCGATGTGCCTGCGCGTCGCGCCGGGCGAAAGCCTGCAAGGCGTGTCGTCCAGTTTGAAAGACAAGGGGGCGATCTCGTCCTCCTATCTGTTCCGCACGGGCGCGCAGTATGAGGAAAAGGCCGACAAGCTGAAATTCGGCTCCTACCTGATCGAGCCGAACGCCTCGATGCAGTCCATCGTCGGGCAGATCACCTCCGGTGGTCCGTCGACCTGCGGCTCGGAACTGGTGTTCCGGATCGGGGTGAACGGCAACGAAGTGCTGCTGCGCGAGCTGGACCCGACCACGGGCGATTACCAGAAGGTCGCGGAGTACAATCCCGAGAGCGAGAAGCCGCCCGAAGGGTTCGAGGACAAGGCCGACCGTGCCGATGTCCGCACCCGCGTGACGGTGGTCGACGGTGTGACCAGCTGGCAGATCGTGCAGGGGCTGCAGGAAGCGAGCTTCCTGTCGGGCAAGATCGACGGGGTGCCGGGCGAAGGCACGCTCGCACCTGACAGCTACGAGGTGACGCGCGGGGCCGACCGGCAGGCGCTGATCGGTCTGATGGCAGATCGCCAGTCGAAAATCCTCGCCGACGCCTGGGACGGACGCGCCGAGGGACTGCCCTATGACGATCCGCAGCAGGCGCTGACCATGGCGTCGATCGTCGAGAAGGAAACCGGTGTGCCTGAAGAGCGCCCGGAAGTGGCGAGCGTCTTCATCAACCGTCTCGAGAAGGGGATGCGTCTGCAGACCGACCCGACGGTGATCTACGGCGTGACCGAAGGCAAGGGGGTGCTGGGCCGCGGTCTGCGCCAGTCCGAGCTGCGCAAGGCGACGCCCTACAACACCTATGTTATCGACGGGTTGCCGCCCGGACCGATCGCGAATCCGGGCAAGGCGGCCATCGAGGCGGCGATGCATCCCGATTCGACCGACTACCTGTTCTTCGTGGCCGATGGCTCCGGCGGACATGCGTTCTCGAGCACGATCGAGGAGCATAATCGGAACGTGGCGAAGTGGCGCGAGATCGAGAAACAGCGTCAGGAAGATGCGTCAAGCAACTGATAAATAAGAAAGAACCCCGGTTTTCGCCGGGGTTTTTTCTTGGCCGGATCGCACAACCCAGAATTTAGAGCTTGACTTTGCGAACGCTCTCGGGTAGAGATTTTGCATGCTAGGAGAAGTGGGCAAGCGCCGCGGGGAAACCCGACGGCGTTTTTTCATGTCTCTCGAACGGACCAACTTGGAACGGGTGGGTTCGTCAGTGATGCAAGACAACAAAGTGAACGAGGCGGGGGCGCCGGTCGATCTTCTGGATCAGACCGAAGCGCTCTATCGGGACGTGGCCGAGGAGCTGGCGCAGGCGCTGCAGGGGGTGCGGCGCGGCGACATATCCGAGGCGAAAGCGGCGGTGCAGGCGGTCAAGGACCTCCGCACCGCTTTTCATTTGGTGATGGAGGAACGATCGCGTGTCGAGAAACTCCGCAGACAGCTGGCAGGTGTCGCCGCCGGACGCGATGGCGCGCTCGACTTCGATGCCGCCAGAGCTGAAATCGGGCGCCGCCTGGCTCGCCTCCGCGACGCCTGAGAGCGTCGAGGCGTTTCTAGACGGGCTCGACGACAATGCATTGCTCGCGCTGCCCTGGATCTTCGAATTCTGGGCGTTGGATCATCAGTTTCCGCCCGAAGGGGATTGGAAGTCCTGGGTGATCATGGGCGGACGCGGCGCGGGCAAGACGCGGGCCGGGGCCGAGTGGGTGCGTGCGCAGGTGGAAGGCGCACGCCCGCTCGACCCCGGAAGGGCGCGGCGCGTGGCGCTGGTCGGCGAGACCTTCGATCAGGTGCGCGATGTGATGGTGATGGGGGAGAGCGGGATACTCGCCTGCTCTCCGCCCGACCGCAGGCCCGATTGGGAAGCGGGAAGACGGCGGCTCGTCTGGCCGAACGGGGCGACGGCGCAGGCCTTCTCGGCTCATGAGCCCGAGGCGCTGCGGGGGCCGCAATTCGACGCGGCTTGGGTCGATGAAATGGGTTGTGCGGCCATCGACAAGGGCACCAACGAGCCCAACAAGTTCCTCGACCCGAAAAGCTCGGAAAGCGCGCTGCCGCATTACTCGGATGGGCGGCGCGATGATTACATCCAGATGCAATATCTGCGAGCGATGACCGAGTATTGGGGGGAAGCGGCCAACAATCCGATTTCGGAATATTACGGCGGTCCGATGGTGGATATGGCGCGCGCCCATGTCTGGGCGTGGGATGTGCGGCCCTATCCGCAATTTCCCGGTCTGCCGGAGGTATGGGACGACGCGGCGAACTACGCTCGGGGGCATTGGATTTCGGGGCGGGCGACAGCACAGCCTCTGGCGCATGTCGTAGGCGAGATTTGTGCGCTCGCGGGGGTCGAGGTGTTCGATGTGAGCGCGCTGCACGGGGTGGTGCGCGGATATGCGATGCCCGGGGGGATCACGCCGCGCGGCGCGTTGCAGTCGCTGAGCCTGATCTACGGTTTCGATGCCGTGGAGCGCGACGGGGTGCTGGTGTTCCGGATGCGCGATGCGTCGGTCGATGCGGAGGTGCTGCCTCCGCTGCTGGCGCTGGACGGCGACGATCAGAGTCTTGAGACGCGTCGTGCGCCGGAGGCGGAGATCGCGGGACGCGTGCGACTGGCTTATGTCGAGGCCGATGGCAGTTTCGAGACCCGCGCGGTGGAGGCGATCTTCCCCGACGAGGAAAACGGCCCCGCCTCTGCGAGCGAGGCGCCTCTGGCGCTGACGCGGGCGGAGGGAATGCGCGTCGTGAACCGCTGGCTCTCGGAGGCGCGGGTGGCGCGCGATACGGCGCAGTTCACGCTTCCGCCCTCGATGGGGTGGCTCGGGCCGGGGGATGTCGTGGTGCTGCAAGCTGAGGAGGGCGCGCGGCGCTATCGGATCGACCGGATGGAGCGTGCCGAGGCGATCCGCGTGGAGGCGGTCCGGGTCGAGCCGGGGATCTATGAGGCCTCGGAGGAAACCGACGAGGTGGCGCGGATCGAGAGCTTCACGCCGCCTGTGCCGGTGACGCCGGTATTCCTTGATTTGCCGTTGCTGACAGGTGCGGAAGACCCTTGTGCGCCGCATCTGGCCGTCACGGCCAGCCCCTGGCCGGGGGCGGCCGCGCTGTATTCGGCGCTGGAGGATGCGGGCTATGCGCTTAATACCAAGGCCGAAACCCAAGCGGCGATCGGTGTGACACAGACAATCTTGCCGCATGCGCAGACCGGGCTCTGGGATCGCGGGCCGAGCCTGCGGGTGAAGATGCTGTCGGGGGCATTGGAGAGCGTGAGCGAAGAGGGTGTGTTGGCGGGGCTGAACGCGATGGCGATCGGAGATGGCTCGTCGGATCGCTGGGAGGTGTTCCAGTTCCGGACCGCCGAGCCGGTCGAGCCGGGCGTCTGGGACGTCTCGTTGCGCTTGCGTGGGCAGGCGGGGAGCGATGCGCTCATGCCCGATGCTTGGCCGGAAGGCTCGGTGGTCGTGCTGCTCGACGGGGCGCCGCGCCAGATCGAGGTGTCGCCCTCGGCGCGAAATCAGGCGCGTCACTACCGGGTGGGGCCTGCCGGTCGTGGCTATGATGATCCCTCCTATATTCATACGGTTCAAGCCTTTGCGGGCATCGGGCTGCGGCCCTTGTCGCCTTGTCATTTGTGCGCGCAGTCGCTGGGCGGGGATCTGCGGCTGAGTTGGGTGCGGCGGACGCGGGTCGGGGGCGACGACTGGGAGGCGCTGGACGTGCCTTTGGGCGAGGTGTCGGAGCGCTATCGGGTGCGGGTGTTTGAGGGGCAGGCGATCCGGCGCGAGGTTGTCGTAAGCGCACCGGATTGGACTTATGGCGCGGCAGAGCGCGCGGAAGACGGGAAGATCGGCGCGCCGAGCTTCGAGGTGGCGCAGATATCGGATGTCTTCGGGCCGGGGTTGCCAGCACGGCTGACCTGGACCGGGTGAGATGCGCGCGGTGCTGGACGGCGATCTGATGGCGCTCGCGCGGGTGGTGATGCTTTGGCCCGATGAGCAGCGTCCGGACCAGCTTCAGCGACTCCTCGACCAGGTTCACGCGGCGGACCTCTATTGCAAGCGATTCCGCCGCGCGCATCCGCACTGGGGGAACGGCTCGGTTCTGAGCATGGCGCTGGGCCTGCCGCGGGCGAAGGCCGGGCCGGGCGATCCGCGCTATCTGCGCGCGCTGGGCTGTGTCTGTGCGGGGATGGCCGCTTGGCGCTTGACGCGACAGCCCCTTAAGCGAAATGACGAAATGCCCCTTCCTCTATTCGCCGGAAAGCCTATGTGTTAAGTTCTTGCGCGCGAAGAGGGAGTAATCCGATGAACAAGCAGATGGCCAAGGTTGCAACCGTCGATCCGGTCTGGACGCAGATTTGCGACGAGGCGCGGGCTGCGGTGCGTGACGAGCCGCTTCTGGGGTCCTTGATCCATGCCGGGCTCTTGCATCATCCGACGCTCGAACGGGCGCTGGCCTATCGTTTCTCGATGAAACTGGCCTCGGCGGAGATGAGCGAGCAGCTTCTGCGCGAGATCGCCGAGGAAGCCTTTGCCGCCGATCCCGCCTTGGGGCAGGCGGCGCGGGCCGATCTGGTGGCCGTGCATGAGCGCGACCCGGCCTGCCACCGGCTGATCCAGCCGCTGTTGTTCTTCAAGGGGTTTCAGGCGCTGCAAAGCTACCGGATCGCGCATTGGCTGTTCACGAACGGTCGCCGCGACATGGCCTATTTCGTGCAGATGCGCACCTCCGAGCTGTTCGGCGTGGACATCCATCCCGGCGCGAGGATCGGGCGCGGCATCATGATGGACCATGCCCATTCGATCGTGATCGGGGAAACGGCTGTCGTGGGCGACAATGTCTCGATGCTGCATTCGGTGACGCTTGGCGGGACCGGCAAGGAAGACGAGGAGCGTCACCCGAAGATCGGCAATGGCGTGCTGATCGGGGCGGGCGCGAAAGTACTCGGCAATATCCATGTCGGTGATTACAGCCGGATCGCGGCGGGCTCGGTGGTGCTGGAAGACGTGCCGTGCTGCAAGACCGTCGCCGGGGTGCCCGCGAAGATCGTCGGCGAGGCGGGCTGCGACCGTCCTGCGCGCGAGATGGATCAGCTTTTGCACAGCAAGTGAGCGGATCTCACACTGGATAGACAGGCGGGGCTTCGGCCCCGCTTTTTTTGTGTTTTGCCGTCGGTTTCCAGTTCGCACGAATGACCTCGCGCATGGGTCTTCCCCTTGGTGGAAATATCCCGGGGGGTGAATTCGCGAATGCGACAAGGGGGGCAGCGCCCCCCTTTCCTGCGTTTCAGATTGTGCGGCCCGATCAGGCCAGCATCAGCATCGGGTTCTCAAGGTTCTCGCAGATCGCCTTCATCAGCTCCGCGCCGAGGGCACCGTCGATCACGCGGTGATCGACCGAGAGCGTCATCGACATGACGGTCGCCACTTCGATCTCACCCTCGTCATTCACGACCGGCTGCTTGATGCCCGCGCCGACGGCGAGGATCGCGCCGTGGGGCGGGTTGATGACCGCGTCGAAATTCTCGATCCCGAACATGCCGAGATTGGAGATCGCGAAGCTGCCGCCCTGATATTCATGCGGCGCGAGCTTGCGGTCGCGGGCACGGGTGGCGAGGTCCTTCATCTCCGCAGACAGCGTCGAGAGCGACTTCATCTCTGCATCCTTCAGCACCGGGGTGAACAGCCCGCCTTCGATTGCGACCGCGACGGCCACGTCCGAGGGCTTCAGCTTGAACACCTTGTCACCGGCCCAGACGGCATTCGCATCCGGCACCGATTGCAGCGCCAGCGCGCAGGCCTTGATGATGAAGTCGTTGACCGACAGCTTCACGCCGCGCCCCTCGAGCTGCTTGTTGAGCTGCGAGCGGAATTTCATCAGCGCGTCGAGTTTGACCGAACGGCGCAGATAGAAATGCGGGATCGTCTGCTTGGCCTCGGTGAGACGCGCGGCGATGGTCTTGCGCATCCCGTTAAGCTCGATCTCCTCGTATTCGCGACCCTCATACATCTTCGCGATGGTCGAGGAGGAGACGGATGCCGCTGCCGGGGCAGGGGCCGCAGCCTCCGCTTTCGGAGCGTCCGCCTTGGCCGGGGCTGCCTTGCCACCTTGGGCGGCTTCGACATCGGCCTTCACGATACGACCTTTCGGGCCCGAGCCTTTGAGCGCGGCCAGATCGACGCCCTTGTCGGCGGCGATGCGGCGTGCGAGCGGCGAGGCGAAGACACGCTTGCCATCCGCATCCTGCGGCGCGGCAGGCGCTTTTTCCGTCTTCGGTGCGGCGCTCGCACCTTTCGAGCCACCGGCTTTCGCGCCGGTCTTTTCGGCGGGCGCGTTGTCGGCGTCCTTGGTCTCTTTCGCATCTTCGGCGGCTTCGGCTTGTGCTTCCCCGGGAACGGGGCTCTCGGCCTCGTCCACGGCGGAGGCATCCTCGCCCTCTTCCAGCAGCACGGCGATCGGGTCGTTTACCTTCACGCCGGAGGTGCCTTCCGAGACGAGGATCTTGCCGATCACGCCCTCATCCACGGCCTCGAATTCCATCGTGGCCTTGTCGGTTTCGATCTCCGCGATGATGTCGCCAGAGGAGACTTCGTCCCCCTCTTTCACGAGCCATTTCGCGAGCGTGCCTTCCTCCATCGTGGGCGACAGGGCGGGCATCAAAATCTGGGTTGCCATTGCGCTATCCCCTTACCGGTAGGTGACTTTTTTGACCGCATCGACGACCTCGTCCGAGGTCACGAGCGCCATTTTCTCGAGGTTCGCCGCGTAGGGCATGGGCACGTCCTTGCCGGTGCAGTTGATCACCGGCGCGTCGAGCCAGTCGAAGGCGCGCTCCATGATCACGGCCGACAGGTGGTTGCCGAAGCTTGCCACGGGGAAGCCTTCCTCGACGGTCACGCAGCGGTTGGTCTTGCGCACCGAGGCGAGCACCGTGTCGTAATCCACCGGGCGCAGGGTGCGCAGGTCGATCACTTCCGCGTCGATGCCCTCTTTCTCGAGCTTGTCTGCCGCTTCCAGAGCGTGGCTCATGCCGATGCCCCAGCTGACGATGGTGACATCCGCGCCTTCGCGCCAGATTTTCGCCTTGCCGAAGGGGATGGTGAAGTCCTCCAGATCCGGCACCTCGAACGAACGCCCATAGAGGATTTCGTTCTCGAGGAAGATCACCGGGTTCGGGTCACGGATCGCCGATTTCAGCAGGCCTTTCGCATCGGCTGCCGAGTAGGGCTGCACCACTTTCAGGCCCGGAACGCTGGCATACCATGCGCCGTAATCCTGGCTGTGCTGCGCCGCCACGCGGGCGGCCGCGCCGTTCGGACCGCGGAACACCATCGGTGCGCCCATCTGACCGCCCGACATGTAGAGCGTCTTCGCCGCCGAGTTGATGATCTGGTCCATCGCCTGCATGGCGAAGTTGAAGGTCATGAATTCGACGATCGGGCGCAGGCCACCGAAAGCCGCACCGACGCCGAGACCCGCGAAACCATGCTCGGTGATTGGCGTGTCGATCACGCGGCGGTCGCCGAACTCGTCCAAGAGCCCTTGCGTGACCTTGTAGGCGCCTTGGTATTCGGCGACTTCCTCGCCCATCACGAAGACGGAGTCGTCGGAGCGCATTTCCTCGGCCATCGCATCGCGCAGCGCCTCGCGGACGGTCTGCGTCTTCATCGGCGTGCCTTCGGGCCAATCCGGCGTGGTGTCGGGCTTGGGCATGTCGTCGCCCTCATCCGAGGATTTCGCCTTGGCCGGGGTCTTCGCAGGCTCGCCTTCGTCGTCGCTTTCGGCGGCGTCCGACCCGGTATCGGGCGCTTCGGCCTCTTCGGCGGCGGAGGCGTCTTCGCCTTCTTCCAGCATCACCGCGATCGGGTCGTTGACCTTCACGCCGGAGGTGCCTTCGGCGACGAGGATCTTGCCCAGCGTGCCTTCGTCGACCGCTTCGAATTCCATCGTGGCCTTGTCGGTCTCGATCTCGGCGATGATGTCACCGGCCGAAATCTCGTCGCCCTCTTTCTTGAGCCATTTCGCCAGCGTGCCCTCTTCCATCGTGGGCGAGAGCGCGGGCATCAGAATCTTGGTTGCCATCTGTCTTTCCCCCCTCAGGCGTTCTGCGGCGCGACATCGGTATAGATGTCGGTGTAAAGTTCATCCGCGGAGGGCTCGGGGCTCTCTTTGGCGAAATCGGCGGCGCCGTTGACGATCGCCTTGATATCCTTGTCGACCTGCTTGAGCTCGTCCTCGGTCGCGTGCTTGCCGGTCAGCAGAAGCTGGCGGATATGCTCGATCGCGTCGCGCTCTTCGCGCATCTTCTGCACCTCTTCGCGGGTCCGGTATTTCGCCGGGTCCGACATCGAGTGGCCGCGATAGCGATAGGTCTTGATCTCGAGAATGTAGGGGCCCTTGCCCGAGCGGCAGTGCGCGACGGCCTTCTCGCCGGCCTGCTTCACCGCCAGCACGTCCATCCCGTCGACCTCTTCGCCCGCGATGCCATAGGCGATGCCGCGCTCGTAGAAGTCGGGCGACTTGGTCGCACGCTTCACGCTGGTGCCCATGGCATATTGGTTGTTCTCGATCACGAAGACGACCGGAAGATCCCAGAGCTGCGCCATGTTGTAGGTCTCTGCGACCTGGCCCTGGTTCGCCGCACCATCGCCGAAATAGGTGAAGGTGACGTTGTCGTTGCCCTTGTACTTATCCGCGAAGGCGAGGCCCGCGCCGATCGGCACCTGCGCTGCGACGATGCCGTGGCCGCCGTAGAAATGCTTCTCTTTCGAGAACATGTGCATCGAGCCGCCCTTGCCCTTCGAGTAGCCGCCATCGCGACCCGTGAGCTCGGCCATCACGCCTTTCGGGTCCATCCCGCAGGCGAGCATATGCCCGTGATCGCGATAAGAGGTGACGCGCTTATCGCCTTCCTTCGCCGCAGCCTCGAGGCCGACGACCACCGCTTCCTGCCCGATATAGAGGTGGCAAAAGCCGCCGATCAGACCCATGCCGTAAAGCTGACCGGCCTTCTCTTCGAAGCGCCGGATCAGCAGCATGTCATGGTAATATTGCTTGAGTTCCTCGGCCGAGACATTCGCGCCCGCTTTGGCGCCGCTCGCCGAGCCTTTCCGTGCTGCCATTGGTCAGACCTCCCTTGGCCGGAATAGTTTAGCGTTAAACCATTCCTTACAGCAATGCCGGGCCGAAGGCAATGACCCTGCGGTATCGCAGGGCAGGAATGGCGCTCACGTTTCAACTAGGGCCGGTGAGGCGGTTTTCGAGCGATGTTTGTGCCGCGAAAATGGGCAGGCCTATAAGCCTCTCAGCGGATCACGATCTCGTCCGAGCGCATCGCGCCCAGCACTTCGCGCGCCCGGCTGTCGAGGAGGTCCAGATCGAGGTAATCGTCGGAGAGGCGATGGGTCAGGTTGGCCATCCGGTCGACCTTGGCGCGCAGGGCATCACGCTCGGCGCGCTTGGCGTCGATCTCCGCTTCGATCTGCACGCGGCTGAGAATCCCGTAACGCCCCTGCACGGCGGCAAAGGCGAAATAGGCGCCCAGCACCACCGCCACGGTCACGAAAATCAGAGGCCCGATCGTGGGGCGTCTCATCACCATTGTCCTGCCTCGCTTCTTCGCTGGTCGCGTGCCTGTCCCCCAGACCCGCGCCATGGCCTCTGACGGGCCCCGTGTCTCGAATCATGTCACATGTGATTCGTCATTGGAATCCCCCGGATGATCAATTCTGCAAAGATTTCGCATGCCGTTGCGCACTGTGTTGCGCATTCAGCGGTCCGCCCCGCACGCGTGGCCCCGCATGCGCGCAGACTTGCCCCGGCGCGCGCATCTGGCTAGGCAGGTTTCGCAGCAGGAAAGGCGCGCATGTGAGCATCTCCGGGTTCATCAAGGCGGTCGGGTCGAAGAAGATGCGGCTCTTCGGCATCACCGCGCCGCGCGCAGCCGAAGGGCGCGAGGGACTGGCTCTCGTCGCCATCGTGAAGAACGTGGGCGACTACATTCTCGAATGGCTGGAATTTCATACGGCGGCCGGGGCGCGCCACGTCTTTCTCTATGACAATGGTTGCACCGACGACACGCTGGCCAAGATCGCCGCGTCGCCCTTCGCGGCGTCCGTCACCGTGACCCCCTGGCGCATGGCGGGCTACGATCCGGCGACGCAGCGCCGCATCTCGCAGCAGGTCGCGGCCTATGCCCATGCGGTCACCACCTTCGGCGCCGATTTCGAGCGCATGGCCTTCATCGATATCGACGAATTCCTCGTCCCCGATCCCGGGCTGAGCCTGATGGAGGCGATCACGCAGCATGGTGATCACTCGAACATATCGCTGCCCTGGCACATGTTCGGTCACGCGGGCCACGAGACGCGCCCCGAGGCCTGGGTGACGCGCGCCTTCACCGACCGCGCGCCCGTTCCCTACGCCCGCGACAGCGATCTGCTGCGCTTCAAATGCATCGTCGATCCGTCCCGCGTCTCCGCTGTGGGCGTGCATAGTTTCGAGACCGTGGATATGGGCGACCGCACCGCCAACGCGGCGGGGCAGGTGGTGTCAAACCGCGCGCGCAAGCAGGCGGCGTTCTTCACCTCGAGCCCGCTGCAGCTGAACCACTACTATCTGCTGTCGAAAGCCGAGCTGGAGACCAAACTCTCCCGCGGCCCGATCAATTTCGGCGGCGCCGAAGGGTATCGCAAACGCGTGCTGCAGAAAGTCGCCGAGATCGAACGCGCGCCGGTCGAGGACCGCAAGGCGGTGGCGTATTATGACGCGCTCTCAGCCCAGAGGGGCGGCGCGGGTAATAATTTCGGTTAACTGCCGCGCGAGGGCGGCCGGTTCGACCGTCGCGCGCATCGCCTCCATCCGGTCCAGCGCGTCACGCCAGAGCGGCCCGCCATAGCTGTCCTGTGCCAGCCGGAATGTCTCGGTGATGCTCTCGGGCGTCGGGTCGGTCAGAAACGGATAATCCGCACCGAGCATCTCCACCGCATCATCGACATCGCGATTGACGAGGATATTCGCGTTGCAGGCCGCGGCGGTGAAGCCCTTCGTAAACGGTTTGTAGCCGCGATTGACGCCATGCGCGGTCTGGCTCTCGGGGCGCACGCCGTAATGCAGCGCGAAGCTTCCGATCCGAGGCAGGGCGCGTTCGAAATCCTCGACCACCGAAATATCGACCGTCTCAACCTCGGCGCGGATCGCCCCGGGGATCATCGCATTGTCCGGTCGCCCGATATAGCCGCAGGAGAACTCGGGTCGCTCGGGCAGCGTCAGCGCTTGCAGGCGTGGGTCGAAATGGTGATGCAGCAGCTCGACCGGACAGGAAAGGCCCTTGTCAGCGCAAAGGTCTCGCAGCGCCTGTTGGCCGCGCAGCGAAGCCGCGATCAGCAAGTCGAACAATTCGGGCCGCACATGGCGCAGCTTCATGTCGACCACATCCTGCGCGACGATGATCCCGCGTTTGCGTAGCGGGGCCAGATGCGCGCGCGTGAGGTGTTTCGCGGCGGATTTTACGAAGATGCACAGCGCGCCGCGCGGAATGCTGCGCGCCACGGCGCGCATCGCAATCGGCGGCATCACGAGCGCATGGAACGGACGTACAGACAGAGTGATCCCCGGATCGAGATGGGGTCTCAGCAATTCGACCAGCTGCTCGGCCCGCATATAGGCCGACCCACGCTGCGCGAGCGGCCGCGCCATGCGACGAAACAGAACGACATGTCGTTGCACGGAGCCTGCACCTTTCCTGTCTGGGATGTTCAGCTTTAGCGTGTCCCGGCGCGACGCCGCAAGGTCGTGTGCGGTGCAAAAAGCGGGCCGCCTCCCGACGCCCCGCTTCGGCTTGGTTCAAATATCCCGGGGGAGCTCCCGCAGGGAGTGGGGGCAGAGCCCCCTGATCGGTTAACCGATCTTACCCCGCCACCGAGGCTGCGTGGATCGAGGTGATCGCCTCTTCCAGCATCGCGTTGAACTCCTCGTCCGACTGCTGCGCCGAGAGGCCCTCGGTCAGCGCGCGCGAGAAGGACGCGATCATGCCGGTGTTCTTGGCCAGCTTCTCGTTCGCCTCGTCGCGCGAATAGCCGCCCGAGAGCGCCACGACCTTCAGCACCTTCGGGTGATCGACCAGCGGCTTGTAGCGGTTCGGCTCGGTCGGCAGCGAGAGCTTCAGCATCACCTGCTTGCCCTCGGGCACCGTGTCGAGATGGCTCAGGATCTCGGCCAGCAGCATCTGCTCGGCCTCGTCCTTGTCAGCAATCGAGATCGTCACTTCCGGCTCGAGGATCGGCACGAGCCCGTGGCTCAACACCTGCATGCCCAGCTCGAACTGCTGATCGACGATCGCCTTGATGCCGCCGACATTGGCCGCCGAGATCACCGAACGCTCCTTGGTGCCGAAGATGCCCGCCTTGACCGCGCGCGACAGCAGATCGTCGAGGTTCGGGATCGGCTTCATCAGCTGCACGCCGTTTTCCTCGGCTTCCAGCCCCTTGTCGATCTTCAGGAAGGGCACCACGCCGCGCTTTTCCCAAAGGTAGGTGGCAGTGGGCGTGCCGTCGATCTCGCGATCCATCGTCTGCTCGAACAGGATCGCGCCGACAACTTTCTCGCCGGTAAAGGCGGGGGATTTGATGATCCGCGCACGCATCTGGTGAATCAGGTCGAACATTTCCTCTTCGCCGTTATAGGCGTCTTCCTCGATCCCGTAGAGACGCAGCGCCTTGGGGGTGGAGCCGCCCGATTGGTCGAGGGCTGCGATGAAGCCGTTGCCCTCGCGCATCTGCTCGGTCTGCTTGGCGTTGGACATGGAAATTCCTCCTGCGGGATATTGGGTCGTCTGAAGGGATAGTTTCCGCGCCGAGGCGATGCAACGCTGGTGACGCTAACATCGCGAAATGGCGTGAATTTTGGCGTGACCTCGCCGCTGCGCAGCGTCCCGCGCCGCGAAAAGACGCGCAAATGAAAAGGGCCGGGGCGCTCTCGCAGCCCCGGCCCGATCGGTCTCTGCGCCCTGTCACAGGGCGCCAAGCTCAGCTTTGCTGGTCGAGCGCCGCGACGCCCGGCAGGACCTTGCCTTCCATCCACTCGAGGAAGGCACCGCCCGCGGTCGAGATATAGGAGAAGTCCTTCGCCGCATCGGCCTTGTTGAGCGCCGCGACCGTATCGCCGCCACCTGCGACCGAGATCAGTTTCTCGTCGCGGGTCAGCTCGGCCGCTTTCGCCGCCGCCGCATTGGTCGCCGCATCGAAGGGCGCGATCTCGAACGCGCCGAGCGGGCCGTTCCAGATCAGCGTGCGCGAGTTCTCGAAGACCTTCGTGATCTCCTCGACGGATTTCGGACCGGCATCGAGGATCATCGCATCCGCCGGGCAGGCGTCATTGGCCACGGTCTCGTTCTCGGCGCCCGCCTTGAACTCGCGCGCCACGACCACGTCGACGGGCAGGTGGATCTTGCAGCCCGCATCCTTGGCCTTCTCCATGATCTCTTTCGCCGTGTCGGCCATGTCGCGCTCGGCCAACGATTTGCCGACATCGATGCCCTGCGCCACGAGGAAAGTGTTGGCCATGCCGCCGCCGATGATCAGGTGATCGACCTTGGCCACCAGATTGCCCAGCAGGTCGAGCTTGGTCGAGACCTTCGCGCCGCCCACGACCGCCGTCACCGGACGCTCGGGGTCACCGAGGGCCGCCTCGAGCGCCTTCAGCTCGGCTTCCATCAGGCGACCGGCGGCTGCGGGCAGAATCTTCGCGATGCCTTCGGTCGAGGCATGGGCGCGGTGCGCCGCCGAGAAGGCGTCGTTGACGTAGACCTCGCCAAGCGCGCCCATCTCGGCGGCCAGCATCGGATCGTTCTTCTCTTCGCCTGCGTGGAAGCGGGTGTTCTCCAGCAGAAGAACCTCGCCTTTCTGCAGCGCGCCCACGGCTTCCTTCGCGGGGCCGCCGACGCAGTCCTTGGCGAATTTCACCGGGAAGCCGAAGGCCTTCTCCAGCGCGGGAACCAGCGGCTCGAGGCTCATTTCGGGGACGACCTGGCCCTTGGGGCGACCGAAATGCGCCAGCAGCACCGGCTTGCCGCCCTTCGACATGATGTCCTGCACGGTCGGCACGATCTTCTCGATGCGCGTGGCATCGGTCACTTTTCCGTTCTCCACGGGCACGTTGATATCCACGCGCACCAGCACGACCTTGCCGTCCAGATCGACCTCGTCGAGGGTTTTCCAAGCCATGAAATCACTCTCCCTATCGGCGCAGGGGACCATCGTGAATGTGGCCCGCTCCCGCGGCTTGCGTTCTTCATGCCTGCGGCGATGGGTCGCGTCAACACGGCTGACCGAACTGCGGCGCTTTGTCCTTGCCGCGCAAGGGCCTCGCTCCTATGGTCGGCCCAAATTTTCAACGGAGGACCCAATGGCCGATATCAAGGATCCCGAGAACACGATCATCATCGAGCTCAAGGACGGGCCGGTCGTGATTGAGCTTCTCAGCGACGTCGCCCCGAAACATGCCGAGCGCATGAAGCAACTCGCCCGCGACGGCGCCTATGACAACGTGGCCTTCCACCGCGTGATCGAGGGCTTCATGGCCCAGACCGGCGATGTCGCGAACGCGAATATGGAAAAGGACTACAATCCGGGCCGCGCGGGCACGGGCGGGTCGCAATATCCCGATCTTCCGGCGGAATTCTCGAAGCTGCCGCATGATCGCGGGACGCTGGGCGCTGCGCGCTCGCAAAACCCGAACTCGGCCAACTCGCAGTTCTTCATCAACTTCAAGGACAACCATTTCCTCAACGGTCAATACACGGTCTATGGCCGCGTGATTGAAGGCATGGAGAATGTCGACAAGATCGCGCGCGGCGAGCCGCCGCAGAACCCCGACCGGATGATCTCGGTGAAGGTGGCCGCCGATGCGTAATATTCTGCGCCGCACCGTTCTCGCCGCCGCCGCAAGCCTCGTGGTCGCAGCGCCTGCTGCCTTCGCACAAGACAGCTCGGGCGTGGCCGATACCGGCGGTCCGAAGCTCGTCCTGCAGATCGGCGGTCAGACCGAGGGCAAGGTCGTGATCGACCTGCTCACCGACAAGGCCCCGAAATCCGCCGAACGCCTGATGACGCTCGCCAAGGAAGGCAAATACGACGATGTCGTCTTCCACCGCGTGATCGACGGCTTCATGGCCCAGACGGGCGATGTGCAGTTCGGCAAGAAGGGCGGAGATACGTCGATGGCCGGTATGGGCGGCTCCGATCTGCCCGACCTTCCGGCGGAATTCTCGAACATCTCCTTCCAGCGCGGCATCGTGGGCATGGCCCGCTCCGCCGATCCGAACTCGGCCAATTCGCAGTTCTTCATCATGTTCGCCCCCGCGCCCCATCTCGACGGGCAATATACCGTCGTGGGCCATGTCGTGAGCGGCATGGATGTGGTCGACAAGATCAAGAAGGGCGACGCGGCGCGCAACGGCGTGGTCGAGGACCCCGATTACATCGTCAAGGCGACGGTGGAAGACAAGTAAACCGGGCAGGGGGGGCGCTGCCCCCTCAGGCCTTGCGGCCTGTCCCCCCGGGATATTTGGAAAGAGCGAAGACGCGGGTCGATCCGGTCTTCGCTCTTTTCATCTTCGCTCTTGAGAAAATATCCCGGGGGCTTCGCGTCAGCGAAGCGGGGCAGCGCCCCTCCCAGCTTTCAGAGCCGCGCGATCCGCTCGGTCAGGAGCGTGTAGAACCCTTCGGCATCCAGGTCGCCCATGAACATCGCATTCGGCGCCCGGTCGGTCACGCGCCACCAGTCGGCGACGGTCATGCCCATGGTCAGCTCCGACACGGTCTCGATCTCGACATTGATATGCCGTCCGATGAACAGGTCGGGCTTGAGCAGATAGGCGATCACGCAGGGGTCGTGCAGCGGCGCACCTTCGGAGCCGTATTTCGCCATGTCGAACCGCTCGAAGAAATCGGTCCAGCTGGCGACCGCATGGCCGACGCGGGTGCCGAGATTGCGGAACGCCTCGACGCGGGCGCGGGTGGTGAGCGCCTTATGCGTCACGTCGAGCGGCATCACCACCAGCGGCACGCCGGATTTGAACACGATCTCGGCGGCCTGCGGGTCGACATGGATGTTGAATTCGGCGGCGGGCGTGGTGTTGCCCACCTCGAAATAGGCGCCGCCCATCAGCACGATCTCTGCGATCTTCTCGGCGATGTCGGGGGCGCGTTGGAGCGCGGTCGCGATATTGGTGAGCGGGCCCAGTGGGCAGAGCGTCACGCTGCCGGCGGGATGGGCGCGCAGCGTCTCGATCAGGAAGTCGACCGCGTGCTGGTCCTGTAGCGGCATCTGAGGCTCGGGCAGTTCGATCCCGTCGAGCCCGGTCTTGCCATGGACATATTCCGCCGTGACCAGGTCGCGCGCGAGCGGCCGGTCGCAGCCCGCATAGACCGGCACATCCGTCCGCCCGGCCAGTTCGCAGACCACGCGCGCGTTCTTGGACGTCAGCGGCAGCGGCACGTTCCCGGCGACACAGGTGATGCCCAGAACTTCGAGGTCGGGGCTGGCCAGCGCCAGCAGGATCGCCACCGCGTCATCCTGTCCGGGATCGGTATCGATGATGATCTTGCGCGCCATATTCGCCTCCTTCGCGGGTTCGGCGCGACCTTGGCGCGGCGGCGCGGCGATGTCCAGATATGGGGAGGGGTGACCCTCGGGCACACCAAATCGACATTACCTATGCGTGTGTTCGCCGCGAAGCTTTCCTGCGGGCGGCCACATTTGGCCACAATCGGTCTCTAGACCACTATCTGCAGGGAAGGACACCCAGACATGAACCAGCATCACATCTTCATCGCAGCGCCCGCTTCGGGTGGAATGAGTGGCCAGATGGCACGCACGCTTGGCTGTGGGCAGGACGCTTTGGCCCGCGCAGGCTATGGTCCGGCGGTGATCGGGGCTGCGGCTGGCGGGCGTGTCCACCTCGATTCCCAATTGATCGGCGATGCGGCGGCGGGGCTCTATCACCTTTTCGCCCGGGCTCAGGAACGGGCCGAGCGGTTCCGCGAGGCGCTGAGCGGTTCGGTCGGGCGCGTGGTGCTCTATGCGCCGAGTTATGAAGACTATTACCCGGCGCTCTGGCGTGATCTCGCCGCGCGCCGCCCGCTCAAGCCCTTCGCAGAGCTGACGCCGCGCCTGATGGCGCGTCCGCGCCGCTGGGTGAACGTGGTGCGCGATCTGAAAGCCGGTCTCAACCCGCGCGAAATCATCGTGCTGCCGCATGGCTCGAAGATCGGCGAGGCGATGGCCGCGCTGGTGCCGGGCGCGTCGCTCGATCCCGCGCCCGATGCCGAGGCCGCGCATGCCGATACGGTGATCGCGATGATGCAGCGCCTGCACCATTCGGGCGTCGTGATCGGGCCGAAACAGAAACGCCGTCTGGCGCGGTTCCATCACCAGCAGCCGCAAGGCACGCCGATCGCCGAGTTCGATCCGCTCGACCGGGCCTCGCTGCAGCGCCGCTACGAGCAGGATCTGGAGCAAATGGCCGCGATCGACGGCGTGCGCATCGGCCCCGACGAGGCGCTACAGATCGCGGCCCAGTAACCGCATCGGTTGCTCACCATTTCCGGACAATGAAAAAAGCGGCGCCCGCTGGACGCCGCTTTCTCTGTTTCGTGTCTGATCGCGATCAGCCGTCGAGATCGACCTCGTCGATCAGCTTGAGCGCGGTTGGGCGCAACTCGGCCAGCTTCGCGAGGTCCAGCGTATCGGGCGTGAACTCGCCCCAGCTTTGCACCAGTTCGGACCGCGCAACGCCCGGCTTGATCGGGAATTCGTGGTTGGTCTGGGCGTAGATTTCCTGCGCCTCATCCGAGACGAGGAATTCCATCAGCTTGAGCGCGTCCTCGCGGTTCGGCGCGGATTTGGTCATCGCCATGCCCGAGACGTTCATATGGGTGCCGCCTTCCTCGAAGACCGGGAAGGTGATGCGCACGGAATTGGCCCATTGCGCCTGCTCGGGATCGGCGAGCATCTGACCCATGTAATAGGTGTTGCCCAGCGAGATGTCGCACTCGCCCGCCCAGATCGACTTCACCTGGCTGCGGTCGTTGCCCTCGGGCGTCTTGGCGAGGTTCGCCTTCAGCCCTTCGAGCCATTCCTTGGTCGCCTCTTCGCCGTGATGGGCGAGATAGGCCGAGGTCAGCGCGACGTTGTAATCCGAGGTGAAGGAGCGGGTGCAGATGCGGCCCTTCCATTTTTCGGAGGCGAGGTCTTCATAGGTCGTGACCTCGCCATCGGACACGCGCTCTTTCGAGGCATAGACGATGCGGGCGCGCGAGGTCAGGCCGAACCAGTGGTTCTGCGGGTCGCGGAATTCGGCGGGGATCGCGTCTTGCAGCGCCGGGTCCTCGACCGCCTGCGTCACGTCCGCATTCACCACTTCGCTCAGCCGCGCAATGTCGACGGTCAGCACCAGATCGGCGGGGGAGCGGTCGCCCTCGGCTTTCAGGCGCTCGACCATGCCTTTCTCGACATAGGCGATGTTCACCGCGATCCCGGTCTCTTCGGTGAAGGCGTCGAGCACGGGCTGGATCAGTTCGGGCTGACGGTGGGAGTAGATGTTCACATCCGCAAGCGTCGGCGTGGCGAGGGCCGTGCCCATCAGGGCGAGGGCGAGGGTCCGGGTCATTGAAGTCTCCATTCGCGTTTTCGTGAGCGAAGAGGTAGCGGTCGCTCACGAACGCGTCAATGCCTGAGTGAATTGATCGGAAATATTTTGCCGCTGCCTGCCTGCCCGCTTTTTGGGCGTTCGATTGACCAATGGGCAGGGGCAGGGCGCATTTTTTGAAATTGCGGCTTTTACCCGAGCGCCGCCTCCGTCATCGTGAAATCGCGAAGACTTATTGCGGGAGCGAGACTTATGGCGATCCATGCCAGCATTTATCACCTGACCCATTACACCTATGACCGCCCGGTGACGCTCGGCCCGCAGATCATTCGCCTGCGGCCAGCGCCGCATTCGCGCACCCGGGTGATCTCGCATTCGCTCAAGGTCTCGCCCGGCGGGCATTTCGTGAATCACCAGCAGGACCCCTACGGCAACTGGCTCGCGCGCTTCGTCTTTCCCGAGCCGGTGACAGAGCTGAAGATCGAGGTGGACCTGACGGCGGACATGACCGTCTACAACCCGTTCGACTTCTTCACCGAGGAATTCGCCGAGGAATGGCCCTTCGACTATCCCGAAGAACTGCGTGACGACCTGTCGATCTACCGAACCCCCGAGCCGGAAGGCCCGCGTCTGGCGCAGTTCATCGGCGAGATCGACTACACGATCAAAGGGACGGTCAATTTCCTCGTCGCGCTGAATGCGCATGTCTCCAAGGTCGTCGATTACACGATCCGCATGGACCCCGGCGTGCAGACGCCCGAGGAGACCCTAGAGAAACGCTCGGGCTCGTGCCGGGACAGCTCGTGGCTCTTGGTGCAGGTGCTGCGGCATCTCGGCTTCGCGGCGCGGTTCGTTTCGGGCTACCTGATTCAGCTGAAGCCCGATCTGGAGGCGCTCGACGGGCCGTCTGGCACCGATCACGACTTTACCGATCTGCACGCTTGGTGCGAGGTCTTCATCCCTGGCGCGGGCTGGATCGGTCTGGACCCGACATCCGGATTGCTGACCGGCGAGAGCCACATCCCGCTGGCGGCCACACCCCATTTCCGCAATGCCGCGCCGATCTCGGGGGGCTTCTCCTCTGTCGGCAGCCCGGAGGTGAGTTTCGCTTTCGACATGACGGTGGACCGGGTGGCCGAACATCCGCGCATCACCAAGCCGTTTTCCGACGAGGCCTGGGAGCGGCTCAATGCGCTGGGGCGCAAGGTGGATGAAAGCCTGAGAGCGGGCGATGTGCGTCTGACGATGGGGGGCGAGCCGACCTTCGTCTCCATCGACGACTTCGAGAGCGACGAGTGGAACACCGCCGCCGTGGGGCCGCAAAAGCGTGCGCTGGCCGATGAACTGATCCGGCGGCTGCGCGATCGCTTCGCGCCGGGGGGCTTCCTGCATTATGGGCAGGGGAAGTGGTATCCGGGCGAGAGCCTGCCGCGCTGGACCTTCTCGCTCTACTGGCGGCGCGACGGCAAGCCGATCTGGCGCGACGAGGATCTGATCGCCAAGGAGGGCGACAAGACCGGCGCGGGGCCGGAGGAGGCCGGTACCTTGATGCGCGGCATCGCCGAACATCTGGGGATCGAGCCCGAGCACGCCCAGCCCGCCTATGAAGACCCCGCCGAATGGATGCTGAAAGAGGGCAACCTGCCGGAGAATGTCACGCCCGATGACAGCAAGCTGAAGAACCCCGAGGATCGCGCGCGCTTCGCCCGGGTCTTCAGTCGCGGGCTGGAGACGCCGACGGGCTATATCCTCCCGGTGCAGCGCTGGCAGGCCAAGGCGCAGCCCGGCCATCGCTGGCGCTCGGAGAAGTGGAAGACCCGGCGCGGCAAGCTGTTCCTGATCCCCGGGGACAGCCCTGCGGGCTTCCGCCTGCCGCTGGGCGCGCTGCCCTATGTGCCGCCCGCGCAATATCCCTATCACTACGTCACCGACACCTCGCTGCCCAAAGGCGATTTGCCCGACTTCCATGCCGAGATGGAGAAGGCTGCCGAGAAGGGTTTGGTCGACAAGCCCACGGAGGAGCACAGCCAGCCCGTCTCTGAGGCGCAATCGGCCGAGCCGGGGCAGCGGATCGTCGAGCAGGATCTCGATACCATCGACGGCGTCGTGCGCACCGCGATCTCGGTCGAACCCCGCGATGGGCGGCTATGCGTCTTCATGCCGCCGACCGAGGATCTAGAGGATTACCTCGAACTGATCGCCGCCGCCGAGGAAAGCGCCAAGGCGATGGGGCTGCCGATCCATATCGAAGGCTACGCCCCACCGCATGATCCGCGTCTCAACGTGATCCGTGTCGCGCCCGATCCCGGCGTGATCGAGGTGAATATCCATCCCGCCCATAGCTGGGAGGACTGCGTCGCCACCACCGAGGCGATCTACGAGGAGGCCCGCCAGTCGCGGCTGGGGGCCGACAAGTTCATGATCGACGGGCGCCATACCGGCACGGGGGGCGGCAACCATGTCGTGGTCGGAGGGGAGACGCTTCTCGACAGCCCCTTCCTGCGTCGCCCCGATCTGCTGAAATCGCTCATCCTGATCTGGCAGCGGCATCCCTCGCTGTCCTATCTGTTCTCGGGCCTCTTCATCGGCCCAACCTCGCAGGCACCTCGCATCGACGAGGCACGGCACGATACGCTTTACGAGCTGGAAATCGCGCTGAGCCAGATCCATCCGCCAGAGGCAGGCAATGTGCCGCCGCCGTGGCTGGTGGATCGGCTTCTGCGCAACATGCTGACCGACGTCACCGGCAACACCCACCGCGCCGAGATTTGCATCGACAAGATGTATTCGCCCGACGGGCCGACCGGTCGCCTCGGCCTCGTCGAGTTCCGCGGCTTCGAGATGCCGCCGGACCCGCGCATGTCGCTCGCGCAACAACTCCTGCTGCGCGCCATCATCGCGCGGTGCTGGAATGCGCCGGTAGAGGGGCGTTCGGTGCGCTGGGGGACGGTGCTGCATGACCGCTTCATGCTGCCGCATTACCTCTGGGAGGATTTCACCGATCTTCTCGCCGACCTGCGTCGCCACGGCTTCGATCTCGATCCGCAATGGTTCGAGGCGCAATCGGAGTTCCGCTTCCCCTTCTGCGGTCAGATCGAGGCCGAAGGCGTGCATCTCGAGATCCGTCAGGCGCTCGAGCCGTGGCATGTGCTGGGAGAGACCGGCGCCATTGGCGGCACAGTGCGCTACACCGACAGCTCGGTGGAGCGTTTGCAGGTGAAGATGACCTCGCTCCATCAGGACCGCTACAAGGTGATGTGCAACCGTCGTCCCGTGCCGCTGGCGCGCACGCAGGAAAGCGGGGTGTCCGTCGCCGGGGTACGCTTCAAGGCGTGGCAACCCGCCGAGGCGCTGCATCCGACGCTGCCGGTCAATGCGCCGCTGACCTTCGACATCTATGACGATTGGACGGGCAGGGCGATCGGGGGCTGCATCTATCACGTGGCCCATCCGGGGGGGCGCAACTACGATACCTTCCCGGTGAACGGCAACGAGGCGGAAGCCCGCCGATTGGCGCGCTTCGAGGGGCACGGTCACACGCCGGGGGCCTATCGCCCGGAACCGGAGACCCCCCACCCGGAGTTTCCCCTGACGCTTGACCTGCGACGTCCTGTCGGGCTGAGTTGATCCGAGCCTAACGGAGACCCGATGCAAAGCCCCAATACGTCCGACGCTGCGAGCCCGCTCGAACAGCACCCGCTTCTGGCGGGCTATGCGCCCGTGCCGGGCGTGGCCGACGAGCTGTTCGAACGCTCCGGTGCGATGCGGCGCGTCTGGCGGCCCTTCGTGGAGAAGTTCCTGCAGCTCGAACCCGGGGAAATCCCGCAACGCTTCGAACGCGCCAATCAGTACCTGCGCGATGCGGGCGTCTATTACCGGCAATATTCCAATGATGTGCTGGCCGAGCGCGAATGGCCGCTGAGCCATATCCCCGTCGTGCTGCATGAAAGCGAGTGGTCGGGCATCTGCGAGGGGCTGGCACAGCGGGCCGATCTGCTCGAGGCGGTGATGGCCGATCTCTACGGGCCGGGAAGTCTCGTCGCGAACGGACATCTGCCGCCGGAACTGATCGCGGGCAATAAGCACTGGATGCGCCCGATGGTGGGGGTGCAGCCCAAGGGGGGCAATTACCTGCATTTCCTCGCCTTCGAGATCGGGCGCTCGCCGGACGGGTCGTGGTTCGTGCTGGGGGATCGGACGCAGGCGCCCTCGGGGGCGGGGTTCGCGCTGGAGAACCGTATGGCCACGGGGCGCATCTTCCCCGAGAGCTTCCCGCGCGATCATATCCATAAGCTCGCCACATTCTTTGGTGACTTCCGCGCCGCGCTAGAGACGCTTGCGGGGCGGGGCGAGGGCGATATGCGCCGCGCCGCGATCCTGACGCCGGGCCCGGCCAATGACAGCTATTACGAGCATACCTATATCGCGCGCTACCTCGGCCTGTCGCTTCTCGAAGGCGAGGATCTGCTGGTGCAGAATGGCGAGGCGATGGTGCGCACGATCGAGGGGCCGCAACCCTTGGGCGCGCTCTGGCGGCGGATGGATGCGGGCTTCGTCGATCCGCTCGAGATGGACCCCGACACCCAGATCGGCACGCCCGGTCTGATGGAGGCGGTGCGCGAGGGCAATCTCGCGATGGTCAATGCGCTGGGCGCGGGCGTGCTGGAGACCCGCGCGTTGATGGCCTTTCTGCCGAAGATTTCGCGGGTGCTGACGGGGCAGCCGCTCGCCATGCCCAATATCGCGACTTGGTGGTGCGGCGGCGCGTCCGAGCGCGCCCATGTGCGCGCCAATGCCGAGAACATGATGATCGGCCCTGCGATGGCGGTGAACCTGCCCTTCGATCTGGATGCCGCGACCGCGCTGGGCGGGCAGTTCCGCTCGGGTGCGGAGGCGTCCATCGCGGATTGGCTGGAGGCCGAGGGCCGGCATCTGGTGGGCCAGGAGGCGGTGACGCTGTCCACGACGCCCGCATGGCATGACGACGGGCAGGGCGGCGGCTCGGTCCGGCCCTGTCCGATGACGGTGCGGGTGTTTGCCGCGCGCACGCCGCAGGGTTGGCAGTTCATGAAGGGCGGCTATGCCCGGATCGGACCAGAGGGCGATGCGACCGCGCTGTCGATGCAGCAGGGCGGGGCTGTGGCCGATGTCTGGATCGTCTCGGACAAGCCAGTGCCCTCGGCGAGCATGGCGCCGCGCCAGACCGGCACCTTCCGCCGCAAGATTCCCGGCACGCTGCCTGCACGCGCCGCCGACAACCTTTATTGGCTCGGCCGCTACATCGAGCGCTGCGAGGACTCGATCCGGGTGATCCGCGCCTATCACCTGCGCCTCGCCGCGACAGGCAGCCCGGAAGACGAGCGGTTGGCTCGTCTGGCGGAGTTCCTCGGCGCGCACGGGTTCGATATCTCGCAACCCGTGCCGGATGCACTTTTGCAGCGGCTCGATGCGGCGCAGGCCTGTGCGTCGAAAGTGCGCGACCGGTTCTCGACCGATGGCTGGCTCGCGCTGAAGGACCTGTCGAAGACCGCCCGCGGGATGGTGAGCACCGCGCGCCCCGGCGACGATACGGCGCGCGCGATGGGGGTGCTTTTGCGCAAGATCACCGGCTTCTCCGGTCTCGTGCACGAGAACATGTATCGCTTCGAGGGCTGGCGCTTCCTGTCGATCGGGCGGGCGTTGGAACGCGCCGACGGGATTGCCGCGCTGCTCATCCGTTTCACCGCCGAGGATGCGCCGGAAGGCGCGCTCGATCTGACGGTGGAGGTGGCCGACAGCGTCATCACCCACCAGCGCCGCTACCGCGTGCGCACCAATCTGGAGACGGTGCTGGACCTGCTGGTGCTCGACGCCGCCAACCCGCGCGCAATTCTGTTTCATCTCAATCGGTTGAAGGGGCTTCTTGATGAGCTTCCCGAGGCCGAGGTGGCCGGGCGTCCGGGCGATCTGCTGCGCGCGCTGATGCCTCTGCGCACGCAGCTCTCGGTGATCGAACCCGAGGAGGTCACGCCCCAGATGTTGCAGCAGATCCGGTCGGACCTGTTCCGGCTCTCCGATCTCGTGTCGCAGAAATATCTGAGGTAAGCGAATGCGTTACGAGGTGAAGTTAAAGCTGAGCTACCGGTATAACGCGCCCTCCGATCATGCGCGGACGCTGCTGCGGGTGCTGCCTTCGGACATTGCGGGGATGCAAACGGTCACGTCGCGACTGCTCAGCTTCGATCCGCCGCCCGATGAGCGCCATGACTCGCGCGATTTCTTCGGCAATACGATGACCTCGGCGGTCTGGCACGCGCCGATCGCCGAGATCGGCGTGACCCTCACCGCCAAGATTGACCGGGGGCTCGCGGAGCCGGGGCTGGACCTGTCCTCGCCGCGTGGGGAGTTGGCGCAGGAGATCGCCCAATTCCGCAGCCTCGCGCCCAATGCGCCGCATCATTTTCTCGCGGCCTCGCGCCGTGCGGCGCCGACGAAAGAGATGACGGAGTTCGCTCAGGCGCAGTTGCAGCCGGGCCAGACCGCGCGCGGCGCGATCGAGGCGGTGGGGCGCGCGTTGCACCGCGAGATGCGTTTCGATGCGGGCGCGACCGATGTGAACACGCCCGCAGCCGAGGCCTTCGCGAACCGCCACGGCGTCTGTCAGGATTTCAGCCATATCATGATCTCCTGCCTGCGCGGGGTGGGGATCCCTGCGGGCTATGTCTCGGGCTTCCTGCGCACCTATCCGCCGCCCGGCCAGCCACGGCTGGAAGGCGCGGATGCGATGCATGCCTGGGTGCGGGCCTGGGCGGGCGCCGAGACCGGCTGGGTCGAATTCGACCCGACCAATAATCAATATGCGGGCGAGGATTACATCACCGTCGGCTACGGGCGCGACTATGACGACGTGCCGCCTTTGCGCGGGGCGATGCGCGGCGCAGGCGGTCAGCAAAGCGCGCAGGCGGTGGATGTAATCCCGCTCGATTGAGGCGACGCAACCCCGGCGCGCGACTGTGCGGCGCGCCGCAGGATTCGCACGAAAGCTTCACTGGCTCGTGACCCGCGACGTCGCGGCATTCATTGACCACGTGATCAAAGCACGATTTACTCCTCACCAGTTTGTGTTTGAACCGTCCCACGATGTCGCGCCCGCGCGACCGGAGGGGGCGGCAGCACTCACGAAAAGACCAACCAACAGGAAGGACAGACCATGACCATTCGCTCGATGCTTTTGGCGGGGGCTGCCGCGGTGATGATGACCGCAGGCGGAGCCGGCGCCAAGACGCTCGTTTATTGCTCGGAAGCGTCGCCGGAAGGCTTTGATCCCGCGCCCTATACCTCGGGCACGACGTTCGACGCCTCGTCGCACCCGGTCTACGACCAGCTCGTCGAATTCAAGCCGGGCACGACCGAGATCGAACCGGGCCTCGCAGAAAGCTGGGACGTCTCCGACGACGGCCTGACCTACACGTTCAACCTGCGCAAGGGCGTGAAATTCCACTCGGTCGAGGGCTTTACCCCGAGCCGTGATTTCAACGCCGATGACGTGATTTTCTCGTTCGACCGTCAGGGCAACAAGGACAACCCCTATTACGCTTACGCGCCGGGCGTTTCCTATGAATACTATGCTGGCATGGATATGCCGACGATCATCAAATCGATCGAGAAAGTCGACGATTACACGGTGAAGTTCACCCTGTCCGAGCCGAACGCGCCGTTCCTTGCCGACCTCGCGATGGACTTCGCGTCGATCATGTCGAAGGAATATGCCGACAAGCTCGCCGGTGAAGACCGCAAGGCTGACATCAACAACGTGCCGGTCGGCACCGGTCCGTTCTCCTTCGTGGCTTACCAGAAGGACGCCGTGATCCGCTACAAAGCGAACCCGGACTACTTCAAGGGCAAGACCCCGGTCGACGATCTGATCTTCGCGATCACCCCCGATCCGGCGGTGCGCATGCAGAAGCTGCAGGCGGGCGAATGCCAGATCATGCCGTACCCGTCGCCGGCCGACATTCAGGCGCTCAAGGACGACTCGAACATCAAGGTCGACGAGCAGCCCGGTCTGAACGTGGCTTACCTCGCCTACAACACCACGCAGGCGCCGTTCGACAAGCCGGAAGTCCGCAAGGCGCTGAACATGGCGATCAACAAGGACGCGATCATCGACGCGGTCTTCCAGGGTGCTGGCCAGGTTGCCAAGAACCCGATCCCGCCGACCATGTGGTCCTATAACAAGGACATCAAGGACGACGCCTACGATCCTGAGCAGGCTAAGAAAATGCTCGACGAGGCTGGCGTCAAAGATCTCGAGATGAACATCTGGGCGATGCCCGTGCAGCGGCCCTACATGCCGAACGCACGCCGCACCGCGGAACTGATGCAATCGGATCTCGCCAAGGTCGGCGTCACCGCGAACATCGTCTCCTACGAGTGGGGCGAGTACCTGAAGAAGTCGAAAGATCCGACCCGTGACGGTGCGGTGATCCTCGGCTGGACCGGCGACAACGGCGACCCGGACAACTTCCTCGCGGTTCTGCTGGGCTGCTCGGCGGCTGAAAGCGGTGCGAACCGTGCCTTCTGGTGCGATCAGAAATTCGACGATCTGATCACCAAGGCGCGTCAATCGAGCGATCAGGCCGAGCGCACCAAGCTCTATGAACAGGCTCAGGAAGTCTTCAAGGAGCAGGCGCCGTGGGACACCATCGCCCACTCGACCGTGTTCATGCCGATGTCGACCAAAGTCAGCGGCTACGTGATGAGCCCGCTGGGCGGTCACGACTTCTACGGGGTGGACATCTCGGAGTGATCCTGAGAATACCCGCGTGATTGGGGCGTCCGGGAGACCGGGCGCCTCGCAATACTTTTAGGGGCCAAACATCGGAGACCGATGACCGCTGGCGCAACTGGGTGCGGCGGGCAAGGGCTCCCCACAGGTTCCGAAGAGAACCGCAAACAGGACCGGTGACATGTTACGTTTCATAATCGGCAAGATCCTCTGGCTGATCCCCACGCTGATCGGCATCACGATCGTGGCCTTCGGGTTCGTTCGGGTGCTGCCCGGGGACCCGGTGCTGCTGATGGCAGGCGAGCGCGGGCTGAGCCCCGAACGCCATGCCGAGCTGGCGCATCAGCTCGGCTTCGACCGCCCGCTCTGGCAGCAATATCTCGATTTCATCTGGCAACTCGCCCATGGCAATCTCGGCGACAGCCTCGTGACCCACAAGCCGGTGCTGGGTGAGTTCTTCGCGCTCTTCCCGGCCACGCTGGAGCTGGGCGTCTGCGCGATGTTCCTCGCCGTCGTGATCGGCGTGCCGATCGGCGTGCTGGCCGCGATCAAGCGCGGCTCGTGGTTCGATCAGGCGACGATGGGCACCGCGCTGGTGGGCTATTCGATGCCGATCTTCTGGTGGGGCCTGCTGCTGATCATCCTCTTCTCGGGCATCCTGCAATGGACGCCGGTCTCGGGGCGCATCTCGCTGATGTATTACTTCCCGAACGGGACGGGCTTCATGATCTGGGACGCGCTGATGTCGGGGCAATCCGGCGCGCTGACCTCGGCGCTGAGCCACCTGATCCTGCCTGCGGTCGTGCTCGCCACGATTCCGCTCGCGGTGATCGCACGCCAGACCCGTTCGGCGATGCTCGAAGTGCTGGGCGAGGATTACGTGCGCACCGCGCGCGCCAAGGGGATGCCGCCGCGCCGCGTCGTGGGCGTCCACGCGCTGCGCAATGCGATGATCCCGGTGATCACCACGATCGGTCTGCAGGTCGGTATGCTGATGGCGGGCGCGATCCTGACCGAGACGATCTTCTCCTGGCCGGGCATCGGCAAATGGATGGTCGATTCGATCTCGCGGCGCGACTACCCCTCCGTGCAGGGCGGGCTGTTGATGATCGCGCTGATCGTGATGTTCGTGAACCTGATCGTGGACCTGCTCTACGGTCTGATTAACCCGCGTATCCGGCATAGGTGAGTGACATGTCCGAAGTGACCGAAACCGATATTCCGGCCGGCACGCGCCGCGCGCAATTCGCCGAGTTCTGGTTCTATTTCAAAGAAAACCGTGGGGCCGTGATCGGTCTGGTGGTGTTCGCCCTGATCGCGCTGGCCGCGATCGCGGCACCGCTGATCTCGCCCTTCGATCCCGACACGCAGTTCCGCGACGCGCTTCTGGCGACGCCGCTGACGCATGATGCCAACGGCACCTTCCTGATGGGCACCGATGCGGTCGGGCGCGATATCCTCTCGCGCCTGCTGTTCGGCGCGCGCTTCTCGCTGTTCATCGGCGGGATGGTCGTGCTGCTCGCGCTCTCCGTGGGGGTGATCCTCGGCCTGCTCGCCGGCTGGTTCGGCGGCTGGGTCGATACCGTGATCATGCGGGTGATGGATATCATCCTCGCCTTCCCGTCGCTGCTCTTGGCACTCGTCTTCGTGGCAGTGCTCGGCCCGGGGCTGATCAACGCGATGATCGCCATCGCCATCGTCTATCAGCCGCATTTCGCGCGCCTGACCCGCGCGGCCGTGCTGTCGGAGAAAAACCGCGATTACGTCATGGCCGCACAGGTCGCGGGCGCGGGCCATATGCGCCTCATGTTCCGCACGGTGCTGCCGAACTGCCTCGCGCCGCTGATCGTGCAGGGCACGCTGAGCTTCTCGAACGCGATCCTCGACGTGGCGGCGCTTGGCTTCCTCGGCATGGGCGCGCAGCCGCCGACCCCGGAATGGGGCACGATGCTGTCGGAAGCGCGCGAGTTCATCCTGCGCGCCTGGTGGGTCGTGACCTTCCCGGGTCTCGCGATCCTCGTGACCGTGCTGGCGATCAACCTGATGGGCGACGGCCTTCGCGACGCGCTCGATCCGAAACTGAAGCGGAGCTAAGCCAATGTCCTTGCTGAAAATCCGCAATCTCACCGTCGAATTCGACACCGCTCAGGGCGCGTTCCGCGCCGTGGACGGGATCGATGTCGAGGTCTCGGGCCGCGAAGTGCTCGCCATCGTGGGCGAATCCGGCTCGGGCAAATCGGTCTCGATGCTCGCGGTGATGGGGCTCTTGCCGCCCACCGCGACGATCACCGCCGACGAGATCACCTATGACGGGCGCGACATGCTGAAAATGTCGGGCCGCGAACGTCGCCAGATCATCGGGAAAGAAATCTCGATGATCTTCCAGGAGCCGATCTCCTCGCTCAACCCCTCCTTCACCTGCGGTTATCAGGTCGAGGAAGTGCTGACGCGTCACCTCGGACTGAAGGGCAAGCATGCCCGCAAACGCGCGCTGGAGCTGTTCGAGCAGGTGGGCATCCCCGATCCCGAACGGCGGCTGAACAGCTATCCGCACCAGCTTTCCGGCGGGCAGTGTCAGCGCGTGATGATCGCGATGGCCATCGCCTGCAAGCCGCGCCTGCTGATCGCCGACGAGCCGACCACCGCGCTCGACGTGACGATCCAGAAGCAGATCCTCGATCTGCTGATGAGCCTGCAGGAGGAATACGGCATGGGGCTGATCATGATCACCCATGACATGGGCGTCGTGGCCGAGACCGCCGACCGCGTCTCGGTCCAGTTCAAGGGCCGCAAACTGGAGGAGGCGGACGTGCTCTCACTCTTCGAGAACCCGCAGCATCCCTATACGCGCGCGCTTCTGGCCGCGCTGCCGGAAAACGCGACCGGGGACCGTCTGCTGACCGTCGCCGATGGCTGGGAGGGCGTGCAATGAGTGTGATCCTCGAAGGGCGCGACATCACGCGCGACTACATCGTCTCGGGCGGGTTCCTGCGCGGGGCGAAGACGATCCGGGCGCTGCATGGCATCTCGTTCTCGCTCGAGCAGGGCAAGACGCTGGCCATCGTCGGCGAATCCGGATGTGGCAAGTCCACGCTGGCGCGCATCCTGACGCTGATCGACCCGGCCAATTCGGGCGATCTGTATATTCAGGGCGAGAAGATCGACATCAAGGAAACCAAGGTGACCTCCGCATTGCGGGCCAAGGTTCAGATCGTCTTCCAGAACCCCTATTCGTCGCTCAACCCGCGCCAGAAGGTGGGCGAGGTTCTGACCGAGCCGCTGATCATCAACACCGACATCCCCGCCAAGGAGCGCCGCAAGCGCGCCGAGGAGATGCTGGAGAAGGTCGGGTTGGAGCGGCAGCACTACAACCGCTACCCGCACATGTTTTCGGGAGGTCAGCGCCAGCGGATCGCGATTGCGCGCGCGCTGATGCTGAACCCGCAGATCCTCGTGCTGGACGAGCCGGTCTCGGCGCTCGATCTGTCGGTGCAGGCGCAGGTGCTGAACCTGCTCAAGGATCTGCAGGACGAGTTCGACCTGTCCTATATCTTCGTGAGCCATGACCTCTCGGTCGTGCGCTATTTCGCGGATGAGGTGATGGTGATGAATGCGGGCGAGGTGGTGGAATATGCCTCGCGCGATCAGATCTTCGCCAATCCGCAGCACGAATACACCAAGACGCTGCTGGCCGCGACGCCGATCGCCGATGTCGAGAAGATCCGCGAGCGGGTCGAGCGCCGCAAGGCGTTCTTGGCTGCGGAGAGCTGAGGGCAGGGCGGTGCCTTAGGGCCGCTTGGAGTTAAGACATGGGCCCGGGGCGATGCGCCTCGGGCCTTTTCGTTTTGTGCGGGGTTTGCAGCCCATACCTTGGCCCGGGCGACCAGCCCGGGCCGCGCCCGAGCCTCCCCCGGGAGGGCGCGTTGGCGTTGTCATCGCGGACCCCACCGTCGTCCGGGCTTGAGAGATAAAGCGCCAAGCCACAAGCGCATCAACGCGCCCACCCGAGGCTCGGGCGCGGCCCTTTCCGCGAAACACAGTCGCCCCCTGCGCCGCGACGCGCGGCGCGTTCGCCGCTGAAGCCTTCCACTGGAAGCCTTCCGAGGCGCGGCTCACCCCAAGGCTCGGGCGCGGCCCTTATCTCCCGGACCACTCCGGCGCGCGTTTCTCGAGGAAGGCGCGGGCACCTTCGGCTGCGTCCTCGCTCGCCATCACGGCTTTCAAGGTCCGCGCGTTCTCCTCCCAAAGCGGGTCGACCGCGCGGCGCTCGATCTCGCGCGAAAGGCGCAGGGTCTCGCGCAGGGCCAAGGGTGCGTTCTTCGCGACCTCCTCGGCCAGCGCCAGCGCCGCGTCAAACGCTTGCCCGGCCTCGGCGCGCCGGGCGATCAGGCCCAGATCCCACGCTTCCGCCGTGTCGAACAGCCGCCCCGTCAGGAGCAATTCGCGCGCCCGGGCCGGGGGGATGAGGCTCGCCAACCGCAGCGCGCCGCCCGCGCCCGCCACCAGACCGCGCAGCACCTCTGGCAGGCCGAAGCGGCAGCCCTCTTCGGCGACGATCATGTCGCAGCCCAAGGCCAGTTCGAACCCGCCTGCGAGTGCGGCGCCATGGCAGGCGGCGATGATCGGCTTGCTGCGATGGGACTCGGTCAGGCCGCCGAAACCGCCTTCAGCGAATAGTAACTCCTCGACCTTACCCTCGGTGAAAGCGGCGAGGTCCATCCCTGCGCAGAACACCGCGCCTTCGCCGCGCAGGATGCCGATCTGCAGCGCGTCATCCGCTTCCAGACGGGCCACCGCCTCGGCCAGGGCGTGGCCGGCCTCGGCATTGATCGCGTTGCGCCGCTCGGGGCGGTTGAGGGTGATGATCGCGATATTGCCGCGGGTCTCGAACAGGACGGGGCTCATAGGGCGGGCTCCTTGGGTAGACGGGCGCGTAGCGCGTTGCGGATGATCTTGCCGGTGGTTGTCACGGGCATCTCGTCGATCACGTAGATCGCGCGGGGATATTCGTATTTCGCAAGCCGCGCGCGGACATGGGCGGCAAGGTCGTCGCGCAAGGCTTCGGTGTCGGCATGGCCGGGACACAGCGTGACGAAGGCCGCGACGATCTCGCCACGTAGCGGATCGGGCTGGCCCACGACGCCCGCCATCTGCACCGCCGGATGCGAGATCAGGCAATCCTCGATCTCGGCGGGGCCCACGCGGTAGCCGCCGGTCGAGATGATATCGTCGTCGCGCCCCTTGAAGCGCAGCCTGCCGTCTTGGCCGCTGACGCCCCGGTCGCCGGTCAGCAGCCAGCGCCCGTCGAGGCCGGTGACGAATTTCGCCTCTGTCGCGTCGGGCTGGTTGAAATAGCCAAGAAACATCACCGGATCGGGCGCGCGCACCGCAATCGCGCCTTCGGCACCATCGGGCAGAACCTGACCTGTCTGGCTGTCGACGATCGCGACCTCATGGCCCGGCACCGGCCAGCCCATCGCGCCGGGTTCGGGCGCATCGAGGCTCGCGGCGGAGGACACCACCATGTTGCACTCCGTCTGGCCGTAGAACTCGTTGATCGTGACGCCAAGCGCCTTGCGCCCCCAGTCGAGGAGTTGCACGCCCAGAGGCTCGCCCCCCGAGGCGACCGAGCGCATGTCGAGGCTCCACGATAGGCTCTCGGGATCGGCCTTCATCATCTTCAGCGCGGTGGGCGGCAGGAAGGCGTTGCGCACGCTCAGCCGCCGGATCAGATCGGCCGCGGCTTTGGCAGAGAACTTGCGGAAACGGCAGGCCACGACCGGCACCCCGTGATGCAGCGCCGGAAGCAGCACGTCCAAGAGCCCGCCGATCCACGCCCAATCGGCGGGCGTCCAGATCCGGTCGTCCTCCTGCGGCAGGAAATCATGGCTCATCTCGACGCCGGGCAGGTGGCCCAGCAGCACCCGGTGGGCATGGAGCGCACCTTTCGGATTGCCCGTGGTGCCCGAGGTATAGATCAGCACGCCGGGGGTCTCGGCGCTGGTATCGACGGGGGTGAAGTCGGGCGAGGCCTCGGAGAGGGCCGCGTTAAAATCGGCCACGCCTTCCACGCCTTCCACGCCGGTCCCGCCGTCATCGGTGACGAAGACGGTCTGCAGATCGGGCAATTCGGAGCGGATCGCCGCGATCACCTCGTAGCTCGCCGGGTCCGTCACCAGCACCCGCGCGCCGCTGTCGCGCAGCCGGTGCAGCAGGGCCTCTGGGCCGAACAGGGTGAACAGCGGCAGCGAGACGCAGCCCGCCTTGAAAGCCGCGATATGGGCGATGGCGGTCTCGCGGCGTTGCGGCAACAGGATCGCCACCCGGTCGCCGGTCTCGCGCCCGTCGCCGCCCACGCCCAGCCCGGCCAGCACATTGGCGAAACGGTTCGACGCCTCGCGCAAGGCGCCGAAACTGGTCTCGCGCACCGCGCCGTAGCCATCCTCTTCGACCTCGATCAGCGCGACGCGGTCGGGCTCGCGCGCGGCCCATTTGTCGCAGGTGTCGACGCCGATATTGTAGCGTTCGGGTATGTCCCATCGAAACGCAGCCCGCGTGGCCGCGTAATCCTTGCCGCGTGACAGCACCGGCTTTCCTCCCATTTTTCGAGCGGCGCGGGGGCCGCTCTCCTCCGCGCGCTACCAAAGCGCGCAGAGCCGGGAATGTCCATCTCTGCTCACGGGCTCGTGAGGGGCGCCTCGGGCGCAAGCCGCCCCGCCGCCAACGCGCTCAAGGCGACCATCACCGTCGCGGTGATCATCACGGCGGGCAGCCCGCCCATCTGGTAGCTCAGTCCCGACAGCAGCGTGCCGATCAGCCGCCCGCCCGCATTGGCCATGTAGTAGAAGCCCACATCCATCGTCACCCGCTCGGCCTGCGTGAAGGCGAGGATAAGATAGGAGTGGAGCGAGGAATTCACCGCGAAGATTGCGCCGAAGGCCAGCAGGCCCACGACCAGCACGGTGCTGAGCCACAGCGACGGCGTCGGGTCGATCAGCACGGCGGCGCTGAGGAGCGCAGGTACGGCGAGCAGCGCCAGCGCCCAGTGCCGCGCGGCCCCGATCAGCGCGCCCTCGGGGCGGGATTGGGCCTTCAGGATGCGCGGGGCGGCGGCCTGCACCGCGCCGTAAAGGATGATCCAGAGCGCCATGAAGGTGCCCACGAGGAAGAAGGCCGCGCGGTCGCCTGCATGTGTGCCGTCCGAAAGGACCGCGTAGAAATAGATCGGGATACCGACGACGAACCAGACGTCGCGCGCGCCGAACAGGAAGACCCGCGCCGCGGAGAGCCAGTTCACATTGGCCGATTTCGAGAAGACTTCCGAGAATTTCGCGCCTTTGCGCCCGCGCGGCAGGCCCGGCGGCATCGCCACGACGATCGCGGCGAGGATCAGAGCGAGCACCACCGCCATCGCGACCACCGCGTAATCGAAGCCGAGCGCGGCCAGCAGCGCCGCGCCGAGCAGGAAGCCCACGCCCTTCACTGCGTTCTTCGACCCGGTCAGCACCGCGACCCATTTGAACAGCCCGCCCTTGCCGGTGGGGGCCAGCAGCTTCACCGCCGATTTCGAGGACATCTTGGCAAGGTCTTTCGCAACCCCGCTGAGGCCCTGCACCACCATCACATAGGCGACCGAGGCCCCGATCGCCCAGGACGGGTTCAGCTGCGCCAGCGCGATCAGCGCCACGACCTGCAGCGACAGCCCCGCATAAAGCGTCGAGACCAGCCCGAACCGCGCCGCGATCCAGCCCGCCGAGAGGTTTGTCACCATTCCCGCGACTTCGTAGAGGATGAACAGGTAGGCCAGCTGCACCGGCGAGAAGCCCAGCGTGTGGAAATGCAGCAGCACCAGCATCCTGAGCGCGCCATCGGTGAGCATGAAGGCCCAATAGGCCGCCGTCACCGCGATATAGGCGGAGAAGCCTTCGGGGCGGCTGGCGGGGTTGTCGGTCACAGCGACGCCCCCACCATCAGCGCGACATCGGCCAGTCGGTAGGCATAGCCCATCTCGTTGTCATACCACGCATAGACCTTCACCTGCGTGCCGTTCACCACCATCGTCGAAGGCGCGTCGATGATCGAAGAGCGGATATCGTTGGTGTAATCCGAGGACACGAGCGGGCGCGTCTCGTAGCCGAGAATACCGGTCAGATCGCCCTCCGCGGCGGCCTTGAACAGCGCGTTGACCTCTTCGGCGGTCGTTTCGCGCTCCACCTCGAAGACGCAATCGGTGAGCGATGCGTTGAGCAGCGGCACGCGCACGGCATGGCCGTTCAGCCGCCCCTTCAGTTCGGGATAGATCAGCGTGATCGCGGTGGCCGAGCCGGTCGTGGTCGGGATCAGCGAATTGAGCGCCGAACGCGCCCGGCGCAGGTCTTTTGCGGGGCGGTCCACGATGGTCTGGGTGTTGGTCACGTCATGGATCGTGGTGATCGCGCCGTGTTTGATCCGCAGATTTTCGTGGATGACCTTTACCACCGGGGCGAGGCAGTTCGTGGTGCAGCTCGCCGCTGTCACGATGCTATGCGCAGCCGGATCGTAGGCGTCATTGTTCACGCCATAGACGATATTCGCGGTCGGGCCGTCTTTCACAGGGGCCGAGACAACGACCTTCTTCACGCCAGCGGCGAAATAGGGGGCGAGCGCGGCTTCGGATTTGAAGACGCCAGTGCAGTCGATCACCACGTCGACCCCGTCGAGCGGCAGGTCTTCGATGTTGCGCGTGCCGATGAAGGGCAGGCGGGTGCCGTCGATGGTGACGCTGCTCTCGTCGCTCGAGAACTCCGCGTCCCAGCGGCCATGAACGGAGTCGAATTCCAGCAGATGCGCCTGCATCGCCGCATCGCCCACCGCGTCGTTGATCCATGCGATCTTCGCGCCGCACTCCAGAAGCGGCTTCAGGGCGAGTTTCCCGATGCGGCCGAGGCCATTGAGGGCGTAGGTGGTCATGGTCAGTCCTTCAGTTGCGGCCGATGTCATCGACAGCGGATTGCAGCGCGATGCGGTCGAGCGTTGTGAGCGGCAGGGCGGCGAAGGCCTCTACCCGGCGGAGGAGCGCTCCATAGGCCTGCTGGAAGGCGAGCGCGCGCTCGGCCTCGGTGCCGGTGGCCTTCACCGGGTCCGCCATCCCCCAATGGCCGCTGATCGGCTGGCCGGGCCAGGGCGGGCATTCCTCGTTCGCGGCGAGATCGCAGACGGTGAAGACGAAATCGAGCGGGGGCGCGTCCTCGCCCTGAAACTCCGCAATGGTCTTGGCCCGCAGGGGGGTGACATCATGGCCCTTGTCGCGCAGCACCTGCATCGCGAAAGGGTTCAGCTCGGAATAGGGCTTGGTTCCGGCGGAATAGGCGTTGAAGCGGTCACCGGCCCGCGCCCGCAGGATCGTCTCGGCAAGGATGGAGCGCGCCGAGTTGCCGGTGCAGATGAAAAGCACGTTGAATTTCCGGCCCGCTGCAGATCGCGTCATCGCAGGGTCTCCGCTTGGATCGGGCTGTGCGAGAGGGGAGCAGATATCGGGGCGGCCCTGACAGCAGTCGATCAGCAGCGCGTCGAAGAGGCTGCGCACGGTCTCCATCTCGATCCCGTAGCGCAGCGAGGTGCCCGCCCGCGTCTGCCCGATCAGCCCGACCTCGCTGAGTGCGGCCAGATAGGCCGAGAGCGTCGAGGGTTTCAGCCCCAGCGCCGCGCCGATCTCGCCGGCGGGCAGCCGGTCGGGATACCGGCGCATCAAGAGCCGGAAGATCGCAAGGCGTTGCGCATGGCCCAGCACGGTGAGCCTCTGAGGTGTCATCTGATCCATATTTCGAGGTTTTACGAAATAAGAGAGTCGGATCAAGTGAAGCTTTGATGACAGGGCGCATTACACGCATGAGTTGTAAACAATCCCATCGAAACGCCCGTTATATAAACGCGGCCGGAAACACTCACAAATTCGTGAAGAGTCAAGGAAATAGGGCCGAAACGAGACTTCCTCAGCGTCATGCAACTGCAGAATCCTCAGCAAAGCAAAGAGAACAAACGCAATTTCGCGTCGCGCGCGAAAGGGCAAACGGCACTGAGAACGGCAATTATGGTCGGTCTGCCATAATTTCTGCCGCATTTCGGACATGACTGGGCAAGAGAACTTTAAGCACGAACCGACCCAGCCGGTGCGTCGCCAAGAAGGGGGCGCGCGCCGTCCCTGTAACATTGGTGGTCGCGGTCGGCATGGGCGTGCCGGACCGTGTGTCACCCAAAAATCCGCATCGCCCCTGCGGAAAAGGAGAGCTCCCTCGTGTATGAAGCGAATTCCATCTTTGATTGGCATCGCCGTGGTTTCGAGGCGCTCAATTCTTACTGGGAGACGCTCGACCAGCTTGAACAGGCCGTAAAGGACGTCTCGGACGCCGATCTTGGTTTTGTCGAGGATCAGCTCGACACCGTTCTCGAGATGATCGACGCGTTCGAGCCGACCGTCAGCGTCATCGGCCAGGTCAAAGCGGGAAAAAGCACCCTTCTCAATGCGTTGATCGGCAAGCCGGGAATGCTGCCCTCGGATGTGAACCCGTGGACCTCGGTTATCACGGCGCTGCATCTGAACGCGCGCCACCGCCCGATGGACACGCGCGCGCTGTTTCGCTTCTTCGACCGCCACGAATGGGATCGGCTTGTGGCGACCGGCGGGCGTCTGGGCGAGATGGCCAACCGCGCGGGCTTCGAGACCGAGGCTGAGAGCGTGCGCAAACAGGTCACCGCGATGCGCGATGCGACCGAGGCGCGGCTTGGGGAACAGTTCGAGGACCTTCTGGGCACCAGCCGCGCGTTTCCGACGCTCGATAAGGCGGTGCTGGATCAATATATCTGCTACGGCGATCCCGACGATCTGGCCGAGGGGGCCAGCGAGGGCACCTACGCCGATCTGACGAAATCCGCCGATCTCTATCTCGATCTGCCGCATCTGCCGCGCGGCCTGTGCCTGCGCGACACGCCCGGCGTGAATGACACGTTCATGATGCGCGAGCAGATCACGCTGAACGCCATCGGGGACAGCCGCGCCTGTATCGTCGTGCTCTCGGCCCATCAGGCGCTGACCACGATGGATCTGGCTCTTCTGCGCATCATCTGCGCCATCGATGCGCGCGAAGCGGTGATCTTCGTCAACCGCATCGACGAGCTGGAAGACCCGCGCGGGGCGCAGGCTGCGATCCGCAACTCGATCCGCAAGACGCTGGGCCGGATGGGGCTCGGCGAGGAGATCGAGATCCTGTTCGGCTCGGGCTACTGGGCCAATTGCGCGATGGGCGATGTGAGCGAGATGGCGCCCGCCAGCCTTGCTGCGCTGGAGAAGATGACCGGCACCACGCCCAGCAGCGAGACCGAGCTGCGTCAGCGCGCGATGGAAGCCTCGGGAATCGGTGCGCTGATGCAGGCCGTCGTCACCCGCATCGTCGAGGGGCCGGGGCAGGCCGTGCTGGGCGATGTGCAGGACGAACTGGAGCGCATCATCGAGCGCGCCGAGACCGTCGATAGCGTCGCCCGCGTGGCCGATCCGTCCACCATTCTCAGCGAGTCGAAACTGATGCTGCGCCTCGCCGAGATCGAGGAAGAGGCCGTCTCTGCCTTCAATAACGAGGCGGCGGGGCTGCGCGCAGAGCTGCGCGAGCGGCTCGACCGCGCGCAGGAGCAATTCGTGGCCTCGGCGCTGGAGGCGCTGCAATCGCATATCGACACCTACGGCGAGATCGGCGCGTGGACCCATGACCCGACCGCGCTGCGCATGGCAATGAAGACGGCTTTTGCGTCGAATTGCGCGCGGCTGCGGCGCAAAGGTGAATCGGCGCTCGATATGGTCAGCGACGGGATCGACACTTTCCTCGCCGCCGAGTTCGGCGTGATCCGCGAGGCCGATGTCAGCCGCTTCCCTGAACAGCCGCAACATCGCGCGCCGACCGTGCTGGCGCGGATGATCACGCTGGATATGCAGGGTGCGTGGTGGCGCCGTTATTGGCGCTTCAATCGCAAGGGGGCGGCGCAGGCGCGCTACCGCGAGGTGATCATCGCGGAAACCACGCCGCTGATCGAAGATCTGATGACCGAGTATTTCGACCCCGCCATCGCGCGCAGCCGCGAGATCGTGGAGCGCTTCGCCTTCGATCAGGGGCAGTTCTGCAAAGCGGTGCGCGAGCGCTGCCTGTCGGGCGCGTCCGGTCACGATAAGGAAAGGCTCTCGGCATGAACTCGCTGCGCAAACGTGAACGCCCCGACTTGCCGGACCTGTCGAAAGCGCAGGCTCCGCAGGCCACTCCGAAGCCGCGCAAGCTGCGGGTGCTGGTCGCGGGCGAGTTTTCGGCCGGGAAGACCAGTCTCATCAACGGGTTGCTGGGCGAGAAAGTGCTGCCCTCGCATGTCACCGCGACCGCGCTGCCGCCGATCTGGCTGGTGCGCGGCGGGGACCGGGCGCAACTCTGGATCGACAAGGAAGATGTCGCGCGCCCGCTCTCCGATCTGGCGCAGCTCAATCTGGAGAAGGCGCGCTATTGCGTGATCGCCCATAACGCGCCGATCCTCGACCGGATCGACATCATCGACACGCCCGGTTCGTCGGACCCGAACATGCCGATGGAAAGCTGGCAGCGGATGCTGCGCTATGCCGATCTGGTGATCTGGTGCACCAACGCGACGCAAGCGTGGCGGCAAAGCGAGAAGGCGGTCTGGGACGAGATGCCCGAGGCGCTGCTGGAACAGCCGATGCTGGTCGTGACCCATGGCGACCGTCTGCCCGACGAACGCACCCGCGCGCGGCTGATGCGCCGGGTCGAGCGCGAGGCGGGGGAGGTCTTCCCGACGATCCGTCTGGCCGCGCTGACCGAGCCTTCGGACGTGGCGCAGATCGCGCGCGAGATCGAGCGGCTGGTCGGGCAGATCGATCAGCCGACAGGGGCGGCCAACGAGATCGTCGCGAAATTCGTGGGCGAGCGCGACGTGATCGCTTTCCCGAAACCACGCACGCCGGTGAAGCCGCGCCGTCTGCGCTCAGCGCGTCTGATCAAGGCGGAAGCGGCGGAGCTGCCGGAGGTGACGGATGCCGAGCCGCTGATCCTCGACTCGCCGCTGCCCGACTATCCGCCTGCCGAGTCCGCCCCGATGCCGGGCCCGGCCCGCGCGCTGTGGGAGGAGCTCACGGCGGGCTACGCGTTCACAGATGCCGCGGATGTTCTCGCCCATGTCGAACATCTGCTTGATCGGCTGGATGCCGAAACCCCGACCGAATTCGAGCCAGCCTACGCGAGCAAGAGGACCAAGCCATGAAGATTGCCCCGCAACTGCGTAAGGAACTCGACTTTCTCAACGGCGCGCTCGACCGGATCGAGGCCTCCGTCGAGCGCAGCGCCCGTCCGCGCATCCGCGATCTGCGCTTGCGGCTGCATGACTGGGCGGCGCGCGTGGCGGTGATCGGGCAGGTGAAGGCGGGCAAATCGACCTTCCTCAACGCCTTCCTGCATCAGCACGACTTCCTGCCCTCGGATGTGAATCCGTGGACTTCGGTCGTGACGAATATGCGCATCAACCTGCCCGAAGACCCAGTGACGGGTGCGCGGTTCGAGTTCTTCTCGGAGGCCGATTGGGACGAGATCATCAATGGCGGCACGCGCATCCGCAAGCTGACCGAAGAGCTGCTGCCGGGGTTCGACACCGACATTCTGCGCGAGCAGTCCGAGCAGATGCGCCGCCGCGCCCAGCGACGTCTCGGCAAGCATTACCAGATGCTGCTGGGCCAGCATCACGATTACGACTTCCTCGCCCCCGATCTGCTGCAACGCTATGTCTGCGCCGGCCCCGGCGCGGATGACGGGTTGGAGCGCGAGGCGCTTGGCCGTTATGCGGCGCTCACGAAAAGCGCCAATATTTACATGCGCTTGCCCGAGTTTCAGGTCCCCACGATCATCACCGACACGCCCGGCGTGAACGACCCGTTCCTCGTGCGCGACGAGTTCACGTGTCGCTCGCTCGACCGCTCGGACGTGTTCATCATGGTGCTGTCGGCGCATCAGCCGCTGACCGATGTCGACCTTGCCCTGATCCGCATTCTCGCCAAGCAGGACGACAAGGATGTGCTGATCTTCCTCAACCGGATCGACGAGCTGGACGATTACGCGGTCGAAGTGCCCCGCGTGATCGCCGATGTGTCGCGCCGTCTGCGCGCGGCGATCCCCGATATCGACTTCAAGATCGTCGCGGGCAGCGCCTATCTCGCCGATCTGACGCAGCGCTCCGACGAGGAAGCCGCCTGGGCGCGCGCCGAGATGGATTCGATGGAGCTGGCGCAATACCTGTATTCGCGCTTTGGTCGTGTGCCCGAGGACCCGATCGACCGGCTGCTGCTCGCCTCGGGCGTCGAAGAGGTCAAGCATGTGCTCTCTGCCGTGATCGATGGCGGCGTCGGGCGTCAGCAGCTCGCCCAGCTGCGCGGCGATCTGCGCGCGGAGCTGTCGGGGATGCAATTCGTCGCCCGCCGCGAACGCGACACGCTTCAGATGCAGATCGAGAGCATCCGCTCGGACGTGGCGGAGGCCGCGATCGAGGAAATGAGCAGCGAGATCGTGGCGACGGAAGCGCTGCGCGGCGCGCTCGAAAACCATGTCGAGAGCGCCGAGCATCAGATCGAAGCGGTGCTCAACCGTGGCTGGTCGGCGCTGGAGACACGGCTCAACAAGAGCATCGAGGATTTCGTCCTGAGCCAGCGCGACCGGTTCGAGGATGTCCTGCGCACCAACCGAATCCGCGACGGCCGTCCGCCGCGCAGCTTCGAGACCGATACGACCGCGCTGCAGATCGCGCTCGAACGCGAGGTGACGAAAAGCTACGCCCGGTCGCGTGCGGCGATCGACGTGCTGCTCGACAATGCGATCCATGCCTGCCGCACCACGGTGGCGGACCGGTTCGACGATCCCAGCGAAGAGATCGACCTGTCGGATATGCCGCATGACACGTTCACCTCGACGCTGACGCTGACCCGGCGCGCGCTGCGCATCAACTTCGCGCTGGAGCGGGGCTGGGCCTTCTGGCGCGGTCCGACCGTCAATATCGACAAGACCCTCGACGGGTTGCGGATCGTGGCGGCCGAAGAACTGCGCCCGGCGGTCGAGAAGATCCTGCAGGCCTATGGCGAGGCGCTGGTGGAACGCGCCAGCGCAGGCGGGTCGCGGCTGCGGGTGATGGTGCGGATGATGGAGATGATCGTGCGCGAGCGGACCTTGCAGCTCAAGCAGGAGCGGGCCGAGTTGGAACGGCTGGCCCGTGATCCGCAGATGCAAAGCCGACTGGCGTCCCGGATCCAGAGCAAACTGGAAGTGCTCGAACGGCGTCTGATCAATCTCGGGGCGATCGAGAGCGCCGTCAGCAGCACCATGATGCCGCGGCGCAAACCCGCGACGCGCGCAGCGTGAGGGCGAAAGGGCAATGATTTTCAAGCAAGAGCTCAACCGCGAGGACGCGCCGCCCGATCCACATCGCGCGCCCCTTCGGGTGGCGATTTGCGGCGAGATCAATTCCGGCAAGTCCACCGTGCTCAATGCGATTTTGCGCGCGCGGAGCATTGGCGACAATCTGGGCCGGACCGAGCGTCCGACGGTCGTCGCGCGCTACCGGGCGACGCCGGGCGTGGTGATGCGCGACGCGACGGGGCGCGAGCTCGACGCGGCGGAGGTCGAGGCGGGGCTCGCATCGGCCTCCGAGATTTACGTCTATTCCGCGCAGTCGCATCTGCAGGGGTTCGAGTTCGTCGAAGTGCCGCTGAGCCGGGCCGAAGACCTCAACGAAGAGCAGATCGGGCTGATCGCAACCTGCGACGTGATGATCTGGGTGACGATCGCCTCGCAGGCATGGCGGCTGACCGAAAAGACGCTGATCGAGTGTCTGGGACCGGCGCGCCCGTCCGATTGCCTGCTGGCGATTTCGCGCGGCGACAAGCTGCGCAACGATACCGACCGGGCGAAGTTGAAGGCGCGGGTGCAACGCGAGTCGGCGGCCTATTTCTCGCGGGTCGCTTTCCTGTACGGGTCGCGCGATCTTTTGCGCGAGGCCGAGACCTCGGATGAAGCCTTCCAGCGTAGCGGTGGTGCGGCGCTGATCGCAGCGCTCGGGGCGATGACGGGGCGCGCGGTGGCCGGGCTCGATACGCTCGATCCCGAGACCGAGGCGGATCTGGCGATCGGCACCCATGACGCGCCCTCGCCGCTGCTCTCCGAGCATGGGGGCGCGGTGCTGCCGTTCCGCTCGCGCAGTGTCCGCAAACGGGGTTCGGAGCCAGCAAATTCCGGCGCGCCCGTCGCGCCACCCGGGGCCGAGCCCGAGTTTCGGCCTGACCCGCATCCTGTCGACCGCACGCCCGAAGTGTCGCCGCGACGGGTCACGCGTTCGTCCAAGCCGGGCCGTGACGCCGAACGTGAGCCCGTTCGTGAGCCGGGGCCGAATGTCACCGGGCCCGTCATGCCCGAAACCGAAGCCGAGATAGAAACCAAGCAGGACAGCCCGCTGCTGCTGGCCACCACGCGGCTCAGGCTGGGTATCGAGCTGCCCGAAGGCTTGCAGCTTGCCGGGCGGATCGGCCCCAGAGACCGGATCCTGCGGCCCGTCAAAGGGTCGTCGGACGAGATCGTTGCCTGCGCCAAGGCGCTGGAGAACATGATGGCCGGGTTCGCCGGAAACTACACCACCGTGTTCGGAGGCCAGCTCGACACGATCACGGAGGCGGGTGACGATGTGCGCATCATGTTCGCAAGCGCGCCCGAGACCGGCCTGACCTTCGCGCAATTCACTGTCGACCTGATCGACGAGCCATCGGCGCACGCTTTGTTCGCACGTTTGGCGAGCACATCGATCTGATCGGGGCGGCAGGTCGCCTCCGCGTTCTTCCACCGCCACTCTTCCACCGCCCGCGAAGTGACGCGAAAACAGGCGCTGCCTTTCATTAGAACGCAAGGTCATCCGACTATCGGTTTGCGCCGTGGCGGAGTGCGGCTAATCTTTCTTTCACGCCCCAGCGCGCCGGGAACTGCGGCCGCTCGGGGTCTATGAAAAAAGATTATTCCGCAGGGAGACCGAAATGTCCGATTTCAAGCGCCGTCTGGCTGCCCTCATGCTGGGCGCCGCCTCGACCGGGCTTCTGGCCGCCGGGCCTATTCAGGCCGAGACGGTGAAGCTCACGATCCTCGGGGTCGGCGATATTTACAATTTCGACGGCGATGGCGAGCGTGGCGGTTTCGCGCGGCTCAACGCGGTCGCCAAGAAGGAGCGGGCGGACAATCCGAATACGCTCTATGTCTTCGATGGCGACATGCTCTCGCCCTCGCTTCTGTCGGGGATCGACGAAGGCCAGAACACGATCGACCTGACCAATATCGTGCCTTTCGACATCGCGGTGCCGGGCAACCATGAGTTCGATTTCGGGCCGGAGAATTTCGAGAAGAAGATGGAAGGCTCGAAATACCCCTGGGCCGCGATCAACATCACGCAAGCTGACGGCTCGCCCATTCAGGGGCTTGGCGGCGTAATGATGAAAGAGATCGCAGGGCTCAAGGTCGCGCTGGTGCCGGTGGCCCAAGACACCACGCCCGAGGTCGCCAATTCGGGCGATCTGAAATTCCAGCCCACCGTCGACACGGCAATCGCGGCCGCCAAGAAGGCCCGTGAGGACGGTGCGGATCTGGTGATCGGCGTCGTGCAGACCGACCAGTCGAACGACCGCAAGCTGATCGCGAGCCAGGATTTCGACGTCATCATGTCGGGCGACGACCACCTCAACGCGATGTTCTATGACGGGATCACCGCTTACGTGGAGACCTCGATCGACGCGCGCTATCTGCAGCCGCTCGATCTGACCGTCGACATCTCCGAGAAGGACGGCAAGCGCAAGATCAGCTGGACCCCGAATTTCCGCTGGATCGACACCGCGAATGTCACGCCGGACCCGGAATCGATGGATCTGGTCAACGGGTTCAAGAAGCAGCTCGACGACAATCTCGGCCAGCAGATCGGCACGTCGGAAACCGAGCTGGACTCGCGGCGCAATGTCGTGCGCTCGCAGGAGAGCACGATGGGCGATCTGATCGCCGATGCGCTGCGCGATGCGACGAAGGCCGATGTCACGCTGATCAATGGCGGCGGCATCCGGGGCGATACGACCTATGACGCGGGCCACAAGATCACCCGCAAGGACGTGCTGACCGAGCTGCCCTTCGGCAACAAGACGGTCGTGACCGAGATCCCCGGCTCACAGATCCTGAGCGCGCTGGAGAACGGCTTCAGCCAGGTCGAGAACGGCGCGGGCCGCTTTCCGCAGATCTCGGGCATGAGCGTGGTCTATGATCCGAGCGCGCCGGCCGGGTCGCGCGTGGTCTCGGTCGAGGTGGGCGGTCAGCCTCTCGACAAGGACAAGGTCTATAAGGTCGCGACCAACGATTACATGCTGGGCGGCGGCGATGGGTATGGCGCGCTTGGCGGCGGCAAGGTCATCGTGAACGCGGGCAACGGCAACCTGATGGCCAATGACGTGATGACCTATGTCGAGAACAAGGGCACGGTTGCGCCCAAGCTCGACGGGCGGATTAAGAAACAGGGCGAGTGAGTTCGGCCTGATCGGATCGAGAGGCGGCGGGGAAATCTGCCGCCTTTTCCTATTGCGCTGAGGGCCGCGCCCGAGCCTCGGGCGGGCGCTTGGAGGGCTAAGCGCGCGGGTCGAGGTTATCCGGATTTGGCTGCGATTAAGTGCAGACCACATGGCGAGGAACGCCCGCCCGGCGATCGGGCGCTGCCCTGCGTTGCTTTACTCCAAGGGCGGCGCACTCGCCTCCACAACGGTCTCCATCGCGACATAGCTTGAGGAGGAATGGACATGGGGCAGGGTGGACAGCTCCTCCGACATGATCCGCCGGTAATCGGCCATGTCGCGGGCGCGGATCTTCACCAGATAATCGAAGCCCCCGGCGATCATGTAGCACTCTTCGACCTCGGGGATCGCGCGCACCGCGGCGTTGAACGCCTTCAGCGCCGTCTCGCGCGTATCGCTCAATTTCAGCTCGATATAGGTGACATGGGTCAGGCCCAGCTTGATCGGCGAGATCATCGCCCGGTAGCCCTTGATGAGCCCGGTTTCCTCCATCTGGCGGATGCGCGCGGCTACCGGCGTCTTCGACAAGCCGACCCTGCGCGCTATCTCAGCCACGGGGAGGCGTGCATCGGCGATAAGCTCGTTGAGGATTCGCCTGTCGATAGCATCGATCTCTTCACTCATGGGCTGCGGAGTCTCCAAAAATAAGTCTTAGAGACCATCGCTTAGCAAATCTTTGAGCCAATCGCCTAGGGGAAATCGCATAATATCGGACAATCAGATTTAAGGGAGGATCGCATGGGCGACACGTTCGATCAGTTCACAACGCAGGCGAAATTCGCCGATGAAGCCGCACTTCTGGAGCGCCTGAAGGGCCAGGCCGAACTGAGCGAGAGTGATCGCACGCAGATCTCTGCCCGCGCGGCGAAGCTGGTGCGCCGTATCCGGACCGAAGCCAAACCGACGCTGATGGAGCATTTCCTCGCGGAATATGGCCTGTCCACGCAGGAAGGCGTGGCGCTGATGTGTCTGGCCGAAGCGATGCTGCGCGTGCCAGATGCCGAGACGATCGACGCGCTGATCGAAGACAAGATCGCACCGTCCGACTGGGGCAAGCATATGGGCACGGCGTCGTCCTCGATGGTCAACGCCTCGACCTGGGCGCTGATGCTGACGGGCCGCGTGCTGGAAGACGAAAAGCCCGGCATGGCAGGCGTGTTGCGCGGTGCCGTGCGCCGTCTGGGTGAGCCTGTAATCCGGGCCGCCGTCAGCCGCGCGATGAAGGAGATGGGCCGCCAGTTCGTTCTCGGCGAGACGATCAAGGACGCGCTGAGCCGCGCCAAGAAGCTCGAAGATCGCGGCTATACCTACAGCTACGACATGCTGGGCGAGGCCGCCCGCACCGCGCGCGACGCCAAGCGCTACGCGAAGGATTACGCCGACGCCATCGCCGCCATTGCGAAGGTCTGCAAGGACCGCCCCGTGGCCGAAAATCCCGGCATCTCGGTGAAGCTCTCGGCGCTGCATCCGCGCTACGAGGTCGCCAAGGAAGAGCGCGCCATGGCCGAAATCGTGCCGGTGCTCAAGGATCTGGCGAAGGCCGCGAAGGCCGGGAACATGGGCCTCAATATCGACGCCGAAGAGCAGGACCGTCTGGTGATCTCGCTCAAGATCATCAAGGAGGTTCTGTCGGATCCCGAGCTTGCCGGCTGGGACGGGTTCGGCGTCGTCGTGCAGGCTTACGGCAAGCGCGCGAGCCTCGTGATCGACTGGCTGGGCGCGCTGGCCGAAAAGCTCGACCGCAAGATCATGGTGCGTCTGGTGAAGGGCGCCTATTGGGACACCGAGATGAAGCTCGCGCAGGTCGAAGGCCTGCCGGACTTCCCGCTGTTCACCACGAAGGCTGCGACCGATGTCAGCTACCTTGCCAATGCGCGCAAGCTGTTCAGCTACACCGACCGCATCTATCCGCAATTCGCCACCCATAACGCTCATTCGGTCGCGGCGATCCTCGAGATGGCCGAGGGCCGTCCCTACGAGTTCCAGCGCCTGCATGGCATGGGCGAGCGTCTGCACGAGATCGTCCACCGCGAGGAAGGCACCCGCTGCCGTATCTACGCCCCCGTCGGCGCGCATCGCGATCTGCTGGCCTATCTGGTGCGTCGCCTGCTGGAGAATGGCGCGAACTCTTCCTTCGTGCACCAGATCGTCGATGAGGACGTGGCCCCCGAGACCATCGCGGAAGACCCGTTCGTGCAGCTTGCGAATGCCGAACGCTCGGCGATGCTCAAGCTTCCCTCGGAGGTGTTCGCCGAGTCCCGCGAGAATTCCATGGGCTTCGATCTGACCGACGAGGGCACGCTGGCGCGCATCGACGCCGCCCGCAATGTGGCGATCCCGGATGCGGGCCCGCTGGTGGCGGGCGAGGCGACGGGCGCGGCCGTGGCCGTCATCAACCCCTCGACCGGCGAAGAAGTGGCCCGCGTCACCGAGGCCGACGAGGCCTGTGTCGCGGCCGCCATCGACGCCGCACGTCCTTGGACTGCGCCGGTTTCCGAACGCGCCGCCGTCCTGCGTCGCGTGGCGGAGCTTTACGAGGAGAACTTCGGACCCTTCTTCGCGGTGCTCGCGAAAGAGGCGGGCAAGAGCCAGCTCGATTCCGTGGGCGAATTGCGCGAGGCGGTCGACTTCCTGCATTACTATTCGGCGCAGGCCGAAGAGAGCGACCCGACCGCACGCGGGATCTTCGCGGCGATCAGCCCGTGGAACTTCCCGCTGGCGATCTTCACCGGGCAGATTTCGGCGGCGCTCGCGGCCGGCAATGGCGTGATCGCGAAACCGGCCGAGCAGACGCCGCTCGTTGCCGCCATCGCTGTGCGCCTGATGCATGAGGCGGGTGTGCCGCGCGACGTGCTGCAACTGCTGCCCGGTCAGGGCGAGACGGTGGGCGCGGCGCTGTCGTCCAATCCGAAGATCGCGGGCATCGCCTTCACCGGCTCGACCGAGACGGCGAAGATGATCCGCCGGTCGATGGCCGACAATCTCGATCCGACCGCGCCGCTGATCGCGGAAACCGGTGGTCTGAACGCGATGATCGTGGACTCGACCGCTCTGCCCGAACAGGCCACGCGCGACATCATCGCTTCGGCCTTCCAGTCGGCGGGTCAACGCTGCTCGGCGCTGCGCTGCCTCTATGTGCAGGAAGACGTGGCCGAGGGGCTGATCTCGATGATCAAAGGCGCGATGGACGAGCTGTCGCTGGGCGATCCGTGGTATCTGTCGACCGATGTCGGCCCGGTGATCGACGGCGAGGCGCAGGAAGACATCGCCGCCTATATCGCGACTGCCGAGAAAGAGGGCCGCGTGCTGCACAAGCTCGACGTGCCGTCCAAAGGGCATTTCATCGCGCCGACGCTGGTGAAAGTCTCCGGCATCGAGGCGCTGGAGCGTGAGGTCTTCGGCCCGGTTCTGCATATCGCGACCTATCGCGCCGAGGATATCGAGAAGGTCTTCGCCGCGATCAACGCCACCGGCTACGGGCTGACCGCGGGTCTGCACAGCCGGATCGACAACCGCGTGCAGGAGGTCTCCGACGCGCTGCATGTCGGCAATCTCTACGTCAACCGCAACCAGATCGGCGCGGTCGTGGGCTCGCAGCCCTTCGGCGGCGAGGGACTGTCGGGGACGGGTCCGAAAGCGGGCGGCCCGCTGTATCTCACGCGCTTCGCGATGGCGCCCGAGGCGTCGTCGAAGAACGGCGAATGGGGCCACAAGGCCGATCTCGATGCGCTGCGCAAGAAGCTGGCGAAAGCGGCGGCGAAGGCCGAGGCGAGCGAGCCGCTCGAGGCGCTGGCACTGCCGGGGCCGACGGGCGAGGCGAACACGCTGCGCCGCTATCCGCGCGGGCCGATCCTGTGCCTCGGGCCGGGCGAGGCTGCGCAGGTCGCGCAGATCAAGGCGGTCGAGAAGCTGGGCGGCGTGGCCGTCGGGGCCGATGGCAAGATCGCCCCGGAAGTTCTTGAGACCCTTGAGGATATCGCGGGTGCCATCTGGTGGGGCCACGACACGCGCGCCCTTGTGAAAGCGCTGGCGAAACGCGAAGGGCCGATCCTGACGCTGACCACCGGCGCGGTGCAGAAGGCCGATGTCCTCCACGAGCGGCATCTGTGCGTCGACACCACGGCGGCGGGCGGCAACGCGGCGCTGCTGGCGGGGTAAACCCCGCTAGCCCACATCCTCGGAGGCCACCGACATCGCCTTGATGATCGCGTGGCACGCCATCCCCTCGGTCAGGCGAAGTGCCTCGACCGAGCGGGTGGTGAGCCGGGCCAGCAGATGCTCGTCGCCCATCTTCAGGCGCACGTAGACGCTCGGCGGATCGGCGGGGCGCAGCTCCGCGACCGTGACGGGCAGGATGTTGAGCGCCGAGAGGCCTTCGGGGCGACCCACCGCCAGCGTCACGTCGCCCGCATGGATGCGCAGCCGCAGCGATTGGCCGGGCTGGCCTGCCGGATAGGGCAGCAGAACCGGCCCGCCCGCGGTCTCGATCCGGGCCAGCCCATCGGCCTCCTGCGCCTGAACCCGGCCCGAGATCACCGCGCCTGCTTCGCGCTGCCCGAGCGCGGGGGCAAGTGTCGGGTCAGACAGGATTTCGCGCGCCGGGCCGAAGCCGCGCAGGCGTCCGGTCTCGATCAGCACGATCGAAGTCGCAAGCCGGGCGACCTCGGCGGGGGCGTGGCTGACATAGAGAATTGGAAGTTTAACTTCGTCCCGTAACCGCTCGATATACGGCAGAATTTCCGCCTTACGCGCGGCATCCAGCGCGGCGAGCGGTTCGTCCATCAGCAGCATGCGCGGGTTCGACAGGATCGCGCGTCCCACGGCGACACGGCTCTTCTCGCCGCCCGAAAGTGCGGCCGGACGGCGGTCCAGCAGCGCGCCGAGGCCGAGCATCTCGATGATGCGGTCGAACTCCGGCGCGGTCTTGGACGTGTTGAAACGCTGCCCGTAGAGCAGGTTCGATTTGACGCTCAGATGCGGGAAAAGCCGGGTGTCCTGAAAGACATAGCCGATGCGGCGCTTGTGGGGCGGCAGGCAGATCCCGGCCTCGGTGTCGAGCAGCACCTCGCCATTCACCACGATCCGCCCCCGGTCGGGACGCAGCAGCCCTGCGACCGCGTTCACCACCGTCGTCTTGCCCGCGCCGGACGGGCCGAACAGCGCGGTCACGCCTTCGGGCGCGGTGAAATCGACGTCCAGATCGAGCGCGGGCAGGCGATGGCTGAGCGAGATTTCCAGCATCAGTTCTGCCCCGCGATGCGCGCCGAGATCCGTCGCGCCAGCCATTCCGAGACCAACAGCGCGCCAAGCGCGAGCGTGACCGAGATCACCACCAGCCGCGCGGCATCCGCCTCGCCGCCCGGCACCTGCAATTGCGAATAAATCGCGAGCGGCAGGGTCTGGGTCTGGCCGGGGATATTCGACACGAAGGTGATCGTCGCGCCGAATTCGCCCATCGCCTTGGCGAAGGCGGTAATGCTGCCCGCGAGGATGCCGGGCAGGATCAGGGGCAGGGTGATCGTTGCGAAACTCGCGATGCGCGAAGCCCCGAGGGTTGAGGCCGCCTGTTCCAGCTTTGGGTCGACCGCCTCGATCGCGAGCCGGATCGCGCGCACCATCAGCGGAAAGGCCATGATCCCGGCAGCCAGCGCCGCCCCGCGCCACGAGAAGGCCACCGTGATCCCGATCTTCGCCAGCGCCGCCCCGATTATCCCGTTCGGCGCGAAGCCGATCAGCAGCAGGTAGCCGGTGACGACGGGCGGCAGGATTAGCGGCAGATGCACCAGCCCGTTGACGAGGCTGCGCCCGGGAAAGCGCCAGCGGGCCAGCGCATAGGCCACGAACAGCCCCGGCGGCAGCGACAACAGCGTCGCCCAGCCTGCCACTTTCAGCGACAGGACAACCGCTTGCCAGTCGGAGGGCGACAGCCAGCTCATTTCAGCGTCTCGAAGCCTTGCTCGTGGAAGATTTTCGCGGCTTCATCGGATTTCAGCTCGGCGTAGAAGCTTTTGGCCGCGTCGCTCTCGGTGAGGCGGGCCGCGGGGTAGCGGATCGGCGGGTGGCTGTCCGCAGGGAAGGTCGCCACGACATGCACGCGCGGCTCGGCCACGGCATCGGTCGCGTAGGTGATGCCATAGGGTGCTGCGCCAAGCGCCACCATCGCGAGCGTCGCGCGTACGTTATCGGCCTGCGCGACCTCGGGTTCCACCTTGGTCCAGAGGCCGTAATGCTCCAGCGCCGCCTTGCCGTATTGCCCCGCAGGCACCGCGTTCACCAGCGACATCGCGAGCTTGCCACCCTGCAGGAGCGCTTTGAGGTCCAGATCCGGCGAGATCGTCACCGGCGCGGCCTTCGGGTCATGGGCGATCAGCACGAGGTGGTTGGCCAGCAGATCCTCCTGCGTCTCGATGCGGCCTGTCTTCGCGACCGTCTCCATCCAGCCGGGATTGGCGGAGATGTAGATGTCGGCGGGCGCCCCGGCGGCGATCTGACGGGCCAGCGCGCCCGAGCCCGCGTAGGAGATATGCGCCACATCGCCGGTCTGGGCTTCCCAGCCTTTCGCCACCTGATCGAGCGCGGTCTTCATCGAGGCGGCGGCGAAGATCGTGACGTCTTCGGCGCTGGCGGGCAGCGCGACGCTCGCCGGGATCAGCGCAAGGGCGAGGATGCGGGGCAGGGACATGGGGCCTCCTTCGATATGTTCCGCCATACATATTGCAGCGCGGGCCGCCAAAGGCAAGCGCACGGAGAGCCGATTGGGGCGCAAAAAAATGGGCCGGCGCATCGCTGCGCCGGCCCGTTCGGGTCGTCTAAGGGAAAGGCTTAGCCGCCCGAGTTTTCGTTTTGCGCGGGCACGGAGGCCTGATCGCCCGAAGGGTAGCCCGGCCCCATCAGCTCCCCATCGACTTTCTTGCCGTAGAAGCCCTGGTGCTTGTGGTGCCATTTGTCGAAGGCGTCCTTCACCGTCACGTCGCCGATCTGGCGCGGGTCGTTCGGGCGCGGATGGCTGTCGACGAAGGCGGCCACGTCCCAGGCTTCCTGCACGCTGAGCTTGTTCGGCTCCGACAGCGGCATGTTGTGCTTGATGAAGGCAGCGGCTGCGTCGACCTTGTGCATGCCCGCGCCCCAGTTGAAGCTATGCGGTCCCCAGAGCGGCGGGAAGACGACCTTGCCGTTGATGTCCTTCTGGCCCTGACCGTCGGCGCCGTGGCAGACCGCGCAGTTTTGAGCGAAGACCTCTTCGCCGCGCTGGCGCGAGGGCTCTTGCGCGGGCTTGTCGATCTTGCCGAAGCCTGCGCCTTCCGGTTTCTCGCCCGTGGGCAGCCCCTTGGACATCCAGAAGAAATAGGCCTGCAGGTCGCGATAGACATCCGAGCCATAGGGCGGCGGGCCACCCGAGGGCGAGCCTTGCGCGTTCATCGAATAGGTGAAGCAGCCCTTGATGCGGTCCTCCATGGTATTCACCATTTTGTTCTTGCCGCGATATTTCGGATAGACCGGGTAGGCGGCCCACATCGGCGCGGAATAGGCCTGACGGCCCGCATCGAGGTGGCAGTTCGAACAGGACAGGTCGTTACCCACGAAGTCATGCGCGTTGGTGCCCGTGTCGTTGAAAATCGCCATGCCGCGGCGCACCGATTTGCCGAAATCGTCATCGGGGATGGTGCTTTCCGCAGGCGGCTGGAACAGCGCGGCCTGCTTGCCGTCGCCGCCGCTTTGCGCCGCGGCGGTCTCGGCTTCGCTCTGGTCGCGGGTGGCGCCTGTCAGCCAGCTGGGGGCGAGGCCGAAATCGACGAGGAGCGAGCCCAGCACGACCAGCACGAGGCCGCCGCCCACCGCGAGGATCGCCCGCAGCACGGTTTGCCCGCGGGAGGATTTGGTCTCCCCGCGCGGAGGGATATCGGACGGGTGCTTGTTACTCATTGATCCACTCCTTCACGGACCGGGATGTTGCTCTCCATCGCGGCCAGTTCGGTTTTGTCCATCGCCGGCATCGGGGCGAGCGAGGCGAGGTAATCGGCCACGGCGCGGCGATCGGAGTCGTTCAGGGCCTTGCCGATCCCTGCCATCAGGCCGAGCGGCGAGTTATGGCGCGCGCCGCCTGCCCACATCGCGAGCTGATGCGCGACGTAGCTGGGCTGTTGCGCGGCGATCCCGGGGAAGTTCGGCGCGACGCCGACGCCCGAGGGCCCGTGACAGGTGAAGCAGGCCGGAACGCCGATCGACCAGTCGCCCTGTTTGGCGAGCTGCGCGCCGCGCTTGAGATCGCCCTGCAGCGACGGTTTCGCGCCCGAGGGGCTGCTCATGCTCGCGTAGTAATTGGCCAGCTCGCCGATCTCGCGATCGGTCAGACCCTTGGCGACATAGGCCATGGAGTCGTTGAACCGGGTGCCTCTCTGGAAGTCATGCAGCTGCTTGGCCAGATAGGGCGCCGGAAGACCCGCCAGACGCGGCACGGTCTCGATGCCTTCACCCTTGTCGCCGTGGCAGCTTGCGCAGGCCCAGACGGTATCGGTGCCTTTGCCCACAAGCTGCGCGACACGCTCGGAATCGGCGCCCTGATCGGCCGCTTCGGAGTTCGGCTGCGCGGGCAGGTCGTTGATCAGCCCGGCAAGCCCGGCTCCGCCATCGAACGGGTCCTTGTCGCCTGCGACCTTGCGGATATCGGCCACCTCGGGGGCGCTGATGGTCTTGGCGTCGTCATTGAGCCCGGTCGCGACATAGGACGCGATTTCGGAAATCTCGGTGTCGCTGAGAACCGAGCCGAAGGCGGGCATCTGGCCCTCATAGCCATCGCCATTGACGTTGAGCTTGCCGCCGATGCCGCGCATCACGATATGGGTCACGGCTTTCGCGCCGCCCAGCTTCACGACATCCGAGCCGTGCAGCGGAGGGAAGGCGCCGGCTACGCCTTCGCCCGCATCGCCGTGGCAGGTGGCGCAATTGTCGGCAAACAGCGTCTTGCCCGCGTCGAGATCGGGGGCCGCGGCCTGAGCGAGTTTGGTGCTATCCTCCTTGGCCACCTCTTCTTGCGTCTTGTCGGCAACCTGAACGGCGGTGCTGGTCTGGACCAGCATGATCACCCCCCAGATCGCGAGCGCGATCGCGATCGAATAGACGGGCCACGGGATGCGGCGGGTTTCCTCGAACGGCTCGAAGGTTTCGTCGGGACGCCGGGGATCGGGTTTCTTATCGGTCATTCTTGTCTCCCTGGTCTCAGTTCGAGGCCGTGGTGGCATCGGTCGCGTCGCGTTGCTTTTCGGCGATCAGCGCGTAGCCGTTGTCGCGCAGACCGTCCTTCGGCGGGGCGTATTGGCGCTTCATGCCCTGCAGATAGGTCACGAGGTCGAGCGCATCCTGCTTGGCCACGATCACACCGGATTTGGGCGCGTATTTCGCGGGCAGCTTGACCACCACATCGTCGGGCTCGGCCTTGTCCTTATGCTCGAAGAGGTAGGGATAGGCGGGCATGATCGACCAGCTCGCGATGGTGCGGGGCTGGTAGAGGTGGGTCAGCTGCCAGGCCTGCGAGGGCAGGCGGTCGCCGATATCCATCAGGTCCGGCCCGGTGCGCATCGTGCCCAGCTGATGGGGGTCGTCATAGGCATAGTCGCCCGCGACCGAGGCGCGGCCCCAGCCACGTTCGGCATCGGGGGCCTGCGCCAGCGAGCGCGGCTGCTGCGAGTGGCAGTAGAGGCAGCCCATCGAGACATAGACGGCACGTCCGCGCGCCTCGGCCTCGGTGTAGGGTTTGAGCCCCTGCGACGGGCCTTGCGCGCTGATCTGCATGCCCGGCGCGATCACCAGGAACAGGGTCGCGAGCGCAAGGATCGCCAGCGCCGTGATTGCGAGAGGAAGATAGCGGTTCATTCTGCAGCCACCATGTTTTCGGTTTCGGTCTCACGGGTCTTCTTGGCGAAGCCGATCGCGATGAGGTTGATCGCCAGCAGCACGTGGCCCAGCGTCATCAGCCCGCCGCCGAGCGAACGGCCTTCGAGATAGGGCTTGAGCAGGATCACGCTGTCGGCGAAGGGCTTGGTCGCATCGAGCTGGGCGAGGCCCTGCAGGATGCCGCCGATGGTCAGCGAGAAGAAGTAGACGGCAAAGCCGATCACGTTCAGCCAGAAGTGCCATGCGATCATGCGCGGGAAGGGCCAGTATTTGCCCGTTGCGCGCGGCACGATCTGGTAGATCGCGCCCATCAGCACCAGCGACACGAAGGCATAGGCGCCTAGGTGTGCGTGCGCCACCGTGTAATGGGTGAAGTGGGTGATCGTGTTGACCGAGCGCAGCGCCTCGATCGAGCCCTGGAACGAGGCCAGCGTGTACATCACCGCCCCGAAGGAGATGAAGCGCAGCGGCATCGACTCCTTGAGCGCCCAGAGGTTGCTCGCCACCGTGACGTGCTGGTTGATCGCCACCGCGATGACGGGGACGAACATCATCACCGAATGCACGACCGAGAGCGTCACCAGCCAGGTGGGGACGGGGCCGCCGATCAGGTGGTGGATGCCGACCTGGCTGTAGAACAGCGCCAGCGCCCAGAAGCCCACCAGCGACAGCGCGTAGGAATAGACCGGTTTACCGATGATTTTCGGGATGAAGTAATAGGCCGTGCCCACGCCCAGCGGCGTCAGCCACAGGCCCAGCACGTTGTGGGCATACCACCAGTTCATCGTGGCCTGCTCGACGCCGTGATGGACGCCGGGGATGTTGGCGACGATGAACAGCACCGGGAACCACAGCACGCCTGCGAGGAAGTACCAGCCCGAGACATAGATGTGATGGACGTTGCGGTTCTTCGCGGTCGCGATCAGCGGGGCCACGAAGCACGCCGCGCCGGCGGCGAGGATGATGTCGATCTGCCACGGGATCTCGAGCCATTCGAGACCGTCGGTCCAGCCGTTCGCGATGGCCAGAACGCCAGCCGCCAGACCAATGTTCCACAGCACGATCCCGACCTTCAGAAGGCCCGTCATGCGCAGGTTGGTGCGGAAGATGCGCGGGATGATCCAGCACACGGCGGCAAGCCCGCCCTGGCTCGCCCAGCCATAGGCGACCGAGTTCAGGTGCACCGTGCGCATCCGCCCGAAGGTCATCTGCGCGGTGCCTGACATCAGGTCGGGCAGGTGGAGTTCCAGCGAGGCGGCCAGCCCGTGCAGCGAGCCGTAGATCAGCCAGAACACCGCCGCCGCGATGAGCCACATCACGACGCTGGAAGAGTTCGCATCGATGCCGCTGCGGGCGGTGTCGAAATGGTGGGGCTTGTCGGGATAGTCGATATCCGCGCCCTCGCCGGGCTCGAAAATGGTCCGCGCGTCATCGGCGTCTGGCGTGTGGACCTGCTTGTTCGCGATCGCCCAGATCAGGATCGTCAACGCCAGAAGCGAGATGACGAAGCTGAGCGCGAGCAGCAGGCCGAGCGTTTCGGTGATTTGCATAGGCTGGCTCCGGTGTCAGACTTGACCCGGGCCGAGCCGGTGCGACGCGTGGATGCTCGTCACTGTTCCATTCTCCCTTTAGCCCGGTTGGTCGGTTTGTTTTCATGTCTCTTTCACGAACAATGCACGGCAGCGTGATCAGTTCCAAACATGCATATGTTTGCAGATGTCGGGCGCGCCGACGCCCGCGCAGGGACGATCACGACCATGTGGCGCGGGGCCGTATGTTCGCGAACGCTAAGGATGATGCAGTCACGGGGGCGCGACCACCTCACCTCACGCGATGATGAATTTGGTTGAACGGACCCTGCGGCATGCTTTCCTGCGCGGAAAGCGCACGCGTCCGGGTGTGTCATATTTTTAACGCGGAAATCCGTCTTTGGGGCACTCGCAATGTGCTCCCGCGGTGCTGATCGGGGCAACGAATGCGTGATCCGTGCCTCACGTTTGCCGTGAGACGGGTTGAAGCGTGGGCCGAAGTTCCAAGGGCAAGGGCTGCGCGCCGATTTTCGGGACGCGGGAACCGACCGGGGCCTCGGGGCGATTCCGATGCACGAGCGGCGCGAAGGGCGGCCATTCAGGCACGCCCGCGACACGCCGCGACAGGTGCGATGGAAAGGCAGGATCACAGTGTCTTCGCAGGAGAATTTCAAAGACCACGCCGCGAATGAGCGGACCTTCCTGGCCTGGCTGCGCACGGCCATCGCGATCGTCGGCGTCGGGCTGACCGCCGCAAAGCTGACCCGGGCGGATATTCCCGGCTGGTCCGATCTTGCGATGGTGCTGAGCGGCGGGGTGGTTGTGATCCTCGCCTTCGTGCGGATGCGGATGCTGCGCTCCCTGATCGACGCCGAGGAAGCGCCGGACGAAAAAGGTACCAACTGGCCCGATCTTCTGCTCTTCGCGCTGGTGATCGCGCTCATGGTTCTACTCGGGATTTTCATCCTGCATGTCCGCTGACGCCCTTGCATCTTCGCCGCTGCGCGGGCTTGATGCCGCCAAAATGAAGGAGGACATCACATGAAACTTCTGCGTCATGGGCTGATCGGGGCCGAGAAACCGGGGCTGATGGACGATCAGGGCGTGATCCGCGACCTGTCGGGGCAGGTTGCCGATATCGGGGGCGCGGTGCTCTCGGATGACGGACTGGCCGCGATCGGCTCGCTCGATGCGTCGGAGCTGCCTGTCGTGCCCGAGGGCACGCGTCTGGGCGCGCCGGTGGCCGGGATCGGCAAGATGATCTGCATCGGGCTGAACTATGCCGATCACGCCGCGGAATCCGGTGCGCAGGTGCCGCCCGAGCCGCTGATCTTCATGAAGGCCACCTCCGCGATCCAAGGGCCGAACGATCCCATCGTGCTGCCGCGCGGCTCCGAGCAGACCGACTGGGAGGTCGAGCTGGGCATCGTGATCGGCAAGCCCGCGAAATACGTCTCGGAAGAAGATGCGATGGATTACGTCGCGGGTTTCGTGCTCGCCAATGACGTCTCCGAGCGCAGCTATCAAAAGGATCGCGCGGGCCAGTGGACCAAGGGCAAGAGCTGCGACAGCTTCGGCCCGCTCGGTCCGTATCTGGTGACCCGCGACTCCGTGGCCGATCCGCAGAAGCTGGCGATGAAGCTGAGCGTGAATGGCGAGGTGATGCAGAACGGCTCGACCGAGACGATGGTCTTCGGCGTGAAGACGCTGGTGAGCTACCTCAGCCAGTTCATGACGCTGCATCCGGGCGACGTGATCTCGACCGGCACCCCTCCGGGCGTCGCGATGGGCATGGAGACGCCGCGCTTCCTGCGTCCGGGCGACGTGGTGGAACTGGAGATCGAAGGTCTGGGCAAGCAGCGCGCCGAGGTCGTGGCCGACGCCTGATCCGATCGCAAAGAACAGGGCAGGGCGCGCGGGTTTCTCGCGCGCCCTTTTCTATGGGCGATTACAACCGGATCGGGTCGTCCTTGGCGATCCGGTCGAACTCCATCAGGGTCTGCACCAGCTTCGGCATCTGGTTCAGCGGGATCATGTTCGGCCCGTCCGAGGGCGCGGTATCGGGCGCTTCATGCGTCTCGATGAACACCCCCGCAATCCCGAGACTGACGGCGGCGCGCGCCATCACCGGCGCGAATTCGCGCTGGCCGCCCGAGGAACCGCCCTGACCGCCGGGCTGCTGCACCGAATGGGTCGCATCCATGATCACCGGGTAGCCGGTCTTGGCCATCTCGGGCAGGCCGCGCATATCGGCGACCAGCGTGTTGTAGCCAAACGACGTGCCGCGCTCGGTCAGCAGGATCTTCTCGTTGCCCTTCGAGGCGACCTTGTCGGCCACGTTCGGCATGTCCCACGGCGCGAGGAACTGGCCCTTCTTGATGTTCACCACGCATCCGGTCTCGCCCGCCGCCAAGAGCAGATCGGTCTGGCGGCACAGGAAGGCCGGGATCTGGATCACGTCGACCACGGCGCCGGCGATCCGGGCCTGCTCGGCGTCATGGATGTCGGTCAGCACCGGGCAACCGATCTCGGCGCGCACCTCTTCGAGGATCTTCAGACCCGCGTCGATGCCAAGGCCGCGCTTGCCTTTGAGGCTGGTGCGGTTGGCCTTGTCGTAGCTCGCCTTGAAGATGAACTGCGCGCCCGCCTGATCGCAGGCACGGGCCATTTCCTTCGCGATCATCATCGCGTGCTCGCGGCTTTCCAGCTGGCAGGGCCCGGCGATCACCGTCAGCGGGCGGTCGTTCGAGACGGTCAGCCCGCCGATTTTCACGTCTTTCATATCTCTCTCCGCAGCCTCGTGACGGGCCGCTCAGGGGTCAGCTCGAGACCTGCTCGCGCAGGACCGAAGCTGTGAGCGACAGCATCAGATAGATGCCCGAGAAGATCAGGAAAGCCAACAGCGTGTTCTCGAAAGCGCGCGGATAGGTGGGCTCGTCCGGGGCGACGGGGCGCACGCCCATCTCCAGATAGCGCACCTGCTTGTTCGCCTCGATGCGGGCGGTTTCCATCTGCTGGGCCGCCGCCGACAGCAGCATCTGCCGGGTCTGCAACTCGCCCTGAGCGATCTGCAGTTGGCCGGTGACGGCGGCGAGCGACTCGCCCCCCGTGGATTGCCGTGCGGTCGTCAGCTGGCTGCGCGTGGTGTCGAGAAGCGCCTGAATGCGCTTGATGTCGCCCTGCACGCCCGCGACCCGCGCCTGATTGGGCCGCGGATTGTCGAGCAGCTGCCCCAGTTCGAGACGCTTCTGCTGCAACTGGTTTTCCAGATTGGCGACCTGACCCATCACCATCGAATTTTCGCTGACGGGATCGAGCACGCCGACCTTTTCCTGCAGCTGCTGCACCTTGGATTGCGCCGCGAAGACCTTGGCCTCGGCATCCTCATAGCTTTCGCGCGCGCCCTTCATCTGGTCGTCGCGCAGCCGCGAAGTCAACTGGTCCACCTGCTGTTCGGCATAGGAGATCAGCGACTCGGAGAATTTCTGCGATTTCGCCGGATCGGGGGCGACCACTTCCATCTTCACGATGCCCTCGGAGGGGTCGTAGCCGATCTGCACCATCTTGGAATAGAGCCGGTAGGCCTGCTCGTCGGTCGCGTTTTCCGGCAGCCGCTGCAACGGGTCGATGCTCTGGTCCTCGAAGATCTTCTTGAACCCCTGATCGCGGTCGAGCCGCTTCATCGCATCGCGCGATTGCAGATAGGACTGCACCGTCACCGAGTCCTGATTGGTGGCGAGCTGCGTGCCCGAGAACAGCGAGCCCAGCCCGGAATTGCCCATCCCTTCGGCTTTCTGGATCACGAAGGCCGATTTCGTCGCATACATCGGCGTGGCCATCGCGAAGTAGTAATAGGCGGCCATCAGCGTCGGCAGTACCACGAAGAAGCCCAGCCGCGCGCCCAGCAGCATCAGCTTGCGGCGGCGGCGTTTGGCGATGTCGCGCTGGATGCGCAGGATCTCGGCGGCGCGGCGGTCCGCGTTCATCACCTCGGTGGAAGGGACCTGACCCTGCTTGATCGTCTGCGGCAGGTTCACGCGGGTATCGGCGCCCGGCCCGTCGGTGCGCGCCAGCGCCCGCGAGGTCGCCTCCGCCTCGCCGGGTTTCACCAGCGCCACGATATTCGAGCGGTCGAACGGGTCGATCCCGCGGCGGCGCAGGAGCAGCACGGCCTCGAAATCGGAACTGGCCTGAACGCCGTGTTTCTGGGCCATGCGGCGCGCGAGCCGCAACTGGCGGCCGGTCAGCCCTTCGGCGCGGATCGCGTCGATTTCTTCCTCGGGGGTGCGCTGGCCCGCGTCGATCACCTCGGAGTCGGTCTGGCCTGCGGTCGGGAATTTCTGATCGCGGAACCCGTCATCCTGCGGCTCGAACAAGTTGGACGGATCGTCCGGCTGGCGCTGCGGTTGCGGCTTGCGCTGTCGTTGCGGCTGCGGCGCCTCCGCGGAGGGCGCGCTTTGCGCAGCGGAGGCGGCGGAGGCATTGGAAGCGCGCGGCGTGGCAGGTTCGGAGGTCGCGTAGCCCGCGCCCGATTGCAGCGGCATAGCGCCCAGTTGCAGCGAGCCATCGCTCCCCGTGATCACCGGACCATCGCGGCGGATACGGAATTTCGGGGCCTTAGGACTGGTAGTCATACAACCGCTTCGCTTCTTCCAGAGTGTCGAACTGATAAAGTTGGCCGTCGCGCAGCACCGCCGCGCGATTGCAGAATTTCTCGATCGTGGCGGGCTGGTGCGAGACTACGACCACGGTGGAATCGCGCAGCCGGTCGCGCAGGATCGAACCTGCCTTTCGGTTGAACTCCACATCGGTGGTCGAGGGCATCCCCTCGTCGATCAGGTAAATGTCGAATTCCAGCGCCAGAAGCAGGGAAAACGTGAACCGCGCGCGCATCCCCGAACTGTAAGTGCCCACGGGCTGGTCGAAATATTCCGCGATGCCGGTCAGCCAGCGCGAGAAGGCTTCGACGTAATCGGGGTCGAGCCCGTAGAGCCGCGCGATGAAGCGGGCGTTTTCGCGGGCCGAGTGTTTCGAGACGACGCCGCCCATGAAGCCCAGCGGGAACGAGACGCGGCTGGTGCGGCGAATGTCGCCCTCGTCGGGCTTTTCGAGCCCTGCCATCATGTTGATGATCGTGGTTTTTCCGGTGCCGTTGGGCGCGAGAATGCCGAGGCTATGGCCCAATTCCACACGGAAGCTGGCGCGTTCGAGGATCACCTTGCGCTGCTTACCGGTCCAGAAGGATTTGGAGACGTTCTCGAATACGATCATAAGCTCTCGGTCCGGGTCTCCAATTATACGCGTCTCGCCACTAAATCACGGGGGGCGCAGGCTGAGAACCCACCTAACCTTGGATTTGGGCAGGATTATGTTCACTTGGAGGAGGGTTATGCAACGAGGAACACATTGACACCAGAGAGGAAACTATGACCCGACCCGTGCAAGAGGAGATCCGGGCCTGTCGCATCTGCGCGGCGCGGTTCCGCGCGACGGCCACGGGGCATTCTCCGCGACCCGTTGCGTGGTTCGGGGCGGGGGCGCGCGTGCTGATCGTGGGGCAGGCGCCGGGGCTTCGGGTGCATGAGACGGGTGTGCCGTTCAATGACCGCTCGGGGGACCGTCTGCGCGACTGGATGGGCGTGGACCGCGAGACCTTCTACGACACGGCCAGCATCGCGATCGCGCCGATGGCATTCTGCTTTCCGGGCTATGACGCGAAGGGCTCGGATCTGCCGCCGCCTTTGATCTGCGCCGAGACGTGGCGCGAGCGCGTGATGGCCGAGATTGGCCCGGTCGATCTGACGCTTCTGGTGGGCGGTGCCGCGCAGCGCTGGCATCTGGGCACGCGCAACGTGACGCAGACCGTGATGGGGTGGCGAGACCACGCGCCGCGCCTCTTCCCCTTGCCTCATCCGTCCTGGCGCAATACGGGATGGCTGAAGAAAAACCCGTGGTTCGAGGCCGACCTGCTGCCGGTCCTGCGCGCGCGGGTGAAGGAGCTGACATGACCCCCTATGACCGCGCCCATGCCGCGATGGAAGCCGAACCCGATAACGAGGCCAAGCGCCTCGCCGTGTTCGACCGTCTCGCCGATGCCGAGTTGTTCCTGCTGCTCGAGGAAGAACCCGAGGACGAAAACATCAAGCCGCAGGTGTTCTCCACCGAAGAGGGCGACTTCGTCCTCGTCTTCGACACCGAGGATCGTCTGGGCGAATTCGCCGACGGCCCGCAGCCCTATGCGGCGCTGCCGGGCCGCGTGATCGCGCAGCATCTGGTGGGCGAGAATATCGGGTTGGGCGTCAATCTCGCGGTGGCGGACTCGGCGATGCTTCTGCCGCCCGAGGCGCTCGACTGGCTGACCGAGACGCTCGCGCATACGCCGTCCGAGGCGCAGGGCCGTCCGGTGGAATTCACCGCTCCGGGCCTGTCTCCCGCGGTGATCGCGCTGCTGCTACCCGCCTTCGAGGCGAAGCTGCATCAGCTCGCTGGCATCGCGCAGGCCGCGGTGCTGGGCGGCGTGACCTATGAGGACGGCCATCGGGGCCATGTGCTCGCGGTGATCGGCGCGCATGAGCATTTCCGCGCCGGGATCGCCAAGGCGATGGGCGAGGCGCTGACCTTCTCCGGGCTGGATGCGGGCGAGCTGGACGTGACCTTCCTCGAGCCCGAGGAAAAGGCCGCGCAGCTTCTGCTGGACAAAGGCCTCGTGCTGCATGTGCCCGAGCCGGAAGAGGAAGAGGTGCAGGAGATCGTTCCCGGTTCGGCCCCCGGCATGGACCCGAACAAGCCCCCGAAGCTGCGCTGAGGCGCGCCCGGCGGCGCTCGCTTATCGGTCGGACGCCGGGGCAGCCCCGTCCTGTTCGCCCGTCACCTCGTTCTTCACCTGACCCCATGTGAGCAGCGTGAAGACCGCCGTGCCGCCCGCGACATTGCCCGCCAGCACGGGCAGGAAGAACCGGCTGAACGCTTCGGCAAGGCTCATTTGCCCGGCCCAGACCAGCAGCCCTGCCTCGACCGAGCCTGCGATGACGTGGGCCGAGCCCGAGGCGGCGAGTAGCCATGTCATCGCGAGGATCACGAGGAAAGAGCTGCCCTGCGCGGCGGGCATGATCCACACCACGGCCGCGATGATGATCCCAGCAGGCATCGCGCGGTAGAAATTCTGCCCCATATCCCCATCGGTCGCGTGACGGGCCACCGCAAGCAGGCTGTCGGTCATCTCGTCGGGGATGACATGCGGGATGCTCAGGAAGCCCGAGGCGATCGCGCAGCCAAGCACGTTGGACGCGAGCACAATCGCCCAGAGCCGCAGCATCTTCAGCAGGCAGGTCAGCGAGCGGTCCGCCACCACGGGCAGCACGGTCGTGATCGTGTTCTCGGTAAACAGCTGCATCCGCCCGAAGATCACCACCATGAACCCGGCCGAATAGCCAAGCGACTCGACCAGTATCCGCCAATCCTCGTCAGGCAGACGGGCATGCAGGCTCGCCTGCGCGATGACCGAGAGGCTGATGAGGATGCCAGCGGCGAGACCCGACCACACGAGCGAGATCAGCGGGCGGTTCAGCTCCTCGTCGCCGTCATGGCGGATCACGGCATAGATCAGCCGCGCCGAGAGGCGCGACGCCTGCATCACCGAGCGCTTTTCGTGTCTTTCGCGCACGGCGTTGGAGGCTTTCGCGCCCTCGTCGTCGGACTGGTTCTGATCGTTACTTTGGGAACTATGTGATTTCATTCATCCTGAACACCGTCAGGCGTGCTTTGTTCCCAAGGCGCGTTTGTCTCGTCACGACGCGCTGGCGAACACCTTGTCGATCATCGCCTGCGTGCCGCGCGCGTCCTCGAGCGTCCACATATAGGGGGCGCCCTCGGTGACGTGGCGCACGAAGGCTTCCACCTGAATCACGTATTGATTCACGCCCGGATAGCGGATCACCTCGTCCGGTTTGCCCTTGCGGATCAGGGTGACTTCGGCCTGATCGAAGACATTCGCGTTGAACGGGCAGGTGAGGCGGATCACACCCTCGGAGCCCTGAAACACCGCTTCCTGACGCGGATGCAGCCGGGTCGAGGTCATCGCGCCATAGGTGAAGCGGCCCTTGTCGGAGATCATCTCACCGGTGACCTGTGCGAAGGTGTCGACATCGTTCTCGCGCTGGATGACGGCGCGCAGCTCGCGCGGCTCGGCCCGGGCTGCGAAACGCACGCAGGAATAGGCATAAACGCCGATATCGGGGATCGAGCCGCCGCCCATCTCCGGCTTGTTGCGGATATTGGTGGGGTCGGGGTTGTTGAAGGTGAAGGCCACATCGGCGTGACGCAGCTCGCCGATCGCGCCCGCGTCGAGCCAGTCGCGCACCTGCTGCCATTGCGGGTGATGCACGATCATATAGGCTTCGGTCGCGAATTTACCGGCGGCGTCGCGCGCGTCTATCAGCCCGTCGATCTCCTCGGCCTTCATCGCGATCGGCTTTTCGGTCAGCACATGCTTGCCCGCCGCCAGCGCCTTCTTCGTCCATTCGACATGGAGCGTGTTGGGCAGCGGGATATAGACCACGTCGATCTCGGGGTCGGCGAGCAGCGCGTCATAGCTGTCATGGACTTTAAGATCGGGCGCGAAGGCCTTGAACGGATCGGCTTTTTCAGGGCTCGACGTCGCGAGCGCCGCCAGCCGCGCGCCCTCAGCGGCGTGGATCGCCCGGCCCATATGCTCGCGCGCGAATTTCGCAGCCCCCAGAATGCCCCAGTTCAAAACGGTCATGTGATAGCCTCCCTTTCTCGCCGCGATGGTAGCGCAATCAGGACCGGGTGCAACGGGGGTGCGTTGACCGAGTGCCAAGCATCGCTAGGCTGGGTCGAAACGGAAGGGGGCGCCGGAGATGCGCGCGATCGGGATGCTTTTCAGCCTCGGGCTGACGCTTGCCTTCGGCTATGCCTATTACGCGCAATATTTTCGCTGGCGGGGCTGCTTCAACGAAATGGGGCGCTGCTTCGATCCGGCGGAGGGCGTGGTCTATCATGCGCAATCCGGCGCGATCTGGCTGGCGCTCACCTGCGTGGCCTTCGCCGTTTTCCTTTACCAATTTTGGCAAATGACGCGGGCGCGGCGATAGCTGCAGGCGCGGCACAAAGAAAATCGCCGCCCCCAGAAGGGAACGGCGAGATACTTCGACACTCGTTACAAATCGCGCGTCAGCCGGGCACGTTCATACCTTTTTCGCGTGCCAATTCGGTCATGCGCTTTTGCAGCTTCTCGAAGGCGCGGACCTCGATCTGGCGGATACGCTCGCGCGAGACGTCATAGACGCCCGAAAGCTCCTCCAGCGTGACCGGGTCGTCGCGCAGGCGGCGCTGCATCAGGATGTCCTTCTCGCGATCGTTGAGGACGTCCATCGCGTCCATCAGCATCTCGCGGCGGGCTTCCATCTCTTCGGTCTCGGCGTAAGCCTCGGCCTGATCGGCATCCTCGTCTTCGAGCCAATCCTGCCACTGCGCGGCCCCGCCTTCGTCACCGGCGCCGATCTGCGCGTTCAGCGAAGCGTCCGAGCCCGACATGCGCCGGTTCATCGAGATCACTTCTTCCTCGGTCACGTTCAGATCGGTCGCGATCTGCTTGACGTTCTCGGGGCGCATATCGCCGTCTTCATAAGCGCCGATCTTGGATTTCGCCTTGCGAAGGTTGAAGAACAGCTTCTTCTGCGCCGAGGTGGTGCCCAGTTTCACGAGGCTCCACGAGCGCAGGATGTATTCCTGAATCGCGGCGCGGATCCACCACATCGCGTAGGTCGCGAGGCGGAAACCCTTCTCGGGATCGAAGCGCTTCACGGCCTGCATCAGGCCGACATTGGCCTCCGAGATCACCTCGGCCTGCGGCAGGCCATAGCCGCGATAGCCCATCGCGATCTTCGCGGCGAGACGCAGGTGCGAGGTCACCATCTGGTGCGCGGCCTCGGTATCCTGATGATCGGCCCAACGCTTGGCCAGCATGTATTCTTGTTCCGGCTCCAGAAGCGGGAACTTCCGGATTTCCTGAAGATAGCGGTTCAGCCCCTGCTCAGGACTCGGGGCCGGAAGGTTTGTATAGCTCGTCATCGTCTCCCATGTCTCCCTTTTGGCGGCTGCTCAATATGGGGATATCTCCCCGTTCTTTCAAGAAACGCAGGGCAGTGGCGATTGGTTCACCGAAAGCCGCCCTGACGCAGTCGCATAGAAAGATCAACGTATCGTAACGGGATTTCCGTCGCGCATGTGTAAAAAAACATCTGACGCCTCACAAGATCGGGGCGAGGACCGACATCAGATTGTTGATGATTTTCCAGTGAAGGGGCCATTCCGCGATGCGTTCCGGGCCGATCCGGCGGGCCTGCGCGATCCAGTGACGCTGGCGTTCGCCAAGCGCGAGCCCCAGTTCGTTATCCTCGATCAGCACGCAGTTCTCGTAATTCAGCTCGAAGCTCCGCCGGTCGAGATTGGCCGAGCCGAGGATCGCGACGCGGCCATCGGCCAGCAGCGTCTTGGCGTGCAACAGGCCGGGCCCGTGCTCCCAGATCTCGACGCCCGCCTCGGCCAGCACCGGATAGAAGCTGCGCGCGGCATGGGCGACGAAGCGCGAGTCGTTGCGCCTTGGCACGATCACCTGCACCCGCACGCCCCGGCGCTTGGCGGCGCGCAGGGCGGAGGCGATCTCCTCGCCCGGCACGAAATAGGGGGTCGAGAGCGTCAGCGTCTCGCGCGCGGCTCCGATCACCGCAAGGAACACATCCGGCACCCCGCGCGTGTCCAGCATCGGCCCCGTCGCGAAGGCGACCGCTGTTCCGGGCCGCGCGGTCGGCGCGGCGGGGGTCGGGATCACGAGGTCCGAGATTTCCTCGTGGCTATGGGTCACCCAGTCGGTCGCGAAGATATGCTGATGCTGGGCGGCGAGCGGCCCCTCGATCCGCAGCATCACATCCGTCCAGGGGGCGAAGCGCGCCTTGATGCGGAATTCCGGGTCGGCAATGTTGCGCGAGCCGGCATAGGCCACATGCCCGTCGATCACGGCGAGCTTGCGGTGATTGCGCAGATCGATCCGCATCGTCGCCAGCTTGAAGAGCGGCCAGCGGAAGGAAAAGGCGATGGCGGTCTTCACGCCGGCCTTCTTCATTGCCTTCCAGTGCCGCGACTTGATGAAGGCGCGCGCGCCCAGCCCGTCGACGAGGACGCGCACTTGCACCCCGCGTTCCGCCGCACGGGTCAGCGCCTCGGCCATCGCGATGCCGGTCAGATCGCTCAGCCAGATATAGGTGATCAGGTGCACGCTCTGGGTGGCGGCGTCGATATCGGCAATCAGCGGTTCCAGCTGATCGGCCGGGTCGGGCAGGAAGGTGATCGCATCGCCGGTGCTGGGCGCATAGCCGTTGATGGCGGCGGCCCGCGCGAAGGCTGCGCGATATTCCGGCGTGACGGGCGCGAGGTCGTCGGGCTCGACCGGATCGGGGGCGGGCAGGGCGTCCACCGTCGCCTGCAGCTTGCGCGCGATGCGCTGGTTGAGCCGCGTCTCGCCGATCAGGATATAGAGGATGACGCCCAGAAACGGCACCGACAGGATCAGCACGGTCCAGCTTGCGCGCACCGCAGGCGGTTTGTCGGGTCGGGTGAGCACCCGCAACAGCGCGAGCACCTGAGAGCCGAAGTGAATCAGCAGCGTCAGAAGCTCGGCCCACCAGACGTTCACGGGCCCGTGCCGCCGGTTGGAGGCGCGGAGGCGGCGCGCAACGCGTCGATCAGCGCGGTCATGTCCTCGGGCAAGGGCGCCTCGAAGGACAGTTCCTCTTCGGTGACCGGATGGATGAAGCCCAAAGTCGCCGCATGGAGCGCCTGACGCGGGAAGGCGCGCACGACCTCTGCCGCCGCAGCTCCGACCGCTTTTTCGGAGATCTTGCGTTTGCCGCCATAGGTCTGATCGCCGATCAGCCCGTGGCCCGCATAGGCCATGTGGACGCGGATTTGGTGCGTGCGCCCGGTCTCCAGCCAGCAATCGATCAGCGCCGCCGTGCCGTTGAAATCCTCGATCGTGCGGGCGCGGGTGACAGCGTGACGGCCGCCATTGGCGACCACCGCTTGCTTCTGCCGGTCGGTCTTGTGGCGCGCAAGTTGGGTGACGATCTTCAGCACGCCGCCTTGCTCGAAGCTGACCCCGTTGAGCCCGCGCAGGCGCGGATCGGAGGCCTGCGGCACGCCATGGCAGAGCGCGCGGTAATGGCGATGCACCGTATGCGCCTCGAATTGCGCCGCCAGCCCGTGATGCGCCCGGTCCGATTTCGCGACGACCAGCAGCCCCGACGTATCCTTGTCGATGCGGTGCACGATGCCGGGGCGCGCCTCGCCGCCGATACCCGAGAGATTGCCGCCGAAATGGTGCAGCAGCGCGTTCACGAGCGTGCCTTCGGGCGTGCCGGGCGCGGGGTGGGTGACCATGCCCGCGGGCTTGTTCACCACGATGAGGTCGTCATCTTCCCACAGCACTTCGAGCGGAATGTCCTGCGCGACCGTCTCAACCTCTTTCGGAGGCTCCAGCGCGATCTGATAGACCTCGCCCTCGGCGACCTTGGTTTTCTGATCGGTCACGGCCACGCCCTCGCGGCTGACCGAGCCCTCCGCGATCAGTTTCGCCAGACGCGAGCGCGAGAGCGCCGCTTCCTCTGGCACAGCCGCCGCCAAGGCCTTATCAAGGCGGGGACCCATGCCGGGGCCGATCTCGATGCTGAGGATTTCCTTATTCATGTCCGACCTGCCTGACGAAGAGCCTGCCACCACGCTGCCACCCGATCTTCGCTTTCTCAAGATACTGGTGACCACGCTTGCGGCTGTGATGATCGTCGGGCTTGTAGCGATCGTGGCGCTGCTTGTCATCCGCTTGCAGCAACCCAATCCGCTGCCGCAACTGCCCGCCGCGATCACGCTGCCGGAGGGCGCTCAGGCCGAGGCCGTGACCTTCGCGCGCAACTATACCGTGGTGGTGACCGATGGGGGGCAAGTGCTGGTCTATGACAAGGCCGGGCAGCAGGTCGGCGATCTGACGCTTGGGGCTGAGGGCGGAATGACCGATGGAAATTGATCTCGAGATCGAAGACGCCCGCTGGGAGACTGTGGGGCTGGAAGACCTGATCACCCGCGCCGCAACGCTGGTGCTGGAGGATCGCGGGGTCGAAGCCGAGCTCTGCCGCCTATCGGTTCTCGCCTGTGACGACGCCCGCATCGCAGAACTGAACGGCGAATATCGCGACAAGGCGAAGCCGACGAACGTACTCAGCTGGCCCGCCGAGGAGCGCGGCGCGGATGAGCCGGGCACCCATCCCGAACCGCCCGCGCCCGATGTCTTCGGCGAGATCGAGCTCGGCGACCTCGCGATCGCCTATGAAACCTGCGCCCGAGAGGCTGAAGAACAAGGCAAATCCGTCGAAGATCACACGCTGCATTTGCTCATCCATGCGGTGCTGCATCTGTTGGGTTATGACCATATTCGCGACGAAGATGCGCAAGTTATGGAACAAATCGAAATCCGCCTTCTTGAAAGCGTAGGAATTCGTAACCCATATGTGTAAGACTAGACGCAACGCCGCGTCATCTTTCGGAAAGGAACAATGGGACAGGTCGCCGACGGAGTTACCTCCGCCAATACCGGTAGTTCGGAAAACGCAGAACCCGGTCAGTCTTCGGAGCCCGCTTCGCGCGGGTTGCTCAGCCGCTTTTTCGGGCAACGCCCCATGGAAGAAGAGGCCCCACAGGTAGAAATGCCGCCCAAACCCGCGCCAGCGCCGCTGGGGCTCGGGAACCTGCGCAAGATGCGGGTGGGCGATGTTGCCATTCCCAAAGTCGAGATCGAGGCCGTTCCGGTCTCCATCACCCGCGACGAGCTGGTGGAGAAGTTCCGTCAGCACGGCTATTCGCGTCTGCCGGTCTTCAAGGAAACGCTCGATACGCCGCTGGGCCTCGTTCACCTGAAGGACCTGGCGCTGGAATACGGCTTCGGCTCGGGCAATGGCCGGTTCTCGCTGCGCAAGCTGATCCGTCCGCTTCTCTATGTGCCGCCGTCGATGCCGATCGGTGTGCTTCTGCAGAAGATGCAGGTGCAGCGGACCCATATGGCGCTGGTGATCGACGAATATGGCGGGGTCGACGGTCTGCTCACCCTCGAGGATCTGATCGAACAGGTGATCGGCGAGATCGAGGATGAGCACGACGAGGCCGACGACGCTTATTGGCGCGAGGAAAAGCCCGGCCAATGGGTCGTGCAGGCCCGCGCGCCGGTCAACGAGTTCGAAGCGCAGATCGGGATGCGGCTGTCTGACGAGGAAGCCGATGACGAGATCGATTCGATGGGCGGTCTGGTCTTCATGCAGCTTGGCCGTGTGCCCGCCCGTGGCGAGGTCGTGGTGACCGAGAACGGCGTCGAATACGAGGTGGTCGATGCCGATCCGCGCCGGATCAAACGTCTGCGCGTGCGTCTGCCGGGAGTGGCGCCCGCCGAGTGAGCGGGCTATGACGCGCCCATGATCGCGACCCTCCGAGACGGCTTCCGTGCACCGTTGCGCCCGCGCTGGCAGAGCTTGGCTCTGGCAGCGCTTTTCGGTGTGTTGTTCGCCGCCGGGCAAGCGCCCTTGGGGCTTTGGTGGATCGCGTTGCCTGCTTTGGCGGCCTCGATCTGGTTCGCATCGGCCGAACGCTGGCGCGCCTCCACGATCTGGATCGGGTTCGCCACCGGCTTCGGCTATGCGCTGGCCGCGATGTTCTGGATCGTCGAGCCTTTCATGGTCGAGGCCGATGTCTATGGCTGGATGGCGCCGTTTGCGCTGGTCCTGATGGCTGCGGGCATGGGCGCGTTCTGGGCGATCGGCTACGGGCTCGGGGCCTATGCGGGGCAGGGGCCGCGCTCGCGTGCGCTCGGGATCGCGCTTGGCATGGCGGCCTCGGATGCGCTGCGCTCCTACGTTTTCACCGGGTTTCCGTGGGTGCTGGTCGGCCATATCTGGATCGGCACGCCGATCGCGCAGGCGGCGGCCTTTGTCGGGCCGCTGGGGCTGAGCCTGATCACGATGCTGGTCGCAAGCGCACCCGCGATGACGCGCGGGATGCGGATGCGCGCGGCGCTCGGGATCGTGGGCGCGGCGCTGGTGGTGTTGGTCGGGCTGTGGCTCGGCGGGGTGGCGCGGCTCAATGCGCCGGTGGCGCCGAGGCCCGAGCCGATCACCCTCCGTCTGGTGCAGCCCAACGCGCCGCAGAACCTGAAATGGCTGCCGGAATACCGGATGAAGTTCTTCCAGCGGCTGCTGGACCTGACGAAGGCCGATCCTGCGCCCGGCCAGCCGAAACCCGACCTGATCGTCTGGCCCGAGACGGCGGTGCCTTTCCTGCTCGACCGTCCGATGGGCGGGCTGGAGATGTCGACCGAGGCGGCAGGGGGCATTCCGCTCGCGATGGGGGTGCAGCGCAGTGAAGGTAGCCGCTATTTCAACTCGCTCGCCGTCATTACGCCCGATGACCAAATCGAGGCGCTTTACGACAAATCCCATCTGGTGCCGTTCGGCGAATACATGCCCTTCGGCGATACGCTGGCGAAGATCGGGATCACCGCCTTCGCGGCGCAGGTCGGCAATGGCTATTCGGCGGGGCCGGGGGAGAAGCTGCTGAACTTGGGCAAGCTCGGCCATGTTGCGCCGCTCATTTGCTACGAGGCGATCTTCCCGCAGGACCTGCGCGGCTTTTCGCAGCGCCCCGACTGGATCTTGCAGGTGACGAATGACGCGTGGTTCGGCACGCTTAGCGGTCCCTATCAGCATTTCGCGCAGGCGCGGCTGCGCGCGATCGAACAGGGCCTGCCGCTTGCGCGCGATGCCAATACCGGCGTCACCGCGATGGTCGACGCGAAGGGGCGGATCACGGCGAGTCTCGGGTTGGACAAAATGGGCAAGCTGGACGTCGAATTGCCGCCGAGCTTGCCGCCGACGCTCTATTCCAAGCTGGGTGACGCACCGTTCATAGCGCTGATTGTTGCAGCCTTAGCGCTTCTTTCAATCTTTGCGCGTATTTCGATTGACCCGACCGGCAGGCGCTCCTAGCTAGAAAGCCGAACCACCCCAACGGCTTCCTGACGGGGTGGGGATATTAACAACGGAGCACCCTTCAATGGCACGCGCGAATTACGTCTTCACCTCCGAATCCGTTTCGGAGGGGCATCCCGATAAGGTCTGTGACCGCATTTCGGATGCCGTTCTCGATACTTTTCTGGCCGCAGAGCCCAACGCGCGGGTCGCTTGCGAAACCTTCGCGACGACCAATCAGGTCGTGGTCGGCGGCGAGGTCGGTCTGGCCGACAAAACGAAACTTGCCGAATATCTCGAAGGCATCGACAAGATCGTGCGCGAATGCGTCAAGGATATCGGCTACGAGCAGGACGAGTTTCACTGGGCGACGCTGAAAGTCGCGAATTTCCTGCACCCGCAATCGGCCCATATCTCGCAGGGCGTCGATAAGGACGGGGCTGGCGATCAGGGGATCATGTTCGGCTTCGCCTCGGACGAGACGCCCGAACTGATGCCCGCACCGATCCATTACTCGCACGCGATCCTGCGCCGTCTCGCCGAGGCACGTAAATCCGGCGCCGAGCCCGAGCTGCGCCCCGACGCGAAATCGCAGCTGTCTGTGCGCTACGAGAATGGCCGCCCCGTCGGCGTGAGCCAGATCGTGCTCTCGACCCAGCACGCGCATGAGCATCAGACCTCGGACGATATCCGCGCCATCGTCGAACCTTACATCCGCGAGACCCTGCCCGAAGGCTGGATCACGCCGGAGACCGAATGGTGGGTGAACCCGACCGGCACCTTCGTGATCGGCGGTCCGGATGGCGATGCGGGCCTCACCGGGCGCAAGATCATCGTGGACACCTATGGCGGCTCGGCCCCGCATGGCGGCGGTGCGTTCTCGGGCAAGGACCCGACCAAGGTGGACCGCTCCGCCGCCTATGCGGCACGCTATCTGGCGAAGAACGTGGTCGCTGCCGGCATGGCGCGCAAATGCGTGATCCAGGTGTCCTACGCGATCGGCGTGGCGAAACCGCTGTCGATCTATGTCGACACGTTCGGCACCGGCGAAGTGCCTGACGAGGTGATCGAAAAGGCCGTGGCGCAGGTGATGGACCTGACGCCGAAAGGCATCCGCGACACGCTCGATCTGTGCAAGCCGATCTACGAGCGCACCGCGGCTTACGGCCATTTCGGTCGCGCGCCCGAGGCCGATGGCGGCTTCTCGTGGGAGAAGACCGATCTGATCGAGGCGCTGAAGAAGTCCGTGTAAGGCGTGCTTTTCTGGAATGTGCGACGGGCAGGGGGAAACCTCTGCCCGTTTGCATTTTGCCGCGTTCGATAATGAGGGGCGCGTCCGACCCTTGGGTGGGCGCTTCCCTCCGCTTTGGCTTGTCGATTTATCTCAGCAGCCCCGAACGACGTGCGAGCCCGCGATGTTCTCGCCAATGCGCCCTCCCATGGGGAGGGTCGGGCGCGGCCCGGGCTAGCCGCCCGGGCCATTCGTTCGATACGGGGCCGCAAGGTTTGATTTGACCTCGGGGCCTGCGTGGCCTTAGTGCCGCGCGAACGCTTCTCGACGGAAAGACCATCCCATGAGCACCGATACCTCCGGCCTGACCCAGCTGGGCCAATCGACCGACCTGCCGCAAACGCCCGACGAGGCCGTGCTGGAGCGCGTGCCGCAGCCGCGCGCGGGCGAGCGCTATCTCGTGCGGTTCACAGCCCCCGAATTCACCTCGCTCTGCCCGCTCACCGGCCAGCCCGATTTCGCGCATATCATGATCGATTACGTCCCGCGCGACTGGCTGGTGGAGAGCAAATCTCTGAAGCTGTTCCTCGGCGCGTTCCGCAATCACGGGGCGTTCCACGAGGATTGCTCGGTGATGATCGGCCAGCGTCTGCGCGATCTGCTGGAGCCCGAATGGCTGCGCATCGGCGCCTATTGGTACCCGCGCGGCGGCATCCCGATCGACGTCTTCTGGCAGAGCGCGCCGAAGCCCGAGGATATGTGGATCCCCGATCAGGGCGTGCCGCCCTATCGCGGCCGCGGCTGAGCTGATCTTGCAATGAAAAAGGCCCCGCATTGGCGGGGCCTTTCGCGTTTTCAGGGAAGGTCGGGCGCTGCCCTTGGCTGGTCGCCTCGGGCGTTGTCGCTTACGCAGTGACCCGGCCGCTGTGCTGGGTGTTTTCGCGGGCATCGAGCGACCATTTGCCCGCGCCCTGCGCCACGATCATCAACATGCCGCCCGCGATCGAGATGTTCTTCATGAAGTTGATCATCTGGCCCTGCGCTTCCATGCCGGTCATGCCGAGGCTCGGGACGTAGTGGAACAGGAAGCCCGAGATGAGGCTGAAGCCCGCGAGCAGGAAAGCCACGATCCGCGTCTTCCAGCCAAGCAGCAATGCGATGCCGCCGCCCAGTTCGGTCAGGATCACGAGCGGCAGAAGCGCGCCGGGCACGCCCATCGCTTCCATGTAGCCTTGGGTCCCGGCATAGCCGGTGATTTTTTGAAAGCCCGCGATGATGAAGATCTGGGCGAGGAGGAGGCGGCCGAGCGGGGCCGCGAGGTCGGTGAGTTTCGTCATGGAATCTATCCTTTGTGTCGTCGTCTGATGGGCCCGAAGGCGATGGCGACAGGATCTACATTGTGCGAAAAAATTTGGAACACTGATAAAATTACAGAATATGCGCAAAAACGAACAGAAATAGCGCTTTGCGATCCACCTTGCGCCCCCAGCCCTTCCGCGCCACTCTCCGCCGAAAACCGGAGGAGAAAGACCATGCCCGACGCCCTGCGCTATGCCGCGATCATGCTTGCTGCCGGGATCGGAATTCCGGTGCTCGCCGCGCTCAACGCCCAGCTCGGCAGCCGCATCGGCTCGCCCGCGGTGGCGGCGGTGGTGCTGTTCTCCGTGGCGCTTCTGGGCGCGGTGCTGGCCGTCGCGGTCACAACGGGGCCTTCGGGCTTCGCGCGCATCCCCGATCAGCCGAAATACCTGTTTCTGGCTGGCGTGCTGATCGCCTTCTACGTGCTCTCGATCACCTTCATCGCGCCGCGTTTCGGGGTCGGCAATGCGGTGTTCTTCGTGCTGCTGGGACAGATGATCTCGGCCGCCGCGATCGACCAGTTCGGCCTGTTCGGGGCACTCGTGCGGCCCATCACCCTGCTGCGCGGGGCGGGGATCGGCTTCATGTGCCTCGGGCTGTTCCTCATTCAGAAGGCTTGAACCTTTCGAGCGACGCGGCTAGAGGCCCCTCCCATGAGCGAGAATGACACCCCCGAACAGCCCTGGCGCAACTTCTACGGTCGCCGCCACGGCAAGACGCTGAACAAGGCGCAGAAGGAATATCTGCGCGAGGACCTTCCGGGCCGTCTGCCCGGTCCCGTCGGTTGGGACGTGAACCCCGACCGCGAGCCGCTCGACATGGAGACGCGGTTCAAGGGCAAGCCGGTCTGGCTCGAAGTGGGCTTCGGCGGGGGCGAGCATCTGGCGCATATGGCGCAGACTTACCCGGATGTGGAGTTCATCGGCTGCGAGCCTTTCGTGAACGGCGTCGCGATGCTGCTGGGCAAGCTGCGCCGCGAGAAAATCCCGAATGTCGCGGTGCATCCCGGCGATGCGCGCGACCTGATGGATGTGCTGCCCGCGGGCTCGATCTCGAAGGCGTTTCTCCTCTATCCCGACCCGTGGCCGAAATCGAAACACCACCGCCGGCGCTTCGTCACGCAGGAGCATCTCGAGCCGCTGCACCGTGCGCTGAAACCGGGATCGGAATTCCGTGTGGCGACCGACATCCCCGATTACGTCCGCCAGACCGTCGAGGAAGTCCCGCAGGCCGGATTCGAGCCTCTGTTCGAGGTGCCCGCCGCTTTCGATTTCGACGATCCGCAGCCCGTTTCGGGCGATTGGGATACGCCGTGGGCGGACTGGCTCTCGACGCGCTACGAGCAGAAAGCGCTGCGCGAAGGCCGCAAGCCGCATTACCTGACCTATCGGCGGATCTGAGCCCTTCCGCCTCCCGCCAGATCGCGCTAACAGGGGCGCGTTGAAATAAGGGAGGCACTATGTCCGGCCACGGCACTCCGATCAAAATGACCTCGCGCAAATGCGGGCCCCTCAAGGGCACGGCGGAGGTTCCCGGCGACAAGTCGATCAGCCACCGTGCGCTGATCCTTGGCGCGCTCTCAGTGGGCGAGACGAAGATCACCGGCCTGCTCGAAGGCGAAGACGTGCTCGACACGGCCAAGGCGATGCGCGCCTTCGGCGCCGAGGTCACGCAGCACGGTCCCGGCAGTTGGTCGGTTCTTGGCGTGGGCGTGGGCGGCTTCGCCGAGCCCGAAGACGTCATCGATTGCGGCAATTCCGGTACTGGCGTGCGCCTGATCATGGGCGCGATGGCGACCTCGCCGATCGTGGCGACCTTCACTGGCGACGGGAGCTTGCGCAAACGCCCTATGGGCCGCGTCACTGATCCGATCCGGCTGTTCGGGGCGCAGGCTTTCGGGCGTCATGGCGGGCGTCTGCCGATGACCATCCTCGGCGCGCCGAGCCCCGCACCTGTGCGCTACGCAACGCCGATGGCCTCGGCGCAGGTGAAATCGGCGGTGCTGCTGGCGGGTCTGAACGCGCCGGGCCAGACCGTCGTGATCGAGAAGACTCCGACCCGCGATCATACCGAACGGATGCTGCGCGGCTTCGGCGCCGAGATCACCACCGAGGTGACCGAGCAGGGCCATGTCATCACGCTGCAGGGCCAGCCCGAACTGAAGGCCCAGGAGGTCGCCGTGCCGCGCGATCCCAGCTCCGCCGCTTTCCCGGTCTGTGCTGCGCTGATCGTGCCGGGCTCCGAGATCGTGGTGCCGGGCGTCAGCCAGAACCCTACCCGCAACGGGATCTTCATCACGCTGCGCGAGATGGGCGCCGATCTGACCTTCGAGAACGAGCGCGAAGAGGGCGGCGAGCCGGTGGCCGATCTGCGCGTGCGCTATTCCAAGCTGCACGGGATCGACGTGCCCGCCGAGCGCGCCTCGGCGCAGATCGACGAATATCCGGTGCTCTCGGTCGTCGCAGCCTTTGCCGAAGGCGTGACCCGGATGCCCGGCGTGCATGAGCTGCGCGTGAAGGAAAGCGACCGGATCGACGCGATGGCGCGCGGGCTGGAAGCCAATGGCATCAAGATCGAGGAAGACGAGGACACGCTGATCGTGCATGGCTGCGGCCCCGAGGGCGTGCCCGGCGGTGGCACGGCCGTGACCCATCTCGACCACCGGATCGCGATGAGCTTCATGGTGCTGGGCATGGCCGCGCAACAGCCGGTCTCCGTCGATGACGGCTCGCCCATTGCCACATCTTTCCCGATCTTCGAGGACCTGATGGCCGGGCTTGGCGCGGAGATCGTCCGGGCGGACCGGTGAGCCGGGCGCAGGTCGCCTTTGTCCTGCTCGCGGCCCTGACGGGGGCGGTCTATCTTGCGATGACGCTCGTTACCTTGCCGCATCTTCGGGATGCGGCGGGCGGTCTGGCGCCGTTCGATTTGCGTCCAGGTGGCTACAGTGCTGCGCAGGCCCGGGCGCTCCTCGATGCGCTCGATGCTCCGGCGCGACAGTATTACCTCTCGGTTCAGCAGCGGCTCGATCTTGTCTTTCCGGCCTTGGAGGCGGTGACGCTGATTGTCGCGTTTCGTGCCCTTGCAAAGGGCTGGCTTGCCGTGGTGTTGTCGATCCTAGCGGCTCTTGGTGCTGTGTTTGACTATCTCGAAAATCATGCCGTTGCCGCATTGTTGCGGTCCGGCACGGTAACGGATGACATGATCGCCTTTGCGAGCAGATGGACGCTTCTGAAGAGCGTCGCAGTCACTTTGAGCCTGACGGCCCTGACGCTATTGATCCTGCGGGCAGTTTATTTGCGGATGAAACGATGAAATTCACAGTCGCCATCGATGGCCCCGCCGCTGCGGGCAAAGGGACGATCAGTCGGGCCGTGGCCGAGCGGTTCGGGCTGGCGCATCTCGATACCGGCGCGCTCTATCGCGCGGTCGGCATGAAATCCGAGACCGAGGGGCTGGAGCCCATCGCGGCGGCCAAGGCGCTTTGTCCCGAAGATCTGGAGCGCGACGATCTGCGCACGATGGAAGCGGGGCAGGCGGCCTCGATCGTGGCCGCGATCCCCGAGGTGCGCGCGGCGCTAGTGGCGTTTCAGCGCGATTTCGCGGCGCGCGAGGGCGGTGCGGTGCTAGATGGCCGCGATATCGGCACGGTGATCTGCCCGCAGGCGGAGGTGAAGCTGTTCGTGACCGCCTCGCCGGAGGTGCGCGCGCATCGGCGCTGGCTGGAACTGGGCGGGGACGAGGCCGATGTGCTGGAACAGGTGCGCGAGCGCGACGCCCGCGACATGGGCCGCGCCGACAGCCCGCTGCGCCCGGCGGTGGATGCGCTGGTGATCGACACCTCCGAGCTGAGCATCGACGAGGCGGTCGCCCGCGCCGCCGATCAGATCGAGGCCCGCCGCGCGGGCGATCTGGACTAGGGGGCGGGGATGCTGCGCTGGGTTCTCCTCTCGCTGGTTCTTGCCTCGCAGGCCACAGCCGAGGGGCGCCCGCAGGGGCTGTTGTGGAGCGAGACCGACCTGCCGCGCACCTTGCCGCTGCAGATCAAATCTGCCCCTGATCGCGATCTCTATATCGTGCTGCGTGATGCCAAGACCGGGCAGGACGTGATGGGCGCCTATGCGCAGGGCGGTGAATTCTTTCGCCTGCTGGTGCCGCCGGGACGGTTCGAAGTGCAGGTGGCGCTCGGGCCTGCGGAGGACTGGCAGGGCGGCGCTGCGCTGTTCGGCCCCGACACTGAACGGCTACGCCTCGACCCGCCGCTCGATTTCGGGGTCACGGGCTACGCGCGGAAGGGCGGGCATCTGATCGATCTGCGCGATCTCGGCGATATCGGGCAGAAAAGCCTCGGAATTTGCCAGCGCCTCGCGCTCGATTTCGACAGCGTGAACACCGCGCCGGAGGCGGTGCGACCCGGCGTAAAGCCCCGTGACCCAATGGAAATACCGGAGTTCCCGGAGCCGAAATACCGTCGCGTCGACCGCATTTGCGATTGAAGAAAAGGGACGCGTGAAATATATCTTCACGAAGTGGTGAACTTTTTTCCCGACTCTCGCGTTGGGTATTGGTGGATGTATTTCGAGGGTGGACCGATGCGCTTGTCCCTGACTTTGGCCTGCATGCTGTCTTGCGTGTCCTTTGCGACTGCTCCGGCACGCGCCGACGGCCCGGCGGCGACGCCCGAACCGATCGCGGTGAAAGCCCGGTCCGCGATGCCGGTGCCGGGGGACCTGTCCTTCGATCTGGTGGAGGGCGAGACGGTCTCGCTCGCCGATTTCCGTGGCAAGGTCGTTCTCGTGGTCAACACCGCCTCGAAATGCGGCTTCGCCCCGCAATTCACCGAGCTGCAGGAAATGTCGGAGACCTATGGCCGCGACGGTTTGGTGATCCTCACGGTGCCGTCGAACGATTTCCGGCAGGAACTCTCCACGGCGGAAGAGGCCAAGCGCTATTGCGCGCTGACCTTCGGGGCCGAATTGCCGATGGCGCAGCTGGCCAAGGTGAAGGGGCCGCAGGCGCATCCGTTCTATCGCTGGATGCGCGAAACCGAGGGGTTCGAGCCGAGCTGGAACTTCAACAAGGTGCTACTGGGCCGCGACGGATCGGTGATCGCGACTTATCCCGCCAGCGCAGAGCCCCTTTCGTCCTGGATGCTGGGCGACGTCAAAGCCGCTCTCGCAACCGCGAGCCGAGGCTGAGCGAGAGGCCGCGCAGCCTGTCTATGACGCAATAAATGCTTGCGATACTAGCTGATCACGCCTATATGGGCGCGGTCTGAGACAGGTTGGGACTCACCCGGCCTGTATGCTATTGCAGCACAGACATTTCAACGAAAGACCGGCGGAGCCAACCGCAAGGCCAGAAAACCGAAGATGAAAAGGAAAATCTGAACGCATGTCGCAAAATGCAACCATGGACGAATTCGAAGCCCTTCTGAACGAGAGCCTCGAAATCGACACCCCGAACGAAGGTTCGGTTGTTAAAGGCAAGGTCATCGCCATCGAGGCGGGCCAGGCCATCATCGATGTCGGCTACAAAATGGAAGGCCGCGTCGAACTCAAAGAATTCGCCAACCCCGGCGAGGCTCCGCAGATCGAAGTCGGCGACGAAGTCGAAGTGTATCTCGACCGTGTCGAGAACGCTCGCGGCGAAGCCGTTATCTCGCGTGAGAAAGCCCGCCGCGAAGAGGCATGGGATCGTCTCGAAGCAGCTTACGCCAAAGAAGAGCGCGTCGAAGGCGCCATCTTCGGTCGCGTCAAAGGCGGCTTCACCGTCGATCTGGGCGGCGCTGTCGCGTTCCTGCCCGGCTCGCAAGTTGACGTGCGCCCGGTGCGCGACGCTGGCCCGCTCATGGGTCTCAAGCAGCCGTTCCAAATCCTCAAGATGGACCGTCGTCGTGGCAACATCGTTGTCTCGCGTCGTGCGATCCTCGAAGAGAGCCGCGCCGAACAGCGCGCCGAAGTCATCGCGAACCTCTCCGAAGGTCAGGTCGTCGATGGTGTGGTCAAGAACATCACCGAATACGGTGCGTTCGTTGATCTGGGCGGCGTCGACGGTCTGCTGCACGTCACCGACATGGCATGGCGCCGCGTGAACCACCCGTCCGAGATCCTGTCGATCGGCGAGACCGTCAAGGTCCAGGTCGTCAAGATCAACAAGGAAACCCACCGCATCTCGCTCGGCATGAAGCAGCTGCAGTCGGATCCGTGGGACTCGGTCGAGTCGAAGTTCGCTCTGGGTTCGGTCCACACCGGCCGCGTGACCAACATCACCGACTACGGCGCGTTCGTCGAGCTGGAGCCGGGTGTCGAAGGTCTCGTGCACGTGTCCGAGATGTCCTGGACCAAGAAGAACGTCCACCCCGGCAAGATCGTTTCGACGAGCCAGGAAGTCGACGTCATGGTCCTCGAGATCGACACCGCGAAGCGCCGCGTCTCGCTTGGCCTCAAGCAGACCATGCGCAACCCGTGGGAAGTCTTCGCAGAGACCCATCCGGTCGGCACCGTCATCGAAGGCGAAGTCAAGAACATCACCGAGTTCGGTCTGTTCGTTGGCCTCGAGAACGACATCGACGGCATGGTGCACCTCTCGGACCTCAGCTGGGAACAGCGTGGCGAGGATGCGATCCAGGACTACCGCAAAGGCGACATGGTCAAGGCCGCTGTCACCGAAGTGGACACCGACAAGGAGCGTATCTCGCTCTCGATCAAGGCGCTCGACGCCGACACGTTCTCCGATGCCGTTGACGGCGTGAAGCGTGGTTCGATCGTGACCGTGACCGTGACCGCGATCGAAGACGGTGGCGTCGAGGTGGAATACAACGGCATGAAGTCGTTCATCCGCCGTTCGGACCTCGCCCGCGATCGTGCCGACCAGCGCCCCGAGCGCTTCCAGGTTGGCGATCACGTCGATGTCCGCGTGACCAACGTCGACTCCAAGACCCGCAAGCTGGGTGTGTCGATCAAGGCGCGTGAGATCGCTGAAGAGAAAGAAGCCGTGGAACAGTACGGTTCGTCGGACTCGGGTGCGTCGCTGGGCGACATCCTGGGTGCCGCGCTCAAGGGCGACCAATAAGAGATCGAGCCGCTTGGCTCAACGAGAGGCCCCGCTGATTGGCGGGGCCTTTTTCGTTCCGCAAAAGCTTGGCGATCTGCGACGACGATTCGCGCAACGGGTGACGCGTGGGCGGGCGAAGCGCTGAATTTCTGCGTTTGCGAAGGCGCTTCCGTCGGCGGCAGACCGCTAGGGGCTCGATTTTACGTGGATTTTCCGGGTCTTTGCTGTTCCGCGTTGCAACGATTGGTCCTATAATTACGAAATGACGCATGTAAGAGCCGGGGGACACCCGGCCAAGCCCGTGGGGGGAGATAACAAGATGATCCGCTCTGAGTTGATCACCAAGATTGCCGAGGAGAATCCGCATCTCTACCAGCGGGATGTCGAAAAAATCGTAAATACGATCTTCGACGAGATCACCGAGGCGCTTGCCTCGGGCGACCGCGTCGAGCTTCGTGGGTTCGGGGCCTTTTCCGTCAAGAAGCGCGACGCGCGCACCGGTCGGAACCCGCGCACCGGCGAGGCGGTTGAGGTCGAGGAAAAACACGTACCCTTCTTCAAGACCGGTAAGCTGCTGCGCGACCGGCTGAACGGGAAAGAGGAATAAGAGCTAATGATTCGAGCGCTTCGGCTGCTGTTTCTCGGTCTGCTCGCCGTGGTCCTGATCGGGCTGGCGCTGGCCAATCGTCAAATCGTCACGCTGCGGGTGCTGCCGCTCGAGGCGGGCAGCTTCCTCGGCTGGGACTGGGCGGTTCAGGTGCCGTTGTTCCTCGTGATCCTCGCGGGCGTTCTGCTGGGTCTGCTGATCGGCTTCGTTTGGGAATGGGCGCGCGAGTCGCGTCTGCGCCGCAATGCCCGCCAGTCGGACCGCAAGGCGCGCAAGCTCGAAGCGGAGGTTCAGACCCTGCGCCACGACAAGACCGGCCCGAAGGACGACGTGCTGGCGCTGCTCGAACAGCCCACGCGCTGAGATGCCGACCGTTGCCATAGACCGCAATGCGCAGGGTCTCGCCCGCGTCAAGATTTGCGGGCTGCGCAAGGCCGAGGATATCGCCGCCGCCGTCGAGGCGGGCGCGCGTTATGTGGGCTTCGTCTTCTTCGCCAAATCCCCGCGCCATCTGGAGATCGCCGAGGCGCGCGCGCTGGCCCAGGAGGTCGAGCCGGGCATCGCCAAGGTTGGTCTGGTGGTGAACCCGAGCGATGAGCTTCTCACCGAGATCACGGATGCCGTGCCGCTCGACATGATCCAGCTTCACGGCTCGGAGACGCCTGAGCGCGTAACGGAAATCCGCGCCAAGTTCGGCCTGCCGGTGATGAAAGCCGTCGGCGTGGCCGATGCCGCCGATCTTCCGAAGATCGCGGAGTATGAGGCGGTGGCCGACCAGATCCTGCTCGACGCCAAACCGCCGAAAGAGGCGGAGCTTCCGGGCGGCAACGGGCTTTCCTTCGACTGGCGGCTGATCGCCGGGCGCACCTGGGAGAAACCGTGGATGCTGGCCGGGGGGCTGACGCCGGAGAACGTGGCGGAGGCGATCCTGCTGACCGGCGCGCGGCAGGTCGATGTCTCCTCGGGCGTGGAGAGCGCGCCGGGCGTCAAGGACCGCGAGAAAATCCGCGCTTTCGTTCATGCTGCCCGTCAGGGAAGTGACGGGGCGTAGCCGGACCCCGCGCAATCGAGTATTTTTGGTCAGATGCCGGGGCGGGGATTTATCTCGCCCCGCTTTGACGCTAGACCGATCCTCACGAATAGCGCGAGGTGTGCCATGGCTGACGATCTGATCAATTCCTTCATGAATGTGCCCGACGAGAACGGGCGGTTCGGCATTTTCGGTGGCCGCTTCGTGTCCGAGACGCTGATGCCGCTGATCCTCTCGCTCGAAGAGGAATACGAGAAGGCCAAGACCGATCCCGATTTCTGGGCGGAGATGGACGACCTCTGGAAGCACTATGTCGGCCGTCCGTCGCCTCTATATTTCGCGCCCCGCATCACCGAAGAGCTGGGCGGCGCGAAGATATATCTCAAGCGCGACGAGCTGAACCACACCGGCGCGCATAAGATCAACAACGTGCTGGGGCAGATCCTGCTGGCGCGGCGCATGGGCAAGACCCGGATCATCGCCGAGACCGGCGCGGGCCAGCATGGTGTTGCCACCGCGACCGTCTGCGCGAAATTCGGCCTCAAATGCGTGGTCTATATGGGCGCCACGGACGTCGAGCGTCAGGCCCCCAACGTCTTCCGGATGCGCCTGCTGGGCGCCGAAGTCGTCCCGGTCAAATCGGGTCGCGGCACGCTGAAGGATGCGATGAACGACGCGCTGCGCGACTGGGTGACCAATGTGCGCGACACGTTCTATTGCATCGGCACGGTGGCCGGGCCGCACCCGTATCCGGCGATGGTCCGCGATTTCCAGTCGATCATCGGCAAGGAAGTGCGCTGGCAGCTTGAAGAGCAGGAAGGCGAGGGCCGTCTGCCCGATACCGTGATCGCGGCGATCGGTGGCGGCTCGAACGCGATGGGCCTGTTCCATCCGTTCCTCGACGACAAATCCGTGCGCATCATCGGGGTCGAGGCTGGCGGTCACGGCGTCGACGAGAAGATGGAACACTGCGCCTCGCTCACCGGCGGGCGTCCGGGCGTGCTGCATGGCAACCGAACCTATTTGCTGCAGGACGAGGATGGGCAGATCCTCGAAGGGCATTCGATTTCGGCGGGGCTCGATTATCCGGGCATCGGTCCCGAGCATAGCTGGCTGCACGACACCGGCCGCGCGGAATATGTGAACATAACCGACAAGGAGGCGCTGGAGGCGTTCCAGTTCTCCTGCCGTCTCGAAGGGATCATCCCCGCGCTCGAGCCCTCGCACGCGCTGGCCCATGTGATGAAGATTGCGCCTGACCTGCCCAAGGACCATATCATCGTGATGAACATGTGCGGGCGCGGCGATAAGGACATTTTCGCGGTCGCGAAGCATCTCGGCTTCGATATGGACGCATAAACTCAGGTTTACGGCGTACAACCTGAGGTTTATTGCTCCTCCATAACCCAATTGGCAATGGACCGGCGGGCGTTGTCCGCTGACCCTTTGCTCCGACGTCGCAGCCCGCGGCGGACAATTGTTCCGGAGGAGATAGAAGATGAAAATGAAATCCACCCTCGCCGCGCTGGCGGCTCTCGCGGTCTCGGCGCATATGGCACAGGCTGAAGTGTCCACGGACGGTATCGCTGCCGATCTGCAGGCCAATGGCTTCACCAATGTCGAGATCAAGGTCGGCCCGACCCAGGTGAAGGCCGAGGGTTACAACCCGAACGGCACCAAGATCGAAGTGGTCTACGACCGCGCCACCGGCAAGATCCAGAAGCAGGAAATGTCGCGGACGCGCGCCGGCTATGACATGACGCAGGGCGTCAGCGTCCGTCAGCAGTCGGAAGATTTCTATGACGGCAGCGACGACGACCATATGGACGATCACGGCGACGACCATTCGGGCAGCGACGATCACATGGATGACAGCCACGACGACGACCACACCACGTCCGATTCCGATCACAGCTCGGATGACGGCGGCTCGCATGAGAGCGGCTCTGACGATGGCGGTTCGCACGACAGTGGCTCCGACGGCGGCGGGTCGCATGACAGCGGCGGCGACGACGGCGGCGACGACGACTGATCCGAACGGACTTGCCCGGTGCCATGTGCGCCGGGCATAATCCTCTGAAATGCCGCGTTCGCGCGCGGGAGGAGTTTTGCCGATGAGACTGCGCAGAGATCTGGCGATAGCCGCGTTGATCGGCGCGCTGAGCGTGCCCGTGGCGCCAGGGCTCGCGCGGGCCGAGACCGCGAGCGAAGCGGTCACCCGGCAGCTCAAATCCTACGGCTACCAGAATATCGATGTGCACCGGACCTTGCTTGGCCGCGTGCGCATCACCGGCACGCGCAAAGGCGTCGAGCGCGAAATCGTTCTCGATCCGCGCAGTGGAGAGATCCTGCGCGACCTGTCGCGCTCCAGCCGCACGCCGATCCTGAACAATAGCCCTCTGGGCGGCACCGCCTCGGGGAGCTATACCGCGACCTCCACCTCCGACCGCACAACGACGACCTCCGATAGCGACTCCTCCGACGACTCCTCGGACGATAGCAGTAGCGCATCGGGCAGCGACGATGGCGGAAGCCATGACAGCAGCGACAGCGACAGTAGCGGTGGCGGCGGCGGCGACAGCGGTGGCGGCGACGATGGCGGCGGGGAAAGCGACGATGATTGACGCCTCGGACCGACCGGCGGGAGCGGCGCTATGACGTCGCGGCTGCGCCGTGCGGTGCTTGTCGGGGCGATCTTGCTGTTTCAGGCGGTCTGCGCGCTGTTCTTCATCTCCGATATCCTGCTGTCGGTCTTCGGGCTCTATCCCGCGCCGATCAGCTGGCAGAACCGCGAAATCCTCGAACTCGGGGCGGCGCTCGGCCTCATTCTGGGGCTCGCGCTTGGCGCCTTCGCCCTGGCAGGTGCGCTGCGAGAGGGGGCACGGGCGAAGGCGCGTCTGCGCCGGGCGACCTCGGCTTTTGAGGAGCTCCTGGAAGAGCGTTTCTCCGACTGGGGCCTCACGGCGGCAGAGCGCGAAGTCGCGCTTTTTGCGATCAAGGGGCTGAGCACGGCGGAAATCGCGGCGCTCCGCGAGACGTCCGAAGGCACCGCCAAGGCGCAAAGCGCCGCGATTTATCGCAAGGCGGGGGTGAACGGGCGCGGCGCGCTTCTGAGCCTTTTCGTCGAGGACATGATGGATCAGCGCGCGGAGGCGGCGCAGCGCGAAGATACGGCGACGAAGCAAAGCGTGACGGCGGTGGCCAAGGGCTGAGCGCTCAGGCCCGGAGGGCGCGCGTATCCTCATAGGCGAAATCGATCAGCGCGCGCAGCTTGCGCGGCAGGCGCGGCCCGTCGAGATAGACCGCATGAAGCGGGATGCGCAGCAGCGTCTCCTCCGGGAAAAGCGAGACCAGCCGCCCCGCCGCGATCTCCGGCTCCAGCACGAAGTCCGGCCCATAGGTGATGCCATGCCCCGCCAGCGCCAATTCGCAGGCGGCGCGCCCGCTATTGACGCGGATCTGCGCCGGAACGGGCAGGGTGGCGATCTCTCCGCCCTCGCGATAGCGCCAATGCGGGATCGCGCTGTGATTGGTGTCGTGGATACAGCGGTGATCGGCCAGATCGGCGATCTGGTCCGGGCGGCCCGCGCGGTCGAGATAGGCGGGCGCGGCCACAACGCGCATCCCGATCTCGCCCAGCTTGCGCGCCCGCAGGGCCTGATCGCGCAGCTGCCCGATCCGAAAGGCGAGGTCGATCCCTTCGGCGGCCAGATCGGTCGCCGCATCCGAGAGCGTCAAGTCGATCACCAGATCGGGGTGGGGGGCTGCGAAGCGCGCGAGCATCTCCGCCAGATAGACCTCGCCGAAAGTGACCGGTGCGGAGATCCGCAGCACGCCCGAAAACCCGCGAGATTGCTCCGACACCGCGCCGAGTAGGTCGTCGAGCCCGTCGAGCACGCTTGGCGCCTCGGCCAGCAGACGCTCGCCCGCGGGGGTCAGCCCGATCCGCCGCGTCGTGCGTTGCAGAAGGCGTGTGCCGAGGCGGTCCTCCAGCTCGGCCACGTATTTCGAGGCGAGCCGATTGGAGATGCCCAGCTGCTCCGCCCCTGCGGTGAAAGAGCCCGCGCGGGCGGTCGCGACAAAGGCGCGGAGTTGTTCGGTGATGTCCATCGCTATTCAGAACAAAATGGTAAAAGTCATTCCTGATAATATCCATTTTATTCGCTAACGGAATGGCTAATTTCCTCGCTGTAACGCGAACACACCGCACAGAGAGTGCGGCTACAGGAGACAGACCATGATCGACACGAAACTCGCCCCCTACGGCATCCTCGTCCTGCGCCTTCTGACCGGCGCTTTGTTCCTCGTCCACGGGCTGACGAAGCTGTTCGTCTTCACCCCGGCCGGCACGATGGGCTTCTTTGAATCGCTGGGCCTGCCCGGCTGGCTCGGCATCCTCACGATGGCGGCAGAAATTCTCGGCGGTATCGCCTTGATCACCGGCATCTATGCGCGGATCGTATCCTTCGGGCTCGGGTTCATCCTGCTCGGCGCGGCCTTCACGGCACACTGGGGCAACGGCTTCGGCTTCTCGAACCAGGGCGGTGGCTGGGAATACCCGGTGATGTGGGCCGTCGTGCAATTCGCGCTCGCGGCTCTGGGTGACGGCCTCTATGCGCTGCGCCCGACCAAACTGAAATGACAGGAGGAGACGATGGCTACCAGTGATGCAAATGTCGAAATCGGCCATGTGACCCTCGTGGTCCATGACCTCCCGGCGGTGGGCGCGTTCTACGAGAGCGTGCTCGGGCTGGAGCGGATCTCGGGCGACGCAACCGAGGCGCGCTACGGCGTCGATGGCAAGGTGCTCGTGATCCTCAAGGCCGACGCATCGGCGCGCAAATCGAGCCGGTCGGAAGCGGGGCTGTTTCACACCGCCTTCCTGCTGCCCGAACGGGCCGATCTGGGCGCGTGGTTGACCCACGCCGCCGAGACCGGCATCCGGCTCGACGGGGCGTCCGATCACCTTGTCAGCGAGGCGGTCTACCTGCACGACCCAGAGGGCAACGGCATCGAGATCTACCGTGACCGCGCCCGCGAAGACTGGCCGCGCAAGGACGGGATGATCGCGATGGTGACCGATCCGATCGACCTGCGCGACGTGATGGCAGAGGCCCGTGGCCCGTGGCGCGGTGCGCCGAAAGGCACGGTGATCGGCCACGTTCACCTTCAGGTGGGCGCGCTCGATCCGGCGGAACCGTTCTATGCCGAGACGCTCGGCGCGGATGTGATGGCCCGCTATCCGGGGGCGAATTTCCACGGGTGGGGCGGCTATCACCACCACCTCGCGACCAATGTCTGGAACAGCCGCGGGGCCAAAGAGCGTCACCAACCCGCGACCGGTCTGGTCGAAGTGGGGCTGAAGGCGGACGCCGAACCGCTCGCCGCCTTCCGCGAGGCCTATGGCGACAGCGTGGCCGACCCGTGGGGCACGCGCTTCACATGGTCCGCGAAGTGATCGAGAGATAAGAGAAAGGCGCCCGCGATGGGCGCCTTTTTCACTTACAGGATGTGGTTCACGTGGCCCATCTTGCGGCCCGGCTTCACCTCGGCCTTGCCGTAGAGATGCACCTGATACCGCGCGAGCTTCGCCAGCCCCGGCACCCGGTCCATATCGTCGCCGATCAGGTTCTCCATCTCGACATCGCAATGGCGCGAGCCGTCGCCCAGCGGCCAGCCAGTCACCGCGCGGATATGCTGCTCGAACTGATCGACCGCGCAGCCTGCCTGCGTCCAGTGGCCGGAATTGTGCACGCGGGGCGCGATCTCGTTTACGATCAACGCGTCGCGGGTGACGAACAGCTCGACCCCCATCACGCCGACATAATCGAGCTTGTTCAGGATCTTGGCCGCCAGCAGAACCGCATCGGTGCGCTGGTTATCGGTGATCGCGGCGGGGACCAGCGTGGTGCGCAGGATGCCGCCCTCATGCTTGTTCTGGCCCGGATCGTAGCAGGAGATCGCGCCATCCTCGGCGCGCGCGCCGATCACGGAGATCTCCTTGAAGAACTCCACGAAGCCTTCGAGGATCGCGGGCGCGCCTTTCATATCCTCCAGCGCGGCGGCGGCCTCTTCGGGCGCGTTGATCACCACCTGACCCTTGCCGTCATAGCCGAACCGGCGGGTTTTCAGGATCGCGGGGCAGCCGATCTCGGCAATTGCCTCCTGCAGGTCCTCGAGATCGTCCACGGCGGCGAAAGGTGCGGTGGCGAGGCCCAGATCGTTGAGGAAGGCTTTCTCGACCAGACGGTCCTGGCTGACGGCCAGCGCCTTGCGGTTCGGGCGGATCGGCTTGAGGCTTTCCAGCAGATCAAGCGCCGAGGTCGGCACGTTCTCGAATTCATAGGTGATGACGTCCACCGCCTCGGCAAAGGCGCGCAGCGCGGCCTCGTCCTCGTAAGGTGCAGTCGTCACCGCATGGGCCACGTCGCCTGCGGGCGGGTTCGCGCCCGGCTCGAAGATATGGGTCTTATAGCCCAGACGCGAGGCCGCGACCGAGAGCATCCGGCCCAGCTGACCGCCGCCGAGGATGCCGATCACCGATCCATAGGGCAGGGGCTCACTCATCTTCCGGCTCCTCTTTGATCGAGGCCGAGAGCTTCTCGCGCCAGTCGTCGAGCCGCTTCGCCAGATCCGCATCCGACACCGCGAGGATGCCAGCCGCCATCAGACCGGCATTGGCCGCCCCCGCAGCCCCGATCGCCATGGTCGCGACCGGAAAGCCCTTGGGCATCTGCACGATGGAATAGAGGCTGTCGACGCCCGAGAGCGCCCGGGTCTGCACCGGCACGCCGATCACCGGCACGCGGGTTTTTGACGCCATCATGCCGGGCAGGTGCGCGGCACCGCCAGCGCCTGCGATGATGACGTGCAGCCCACGGTCCACCGCGGTCTTGCCATAGGACCAGAGCCTGTCGGGAGTGCGATGCGCCGAGACGATCTTCGCCTCGTATTCCACACCGAGTTCGTCGAGAATTTCCGCCGCCTCTTTCATCGTGGACCAGTCGGACTGGCTGCCCATGATGATTCCCACTTTCACGCTCATGACGCCCCCTTTGCAGATGGAGCGCGCACTATAGGAATCTGTGCCGTCGCGGCAAGCCCCGGAGGCATGCAGGCGCCGATCGGATTGGTCGGAGGTCAGGTTCAGGCGATGATGTCGGGGGTGAGCTGGTCTTCGATCCGCGCGATCTCGTCCTTCAGAGCCAGCTTTTGCTTTTTCAGCCGCACAAGGCGCAGCTGATCGGAATGCACCGCCTGCGTGAGCGCCAGGATCGCCTCGTCCAGATCGCGGTGTTCGCGGCGCAGCACTTCCAGTTTTACCCGCAGCACTTCTTCATGATCCATCTCGAGATGGGCGTTCATATCCGTATCGTCCGGTTCTGGTTGCGCAAAAGATCATCCGCCCGACTCGGCCAAGGCGGTCAGGTGGGAGGGTCAATATAACAGGTTTCGAACGGGTTAGGAGAAAATTTGCCGTCAGCGTAAATGGTCGGCGGGGTCTTGCAGGGGGCTTCCACGCCGCCCATATTTGACCAGTGGGCTGCCGAAGATCGGGGCCCGAACTTGCAACGTCGCTTGATCAAGGGCTTGCCGAATGACGAAACTGAGTTTTGGCGCACATCCCTACCTGCTGGGCTTCGACCAGCTGGAACGGTTGGTGGAACGCACCGCCAAGGGATCGGATGCCTATCCGCCGTATAACATCGAACAACGCGGCGAGGATGCGTTCCGCATCACGCTCGCAGTGGCAGGCTTCCGCGAGGAAGACCTCGCGATCACGCTCGAAGACCGGGCGCTCGTGATCCGCGGCCGTCAAAGCGAAGAGGACAGCGAACGCCTGTTCCTACATCGCGGGATCGCCGCACGGGCCTTTCAGCGCAGCTTCGTGCTCGCAGAAGGGGTCGAGGTCGCAGCCGCGACGATCGAGAACGGTCTACTACATGTCGATCTGAACCGGGCCCCGCCCGAGACGATCGTGCAGACCATCCCGATCGAGCGGAAATGAACAGGCAGGAAAGGAAACGCGCAATGAATACGGAATATGATTTCGGCGATAATGCCGAGCATCCCATCGTCTATGTCCGCGAAGTCGCGGTCGTCGATCTGCCCGAGGAAATCCGGGCCGAGCTGGACGATGTCGATCACCTCTATGCGGTGCATGACAGCGATGGCGAACGGCTCGCGCTGGTGAAGGACCGCAAGCTGGCCTTCTCGCTGGCCCGGCAGAACGATCTGGACCCGGTCTCGGTCCATTGATCGGCTGAAAGGACGCGAAAGGCGCCCGGGGGATCACCCTCGCGGCGCCTTTTTCATTTCCAGATGCGAGATCGCGAAAGAGGCCGCGACGCATCCGGTAAACAGGTACAGCCCCCAGGCCGTCTCGAGCCGCCCGACGCCCACGCCCTTCGCCACCACGATATAGATCGCGATCAGGAAGATGTCGGCCATCGCCAGCTTGCCGAGGATATTGAGCGCGGGCAGCAGGCGCGGCGCGGCCAGATCGAACTGGATCAGCGCGACGCCGATCACCTTCAGATAGGGGGCAAAGAGCGCGAGGAAGCTGACGAGCAGGGCGAGGAACACATCGGTCCGCCACAACGTCTGCAACCCACTGAGCACCGAAATCTCCTCCAGCCCGAAGAAGGGCAACAGCCCCGCGCGCAGAAGCGGCGCGGCCCAGGCGAGGGGGAAGAGAAGCAAGAGCGCGAGATTGGCGTATTTCAGCATCGGCCGGCGCTCACCCCTAGGGGCGCTCAGGCCCCGTTACGACTTGGATTCTTTCTTCGCGATCGGCACCACATTGGGCTGCGGGCCGTCTTCGATTTCGTAGCCCAGCAGCGGCAGGATGTCACGCAGGTCGCGCTCCAGCAGGCTGAACTCGGCACTGACCTCGCGCTCTTCAGTCTCCACATCGGTCAGCCATTCGCGCAGCTCCGAGCAGGTCCGGCGGGCGACAGAAATCTGATCGCTCAGAGTCTCGGCCTCTTGCTGGCGCTGTTCGAGGAAGGCGCGGGCGCGTTTGACTTTCTCGGCGGAATAGACCTCAGCGAGATCGCGCGATTGCAGGCTCATCTGTGCGGCCAGTTCCAGAAGTTCCGGCTCCAGCCCGCCCAGATCGGGATGCTGGCGCAGATGGGTGATACGCTCGCGCACCGCGTCGAATTCGCCCGAGAGCGCGAAGACGCCCGCGCGATCGGAATCGTGGGCGCTACGATAGGCGCGGGCCACGTCATCCATGCCGACATGGAAGCGGCGGTGGCTGCCTTCGAGCTTGGATACGCGCGAGCAGGAGGGCAGATAAAGCAAGAGGATCAGCGCCAGCAAGGCCGCGCCCACCTGCAGCCAGACACCGAAATCGGGCAGGGCGGTTTCGCCGAATTGCGCCTCTAGGCTGAGCCACGGCATCAAGCCGAGCGAGGCGGCTGCGACCGCGCCGATGGCGGCGAGTGCGGTGACTGCGACAGTGACGGTGAGTGTTTGGCCAATTGCCGCGTTGAAACGGTCTAGATTGGCGCTTCCTACCTGTTCGGTTTGCATGATGTGACCTCCCCCCGGTTCCCATATTGAAGATAGCGGCCAGTTCCGGTCCGAGATTGAGTCTCGTTGGCGGATCAAGCACTTGGGGAGAATGCGCGGAAATTCGCTTGGTTCCGCAGCCGGTGTGTTAACGAAGCGTTTCGATCGGTCCTTCGGCGCGCCCGTGGATGAATTGCTGGACGTAAGGGTCTGAAGTTTCGTCCATTTCCGCGATCGGACCTTCCCAGCGAATTTTGCCCGCATGAAGCATCGCAACGCGGTCGGCAATCGCGCGGACCGAGGACATGTCATGGGTGATCGTCATCGCGGTCGCGCCCATCTCGGTGACGATCTCGCGGATCAGCTCGTTGATGACGCCCGCCATGATCGGGTCGAGCCCGGTCGTGGGTTCGTCGAAGAAGATGATCTCGGGCTCCGCGGCAATGGCGCGGGCTAGCCCCACGCGTTTCTGCATCCCGCCCGACAGCTCCGCTGGGTAAAGGTCCGCCACATCCGGCGAGAGACCCACGCGGCGCAGCTTCTCCACCGCGATCTCGCGCGCCTCCGCCTTGGGCCGTTTCAGCGCGCCGCGCAGCAGGCGGAAGGCCACGTTCTCCCAGACCGAGAAGCTGTCGAACAGCGCGCCACCCTGAAACAGCATCCCGAAGCGGGCGAGGAACGCATCGCGCTCGCCCTCATGCACGTCGACCCCGTCGAGGGTGATCTTGCCGCCATCGGGTTCGATCAGCCCGAGGATGCATTTCAGCAGCACCGATTTGCCGGTGCCCGAGCCGCCGATGATGACGGTGGATTGGCCGGTCGGCACGATCAGATCGACGCCACGCAGGACGTGTTTCGATCCGAAACTCCGGGTTATGGCGTCGAGGGTGATCATGCCGAGAAGAACGCCTCCGTCAGCACGTAATTCGCGGCGAGGATCGCGACCGAGGCGGCGACCACCGCCGATTTCGTGGCCCGGCCCACGCCCTGCGCGCCGCGGCCCGAATTCATCCCGTGATAGCAGCCCATCGTCGCCACGATGAAGCCGAAGGCCGCGCCCTTCACGAGGCCCGATCCCACGTCCCAGAATTCGAGGAAATCCCATGTGTTCTTGAGATAGGTGGCCGAGTTGAAGCCGAGGCGGTTCACGCCGACCATCCAGCCGCCCATGATGCCGATCACGTCGCCCACGCCGACCAGCATCGGCACGCAAAGCGTCGCGGCCAGCACGCGCGGCACGGTGAGATATTTCATCGGGTTGGTCGAGAGCGTGGTGAGCGCGTCGATCTGCTCGGTCACTTTCATCGTGCCGATCTCGGCCGCGATGGAGGAGGCCACCCGCGCGGCCACCATCAAACCGCCGAGGACCGGGCCGAGCTCGCGCACCATGCCGATCGCGGTGATCGAGGGCACGACCTGCTCGGCCGAGAAGCGCGCGCCGCCCGCGTAGATCTGCAGTGCCAGCGCAGCGCCGGTGAACAGCGCGGTCATTCCCACGACTGGCAGCGACAGCCAGCCGATATTCAGGCACGCAAGCCAGAATTCGCGCAGGTAGAAGGGCGGGCGGAGCAGGTGGCTCAGCGTCTCGCCCACAAAGAACGACAGCCGCCCCGTCGCCGCCATCAGCGCGAGCGTGGCCCGCCCCAGCGCGGCCAGCGGTCGGCTGAGCGCCGCTGCATTCATGCGGTGGGCTCCGCGTAATTCCGGGCATAGCGGGGGCCGAGCGAGGTCAGGATCTCATAGCCGATCGTGCCCGCCAGATCCGCGAGCGTATCGACGCCCTGATGCGGCCCCAGCAGATCGAGCGTGTCGGGCACCGTGTCGAGATCGGTCACATCCACCGTCAGCAGGTCCATCGAGACGCGGCCCCGCAGCGGACAGGGCGTGTCGTCTGCGTAAAGCGCGGTGATGTTCGACAGCACGCGGTGGATCCCGTCGGCATAGCCCGCCGAGAGGGTCGCGATCTTCGTCTCGCGCTCTGCGGTCCAGGTGTTGCCGTAGCCCACGGTTTCGCCGGGCTGGACCACACGGGTCTGGATCACCGGCAGCGACAGGGTCGCGACATGGCGCGCGTCGTCAAAGGGGCGCCCGCCGTAGAGGCCAATGCCGGGTCGCGTCACGTCGAAATGGTAATCCGGGCCCAACAGGATGCCGCCCGTCGCCGAGAGCGAGCGGCTCAGCCCCATCCCGTCAGTCATCCGTTTGAACTCGGCCAGCTGCTTGGCGTTCATCGGGTGATCGGGCTCGTCGGAACAGGCGAGGTGGCTCATCACCAGCTCGATTCCGCGCTCCATCAGCTGCGGGGCGGTGGCCTGCCACTCGGCCGCCTCCATCCCGAGCCGGTTCATCCCGGTGTCGAGCTGCACGCCCACGGGGCTCTCGGGGATCGCCTGCAGATGCCGCTGCGCCTGTTCGGCGGAGTTTAGCATCGGGATCAGCCGCGCGTCGCGCAGGAAACCCGCATCGCCCGCCATATGACCGCCGAGGATGAAAATCCGCGCGTCCTCGCCCAGATGCGGGCGCAGCCGCGCGCCTTCCTCGGCCAGCGCGACGAAGAAGTCCCGCGCACCCGCCTGATACAAAGCCGGGGCAACGCGCCCTGCGCCCAAGCCGTAGCTGTCGGCTTTCACCACGGCCGCGGTGCGCGTCGCCGCGCCCGATTGCGCATCGAGAGCGCGCCAATTGCTGACCACTGCGTCGAGGTCGATATGAAGATTTGCCTGTGCCATGGCCCCTTTTTCTGCGCACACGGCCTCAGGTCAAGGGCAATCCGCGCAAGCCGCGTGCATGGCTGCGTTTCAGGGAAAGCTGCGCCCGTCTTCCAGCCGCGCAAGGATGGCCTCGGGCCCGCCCTGATGCGCCTCCCAGATCAGCACGGCGCAGGCGGCCTCGGCATAAAGCCCGTTGTCGCGCCCGGCCTGCGGCGCCCAGTCGAAAGGCGAGCTAGGCAGGTCGGCGCGCGGCAGCGCCTGACAGCGCTCGATACCCGAGCCCTGCCCGAGATAGCGCGGATCGTTCGAGACCAGCACCGAGAGCCCCTCGTCGAACCACGCGGGCATCCGACCGCGCACCTGACCCAACACGCCCAGCCGGGCATGGGTCTCGGTATGGGTCAGCTCATGAGCGAGGATCGTCTCGGTCAGCCCGCGCGGGGCCACGCGCACGACCGCCCAAGCCCCGAGCGAATAGGTCACCGCCGCCGCACCCCGTCCGCCAAGGCGGCGGTCGCAGGCGTCGCTCGTGCAGGCGAGAATGCGGGTATGGGCTTCGCGCGTCGGGTAGAAATGGGCGACCGTATCGCGCGCCGCATCGACCGTCTCGACCAGATCGCGCCGCTCTGCGCGGCTCATCTCATGTTCGACGAAAATGCCCGGCGCGGCCCGGTCCATCCCGAAACAGCGCGGGCACAGCCCCGCCGCCAGTACCGGGTAGAACCACAACAGCGCGAGCAGACCCAAAAGCCCACCCGCCAGAAGTGCCAATACTGAGACCCGGATCACGCGCCACATGCTGCCAAGATGGCGCAAGCGGCGTCTTTGACCAAGCGTCAGTCGCGCGGGCGGAGAATTTGTCGCAGAGCGCCGTGCAGCGTCTGCACCTCCGAGCGCGTCATCGCGAAACGCGTCCACATGTTGCGCAGGTTGCGCTTCATCATCGGCGCTTTCGCGGGCGGGTGGAAGAAGCCTGCCTCCTCGAGCCGCTGCTCGAAGTGATCGCCCAGCTTCTCGACCTCGACCGCGCTCGCCGGATCATGGCCCGCAAGCCCCGGATCGACCGGCACCGACTCGAGCGTGTGGCGCGAATATTCATAGGCCGACAACAGCACCGCCTGCGCGAGGTTGAGCGAGAAGAATTCCGGGTTCACCGGCACGGTGATGATCGCATTGGCGCGCAGGATGTCGTCATTCTCCAGCCCCGTGCGCTCGGGCCCGAAAAGCACGCCGACCTTCTGGCCCGCGACGATGCGTTTGCGCGCCTCCTCCATCGCCGCCTCGGGCGTGTAGATCGGTTTGGGCAATTCACGGCCCCGCGCGGTGGTCGCGAAGACGTAATCGCAATCGGCCACGGCGTCCGCCACGCTGTCATAGACGCCCGCGAAGTCGAGCACCTGACCGGCTGCACCCGAGGCCATCGCCACCGCTTTGGGGTTGGGCCAGCCGTCGCGCGGCTCCACCAGCCGCATCTTGCGCAGCGAGAAGTTCAGCATCGCGCGCGCCGCCGCCCCGATATTCTCGCCCATCTGCGGACGCACGAGGATGAAGGCGGGCTGGGCGGGATCGGGAATTTCGGGCGTGTTGGGCATGGGCGGTCCTTTCGCGCCTCTCCTAGTCGCGCAAGCTGGCACTGGCAAGGCCGCGCCGCTTGCGTTAATAGGCGGCCAAGACCCGCAAAGGAGCCTGCCCATGGCCGAAGACCGCCCGCAGATTTACCTGATCACGCCGCCCGCTTTCGACGCCGAGGAATTCGCGCCGAAACTGGCCTCGGTGCTCGATGCGCATGACATCGCCTGCATCCGCCTGTCGCTGGCCAGCCGCGACGAATACGAGATCGGTCGGATCGCCGATGCGATGCGCGAAGTGGCCCATGCCCGCGACGTGGCGCTGGTGATCGAATCCCATGTCGCTCTGGTGGAACGCCACGGGCTCGACGGGGTGCATTTCACCGATGGCGCGAAGCAGATCCGCTACGGCCGCAAGAAACTTGGCGACGATGCGATCGTCGGCAGTTACTGCGGCAATTCCCGTCACGAGGGGATGAACGCGGGCGAGGCGGGGGCCGACTATGTCTGCTTCGGCCCGATCGGCGAGACCAATCTGGGCACGGCGGAACCCGCCGAACATGAGCTGTTCGCCTGGTGGTCGGAAGTGATCGAAGTGCCGGTGGTGGCCGAGGGCGCGCTGACCGAAGAATTGGTCACGAAATTCGCCCCCGTCACCGACTGGTTTGCCTTCGGCGACGAGGTCTGGCGCGAAGCCGACCCGGCCGCAGCTCTGGGACGGTTCATCAAGGCGATGTCGTGATGCCGGATTGGCTCGGCGATAGCGACGGCCCGATGGGCGATCACGGGGCCTTCATGGAGAGCGAGCTGCAGGTGCCGCGCGCCGATTTGGCCTCGCATATCCGCCAGCTTCCGGGCGAGCGGCTGCTGATCGGGCTGGTCGGCGGCCCCGGTGCGGGCAAGTCGCATCTTGCGCATGAGCTGGCCGAGGCGCTCGGAGAGCAATCGGCCATCGTCGCGATGGATGGATTTCACCGCGACAATGACTGGCTCGACGCACGCGGCTTGCGCAACGTGAAGGGCGCGCCGGAAACCTTTGACACAGAAGGGTTTTCGCAGCTTCTTGCGCGGCTGAAGTCGAGCCGCCAGAACGAACCCGTGCCGACCTTCGACCGCGATCTGGACGCCACCGTTCCGGGCGGCGCAAGCGTGCCGGGCTCGGCGAAATATCTGATCGTCGAAGGCAATTACCTGCTGCTGACGCGGCCCGGTTGGAGCGATCTCTACCCGCTCTTCGATCTCACGATCCGCATCGATCTGCCCGAAGAAGTGCTGCGCGAGCGGCTGACCCAACGCTGGCGCGATCAGGGCTGCGATCTTGCCGAGACGCGTCGCCGCGTCGAGGAAAACGACCTACCCAATGGCCGCACCATCGCGCGCGAGAGCCGCGCCGCAGATCTGGTCGTGCGCGACTGATCCCTTCGGCTGGGCCGAAATATCCCGGGGGCTGGCAGAGCCAGCGGGGGCAGAGCCCCTTCAACGCTTTGAAATCATGAGGTAAATCCCGTCCTTGCCGCGCACCGTCAGATGCGCGACGGGGACCGGTTCGCGGCCCTCGACAGCCTCGAACCGAAACGCCCGCAGCAGCATCGCGAGCACAAGCGGCCCCTCCGCCATCGCAAACCCCGCGCCGGGACAGACCCGCGCGCCGGAGGAGAACGGGATATAGGCGCGGCGCTGGCAGGCCTTGCCGTTCTCGGTCTCCCAGCGGCTCGGGTCGAACCCGTCGGGATTGTCCCAGAGCCGCTCGTGGCGATGCAGGTGCCACGGTGAGATCACCACCTGAGACCCCGGTTTGACCGCGCGCTTGCGGAAGGTTTCCGGGCAGGTCGCCTCGCGCACGAACATCGGGACGGGCGGGTAAAGCCGCATCGCTTCGCGGAAAGCGGCGCGGTTCAACTTCAGCTTGGAAAGCGTGGAAAAGTCTTGGCTTTCTTCCAGCGCGGTCGCTGCCTCTTCGGCCAACCGGTCCTGCCATTCGGGATCCGTCGCCAGCAGATAGAGCGACCATGCCAGCGCCGAGGCGGAGGTCTCGTGGCCCGCGAGAAAGAAGATCGCGACCTGATCGACCATCTCGGCGGTGTCAAAGGTCTCGCCGGTTTCGGGATCGGCGGTGGTCATGATCTTGGTCGCCAGATCGTCGGGCGCGGTGCCGGCGGCGATCCGGGCGGCGCGCTCTGTCGTCAGCCGCTCGATCAGCGCGCGGATACGGGCCGCGGTGCGTTTCGTCTCGCGCGCGTGAAACCGCGGAAACCAGCGCGGCAGCGGCAGCAGCGCACCGAGATTGACCACCGGGGAGGCGCGTTGATGGCGCTTGAAAGCGGCGAACACGGCGCTGGCGGTCGCATCCTCGATCGGGATCGAGAACAGGGTGCGGAAGATGATATCGGCGGCGACGTGAGAGGTTTCCGTTTCAATATCAAACGGTTCGGCGTCGGTCTTCATATTCAACCGATCGACGCAATCCTCACCCGCCGCCCACATCGCGGGGAAGGTCTCGCGCAGTTTGCCGCCTTCGAAGGCCGGGTCGATGATCCGGCGCTGGCGCTGCCATTGCGCGCCATTGGTGATGAAGACGCTCTCGCGCAGAAGCGGTTTCAGCCCCTCGCGCACGCGGTCGGATTTCGGGAAATCCATCGGGCGTTTGTTGAGCACCAGATCGACCAGATCGGGGTCGTTGCACATATAGGAGCGGAAGAACGGCGTGCGGAACTCGGCCATCCATGCGCGGTAGAGACGCGCGGGCTGGGCCGAGAGGATGTCGGATTTGAACAGCCGGAAATAGCGCCAGAGCGAGACGCGATCCGGGCGCGGGGTCGGTTTCGGGGGCAGGCGGGACGGCTGGCTCATGTGACGCTCGTGAACCGGTTCGCGGGCGTCGTGATCCGGCTTTTCGACGGGGCGCGACCGTGGAAGCGTTCGGCCAGCGTCAGCGGCCCGGCGGTCAGGCGGAAATAATCGTAATCTCCGGGCCGGTCGAAGGCGCAGAGATACTGGAAATGCAGCCGGAAGAAGCGCCAGCGGAGGGTGCGCCAGCGCTCGGGGCTCAGCGTCTGGGTGAAGGCGGCGGAGATTACCAGCGGGTGGATCTGGCCCTCCGGGGCCACGCCCGAGACCGCAACCGGATCGCAGAGCGCGAAGGCGCAGCCATCGCCCGGCGCGGTCACGTCGAGCCAGAACAGCTCGGGCCGGGTGGAGAGGTAGGCGAGATCGGCGCGCAGGCGGGTCGCGCGGGGCAGGTAGCTCACCATCGGGACGACCTGACCGAGCGACAGGAAGGAAAGCGCTGGGGGCGCTGCCCCCCGGCCTGACGGCCTCCCCCCGGGATATTTTTGCCAAGAGGAAGGGGGGAGGCGGTTCTCGCGGATCAGGTCGGCGAGGATCGAGACGGCGAGATGGGCGCCCGAGGAATGGCCGACGATCAGCACCTCGTCCCAGTCCTCGCGCATCGCCTCTTCAATGCGGGCGGCGAATTCGGCCATGCGGGCTTCGAGTTCGGGCGGGTTCGCGCCGCCCCAGCGGGCGGTGAAGGCGTAGTCATGCATCAGGTAATAGGCGAAGAGCTTGCCGTCCTTGGCCCGGAACCAGCGCAAGGTCAGGGCTAGGATCGCGGCGGCGAGGATGAGGCCCGCGAGCCAGTCGAGCGGGAAGCCGGGCAGGAGCGCCGATGCGAGTGCGGCACCGGCCCAGCCGAGGCCGATCCCGATCAGCGCCTGCACGATCAGCGCGACGATCGGGTAGAGCGCGGCGATCACCGGGCCTTTGCGCAGCCGCATCAGTCGGAACAGCGCGCCGGAGGCGATATAGGCCCAGGCCGTGCGGACCAGTTGCGCGTAGGTCGCGGGGATCGACTTGCCCATGGATGAGCGCACGATATCGGACCAGACGAGCACCTCGACATCGGCCTCGACCTCGGCGCCACCCTGCGTCGACGTGACGTGCCAGCCATAGTGGCCACCTGCGCGTTTCGGGGCCAGCGCGATCTCGTAGCCCGAGATGCGGGCTTGGTCTGCGCCTTCCTTGCGGTAGAGCTCGCGGTAGCGGCGGGGATGAATCGGGTCGTAGCCGGGGATGTAGAACACCCGGCGCCTGTGCACCCGCGCTAGAGACCCGCTTGTCATTCACTGCCCTTCCTCGCGGGCAGATTAGCGGCCCTGCGCGGCGAAAGTAAGGAAAATCAGTGCTCTGCGCGCGACCAGCGCAGCTGGTTCGCCTCAATGGCGGCGATGCGCTTTTCGGTCTTTGGGTGGGTCAGCAGCCAGGCGGGCGTGGTCTGGCCCGCGTTCTTGGTCAGCGCGTCGAGCTTGTGGAACAGCGTGACCTGCGGCTCGGTGCCGAAGCCCGCCTTGATCATCAGCGCGGAGGCAAACTCATCCGCCTCGAACTCGTCGCGCTGGCTGAGGCGGGCGGCGAGTGCTGCGGTGATCAGATTGGCGATCCACGGGCCGATGAAGGGGATGAAGCGGCCAAGCACCGTCATCAGCACGGCGCGCAGGGCGTTCTGGCCTGAGAAGTCGATCATGCGGCGGCGCGAATGGCCCAAGGCGACATGGCCCAGCTCATGCGCGATCACCGAGGTCAGTTCCTCCGGGGATACCTCACCGCTGCGATATTTGCGCATGAAGCCTTCGGTGATGAAGACGCGGCCATCGGGGGCGGCGAGACCGTTCACCGGCTCGATCTGATAGACATGGACCGGAATTTCCGAGACCTCGAGCGCAGCGGCGAGCCGGTCGAGATAGGGCTCCAGCTTGCTGTCGCGCAACCGGCGCGAATTCCCGTTCAGCTGGCGTTTGAGTTGCCAGGTCGAGAAATGCCACATGGCGAAGCCGTAGAGGACCAGCAGCAGGATGGGGAGAAGGCGCAACAACATGGGAAGGATATGGCGGCTCGCAGGCCCGTGATCAAGCGTCGTGATCAGGCGTCGGATCGGAGGCTTTGGGGGCGCGCTTGGCCGCATGCCACAGCCACCAGCCGAAGGCGAAGGCGGCAGCACCCGCGCCCAGCAGCCCCAGCGCGTTGCCCGCAAGCTCGGCCGCGGCGTCCAGATTGGCCCCGAAAGTGATGCCGAGGCCCACATAGGTGGTGACCCAGACCGCTTCGCCCGCGAGATCGGCCAGGGTGAAGCGGCGATGCGCGAAGCCGGACGCGCCGGCGGCGAGGTTCACCCAAGGCCCGAGCGCGGAGAACATCCAGCGGGTGAAGAACACTGTGACCGCGCCGCGCTTGCGCAGGGCGGCCATCGCTTTCGCGACCAGTGCACCGCGTTTCGTGTCGGGATGGGGCAGGAAGCGCTCGGCCCGGCGGCCCAGTTGGAAGCCCACCTGATCGCCGATCACCGCGCCGGTGAAGGCCGCGCCGCCGACGGTCGCGAGGTCGAGATCGCCCGAGGCCACGAAGGCGCCGCTTGCGATCATCATCAGCGAGGAGGGGGCCGGAATCGCGAGGCAGCTCAGGAAGGTCGTGAGACCGAGAAGCCACGGCCCGTAGAGCGGCACCTGTGCGAGCAGCCAATCTGAGAGGTCGGAGAAGCTCATTGCTGCGGCTGCGCCTCTTTATCGGCGATGGTCTTGGGCAGGCCGAGCGAGAGTTTGCGGATCAGGTCCTGCAGCGGCTCGCCCTTGGCCTTTGCGATACGTTCCAGGGTCGGGCGGCCCGCGCCGACCAGCGCACGCCCATCCTTGATGCCGAGGATCGCGTCGACCTCCTCGATCTCCAGATGCCAGCTGCGCGCGATATAGCCCGGCGTCATCCATTCCTCGGGGCTTTGATGCAGATGGGCGGGGTCGGACCAGTAGATCGCGCGCGAGACGAACCTCGCGCCGAAGAACAGCGACAGCGCGACCGCGAGGATGAAGCCCAGCGAGGCGATCTTGTGATGCCCCCAGAGGTAGCGCAGCCGGTTCATCCGAGTTCCTTCATTGCCGCGGTGATCCCTTCGAGGGTCAGCGGATGCATCCGGTTCTCGAAGATCTCGCGAATGATCTGGATCGACTGCGTGTAGCCCCAGCCGCGTTCCGGGATCGGGTTGAGCCATGTGTGATCGGGCCATTGCTCGCGCGCACGGGTCAGCCAGACATGGCCCGCCTCGTCGTTCCAATGCTCGTTGGCGCCGCCGCGATGGGTGATCTCATAGGGAGACATCGAGGCGTCGCCCACGAAAATGCATTTGTAATCGGGACCATAGCGATGCAGCACGTCCAAGGTCGGCGTCGCCTCGTTCCAGCGGCGCTTGTTCGATTTCCAGACGCCCTCGTAGAGGCAATTGTGGAAATACCAGTGCTCGAGATGTTTGAACTCGGACTTGGCCGCGGAGAACAGTTCCTCCACCAGCTGCACATGGGCGTCCATCGAGCCGCCCACATCGAGAAACAGCACGACCTTCACCGCATTGTGTCGCTCGGGGCGGGTTTTGACGTCGATATAGCCCGCTTCGGCCGAGGCGCGGATCGTGCCGGGCAGGTCCAGTTCTTCGTTCGCGCCGTGCCGCGCCCATTGGCGCAGGCGTTTCAGCGCTACCTTGATGTTGCGGGTGCCCAGTTCGACCGTGTCGTCGAAATCGCGGAACTCGCGCTTGTCCCAGACCTTCACGGCGCGCTGGTGGCGGCTCTCTTTCTGGCCGATGCGGACGCCTTCGGGGTTGTAGCCGTAAGCGCCGAAGGGCGAGGTGCCCCCCGTTCCGATCCATTTGTTGCCGCCCTGATGGCGGCCTTTCTGCTCCTCGAGCCGCTTCTTCAGCGTCTCCATCAGATTGTCGAACCCGCCAAGCGCCTCTATCTGCGCTTTCTCTTCCTCGGTGAGGTGTTTCTCCAGTTGTTTGCGCAGCCATTCCTCGGGCAGATCGACGGCATTGAGCACATCGTCCGGCGTGATCGCCTCCAGCCCAGAGAAGGCCTCGGAGAACGCCCGGTCGAAACGATCGAGGAAGCGTTCGTCCTTCACCATCGCGGCGCGGGCGAAATAGTAGAAGCCGTCGATATCGTAGGTGCAAAGCCCCGCGGCCAGCCCTTCGAGGAAGCTCAGATATTCGCGTAGAGATACGGGGACACCGCCGCGCCGAAGAGCATCGAAGAATGGCAGGAACATCGCCGCCCTCCGATTATGCCCAGATGCGGTTGATGATCACGGTGACGAAGAGGCCCACCAGCGCCAGCCCGATCGCATGGACGGCGGCATATTGCGCCCGGTCGAGCTTGTTGCCGCCGCGTTTGCGGGCCTTCCAGTCGCCCCAGATCAGCCCGATCACGACACCTGCCAGAACATACATGCTGCGCCCCCTTACGGTCTTGGTCCGGGCGCGCCCGGTCCGCCTTTTGCGGTCAGTTCACGCGAGCGCCCGCATTGGCGAGGGCCGCCACCTCATCCGCGCGGCGTTTCACCGCCGCGTCAGAGCCAAAGCCATAGCGCGCCCATTGCTGCATGTCGAGACGGGCCTGATGTTCCTGCGTCGCGTCACCCAGTTGGCCATAGGCTTCGGCGCGGATCATGTAGAGCGTGGCCATCAGCGAGGCGTTCTCGCTCGACACATCCGAGGCCAGCGCGCGGTTCACCAGCGACACTGCCTCCTGCGCGCGACCCGTGCCAAGCGCGTAGGCCGCAAGCTGCATGTCGATATGTGCGGCCTGAATTTCCGCGCCCGGTGTCGCGCGATAGATCCGGCCCGCTTTCTTATAGGCCTCGACCGCTTTCTCGGGATCGGTCTTCATCGTCAGCCGCCCGACCGCGAACCACGCGAAGGCGGCGCGGCTGTCATGCCAGCCCCGGCTGGTAGCGATCTTGGTGGCGCGTTCGGCAGCGGCGCGGCGGCGCTTGTCGCTCGCGCCTTGGCCGAGCGCGGTGGTGATCGCCTTCACATAGGCGCGCGGCGTCGGATCGGCGGGCAGGGCGTGCATCGAACCGCCCGACGGGTGGATCTTCGACAGGATCGCGGGCAGGGCCGCGCGCACTTCGGCGGGGCTCATGCCGGTATGCAGTGCCGGATCGTAATAGGCGCGCAGGATCGTCATGTCGAACTTGGTCAGCACGGTGTGGAAATTGTCGTCGTTCCAGACCGTGTCGGGCAGGCGGTAGAGATCGTTTACCGGCCCGAGCGCCTGGCTGACCTCCTCGTGCAGGCAGTCGCGGATTTCCTGCGGCGTGGAGTCGGCCGGGATGAACACGGTGGCGGATTGGCGTTGCGTCAGCTTGGCCCAATCGCTCGCCTCGTCGCCATGCGAATTGCGGTAATCCGTCCAGCTCTCGACATTCGGCACCACGAAGCAGGCGACGTTGGGAACCTCTTGGCGCATCTGCCGTTTGGGTACGAATTGCACCGAGATCGTGTTGGCATTGCCCGGCTCGGTCGAGACGTTCAGCCCCGCCTCGCTCTGCAGCCGGTGGACCAGATGGCCAAGCTCGGTCTGCGCCACGGGCGGCGCGTTGCCCGCCAGCGTGATCGAGACCGGGCCTTCGAACCGGGTGAAACGCGGCAGGGCGCGACCGGATTCGAGGAAGAAGCTGAGCTCCATGAAGTCGGCGCCCAGATGGCTGTTATCGGGGAGCCGCTCAGACGGGGGACCGTTCTTGAGCCCCGGCGCCAGATCGGGCGCGGACAGGTCGAGCAACTGGGCCGTGCCGCGGGCCGTCGTCACTTCGGGGCTGTTGGTCGAACAGGCGGCGAGGGCGCCCGCGATGATCAGCGCAGCAAGCGTGCCCGCCCGCGCCGCAGCACGTCCGGGGGACGCGCCTGTCAGCAGGCCTGAGCGCGGTGCCGTCCCGAGGCGCGTTGGCGCCGGGGAGGCCGCGCTGAGCGGTTTGAATGCTAAGCGCATGGCAGCGTGTGATCCCTGTTCGTTGCCGCAAAGGTACACATACGGGTTTAAGCCCGACCAGTAAATCTTTGCCTTATAATTGGAATTTTGACCCTGCGCGCCCTGAAGCGGCGACATCCCGCCGGTTTGCTGCACAGCCAAGGCTGCAAAGCGCTGAACGAGACGGTTTCTGTGCGTGGGCGCTCGGATTGATCACGGATCCGCGAATCGCGCCGTGATCATCGCCATTGTCGCGAAAATGCGGACAAAGTGTGCCTGTTTGCGCAACAATCGTCGCTGGATGGGCCGCAAATCCGGCTTGGACGAAACGCGATGCGCAAAATGCGAAACGCCCGGAGCGAGCCCCGGGCGTTCGACTGTCTTCGTGGATCGGATCAGGCGCGGCGGCGGCGCCCGCCACGACGCCCACCGGCGGAGGAGGTGGCCGCGGCTGCCGAGGCTTCGGCGAAGCTGAGACCGCCCTCTTTCATCGCGTCGAGCGTCTTCGACAGGCGGATCCATTCCATCCCGTTCGGGTCGTGGTTCATCAGCAGGTTGGCGGCGCGGATCGCCTCCATCTCCTGATTGCGCACCGGGTTCATGATCGCCGAGGTCATGCCCGCGCCGATCGCCATCGGCAGGTAGGCCCCGTTGATCCCGTGGCGGTTCGGCAGGCCGAAGGAGATGTTCGACGCGCCGCAGGTGGTGTTCACGCCCAGCTCGTCGCGCAGGCGATTGACCAGCGTGAAGACCTGACGGCCCGCGGAGGCCATCGCGCCCACCGGCATCACCAGCGGATCGACCACGATGTCATGCGCGGGGATGCCGAAATCGGCGGCACGCTCGACGATCTTCTTGGCCACGGCGAAGCGCACGTCGGGATCTTCGGAAATCCCCGTGTCGTCGTTCGAGATCGCGACGACCGGCACGTTGTATTTCTTCACCAGCGGCAGAACCAGTTCCAGACGCTCTTCCTCGCCGGTGACCGAGTTCAGAAGCGGGCGGCCTTCGGCGGCTTCGAGACCTGCTTCGAGAGCCGCCGGGACCGAGCTGTCGATGCACAGCGGCACATCGATCACGCCCTGCACGCAGTTGATCAGATCGCGCATCAGCGAGGGTTCGACGAAGTTGTTGTCCGCATAGCGCGGGTCTTCGGCCATCTTGTTCGAGAACACCGCGCCCGAGTTGATGTCCAGAACCGTGGCGCCGCAGGCGACCTGCTCGAGCGCGTCTTTTTCGACGGTCGAGAAATCGCCTTGCTCCAGCTCGGCGGCGAGCTTCTTGCGGCCCGTGGGGTTGATCCGCTCACCGATGACGCAGAAGGGCTCGTCAAAGCCGATCACGACGGTTTTGGTTTTGGACTCAAGGACGGTGCGGGTCATTCATGGCCTCTCTGTTCGGCGATCCAATTGGCTGTGGCGGTGATACCGCCCAGCGGGAAGAAATGCACGGCTTCGATATTCGACGGGCAATCGGCGGCCAGATCGGCCAGCAATTCGGTCGGCTCGAAGGGCATGAGCAGCTTGGTCACGTCGCGGGCGCGCTTTTGCAGCACTTTCAGCGAGGGTCCGACGCCGCAGGCGATGGCGAATTTCAAGAGCGTCTGCAGTTTCGCGGGGCCTGCGATGCCCAGATGGACCGGCATTTCGATGCCGTTGGCCTCGAGGCGCTTGGCCCAGTCGCGGATCGGACCGGCCTCGAAGGCGAATTGCGTGGCGATCGCCATATCCGCGTCGGTGCGGTTCGCGAAATCCTGCTTGAGCTTCAGCGCGGCCATCACCTCGGCCTCGCCGCCTTTGGGGTCGATGTCGCGGTTGCCCTCGGGGTGGCCGGCGACGTGCAGACGGGCGAAGCCGTCGAACGCGCCGGTCTCGATCATCTGCATCGCGCAGTGGAATTCGCCCTTCGGCTCGGCCACGCCGCCGCCCAGTAGCAGTGCCTGCTCGACGCCTGCCTCGCCGCGATAGCGCGCGACCCAGTCGTTGAGCTGTGCCTCGTCGCGGATGATGCGCGCGGGGAAATGCGGCATCGGCTCGAAACCCTCTTCGCGCAGACGCTTGGCGGTGGCGAGCATCTCCTCGATCGGGGTGCCGTCGATATGGGCGATATAGACGCGGGAGCCCTTCGCGAACAAAGGCGCGAAGCTTTCCACCTTGGCGGCGGTGCGGGGCATCACCTCGACCGAGGCGCCCTCCAGCAGAGCCGCCATCTTGCCGTTCACCGGCGGACGGGCCGGGGTCTTGGCCTCGCGGCGGAAATTCACAAGAGCCATGCGCCTATTCTCCCTTACGCGTCGGGCTGGGTGTTCCAGCCGTCATTGGCAATCAACGCACGCAACCGCGCGTCGTCATAGTCAGAGAGAATACGCGCCAGCACGGCTTCGGCCGCTTCGGCATCGTCGCCGGGCTCTTCACCCGAAGCCACCTTGCGCCACTCGGCCAGATAGGCGTCGCTGTCGCGGGCGCCGATCTTCATAGCCGCGCGGTCGATCGCCTGCTCGAACCGTTCGGGCAGCGGTTTCTTGACGCCACGCCGTCCCTTGCCCGCAATGATTTGGGCCGGGATGTCACGCCAATAGACCAAGGTGATCTGTGCCATGCGAATCTCTCCTCGTATGCGCAGAATTGCCCGAAACCGACGCGGGACAGGGTGGATTTTCGACATTCCGTCGCGGCTGAGCGACGTGCCGGTGACTGTGGGGCAGGTGATAGCAGCCGGGCAGGGGGCTGGGCCACCTCTGTGCATCGGAATAATCCGCGCCAAGATCATGAGCGTCGCTCAAGCTGCCTGCGGCACAAACGCCGCGCGGCGATCTGGCACATTCTGTGACGCGCCGCACTGTCTACATCCTCCGGGCAACCCGAAAACAGGCCGCCCATCTGTTGTGCGGCCAAGTCAGAGAGATGATCCGAGATGACCAAGACCTCCATTCTGATCGCGGCGCTGTTCACCGCGCTCCCCTTCGCCGCTCAGGCAGAGACCCCCGGCGAGCAGTTCATGTCCACTTGGGATCTCGATGGCGACGGCACGGCCACGCTGGCCGAGCTGGAGCAGATGCGCTCGGATGTCTTCGCGTCTTTCGATGCCAATGAAGACGGCAAGCTCGACGCCGAGGAGCACGCGGTCTTCGACGAGGCGCGCGCCAATGACGTGGCGGGCTACGAGGGTCAGCAGCGCGCGCAGATGCAGAAGATGGCAGATGGCATGACGATGGCCGCGACCGATGCCGATGGCGACAAGCTGGTGACGCTGGCCGAGTTCCAGACCAGCACGGCCAAGTGGTTCGCCCAGCTCGACAAGAATGCCAATGGCGGGATCACCATCGACGATTTCGCGCGCAAGCCCGCACAGTAATGCCCGCACAGGAATGACAGCGCCACGACGCCCGGTCGCTTTGCGGTCGGGTGGTCAGGTGCTGGTGGCAGTGATCCGGGGCAGGAACTCTGCACGGTTCTTCGAGACTTCCTCGGCGATGAAGCGCATCGCGGCACGAACGCGGGCGATCTCGTGCAGGTCTTCATGGGTCACCAGCCAGAAGGTGCGGCGGATCTCGATCTCGTCGGGCAGGATCGGCACCAGCTTCGTCGAATGGCGGGCGAGGAAGTCGGGCAGCACCGCGATCCCGCGTCCGGCCTCCGCGACATGCTTATGCGCGAAGAGGTTGGTCGAGGACAGGCGCGGCGTGTGATCGCCCAGCGTGACCGACAGGTAATCCAGCTCCGGCGTGTAGATCAGCTCGGGGATATAGCCGACCAGCGGGTGCTTCAGCAGATCCTCCTTGCGGTTGATCCCCGGATTGCGGGCGAGGTAATCGGGGGACGCATAGAAATGCAGCGTGTATTCGGTGAGCTTGCGTGACACGAGCCGCCCCTTTTCGGGCCGCGACAGGGTGATCGCGATATCCGCCTCGCGCTTGGACAGCGAGAACAGCCGCGGCGTGGCGACCAGCTGCGCCTCCAGTTCGGGATTGGCCTTGATGAATTCGGCCAGACGCGGCGCGAGGAAGAACGCCCCGAACGCATCGGGCGCGCCGATCCGCACCGTGCCGGACAGCGCATAGAGCGTGCCCGAGAGTTCATCCTGCACGCGGGCTGCGACATTCTCGATTTGCTCGGCCTTCGCCAGAAGCCGCTCGCCATGTTCCGAGAGCGCATAGCCGCGCGGGCTACGCTCGAACAATTGCGCGCCAAGCTGGGTCTCCAGAGATTTGACCCGACGTGATACAGTGGCATGATCGGTGCCCATCGCACGGGCTGCGACGGTCAGGCGACCGGCCCGGGCCACCGAAAGAAAGAATCGGAGATCGTCCCAATCGAAGCTCATTGACGGTCCTTTTTGCGGTCTCGTGTCGGAAAAACGGGAGATATGGGCATTTTCGCACATGCGTTTGGCAATACGTGGCATGGTCGCGTGCATTTTCCCACCTAGCCTTTTGCACATGGCCGGTTTCTGCCTAAGGTGCGTGCACTGACAGGAAGTTTATCGGGTCATCGGGAACCGCGGCGGCGCAAGCACTTGAATGTCCGTCCGTTTCCACGCTGAATTCACTGGCGGCCGCGTTGAGGAGCAGGGACGGCCGCATGAGGAGAAAAACAAGATCGTAATCCGGTGGGGACCGAAAATGCGTCCCGTCGGTGTGCTCTCATGGCGCCGCGCGCCGGGGAGCCAAATATATCAACCAATGGGAGGAATGTTGATGAAATCAGCTATTTACGCAGGTGTGAGTGCCGCAGCGCTGAGCATCGCCGCAGGCGGCGCGATGGCGCAGGACGCGATCTCGAACGGCTCCGTGAAAATCGGTGTGCTGGGCGATATGTCCGGCGTCTATTCGACCGGTTTCTCGGGTAAGGGCGCGGTCGACGCGGTCAAGATGGCCGTGCGCGACTTCGGCGGCGAAGTTCTCGGCAAGCCGATCGAAGTGATCTCGGCCGACCACCAGAACAAGGCGGACGTCGGTTCGGCCACCGCTCGCGAGTGGATCGACCAAGAGCATGTCGACATGATCGCCGACCTGACCAACTCGGCCGTGGCGCTTGCCGTGCAGCAACTCGCCTCCGAGAAGAAGACCATCACCTTCGCCACCGGCGCTGCCACCGCGGCTCTGACCGGCGAGAACTGCTCGAAATACGGTATCCACTACGGCTACGACACCCACGCGCTGCCGGTCGGCACCGCGACGGCCGTTGTGAAGAATGGCGGCGACAGCTGGTACTTCATCACCGCCGACTACGCCTTCGGTCACGCGCTGCAGGACAACACGTCCTCGGTCGTGGAAGATCTGGGCGGCTCGGTCGTGGGCAGCTCGGACGTGCCGCTGGCAACCACCGACTTCTCCTCCTATCTGCTTCAGGCGCAAAGCTCGGGCGCGAAGGTGATCGGTCTCGCGAATGCGGGTCAGGACACCGTCAACGCCATCAAGCAGGCGCATGAATTCGGCATCGTCGCAGGCGGCCAGCAGCTCGCTGGTATGCTCGTGCTGATCTCGGACGTGAAGTCGCTCGGCACCGACGTCGCCAAAGGCCTCCAGTTCACCAGCGGTTGGTACTGGAACATGGATGACGAAAGCCGGAAGTGGAAAGCGGAGTACGAGAAGTTCTCGGGCGGCGAAGCGCCGACCTTCGTGCACGCAGCCGACTACTCGCTGACCATGGCCTATCTCCAAGCGATCAAGGCGGCTGGCACCGACGACGCCGACAAGGTGCGTGAGCAGCTTGGCAAGATGAAGATCGACGACTTCTTCGCCAAAGGCGGCACCATCCGTCCCGACGGCCTTCTCGAGCATGACATGTATCTGCTCAAGGTGAAGGACGGCGGCGAAGATCCGTGGGATGTGGCCGACGTGGCACGCACGATTCCGGGCAACGAGGCCTATGCCTCGCTCGAAGCGGGCGGCTGCAAGCTGGTCAACAAGTGATCTGAACAAATCCTTGGCGCAGGGCGGCATTGCGACCGCCCTGCGCCTGCGTATCAGTCCGAAAGCGAGACCATGAGCGACGATATCATTCTCGAGGCCAAGAACCTGACCAAGAGTTTCGGCGGCTTCGTGGCCGTCAATGACGTGAACCTGCGCATCAAGCGCGGCGCGATCCACGCGATCATCGGCCCGAACGGAGCGGGTAAGACGACGATGTTCAACCTGCTGACGAAATTCATCACGCCCACATCGGGCAAGATCCTCTTCAACGACCGCGATATCACCAATCGCAAACCCGCGGAGATCGCCAATATGGGCATCGTGCGGTCGTTCCAGATTTCCGCCGTGTTCCCGCACCTGACGGCGCTGGAGAACGTGCGGCTTGCGCTGCAGCGCTCGCTGGGCGTGAGCTACCAGTTCTGGCGCTCCAAATCGGTGCTGCATGACCTCGACGCGAAAGCGGTCGCGGCGCTTGATCAGGTGGGTCTGAAGGAGTTCGCCCATCTCAAGGCGGTGGAGCTGCCCTACGGGCGCAAACGCGCGCTGGAGATCGCGACGACGTTGGGGTTGGAGCCGGAACTCATGCTGCTCGACGAGCCGACCCAGGGCATGGGCACCGAGGACGTGGGCGCCGTGACCGAGCTGATCGGCCGTGTCCGCGAGGGGCGCACCATCGTGATGGTGGAGCATAACCTCGGCGTCGTGGCCGAACTGGCCGACACGATCACCGTGCTCGCGCGCGGCGAAGTGCTGGCCGAAGGGCCCTATTCCGAAGTGTCGAAGAACCCGGCTGTCATGGAGGCCTATATGGGCGTCTCCGCCGACGAGCAGGAGGAGGTCGCATGAGCACCGAAACGATGATCAAACCGATGCTCAAGATCGAGAACCTGCATGCATGGTATGGCGAGAGCCACGTGCTGCACGGGATCAATCTCGAACTGGGCGAGGGACAGCTGATCACCCTTCTGGGCCGCAACGGCGCGGGCCGCTCGACCACGCTGCGCTCGATCATGGGGATGGTCGATCGCCGCGAAGGCTCGATCAAGATCAATGGCGAGGAGTTCCTGACGAAACCCACGCACAAGATCTCGCCCGATGCGCGGATCGGCTATTGCCCCGAGGAGCGCGGCATCTTCGCCTCGCTCAATGTCGAGGAAAACCTGATGCTTCCGCCGAGCGTGGGAGAGGGCGGCATGTCGGTGGAGGAACTCTTCGAGATGTTCCCGAACCTCGCCAATGTCCGCAAGCGGATGGGCACGCGGCTTTCGGGCGGCGAACAGCAGATGCTGGCCATCGCGCGCATCCTGCGCACCGGCTCGCGGCTGCTGCTCCTTGACGAGATCACCGAGGGTCTTGCGCCCGTGATCGTGAAAACGCTGGGCCGCGTGATCCGCGACCTGAAATCGCGCGGCTATACGATCGTTCTGGTGGAGCAGAACTTCCGCTTCGCCGCCCCGCTCGCCGACCGCCATTACGTCATCGAACATGGCGAGGTGATCGACGTGATCGAAGCCGATCAGGTCGAAGCCTCGATGGACCGGCTGAACCATTACCTGAGCGTGTAACGAGAAACCGGGCCGGGCTCAGGCGCCCGAGACCCGACAGGGAGGACAACCCCGATGGATCCGATGATCCGACTTATTCTTGCCCAGGGGATGCTGGGCCTAAACAACGGCGTGTTCTACGCGATGCTGAGCCTCGGGCTCGCGGTTATCTTCGGCCTCTTGAACGTGGTCAACTTCGCGCATGGCGCGCTCTATATGCTCGGCGCGTTTCTTGCGCTGATCATGTATTCCTATGTCGGTCAGTGGATCGGCATGGCGGATCTGCATATCGGCTTCTGGCCGGCACTGATCCTCGCGCCGATCCTGGTGGCCTGTTTCGGGATGCTGATCGAGCGCTTCCTGCTGCGCAGGCTCTACAAGCTCGACCCGATCTATTCGCTGCTGCTGACCTTCGGGATCACGCTGGTGCTGCAGGGCCTGTTCATCAACTTCTTCAACGCGTCGGGCACGCCCTATCCGGGGATGCCGGAGAGCATGAAGGGCGTGACCAATCTCGGCTTCATGATGTTCCCGAAATACCGCCTCTTCGTGATCGTCTTCTCGATCGTGGTGTGTTTCGTGACCTGGTTCGTGATCGAGCGGACCCGGATCGGCGCACGGCTGCGCGCGGGCACCGAGAACCCCGAGCTGGTGAAAGCCTTCGGGATCAACGTGCCGCTGATGGTGATGCTGACCTTCGGCTTCGGCACCGGCCTTGCCGGTCTCGCAGGCGTGCTGGCGGCGCCGATCTACTCGGTCAGCCCGCTGATGGGCGCGAACCTGATCATCGTGATCTTCGCGGTCGTCGTGATCGGCGGCATGGGCTCGATTGCGGGGGCGGTGATTACCGGCTTCTCTCTGGGGCTGATCGAGGGCGTGACCAAGGTCTTCTATGCGCCCGCTGCAAACACGGTGATCTTCCTGCTGATGGTGATCGTGCTTCTGGTGCGCCCGTCGGGCCTCTTCGGACGTCAAGGGTGAGGGTGAAGACATGAGCAATACGACAAGTACGACGAGCGAAATCGGCGAATTCGAACAGGACGATGTCAGCCCCGAGACCCATAAGCGCGGCCGCATGGTGCAGGCGGTGTTCTGGGTAGTGCTGCTGGGCTTCCTCGCAGTTGCCCCCTTCTTCCTCTACCCGGTCTTCGTGATGCAGCTGCTGTGCTTCGCGCTGTTCGCGGCGGCCTTCAACCTGCTGATCGGCTTCACCGGCCTGCTGAGCTTCGGCCATGCCGCCTTCTTCGGGGGCGCGGCCTATGTGGCGGGCCATGTGCTGAAGGTCTGGGGCTCCCCGCCGATCCTCGGCATCATCGCAGGCACGCTCGCAGCCGCTGCGATGGGCTGGGTCGTGGGCTCGCTCGCGATCCGTAGGCAGGGCATCTATTTCGCGATGATCACGCTGGCGCTCGCGCAGATCGTGTATTTCTTCGCGCTGCAAATGCCCTTCACCGGGGGCGAGGACGGGTTGCAGGGCATCCCGCGCGGCAACCTGCTGGGCATCTTCAATCTCAGCGATCCGATCACGATGTATTACTTCGTGGCGGCCGTCTTCATCGTCGGCTTCCTTGCGATCTACCGCATCGTGCATTCGCCCTTCGGTCAGGTGCTGCAGGCGATCCGCGAGAACGAGCCGCGCGCGCTGTCGCTGGGCTATAACGTGGACCGGTTCAAGCTGCTGGCCTTCGTGCTCTCGGCGGGTCTGGCAGGGCTTGCGGGCTCGACCAAGGCGCTGGTGTTCCAGTTCGCCTCGCTGACGGACGCGCATTGGCAGATGTCGGGCGAGGTGATCCTGATGACGCTCTTGGGCGGCATGGGCACGATCTTCGGCCCGGTCGTGGGTGCGTTCATCGTGGTCACGCTGCAGCACTTCCTGTCGGGCATCGGCTCGTGGGTGCAGGTCGTGATCGGCGGCACCTTCATCGCCTGCGTGCTGCTGTTCCGCCGCGGCATCGTCGGCGAGATCGCGCGTCTGCTGCGCATTTCGTCGCTGTAAAACTGGCGTGGCGGGGGCTCTGCCCCCGCTCGCTACGGCCCGCCGCTTGCGGGTCGGGCGTTCGGCGGGCGTCCTTCCACTGGAAGGCCGCTTTTCCCGCCTCCCCCCCCGGGGATATTTACGCCAAGAGGAAGAGGGCCCTCAGGGTCTGGGCGCGCGCAGCGCGCGCGGGTTCACCGTCGCCCAATCCGGCCAATATCCCAGCTTTTCAATGACAACGATCGCGATCACGGCCAGCGCCACGACGGCCACGATCTTCACCTGCGTCATCGACGGCGGGCGACGTGCCCACCGCGCCATGCGCAGCAGCCACGTGTAATTCACGAAGCATCCTCGGTGAAGCGCACCTTGCCGATGAAAGGCAGGTTGCGATTGCGCTGTGCGAAGTCGATGCCGTAGCCCACGACGAACTCGTCGGGGATCTCGAAGCCGGTCCAGGTCGCGCGCACATCGACCTCGCGCCGCGACGGCTTGTCGAGCAGCGCACAGCATTCGATCCGGCCCGGTTTGCGGGCGCGCAGCATGCCCATCACGTGATGCAGCGTGAAGCCGGTATCGACGATATCCTCGACCACCAGCACGTCGCGCCCCTCGATGCCTGCGCGCAGGTCCTTGAGGATGCGCACCTCGCGCGAGCTGGTCATCGCGTCGCCGTAGCTCGACGCCTCGAGAAAATCGACCTCCACCGGCAGGTCGATCTCGCGCACCAGATCGGCGATGAACACGAAGGAGCCGCGCAGCAGCCCCACCACGACCAGCTTGTCGGTGCCCTTGAAGGTCCGGGTGATTTCGGCGGCCAATTCCTCGACCCGGGCCGCGATCTGCTTGGCCGAAATCATCTGGTCGATCACATAGGGGCGCTGCGTCATGATGTCGGGCCTCGAAACGGGTTGTAGGGCTTGAACTCGGGCTTAGCTTTAGCGCATCAAGAGGCGCAAGAAAACGGGAGAGACATGCCTAAGCATCACGAGAACCGGGTCATGCCCTATAGCGCGCAACAGATCTACGATCTGGTGGCCGATGTGGGGAGCTATCCGAAATTCCTGCCGTGGAATTCGGCAGCCCGCGTGCGCTCGCGCGAGGAGCGCCCGGACGGCTCTATCCTGATGCTGGCCGATCTGGTGATCTCGTTCAAAGTGTTCCGCGAGAAGTTCGGCTCGCGCGTGGTGCTGCATCCCGACGAACATCATATCGAGACCGAATATCTCGACGGGCCGTTCAAATACATGCACAGCCATTGGCGGATGAGCGATCGCGATGACGGCTCCTGCGAGGTCGATTTCCATGTCGATTTCGAGTTCAAGAACGCGATCCTGCAGGGCGTGATCGGGGTCGTCTTCAACGAGGCGATGCAGCGGATCGTGCGCGCCTTCGAGAAACGTGCCGAGGAGTTGTATGGCCCCAAGGGCTGAGTGATCCTCGCCTCAGGTGCTACGAAAAAGGCCGCCCGTCGGGGCGGCCTTTTCTGTTTTGGGTCAGGCTCCTGCGATCAGGAGTTCATGTCATAGGCGCGCTCGCCATGCGTGGACAGGTCCAACCCGTTGGTTTCGTGCTCGTCGCTCACGCGCAGAGGGAAGACCAGCCGCACCAGCATCGCCAGCACCCAGCTGCCCGCGACGGTGAAGATACCGACGACGGCCAGCGCGCCGAGTTGCGCCACGAACGACCCATGCCCGAAGACTGCGATCATGATCGTGCCGAAGATGCCGCCCACGCCATGGACCGCGAAGACGTCAAGGCTGTCATCGACATGCAGCCTTTCACGGATCAGCACGACGAATTCCTGACAGATGATCCCGGCGGCGAAGCCGATCACCAGCGCTTCGATCGGGCCCACGAAGCCCGAGGCCGGGGTGATCGAGGCCAGACCTGCGATCGTGCCGGTCACGAGGCCCACCATCGAGGCTCGGCCGAACTTGATGCGCTCCCACAGCGCCCAGCTGAGCGAGGCGGCGGCGGCGGAGATATGGGTGACGGTGATCGCCATGCCGGCTACGCCATCGGCCGCCAGTTCCGAGCCGCCGTTGAAGCCGAACCAGCCGACCCAGAGCAGCCCTGCGCCCATCGCGACCATGCCGGGGTTATGCGGCGGCGTGGTGCGCTTCACCCGCGGGCCGATCATCAGCGCCAGTACGAGGGCTGCGAGGCCTGCGGTTTCGTGCACCACGATGCCGCCTGCGAAATCCTTGGTTCCGACCGCACCCCAGATGCCGCCATCGGACATGATGCCACCGCCCCAGATCCAATGCGCGACCGGCGCGTAGATCAGCAGCATCCACAGCCCGGTGAAGACCATCACGAAGCCGTAGTTGATCCGCTCCACGAAGGCGCCGACGATCAGCGCGGGCGTGATGATCGCGAAGGTCATCTGGAAGGCGAAGAAGACGATCTCGGGGATCGAGCCCGACAGCGTGTCCGGCGTGATGCCCAGCAGCGCGAATTTACCCAAGCCGCCCCAATAGCCATTGGCGTCCCCGAAGGCGATCGAATAGCCGAACAGCAGCCACAGCACGCTCATCAGCGCCGCGATCGAGAAACACTGCATGAAGATCGACAGCACGTTGCGCGCCCGCACGAGCCCGCCGTAAAACAGCGCCAGCCCCGGCAGCGTCATCAGCAAAACCAGCGCCGTCGCCACCATGATCCACGCGGTATCGGCCGCGTTCATCCCCGCTTCCATCTCGACAAATCCTCCTCGAAATTCCCTCTGGAGGGCAGGGGCCATAAGCGCCGCGCGCAATAAAGAGACATTTTGCGCAAAACCCGCCTATTCGCGCGTCACTTTTGTAACTGCGCGAAAAATGGGCGGTGCGGGGTGCGTGTGCTTATGACGTGGGCGGTTTGGAGTCAGGCTTGCGCCGCCGACAGCAGCAGGGCGAGCGCGTGATCGCGGGCCGCTTCGCGCACTTTGTCGCGGCCGAGTGCGCCGAATTCGACCGTCTCGACTTGGGTTTCGGCGCCCTCGCGCGCGAGGCCGAAACAGACGCGGCCCTCGGGTTTGAATTCCGATCCGCCGGGGCCCGCGATGCCGGTGATCGCGACGGCGATCTGGGCGTGGGAGTGGCTCAGCGCGCCCTCGGCCATCTCGCGCGCGACAGGCTCGGAGACCGCGCCGTGGGCGTCGAGGCTTTCCGCGCTGACGCCCAGCATCTCGCGTTTGGCGTCATTGGTGTAGGTGACAAAGCCGCGCTCCACGACCGCGGACGATCCCGGAATATCGGTAAGGGCTGCGGCGACCATCCCTCCGGTGCAGCTCTCGGCGGTCGCGACCATCAGGCCGCGCGCCTTGCAGGCGTCGAGAACGTCCGACGCGCGGCTCATCCCATCATGCCCAGAAAGACGATGTGGTAGAGGCCTGCGAGGATGATCGACACGATCCCGGCGAAGACCCCGGCCCAGATATCGTCGAGCATTACGCCCGTCGCGTCATGGCGGCGATCGGCGCGGCCCACGAGCCACGGCTTCCAGATGTCGAACAGGCGGAACAGCAGGAACGCGGCGACCGGGCCGGGCCAGACCATATGCAGATCGACCCCCGTGGAGAGGCCGCGCTGCCAGAAGCCGAAGGCCGGGAAGAGGAGTGCCACCCATTGGCCCGCCACCTCGTCGATGACGATCTCGGAGGGGTCGTCTTCGCTGTCGCCCAGCTGCGCGCGCACCGACCAGAAGCCGAGCGCTGTCACCGCGATGGTGGCGATCACCAGCGGGATGAAGCCCAGCCAATGCTCGATCGCCCAGCCGACCAGCACGGCGACCAGCGAGCCCCAGGTGCCCGGCGCGGGTTTCAGCAAGCCGACAAATCCGACCGTGTTGAGGACGCGCAGCATGGGGTTACTCCTTGATCAATGTGGCGGTGGCGATGGCGGCAATGCCTTCCTCGCGCCCGGTGAAACCCAGACGCTCGGAGGTGGTGGCCTTGACCGAGATCCGGCCCGGCTCGATCCCGATGATGCGGGCGAGAGTCTGCGCCATTTCAGCGGCATGCGGGCCGATCTTCGGGCGCTCGCAGATCAGCGTCACATCGGCATTGCCCAGACGAAAGCCCCGCGTCTCGGCCAGTTTCACCGCGTGATCGAGGAAGATCTCCGACGCAGCGCCTTTCCATTGCGGGTCCGACGGCGGGAAATGCCGTCCGATATCGCCCTCGGCCAGCGCGCCATAGATCGCATCGGTCAGCGCGTGCATGCCCACATCGGCATCGGAATGACCCTTGAGCTTCTTGTCATGCGGCACCGCGACCCCGCAGAGCGTCACATGATCGCCCGGCTCGAAAGCGTGCACGTCGTAGCCATGGCCCAAACGGATATCCATCTTGTCTCCCAACAGTCTCTCGGCCCGGGCGAAATCCTCCGGGTAGGTGATCTTCAGATTGTCTTCCGAGCCGCGCGTGATCGCAACCGAAAGACCGGCCGCGCGGGCCACTTCCACGTCATCGGTCGCCCCGCCGGGATGGGCGCGATGGGCGCTGAGGATCGCGTCGAAATCGAAGCCCTGCGGGGTTTGCGCGCGGTAGAGCCCGTGGCGGTCCTGCGTGCCGGTGACCTGACCGTTCTCGCCGGTCCAGAGCGCATCCGACACGGGCAGGGCGGGCGCTGCCGCCTGTGCGCTGTCGAGCGCCTCGAGCACGCCGTCGATCACCGCGCGGCTCACCAGCGGGCGGGCGCCGTCATGGATCAGCACCTTCTCGACGCCCGAGCCCTCGAGCATCTCCAGCGCATTGCGCACCGAGGCATCGCGGCTCGCACCGCCCGCACAAAGCGCGACCTCGCCCTGAAACTGCGCGATGCCGCGCGTCATGTCCTCGGGATGCAGAACGACCACGATCCGCCCGATGCCTTTGAAAGCGGCAACGGTATGGGCCAGCACCGGCTGCCCCGCGAGGCTCTGCCATTGCTTCGGGGTTTCTCCGCCAGCGCGGGTGCCACGCCCGGCGGCGACGATGATGATGGCGTTGCTCATGGCGGCTCCCTGATCGCCCAAGGGCTTAGGCGAAGACGCGGCTTTGCGCAATCGGTGCCGCTGGACGCGATACGTCGCGCGATGTGACAACTGGCCACAGTTAGGTGATTAAAAAATAGGCGGATGCTGATTTTCCCACCTAAAAAGGGGTGGACGCAATTGTGATTCTTTGGTCAAACGCCTAATTCGAAGGAAGACGAGTGACAGGACACCTCCGTGCCGAAGATTTTGGTTCTCGACGACATCACATTGACCCCTCCGGTCTTTCTCGCGCCCATGGCCGGGATCACCGACCTTCCGTTCCGGCGGATGGTGGCGCGTTTCGGCGCGGGTCTTGTCGTGTCCGAGATGGTGGCCTCGGGAGAGATGCTGACCGCGAAACCCTCGGTGCGCGCGAAAGCGCGGGTCGAGATGGGGCTGGAGCTGCCGACCTCGGTGCAGCTCGCCGGGCGCGAGCCCGAGCCGATGGCGGAGGCCGCGAAGATGGTCGCCGACATGGGTGCGCGGATCATCGACATCAATATGGGCTGCCCGGCCAAGAAGGTGACGGGCGGGGCTTCGGGCTCGGCGCTGATGCGCGATCCCGATCATGCGCTGCGCCTGATCGAGGCGACGGTGGACGCCGTCGACCTGCCGGTGACGCTGAAGATGCGGCTGGGCTGGTGTGACGACACGCATAACGCAGCCGAGATCGCGCGCCGGGCCGAGGCTGCGGGTGTGAAGATGATTGTCGTGCATGGGCGCACGCGGATGCAGTTCTACAAAGGCAGCGCCGATTGGGAAGCGATTGCCGAGACGGTCGATGCGGTCTCGATCCCGGTGATCGCCAATGGCGACGTCGTCGATGCGAGCTCCGCGCGCGCGGCACTTGCGCAATCGGGCGCGGCGGGTGTGATGGTCGGTCGCGGGGCGCAGGGCGCGCCGTGGCGGCTGGCTGAAATCGGGCATGAAATCTTTGGATCGCCGAAGCCGCAGGTTCCTTATGGGAATGCGCTTTGCGATTACATTTCAGAGCATTACGAGGCGATCTTGAGTTTCTACGGACGTGATCTCGGGCTGCGTCTCGCGCGCAAGCATCTGGGCTGGTATTGCGAGGCGGCGAATGCGCCGCTGCGCGCCGAGATGATGGTCAGTCAGACGCCGGAGGCGACCTTATCGCTGATCGAGCGCGCTTTCGGGGAAAGGTGCGCCGCATGAACCTTCCGGCCCCCGGCATTATCTGGACCTCGCTGCCGACCCCGGCTTTGCTGATCGACGGCGATGATCTTGTCGACGAGGTGAACCCCGCCGCCGAGCTGTTCCTTAACCTCTCCGCCAAGGCGCTGCGGGGTAAGGCGATCGGTGAAAGGCTCGCGATTTCCGCGCCTTTGGAGGAAATCTTCTATCGCGTTCGTAAGAACCGCGCCTCGCTCTTCGTTAACGATGTCGAGCTGACGACGGGCGAGAAAGCCCCGGTGCAATGCAATCTGCAAGCCGCCCCCGTGGGCGAAGACCCCGACCGGGTGCTGCTGCTGATCGAGCCGCGCGAGCTGGCTGATCGGTTGGGTCGCGCGAGCCTCGTGAAATCGGCAGCGCGCTCGGCCATCGGCATGGCGGAGATGCTGGCCCATGAGATCAAGAACCCGCTCGCCGGGATTGCCGGGGCGGCTCAGCTTCTGAGCATGAACTTGTCCGGCGAAGACCTTGAATTAACGGACTTAATCGTCGACGAGACACGCCGGATCGTGAAGCTGCTCGAACAGGTCGAACAGTTCGGAAACGTCCGCGCGCCCGAGAAAAAAGCGGTCAATATCCATGACGTGCTCGATCGCGCGCGCAAATCCGCAGGCGTCGGCTTCGGTGCGCATATGACGATCAAGGAGGATTACGATCCCTCGCTGCCGCCGACGCTGGGCGATGCGGATCAATTGACTCAAGTCTTCCTGAACCTGTTGAAGAACGCCGCAGAAGCCTCGGAAGGGAATGGAGAAATCAAGATCCGTACCTTCTACGAACACAGCCTGCGTCTGCGTCGCGCCGATGGATCGGGGCAGCCTCTGCCGCTGCAGATCGAGATCATCGACGACGGCCCCGGCATCCCGCCGGAAATCTCCAACGAGATCTTCGAGCCCTTCGTTTCGGGCCGCGAGAACGGCACGGGGCTTGGTCTCGCGCTTGTCTCGAAGATCATCAACGATCACGACGGCTGGGTCACGCTCGATTCAGTCCCGGGGAAGACCCGGTTTCGCATTTCACTTCCCGTTGCGCCAAAGGAGGCCTGATCCATGGACGGCACCGTACTTGTCGCGGATGACGATCGCACAATCCGCACCGTTCTGACCCAGGCCCTGACCCGGGCGGGCTGTAAGGTTCATGCCACTGCCTCGCTCGTGACGCTGATGCGTTGGGTCGAAGAGGGCAAAGGCGATCTTGTGATCTCGGACGTGATCATGCCTGACGGAAACGGGCTGGAGGCGCTGCCGAAAATCTCCGAAGAACGTCCGGGCCTGCCGGTCATCGTGATCTCTGCGCAGAACACGATCATGACCGCGATCCAGGCAGCCGAGGCCGAGGCTTACGACTATCTGCCCAAACCGTTCGATCTGCCGGATCTGATGAAGCGCGCGCAAAAGGCGCTGGAGCAGAAGCGCCGTAGCCCGATCGCACCGCGCGAGATCGAAGGCGGCGGCGATGCTGGCGATCTGCCTCTGGTCGGGCGGACCCCGGCGATGCAGGAGCTTTATCGGCTTGTCGCACGGGTGATGAATGCCGATCTCGCGGTGCTGATCGCGGGTGAAAGCGGCACCGGAAAGTCTCTGATCGCGAAGGCTATTCACGACTTTTCGGATCGCCGTACGCTGCCCTTTGTGGTGGCGCAGGCGGGCGATCTGCAGGGTGCGGATGGCCCGGCGGCGCTGGTGGCGAAAGCCAAGGGCGGCTCGCTCGTCTTCGACGAGGTTGGCGATTACGACGACGACACGCAGGCGCGGATCGTGCGGATGCTCGACGCGCTGCCCGATCCCGCGCCGCGGATCATGGCCACGACGCAGATCGACCTCGCGGGGCTGATGGAGGCGGGCAAGTTCCGTCAGGACCTGTTCTACCGGCTGGGCGGCGTGACGCTGAACGTGCCGTCCTTGCGCGAGCGGGTCGAGGATATCCCGCTTCTGGCCGAACATTTCCTTGCCCGGGCCGAGCGCGACGGGCTGGGCCTGCGCCGCTTCACGCCGGAGGCGCTGCAGCTCGTGCGCGCCTATTCCTGGCCCGGCAACGTGCGTCAGCTGGAAAACACGATCCGGCGTCTTGCGGTGACCTCACCCGAGGAAGAGATCACCCGCGCCGAGGCGGAATTCGTGCTGGGCAACCAGCCCGCGATCGAGCCGCTGCGCCAGGGCGGCGAGGGCGAGAAGCTCTCCGCCTCCATCGCGCGCCACCTGCGGCGCTATTTCGACCTTCACGGCGGCACGCTGCCGCCTCCGGGCCTTTACGACCGGATTTTGAAGGAAATGGAGGCGCCGCTGATCGAAATCGCGCTCGATGCGACCGGTGGCAACCAGGCCAGATGTGCCGATCTGCTTGGCATCAACCGCAATACGTTGCGTAAAAAGATCACCGATCTGGATATTCAGGTGACACGCCGCCGCAAACTGATGTAAACCCGCAACAGGGGCCTGTGGCTTTTCTGTTCACACGGATTCGCGAGCCACGGTCTGGAATGAGGGGGCATTAGTGCAGGGCAGCACGGCATATCGCTCAGGCTGGGACCGTTTGGCGCGCTTTCGCCGCCAGAAGCGGGTGCGCAACCTGTTTACCTTCGGTCTGGTCGTTCTGGGCCCGGCGCTCGCGATTGCGACCTTTATAGTCCTCGGGCCCTTGGGACAGGGGGCGGACAGCACCGCGCTGCGCCTGATCCTGCTCGCCGATTTCGTCTATTTCCTGCTACTCGCCGGTCTGATCCTGATGCGGCTGGTGCAGATCATTGCGGCACGGCGCGCGCATTCCGCCGGATCGCGGCTGACCCTGCGCCTGACGGGCGTTTTCGCGGGCATCGCGCTGGTGCCGACGATCCTCGTCGCGGTCTTCGCGTTCCTCACGGTGAATATCGGTCTCGAGGGCTGGTTCTCGGATCGCGTGCGCTCGGTCGTGGGCACGTCGCTTCAGGCCGCCGAGGCGTATCAGTCCGAGCATAAGCGCGATCTTGTGCAGGATAGCCGGGCGCTCGCGAATTTCCTCAATCTGCGGCGGCAGGCCTCGACCTTCATGTCGGATGGCGAACTGCGCGAATTGCTGATCACCGGGCAGGCGGGCATCCAGCGCGGCGTGAAAGAGGCCTATGTGATCGACGGCACGGGCCGGATCGTAGCCCGCGGCGATCGCTCCTATCTCTTTGATTACGAAGAACCTTCCCCGCGCGACATCGTCGAGGCGCAGAAGGGTGAGACGGTGCTGATCGAGGATTGGCCGAACTCGGAACTGCGCGCGCTGATCCGGCTCGATGCATTTGTAGACCGCTATCTCTATATCTCGCGCAAGGTGGACGGGCAGATCCTCGCGCTGCTCGATAAAACGCGCGAGACGGTGACGCTCTATCAGCAATTGGAAAGCGCGCGCGGCCGGGTGATTTTCGAATTCGGGCTGCTTTACTTCGGCTTCGCGCTGATCCTGATCCTCGCCGCGCTCTGGATGGGCCTGTGGTTCGCAGAGCGCCTGTCGCGCCCCATCGGACGGCTTGCCGCCGCGGCAGAGCGCGTCGGGTCGGGCGATCTGGATGCGCGGGTCATCGAGGCCGAGGGCGACGACGAGATCGCGACCCTCGGCGAGGCGTTCAACCGGATGACCGGGCAGTTGAAGGGCCAGCGCATGGCCCTGATCGAGAACCACCGCGAGACCGAGGAACGTCGGCGGATGTTCGATTCCGTGCTGTCTTCGGTGACTTCGGGGGTGATCGGGCTGGACGCCGATGGGCGGATAGACTTCGTGAACCGGGCGGCGATGACCTTGCTGGCGCTCGATAGTGCGCGTGACAATGCCCGCGAGCTCTCGACCGCCGTTCCGGAATTCGTCGGGCTTTACAATCGCTTGCAGGACGGACTTAACGAGGTCGCGCAAGAGGAAATCCGGGTCTCGCGCGGTGGGCGGCTGGAAAGCCTGCTGGTGCGCATGGCGGTGCGGCGCAACGATCTGGGCACGCCCGAGGGCTATGTGGTGGCCTTCGAGGATGTGACCGATCTGGTCTCGGCCCAGCGGATGGCGGCATGGGGCGATGTGGCGCGGCGCATCGCGCATGAGATCAAGAACCCGCTGACGCCGATCCAGCTTTCGGCCGAGCGGATCAAGCGCAAATTCGGCAAGATGACCGAGGGCGAAGATCTTGAAACGCTCAATCAGCTCACCGGCGTGATTGTGCGGCAAACCAATGACTTGCGGCGCATTGTTGACGAGTTCTCGCGCTTCGCGCGGATGCCGGAACCCGACCGCGCGGATCACGATCTGGCTCAACTGGTGCGCGACGCCGCGACCTTGCAGCAAGACAGCCTTCATGGCGCGAAGCTGGTGACGGATGTCCCGAGTGAGCCGGTGATCGTCGAGCTGGACGCGACGATGATCTCGCAAGCGGTGACGAACCTTGTGAAGAATGCTGGCGAAGCGATTGAGTCCTATACGGAAAAAGGCAACGTGGAAGAAGGCTTCGCGCCCGAGGTTCGCCTCGATATGCAGGTCGCGCCCGAGCATGTGACGATCCATATCGCGGATAACGGGATCGGCTTGCCGCCCGACCGCTCGCGGCTGTTCGAGCCTTACGTAACGACGCGCGAGAAAGGCACCGGGCTGGGCCTTCCCATCGTCAAGAAGATCATTGAGGAACATGGTGGAACGCTGACCCTGAGCGATGCGCCCGCCTTTGCAGAGGGTGCCCATCGCGGGGCGCTCGCCGAAATCAGGCTCCCACGCGCCCGAGCAGCGCTCAGAGCCATCAAGGAGAGGGGCGAAGCCCCCGGGGAAGTGACATGAGCGACATTCTGATCGTCGACGACGAGAAAGACATCCGCGAGCTGATCGCCGACATCCTGCGCGACGAAGGCTTCAAGACACGCCTCGCGGCGAATTCCAACGAGTGCATGGACGAGATCAACGCGCAGGAACCGGCGCTGATGATCCTCGATATCTGGCTGAAGGACAGCAAGATGGACGGGATCGACATCCTCAAGACGGTCAAGCGCGACAACCCGGACGTGCCGGTGATCATCATCTCGGGCCACGGCAATATCGAGATCGCGGTGGCGGCGATCAAGCAGGGCGCCTACGACTTTATCGAGAAGCCCTTCAACATCGACCAGCTGATGGTGGTGATCTCGCGCGCGATGGAGACGGCGCGGCTGCGGCGCGAGAACTCGACGCTGAAACGCCGCGACATGTCCTCGGGCGAGATGATCGGCGACTCGGCGGCGTTCCGGCGACTGAAGGATCAGCTCGACAAGGTCACCAAGTCCAACGGCCGGGTGATGCTGACGGGCGAGCCAGGCTCGGGCAAGGAGATGGCCGCGCGCTATATCCACCAGTTCTCGACCCGTGCGGCGGGGCCGTTCATCACGGTGAATTCCGCCTCGATCGAACCCGACCGGATGGAAGAGGTGCTGTTCGGGCGCGAGACCCCTGAGCGCGGCGTCGAGAAGGGGCTGCTGGAGCAGGCCCACGGCGGCGTGATCTATTTCGACGAGGTGGCCGAGATGCCGCTCGGCACGCAGTCGAAAATCCTGCGCGTTCTGACCGAGCAGCAATTCCTGCGCGTGGGCGGGGCCGACAAGGTCCGCGTCGATCTGCGGGTGATCTCGTCGACGACCCGCGATCTGATGACGCAGATCCGCGAGGGGCTTTTCCGGCAGGAGCTCTACGACCGGCTGAACGTCGTGCCGATCGAGGTGCCGCCGCTCTCCGAGCGGCGCGAGGACGTGCCGCTTCTGGCAGACCATTTCCTGCGCGGCTTCAACGAGACCCAGGGCCTGCCGCTGCGTGAAATCTCGGAAGAGGCTGCGGCGCTGATGCAGACGATGGATTGGCCCGGCAACGTCCGTCAGCTGCGCAACGTAATCGAGCGGGTGCTGATCCTCGGTGAAGGCACGGGTGCGATCGAGGCGCGCGAGCTGCCCGGTCAGGAAGGCCCGGCGGATGAGGGGCGCATCGTTCTGGGCGGCGCGCTCGCCACGCTGCCTTTGCGCGAGGCGCGCGAGCTGTTCGAGCGCGAATACCTGCTCACCCAGATCAACCGCTTCGGCGGCAACATCTCGCGGACCGCGAATTTCGTCGGCATGGAGCGCTCGGCATTGCACCGCAAACTCAAATCGCTCGGCGTCGTCACCACGAACAAGGCGGGCGCCCGCGTCGCCCAATTCGACGGCGGCGAGGAGTAACGAAAAACGCGCGCCTCCTTTCGAGGCGCGCGTTTGTTTTCGGCTTGGAAGAAATATCCCGGGGTGAGCCCGGAACGGGCGAGGGGCAGAGCCCCTCGTTTTTATTTCTCCGGCAAGAGCCCGCGCGGGCTGAAGCGCAGCACCATCAGCAGGATGATCCCCATCACCAGCATCCGCATATGCGGGGCCGATTGGATCAGGTGATCCTTGAGCCCGCCATCGGGGAAGGGTGCTGCCAGCGCACCCATGATATCCGGACCCCAGTCGCCTGCCTTGACCCAGACGTACCAGATCAGCACACCGCCGAGGATCGAGCCCCAGTTGTTGCCAGAGCCGCCCACGATCACCATCACGAGGATCAGGAACGTGTAGCGCAGCGGGTTGTAGGAGGTCGGCGTCATCTGCCCGTCGAGCGAGATCATCATCGCGCCCGCAAGCCCGATCACCGCCGAGCCCAGCACGAATATCTGCAGGTGGCGGCGGGTGACGTTCTTGCCCATTGCCGCCGCCGAGATCTCGTTGTCGCGGATCGCGCGCATCATCCGGCCCCAAGGCGATTTCAGCGACATCTCGGTCAGCCAGATCAGCGCGAGGATGACGATCACGAACAGCACGAGGAAGGCCAGCTTCACCGCGATCGTCGAGCCCAGCTGCGGATCGAGACCCCAGCTTTGCATCTGCGCGACGAAATCGGGCGAGTTCTGCAGGTCGATCTCGTAGGGCACCGGCCAGGGGCGCGGGATGCCGTTGACGTTCAGAACGCCCCGGTCGAGCCATTGCTCGTTCTTCAGGATCGCGACGATGATCTCTGCAATGCCGAGCGTGGCGATCGCGAGGTAATCCGAGCGCAGGCCGAGGGCGGTCTTGCCGACCAGCCAGGCCGCGCCTGCGGCGAGAACCGCGCCCACGGGCCAGGAGATCAGCGTCGGCAGGCCCAACCCGCCGAGGTTGCCCTGCGCCGAGGGGTTGATCGCCTCGATCACCTCGACCGCCGGATCGAACAGCCAGCGATAGGTGAAGAAGCCGACGACCAGCACCGCGGTCACGGCGAGGCCGCGGGTCTTGCCGCGCAGATTGCGCCAGATCCAGACCGCCGCGAGCACCGCGACGATGGCCACGAAGAAGGCCGCCATGATGCCCGGACCGCCGCCCGAGAAGGCGCCGGGGGTGGGCGGCATGGAGATCAGCACCGGGGCGAGGCCGCCAAGCGCGAGGAAGCCCATCGCGCCCGCGTTGAACAGGCCCGCATAGCCCCATTGCATGTTCACGCCGAGCGCCATGATCGCCGACAGAAGCCCCATGTTGAGAATGCCGAGCGCCGAGTTCCAGCCCGAGGTGAAACCCTCGAGCAGGATGAGCGCGGCCATGATGGCGAAGAAGAGGGGCGCACGGATGCGGCTGGTCTCGCCAGCCTGACGATTGCTGCTCATACGATTTTCCCCTTGAAGAGGCCGGTCGGCTTGAAGATCAGGACGAGGATCAGGATCGTGAAGCTGACTGCGTATTTGTAGTCGGTGGAGAGAAGCTGAACGAGCCCGTCCGGCTCCCAGCTCGGGACCAGATAGGTCGCGACCTTCTTCCATGCGTAGGTGAGGCCCACTTCCGAGAAGGAGATCACGAAGCCGCCCGCGATCGCGCCCACCGGGTTGCCGATGCCGCCGACGATGGCCGAGGCGAAGATCGGTAGCAGAAGCTGGAAATAGGTGAAGGCTTTGAACGACTTGTCGAGCCCGTAGAGCGTGCCTGCGATGGTCGCGAGCGCGCCGGTGATGATCCAGGTGACGGCCACGACCTTGTTCGGGTCGATGCCCGACAGCAGCGCCAGATCCTCGTTATCGGAAAACGCGCGCATGGATTTGCCGGTGCGCGTCTTGCCGAGGAACCAGAACAACGCGGCCACGGTGATGATCGCGGTGACGACGGTGATGACTTGGGTCGAGCGCAGCGTCAGCGGCTCGTGCAGGCCCGTCATCTCGCGCCATTGCCGGGCGTTGATGACGAAGCGCGTGCCGTCGTCGAAGTTGATCTGGTCGACGCCGATCAGGAAGCGCGTGAGCGCGTTCATCACGAACATCACGCCGACCGAGACCATGACCATGACCACGGGCGCAGCCCTGACTTTTCGGTAATATTGGTAAACGACCTTGTCCGTGCCGAGCATCAGCGCCGCGGTGACCGCGATGCCGAAGGGCAGGGCGAGAAGGGCGGTCGGCAGCGGGCCGAAGCTGATCCCCATCGCCTGAAAGCCCCAGGTGATCAGGATCACGACCCCGGTGCCGAAGGCCATCGTGTCGCCATGGGCGAAGTTGGAGAACCGCAGGATCGAGTAGATCAGCGTGACCCCGAGCGCACCGAGCGCGAGCTGCGCGCCATAGGCGGTGGCGGGGATGATGACGTAATTGGTAACCGCGACAAGCGCGTTGATGAGTTCCATTCCTCAGCCCCCCAGGAAGGTGCGGCGGACTTCCGGGTCGGCCAGAAGGGCCTCGCCAGTGTCGGTGTATTTGTTCGCGCCTTGCACGAGGACATAGCCTTTATCCGCGATCTCAAGGGCTTGGCGGGCGTTCTGTTCGACCATCAGGATCGAGATGCCGCTGCGGGCGACCTCGATGATGCGATCGAAAAGCTCGTCCATCACGATGGGTGAGACGCCCGCGGTCGGCTCGTCGAGCATCAGCAGTTTCGGCTGGGTCATCAGCGCGCGGCCCACGGCCACCTGCTGACGCTGCCCGCCGGACAGCTCGCCCGCGTTCTGGCGGCGCTTTTCCTTCAGGATCGGGAACAGATCGAAGACCTGATCCATCGTGCCACGGAAATCGTCGTCGCGGATGAAGGCGCCCATCTCGAGGTTTTCCTCGACCGTCATGGTCGGGAAGACGTTGTTCACCTGCGGAACGAAGCCCATACCTTTCTTGACGCGGTCCTGCGGCGAAAGGCCGGTGATGTCCTGCCCGTCGAGGGTGACCTTGCCTTCGCGTAGGCCGAGCATGCCGAAGACCGCCTTCATCGCGGTGGATTTGCCCGCGCCGTTGGGGCCGACGATCACGGCGATCTCGCCCTTTTCAACGGTCAGCGTGCAGTCGTGCAGGATGTCGGCCTTGCCGTAGCCGCCGGTCATGTTGGAGGCGTTGAGATAGCTCATTGGGCACCCCCTTTGCCGGCTTCATCGCCCAGACCGGGCTGCGCGCCGTGGTCTTCATGGGCGGCGGTCTCGGCGGTTTCCTCGGCCTTGACCTTGTTCTTCAGCCCGGTGCCCAGATAGGCCTCGATGACGGCCTCGTTTTCCATGATGTGATCGGCAGACCCCTGGGCCAGCACCTTGCCCTCGGCCATCACGATGACCGGGTCGCAGAGGCGTCCGATGAAATCCATGTCGTGTTCGATCACGCAGAAGGTGTAGCCGCGTTCCTTGTTGAGGCGCACGATGGCATCGCCGATCGTGTTCAGAAGCGTCCGGTTCACGCCCGCGCCAACCTCGTCGAGGAAGACGATCTTGGCTTCGACCATCATCGTGCGGCCCAGCTCCAGAAGCTTTTTCTGACCGCCCGAGAGGTTGCCCGCCTTCTCATCCTTGAGATGCGAAATCGTCAGAAAATCAAGCACTTCATCGGCCTTCTTCAGAAGCGCCGCTTCCTCGTCGCGGATGTGTTTTCGCCCGAACCATGTGTTCCAGAGCGTTTCGCCCGCCTGACCGGTGGGCACCATCATCAGGTTCTCGCGCACGGTGAGCGAGGGGAATTCATGCGCGATCTGGAAGGTGCGCAGCAGCCCCTTGTGAAACAGCTCGTGCGGGGCAAGCCCGGTGATGTCCTCGCCATCCATCGTGACACGGCCCGCGGTGGGTTCGTGCACGCCTGCGATGACGTTGAAGAGCGTGGATTTGCCGGCGCCGTTCGGGCCGATCAGCCCGGTGATCGAGCCGGTCGCGATTTCGAGGCTCGCGCCATCGACCGCGCGGAATCCGCCGAAGGATTTGACTAGGTTTTCAACCCGGATCATAGGGTCCCCTGAGTTGTAGGCGCGTTAGCTTCACGCCGCATCTTGTTGTTTTATAATTGAAAACAGCCCGGATCGCTCCGGGCTGCTTCAGCTCTGATGACCGCTTAGCGGTATTTCACCGTCTCGATCTTGTCGTCCTTGATCGCGATTTCGCGGAAGGTGCCCGCGGCTTCGCCATTGCCGATCAGGTTGACGGCGGTCGCGCCTTCATAGTCGACCGGCTTGCCTTCCTTGATCAGGTCGAGCGCCTTGCCCAGCTCGCCGGGATAGATCTTCTCGCCGGGGCCGTTCGCGACTTCCATGACCTTGTCCTTGTAGACTTTCGGGTCGGTGGAATCCGCCGCCTGCATCGCCAGCAGCATCAGAGCCGCTGCGTCATAGGCGCCGCCCGAATAAGCCGACGAGCCGTCGAAGCCGGCTTTCTCGGCCATGCCGAGATAGGTCTTCATGCCGTCGCCTGCCGAGTCGGGAAGCTGGCCGAAGGAGCCGTTGATTTCCGAGCCGAAATTGTCTTCGAGCGTCTGGCTGACCATGCCGTCGGGGAAGACGAAGGTCTCGAAGGCGCCGGTGTCGAGTGCGCCGCGCAGGATGCCCGAGCCGCCCTGGTCGATATAGCCGACGATGACGAGCGCGTCGCCACCTGCGGAAGCGAGCGAGGCGACTTCAGCGGAGTAGTCGCCCTTGCCGTCTTCGTGCGCGGCCGAGATCGTGACGCTGCCGCCCTTGGCCTTGTAGGCTTTCTCGAAGCTGTCGGCGAGACCCTTGCCGTAGTCGTTGTTGGTGTAGGTCACGGCGACGTTCTTGATGCCCTTCTCGAGGATCTCGTCGGCCATGACTTCGCCCTGACGCGCATCCGACGGAGCGGTGCGGAAGAACAGGCCATCATCTTCGAGCGTCGAGAGTGCCGGCGAGGTTGCCGAGGGCGAGATCATCACGACGCCGTTCGGCATGGCGACGTTTTGCAGGACAGCGGTGGTCGCGCCCGAGCACATTGCGCCCATGATGCCAGCGACCTTGTCGGTAGTGACCAGCGTTTCGCCTGCCGCGGTCGCGGCTGCTGCGTCGACGCAGGTCGAGTCGCCGCGGACTGCGGTCACGGTGTCGCCACCCAGCAGCTTGCCGGAATCGGAGACTTCCTTGATCGCCATCTCGGCACCCTGCGCCATCGGCGGGGCGAGCGATTCAAGCGGGCCGGTAAAGCCCAGCAGGACGCCCATCTTCACGTCATCGGCATATGCGCCAGTCGCGCCAAGCGCGATCGCAGCCGAAGCCAGAAGCAGTTTTTTCATGTGTTCACTCCCGTGTTGGAACTCGCGTTCTTGCGCGAGGTTAGTGCGCGGTTTGTCAAATGTGAAGAACCGCGAGTGGCGCGATGACGCGAAAAACGGACCCGAAGGTCAAGGTGCGCGCAATGCGACGTAACGGCAATTTGGGGTTATGTGCAAATTCGTGAGAGGCGCGAGGGGTGATTGCGCAAATTTCAGTCGAGCGAGTCTTCCGGCCCTAAATCCACGGTGGAGTCCAGGCTTTCCTTTTCGCCCGCAGCGCTCGCGCCACGTTCACGATAGGGTGTGGTCTGGTAATGCGCGCGGTAGCATTTCGAGAAATGCGACGGGCTCGCAAAGCCGCAGGCCATGGCCACGTTGATCACGCTCATTTCCGTTTGCATCAACAGGTTACGCGCCTTTTGCAGGCGCAATTCCATGTAGTAGCGCTTCGGCGAGCGGTTGAGGTAGCGACGGAACAGCCGCTCCAGCTGGCGCGCGGACATGCCCACTTCGGTTGCGAGTGTCGCGGGGCTGATCGGGTCCTCGATATTGCGCTCCATCCGCCCGATGACCTGTGCGAGCTTGGGGTGGCGCACGCCGATCCGGGTGGGAATCGACAGCCGCTGCGTGTCGCGGTCCGAGCGGATCGAAGAATGGATCAGCTGATCGGCGACGGTATTGGCCAGTTCCTCGCCGTGATCGCGGGCAATCAGCCGCAGCATCAGGTCGATCGAGGCGGTGCCGCCCGCCGTCGTCACCCGGTTGCCGTCGATCACGAAGACGCCCTTGGTCAGCTCGATATCGGGGAAATCCTCGGCGAAAGCGTCGACATTCTCCCAATGGATCGTCGCGCGCTTGCCATCGAGCAGGCCTGCGCGGGCGAGCGCATAGGACCCGGTGCACAGGCCCCCGATCGTCGCGCCACGCCGTGCCTCGCGCCGCAGCCAGTTCAAAAGCGGCTTGGTGACCGCCTCGGCCACGTCGATACCGCCACAGACAAGCACCATCGTATCGCGGCCCAGTTCCTCCAGCCCGATATCGGTGCGGAAGGTCGTGCCGTTCGAGCAGGTGACATCCTCGCCGGTTTCCGAGGCCAGTTTCCACGTATAAAGCGTGCGGCCCGAGACCTGATTGGCGAGGCGCAGCGGCTCGATCGCGCTGGCGAAGGCCATCATCGTGAACCGGTCGAGAAGCATGAAGACGACCGAGCGCTGGCGGGCGTCCGGGGCGATCCGGATCATCCCCTGCGAAGGGGCTGGGCGACGGGTGGGGCGGGGATCAGGCATGTCGTCAATCCGTCATCTGTGGTGAATCACCGAAACAGGAAATTGGTGCCCGCCGCAAGAGGGGGAACTTACGGAGGGGCCCGCAGGCGTGCGGAAATGCAATTTCGGGTTTGTTTCCCTGACCCGCGCCGTCTATAAGCGGCGCCGAATGAAACGACCACGCTTTTGGAGGATCAGATGGGCAAGGGTTGGAGCAAATCGGACTGGCGCGCGAAACCGCGGGTTCAGATGCCCGACTATCCCGATCAGGGGGCGCTGAACGCTGTCGAGGCACAGCTGTCGCGGATGCCGCCGCTGGTCTTCGCGGGCGAGGCACGTACGCTGAAGTCGGAGTTGGCGAAAGCCGCGCGCGGCGAAGCATTCCTGCTTCAGGGCGGCGATTGCGCCGAGTCCTTCGGGGAATTCTCGGCCGATAACATTCGCGACACCTTCAAGGTGATGCTGCAGATGGCGGTCGTGCTGACCTGGGGCGCGAAGGTTCCGGTCATCAAGGTCGGCCGCATGGCGGGGCAGTTCGCCAAGCCGCGTTCGGCACCGACCGAGACCATCGACGGCACCGAGCTGCCGAGCTACCGCGGCGACATCATCAACGGCTTCGAGTTCACCTCGGAGGCGCGTCTGCCCGATCCGAACCGGATGCTGCAGGCCTACACGCAGGCGGCCGCGTCGCTGAACCTGCTGCGCGCCTTCTCGACCGGTGGTTTCGCCGACATCCACCGCGTCCAAAGCTGGATCGCGGGCTTCACCGATGCCGACGACGCCGAGAAATACCGTCAGGTCGCCGATCAGATTTCGGAGGCGATGGACTTCATGCGGGCCGCGGGCGTGACCTCGGAAACCGCGCATGAGCTGGCTTCGGTCGATTTCTACACCTCGCACGAGGCGCTGCTGCTGGAATATGAAGAGGCGCTCTGCCGCATCGATTCCACTTCCGGCCTGCCGATCGCGGGCACCGGCCACATGCTCTGGATCGGCGACCGCACCCGTCAGCCCGACGGCGCGCATGTCGAATTCGCACGCGGCGTGCAGAACCCGATCGGTCTGAAATGCGGCCCCACCACCACCGAGGACGACCTCAAGGTGCTGATGGAGAAGCTGAACCCGGAAAACGAGGCGGGCCGTCTGACCTTGATCGCGCGCTTCGGCGCGGGCAATGTCGGCGATCACCTGCCGCGCCTGATCCGCACGGTCGAGGCCGAGGGCGCGAATGTCGTCTGGTCCTGCGATCCGATGCACGGCAACACGATCAAATCGGCGAGCGGGTTCAAGACCCGGCCCTTCGAGTCCGTGCTGCGCGAGGTGAAGGAATTCTTCGCGATCCACAAAGCCGAGGGCACGATCCCCGGCGGCGTGCATTTCGAGATGACTGGCAAGGACGTGACCGAATGCACCGGCGGCGTGCGCGCCGTGACCGATGGCGATCTGTCCTCGCGCTACCACACCGCCTGCGACCCGCGTCTGAACGCAAGCCAGTCGCTGGAACTGGCCTTCCTCGTCGCCGAGGAACTGCAGGACCGCCGCAAGTTCGCGAAAGCCGCGTCGCAATAAGCGCGTGCCGCGCTGCGGCAGGTTTCAACGGATTGATTGGCCCGGACCTTCGTGTCCGGGCCTTCTTTTTTGCGTCGCGAGGCAGGGCTCATCCATTAGGGGGCTTAGCCCTCCTGCCGCACCACCCGGAACATCGCGCGGCGCTCGTCCGGCGTCATCTCGGCTAGATGCTCGGCGCGGGTTTTTGGGCGTGGCGTGTAGGGCGTCTGGCCCTCCGCGAAACCTGAAGTTGCAGGCATCGGCGCGGGCTTCGCGAACGCCTGTGACGCGCGGGGGCTGCGCCCGGCGGGTTGGGGCTCGCGCAGCGGCGGCATCTCCAGCGGCTTGATCCGGGCGCCCGTGACCGTGAAGCGGCGCGGGGCGCGGCCTGCATCGTGGATGTCTTCCGCCTCGCCCGTATTGCGCAGAGGCTCCGCGACGAAACACCCCAGCACCCGCGTCACCGCGCCGAAATCATCCGTCAGCGGCAGCATCACCAGATGGCCCGCCAGCCCCGGCTTGCCGATCCCGGCCTCCGAGGCCAGCTGCGCCTCGGCGATGGCGGGGCGCGCGAAGACGGCCTCGGTCAGATCCGCAATCTGCTTGCGGCCCTCGGGCGCGAAAAGCGAGGTCAGGGGCATCCCGCGCACCTCCATGCCCATCAGGTCGCAGATATGCTGCCCTGCGAGACGAAACCGCCCCATGCCCGGCGCGACCCGTTCGAGGATGAAGGCGAATTCCAGCGCGCGGTCGATGCCGCGCGGATCGATATCGGCGCGTGCGGGCATCGGGCGGCCTGCCAGCAGCGCCTCCCAATAGGCGCGCAGCTCGTTGCCGATCCGGCGACCTTTGGCCGAGGCGGGGGATGCGGCGTTGCTGTCGGTTTCGCGATCCATTTCAATCACCCTTACTTCGTCCCGCGCGGCACGGGCGCGGGGTGGCTGTCTCGCGCCCGGCGATCGGGCGGCATGTGCCGCCTTGCGGTTGACCGTCAGGGCGAAATCGTTACTGAACTCTTACCAAGGCCAAGTTAGGCCATTTTTTCGTCACATGGGGAAAGAAACTCTTAAATGGTTAAACCCGCTCCAGAGCCGCGCCCGGAGGGGGCGCCCGCCGCCGCAACTGTCTCGATGACCGGATTTGCCGCCGGACAGGGGAGCGGCGCGGGGCATGACTGGAGCTGGGATCTGCGCTCGGTCAATGGCAAAGGGTTCGACCTGCGGCTGCGGCTGCCCGATATCGAGGGGCTGGAGCCCGCACTGCGCAAGGCGGTCGGCGACCGGGTTGCGCGGGGCAATGTCACGCTGAACCTCAAGCTCACGCAGGCCGCAGGCAGCGCCGCGATGCGGATCGAGCCAGACGTGCTCAATGCCGCCCTTGCCGCCGTCGACAAGGTCGAGCGCGCCGCCGAGCGCAAGGGCGTGGCGCTGGCGCCGCTCAAGCCGAGCGACCTGATGGCGATGCGCGGAGTGGTCGATCACTCGGGCGGCACGATTGAGGATCCCGCGGTGCTGCTGGCCGCGCTGCTGGAGAGTTTCGAGCCTGTTCTGGAGAGTTTCGTCGCGATGCGCCGCGAAGAAGGCGCCCGGACCGGCGCCTTGCTGGCCGCGCGCATCGACGAGATCGCCGCGCTGACCGACGAGGCCGCTGATGCTGCTGCCGCGCGCGCCCCGAAAGCCGCAGAGACGCTGAAGGCCGCGCTTGCGCGGGTGATGGAGGCCACCGAGGCCGATCCCGACCGGGTCGCGCAGGAGCTGGCCCTGATCGCGATCAAGGCCGATGTCACCGAAGAGATCGAGCGGCTCCGCGTCCATGTCGAGGCCGCGCGTGCGCTTCTGGCCGAGACCGGCCCCGTGGGCCGCAAGTTCGAGTTTCTCGCGCAGGAATTCGTCCGCGAGGCCAATACGCTGTGCTCGAAATCGGGCGATGCGGAGTTGACGCGGATCGGTCTGGCGTTGAAATACGCGATCGACCAGCTGCGCGAGCAGATCCAGAACGTAGAGTAATTCCGATGCCCGATACCAGCCGCCGCGGCCTTCTCATTATCCTTTCTTCGCCCTCGGGCGCAGGCAAATCCACGCTGGCCAAGCGGCTGATGAACTGGGACCCGACGCTGCGCTTCTCGGTCTCGGCCACGACCCGCGATCCGCGCCCGGGCGAGAGCGACGGGGTGGAGTATTTCTTCAAATCCCGCGCCGAGTTCGAAAAGATGGTCGATCAGGGCGACATGCTGGAACATGCCGAGGTGTTCGGCAATTTCTATGGCACGCCGAAAGGCCCGGTGGAGGCCGCGATGGGCGAGGGGCGCGATACGCTGTTCGACGTCGACTGGCAGGGCGGGCAGCAGATCCGCAACTCCTCGCTGGGCAAGGACGTGGTCTCGATCTTCATCCTGCCGCCCTCGATTGCGGCGCTGGAAGAGCGTCTGCGCAGCCGTGCGCAGGACAGCGATGCCGTCATCAACGGCCGGATGGAAAAATCGCTCGCCGAAATCAGCCATTGGTCGGAATATGACTATGTTCTGGTCAATGATGATCTCGACCGCGCCGAAGAGCAGTTGCGCACGATCCTGACCGCCGAGCGCAGCCGCCGCGACCGTCAGACCGGGCTGAATGAATTCGTGCGAAAACTGAACAGGGAGTTCGAGGCAAGATGATTTACGAACTGGACGGGATCGCCCCCGAAATCGCCAAAGACGCATGGGTCGCGCCCGACGCCAACCTGATCGGCAAGGTGGTTCTGGAGGCCGAGGCCTCGGTCTGGTTCGGCGCCACTCTGCGCGGCGATAACGAGGAAATCCGCGTGGGCGCGGGCTCGAATATTCAGGAAAACGTGGTCTGCCACACCGATATGGGCTTCCCGCTGACCATCGGCGCGAATTGCACGGTCGGGCACAAGGCGATGTTGCATGGCTGCACGATCGGGGACGGCTCGCTGATCGGCATGGGGGCGACGGTGCTCAACGGCGCGAAGATCGGCAAGGGCTGCCTGATCGGTGCGGGCGCGCTGATCACCGAAGGCAAGGAAATCCCCGATGGCAGCCTCGTGATGGGCGCGCCGGGCAAGGTGGTTCGCCAGCTCGACGAGAAGGCGCTGCAGGCGCTGCTGGGCTCCGCCGCGCATTACCGCGAGAATGCCGCGCGCTTCTCGAAGGGGCTCAAAGCGATCGGTTAATTGTCGCGAAACTCATCTACCGGCAGGGTGAATATATCGAAGTCGAGCTGGGGATGCGCGGCGCGCACCTCCTGCCGGATGGCTGAGATATTGGGCAGCGGGCGGGAATAGGCCCGCAGCTTGCCGGAGAACCCGAATTCCTCGAGTCGCTTCGCGAGGTCGAGAATGTCGAACCTCTCCGACAGAAGAGGAGCCAGTACCAGTTCGGGGCGCAGCTTTACCATCTTGTGCGCGGTGATCTGGTCGTATTGAAGCACCTGAATCGCCTGGCCGGAGATCTCTTTGAGCGAAGACGGCAGCTCACGCGCAGGGTCGACCAGCAGCAGGTTGCTAGTCTCAGACGCCTTCACACATTGAAAGAGAACGGCTTGTAAGGCGAGACGGGAACGGGGGGTTCTTGACATAGTAATAGTGCAAACCTCATCGCCCCCGCGGTGTAAGTGACGGGATCCGGAAAGATCCCATGAAATACACGCCTAGGTTTAGCGTTTTTTCACTTATTTCACAAGGCACTGATTGTTGACTGCGAAGCGTGAGTTGCAAAACCGAAGCAGGGGTCGGTTTTTCGGGCATGGCAAGGCTTTACAGCTCGCGCCGCATCGCTCAAACCTTGCCGCGACAGCGATGGCAGGCGGGGAGGCATGGCAATGAGCCAAGGGGCGATCGGACAGGTTCTCGACGCGCTGCCGAGCGCGGTTTTGCTGATCGGGCGCGACGAGCGGATCGCGCAGGGCAATGTCGCGGCCAACCGGCTTTTCGGTACGCAGTTTCTCGGGCGTCCCTATGTGACGGTGCTGCGCCAGCCCGGTTTCGGCGCGGCAGTCAGCGCGGCGCTGCGGGGCGCGCGGCCCGATCCGGTGCGCCTGCGGCTGCATCCGACCGGTCAGGCCGAGACGATCACGCTGGTGCATTTCTCGCCGCTTCCGCCCGCGCCCGAAGGCCCGCTTTCCACGAATTCGGTTCTGGCGAGTTTCGAGGACATCACCGCGCTGGAGACCGCCGAAGCCATGCGGCGCGATTTCGTCGCCAATGTCAGCCATGAGTTGCGCACGCCGCTGACCGCGCTGATGGGCTTCATCGAGACGCTGCGTTCGAGCGCGCGCGACGATGCGGCGGCGCGCGATCGGTTCCTGTCGATCATGGAGCGCGAGGCGGCGCGGATGAACCGTCTGGTGGGCGATCTTCTGTCGCTGAGCCGCGTCGAGGGCGAGGAACGGATGCGCCCGACAACCAAGGTCGATCTGGCGCTGGTGCTCAAGGGCGTCACGCAAACGCTCGAACCCGTCGCCGAGGCGGCACAGGTGAAGCTGATCTCCGAGGGCGAGACCGGGGCCTTGCCGGTGCAGGGCGATCCCGATCAGCTCACGCAGGTCTTCTCCAACCTCGTGGAGAACGCGATCAAATATGGCGGGCAGGGCGGCGAGGTGCGGCTGCGCGTCTCGGCGATCGCGCATGAACCGGTGCTGCGCGGCAGAGCCTATCGCGTCGATGTGATCGACCGCGGCGAGGGGATCGACGAACAGCATCTGCCGCGCATCACCGAGCGCTTCTACCGCGTCGACACCCACCGCTCGCGCGAGAAGGGCGGCACCGGGCTGGGGCTCGCCATCGTCAAGCATATCGTGGCGCGCCACCGTGGGCGCTTCCGCGTCGACAGCAAGAAGGGCGAGGGCAGCTGCTTCACGGTGATCCTTCCCGCGGTCTGAGGGCGCGCCGGGGCGACCCGGTTGCGGCCCGCGAAAACGTCTGACCTTCTATCACTTCCGCGTCGCGCTCCCTTGAACCGGGAGGCGCAAACCGATAGCTTTAGAGCAACTTCAAATCGGAGGGCGTAATCATGGCGCCCAAGCGTCCCCGGTCGGCGGGCGCGCTCCCGACAGCTGCATCGCCCGCGCGGGCGGTGAAACCGGCTCAGGTCGAGTCCCCCGCGACCAAATCCGCCAAGTCCGGCGAGGGGCTATATGCCGCTCTCGACCTTGGCACCAACAGTTGCCGGATGCTGATTGCCCGTCCAAGGGGTTCTCAGTTTCAGGTGGTGGATAGCTTCTCAAAAGCCGTCCAGCTGGGCCAAGGTCTTGAAACCTATGGCCGGTTGTCGCGCAGCTCGATGTCGCGGACCGTTCAGGCATTGCAAATCTGCCGACGCAAGATCGAAACCCACGGGGTCACCCGGATGCGTCTTGTGGCGACCGAGGCCTGCCGCCGCGCCAAGAACGCGCGCGATTTCATCCGCTACGTGCGCCGCGAGACCGGCCTGCCGCTGGAGATCATCCCGCCCGAGGAAGAGGCCCGGCTGGCCGTGATTTCCTGCGCCTCGCTGGTGTCGCCCAATTCCGAGCAGGTGCTGGTGGTCGATATCGGGGGCGGTTCGACCGAGCTGGTCTGGATCGACCTCGAAGACGTGCCGCCCGGCGACCGCGCCCGCGCGATCATGCGGCTCTCGCAAGGGTTCAATCAGCCCGACGGCCCCGATCCGGCGGCGCGGGTGGTGGACTGGATTTCGGTGCCGCTTGGCGTGGCGACGCTCAAGGATCAGTTCGCCGATGTCGAAGACGATGCCGCCCGGTTTGCCCTGATGAGCTGGTTCTTCGAGGAAAAGCTCGCGGATTTCACGCCCTACGCGGCTGGCAGCCCGCAGGACGGGTTCCAGATCATCGGCACCTCGGGCACCGTCACCACCGTCGCGGCCTGCCACCTCAACCTGAAGCGCTACGACCGCAACCGGGTCGACGGACTGACGATGACCTCGGGAGAGATCGACGCGGTGATCCGCTCCTTCCTGCAACTCGGCCCCGCCGGGCGGCGCTCGGATCCGCGGATCGGGCGCGACCGACACACTTTGATTATGTCGGGGGCTGCAATCCTGCAGGCCCTGATGCGGGTCTGGCCCACCGACCAGATGTCCATTGCCGACCGTGGCCTGCGCGAGGGGCTCCTCTATGCGCAAATGGCCGGAGACGGCGTGTTAGAAGAGATGAAATGATGGCGAAGACACCCAGCGGCAAGAACACTTCCGGACGCGGGCAGCGCGACCTGCGCGTGCGCGTGAAGACGGCGAAGGGGCGCAGGCTGTCCTCGACCCTCTGGCTGGAGCGGCAGCTCAACGACCCTTACGTTCAGCGCGCGAAGAAAGAGGGCTATCGCGGACGCGCGGCCTACAAGATCCTCGAGCTGGACGACAAGTATCGCTTCCTCGTGCCCGGCGCGCGGGTGGTCGATCTGGGCTGTGCGCCCGGCGGCTGGTGTCAGGTGGCGGTCAAGCGCGTGAACGCCTTGGGCGAGAAATCGGGCAAGAAGGTCGGCACCGTTCTGGGCGTCGACCTGCAGGAGGTCGATCCGATCCCGGGGGCCGAGATCCATGTGCTCGATTTCCTCGAGGAAGGCGCCGACGACAAGGTCAAGGAATGGCTCGGCGGGTCTGCGGATGTGGTGATGTCGGATATGGCGGCCTCGTCCTCGGGGCACCAGAACACCGATCACCTGCGCATCATCACGCTGTGCGAAGCGGCGGCGGAGTTCGCCTTCGACGTGCTCGAAGAGGGCGGCACTTTCGTCGCCAAGGTCCTCGCAGGCGGTGCGGAGCAGGGGCTGATGACGATCCTGAAGAAAAACTTCACCAAGGTCGCCAATGTGAAACCACCGGCCTCGCGCTCGGACAGCTCGGAGAAATTCGTGGTCGCCCAAGGATTTCGCGGGCGGCGGCACGAGGAGGACTGAGCCGCGACTGTCTCACCCCCGAGACAGGTGCCGGGCCGCTCAGCGGGAATTTACGTTGTGTAAGGTCCGAATCGGCCTAACCTGCTTGGGCTTTCATAGGCTGCGCAAGAGAGGGAGGCTTTCGCATGCCGTCACTGCATACAGGCGTTCCGCGCCAACATGCCGATATCGTGCGCGAGGTCGTCTCTTCGCCGAAATCCGCCACGCGGGCGGGGTTCGCGGCCAGCTGGCGCCGTTCGATGATCCATCACCGTATCGACCCCGAAACCGGCGGGCGCAACGAGCGCCTGACCCAGGCCGAGATGCGCGAGAGGCGCGAGCGGGCGGGGCTGATGATGCGGATCGCCTCGCCGGTGCTCGACCGGCTGTCGCGGGCAGCAGGCGATGCGGGTTGTACCGTACTGCTGTCGGATGCGGGCGGGCTGGTGCTGGACGAGCGTTTGCGCGACGCGGATATGGACGATTTCCATTCCTCGAACCTTGCGCCGGGCTCGGACTGGTCCGAAGGGGTCGAGGGCACGAACGGCATCGGCACCTGCGTGGCCGAGGCGCGCCCCGTCACCGTCTGGCGCGATCAGCATTTCCGCACCCGCAACACCGTCCTGACCTGCATGGGCTCGCCCATCTTCGGCGCGCAGGGCGATCTGGCGGGGGTGATCGATGTCAGCTCCGCGCGCTCGGACATGACCGAGGGCTATGCACGTCTCGTGGCGCTGACCGTGCAGGATGCGGCGCACCGGATCGAGGCGGACCTGTTCCGCGCCTCCTATGACGGCGCGCGCATCCTCTCGACCGGCTCGGGCGAGACCGGGGCGCAGGGCGTGATGCTGCTGGCGCTCGATCGCGACGATCTGGTTGTCGGAGCCACCCGCGCCGCGCGGCGACACCTTGGCATTGAGGCGGGTCAGATCGGCCAGCTTCCGGCGTCGGACCTGCTGGAACACGGCATCCGCAACGGGCTGGAAGAGGCGCAACGCTCGGAAATGGCCCGCGCACTGGCCCGCAACGGCGGCAATGTCTCGGCGGCCGCGCGCGATCTCGGCATCGGGCGGGCGACGTTCTACCGCAAGGCCAAGGCGCTCAATCTCGGCGTCTGAGTGGCAGGTCGACGGGCAGGGTGCTTCGCCCTCAGGGACGCGTTTGCTCTCAATTCAGGGTCGCCCGGATCGCGCGCGCCAGATGCGCCGAGGCGATGACCCCGTCGATCAGCGGAACGCGGGTTCGCTCGAAGAGATCGGCGCGCAGATGCGACATGCCTGCGCATCCCATCGCAACAGCGCGCGCGCCTTCCTTCCCGGCTGCGGCGATCTCCTCGGAGAGGCGCACGCGGACCGGCTCTGATCCCTCTTCGACGGCCAGCACCGGGACGCCACTCGCGCGCACCGCGATGCACGCGCCCGCAAGCCCGTACTGCGCGATGTTCTCCTCAAGGACCGGCACCGACACCTGCAAAGTGGTCACCACCGAGAACGCCCCGAACGCCAGCGCGCCGATCACGTAGGCGGCCTGACCGATCCCGATCACCGGGCAATGGGCGGCGGCGCGCAGCTCGTCGAGCCCGGTATCGTCGAAACAGGCGATCACGATCAGATCGGCGCCAATCCCCTTCGCCTCGGGCAGCAGTTTCTTCAGCCCGATCACGGCATGCGCGCCATCCTCGGGCCCCTCGATGGCCGGTGGCCCCTCCGCATTCGTCCAGCCGACGATCTCGGCGTCCGGCAGCGCGGCCTGCGCAATGCCCACGATCTGATCGGTCATCGACGCCGTCGAATTCGGGTTGATGTAGAGAATGCGCATCTGGGATCAAACGCCTTTCCCGGCATCCGATCCAAGCCGGGCGCGCCGCCGTGCCATGACCCAGGCGGCGATCAGGAACGCCCCGATGATCAGCAGCGAAAACGCCGTGGTGAGCGTGCCCAGGGCATAGACCACGGGCGTCGTCACATTCGTCGTCATGCCGAAGATCTCGAGCGGCAGCGTGTTGTAGCTGCCCGCCGTCAGAAGCGTGCGCGCGAATTCGTCATAGCTCAGCGTGAAGCCAAACAGCGTCACACCGATTAGCGACGGCGCGATGATCGGCAGCACCACGAAGCGGATCGTCTGCCATGCGCTTGCGCCCTGATCGCGCGCGGCCTCCTCGAAGCTTTTGTCGAAGCGGTTGAAGACCGCGAACATGATCAGCAGACCGAAAGGCAGCGTCCAGGTCAGCTGAGAGCCGAAGCCCGAGGTCGCCCAATGCACCTTCAATCCGAGCTGGTTGAAGATCAGCCCCACGCCCAGCGAGATCAGGATCGAGGGGATCACCAGCGAGGCGATCGTCAGGTAGAACAGAATGCCGGAGCCCGGGAATTTCTTGCGAAAGGCAAGGCCCGCCATGACCGAGACGACGACCGTCGTCACCATGACCAGCAGGCCGAGCATGAAGGACCGCCGGAATGCGCCCCAGATATCGCCCACGGCCTGTTGCTGGAACAGCTCGTGGAACCAGTTGAGCGACACGCCCCGCATCGGGAAGGTCAGCCCGCCCTCGGGGCCCTGAAAGCTCAGGATGCCGATGGTGATCGTCGGCCCGTAAAGGAACAGCACGAAAAGCGCGAAGATGACGGTCAGGACGTAGAAGCTGCGCGGACGTTTCTCCATGGCTCAGAGCTCCTTGCGGATGTTGACGAAGCGCAGCAGGATCCCGATCACGATCAGCACGGTACACAGCAGCACCACCGCCGTGGCGGCCGCGGACGGGTATTGCAGCAGCGCGATATCGTTGGAGATCAGCCGCCCCACATTGGCCCGCTGCGACCCGGACATGAACCGCACGGTAATGAAATCGCCCATCACCAGCGTCAGCACGAAGATCGTGCCGATCATGATGCCGGGTTTGGTCAGCGGGATGATCACATGGACCAGCGTCTGGAACCCGCTCGCACCGTTGTCGCGCGCCGCCTCGATCAGGTTGCGGTCGATCCGCATCATCGTGTTGAAGATCGGCACCACCATGAACAGCGTGTAGAGATGCACGAAGGCGAGGATCACCGAGAAATCGGAATAGAGCAGCCACTCCAGCGGCTGGTCGATCACGCCCCATGAAATCAGCGTCTGGTTCGCAATCCCGTTGCGCCCGAGGAACGGGATCCACGAGATCATGCGAATGATGTTCGAGGTCCAGAACGGGATCGTGCACAGCAAAAACAGCGCGATCTGCATCGTCTGGCTGCGGATGTGAAAGGCGAGGTAATAGGCGACGGTGAAACCGATCGCGAGCGTCATCGCCCAGGTCAGGAAGGCGTATTTGAAGGTCGCGGCGAAGACCTTGTAGGTCACCGGCGAGCCGAACAGGAACTCGTAATTCTCAAGACTGAAGGCGGGGATGATCGAAAACTCGGTCGCCTGCCAGAAGCTGACGATCACGATGGTAATGATCGGCGCGACCAGAAAGCCCAGCAACACCACCGTCAGGGGCGCCGCCTGCAACCATCCCGTCACTGTCTCGCGGGTCACTTTCATCGCGATCCTGCCCTTCGACTTGGCTCAAATATCCTCGGGGGGTGTGGGGGGCGGATAGCCCCCCACCACGGTCATTACGAGGCGATGAACTCGTTCCACTTGCGAACCATGTACTGGTTCTCGTCCATCACGGCGTTCCAGCACGCGACATGGCCCATTCGGTCGTAGAAGGATCCGCCGTCGCGGGTCTCGCCGGCTTCGGCCAGCTTGTCGCCGGTCGGGCTGGTGATGACATCCGTCGCGGGCTTGCCTTCGAACCAGTAGCCCCATTCGTTGTCGGACATGAAGTCCTTCGAGGTTTCCGGCACGGCCGAGTAATAACCCTGACGCATCAGGTAGCCGCCGACCCAGCCCGAGAGATACCAGTTGATGTATTCATAGGCCGCATCGAGCTCCATGCCCGAGAGCGATTTGGACAGGCCGAGACCGCCGCCCCAGCTGCGATAGCCCTCTTTCAGGGGCTGGTAGACGCAGTCGATGCCGCGCGATTTCACCGCGGTGATCGCGGGCGACCACATCGACTGGATCACCACCTCGCCCGAGGCCATCAGGTTCACGCTCTCGTCGAAGGTCTTCCAGAAGGCGCGGAACTGGCCGTTCTTCTTCGCCTCGGTGAAGATCGCCATGGTCTTGTCGATCTCGTCCTTGGTCATGTTGCCCTTGTCGCCATACTGGATCTCGCCCATCGCCTCGCAGACCATGGCCATGTCCATGATACCGATCGAGGAGATGTCGAGGATCGAGGCCTTGCCCTTGAACTCGGGGTTCAGAAGTTCGGTCCAGCTTTCGATCGGGCGACCGATCAGGTCGGGGCGGATGCCCAGCGTGTCGGCGTTGTAGATGGTCGGGATCAGCGTCATCCAGCCGGTTTCACTCTCGGCGAAGGTGGTGCCGCCGGGGCCCTCGACGAAGCCTACGGTCGAGGGCGCGGTGCCTTGGGCGATCACGCTCTCGGGCGTCAGCTTGCCGGATTTGAAGATGCCGACGATCTTGTCGTAATTCTTAATCTTCGAGGTGTCCATCGCCTGCAGGTTGCCGGTCGGCCAGACCTTCTTGCAGATCCAGTATTCGATATCGGCGATGTCGAAGCTGTCGGGCTGGGTTGCCGCGCGCTGGGTCACCGCGTCGGAATCGAGCGCGGTCATCTCGAGCGTGAAGCCGAGATCTTCCTTCACCTTGTTGGCCACGTCATTGAGGTTCGACACGCCCGTGCCGAACTGGCGCAGCGTGATATTCTTGATTTCCTGCGCCCAGATCATCGGCGCGGGCAGGGCGGAGGCGCCAAGCGCGGCCGCCCCGGTTTTTAGAATCGAGCGGCGGGTATAACCGGTTTTCGACATTGTCACTTATCCCTCTGTTGGAGTGTCGATTTCAGGCACGGAGGCGGTGCAGCCGCCCCTCATCCCAAGCAAGACGCACTTGCTCGCCCGGGTTTATGTCGTTGGAGTAGAAGGCCTCGTCGCTCATCAGCGCGATGATCGGCTCCTGGCCCTCGGCCTGGGCGGTTACCGCGACGCGGTCGCCCTGATATTCGATCGCACTGACCGTCGCGGGCATCCCCTCGGGGCCAAGGCGCACCGCATCCGAACGGATCGCATGGAGCTGCCCGTCGAGCGTGACCACGTTGTGACCGCCCATGAAGCGCGCCACGAATTCGGTCCGGGGCGTGTTGAACACCTCGCGGGCCGGTCCGGCCTGTTCGATGACGGCATTGTTCATGACCACGACCTCGTCGGCGAGCGCGAGCGCCTCGTCCTGCCCGTGGGTGACATGAAGGAAGGTGATGCCGAGCTCGCGCTGCAGCCGCTTGAGCTCGGCACGCATCCGCACCCGCAGGAAGGGGTCGAGCGCGGAAAGGGGTTCGTCGAGAAGCAGCACTTCCGGTTCGGTGACCAGCGCCCGCGCCAGCGCGACGCGTTGCTGCTGCCCACCGGAGAGCTGCGTGGGAAGCCTCTCGGAGAGATGCGCCATATCGACGAGTTCGAGAAGCTCCATCGCCTTGGCATGGCGCGCGGTCTTGTCGACGCCTTTCATCCGCAGCGAGAACGCGACATTGTCCTTGACGGAAAGATGCGGAAAGAGCGCGTAGTTCTGGAACATCATCGCCGTGCCCCGCTTGGCCGGGGGCAGGGCGGAGATATCGGTGCCGTTCAGGCGGATCGCGCCTTCGCTCACGCTTTCATGGCCCGCGATCATCCGCAGCGTCGAGCTCTTGCCGCAGCCCGAGGGGCCGAGCAGACAGACATAGCTCCCCGGCGCGAAGACATGGTTGATCGCGTCCACCGCGACCGTGTCGCCGTAGCGCTTCGTCAGATTCACCAACTCGAGATCATGTGCCGTTCGCATCGCATCGCTTCCCTTCGATCTGGGTTCAGCCTTCGGTGCGAACCGGACAGCTCGCCATCATTTTCCGAACTCACGGTGCCGTGAATCCGACCTTGCCTCGAATTTGAGCAGAAAAATTTTCTGCATGCGCAAAATTACGACACAACATTGTATACAATCCGAATCGGAGCGATCCAGCTTGTCCTCCGCAGATCGCCCGGGGCATCGTGTGAACGAAAGGAACTCAAGATGAACGATCCGCTCCCCGCCGCCCCGATGCCCGATACGATCGCCAATGATCTGGCGCTCGCGATCCACGAGCATCGGCTGATGCCGGGCACAAAGCTGTCGGAAGAGGAGCTGGGGGAGATATACGGTGTCTCGCGGACCATCATCCGCGCCGCGCTGCAGCGGCTGGCCCATGACCGGCTGGTGGAACTCAAGCGCAACCGCGGGGCCTATGTCGCGCAGCCCACGGTGCGCGAGGCGCGCGAGGTGTTCGAGGCGCGCGCTCTGCTCGAGCCGCGCACCGCGCGCTCGGCCGCCGAGCGGATCACTGAGGACGACCTCGCGGCCCTCCAACGTCATATCGACGAAGAACACGCGGCGATCGACGATGGCGAGGCGGGCCGGGCACTCTTTCTCTCGGGGCAGTTCCATCTCGAGATCGCACGGATTGCCGATCAGGCCACGATCACCGAATTCATCACCCAGCTGGTCGCGCGGTCTTCGTTGATCATCGCGCTCTATTGGCACCGGCGCGGGGCCCTGTGCGAAAGCCATGCCCACCATGCCTTGATGCGCGCCTTCGCGGAACGCGATGCCGACTTGGCGGAGGAGCTGATGAAAAATCACCTTCTCGACCTCCTCAGCTCTCTCGACTTGCGAAACCGCACCTCCGCTCCTGCCAGCCTGCGCGAGGCCTTGGGGGCATGATCCTGCGCAATGCCGATCTGTCAGAGTTGGAGACGGTTCTCGACTGGGCCGCCGCCGAGGGCTGGAACCCCGGCCTCGCGGATGCCGAGGCTTTCTACGCAGCCGATCCCCAAGGGTTCTTTGTCGCCGATGTGGATGGCGCGCCTGTGGCCGCGATCTCTGTGGTCAATCATGACGAGAAAGCCGCGTTTCTGGGTCTCTATATCTGCAAACCCGAAGCCCGGGGGCAGGGCATCGGGTTCGCCTTGTGGCAACATGCGCTGCGCCATGCAGGAGAGCGCAGCGTCGGCCTCGATGGTGTGGCGGCCCAGCAGGACAATTACGCGCGCTCCGGGTTTCGGCGTCAGGGCGCGAGTTTGCGGCTCACGGGGGTGCTGTCATGCGAAGACGACACGGGCATCGTGCTGGCCGAGCATGCTGACCTTGAGCACCTCATTGCGCTCGATGCGCAGGCATCTGGCGTGCGGCGGGACGCTTTCCTGAGCCGCTGGCTCGCGCCCGGCCCATCCCGTCAGACCGTCCGGCTCAGCGATGGCACAGGCTTCGCGACCGTCAGGCAATGTCGCGAGGGGCTCAAGATCGGGCCGATCATTGCCGAGCGGAGTGACGATGCGATGCGGCTGGCACGTGCCGCGGCGAACCGCTTTCCGACTGCGCCCGTCTCGATCGACCTGCCCGAGAGCAACGCGCCACTCAGGGCCCGTCTGTCGGAGTGCGGCTTCACCCCGGCTTTCGAGACGGCGCGCATGTATCGCGGCACCGCTCCGAAGACGACGGCGTCCTTGCAAACCATCGCAACGATGGAGCTTGGTTGAGCGCGCATCGACGTAAGTCAGACGCGGGGCGTTTGGCCGCCTGTTCTGTCATAGATGCGTGCTGTTCGCTCAACGTCGCGCGCCGCGGTACGCGACCCGCTACGCTGCAGATTGTGCCGAAAGGGGCCGATGCAACCCGACCGAGCGCCGCGATGACGTTTCAATTGTTCGTGTATCCGAAGCGACCGGCATGCTTGCGAGGCGCAGCGCATCCGACGTCCCGCCATCAGTGACTTCGTGAAGTAGGGTCAAGAAACATTGAGGTTTCGCACCGTGTCCACTGCGTTTCCAAGCGCGCTCTGATGAATTTTCCGAGGGCTCCCTGCGTCGCTATCGACACATGCCAGGGCGTTTAACCGATGCTTAACTCAAGTGTCGTTGAAGCAAGGGGTGAAGCACAGTATCGCTGAGGCTATCCAGACAAAAAGAAGACCGGACCTCCGCGAAGCAGGCATTTTTCCGCGAAAGGGATCTTGATGACGATGGGACGTATTCTGGCGGCGACGGCTTTGACCTCGCTTGCCGTCACACAGGTGCATGCACAGGATCTCGCTCAACGGATCGCGCTCGCGGGTCGCACGACGGTCTCCTACGGTCTCGCGCAGGCTCCCGCCGCTGCGCCCGGTTCGCCTGATACCACTTCGGGAAATACTGCGGCAAATACCGCGGCCAGCACGACATCCGTGACAGGCTCCAACAGCATGCTCTTGCTCCTTGGCCTCGGTGTGGTGGGGCTGGCCGCCGCTGCGGGGGGAGGAGGAGGCGGGTCCTCGAGCTCATCTGGCTCCTCGAGCAACACCCAGCCGCCGCCCTCGGGCAACGCGCCGTATACCGGCACTGGCGGCAGCGTCAGCAGTTTCGAGACCGACGAGTATTATGCAAGCGGCGGCCTTGCGCAGACCGAAGCGGCCTATCGCTACGCCGAAGGGGCCTATGGGTTGGGAACGCTCGTGTCGATCTACGATTCCGGCGCGGATGTGACCCATCCCGATCTCGCTGACAACATCGATGGTGCGCTCTCCTACAGCTATTTCGACAACACCTCTGACGTCACCGACACCGACGGGCATGGCACGCATGTGGCCGGGATCGTTGCCGGTGTGCAGAACGGGCAGGGGATCGAGGGGATCGCCTGGGGGTCCAAGCTGATGATCCTGCAAGGCGTCGGAGGCTCGGTGCCTGCGGGCAGCTACGCCGATGCGGTCACGCGCTCGGTCAATGCCGGTGCGGTCTCGATGAACAACAGCTGGGCCTATGTCGACGGTAATAACAAGACGCTCACGATCGACCAGTTTTCGAGCGCCGACCAAATCCGCCAACAGCTTGGGTCGGCCACCATCGACTCGCTCGACGCGGCGGCGAAGGCGGGCATGGTCAGCGTGTTCGCTGCGGGCAATGACGGTGGAGCCAATCCGAGCCTGATGGCGGGCCTGCCGGAGTATTTCCCGGAAATGGAAGGCTCGATCCTTGGCGTCGTGGCCGTGGACAGCAACCACCAGATCGCCAGTTTTTCCAACCGCTGTGGCGAGGCGATGAATTACTGCCTCGCCGCGCCGGGCGTGGATATCCTCTCGACCTATCCGAGCGATCTTGGCAGCGACTACGCCTATATGAGCGGGACCTCGATGGCGACGCCCTATGTCACCGGCGCGGTCGCGGTGCTCAAGAGCGAGTTCCCCGAACTCACCGGTCAGCAGATCGTGCAGATCCTCGAAAACAGCGCAACCGATCTCGGTGCGGTGGGGATCGACCCGATCTATGGCTGGGGCGAGCTCAATCTCAGGCAGGCTCAGGCACCGGCCGGAACGCTGAAAGTCGAGACGACCAGCTCGCTCGACGGTCCCTCCGTGCCTGCCACCCAGAGCACGATCAGCGCAACCCGTGGTGTCGCAGGCGCCCTGCGCGCCACACTCTCCAATCAGCGGATGATCGTCACGGATGCCTATGATCGCGGCTATCACGTGGCGGCCAGCAGCTTCGTGGCCGACTATGCCGATGGCCGTGCAGCACAAGCCTCCACCGAGACTTTCGCGATGGGGCCGACCGCTCCGGTCAATTTTAGCGCAGGCACCGGCACCCTGTCGCTGTCACATGGCGACAGCTCCGCGATTGCCGGAACGAAATGGGTCGATAGTGCCGCGATGGCCGCGCCTTATCTGAAATCCTTCGACACCGACTCCGCGCTTCACTACGAAATCGGTCTCGGCGACGGCGTGTCGGCCTCGATTTCGCAGGCAGGCGGCGGCGCGGGCGATGTTAGCTCGCAATATATCGCCGGTTCGCTCAATGCCCGGTTCGGCGCCAGCACGCTTTCGATGACCGTCGGCAACCTGCACGAAGACGGCGGTTTCCTGGGCACCTCGGTGGGGGGCGCGTTCGGCGGCGGGCTTTCGAGCAATACCCATTTCGTACAGCTCGGGATGAATGTCGCTCTCGGCGACGGGGCAACTCTCGAGCTTACGGCCGCCAATGGCAGCTCCAGCTTCTCCGGGAACGGTTTGCTCCAATCCGGGAGCGGGCTGCGGTCGAACGCCTATGCCATTGGCCTGAGCAAGTCCGGTTTTCTGGCCGGGGACGACCGCATCTCTGTCGGGATTTCGACGCCGATCGCGCTCGCCTCGGGGAAATTGACGATGAGCGTTCCGACCGCTGTCGGCGCAGCCGTCGGAAATACGCGGTCCGAAAAGGTCGTGATGACGACAGCCTCGGTGAATATCGAAAGCGCGGCCCCTCAGCCCGACCTGCAGATCGGCTATTCGCGCAAGGCCGGGATCGGTCGGCTCGGTGCGGGGCTCGTCTACGAGCCGGGACAGAGTTCGGCGATGGGGGTTTCGCTGGGATGGTCGGCGCGTTTCTGATCCGGCTTGGGCGGTCCTGAACGACTTGCCGTCGCGATCTCGACTCGTCTCAGGACTTCGCTTCCTGACGCGCGCGACACACGCCGTCTTCGATAGTCTCAGCGCCCCGGCAAATTCTCAATGCTGCGGCTGCACCTGTCTCAGGCGCGAGACAGATGACGCATTCCACCAGCGCAGAGCGGCTATGCGCAGGGCGCGCGGTTGGGCAGTCTGATCTCCATGGCGCGCAGCCCTGTCGGTTGCGCTCAAATCTGGGAGGAAGACCAATGGCCAACGACATGACGCCCGAGTTCAAAGGCGTTTCGGTGTCGCCGTTCCGCGACCGTTATGACAACTTCATCGGCGGCAAATTCGTGCCCCCGAAAAACGGCAAATATTTCGACAACATCACCCCGATCACCGGCGGCAAGGTCTGCGAAGTCGCCCATTCGTCGGCGGAGGATATCGAAGCCGCGCTCGACGCAGCTCATGCCGCGAAAGACGCCTGGGGCAAGACCTCGGCTGCCGAGCGCTCAAACGTGCTTCTCAAGATCGCCGACCGTATCGAGGAAAATCTCGACCTGATCGCCGCCGCCGAGACCTGGGACAACGGCAAGCCGATCCGCGAGACCACGGCGGCCGACATTCCGCTCGCCGTCGACCATTTCCGCTATTTCGCGGGTGTTCTGCGCAGCCAGGAAGGCACGATGTCGGAGATCGACAACGACACCGTCGCCTATCACTTCCACGAGCCGCTGGGCGTCGTAGGTCAGATCATCCCGTGGAACTTCTCGGTGCTGATGGCGGCGTGGAAACTGGCGCCTGCGCTGGCGGCGGGCAACTGCATCGTGCTGAAACCGGCCGAGCAGACCCCGGCGGCGATCCTCGTCGTGATGGAAGTCATCGCCGACCTGCTGCCCGATGGCGTTCTTAACATCGTCAACGGCTATGGCGCGGAAGTCGGCGCGGCGCTCGCGAGCTCCTCGCGTATCGCCAAGATCGCGTTTACCGGCTCCACTGCGACGGGTCGCAAGATCATGCAGGCCGCGACCGAGAACCTGATCCCGGTCACGCTGGAACTGGGGGGCAAATCGCCCAACATCTTCTTCTCGGACGTGATGGCCGAAGATGACGCCTTCCTCGACAAGGCGGTCGAGGGCTTCGTGCTCTTCGCCTTCAACCAGGGCGAGGTCTGCACCTGCCCGAGCCGCGCGCTCATTCAGGAAGACATCTACGAGAAGTTCATGGAGCGCTGCATCGCCCGCGTCGAAGCCATCAAGCAGGGCGACCCCCGTGCGATGGAGACGATGGTCGGCGCGCAGGCCAGCCAGGAGCAGCATGACAAGATCATGTCCTATCTGAGTATCGGTCGCGAAGAAGGGGCCGAGGTGCTCACCGGCGGTGACGCCGCGCGCTTCAACGGCGATCTGGCGAACGGCTTCTACATCCAGCCGACGATCCTGAAGGGCCACAACAAGATGCGGGTCTTCCAGGAGGAAATCTTCGGCCCGGTGGTGTCGGTCACGACCTTCAAGGACGAGGCCGAGGCGCTCGAGATCGCCAATGACACGATGTACGGCCTTGGCGCCGGTGTCTGGACCCGTGACGGCTCGCGTGCCTATCGCTTCGGGCGCGGCATCGAAGCTGGCCGCGTCTGGGTCAACAACTACCACGCCTATCCGGCCCATGCGGCCTTCGGCGGGTACAAGCAGTCGGGGATCGGTCGCGAGACCCACAAGATGATGCTTGATCACTACCAGCAGACCAAGAACATGCTGGTCAGCTACAACCCGAACAAGCTCGGGTTCTTCTGATAGGGTTTACCTCCCCAAACCCCGGGCCGCGTCTGCAAAGGCGCGGCCCTTTTTCGTGTCGTAGGGTCGGGGAAGGTCGGGCAGGCGGTCGGTCGCGGCGCGGGTCAGCTCGCGCGGCGGAAGGCGTTAGGCGTGCTGCCGGTTCCGGCCTGGAAGGCGCGGGAGAAATAGCCCGGGCTGCGATAGCCCAGAAGCTGTGCGATATCCTTGATCGGGACGGGCGTGTCGCGCAGCAGGCGGCGCGCCTCATAAAGGCGGCGCTCCTGCATCAGTTCCAGCGCCGATTTCCCGCAGGCATCGCGGCAGGCGCGCGACAGATGCGTGGGCGTGACGCCCAACTCGCGCGCGATATCTGCGACCGGCGTTCCCGCGCGATACTCGCGTTCGACCAGAACGGCGTAGCGCGTGACCAGTCGGCGCGCGGCGCTCGGGCGGATCGCCTCGTTCGCATTGCTCGCGATCTGCCGTTCGAGCCAGACGCTCAAGAGACCCAGATGGCTGCGCAGAGCGCGGTCGGCGGCGGGGCGCGTGCTTTCGCTCTCGCGCTGGATCGCCTCCAAGATCGAGCCGATCTCGCCCTGCGCGATCGCTTCGCGGATGCGCAGGTGATGGGCGGCGGGCGGCAGAGTGATGTCAGTGTCGCGGCCGAAGAACAGGGCCTGACCGTGGGTCTGGTTGGAAATCTCGAAGCCGTGCATCACGCCCGGCGGGATGAATATCGCATTATTGGGGCCGTAGCCGCGGGTCACACCGCCCAGTGTGATCCGGCCTTGTCCGCGCGAGAACCACAGCAGGCAGGGTTCGGAATGGGCGCGCATCGCCTCCACCCGCCAGCGCCCGCCTTTGGCCAGATGCGCGATCTGCACCAGCCGCGGCTCACTCGGGGGGCTCGGCAGGTCGGTCGCGGTCTGCGCCGGGCCGGGCGAGCCGCTTGCGCCGGGCTTCACGGTTTTGGCCTGCGAGAGCTGCGAAAGGGGCGGTGTCGAAAAGAGCTTCACGATGCTTTGATCCTACGCGATTTCGGCGGGAGGATAGCCCGCAACTCTCGCGTGAACCAAGGAGTTTTCCAGAGAAGTCCGGGCGCCCAGTTGCCGCAGGGTCACAGTCTACGTGATCTTGTGCCACGCCTTCATGCGGCCACGAAACCAAGTGCGCTGGCGCTTCGCATATTGGCGACTTGCCGCCTGTGCGCGTTCTCGGGCCACGCTCAGATCGAGCGCGCCATGCAGATGCGCGATCAATTCCGGCGCCCCGATCGCCTTCGCCCAGAGCGCGTTCGGATCCCAGATCGGCTCCACCGCGCGGACCTCGTCGAGCGCGCCCTGTTCGAGCATCAGATCGAAGCGGCGGTCGATGCGCTCGGCCAGCCAGTCGCGATCCGGATCGAGGTGAAGCGGCGCCACGGTGTCGAGCGGCAGGAGCGGTGGCGGCGTACGGGCCTGCCACACGGCAAGCCCCTCACCGGTGGCACGCAGCACCTCCCACGCGCGCTGCACTCGCATCGGGTTCTGCGCGTCGATCTTTGCGCGGGTCGCGCCGTCGAGCTCGTCCAGCATCCCGGCATGGCCCTCCGAGAGCCGCCGATGATCGGCCTCGGCGCGGATTTCCGGTGGCGTTTCAGGGATTTCCGCCAGGCCCTGCGTCAGCGCGGTGAAATAGAGCCCGGTGCCGCCAACGATGATTGGGCGCGGCCCGCCTGCGTGGAATGCTTCCAGATACGGGGTGACGTCGCGCAGCCAGTGGCCGACGGAATAGTCGGCGCCGGGATCGAGATGACCGTAGAGCGCATGCGGCGCGCGGGCCTCTTCCTCGGGCGAAGGGCGCGCGCTCAGCACCCGCCAACAAGACCAGACCTGCAGCGCGTCGGCATTGATCACCACGCCGCCCTCGGCCTCGGCGATCGACAGCGCCAGCGCCGATTTTCCGCTCGCCGTCGCTCCCGCGATCAGCACGGGCGTTCGCGGCGATATTTCGGGCAGGGCAGTCGGCATCGGCGGCTCTTGCAGGCTTTCTGGCGGGCTCGGGGCTCTACGCTTTCGCAAGAGGTTGAACCCCGGCTCTATTTGGATCATTTTGCGCGCCAATGACAACAGCCCATCGGAGGATCAGATGAGCACCGAGACGCATCCCGCGGCCAAATACAATCGCGTGCTACTGAAGATCTCGGGTGAGGCGCTGATGGGCGATCAGGGCTACGGCCTGCATCCGCCGACCGTCTCGCGTATAGCGCATGAGGTGAAATCGGTGCGCGATCTGGGCGTCGAGATCTGCATGGTGATCGGCGGCGGCAACATCTTCCGCGGGCTCGCGGGCTCGGCTCAGGGGATGGAGCGCACGACGGCCGATTACATGGGGATGCTCGCGACGGTGATGAACGCACTGGCGATGCAATCCGCGCTGGAAGGCCTCGGCGTCTTCACCCGCGTGATCTCGGCCATTCCGATGGATCAGGTCTGCGAGCCCTATATCCGCCGTCGCGCGGTGCGCCACCTCGAGAAGAAGCGGGTCTGCATTTTCGCTGCCGGCACAGGCAACCCCTATTTCACGACCGACACGGCCGCCACGCTGCGCGCCAACGAGATGTCCTGCGAAGCGATCTTCAAGGGCACCAAGGTCGACGGGGTCTATGACAAGGACCCGGTGAAATTCGACGACGCCAAGCGCTACGACACCGTCAGCTACGATGAAGTTTTGCAGAAGAACCTCGGTGTGATGGATGCCTCGGCTATCGCGCTCGCACGCGATAACAACAAGCCGATCATCGTCTTCTCGCTTGACGAGCCGGGTGGCTTCCGCGGCATTCTGGCAGGCGAAGGCACCTACACCAAAGTGCAGGGCTGAGCGCCGCGCGACGGTCACAAATGCTAGTTTTCGCCTGCGAGCTGCGCTAAAGCTCGGCCCGAGGCTCAACAAGAACGGGGAAATACCCAATGTCCGACGATATCGAGATCGACACCGATGACCTTGCCCGCCGCATGGATGGCGCAATGAGCTCGCTCAAGCATGAATTCGCGTCGCTGCGCACGGGTCGCGCCTCGGCCTCGATGGTGGAGCCGGTTCAGGTCGAAGCCTATGGCCAGATGACCCCGATCAACCAGGTCGGCACCGTGAACGTGCCCGAGCCGCGGATGGTCACGATCAACGTCTGGGACAAGTCGATGGTCGGCAAGGTCGAGAAAGCGATCCGCGAATCCGGTCTGGGCATCAACCCGCAGACCAACGGCACGATCATCATGCTGCCGATCCCGGAGCTGAACGAGGAACGCCGCCGAGAACTGACCAAGGTCGCCGCCCAATATGCCGAGCACGCCCGCGTCGCGATCCGCAACGTGCGCCGCGACGGCATGGACCAGATCAAGAAGGCCAAGGCCGACGGCATGTCCGAAGACGACGTGAAGATCTGGGAGAGCGAGGTTCAGGACATGACCGACGCGCATATCGCCAAGGTCGACAAGGCGCTCGAAGACAAGCAAGCCGAGATCATGCAGGTCTGAGGCTTTTGCCTCAGCCCCCCTGCGTCTTGAGCGAAAAGGATCACATTGCCGATGGCCCCTAGCATTCCCGATATCGCCCAGACCCCGCAGGGGCACGAGGGGGGCGCCCCGGCGCCGCTGCATGTCGCGATCATCATGGATGGCAACGGGCGGTGGGCCACCCAGCGGGGCTGGCCGCGTCTGGCCGGTCACCGCAAGGGGGCCGAGCAGATCAAGAAGGTCGTGCAGGCCGCGCCCGATCTCGGCATCCGCTACATGACGATCTACGCCTTCTCGACGGAGAACTGGAAGCGCTCGACGCAGGAAGTTCTGGGGTTGATGAAGATGTTCCGGCTGATGATCAAACGCGAGGCGGCGGAGCTGTCGCGGCAGGGCGTCGAGCTGCGCTTTATCGGCGACCGCACGCCGCTCGACCCGCTGCTGCGCGAGACGATGGACGCGATCGAGACCCGCACCAAGGGCAATTCGAAGCTGACGCTCGCGGTTGCGATCAATTACGGCGGCCGCGACGAGTTGAAACGCGCAGCCCAGTCGATTGCGCGCGACGTCGCCGAGGGCAAGATCACGGCCGACGAGGTGGACGAAGCGATGATCTCGTCGCGGCTCGACAGCGCGGGCATGCCCGATCCCGATCTGGTGATCCGCAGCTCGGGCGAGACGCGGACCTCGAATTTCCTGCCGTGGCAGGCGGCCTACTCGGAATATGAATTCACGCCGACGCTCTGGCCCGATTTCACGCCGGACGAGCTGTCCGACATTCTCGATCGGTTTGCCGGGCGCGAGCGGCGCTTCGGCGGGGTTGCCTCGTGACGGAGACGCCGCGGACCGGCAAATGGGGCGATCTCGTCCCGCGGCTCGCCTCCGGGCTTGCGATGGTCGCGATCGGTCTCGCCGCGATCTGGTGGGGCGGTCCGGTCTTCGCGGCGCTCTCGGTGCTCGTGACGGGTCTGATGATCTGGGAACTCACCGCGATGCTGCGCCCCGAACGCCCCGGCAAGGCGGTCGGTCTGGGGCTGGTCGCGGCGGCTGCGCTGACTTTCGTCTTGGCGATCCATGAGCCTTATGGCCTGCTTTATCTGCTGATCGTGCCGATCATGGCGGCGGTGATCTGCACCGGACGGCGCTGGCTTGGCGCGGGCTATGCGCTGGCGATCATGCTGACCGGCTATGGGCTTGTCGCGTTGCGTGAAGGGGCAGGGCTCGGCGCGATCACATGGATCGTCGCGGTGGTCGTTGTCTCTGATATCATGGGATATTTCGTGGGCCGCACGATGGGCGGGCCGAAATTCTGGCCCAAGGTCAGCCCGAAGAAGACATGGTCGGGCACGGTCGGCGGCTGGGTCGGTGCGGCGCTCGTGGGCTTTCTCTTCGCCCAGATGGGCGGCGGGCTCGCGATGATCTGGATCTCGCCGCTTCTGGCCTTCGCAGGCCAGCTGGGCGATATCGCCGAAAGCGCGATCAAGCGCGCGACTGGCGTGAAGGACAGCTCCTCGCTGATCCCGGGCCATGGCGGCGTGCTGGATCGGTTCGACGCGCTGACCGGCGCGGTCGTGTTCCTGATGCTGATTTCGCAGGTGATGACCCTGCCGCTGACGGAAGGCTGAACGATGCGGAAGGTTTCGGTCTTCGGGGCGACCGGCTCGATCGGGGAAAGCTGCTTTGATCTGCTGATGGCGCAGGGCGGGGCGGAGGCCTACGACGTGGTCGCGCTGAGCGCGGGCCGCAATGTCGCGCGACTGGCCGAACAGGCCGTGGCGCTGAAAGCCGATCTGGCCGTGACCGCGTTCGACGAATGTCTACCCGCGTTGCGCGATGCGCTGGCCGGAACCGGGATTGAAGTCGCTGCTGGACCGCAGGCGCTGATCGAGGCGGCCTATCGTCCGGCCGATTGGGTTCTGTCGGGGATCGTCGGCGCGGCGGGGCTCGCGCCCGGCTTCGCGGCGCTCTCGCAAGGCGCGACGCTGGCGCTGGCAAACAAGGAATCTCTGGTGACCGCGGGCCCCTTGCTGATGGCCGAGGCGCGCGCGCATGGCGCGACGATCCTGCCGGTCGACAGCGAGCATTCCGCGATTTTCCAAGGGCTCGTAGGCGAGGATATCGCCGCGGTCGAGCGGGTGATCATCACCGCCTCGGGCGGCGCGTTTCGCGACTGGCCGATGGAGAAACTCGCCCATGCCACGGTGGCCGAGGCCTCGGCGCATCCGAACTGGGACATGGGGCAGCGGATCACGATCGACTCCGCGTCGATGTTTAACAAAGCTCTGGAAGTCATTGAGGCAAAAGAGTTCTTCGGCTTCGCGCCGGAGCAGATCGAAGTCCTCGTCCATCCGCAGAGCATCGTCCATTCGCTGGTCGGGTTCCACGATGGCGGGCTGATGGCGCATATGGGCGTGCCTGACATGCGCCACGCGATCGGCTATGCGCTCAACTGGCCCGCGCGAAAACCTCTGCCGGTCGAGAAGCTCGACTTGGCGAAGATCGGACAGCTCGATTTCCGCACCCCGGATCTGGAGCGGTTCCCCGCGCTGCGGCTGGCGCACGAGGTGATGGAAACGGGCGGTCTGGCGGGCACCGTGTTCAACGCCGCCAAGGAAGTCGCGCTCGATCTGTTCATCGCGGGCCGGATCGGATTTCTCGACATGGCCACGCTGGTCGAGAGAGTTCTGGGCGAGATGTCGCGGGACCAGGGTCTTGGAATCGCCGCAAAAGACCTCGATATGGTTCTGAGCTGCGACGCCGAAGCGCGGGCGCGCGCGATGGCGATTTGTGAACACGGAAGGATCTGAGTTTTGGACCTGCTGCCCCAATTCGGCAATCTGCTCTATACCGTGGTGGCCTTCGTCGTCGCGCTCTCGATCATCGTCGCGGTGCATGAATACGGCCATTACATCATCGGGCGGATTTCCGGGATCAAGGCGGAGGTCTTCTCGCTCGGCTTCGGGCCGAAGCTGATCAGCCGCGTCGACAAGCATGGCACGCGCTGGCAGATCGCCGCCGTGCCGCTTGGCGGCTACGTCAAGTTTCTGGGCGATGCGAATGCGGCCTCTGCCGGGGTCGATTCCGAGGAAATGGCCCATCTGAGCCCCGAGGAACGCCGCCACACGATGCATGGCGCGCCGCTTTGGGCACGCGCGGCCACCGTGGCGGCCGGGCCGGTCTTCAACTTCATCCTGTCGATCTGCGTGATCGCGGGGCTGAGCCTCTGGACGGGGCAGGCGACCGACACGCCCGCGATCCAGACTGTCGTGGCGCTGCCCGGCGGCTCGGGCGATCTGCAGCAGGGCGACGTAATCGATGCGGTGGCGGGCAAGCCTACGCCGGATTATCAGGCGCTCTCCGATGTGGTCGATCAGCTGCCCGCAGGGCCGACGCTCGATTACACCGTGACCCGCGACGGCAGCAAAACCGACGCGACGGGGCCGCAACTTTTCCCGGCGCGGTTTGCAGGCGTTCAGCCGGGCTCTGCCGCCTATGATGCCGGGCTGCGCGCGGGCGATGTGATCACCGCGATCGACGGCAAGCCGGTCTATCGCTTCGTCGATCTGCAGGACGCGGTGAAGGCGGGCGAGGGCAAGGCGGTCTCGCTCGATATCTGGCGGCCCGAGGGCGATGGCGGCGAGACCTTCTCCGTGACGCTGGCGCCGCGCCGCACCGATCTGCCGGTGGGCGACGGGCAGTTCGAGACGCGCTTCCTGATCGGGGCGACGGGTTCGTTCATGTTCGAGCCGGTGACGCAATCGGTCGGTCCGGTCGATGCGCTGCTGGGCGGTGCAAGACAGACCTGGGGCATCATCACGCAATCGGTCTCGGGCATTCAGGCGATGATCGCGCAGCGGATTTCGAGCTGTAACCTGACCGGCGCGCTGCGCATTGCCGAGACCTCGGCGGCGGCGGCGAAATCGGGCGTGCTCGATTTCATCTGGTTCATTGCGGTGCTCTCGACGGCGGTGGGCTTCCTGAACCTCTTCCCGATCCCGGTGCTCGATGGCGGGCATCTGATGTTCCACCTCTACGAGGCGATCACGGGCAAGCCGCCCTCCGATCAGCTGATGAACGTCTTCATGTCGATCGGGCTGGCGCTGGTGCTGACGCTGATGGTCTTCGGGCTGTGGAACGATCTGACCTGCTGAGCGGGGCCGTGACGGCGGTGGCGGCCCAGATTTCGCCACAATTGCCTCGCAATGCGGTCATGAAGACAGGGTAGGGAACTCTTAGCGCAAATCGCGCGAAGGAGACCGCTCATGTCCGAGATCATCGCGCATCACTATCGCGAACTTCGCCCGTTGGTGGAAATCGTCGGGGATCGGCTGCTGTTCATCGCAGCGGTTCTGGTCGCGCTGTTCGGCGCGGCGCTGATCGGCATTCAATTGATCGACATTCTCGGCGGCGACGCTTCCAGCTTCCAGCGCATCTGAGCCGGTCCGAAAAGGGCACGAAACGCCCGCAAAACCCGTTCATCTTCGATCCCGGGGCCGCCTTCGCGGCCCTTTCTTTCGTGGCAAGATGATCGCGCTCCACAAAATCTCGGGTCTGAGCCCCCATCCCAGCTTTGACATCGCTTACGCCCTTCGGTACGACCCTTATCAAAGGGAAAAAGTGAACTTCCGGCGGGAGAGGGCGATGTCTATGAGCGTGCAAACTATGCTGAGACTCTGTGCGACGCGAAAGGCACTGCGGGCCAGCGTAGTATTTCCAGCAGTTGCAATGAGTTGCCTTGCGGTTCCCGTGATCGCTCAGGCGCAGCAATACAGTTTCTCCCAGGTGGTGATCACCGGTAACGAGCGCGTCGACGCGGCGACGATTCTGTCCTTCGCCAGAATCGCCCGTAATCAGGCCGTCACCGCCGCCGATCTCAATGCCGCTTACCAGCGTTTGACGAATTCCGGCCTGTTCGAGAATGTGGCGATCACGCCGCAGGGCAACACGCTCAAGATCGCCGTGACCGAATATCCGACGATCAGCGTGATCAATTTCGAAGGCAACAAGATCATCAAGGACGAGCAGCTCGCCACGATCATTCAGGCGAAGCCGAACCGCGTCTACAATCCCGCCCAGATCGAAGCCGACGCCCAGCGTCTGGCGCGCGCCTATTCCGAGGATGGCCGCATGGCCGCCCGCGTCGTGCCGAAGGTCATTCGCCGCGACAATAACCGCGTCGACGTCGCCTTCGAGATCAAGGAAGGCAAGGTCACCTCGATCGAGCGTGTGACCTTCACCGGCAACCGCTCCTATTCGGACCGTCGTCTGCGTCAGGTGCTCGAGACGAAGCAGGCGGGGATCTTCCGCACTTTCGTGAAGAACGACACGTTCAACGCGAACCGGATCCCGGTGGACCGTCAGAAGCTGATCGATTTCTATCAGGCGCGTGGCTACAAGAATGTGCAGGTCACCGGTGTGTCCTCGCAGATGTCGCGCCAGCGCGATGCGTTCTTCATGACCTTCAACATCATCGAAGGGCAGAAATACCACTTCAACTCGATCAACACGACATCCGAGATCGACGGGGTCGCGCCTGACGATTTCGCGCCGCTTACCAAGATCCGCCAAGGGCAGACCTTCTCGCCGAAAGCGATCGAACTGGCCGTGACCCGGATGGAGCAGCTTGCGATCAAGAAGGGCATCCAATTCGCCCGCGTCGAGCCGCGCATCACCCAGGACCCGCGCACGCAGTCGGTCAATGTCGATTTCGTGCTGGTCCGTGGCCCGCGCGTCTTCGTGCAGCGCATCGACATCGAGGGCAACACCGCGACGCTCGACCGGGTGGTCCGGCGCGAGTTCCGGACGGTTGAAGGCGACCCCTACAACCCGCGTGAGATCTCGAACGCCGCCGACCGCATCCGCGGCACCGGCTACTTCAAGTCGGTCGACGTGAACACGAAGCCGGGCAGCAGCTCCGATCAGGTCGTGGTGGACGTGAATGTCGAAGAGCAGCCCACCGGCTCGCTTGGTTTCGGCGCCTCCTATTCGAATTCGGACGGGATCGGTTTCAACGCCTCGTTGGAAGAGAAGAACTTCCTCGGTCGCGGGCAGTATCTCGGCGTGTCGATCGGCACGACCAAGGACAATAACAGCTCCAGCTTCCGGTTCATCGAGCCGGCGTTCCTCGGACGTGACGTGGCGCTGAAGTTCTCGGCCGCCTATGCGACCTCGAGCTCGGCGTCGAACACCGCTTACGACACGCGCCGCATCAGCGTCGAGCCGGCACTGGAATTCCCGGTCTCCGAGCGCGGCCGTCTGCAGGTGAGCTACAAGATCGGCGAAGACACGTTGAACAACGTGCCGAGCGACTCCTCGGCAATCCTGCTGAACGAAGAAGCCGACAAGGGCACGCAGCGTTACAGCGGCCCGGGTCTGCGCTACAGCTATGATACCGCGCGCGAACAGATCGACCCGCGCTTCACCTGGCGGTTCAACGTCGATCAGCAGTTCTGGGGCGTCGGCGGCGACGTGAAAGGCGGCCAGACCACCGCGAAGATCGTCGGCGAGCGCAAGATCTTCAACGAGGAAGCGACGTTGCGCGCCTCGCTCGAAGGCGGCGCGGTCGATGCCACAGACGGTTCGACGATCCTGCAACGCTTCTCGGGCAGCCAGATCCGCGGCTTCGAGAGCTACGGCATCGGTCCGCGTGACCTCAATGCGGGCAATACCGACGCGCTCGGCGGCAATTACTACTGGGTCGGCAAGGTCGAAGCGGAATTCCCGATCGGTCTGCCCGAGGAATACGGCATCACCGGCGGCGTGTTCTGGGACGTGGGCTCGGTCTGGGGTCTGGACGACACGACCGGGACCGGCGGCAACGAAGTCGACGACTCGATGCATGTCCGCTCGGCGGTCGGTGTCTCGATCTTCTGGAAATCCGCGATCGGTCCGCTGCGTCTGAACTTCTCGCGGGCGATCAAGAAAGAAAGCTACGACAAGACCCAGAACTTCGATCTGTCGCTTTCCACGCAGTTCTAAGGGCGCGCGATGCGTCTGAGCAGCGTCACCGCTTCCTTCATTGCAGCCGCGCTGGCCTTCGGGCCCGGCGCGGCTGTCGCGCAATCGGCGGTGCAGACGCCCCACACGCAGGCGCCCGCAGCCGGGCCGCGCGTCCAGCAAAGCGCGGTCCTCACCCTCGATTGGGAGCGGCTCTACGACAACTCGCTGTGGGGCAAGCGGGTGCAATCCGAGATCGAGGCCGCTTCGAGCGCGCTGCGCAAGGAAAACGACCGGATCGCCAGTCAGCTCGAGGCGGAAGAGCGCAAGCTCACCGAGGAGCGGCTGACGATGCCCTCGGATGAGTTCCAGCAAGCCGCCGATGCCTTCGACACGCGGGCGACCGATATCCGCAAGGCCCAGAAGGCCAAGGCCGATGCGATCCAGCGCCAGTTGAATCAGGAACACCAGACCTTCGTGCAGACCGTGGTGCCGCTGCTCGACGAGGTGCTGAAGGCGCGCGGCGCAGTCGTGGTGCTCGATTCCCGCGCGATCATTCGCGGGCTCGCGCAGGCCGATGTAACGTCCGAACTGGGCGCGCGGGTCGACAAGGAAATCGGTGACGGGGCCGGGCGCGTGACGCCGTTGGTTCCGCCGACGTCGAACGGGAACTCGGCGGATGCGGCTCGAGGTGCGCCCGCGACGCCGGACCAGCCTGGTTCGAACCAGCCCGCTTCGGGCCAATCGTCAAGCGGCGCAGACCCGGATCAAAGCGGCGAGGCGGGTGTATTTGTCGACAGCAGCCCCAACTCCGCAGGCAAATCGGGCGGCAATTCCACGCTCGACGGCGCGACACGAGATGCGCCGGGGCTGCCGCTTGGTCTGCCGGTCGAAGATAACAATCAGGTTGCGCCGACCGACACCGCACCAGCGCAATAGCAGACGCGCGCTGCTTGCCAAGCGGGGCCGCGATTGCTAGCAACAATCCAAAAGCGATGATCGCGTGATGCGGCAAATTGATACCGCCGCAGGCGCAGTGCGCCCAAGAACGAGGACAGCTCATGACCGAACCCGCCCCCTATACCGAAGCCGATCTGTCGCTCATCAAGCGCATCATTCCGCATCGTTATCCGTTCCTGCTGATCGACAAGGTGCGCGACATTGTCCCGAACAAGGGCGCGGTCGGCATCAAGAACGTCACCGCGAACGAGCCGCATTTCCAGGGCCATTTCCCGGAAGAGCCGATCATGCCCGGCGTCACCATCGTCGAGGCGATGGCGCAGACCTCTGCCGTGGTGGTGGGGATTTCGCTCGACGTGATCGACAAGCCGCTGCTGACCTATTTCATGGGCATCGACAAGTGCAAGTTCCGCCGCAAGGTGGTGCCGGGCGACGTGCTCGAACTGCATGTCACCGTGAAGCGCGGCGGCGGCAAGATTTGGAAATTCGAAGGCCGGGGTACGGTGAATGGTGAATTGGCTGCCGAAGCCGAGTTCACCGCCATGATGGACCTTCAGGGCTGAATGCATGAGCATTGACCCAAGCGCGCAGATCCACGCGTCCGCGGTGATCGAAACCGGCGCGGTGATCGGTCCGGACTGCCGGATCGGCCCGTTCTGCGTGGTCGGCCCCGAGGTCGTGCTGGGCCGGGGCGTCTCGCTGCAAAGCCATGTCGTGCTGCAGGGTGCGACGGAGATCGGCGAGGAGACGCAGATCTTTCCCTTCGCCTCACTGGGGCAGATCCCGCAGGATCTCAAATTCAAGGGCGAGAAGACGCGGCTCAAGATCGGCAAGCGCAACCGCATCCGCGAATACGTCACGATGAACACCGGGACGGATGGCGGCGGCGGGCTCACTCAGGTGGGTGATGAAGGGCTGTTCATGTCGTCCTGCCATGTCGGGCATGACTGCAAGATCGGCGACCGTGTGATCCTTGTGAATTCCGTGGCGCTCGCGGGGCATTGTCAGCTCGAGGATGACGTCATCGTCGGCGGTCTGTCGGGCGTGCACCAGTTCGTCCGGATCGGGCGCGGCGCGATCATCGGTGCGCTGTCGATGGTGACGGCGGATGTGATCCCGCATGCCTTGGTGGCAGGACCGCGCGCGGGGCTCGAAGGGTTGAACCTCGTGGGGCTGAAGCGTCGTGGCACGCCGCGCGAGGAAATCACGTCGCTGCGTAAAACCGTCGAGGCGCTCGGTCAGGGCAGCTTCCGCGAAAGCGCGCGAACCCTCTCGGAAGAGGGCGTCGAGGGCGAATTGGCGCGCGAAGTGCTCGATTTCATCCTCGGTCCGTCCGACCGCAGCTTCCTGACGCCCGGCAAATGAGCGGGGGCACGCATACCGCGCTGATCGCCGGGGCTGGCCGTCTGCCTGCGATCCTGACCGAGGCCGCACCGGATATTCTGGTTTGCGAAATGATCGGGGCGCCTTGCGATCTGGACGGCGAGCATCTGCGCTTTCGGATCGAGCGTCTGGTGCCGTTTCTCGACGAACTGGCCGATCGCGGGATCGAGCGGGTGGTGTTCGCAGGCGCGATGCAGCGTCCGGCAATCGATCCCGAGCAGTTCGATCCCCGCTCGGCGCAGCTGGTGCCGCGGCTCGCGATGGCGATGCAGGCAGGCGACGATGCGACGCTGCGCGCGGTGATCGAAGTCTTCGAGGAGTTCGATCTAGAGGTCGTGGGCGCGCATGAGATCGCGCCCGCGCTGCTGCCCGAGGCGGGCGTACTGTGCGGCAAGCCGTCCGTCGTGGACGAAGAAGACGCCGAGCGTGGGGCCGAAATCGTGGCCGCGCTTGGGGCGTCGGATATCGGTCAGGGCGCGGTCGTCGGGCGCGGGCTTTGCCTTGCGGTCGAGACCCTGCCGGGTACCGATGCGATGCTGGAATTCGTGCAGCACCACAAAGGCTTGCGCGGCGATCTTAAAGCGGTGAAAGGGGTCTTCTACAAGGCGCCGAAACCCGATCAGGACCGTCGTGCCGATCTGCCTGCCATCGGCGTCGAGACGGTCAAGAACGCCGCCGCCGCTGGCCTTTCAGGGATCGCTTTCGAGGCGGGCGGCGTGATGCTCTTGGACCGCGACGCGGTCATCGAGGCCGCCGAGGCAGCGGGCCTCTTTCTTTGGGCGCGAGCGTCATGAGGCTCTACGTCATCGCGGGCGAGGCATCGGGCGACAAGCTCGGCGGCGCCCTGATGGCGGGGATCAACGGGCTTGCGCCGGGCGTGGACTGGTCCGGCATCGGCGGCGAGGAAATGGGCGCACAGGGGCTGACCAGCCTTTTCCCGATGGAAGAACTGTCGGTCATGGGGCTTATGGAGGTCCTGCCGAAATACCGCCATCTGAAACGGCGCATCGCCGAGACGGCGGATCATGTGATCGAGAGCGGTGCCGAAGCGCTGATCACCATCGACAGCCCCGATTTCTGCCTCCGCGTGGCACGGCTGGTGAAGGAAAAGCGCTCTGATCTCAAGGTGATCCACTATGTCGCGCCGTCGGTCTGGGCGTGGCGTCCGGGGCGCGCGGCGAAGATGGCGCAGGTGGTCGATCATGTCCTCGCGCTGCTGCCCTTCGAGCCGCCCTATATGGAAGCCGCCGGGATGAGCTGCGATTTTGTGGGCCATCCCGTCGTGGCCGAACCGCGCGCGACCGGGGCCGATGCCGCTGCCTTCCGCGAGACCCATATGATCGGCGAAGACCAACCGCTCGCGCTGTGTCTGCCGGGCTCGCGGCGCGGCGAGGTCAAGCGGCTTGGGGCGCGCTTCGACGAGGCGCTGATGCAGCTGCGCGACCGCGAGCCGGGGCTGCGGGTGGTGCTGCCGACGGTGCGGGGCGTCGCGCCGATGGTGCGCGAGATGACGGCGCGCTGGCCGGTCGCGCCGATCGTGGTCGAGAATGCCGATGACAAGCGCGCGGCCTTTGCCGCCGCCGATATCGCGCTGGCGGCCTCGGGCACGGTCAGTCTGGAGCTGGCGGCGAACCGGGTGCCGATGGTGATCGCCTATGACGCGAATTTCCTGACCTGGCACGTGATCTCGCGGATGCTCAAGGTCGACACGGTGACGCTGGTCAATCTGGTCTCCGAGACGCGGGTGATCCCGGAATTCCTCGGGCCCGACTGCAAGCCGCGTGACATCTCGGCGAAGATGCTGGAATTGCTGGAAGAAGACGCGGCCCGAGACGAGCAGATGGTCGCGATGGAAGAGGTGATGCGCCGTTTGGGCGAGGGCGGCGAGCCGCCCGGTCTGCGCGCGGCGCGTTCGGTTCTGGAGTTTCTCGGGAGGGCGTGATGCGCGTCTTTTTGACTGTTTTTCTGACAATCTGGGCCGGGGCCGCCTTGGCCGAGACCGATCCCGCGCAGCTTTTTGCGCAATCCTGCGGGCGCTGTCATCGCGATGCTGTCAGGATGGTCGCAAAGATCGACTGGACTGCAGATATGCAAACGCCCGAGGCGCGGCGCGACTGGTTCGACGGTTTCATGGTGCGTCACCATTCGCCCGATGCAGACAGCCGCGCGGCGATTGCCGAATGGCTGGCAGGGTTCGCCTCGTAAGACGACCCCTGCCGAGGGGCCTTAGCCCAGAACCGATTTCACGGCATCGGCGGTGACTTCGACGATCTTGTCGGCCTCCGCCTCGGTGAGGCACAGCGGCGGGGCAAGGCCGAGGATGTCGCCCTGCGGCATCGCGCGCCCGATCACGCCACGCTCGACCATCGCGCCCGCGATCTTCGCGCCGATCTTGTCGGAGGCGTCGAAGAAGCTGCGGTTGTCGCGATCGGCCATGAATTCCACCGCGCAGAGCATCCCTTCGCCGCGGATATCGCCGACATTCGCGTGCTCGCCGATGGCGGCGCGCATCTGGTCATTGAGGTATTTGCCGACCGAGCCCGCATTCTCGACGAGGCCCAGCTTGTCGATCAGTTCGAGGTTCGCGACACCGGCCGCCGCCCCGATCGGGTGCGCCGAGTAGGTCCAGCCGTGACCGATCGGGCCGTTCTCGTCGGTGCCTTGCTCGAGCACTTTCCACATCTTGTCGCTCACAATCGTGCCCGAGAGCGGCGCATAGGCCGAGGTCAGGCCTTTCGCGATGGTGATCAGGTCGGGCTTCATGCCGTAGTGATCCGAGCCGAACATAGCACCCAGACGCCCGAAGCCGGTCACGACTTCATCGGCGATCAGCAGGATGTCGTATTTGTTCAGCACCTTCTGGATCGCTTCCCAGTAACCGGCCGGCGGGGGCACGATGCCACCGGTGCCCAGAACCGGCTCGCCGATGAAGGCGGCGATGGTGTCTGGGCCTTCGCGTTCGATCAGCTGCTCCAGCTCGGACGCGCAATAGGCGGTGAAGGCCTCTTCCGACATCGCCTCATCGGGGCGGCGGAAGTAATAGGGTGCCTCGGTGTGGACGACCTGGCTCAGCGGCAGGTCGAACTTCTTGTGGAACAGTTCCAGACCCGTCAGAGAACCGGTCATCAGGCCTGAGCCGTGATAGCCGCGCCAGCGCGAGATGATCTTCTTCTTCTCGGGGCGGTTCAGGATGTTGTTGTAATACCAGACCAGCTTGATGTTGGTCTCGTTCGCATCCGAGCCCGACAGGCCGAAATAGACCTTCGACATGTGATCGGGCGCACGGTCGAGGACCATATGCGCCAGCGTGATCGAGGCTTCCGTGCCGTGGCCGACATAGGCGTGGTAATAGGCCAGCTCCTTCGCCTGCTCGGCGATGGCCTCGGAGATCTCGGTGCGCCCGTAGCCCACGTTCACGCAGTAGAGGCCCGCAAAGGCGTCGAGCAGCTTGTTGCCGTCGCGATCCTCGATGAACACGCCCTTGCCGCCGGTGACGATGCGGTTGGGGGACTCGCCGCGCGCGTGCTGGGCGAGATGCGTCGAGGGGTGGAAGAAGCTTTCGCGATCCCACTTGTCGAGTTGGTCATTGGTCAGCAATTTTCTCTCCTTCTTCTTGTCTTGGGCGTCCGGGCGGGCGGGGGAGTTAACCCCAGTCGCGACAGACGTATTTGATTTCCATGAACTCTTCCATTCCGCGACGCGAGCCTTCGCGGCCCAAGCCCGATTGCTTCATGCCGCCGAACGGGATCGGCGCGCCGGTGACCTTGGTGCGGTTGACCGCGACCATGCCGAATTGCAGCGCGCGGGTGGCGCGGTAGATGCGTTTCGGGTTCTGGCTGTGGACGTAGGCGACGAGGCCGTATTCGGTCGCGTTGGCTTTGGCGAAGACCTCTTCTTCCGTGTCGAAGACGGTGATCGGAGCGACCGGGCCGAAAGTCTCTTCGTGCATGATCTTGGCATTATCAGGCACGTCGGTCAGCACGGTGGGCGCGAAGAACAGCGGGCCACGATCGAGCCGCTTGCCACCGCAGGCCAGTTTCGCGCCTTTTGCGAGCGCGTCGGCCACGTGCTCCTCCTGTTTGGCCACGGCCTTTTCGTTCATCAGCGGGCCGATATCGGGGTCCTCCATGCCGATGCCCACGCTGAGCGCCTGCGTGGCCTCGGTGAAGCGGTGGCAGAATTCGTCATAGACAGGACGCTCGACATAGATCCGGTTCGCGCCGAGGCAGTCTTGGCCGGAGGTTGCGAATTTCGCCTTGATGACTTCCTCGACGGCTTGATCGAGATCGGCCCCCTTGAAGACGATCACCGGGGCATGGCCGCCCAGTTCGAGGACCAGCCGTTTCACGGTCTGAGCCGATTGGCGATAGAGCAGGCGGCCCACTTCGGTCGAGCCGGTGAAGGAGAGCGCGCGGACGCGGGTGTCGTCGCACCACGGCTCGACGATTTCGGGCGCATGGCCGGTCAGCACGTTGAACACGCCTGCGGGCAGACCCGCGCGCTCGGCCAGTTCCGCCAGCGCCAGCGCCGAATAGGGCGTCTCATGCGAGGGGTGCGCGACGACGGTGCAGCCCGCGGCAATCGCGGCGGCGGCCTTGCGCGCCAGCATCGCGGCGGGGAAGTTCCACGGCGTGACGAGGCCCACGACGCCCACGGGTTCGAGCCACAGCTCCACCTCGGCGTCGTGCAGATGCGAGGTGACGCCCTCGATATTCGGCCGCTTGGCCTCTTCGGCGTAATATTCGATGAAGCTCGCCGCGTAGTCGATCTCGCCTAGGGCTTCGCTGAGCGGTTTGCCCTGTTCGAGCACCATGATCCGCGCCAGATCGTCCTTCGCCTCGATGATCAGGTCGAACCAGCGGCGCAGAATGGCGGAGCGTTCCTGCGGCAGCGTCATCGACCAGTCGAGAAAGGCGGCTTGGGCGGCATCGACCGCCGCGCGCGACTGGCTGCGGTTGAGCGTGGTGATATCGCCCAGACGTTCGGCATTGGCGGGGTTGGTGACGGGGATGACCTCGCCCGTCTCGCCCGCGATCCAGCGACCGTTCACATAGGAAAAGCTGCGCAGCAGGCGCTTGTCGGCGATATCGGGGCGGGCGGAAATGGCGGTATCGAGCATGAGAGACCTCCTTGGTTGAGATCACTCTGCGCCCGATTTCACAGGGTAATAGTCCGAATGGACTGCGCGCACCCCGGATTTGGGCTGAAATAGCGCCGTCCGTCAGTCCATTTGGTCTGCGAAGAGGTCGAAGGGGGGCATGGCGGCGTTCTTCACCTCTTTCGTGACGATATAGGTGAAGTAGCGCGCGATGCCGATCCGCGCGTCCAGCATCGAGTCGATGAGCCGCTGATAGGCGTCGATGTCGCGGGTCACGATCTGCATCAGATAGTCGAATCCGCCGCCCAAAGCCCAGCAGCCCACGACCTCGGGGTGCTGATCGAGCGAGCGCTCGAAGGTCTGGAAACTGGCGGCGGTGTGATCGGCCAGTTCTGCGGCCACGAACAGCGTCACATGCGGCCCGAGCTTCTTGAGGTTGAAGGTCGCGCGATAGCCCGCGATCAGGCCCGCTTTCTCCAGCTTTTTCAGCCGGTCCCAGGCGGGCGTGGGCGAGAGGTTGATCTTCTCGGCCAGCGCCGCCTTGGTGATGCGGCCCTCGCGCGCCAGCACGCGCAGAATTTCGATATCGCGGGGGTCGAGCTTGATCATGGCGCCACGCTACACCGGGTTAACGCCCTGCGCATCCCCGATTTTTCGGGTCCGGTGCAGCACTGCTCATTCGGCTGGTTCACGTTGCTTGGATTGCGGCGCGCGGAAGCGCTCCTTGGCCGAACCGTAGGGCTCCACCGTCCGGCGTTTGCGGCGCAGCCCGTCGGCATCGCCCCGGCGCAGGCGGAGGAAATAGAGCGCCGAGAGCGGCCCCGTCGCGCCCGCAATCGCAAAGCCCCAGAGGAAGGCGTGGATCGGGATCACCTCGGCCCCGGTGGTGGTCGCCGCCGACCCTGCGGTCAGCTCCAGTACGACGCCCGCCAGCGCGATGCCGAGCGCGAGCGAGACCTGACGGCTCATCGCGGTGAACGCGGTGGCAGGGCTCATCTCGCGCGTATCGAGATCGGCGAACCCGATGGAGTTGATCGCGGTGAAGACGACCGATTGCGCGGCGCCGCCGATCAGCAGAAGCGGGATCAGCTGCCAGTCATGGATGCTCGTCACGGTGAGAAAACCGAAGATCGTCGCGCCCCGGATCACCGCCGCCCAGATCATCACCCATTTGAAGCCGAACCGGTCGAGGATGCGCGGCACGAAGGTCCGCAGGCTGACCGCGCCCACCGCGTTCAGACCCGTCAGCGCGCCCGAGACCATCACCGAGGCCCCGAGCCCGAGCTGGAAGAACAGCGGCAGCAGCAGTGAGATCGCCCCGTTCGACAGCCGGAAGATCAGCCCACCGGTGATCGAGACATCGAAAGTGCGGTGCCGGAACAGCCGCAGATCGAGAAGTGGCTCCTCCGTGTTGCGCGCGCGGAGCCAGTAGAGCACCAGAAGCGCCACACCCGCGACGCTGAGGCCCGCAGCTGCTTGCCAGGGCAGGATATGCTCGCCCAGCGCGGAGAACCCGGTCATCACCGCCGCCAGCCCCACGGCGGACAGCAGGAATCCCGGGAAATCGAACGGTTTCGGCTCGGGCGGGCCGTCGGCGGGCATGTGGCGTAGCGTCAGCCAGATCGCCAGTGCGCCCAGCGGCAGGTTCATCAGGAAGATCGAGCGCCAGCCGAGGAAGGTCGTCACCGTCGCCCCCACGAAGGGGCCCAGCGCCGGGCCGATCAGCGCGGGCAGGGTGACATAGACCATCGCGCGGGTCATCTCCTCCTTGGAGGTGTGGCGCAGCACGATCAACCGGCCCACGGGGCTCATCATCGCGGCCCCGATGCCCTGCAGTGCGCGGGCCAGCACCAGCCCCGTCAGGCTCGTCTGGATCGCACAAAGAAGCGAGGCCACGAGAAACACGCCCATCGCCGCGAGAAAGGTCCGCCGCGCCCCGATCCGGTCCGCGATCCAACCCGAGATCGGCACGAAAGCTGCGAGCGCGATCAGATAGGTCGCCATCGCCATCTTGAGCGACAGCACCGGCACCGACAGGTCCCGCGCGATCACCGGGATCGCGGTCGCCAGAACGGTCGCGTCGATCAGCTCCATCAGGAGCGACAGCGCCACCGTCAGCGGAATGATATTGTCTCGAAGCCTGCTCAACATGACCGGCATAGCTAGCACGCAGGCGCACGGAGTCACCCCGCGGCCGCGCGCAGGCTTGCGTGCTCTATCGCGCAGGCAAAGCGGGCAAAGAAAAGCCCCGCCCGAGAGGGGCGGGGAGTTGGGAGTGAAGCGGCCTGCTTCCGGGCAAGAGAGACAGGAGAACCCGGAAGCAGGTCGGTCGGAAACCCGGGCAGGGAGGGGTGGAGAGAGAAAACCCGGCCTTTCCGTATGTCGCGGGGCATCGGCAGTGGACAGCGGTCCCCGGGGGTGGCGTGTCCCGGTTTGCCATCTCGCCTATGCCCTTGCGTCTCGAGATGTGCAGGGTGAACCGATGCAGCAATGCCTCAGTTCCGATATTTCATGCGCCTCCCGCCCATGTGAGATCGGCTCTTATTTGCGTGAAGAGTCGCGAGGGCGCGTTCTCTTGCGTCAGGTCAAACCGCTGTCATCGTTTTTGCGGTAAGTTCTGCGCGGAATCGCAACGCTAGGAGGCTGCGGGATGAAGGATATGGCCGGAGACAAAACGCCACCGCGCAAGGGCGCAGGGAAAGCTGCGGGCAAATCTGCACAGGCCGACACGCCTCAGGCCGAGGAGCACAGCGCGGCGCTGGCCTCGTTCGAACGTCTCGATCGGTTGTCTCACGCGCTGATGGGCCGGGCCGAGGGCGGGCTGTCTCCGATTTCGCTCGGGCTCGCGTTTTCCGATTGGGCGACCCATCTTGCGCTCAGCCCCGGCAAGCAGGCCGAACTGTGCTGGAAAGCGGGCCGCAAATGGATGCACCTGTTGCGCGAGATGGCGCCGCACCGGAGCGACGACGAGGGCGCGCAGCCGCTCGAGCCGCTGCCGCAGGATCGCCGGTTCTCTGCGCCCGATTGGGAACAGTTCCCGTATTCCCTCTATGCGCAGAGTTTCCTCCATGCCCAGCAATGGTGGCACAACGCCACGACCGATGTGCGCGGGGTCGAGGCACGCCACGAGCAGATGATGCAATTCTACGCGCGGCAATGGCTCGACATGGCGTCGCCCACGAATTTCATCGCGACCAATCCGCTGGTCCTTGCCCAGACGTTGAAGGAGGGCGGGGTGAACCTCATGCGCGGGGCGCGCTATTGGGGCGAGGATGCGTTCAAGGTGATGACCGGCGACACCAAGCCGGAGCCCACGTTGATCCCGGGAATGGATGTCGCGCTGACGCCGGGCAAGGTGGTGCTGCGCAACGATCTGATCGAGCTGCTGCAATACGAGCCCAGCACGCCGAAGGTCCATTCGGTGCCGCTGCTGATCGTGCCGGCATGGATCATGAAATATTACATCCTCGATCTGGAGGAGACGAATTCGCTGATCCGCTGGCTCGTGGGGCAAGGCTTCACCGTCTTCGCGATCTCGTGGAAGAACCCCGACGAGGGCGATCGCGATCTGGGCTTCGACGATTACCGCGAAGAGGGCGTGATGGCGGCGCTCGATGCGGTCTGCGAGATCACCGGGGCGGAGAAGGTTCACGGGCTGGGCTATTGCCTCGGCGGCACGCTTCTGTCGGTCGCGGCGGCGGCGATGGCGCGCGATGGCGACGAACGGCTGGCCTCGCTGACGATGCTGGCGGCGCAGGTCGATTTCACCGAAGCCGGGGAATTGAGCCTCTTCACCAATGAAGACCAGCTCAGCCTGATCGAAGACATGATGTGGGAGGAGGGCTATCTCGACAAGACCGCGATGGCGGGCACCTTCACCATGCTCAAATCGAAGGACCTGATCTGGTCGCAGGCGGTTCATACCTATCTGATGGGCGAGCGCGAGACGGATGGCGCGATGGCCTCGTGGAGCCACGACGCGACGCGGATGCCCTACAAGATGCATTCGCAATATCTGCGCCGGCTGTTCCTCGACAACGATCTGGCCGAGGGGCGGATGGACACGCGCGGCACGCCGGTCTTCCTGCAGGATATCGAGACGCCGGTCTTCGCCGTCGCGACCCAGACCGATCACATCGCGCCCTGGCATTCGGTCTTCAAGCTGACATGGTCGCTGCCGGGCGCCGTCACCTTCGCGCTGGTCTCGGGCGGGCACAATACCGGGATCGTGCGCCCGCCGGGTGCGCCGCGCGCGAGCTATCGCTTGATGGAGCACCGCCCCGGCATGCTGCATCCTTCCGCGTCGGACTGGGCTGCTGAATGCGCGCCCCGCGAAGGGTCGTGGTGGGAGCCGTGGGCGAAATGGCTGCGCAAGACGGGCGACGGGCAGGAGATCGCGCCGCCGCCCATGGGCAAGGGGCGCAAGTATCGCCCGCTCTGCGACGCGCCGGGGTCCTATGTGCTGACCCGCTAGGGCTGCTCGACCTCGGGCAGCATTGCGCGCAGCGTCTCGATCCGGTCGGCCTCGCCTGCGGGCTTGTCCCAGCGGATGCGCGAGATGCGCGGGAAACGCATCGCGACGCCGGATTTGTGCCGGGTGGAGCGGTTGAGCCCCTCGAAGGCGACCTCCACCACCAGATCGGGCGACAGGGACCGCACCGGGCCGAAGCGTTCCACGGTGTGATTGCGCACGAAACGGTCGAGGTTGCGCAGCTCCTCGTCGGTGAAGCCGGAATAGGCCTTGCCCACGGGCACGAGCCGGTCACCGTCCCAGACGCCGAAGGTGAAATCGGAATAGAAGCCCGAGCGTTTGCCATGCCCTCGTTGAGCGTAGAGGATCACCGCATCGATGATGCGCGGATCGCGTTTCCACTTGAACCACGGCCCCTTGGGGCGGCCCGCCATATAGGGCGTGTCGCGGCGTTTGAGCATTACGCCCTCGATGACCACTTCGGGCGGCGCTTCGCGTAGGCTCGCAAGGTCATCCCACGTCTCGAAGGGTAGCAACTCCGAGACGTCGAACCGTTCAGGATTGAGATCGGCAACGAAGGCCTCCAGCCGCGTGCGGCGGGTTTCGAAGGGCAGGGGGCGCAGGTCCTCCTCGCCTTCGGTCAGGATGTCGTAGAGGCGCAGCGCCGCCGGATGCGAAGCCAGCATCGCCTTGCCCGGAGACTTCCGCCCCAGCCGCTTTTGCAGATCGCCGAAGGGCGCGACCTGATCGCCGCGACGCACGATCAACTCGCCATCGAGCGCGCCCTCGAACGCCATATGCGCGACCACATCGGGAAAGGCGCCGGAGATATCCTCGCCGGTGCGCGAATAGAGCCGCCGCTCGCCGCCCTCCGCCACGGCCTGCACCCGGATGCCGTCCCATTTCCACTCGGCGACGAAATCGGCCGGCGGCAGATCGGTCAGCGCGTCGAGATCGGTCGGCGTCGAGAGCATCACGGGCCGGAACGGCGCAAAGCCCGCGCGCTCGGGTTTCTCGCCGCCTTCGATCCAGTCGAAAAGCGGCTGATAGGGCGGCGAGAGCCCGTGCCAGATTTCCTCGATCTCCTCCAGCTCTGGCGTGCCGACCGAGGCCAGCGCCACCCGCGCGAGCCGCGCCGAGACGCCCACGCGCAGCCCCCCGGTCGCGAGTTTCAAGAGCGCATAGCGTTCCGAGGGCTCCAGCCGATCCAGCCAACCCGCGATCAGCGGCCCGACGCGGGTTTTCGGCGTGTCCTGCAGGGTCTCGACGATTTCCACCAGATCGACGTCCTGGGCGGTGTTCTCCTGCGGCCAGATCAGCGCGATCGTCTCGGCCAGATCGCCCACGTAGTCATAGGACAGCGCGAAGAGCTCGGGATCGACGCGCTCGCCCACCATGGCGCGCAGGACCGCAGGCTGCGCGCGGCCCAGTTCCAGCTCTCCGGTCAGCGCCGCCAGCGCATAGCCGCGCTCGGGGTCGGGCGCATGGCGCAGGTAATCACCCAGCACGTCGAGCTTGGCATTGCGCCCCGGCGTGAAGGCGAGCCGTTCGAGAAGGACCGCGAAGGCTTTCATTCCGGCTCCTCCTCATAGCCCACGAGGTGCAGCGGACGAGCCACGCGCCCCTCCAGTTCGGCCCAGCGCATCAGTGCCTCTTCGCGGCCATGGGTGATCCATAGCTCGGACGGATCGACCTCGCGCACGGTGCGCGTCAGGTCCACCCAGTCGATATGGTCCGAGATCACCAGCGGTAGTTCGACGCCGCGCTGGCGGGCACGGGCGCGGATCTGCATCCAGCCCGAGGCAAAAGAGATCACCGGATCGGCAAAGCGCTGCACCCAAGGCGAGGAAAAGGCGGAGGGCGGCGCGATCACCAGCGCCTCGCGCAGCGCCCGCGCCTCGGCCTTGTCCATCGTGGCGGGGCGCAGATCGCCCAAGGGGATGCCCTGCTCGATGTGATAGTCGCAGAGTTTTTGCAGCGCTCCGTGGATGTAGATCGGCGCGTCATAGCCCGCCTCGCGCGCCAGCATGATGACCCGCTGCGCCTTGCCCAGTGCATAGGCACCCACCAGATGCGGGCGCTCGGGGGCTGCGCGCATCGAAGCCATCAGCTTGGCCATCTCGTCAGCCGGGTCGGGATGTTTGAACACCGGGAGCGCGAAGGTCGCTTCGGTAATGAACGTATCGCAGGGCACCGGCTCGAAGGGCGCGCAGGAGGGGTTCGAGACGCGCGCGTAATCGCCCGACGCCACGATCCGCTGCCCGCGATGCGTGATCGCGATCTGCGCCGAGCCCAGCACATGTCCCGCCGGGTGAAAGCTGACATCCACGCCGCCTACGGAGAGCGGCCCCTCATAGGCTTGCCGCTGGCCCGCGAAATCCTTGCCATAGCGGATCGCCATGATCTCCAGCGTCTGGCGCGTGGCCAGCACATGCCCGTGGCCTGCGCGCGCGTGATCGGCATGGCCGTGCGTGATCAGCGCGCGCGCCACGGGGCGACTCGGGTCGATATAGAAATTGCCGCTAGGGCAATAGAGCCCCTCGGGGCGCGGGATCAGAAGCGGCTCGGCCATCGGTCCTTCACTTACGCTAATGCTTGAAATGCATACGCGGGCGCGCGTTCTCGGCCCAATTTTTCGGCATTTGCCTTGAGCCAAGCTTTTCGCGCTAAGATTGTTCCAAATCAAACGCTGTGCGCCGGACCCATGCTACGCTCGCGCCATCCAGTCACAAGGGAGGCTGACATGGCACAGAAGAAATCCGCACCCGGGATGAACATGGCTGGCTGCATGCCAGTGCCCGATATGGGGTCGGTAAGCTCGGTGATGGCACCGCAGCTCAAGATGATGGAATCGATGATCGCGCAGAATATCGAGCTGCTCGAGTTTCTGAAGACCCGCTTCGAGCGCGACCAGGAGATGGTCACCCAGTTGGCGGAAACGCCCGATCCGATGCGCGCGATGAGCCTTTGGGGCGAATTCTGGCAGCGCACGGCGAGCGATTACACCGCCGAGATGACGAAGCTCGCAACCTCGATGACGGGGATTGCGGAGCGCGCGGTGCGCTCGGCCACCGAAGAGGGCGAAGCGCTCGCCAAGGCGGTCGGAAAAAAGTGACGACTCGGGTCGGCAAGCACGGGGTGAGCCTCGGAGACGTGCCGGTCTGAGTGATCCGAAGATGCGATAGGCGCGGCAAGCTAGACGGGCTCGCCGCGCGCAGTGCTGTTTGCGGGCCTATTCGGCGCTTACTTCTTGTAGATCCAGCCACCGCCGAAGATGCGGCTGTCCTCGGGCGCGTAGAACACGCAGGCCTGACCGGGGCTGACGCCTTCCTCTGGCACGACCAGTTCGACTTCCGCCTCGGTCTCCGAGATCGGTCGGATGATCGCTTCGCGCGGCGGGCGGGTCGAGCGGACCTTGACCTTCAGATGCCATTCCTTGCGCGAGGTGAAGGGCTCGTCGCCCAGCCAGTTGATCTCGCGCACGGGGATGGTGCGGGTGGAGAGCGCCTCTTTCGGGCCGACGACCACGTGGCGGGTGTCGGGATCGAGCTTCACCACATAGAGCGGGTCTTCGAGCCCGCCGATGCCGAGCCCGCGCCGCTGGCCAATCGTGTAATGGATCACGCCGCGATGTTGGCCGAGGACGTTGCCCTCCATATCCACGATATCGCCGGGATCGGCCGCGCCGGGGCGCAGCTTCTCGATGACGCTCGCGTAATTCCCGTTCGGCACGAAGCAGATATCCTGACTGTCGGGCTTGTCCGCCACCGCCAGCCCGTATTTCGCTGCCAGTTCCCGCGTCGCATCCTTCGAGGGCAGGTGGCCCAGCGGGAAGCGCAGGTAATCGAGCTGCTCGGGCGTGGTCGAGAACAGGAAATAGCTCTGATCGCGGTTCGCATCGGCTGCGCAATGCAGCTCGGGCCCGGTCGCACCGTCCTTGCGCTGGATGTAATGGCCCGTCGCCATGCAATCGGCGTCGAGGTCCTTCGCCGTCTCCAGCAGGTCCTTGAACTTCACGCGCTCATTGCAGCGGATGCAGGGCACCGGGGTCGCGCCGCCCAGATAGGCGTCCGCGAATTCGTCGATCACCGCCTCGCGGAAGGTGTTCTCGTAATCGAGCACGTAATGCGGGAAGCCCATCTCCTCGGCCACGCGGCGCGCGTCGTGGATGTCCTGCCCGGCGCAGCACGCGCCTTTCTTGGCCAGCGCCGCACCGTGGTCGTAAAGCTGCAGCGTCACGCCCACCACGTCATAGCCTTCCTCGGCCAGTTTGGCGGCCACGACCGAGCTATCGACGCCGCCCGACATGGCGACGACGACGCGGGTGTCCGCGGGCGGTTTGGCGAAACCGAGCGAATTGAGCGGCAGATCCTTGGGCATGATGAAGCGTCCTTTAACGAGACGTGCAGCAATATAGGAAAATGCGACCCACTCTCAACCCCGCGTTTCACGCAGTGTTAAGGGCCCGCGCGCCAGTGTGGCCGGCGTGAAGAGCTTGAAGGGGTGAGCCCATGTATCTCAAGAAAGTCGATGGTCCGCGCGCGGTGACCCTCGCCGACGGCACGATCCTGACGCGCGCGGATCTGCCCTCTCCAAAAACCCGACGATGGGTGGCGAGCCGGAAAGCGGTGATCGTGCAGGCGGTCGCGCATGGGTTGATCGCCCGCGACGAAGTTCTGGAGCGTTACGCGCTCTCTGACGAGGAATTGGATCTCTGGATCGAGGGTGTCGAAAGGCACGGGATTCAAGGTCTTAAAGTCACCGCGATCCAGAAATTGAAACAACTTTAGATTGCGATGTAACGGAATCGTGACAAGGTAACCCGGTGTTAACCATTTGGTGTAAGTCTCGACCCCGATCGAGGGATTAATGCGGAGAACCCAGGATGCGGATTTTATTGGTGGAAGACGACCCGACGACGTCGCGCAGCATCGAATTGATGCTGACGCACGCGAATCTCAACGTCTACTGCACCGATCTGGGGGAGGAAGGAATCGATCTCGCGAAGCTCTACGATTACGATCTGATCCTGCTCGACCTCAATCTTCCCGACATGAACGGGCACGAGGTGCTACGGCAATTGCGTCTGGCCAGGATCGACACGCCGATCCTGATTCTCACCGGCGCGGACGACACCGAGAACAAGATCAAGGGATTCGGCTTCGGCGCCGATGACTACATGACGAAGCCGTTTCATCGCGAGGAGCTGGTGGCGCGTATTCACGCGATCATCCGCCGGTCCAAAGGCCACGCCCAATCGATCATCCGCACCGGCAAGATCTCGGTCAATCTCGATGCGAAGACGGTCGAGGTCGATGGCAAGCCGGTGCATCTGACTGGCAAGGAATACCAGATGCTCGAGCTGCTCAGCCTCCGGAAGGGCACGACCCTGACGAAGGAGATGTTCCTGAACCATCTGTATGGTGGCATGGATGAGCCCGAATTGAAGATCATCGACGTCTTCATCTGCAAACTGCGCAAGAAGCTCGCCGATGCCACCGAGGGCGAAAATTACATCGAAACCGTCTGGGGCCGCGGCTATGTGCTGCGCGATCCCGACCCGTCCGAGTTGGAGCGGCGCATCGCGATGGGTGCCTGACGTCCCGAAAGCCGATGATCTCCGTCGTCACGGCTCTTTACGCCCCCTCGGCGCTTGCCTAAACCAAGGTCAGCACGAGGGGGTCTTTTTATGTCCGAGCCAAGCCGCACCGAGATCGACGCGCTGAGCGAGGCCGAGGCCCGCGCCGAGCTGCCCGAGCTGATCGAGAAGATCGCGGCGGCCAATACTGCCTATCACACCCATGACGCGCCCGAGATTTCGGATGTGGAGTATGACGCGCTCAAGCAGCGGCTCGCGGCGATCGAGGCGAAATTCCCCGCGCTGAAATCGGACCAATCGCCCAGCGAACAGGTGGGCGGGCAGCTGGCCGAAGGCTTCGGCAAGATCACCCATGCGATCCGCATGATGAGCCTCGCCAACGCGTTCTCCGACGAGGACGTGACCGAATTCGACGAGAGCATCCGTAGCTTCCTCGGTCTGAAATCCGACGCGCCGCTCAACTACACGGCCGAGCCGAAGATCGACGGTCTCTCGCTGTCGATCCGCTACGAACACGGCAAGCTGATCCATGCCGCGACGCGCGGCGACGGCGCGGTCGGCGAAAACGTCACCGAAAATGCCCGCACCATCGACGATATTCCGACCACGATCGCGGACGCGCCGGAGGTGCTGGAAGTGCGTGGCGAGGTCTATATGAGCCATGCCGATTTCGAGGCGCTCAACACCCGCAACGAGGCCGCGGGCGAGAAACGTTTCGCCAATCCGCGCAACGCCGCCGCCGGTTCGCTGCGCCAGCTCGACCCGAAAGTCACCGCGTCGCGCCCGCTGAAATTCTTCGCCTATGCCTGGGGCGAGCTGTCCGCGCCGCTGGCCGACACCCAGATCGACGCCATCGCGCGGCTGCAATCGCTCGGCTTCCAGACCAATCCGCTGACGGAACTCTGCGATGGTCCGGCCGATATGCTCGCCCATTACCGCGAGATCGAGGCCAAGCGCGCTACGCTCGGCTACGATATCGATGGCGTCGTCTACAAGGTGAACGACCTCGCGCTGCAACGCCGCCTCGGTTTTCGTTCCACCACGCCGCGTTGGGCGATCGCGCATAAATTCCCCGCCGAGCTTGCCTGGACGCAGCTCGAAGGGATCGACATTCAGGTCGGTCGCACCGGGGCGCTCTCGCCGGTCGCGCGGCTGACCCCGGTGACCGTGGGCGGCGTCGTCGTCTCGAACGCGACGCTGCATAACGAGGATTACATCGCCGGGCGCGATTCCAAGGGCGCCGAGATCCGCGGCGGCAAGGATATCCGCATCGGCGATTGGGTGCAGGTCTATCGCGCGGGGGACGTGATCCCGAAGATCGCCGATGTGGACCTCACGCGCCGCCCCGACGATGCGGTGCCCTACGACTTCCCGACCCATTGCCCGCGCTGCGGATCCGAGGCGATCCGCGAAGAAGGCGACGCGGTGCGCCGCTGCACGGGGGGGCTGATCTGCCCCGCGCAAGCTGTGGAAAAGCTGAAACATTTCGTATCCCGCGCGGCTTTCGACATTGAAGGGCTCGGCGCGAAACAGGTCGAGCAATTCTACGAGGACGGCTGGATCAAGGAGCCCGCCGACATCTTCACGCTGGAAGAGCGCTACGGTCAGGGCCTCCAGCAACTCAAGAACCGCGAGGGCTGGGGGGAGAAATCCGCGCGCAACCTCTTTGCCGCGATCGCCGAGAAACGCACGATCCCGCTGCAACGGCTGATCTTCGCGCTCGGCATCCGCCATGTCGGCGAAACCAGCGCCGGTATGCTCGCGACTCATTACGGCACGTGGGAGGCGTTCGAGGCCGCGATGACGCAGGCCGAGTGCGGGCAGGGCGCGGAATGGGACGATCTGATCTCGATCGACGGCGTCGGCGAGACGCTCGCAACATCCGTCGTGACGACGTTCCAGCAAGAGGCCGAGCGCGCCTCGATCGACCGTCTCACCGCGCATCTGAGTGTCGAGGAGGCCGAGAAGCCGAAATCCGACAGCCCCGTCTCCGGCCTCACCGTCGTTTTTACCGGCACGCTTGAGAAGATGACGCGGGCCGAGGCGAAGGCGCGCGCCGAGGCGCTTGGTGCCAAGGTCTCGGGCTCGGTCAGCGCGAAGACCGACCTGCTCGTCGCAGGGCCCGGCGCGGGCTCGAAAGCCAAGAAAGCGGCCGAGCTGAACATCCGCGTCATCGACGAGGATGAATGGATCGCGCTCGCGGGGGGCGCATGAGCACGCGGCCCGCAGAGCTTTTCGAGCTTTTTGCCGAGCTCGACAGTCTTGCGGGCGTCGGCCCGAAAACGGCCAAACATTTCGAGGGGTTGGGGATCACCCGCCCGCGCGATGTACTGTTCACCTTGCCCTATTCGGTGATCGATCGCCGCCCCGTCGCGACCGTGCAGGGCGTGCCCGCGGGCACCACCGTCACCGTCGAAGTGACCATCGGCGCTCATAGCCCCGCGCGCAAACAAGGCGCGCCCGATCGGGTTCTGTGCCATGACGCGCAGGGCGATATCACGCTGGTCTTCTTCCGGGCGCGCGGCGACTGGCTCGCGAAACAGATGCCCAACGGGGCGCGGCGGATCATTTCGGGCAAGCTCGAGATATATGACGGGCAGGCGCAGATCGTGCATCCCGACTACATCCTGCCGCCCGAAAATGCGGGTGAGATGCCCCGGTTCGAGCCGGTCTATCCGCTCACCGCGGGCGTCACGCAAAAGCTGATGGCGAAGGCGGCGGAGGGGGCCTTGGCGCGCGCGCCCGACCTGCCGGAATGGATCGACGATGCGCTCAAGCGCCGCGAGGGCTGGCCGGATTGGCAGGACGCGGTGAAAACGGCGCATCACCCTGAAAAGATTGACGATCTCTCGTCCACCGCGCCGGCGCGTGCGCGGCTCGCCTATGACGAGCTTTTCGCCCACCAGATGACGCTCGCGCTCGCGCGGCGCCAGTCGCGGCGCAAGAAGGGCCGCGTGACGCGCGGGACGGGCAAGCTCTCGGCGCAGGTGCTGGCGAGCCTGCCTTACAAGCCGACCGGCGCGCAGACCCGCGCGATTGCCGAGATCGCGGGCGATCTGGGCTCCGAGCGGCGGATGAACCGGCTGCTGCAGGGCGATGTCGGCGCGGGCAAGACGCTGGTCGCCTTCATGGCGCTGTTGACGGCGGTTGAGGCTGGCGGGCAGGGCGTGATGATGGCGCCCACGGAGATCCTCGCGCGTCAGCATCTCGAAGGTTTGGCGCCGCTGGCCGAGGCGGCAGACGTCCGGCTGGAGATCCTGACCGGGCGCGACAAGGGGGCGGAGCGGGCGCGCAAGCTCGCCGATCTGGTCTCGGGCGCGATCGGGATCCTTGTCGGGACCCATGCGGTTTTTCAGAAAGACGTGGAATTTCAGGATTTGCGGCTTTCCGTGATCGACGAACAGCATCGCTTCGGTGTCGCGCAGCGGATGGAGCTGGGCGCCAAGGGGCAGGCGGTCGACGTGCTGGTGATGACCGCGACGCCGATCCCGCGCTCACTCGCGCTTGCGCAATATGGCGATATGGATGTGAGCCTCTTGGACGAGAAGCCGCCGGGCCGGACGCCGGTCAAGACTGCGCTTGTCGCGATGGAGCGGATGGGCGAGGTGGTCGAGCATCTGCGCAAGGCGGTCGCCGAGGGGCGGCAGGTCTATTGGGTCTGCCCGCTGGTCGAAGAGAGCGAGCGCGTCGATCTGAGCTCTGCGACCGACCGTTTTCTGGCGCTGCGCGCGGCGCTTGGCGACGATGTCGTGGGGCTTGTTCATGGCCAGATGCCGTCGGCCGAGAAAGACGCTGCCATGGCGGCCTTCGTGAAGGGGCAGACCCGGGTGCTCGTCGCGACGACGGTGATCGAGGTGGGCGTAAACGTGCCCAACGCCTCGATCATGGTGATCGAGCGGGCCGAGAGCTTCGGTCTCGCGCAGCTCCATCAGCTGCGCGGGCGGGTCGGGCGTGGGGCCGCGGCCTCGACCTGCCTGATGATCTACCAGACGCCCCTGAGCGAGACGGCCGAACGCCGCCTGTCGATCCTGCGCGAAAGCGAGGACGGGTTCCGCATCGCTGAGGAAGACCTCGCCATGCGCGGGGCGGGCGATGTGATCGGCACGGCGCAATCGGGCCTGCCGCGCTTTCGCGTGGCTGACCTCGAACGCCAGGCCGGTCTGATGGCGGTGGCGCAGTCGGATGCGCGCAAGCTCCTGTCCGACGATCCCGAGTTGAGCGGCCCGCGCGGACAGGCGGCGCGGGTGCTGCTGTGGCTGATGGAACAGGACCGCGCGATCCGTTTGATCGGTATCGGCTGAGCCCCGTTCGACTCACGTTCTCCCCCAGTGTTCTCAAATGTTCCTAAAAAGTTCTTTACACGCGACGTCAAATGTGAGAACAAAGTAGCAACAGAGGGATTGGAGGTGCCAGATGGCCAAGGAAATCAAGGAACTTCTCGACCGCAATCACAGCACACTGCTGGCCGACGCCGTGGGGGGTATCGCGCTTTGCGCAAGCTTCATCATGGCGCTTTGGCTGCCGGGGCTCCTCTAAGCCCGACCTGTCTCATCGTTACTGCCTCGCGCTTTTTGGCTGCCGCACCTGTCCCAAACCTGCGGCTTCGCCTGTCCCCCAGGCCCGCCTGTCCGTAAAGCGCAACTTCAGCCGCCGCTCTTTCGAGTGGCGGCTTTTTTTATCGCGAGAGAGGTGGAGGTTAGCGGCTCAGCACTGCTCGAGCGCTTCGAGCGTCGCCTCGGGGGCGAGCAGGATCGAGCCATGCCGGTTGGGGTAGTCGCGCGCGGCTTGCAGCACCTCGTATTCGCCGAAAGGCGCATCGGGGACGGGGCCGCCCTTGAGCATCTCGGCCAGCTGATCGCGCAGCTTCGCGACCTCGTCGCGCGTGCGACCCATGACCTGCGCCCCGAAGATCGCAGCCGAGGCCTGACCCAGCGCGCAGGCATGCACGGTCTGGCTATAGCCCGAGACGCGGCCATCCGTGCAGGTCAGCGAGACCTCGACCGTGGAGCCGCAAAGCGGCGCGCGCTTGCGCACGGTCACATCGGGCGCGGGGAGCGGATCGGTGCCCGGCATATCGGCGGCGAGCGCCAGAATACGCTGCGAATAGAGCTTGATCAGATCGGTGTCGCTCATCTCTTTCCCCTTCGGCCCGTTCGGCGTAGATAGGACCTGAGCCACAGGAAGGAAAGAGCCGATGCCATTCGATCCCGCCAGCTTGACCTATGACGCCAACGGTTTGATCCCCGCAATCGCGCAGGATGCGCTCTCGGGCGATATCCTGATGATGGCATGGATGAACGCGGAAAGCGTCGCGAAGACACTTGAAACAGGACGCGTAACCTATTGGTCGCGCTCGCGGAAATCGTTCTGGGTGAAGGGCGAGACCTCGGGCCATGTGCAGCGCCTGCGCGAGATGCGGGTCGATTGCGACCGCGACACGCTTCTGGTGCTGGTCGAGCAGGAAGGCCCGGCTTGCCACACCAATCGCAGGTCGTGCTTCTACACCGCGATCCGCGATGGCGAAGAGGTCGAGATCCTCACGCCGATGGAAGATTGAGAGCGGCCCTTCGGGGAGGATATTTCCGTCAAGAGGAAGCGGGCAGCCCGACCATGCGGCGAATGTCGCCCGGGGTGGCCCCGTCCTCGCGGTATTTCGCGATGGCGCGGGCGTCGTCGCGCTTCGCGAGGCGTTTTCCACTCTCGTCACGGATTAGCTCGTGATGGCAATAAGTTGGCGTCGGAAGTTCAAGCATCGCTTGAAGCAGAACATGGATCTGCGTGGCGTCGAACAGGTCCGCGCCGCGGGTGACATGAGTAATGGCTTGCGCGGCATCGTCGAGCACGACTGCGAGATGATAGGACGTGCCCATCTCGCGCCGCGCGAGCACGACATCGCCCACCTTGTCGATCAGATCGGCGCGGGAGACGTTATGCGTGCCTTTGTGCAGCGCGCAGATTTCCTCGAAACGGATATCGCGGGCGGCACGGATCATGTTCAGGCGTAGCGCGCTGTCGGGCAGCGGAGCCCCGGGGCGACGCGCGCCGCGCTCGCGGCAGGTGCCGGGGTAGATCAGACCGTCGGGCCCGTATTGCACGCCTTCCTGCGGTGCGGAGGCTGCCGCCTCGATATCACGCCGCGTGCAGGTGCAGGCAAAGAGAAGGTCTCTTTCCCAAAGTGTTTCAAGGGCTTCGCGATAGATGTTCAAGCGGTCCGATTGGCGGAGAACCGGCCCGTCCCAGGTCAGCCCAAGCCAGCGCAGATCGTCATAGATTTGCTCTTCCCAATGTGGTCGCGCGCGGCTTTGGTCGATATCTTCGATCCGCAGCAGGAACTGGCCGCCGGCCTTGCGTGCCATGTCATGCGCGAAGATCGCACTATAGGCATGGCCCAGATGCAGCGGGCCCGTTGGCGAGGGGGCGAAGCGTGTGATCATTGACGCGCGCACCCCGCCAAATCAGCCGCCCGCGCGGCGATCCGCATGCGCCTGATAGATCAGGATCCAGGCGAGCAGGATGAACATCGGATGCGTCAGCCCGCCAGAGAAGATGATCGCCGGGATCCAGATCACGAAGACGAGGATCGCAAGGAAGATGCGCCCGATCAGCACGATAGAAAGCGGCGGCAGAAACAGGGCCAGAACGTAATTCATACAGTCTCTCCTTGCTGCGCCAGCCAGTCGCCGAAGACCGTCTTGGCGCGATCGGTATAGGCCTTGTAGCGGTCTTTGCGGCCACGCCGCCCGCCCTTGGCGTCGATCGGCGGGAAGAGCCCGAAATTGACGTTCATCGGTTGGAATGTCTTCGCCTCGGCCCCGCCGGTGATGTGGGTGATCAACGCCCCCATCGCGGTTTCGGGTCCCGGCGGCGGCAGTTCGCGGCCTTGAAGCTCGGCAGCAGCCATACGGCCGGCCAGCAGCCCCATCGCGGCGCTCTCGACATAGCCTTCGACGCCGGTGATCTGGCCGGCGAAGCGCAGGTTCGGGTGCGACTTCAGCCGCATCTGTGCATCGAGCAGCGTCGGCGAGTTGATGAAGGTGTTGCGGTGGATGCCGCCCAGACGCGCGAACTTGGAGTCCTGAAGGCCCGGAATCATCCGGAAAACAGCGGCTTGCGCACCGTACTTCATCTTGGTCTGGAAGCCCACGATATTGTAAAGCGTGCCAAGCGCGTTGTCGCGGCGCAGTTGCACCACGGCCCAGGCCTTGGTTTGCGGATCGTGTTCATTGGTCAGCCCGACCGGTTTCATCGGCCCGTGACGCAGGGTTTCACGGCCGCGTTCGGCCATCACCTCGATCGGCAGGCAGCCGTCGAAATAGCCCGCGGTTTCGCCCTCGTGGAACTCGGTCTTGTCGGCCGCGAGAAGCGCGTCGATGAAGGCTTCGTATTCGTCCTTCGTCATCGGGCAGTTGATATAGGCCGTGCGCTCCTCCTCGGTTTCGCCCTTGTCGTAGCGCGACTGACGCCACGCGACGGACATGTCGATCGTGTCGGCATAGACGATGGGGGCGATGGCGTCGAAGAAGGCCAGACGCTCTTCGCCGGTGGCTTGCAGGATCGCTTTGCCCAAGGATTCCGAGGTCAGCGGGCCGGTCGCGAAGATCCATTTGCCACTTGAAGGAAGCTCCGTAACTTCTTCCTCGGTAAAGGAAATATTCTCATGGGCGCGCAGCGCCTCGGTCACGGATTGCGAAAACGCCTCGCGGTCCACGGCCAGCGCACCGCCTGCGGGCAGACGGTGCTTGCGCGCGGTTTCCATGATCAGCCCGTTCGCGGCGCCCATTTCCCAATGGAGCTGACCCACGGCGTTGCGCTCGTGATCGTCCGAGCGGAACGAGTTCGAGCAGACCATCTCGGCATAGTTGCCGGTCTGGTGCGCAAAGGTTTCGACCTTGGGCCGCATTTCGTGCAGCACCACGCGGATACCGGCATTCGCCGCCTGCCAGGCCGCTTCCGAGCCCGCCATGCCACCGCCGACGATATGGAGTTCTTCTGTCATGGCCGCTCATGTAGTGGTCAAAGCGGCAAAAGGGAAGGCCGATCGCAGATGCTCAGTCCAGGGCGAAGGTGCCGCGCGCAAATAGCCCGTCCAGCGGGCGGATCGGCGCGAAGTTCTGGTTGCGCACGCCGTGGCCGCGCGGGCCGAAGCGCAACTTGAGGCCGAGGGCGAGACGGGTCTCGTCGCGGCTGTCGGGGCGACCTGTGAAATGGGCGCGCTCGATGCGGGTGAAGAGCGTCGCTGGGCCGTCGCCCAGCCGGTGGCCTATGCCGAACGCGGCGGTGGTCTCGCGGGTGCTGAAGGCGAGTTCGGAGATGTCCACGACGGAAAGGTCGGCGGTGAGCGTCGTGCGCGGGCTGACGTCCCATCGTCCGCCGAGGCCTGCGAAGACGTAATCGTTGCTGCCGGGTTTGACGGTGCCGAGCCCGGCGCGTGCCGAGACGCTGCCGCGCGCGCCGACAGCCCAGATCGCTTCCGCGCCCGCCGCATAGGCCGTCTGGCTGGCGTGGCTGGTGTCGGAGACGGCGGCGAAGAGCCCGTATTTGGCGCGCTCCGTGGGCGCCATGTAGAGATGCGCCGCGAGATCGCCGCGCCAGCGCGGACCGGCATCGTTTGCGCCGAGGTCGAGTTGCAGCCCATGCGCCGGGGTCAGCGCGAAATCGGCGCTCAGATCGGCGCGGGCGGTTCCAAAGTCGCCGGTGCTGTTCTGGATCGTCAGCTCGGCCCCGGTGAAGCCGAGCGCGCTTTGGGCGAGCGCGGGGTCAGCGCTGACGGCTGCGGCGAGACAGAAAAAGGCGCCCCGCAGGGCAGAGACAGGAGCGTTGCGCATGATCGGACCTCGTGACGCGGTAACTGAACAAGGCCGATCTTCGCCGGCTGCGCTTCGGGCTCATGCTCCGCTGCGGCTTCGATCTCTTTTGGCAGGCGGGTGGGTCTTAAGGAAGGGTTAAACTTTCTAATGGGTTAACGGCCCGGAGCGTTTCCTCTCCGGGCCGTTCGATTGGGTCTGACCTCGGAATCGCGCGATCAGAAATCGTCCAGCTTGGGCCGCTTCCCGATCGAGACGTGGTCGATATCCTCCAGCGCAAAGCCCTTTATGATCGAGGGGATCATCATCGACACGAGGATGAAGATCGGCAGCCCGACGACCGTAATGACCTGCTGCAGCGCGGTCAGCCCCGCATCGCCCGCCAGCACGATCAGCATCGCCGCGACCAGCCCCTCAGCCGCGCCCCAGAAGACGCGCTGATGGACCGGGCCGGGGGTCGGCGTGCCGGTGCAGAGCATGTCGACCACCAGCGAGGCCGAGTCCGACGAGGTTGCGAAGAAGATCGCCACCACGATCACTGCGATGCCTTGGACGATATGGACGAAGGGGAAGTGCTCGAAGAAGGCGAACATCGCCAGCGGCACACTATCCGAGACGGCCTGAGACAATTGCCCCGCCTGATCGCCCATCGCATCGCGGGCGGCTTGGCCGATCCCGTCGAACTCCATCGCCTGCCAGCCGAAGATCGCGAACCAGATCAGGGTGAAGAGCGAGGGTGCCAGAAGCACGCCGAAGACGAATTCACGCACCGTGCGACCGCGCGAGATGCGGGCCACGAACAACCCGATGAAGGGCGACCAGGTCACCGTCCACGCCCAGTAGAACACGGTCCACGAACCCTGCCAGCCCCAGCCGGGCGTGTCGGGGTTCTCGTTGGCCAGCATGTCGTTCCAGAAGGCCAGATGCGGCAGGTTGGTGAGATAGAGGCCGACGGTCTGCACGATCCCGCGCAGCAGGAACAGGGTAGAGCCGAAGATCAGCACGAAGACCATTAGGCCCACGGCCATGCCGATATTGATGTTCGACAAGAGCTTCACGCCCTTGTCGAGCCCCGCCACGATGGAGGTGATCGCAACAGCGGTGAGCGCGGTCAGGATCGCGATCTTGACGAAGGTGCCGTCGCCGGTGCCCAGAAGCGCATCCAGACCGGCGGCGATCTGGCTGGAGCCGAGGCCGAGCGAGACGGCGACGCCGAACAGCGTGCCGAGGATCGAGGCGATGTCGATCGCTTTGCCGATCGGCCCGTTGATGCCCTCTTTCAGCAGCGGGTAGAACACCGATGACACCCGCACTGGCAGGTCATAGCGGTTGATGAAATAGGCGAAACCAAGCCCCGGCAGCGTGAAGATCGTCCAGGTATGCAGGCCGAGGTGATAGACCGCGATGGAAATCGCATCTTTCGCGGCCTCGTCTGAATAGGGCTCGACGCCCGGCAGCGGTGGCTTGGAGAAATGGCTGATCGGCTCGGCCACGCCCCAGAACATCAGCACCGTGCCGATGCCGCCCGCGAAGAGCATCGTGAACCATGACAGGTTTCCATATTCCGGGCGGCTGTCCTTCGGACCGAGCCGGATATGCCCGTGGCGCGACAGTGCGGCCCAGATCAGGAACCCGAGCCAGATGTTTACGCCGAGGATGAAGAACCAGCCGAGATTGGTGACAATCCAAGAACGGCCCGTGGCGAACGCATCGCCAATCGGGCCGGGGAAGATGACAAGCGCGAGCACGAAGAGGATCGTGAAGCCTGCCGATACGAAGAAAATGGTCGGGTCGGTTCTCAGACCGAGCCTGTCTGCAAAGGCTTTCATGAAACTCTCCCTGTTTCTAATAGTGCAACCGCAACGGGTGGCTTCAGGGGTGGTTCCGCGCAGACGGGACATTGGAGAAAAGAAAAAATGGAAACGGCCCGGCGCGTGGCCGGGCCGCAACATCGGAATGCGTCTGCAATCAGAAGGTGGGTCGGTAGCGGAACAGCTTCTTGTTCGAGCCTTTGCCGAGCGCCACGCGCCCGCCGAAGTTCCAGACGTCGACCCCGTCCTGTAACAAGAAAAAGCCCCCGTCCTTGCGGAGCGGGGGCTTGATTTCATTGCTTTTTGCGAAGCCGTTCCGAATTGGGAACAGCCCGTACGGGATCAGCTTTCGCTATCCGGCGTGCCGCCGTCACCCGACGTGTCGGGCGCGTCCGGCGCATCGGTCGGCCCTTCGGCCTCCGGATCCAGATCGTCGTCATCGCCCTGATCGGCGATCCGCGCGACCGAGACCACGACCTCGCCCTTGGCGGTGTTGAACACACGCACGCCACCGGCCGAACGCGAGCGGAAGGAGATGTCTTCTACCGGGCAGCGGATCGACTGTCCCGTCGAGGTGGCGAGCATGATCTGATCGCTCATCTCGACCGGGAAGGAGGCCACAAGTGGGCCGCCCCGCATCGCCTTGTCGATCGCCGTCACGCCCTGACCGCCGCGACCGCGCGTCGGGTAGTCATGCGACGACGAGATCTTGCCGGAGCCCTTGGACGTGATCGTCAGGATCAGATCCTCGGCGGCGGACATCTCGGCATAGCGCTCGGTCGACAGCTGACCTTCGACCACGGCTTCCTCGTCCTCGTCGGGCTCGATCTCTTCCTCGGTGACGCCCGCCATCAGGCGACGCTGCTTGAGGTAGGCCACGCGCTCTTCCGAAGTGGCCTCGAAGTGGCGGATGACCGACATCGAGACGACCTCGTCATCGCCCTTCAGCTTGATGCCACGCACGCCGACCGAGTTGCGCGAGTTGAACACGCGCACTTCCGGCACGGGGAAGCGGATCGCGCGGCCGCTGGCGGTGACCAGCATCACGTCATCGTCCTCGGAGCAGATGCGCGCGTTGATCAGGCGCATGCCTTCGTTCTCGTCCTCGAATTTCATCGCGATCTTGCCGTTGCGCATGACGTTGGTGAAATCCGACAGGCGGTTGCGGCGCACGGTGCCCTTGGAGGTCGCGAAGACCATCTGCAGGTCGTCCCATTCCGCCTCGTCGCGATCGACCGGCGTGATCGCCGCGATCGAGACGCCGGTGGGGATCGGCAGGATGTTGACGATCGCCTTGCCCTTGGACTGGCGCGAGCCGAGCGGCAGCTGCCAGCACTTCATCTTGTAGACCATGCCGCCGGTCGTGAAGAACAGAAGCTGCGTGTGGGTATTGGCGACGAACAGCGTGGTGACCGTGTCGTCATCCTTCAGCGCGCCACCCGACAGCCCTTTGCCGCCGCGCTTTTGCGAGCGGAAATCGGCGAGCGGCGTGCGCTTGATGTAACCGCCCTGCGTGACGGTCACGACCATGTCTTCGCGCTCGATCAGGTCTTCGTCGGCCATGTCGCCGGCCCAGTCGATGATCTCGGTGCGGCGCGGCACGGCAAAGAGCTCGCGCACTTCGCGCAGCTCGTCGGCGATGATCGCCATGATCCGCTCGCGCGAGGCGAGGATGGCGAGGTATTCGCGGATCTTCTCGGCCAGTTGGGCGAGCTCATCCGTGACTTCCTTCACCCCGATCTGGGTCAGACGCTGCAGGCGCAGATCGAGGATCGCGCGGGCCTGCGTCTCGGACAGGTTATAGGTGCCGTCATCGTTGACCGGATGCAGCGGATCGTCGATCAGCTTGAGATATTCGACGATGTCATGCGCGGGCCAGCGGCGCTCCATCAGGCGGGCGCGAGCCTCTGCCGCATCGGCCGAGGAGCGGATGGTGGCCACGACCTCGTCCACGTTCGACACTGCCACGGCCAGACCGCACAGGACGTGGCTGCGCTCGCGCGCCTTGCGCAGTTCGAACGCGGTGCGGCGCGCGACAACTTCCTCGCGGAAGCTGATGAAATAGCTGAGGAATTGGCGAAGCGTCAGCTGCTCGGGGCGGCCGCCGTTCAGCGCCAGCATGTTGCAGCCGAAGGAGGTCTGCATCTGCGTGAAGCGGAAAAGCTGGTTGAGCACCACATCCGGAGTCGCGTCGCGCTTCAGCTCGATCACGACGCGGACGCCGACGCGGTCGGATTCGTCAGCGATGTTCGAGATGCCTTCGAGCTTCTTCTCGCGCACGAGATCGGCGATCTTTTCGATCATCGCCGCCTTGTTCACCTGATAGGGAATCTCGTCCAGCACGATCGCGAAGCGGTCCTTGCGGATTTCTTCCACGCGGGTCTTCGCCCGGATGATGACCGAGCCGCGCCCTTCAAGGTAAGCCTTGCGTGCGCCACCACGGCCCATGATCAGGCCGCCGGTGGGGAAGTCGGGGGCGGGGACGATCTCCATGATCGCCTCGTCCGACATGTCGGGGTTGTCGATCAGCGCCAGAGTCGCGTCGCAGACCTCGCCGAGGTTATGCGGCGGGATGTTGGTCGCCATACCGACCGCGATACCGCCCGCGCCGTTGACCAGCATGTTCGGGAAGCGTGCGGGCAGAACCGTCGGTTCTTCCTGCTTGCCGTCGTAGTTGTCCTGGAAATCGACCGTGTCTTTCTCGATATCGGCGAGAATGTAATTGGCCGGTTTCGCCATGCGCACTTCGGTGTAACGCATCGCAGCGGCGTTATCGCCGTCCATCGAGCCGAAGTTGCCCTGACCGTCGAGCAGCGGCAGCGACATCGAGAAGGGCTGCGCCATCCGCACCAACGCGTCGTAGATCGCGGCGTCGCCATGCGGGTGATACTGACCCATCACGTCGCCGACCGGACGTGCCGATTTGCGATAAGGCTTGTCGAACGTGTTCCCGGTCTCGTGCATCGCGAAGAGAATGCGCCGGTGAACGGGCTTCAGACCATCGCGCAGATCGGGGATTGCGCGGCTCACGATCACGCTCATCGCGTAATCGAGATAGGCGGTTTTCATCTCGTCCGCGATGGACACAGTGGGGCCGAGATAAGCGGGCCGCCCGGGGCCTTCTTCTTCGGTTTCCGGCGGTTCAGGAGTGTCGGTCACGCGCGCCTCGATATTCTAGATATTGTTGTGGAACCTTATAAAGGCCGCAAGCGGCGGGTGCAATCATGGAGAAGGCCCCGGCGGGTGCGCGGGGCCTTCTTCGTGACGTCAGCTTGCGGTGTTCCGGTGCGGCGTGGGCCGCAACCGATCACGCTTCGCGCGCGGCGCGCTTACGCTCGTGCGGATCGAGGTGCAGTTTGCGCAGGCGGATCGATTTCGGCGTGACCTCGACGAGTTCGTCATCGTTGATATAGGCGATGGCTTCCTCGAGCGACATCCGCGTCGGCGGGGTCAGGCGGACCGCTTCATCCGTGCCCGAGGCGCGGACGTTGGTCAGCTTCTTGCCCTTGAGCGGGTTCACTTCAAGATCGTTCTCGCGCGAATGCTCGCCGATGATCATGCCGGTGTAGACCTGCTCCTGCGCGCCGATGAACAGCTTGCCGCGTTCTTCGAGGTTCCACAGCGCGTAGGCGACCGATACGCCATTCTCCATCGAGATCAGCACGCCCTGACGGCGGCCGTCGATCGGGCCCTTGTAAGGTGTCCAGCCATGGAACAGGCGGTTGAGCACGCCCGAGCCGCGCGTGTCGGTCAGGAACTCGCCCTGATAGCCGATCATGCCGCGCGACGGGACATGGGCCACGATGCGGGTCTTGCCACCCTCAGCGGGACGCATCTCGGCCAGCTCGCCCTTGCGGTAGCCGGTCAGTTTCTCGATCACGACGCCGGAATATTCCTCATCCACGTCGATGATAACTTCCTCGATCGGCTCCATGCGCTGGCCGTCTTCCTCGCGGAAAATCACCTTCGGGCGCGAGATCGACAGTTCGAACCCTTCGCGGCGCATGTTCTCGATCAGAACGCCCATCTGAAGTTCGCCACGGCCCGAGACCACGAAGGCGTCGCCGCCGGGGGTGTCTTCGACGCGGATCGCGACGTTGGTTTCGGCTTCTTTCATCAGGCGGTCGCGAATGATGCGCGACTGCACCTTCGAGCCGTCCTTACCAGCGAGCGGCGAGTCGTTGATGCCGAAGGTCACCGAGATCGTCGGCGGATCGATCGGCTGTGCGTCAATCGGGGTGTCGACTTCGGGCGCACAGAGCGTGTCGGCCACGGTCGCCTTGGTCATGCCCGCGACGGTGACGATGTCGCCTGCGACGGCTTCGTCGATCGGCTGCTGCGACAGACCACGGAAGGCGAGGATCTTGGTGCAGCGGAAGGCTTCGATGCGGTCGCCCTTGCGCGACAGCGCCTTGAGCTGATCGCCGACTTTCAGCGTGCCCGCCTCGATGCGGCCCGTAAGGATGCGCCCGATGAACGGGTCGGCCGAGAGCGTGGTGGCCAGCATCTGGAAGGGCTCGTCGGCGCGGAATTCCTGCTTCGGCGGCTCGACATGCTTCAGGATCAGGTCGAACAGCGCGTCGAGGTTCTCGCGCGGGCCGTCCAGCTCTTCGTCACACCAGCCGCCGATGCCGGAGGCATAAAGGTGCGGGAAGTCGAGCTGCTCTTCATCGGCGTCGAGGTTCGCGAAGAGGTCGAACACCTCGTCGAGCGCACGATCGGGCTCGGCTGCGGGCTTGTCGACCTTGTTGAGCACCACGATCGGCTTCAGGCCGAGCGCGAGCGCCTTCGAGGTCACGAATTTGGTCTGCGGCATCGGGCCTTCGGCCGCGTCCACCAGCAGCACAACACCGTCCACCATCGACAGGATACGCTCTACCTCGCCGCCGAAATCGGCGTGGCCGGGGGTGTCGACGATGTTGATGCGGGTGCCTTTCCACTCGACCGAGGTGGCCTTGGCGAGAATGGTGATGCCGCGTTCGCGTTCGATGTCGTTGCTGTCCATCGCGCGTTCGGCGACGGCTTGGTTTTCACGGAAAGCGCCCGATTGGCGCAGAAGCTGGTCCACGAGCGTCGTCTTGCCGTGGTCCACGTGAGCGATGATCGCAATGTTGCGAAGGTCCATGGGAGGTCGTCCTGTTCTTGAGTTGCCCCGCCCATAAAGGAAAGATTGCCTCTCGGCTAGCCCCCAGCGCGGCAATCCCGCCGCGATGCGGCATCACGTCAGTGGAAATGCGATTTCGAGAACAGGTTGATTACGATGATCCCCGTCAGAATCAGCGCGATACCGATCAGCGCGGGCAAATCCAACCGTTGATTGAACATCAGCCAGCCCACGCCCGCGATCAGAACCATGCCGATCCCGGACCACAGCGCATAGGTGATCCCGAGCGGCAGCACCTTCAGTACCAGCGTGAAGAAATAAAGCCCGCCGATGAAGCCCACCGCCACGCCCACCGTCGGCCAGAACCGCGTGAATTGCTGGCTCGCCTGCAGACAGGCCGAGCCGAAGGTCTCGAAGGCGACCGCGATGAGCAGGAAGAGGTAGGTGTTGAACATGCCCGGCACTTTGCCGGATCACTCGGCGATATACCAGTCGCGTCGGTGGTTCATCGCGACGATAAAGTTCAGCACCAGCGCGCCCAGAAGCGAGTAGAGAACCAGCGGCGGCGCGAGGATGAAGCTCGCGATGACAAACAGGCACAGGTCATGGATCAACTGCGTCCAGCCGGCGCGGAAGCCGAACTTGTCTTGCAGGATCACGGCGACGATGGAGACACCGCCAAGGCTGCCCTTGTGGCGGAAGAGGCCGAGAAGGCCGACGCCTGCCGAAATGCCGAACAGCACGGCGGCCACGGCGGGGTGGATTTCCGCGACATGCAGCACGGGTTTGAGCGCCTCGGCCATGAGCGAGACGAGCGTCACGGTCACGAGGCTTTTCAGCGCAAAGCCTGCACCGCGCGCGTAATAGGCGAAGGCGTAGAAGGGGATGTTGATCACGAAGAACACAACCCCGAAGCTGAACCCGGTGATATAGGACAGGATCAGCGCGGCACCTGCAGTGCCCCCGGTCACGAGGCCCGCGGCGCGCAGCAGGTGGATCCCCAGCGCGGCTTGGGCCGCGGCCACGACGAGGCCCTGCAGATCCTCGAGCTTCGAGTAATGCGGACGGGTCGCTTCTTTGGCTGCGATCTGGTCGGCGGTGATATGTGCGTCAGTGGTCATGACCTAATAATAGGGCATAATGGCTGACCTACCAAATCGCTGGGCGCAGGTCGGCTTTGCAGCGCGCGAAAGGGTCGGGGCAGGGTGCGCGGACCCGTTGCCCGCAGATCACGCCCGGATCAGGTGGCGATATAGCGGTCGCGGCGGTGGTTGATCAGGATGATCACGTTCAGAACCATCGCGCCCAGCAGCGACCACAGCACCTTGTCGAGCGGCAGCACGAAGAGCGCGAAGAGGAACACGCCGCAATCGAACAGGATCTGCGTGCGGCCCGCCTTGAAACCGGTCTTGTCCTGCAGATAAAGCGCCACGATCCCCACGCCGCCAAGGCTCGCACCGTGGCGGAACAGCGCCAGAAGGCCCGCGCCTGCGGTCACGCCCGCCAGCACGGCGGCCGCGCCGGGGTGAAGGATCGCGAAGCTCAGAAGATGCGGGAATATTTCGGTAAATCCGGACAGGAGCGCGACCGAGAGCACCGTCTTCACCGTGAACCGCGCGCCCATCCGGCGGAAGGCCAGCCAGTAGAAGGGCAGGTTGAGCGTGAAGAAGATCGCGCCGAAGCTCCATCCGGTGACGTAAGACAGCACCAGCGACAGGCCCGCGATCTGACCGGTGAACAGCCCCGCGCCATGCAGCAGCGACACCGACAGCGCCACCAACAAAGTGCCGGTGAGAAGCCCTTGGGTGTCCTCGGGCAGGGTGTGGCGGTGCGGGTCTTGGATACGGGTATCGCTCATGGCGCTCAGATGCCACGCGGCAACGCCAAGCGCAAGAACTGAGGCGCATCGGCAACAGAGGTGCTCCAATACCTGCGGATCACAGTCGCGTGAGTTGCCGCCGCTTTCGGGATCGGGCCAATTGGCGCCATTCGCAATGCCCAAGACAAGAGGAGGGCCGCCATGATGTCATATCGCCAAGCCCTCGCATCGCAGTGCGAAACCCGTATCGGTTTTTCGGGCACCACTCGCGTCGCACGACGCCAGGACTGACCCTCCCGATACGCCCCGGAGCCTAGGCTCCACTCCCGCAAACTGACCCGATTTCCGCGTCCCGATCCTGTCGTGACGCATCCTGGCCGCGCTCTCGCGGTCCCCGTCGGGTCTTCTTTCACATCAGTAGACGAAAGGCCGGTTGCGGGGATGGTCCCGCGCCGGGACATGACATGATCCAGACTCTCGAGCGTCCGAGCGACGCATTCACCATCGAAGCCGCCATCGCCAAGTTCGGCGCAGGCAAAGTTCTCCGCGCGGCGCTGTTCGCGCTGATCGCGCGCGGCGGCAAACCGCGCCCGCTCGATGCGGGGCAGCTCAGCGACCACTTGCGCAGAGATATCGGGCTCGGGCCCGCCGAGCCTCCGCCAGAGCCGTGGAGCATGATGCGGTGAGAGAAAGGGCCGGGCGTGTGATGCGCCTGGCCCATCCCAAACGGAGGGACGCGCCCGACCTCGGGTGGGCGCTGTGCCTCGTTCGTGGCTTGGTGCTTTATCGTGCAAGCCCGTGTGTCGGTCGTGCCTGCGATGTCTTCGCCAATGCGCCCTCCCCGGGGGGGAGGTCGGGCGCGGCCCGGGGCTGGTCGCCCCGTGCCAGAAACGAAAAAAGGCGGGGAGATCCCCGCCTTCCTCAGTCCATCTCGCAGCGCTCAGAGCGACAGCGACTTGTTCAGGTATTCGTCGATCTTCTCGAGGAAGCCCATCGTGGTCAGCCACTTCTGATCGGGGCCGACGAGCAGCGCGAGGTCCTTGGTCATGTGACCGTCTTCGACCGCCTGCACGCAGACCTTCTCGAGCGTTTCCGCAAAAGTCTGGAGCTGCGCGTTGCCATCGAGCTTGGCGCGGTGCTTCAGGCCACCGGTCCAGGCGAAGATCGAGGCGATGGAGTTCGTCGAGGTTTCCTTGCCCTGCTGATGCTGGCGGTAGTGACGCGTCACCGTGCCGTGGGCGGCCTCGGCTTCCACCGTCTGGCCATCGGGCGTCATCAGGATCGAGGTCATCAGGCCCAGCGAGCCGAAGCCCTGCGCGACCGTATCCGACTGCACGTCGCCATCGTAGTTCTTGCAGGCCCAGACATAGCCGCCCGACCATTTCAGCGACGACGCCACCATGTCGTCGATCAGGCGGTGCTCGTACCAGATGCCAGCTTCCTTGAACTTCTCGGCGAATTCTTCCTCGAAGACCTGCTGGAACAGATCCTTGAAGCGCCCGTCATAGGCCTTGAGGATCGTGTTCTTGGTCGAGAGATAGACCGGCCAGCCCTTCAGCAGACCGTAGTTCAGCGAGGCCCGCGCGAAGTCGATGATCGATTTGTCGAGGTTGTACATGCCCATCACGACGCCCGCGTCGGGGGCCTTGAACACTTCCTTCTCGATCACTTCGCCGTCGTCGCCCACGAATTTCAGCGTGATCGTTCCCTTGCCGGGGAAACGGAAATCGGTGGCCTTGTACTGGTCGCCATAGGCGTGACGGCCCACGACGATCGGCTTGGTCCAGCCCGGAACGAGGCGCGGGACGTTCTTGCAGATGATCGGCTCGCGGAAGATGACGCCGCCGAGGATGTTGCGGATCGTGCCGTTGGGCGAGCGATACATGCGCTTGAGGTTGAATTCCTCCATCCGCGCCTCGTCGGGGGTGATCGTCGCGCATTTGACGCCGACGCCGTATTGCTTGATCGCCTCGGCCGCATCGACGGTGATCTGGTCGTCGGTCGCGTCGCGGCTCTCGATGCCGAGGTCGTAATATTTCAGGTCGATATCGAGATAGGGCAGGATCAGCTTCTGCTTGATGAAGTCCCAGATGATGCGGGTCATCTCGTCGCCGTCGAGTTCGACGACGGGGTTGTCTACCTTGATCTTGGTCATGCGCGTTCCTTCCAAAATTCACGGGTTTGTGTTCCGGGGAGGCCGGGAATCGAAAGGGGCGGCCCGCGCCGCCCCCTCTGTCTCAGTGCTCTCAGCCGATGATGGCGTTGAGCGTTTCGCTCGGGCGCATCACCGCTGCGAGCTTTTTCGGATCGGCGTGGTAGTAGCCGCCGATATCGGCGGGCTTGCCCTGAACCTCTGCCAGTTCGGCCACGATCTTCGCTTCGCCATCAGCCAGCGCCTTGGCGATGGGGGCGAATTCCGCGGCCAGCTCGGCATCGCTCGACTGTGCGGCCAGCGCGTCGGCCCAGTAGCGGGCGAACCAGTAGTGGCTGGCGCGGTTGTCGGGCTCGCCGACCTTGCGCGAGGGCGAACGGTCATTGTCGAGAATGCCCTGCGTCGCGGTCTCGACGGTTTCGCCCAGCACGCGCGCTTTCGCGTTATCGGTCTGGTCGGCGAAGAACTTGAAGCTCTCGCCCAATGCGCAGAATTCGCCCAGCGAGTCCCAACGCAGGTGGTTTTCTTCCACCAGCTGCTGGACGTGTTTCGGCGCCGAGCCGCCAGCGCCAGTCTCGAACAGACCGCCGCCCTGCATCAGCTTCACGATCGAGAGCATCTTGGCCGAGGTGGCGAGCTCGAGGATCGGGAACAGGTCGGTCAGGTAGTCGCGCAGCACGTTGCCGGTGATCGCGATGGTGTTCTCGCCCTTGGTGATAGTCTCGAGCGAGGCGATGGTCGCCTCACGCGGGGCCATGATCTCGAACTTGTCGGCCACGCCTTTGGCCTCCAGGATCGGCTTCACGAAGGAGATCAGCTCCGCATCGTGGGCGCGGGTCTCGTCGAGCCAGAAGATCGCGCGGTAGCCGGTCGCCTTCTGACGGTCGATGGCGAGGTTCACCCAGTCTTCGATCGGCGCCTTGCGGGCCGAAGCCGAACGCCAGATATCGCCCTTCTTCACGTCATGCGAATGCAGCACCGTGCCGTCGTCGAGCACCATCTTCACGGTGCCGTCGGTCGGGATCTCGAAGGTGGTCGGGTGCGAGCCGTATTCCTCGGCTTTCTGCGCCATCAGGCCGATGTTCTGAACGGTGCCCGCGGTAGCGGGGTTCAGTTTGCCGTTGGCTTTGAAATACTCGATCGTCGCATCGTAGACCGGTGCGTAGGAGCTGTCCGGGATCACGCAGACGCAGTCGTGTTCCTTGTTGTCCGGGCCCCAGCCTTTGCCGCCGGCGCGGATCAGCGCGGGCATCGAGGCGTCGATGATGACATCGGAGGGCACGTGCAGGTTGGTGATGCCCTTGTCCGAGTTCACCATATACATCGGCGGGCGCTGGTCGCGGACCTCTTCGATCGCAGCGAGGATTTCCGGCTCGCCTTTGACGCGCTCCAGCAGGTCGCCCATGCCCGAAGCCGGATCGACGCCGAGCGACTTCATCTTGTCGCCGTATTTCTCGAAGACCGGCTTGAGCCATTCCTTCACCGCATGACCGAAGATGATCGGGTCGGAGACCTTCATCATCGTCGCTTTCATATGCAGCGAGAACAGGACGCCTTCGTCCTTGGTCTTCCTGATTTCCTCGGCGAGGAACGCGTCGAGCTTGTCAGCGGACATGTAGGTCGCATCGACCACGGTGCCTTCGGGATAGCTCACGCCGTCCTTCAGAACGGTCTCGCCATCTGCGCCTTCCAGAACGATCTTCGCGGTGGATGCCTTCGGCAGGGTGGCCGAGAGTTCGTTCGAGAAGAAATCGCCCTCCGACATGGTCGCCACGCGGGTCTTGCTGTCGGCGGTCCACTCGCCCATGCGGTGCGGGTTGTTCTGCGCGAATTTCTTCACGGCAGCGGCGGCGCGGCGGTCCGAGTTACCCTCGCGCAGCACCGGGTTCACGGCCGAGCCCTTGATCGAGTCGTATTTCGCGCGGACGGCTTTTTCCTCATCCGTCTTCGGCTCTTCCGGGTAGTCGGGCAGGGCGTAGCCCTGACCCTGCAGTTCGCGCACGGCGGCGACGAGCTGCGGCACCGAGGCCGAGATGTTCGGCAGCTTGATGACGTTGGCCTGCGGCGTCTTTACGTAATCGCCGAGCCATGCCAGATCGTCCGACTGGCGCTGCTCTTCGGTAAGCGCTTCGGGGAAGGTGGCGAGGATACGGCCCGCGAGCGAGATATCCTTGGTGCCGACCGAAATCCCGGCCGCTTGCGCGAATTTGCGCACGATCGGCAGCAGCGATGCGCTCGCCAGTTCCGGGGCCTCGTCGACCTTGGTGTAAATGATGTCAGGAGTGTTCTTGTCGCTCATGGCACAGCCCTCTTCGGTTGAAGCCTCGGTTTGCTGCCTCTTACCCGATTCAGATGCGCTTGGCTAGACGGTATGCGATTGTATACGGAGGTTCCGCGAAATCCCGGAGGAACGCCTCGGAATAGGGGGCAAGGGCCGAGTGTGGCTTAGCTGCGTGCGGCGAACCAGCCTTCGACCCGATCCCGTACCCAGTCCCACACCGCAGGCGCGCCGCGGGCGATCTTGGTGCCGATGCGCTCTTCGAGTTGGGTGAAGCTGACATCGTAATCGATCCACGAGCCACCGCCCGACTGGTGGTTGAGCAGCACAGGCTGCACCCGGTCGAGCGATTTCGCGAAGATCGCGTCGGGGGTCTCGTTGGCCTCGAATTCCTGCCAGAGCGCCAGCATCTGCGCTCCCTGATCCCCGGGCAACAACCCGAAGATACGTTCGGCGGCGGCGGCTTCTGCTTTCAGGATGTCTTCCGCGCCATGCGCCGTGCCGCCCTTGGAATGGATCGGCACATCGCCCACGTCGATCTCGACCAGATCGTGCAGCAGGAGCATGCGGATCACCCGGTCGATCGAGACGCCTTCGGGTGCCTGTTCGGCCAGCGTCAGCGCATAGAGCGCGAGCGACCAGCTATGCTCGCCCGAGTTTTCGGGGCGCGAGGCGTCGTGGATCGGCGTCGCACGGGTCACCGATTTCAGTTTCTCGGCCTCGGCGAGGAAGGTGAATTGCTGATCGAGCCGGGTCATGTACGTCTCCAGAGCCGGGGCAGAAGCAGAAGCAGCGCCACGAAGGCGAAGAGACCGCCGGCGCGCCAGCTCATCGCGCGGTCGGTGTAGCCGGAACAGTCGAGGTTCGGCGCCGCGAAGGCGTAGAACAGGACCGTGGCGAGGATCGAAAAGACGACGATGCCCATCCCCAGAACCGGCGGGATCGCGCGGTTTGCGGCCGCGAGCAGCAACCCGGTCCAGCCCAGCCAGAGCGGGGCCACAACGAGGATCAGATGCATCGGGTTTGCGAGGAGTTCGCCGAGGCCCATGACCAGCGCCGCGCCGCGCGACGACGCGCCGCTCCACTCTCCGTCGCAAATCATGTGGCTTGCATGAAAGCCTGTCGCGATGATCAGCGACAGGGCGAGGGAGAGGGCTGCCGCGAAAACGACGCGCGCGGCCCCCGGGCTCATGATCCGGTCCCGGAATCCGGTGTCTTCGCCGCTGCCTGCGCCCGCTTTTCCAGTTCCACCAGCTTGCGCTCGAAGAATTCGCGGCCACGTTGCTCGGCCATATGCAGGCGACAGGCCGTGATATAGGCCTCCTGCAGCGAGGGCGACGACGTGCCGATATAGTTGCTCACCTCCATGAAGAGGCGTTCGTCGTCGTATTTGCGCATCGCCTCCATCGTGTCGGTGGCGAGCTTTTCGGCGAGTTCGTCGATCAGCGCCATTAGCGCGTGCCCTCCGTCAGGCGGCGGCGGACATAGGTCTGAACCGTTTCGATCATCGGCTGCATATGGGCTTCTTCGTTCTTGAAGAAGTGATCCGCGCCTTCGATGACCTCATGGGTGATCGTGATGCCCTTCTGCTCCTGCAGCTTGGAGACCAGTTGTTCGGTCTCTTTGGGCTGCGCGATCCGGTCGTTCGTGCCGTTGATGATCAGGCCCGAGGACGGGCAGGGCGCGAGGAAGGAATAGTCGTAATTGCCGGGGCCGGGCGACGAGGGGCCGGGCGGGGCAACGGAGATGAAGCCGGTAATCTCGGGACGGCGCATCAGAAGCTGCATGCCGATCCACGCGCCGAAGGAGTGGCCCGCGACCCAGCAATGCTTCGAGTTGGGGTTCATCGTCTGCAGGTAGTCCAGCGCCGAGGCGGCATCGGACAATTCGCCCACGCCCTGATCGTATTCGCCTTGGCTGCGGCCCACGCCCCGGAAGTTGAAGCGCAGAACGGTGAAGCCCATTTTGTAGAAGGCGTAGTGCAGGTTATAGACGACGCGGTTGTTCATCGTGCCGCCGAATTGCGGATCGGGGTGCAGAATGATCGCGATCGGCGCGTCGGGTGCGGGCTGCGGGTGGTAGCGCCCCTCGAGGCGACCTTCGGGACCGGGAAAAATGACTTCGGGCATCGTCTCTCGTTTTTATTGCGCCAGCTCTGGGTTCCTTGGGCGCCTGCGCTCCTGCCTTTCTTGACGGGTCGGCGCGGCTGGCCTAGGAGAAAGCCTCCCCCGGCGCCATGCCGGGAGATCGGGCATTGGTGGAGGTAATCGGCCCTCGCGCTTGCGTCAATGCTTTAGCAATGATTCACTCCTGCGCGGGCGGTGTTTTCGGGCCGATTTTCGGCTAAATACGGGTTCGGATGGGTCTCGGGCCGAGGAGGGTGCATGAAACTGTCGACGAAAGGCCGTTACGCGATGGTCGCGCTGGTTGATCTGGCGCTGGCGGGCGAAGGCAGCCGGACCTCTCTGGCGGCGCTGTCGGAGCGTCAGGATATCTCGCTGCCCTATCTGGAGCAGCTCTTCGTGCGGCTGCGCCGGGCGGGGCTGGTGAATTCGGTGCGCGGCCCGGGCGGCGGCTACCGGCTGGCGCGCTGCCCGTCGGAGATCCGCATCTCGGAGATTTTCGAGGCCGTGGACGAGACCGTCTCGGCGATGCATGTCGGCGCTGGCGCGTCAGGGGCGATCTCGGGCTCGCGGGCGCAGTCGATGGCGAACCGGTTGTGGGAGAGCCTGTCGGCGCAGGTCTTCGTCTTCCTGCACCAGACGACGCTGGATGATGTGGTGAAGAACCGCATGAAACCCTGTCCGGCCGTGCCGAGCCTGTTTTCGGTCGTCGACGAGTAACTCCGACCGCCGGGGCGTGATGGCTTCTCGCGGACGCTCCGCGGGGGATATTTTTGCCAAGTCGAAGGCGCGCCCTTTCTTCTGGGGCGCGGCTGCCCTATCCCCGCCGCAGCTATCCGACACCTAACCAAGCGGAGCGTATCATGGCGCGCAGCTATCTCGATTGGAACGCGACAACGCCGCTGAGGGCAGAGGCCCGTCAGGCGATGATCGAGGCGATGGATGTGGTGGGCAACCCGTCCTCCGTGCATTCCGAGGGGCGTGCCGCGAAGGCGCTGATGGAGCGCGCGCGCTCTCAGGTCGCCGCCGCATTGGGGGCCGAGGGGCAGGATGTGATCTTCACCTCCGGCGCGACCGAGGCCGCGGCGCTGGCGTTGTCTGGGCGCGAGGTGCATTGCGCGGGCGTCGAGCATGACGCGATCCGCAGCTGGTGCATCGAGGATCTGCCTGTGGATCGGGCAGGGCGGATCACCGTCACCGATCCCGCAAACTCGGCCCTGCAGCTGGCCAATTCCGAGACCGGCGTGGTGCAGGAACTGCCCGAGGGGCTGTATCTGAGCGATCTCACCCAAGGCTTCGGCAAGATCCCATTTGCGTTCAACTGGCTCGGCACCACCTGCGGCATCGTTTCGGCGCATAAGCTGGGCGGGCCGAAGGGCGTCGGCGCGCTGATCGTGAAGCGCGGCACGGATATCGCGGCGCAGCTCAAAGGCGGCGGTCAGGAGATGGGTCGGCGGGCCGGCACGGAGAACCTGATCGGCATTGCGGGCTTCGGTGCGGCAGCCGAAGCCGCCTCGCGTGATCTTGAGGGCGGAATCTGGCGCGAGATCGAAAAACTTAGAAACATTCTAGAAAACGCCATTGCGGATCGGGCAAGCGAGACTATTTTTGTCGGGAATGAATCGCACAGGCTTCCGAACACCTCCTGCTTCATCACGCCCGGCTGGAAGGGCGAGACGCAGGTGATGCAGATGGACCTGGGCGGGTTCGCGGTTTCCGCAGGCTCCGCCTGTTCAAGCGGGAAGGTCAAAAGCTCTGCTGCGCTGGTCGCAATGGGCTTTTCGGAAACCGAGGCGGGATCGGCGTTGCGGGTCTCGCTGGGGCCGCAGAGCCGCGAAGAAGATGTCATGCGTTTCGCCGAACACTGGCTGAAATGCGAAGCGAAACACCGCGCACGGCGCGGGTAAGAGATGGGAGAGCCGGATATGGCGGGCGTTGATCAGGTGGAAGTACGTGAGGGCGTCGATCGCGAGACGGTCGAGACCGTCCAGAATATGGGCACCTACAAATACGGCTGGGACACCGATATCGAGATGGAATACGCGCCCAAAGGCGTGAACACGGATATCGTCCGCCTCATCTCGGACAAAAACAAAGAGCCCGAGTGGATGACCGAATGGCGTCTGCAGGCCTTCTCGCGCTGGGAAGATATGCCCAAGCCGAACTGGGCGCTGCTGAAGGTTCCGGAAATCGATTTTCAGGACCAGTATTACTACGCGCGCCCGAAAAGCATGGTCGAGAAGCCGAAATCGCTCGACGAGGTCGATCCCAAGCTACTGGCCACCTATGAGAAGCTCGGCATTCCGCTGAAGGAGCAGATGATCCTCGCGGGCGTCGAAGGCGCGGAAGACATCAACCTCGAAGATCGCCAGATCGCGGTGGACGCGGTGTTCGACTCCGTCTCCGTCGGGACCACCTTCAAGGACAAGCTGGCCGAGGCGGGCGTGATCTTCTGCTCGATCTCGGAAGCGATCCAGGAACACCCGGAGCTGGTGAAGAAATATCTCGGCTCGGTCGTGCCGCAGGCGGATAACTTCTACGCCGCGCTGAACTCGGCCGTGTTCTCGGACGGCTCCTTCGTCTACGTGCCGCCGGGCGTGCGCTGCCCGATGGAACTGTCGACCTATTTCCGCATCAACGCGGAAAACACCGGGCAGTTCGAGCGCACCCTGATCATCGCCGACAAGGGCTCGTATGTGTCCTATCTCGAAGGCTGCACCGCGCCCAAGCGCGACACTGCGCAGCTGCACGCGGCCGTGGTCGAGATCATCGTCGAGGAAGATGCCGAGGTGAAATATTCCACGGTGCAGAACTGGTTCCCGGGCGATGAAGACGGCAAGGGCGGCATCTACAACTTCGTCACCAAGCGTGCCGATTGCCGCGGCGACCGCGCCAAGGTGATGTGGACGCAGGTCGAGACCGGCTCCGCGATCACGTGGAAATACCCGTCCTGCATCCTGCGCGGCAATGAGAGCCAGGGCGAGTTCTACTCGATCGCCATCGCGAATAACTGGCAGCAGGCCGATACCGGCACCAAGATGATCCATCTGGGCAAGGACACCCGCTCGCGGATCGTGTCGAAGGGGATCTCGGCCGGTCAGGCGCAGAACACCTATCGCGGTCTCGTCTCGATGCACCCGAAAGCGACCGACTCGCGCAACTACACGCAATGTGACTCGCTGCTGATCGGCGACAAATGCGGCGCGCACACGGTTCCCTATATCGAGGTGAAGAACAACTCGAGCCGGGTCGAGCACGAGGCCACCACCTCGAAGGTGGATGACGATCAGCTGTTCTACTGCCGCGCCCGCGGGATGGACGAGGAAGAGGCCGTGGCGCTTGTCGTCAACGGGTTCTGCCGCGAAGTCCTTCAGGCGCTGCCGATGGAATTCGCGATGGAAGCTCAAAGCCTTGTGGCGATCTCGCTGGAGGGGAGCGTCGGGTGATCTTCACGCGCGCAAATATCGAAATTGCCGAGGATCTGCCGCATTTCGGGCATAATTCTTATGCATGTCTTAACCTGTCCAAATGGATAGGTGAGGGCCATGACGGTATCGAGCGCCAGCTTCAACGATCGCCTCGCGCGGATCGAGAAAACGCGGAAATCGGCGAAGGGCCGGATTCAGCTGCATATCGGGGATCAGGAAGCCTGGGTGGCCAACGATTCAGCGATGCTGCGTCAGGTCATCGCCAAGCCGCGTCACTCGCGGCTGGCCGTGTTCAAGGTCCTGCCCGCGCTGATGGTCGGCGCGATCGGAATGATGGTCGTCACCGCGCTGAAAATGCGTTTTCTGACGCCGGAACTGGCCGAGAAAGTGGGCTCCAACCCGGATCTGGTCCTCGTGGTTGCGGCAGTGCTGACGGCCTTCGGGCTGGGTATGATGCTGCGGCTGGCGTCGGTGAAACTGATGGCGGTGCAGCTGCTGGGCGTCGCGCTGGCCTTCGTGGGGCTGCACAATATCGCCTTCTGGCAACCGGACATGGCGGCGCTCGCCTTCACGCCCGACTGGGTGGAGCAGCAGACCGCGCAATTCGAGCCGCGCACCCTGCGCTACGCCGAGACCACCATCCGCTTCTGACCCTTCGCACGCCCGCCGCGGCCCGCAAGGGTCGCCAATCGGGAGAGCGCGCATGATCGTCACCACCACCACCAGCATCGAGGGTCGCCCGATCGCGACCTATCATGGCATCGTCGTGGGCGAAGCCATCATGGGCGCCAATGTCGTCCGCGATATCTTCGCGCAAGTCACCGATATCATCGGCGGCCGCTCCGGCGCTTACGAATCCAAATTGCAAGACGCGCGCGCCACGGCGCTCGGCGAGCTTGAAGACCGCGCCCGCGAGCTGGGCGCGAATGCCGTTGTCGGCGTCGATCTCGACTACGAGGTCGTCGGCCAATCCATGCTCATGGTGTCGGCCTCCGGCACCGCTGTAACCGTATCCTGAGGAAGAACCATGCTTGATATCAAGAACCTGCACGTCAAACTGGAAGAAGAGGACAAGCAGATCCTCAAGGGCGTCAACCTGAGCGTCGAGTCCGGGAAGGTCCATGCGATCATGGGGCCGAACGGCTCGGGTAAGTCCACGCTGTCCTATGTGCTCTCGGGTCGCGATGGCTACGAGGTCACCGAAGGCGAAGCGCATCTCAACGACACCGACCTGCTGGATTCCGAGCCCGAAGAGCGCGCGGCGGCAGGCCTGTTCCTCGCCTTCCAATACCCGGTGGAAATCCCTGGCGTCGGCAACATGACCTTCCTGCGCACCGCGCTCAACGCGCAGCGCAAGGCGCGCGGCGAGGAGGAAATCTCCGCTGGCGACTTCCTGAAACTGGTGCGCGGCAAAGCGAAGTCACTCAAGATCGACGCGGATATGCTCAAGCGCCCGGTCAATGTCGGCTTCTCGGGCGGTGAGAAAAAGCGTAACGAAATCCTGCAGATGGCGATCCTCGAGCCGAAGATGTGCATCCTCGACGAGACCGATTCCGGCCTCGATGTCGACGCGATGCGTCTAGTGGCCGAAGGCGTGAACGCGCTGCGCGACGAGGGCCGTTCCTTCCTCGTGATCACCCACTACCAGCGCCTGCTCGACCACATCAAACCCGATGTCGTCCACATCATGGCGGATGGCCGCATCATCGAGACCGGCGGGCCGGAGCTGGCCCTCGAAGTCGAGAAGAACGGCTATGCCGACCTGCTCGCGAAACACGGGATCTCGGAGGTGATGGCGTAATGTCGGCAGTCGAGAAAATGACCCCCGCCGAGACGCGGCTGGCGCGCGTTTCTCTGCCCGACGGGTTCGGGCCGCAACGCCGCGCCGCCCTGGACCGTCTGAACGCGATGGGCCTGCCGGGCCGTCGCGATGAATACTGGCGCTGGACCAACCCGACCGATTTCATCGCGCCCGATCCGGTGCCCGCAGCGCCGTTCAGCGATGACGAGCCGGAAATCTTCGGCGAGATCGATCGTCTGAAGATCGTGTTCCGCGACGGCGTGTTCGATGCCGAAGCCTCCGACGATCTGTCGATGTCCGGCGTTGAGATCCTGCGTCTGGCCGATGCGCCCGACGTGAACTGGGCCAGCAGCCTTTACGGCACGCTGGAAACCAACGGTCAGGACCCAGTGAAACGTCCTTTCGCGGCGCTCAACACGGCGTCCGCCACCGATGGTGTGCTGATCCGCGTGACCGGTGCCGCCGAGAAACCCGTGAGCCTGATTTACACCCATGAATCAGAGACTTCCGACCCGATCCTGCATCACCTCGTGAAGCTGGAAGAGGGCGCGGAGATCACGGTTCTGGAAAACGGCCCGGCTGGCGCGCGCTTCAACAAGCTGATGGAAGTGGATGTCGCCAAGGGCGCGAAATTCCACCACATCCGCGTGCAGGGCCGCGACCATGAGCGTCGGGCGATCACCTCGATCTTCACCCGCGTCGCGGAAGAAGGTCTGTTCAAGAGCTTCACGCTGACCTCGAACGGGGTGCTGACGCGCAATGAATGCGTGATCGACATCGTGGGCGACGACGCGAATGCCCATGTCGCGGGCGCGGCTCTTGGCGATGGCAAGACCGGCAAGTTCCACCACGACGACACCGTCTTCATCACCCACGGGGCCGAGCGCGGCGAGAGCCGTCAGGTCTTCAAGAAAGTGCTGAAGAACGGCGCCGAGGGCATCTTCCAGGGCAAGATCCTCGTGAAGCCGGGCGCGCAGAAGACCGATGGCTACCAGATCAGCCAGTCGCTGCTGCTCGACGAGAATAGCCAGTTCCTCGCCAAGCCGGAACTCGAGATCTATGCCGATGACGTGCAGTGTTCGCACGGCTCGACCACTGGTGCGATCGACGAGACCGCGCTCTTCTACCTGCGTTCGCGCGGCGTGCCGGAAGAGGAAGCCACCGCGCTTCTGGTTCTGAGCTTCGTGGCCGATGCCATTGACGAGATTGAGGAAGAGCGGTTCCGCGATGCGATCCTGACCCGGTTGGAAGGGTGGCTTGCACGCCATCGCGGCTGAGGCGCTGCGATGTCCGCGACAGACGATATCCGGCGCAGCTATCGGCGTCCGCGCGTGGTGATGCGCGAGCATCTCGCGCGCCCGGCCTCCGAGCCGCGCGCGCTGGTCTTCCTGCTTGCGGCGCTGACCGTGATCTTCATCGCGCAATGGCCGCGACTGTCGCGGATCGCCCATGAGATGCCCGACCAGCCGATGGTCGGGTTGATGATGGGCACGGTGCTGGCGCTGCTCGCGACCGTGCCCGTCTTCTACGCGATTGCGGCACTGAGCCACCTTGTGCTGAGGCTCCTCGGCGGGCAGGGAAGCTGGTATGGTGCGCGGGTCGCGCTGTTCTGGTCGCTTCTGGCGGTCTCGCCGCTGATGCTGCTGCAAGGGCTCGTGGCGGGGTTCATCGGGCGCGGCGGGGAACTTTCGCTGGTCTCCGCGCTTGTGACGGTAGCTTTCGTCCTGCTATGGGGCGCAGCGTTGCGCGTGGTAGAATTCGAAGGAAAAACAAACTGATGCAGCCCGATCTTAAAGAATGGCTTATCCGTAGCTTCACCGATCCGAAATCGGTTGCGCGCGATTTGATCGGGCTGAATCTGAACGCCAATGCGCGGTTCATGGCGATGGTTCTGGTGGTCGTGATGACCGCGATCCTCGGCACGCTCGCGCAGCTGGTGTTCAGCTTCATCACCAAGGTCGATATTGGCACGGTGACGCCGCCGCTGACCGTGGTGGGGCTGCAGGGCGCGCTTCTGGTCTATGGCGCCTTCGCCATGTCTTTCGTCGGCCAACGCTTTGGCGGGCATGGGAAATTCCCGGATGCGCTGCTGCTTCTGACCTGGATCGAATTCGTTCTGATGATCGGTCAGATGATCCAGGTCGTGTTGATGGTCTTCTTCCCGATCTCGGCCACGCTGATGTCGGTGCTGCTGGTGGCGCTGATGTTCTACTTGCTGGTGCAGTTCACAATGGTTCTGCACGGGTTCGAAAACCCCGTGGCGACCGGCTTCGGGGTTATCCTGACCTTTCTGGGCTCGGCGATGATCGCGGGGATCGTGCTGGTGTCGACCGGCCTCGTGCAAATGCCCGCAGACCCCGCGTCACTCTGAGGTGCTCCATGTATGATATCGAAAAAATCCGCGCGGATTTCCCGATCCTGACGCGAGAAGTGAACGGCAAGCCCTTGGTTTACCTCGATAACGGGGCCTCGGCGCAAAAGCCGCGCGTCGTGATCGACGCGATGACCCGTATGTATGAGCACGACTATTCCAACGTGCATCGCGGGTTGCATACGCTGTCCAATATCGCGACCGAGAAATACGAGAGCGTGCGCGGGATCGTCGCGCGCTTCCTGCATGTCGCCGATGAAGAGCAGATCGTGTTCACCACCGGCTCGACCGAGGGGATCAACCTCGTCAGCTACGCCTGGGGCGCGCCGAACCTCGAGCCGGGCGACGAGATCATCCTGTCGGTGATGGAGCACCACGCCAATATCGTGCCGTGGCATTTCCTGCGCGAACGGCAGGGCGTGAAGCTGGTCTGGGTGGAGCCCGAGGCCGATGGCTCGCTGCCGCCCGAGAAGGTGCTGGAGGCGATCACGCCGCGCACCAAGCTGATCGCGATCACCCATATGTCGAACGTGCTGGGCACCCGGGTCGATGTGAAACCGATCGCGCAGGCTGCACGGACGCGCGGGATCGCGACGCTGGTGGATGGCTCGCAGGCGGCGGTTCATGGCCCCGTCGATGTCGACGATCTGGGCTGCGATTTCTACGTCATCACTGGACATAAGCTATACGGACCAAGTGGTTCCGGGGCACTCTTCATCCGTCGCGATCGGATGCTCGAGATGCGTCCCTTCCTTGGCGGTGGCGATATGATCGACACCGTCACCCGCAATACGGTGATCTACAACACGCCGCCGATGAAGTTCGAGGCGGGCACGCCCGGCATCGTACAGCAGATCGGCATGGGGGTCGCGCTCGATTACCTGATGGGAATCGGGATGGAGAACATCGCCGAGCACGAGCGCGACCTGCGCGATTACACCACCGAGAAACTGAACGGGCTGAACTGGCTCAACCAGCAGGGCACCGCGGCGGATAAGGGCGCGATCTTCTCGCTCACGCTGAACGGTCCGGCCCATCCGCATGACATCTCGACCATCCTCGACAAGCGGGGCGTCGCGGTGCGCGCGGGGCAGCATTGCACTGGGCCGCTGATGGAATGGCTTGGGGTCACGGCCACGGCGCGTGCGTCTTTCGGGATGTACAACACCCGCGAAGAGGCCGATGCGCTGATTTCCGCGCTCGAATTGTGCCACGATCTGCTAGGCTAAGGGCGCCGCTCGGCGAGGGGACTTGCTTTTGCTGCGATGCAGCATAACTCTGCGGCAGGGAGGCAGGCAGCGAAAGGGCCGAGCCGATGAACCGCAAGAGCATTAACCTCGCGTTGCAAGGTGGGGGCGCGCATGGCGCGTTCACCTGGGGCGTTCTCGACCGTTTTCTGGATGAAGACTGGCTGGACTACGCGGCGATCTCGGGCACCTCTGCCGGGGCGCTGAACGGGGCTGCGTTCAAGGCAGGCTATGCCCGTGCCGGTCGCCAAGGGGCGCGTGCGTCTCTGGATGAGCTTTGGAGCCAGGTCGCCGAAAGCGTCGATCTGCGGCTCGAGCGGCTGATGCCTGCGCAACTGCCCGGCACCGAGGCGTTGACGCGCTGGTTCGACGCATTCACGCCGGCGGCCTTCATCGACGGCATGTCGCGGGTCTTCTCGCCCTATGACGCGGGGCCGTTCTACGTCAATCCGCTGAGTTCGGTGGTCGAACGGTTTCGCTATCGCGATGTCTGCGCCGAAGAAGGGCCGCGGCTGCATGTCTCGGCCACCAATGTGCGCACCGGCAAGATCCGCGTCTTCACGGGTGAAGAGATTACGGCGGATGCGATCCTCGCTTCGGCCTGCCTGCCGGAGATTTTTCAGGCGGTCGAGATCGAGGACCCGAAAACCGGCCGCACCGAGGCCTATTGGGATGGCGGCTATACCGGCAATCCGCCGCTTTTCCCGCTGTTCGAACCGGCCTATCCGCGCGACGTGGTGGTGATTTCGATCAACCCGCTCTGGCGCGACGAGATCCCGAAAACGCCCGCGCAGATCGACGAGCGGGTCAACGAGATCAGCTTCAACTCCTCGCTGTTGCGCGAATTGCGAGCGATCAATTTCGTACATCGGCTGATCCGGGAGGACCGGCTCCCCGAAGGGGCGATGAAGGATGTGCTGATCCATATGATCGCCGATGACGACGTCATGGGCGAGCTGAGCGCAAAGTCGAAGATCCTGCCCGAATGGGGGATGCTCGCGAAGCTGAAACTGGCGGGCCGGGCGGCGGCGGATCGTTGGCTCGACGCCCATGCCGACAAGATCGGCAAGGAGGCGTCGACCGATCTTCAGGCCTTGTTCGACTGAAGTTTCACCTTGGTTTTCTTCGCGGGCTTCGCCTCTTTCGGCTGCGGATAGACGAGCCCCGCCGAGATGATCAGCTTCGCCGCATCCTCGACCGACATGTCGAGATAGGTCACCTGCGATTGCGGGACAAACAGCAGGAAGCCCGAGGTCGGGTTCGGCGTCGTCGGCAGGAAGACCGAGATCAGCGGGTCGTCGTCTTCGGCCTTCGCCGCGATCTCGCCTTTCGCGGTCGAGGAGACGAAGGCGACCGCTTTTAGCCCCTCGCGCGGATATTCGATCATGCAGGCGCGGTCGAACTTGCCTTCGGACTGGCTGAGCACCGTTTCCGCGATCTGCTTGAGCCCGCTATAGACCGTGCGCACGAAGGGCAGGCGGTCGACGATGCTCTCGCCGAAGCGCAGCATCGTGCGCCCGAAGAAGCCCTTGGCGAGCCAGCCGACGATCACGGTGAAGACAAGGAAGATGATGACGCCGAGCCCGCGCACATTGATGCCGATATAGCGCTCGGGGCGCAGTTCGGGCGGGACAAGCGGCAGCACCCAGCCATCGACCCAGCCGGCCATCGTCCACATGAGCCATATCGTCAGACCGATCGGCGCGACGACGATCAACCCGGTAAAGAAGGAGGCACGCAGCGCGGCAAAGCGCGAGCGGCGGCGCGGATGGGGGTCGTCTTTTGTCATGATCTGGATGCGCCCTCTCGTGGCGATGCGTTGCCTGCTATCTAGGCAGCGCCGCCACGATGGGCAATGGGCCGCGTATCAGGCGGCCCGCGCTGTGATGATTTCGCCCGCGATTGCGGCAGCCAGACGGGCGTTGTTCAGAACGAGGGCGATATTGGCCTCGAGCGAGCGGCCTTCGGTCAGCTCGAAAATGCGCGACAGCAGGAAGGGCGTGACCGCCTTGGCGGCGATGCCCTGCGCCTCGGCCTCTTGCAGCGCCTGTTCGATGACCGGAACGATTTCCTCGCGGGCGATCTCGGCCTCTGCGGGGATCGGGTTCGCGATCAGCTGGCCGCCCGGCAGGCCGAGGGCTGCGCGTGCGAGCTGCGACTTGGCGATCTCGGCTGCGCTGTCTGCGCGCAGCGGCGCGGGCAGGCCGGAATTGCGCGACCAGAAGGCGGGGAAGGCGTCTTGCCCATAGGCGATGACCGGCACGCCGTGAGTCTCCAGCACTTCGAGCGTCTTCGGGAGGTCGAGGATTGCCTTGGCGCCCGCCGCGACCACGCTGACCGGGGTCTGCGCGAGTTCCAGAAGGTCAGCGGAGATGTCGAAACTGTCTTCCGCGCCACGATGGACGCCGCCGATCCCGCCGGTGGCGAAGACGTCGATGCCCGCGAGGTTCGCGCAGATCATGGTCGCCGCGACCGTCGTGGCGCCCGTCGCGCCCTTCGCAAGGCAGACGGCCAGATCGGCCCGGCTGACCTTCATCGCGTCCTTGGTCTGCGCGAGCGCCTCCAGCTCCTCGGGCTCGAGCCCGATATGGATCTTCCCGCCCATCACCGCGATCGTGGCCGGCACTGCGCCCGCCTTGCGGATCTCGGCCTCGACCGCCTGCGCGGTCTCGAGGTTCTGCGGATAGGGCATCCCGTGCGTGATGATCGTCGATTCCAGTGCGACGATGGGACGGTTTTCGGCTTTCGCGTTAGCGACTTCGGCGGCGAAGGTGAGGGGGGCGCTCATGTGGCGAGTTCTCCGGAAACATAGCGCGCGGCGGCGGTCAGGGCGCTCTCGAGCGCCTCCATGCGGTCCGCGCCGCGCTGTTCGGCCACGAGATGCGCGGCCATGAAAGTATCGCCCGCGCCAGTCACGCGGGTCACGAGGACGGGGGGCGGGGCCGAGGCGATGACATTGCCTGCGGCCGCACTGCCGTCGGCGGCCGCCTTGCCGCCATCGGTCACTAGCACGCGTTGAGCTCCGCGTTCCAGCAGGGTCTCGGCTGCATGTTCAGCGCTGTCGAAACTGCCCTGACACAGGATGCCCGCCTCTTCGAGATTGACGTAAAGCGTCGCCGCCGGATGGGCCAGAAGCGGCGTCAGCCGTTCCGCCTTGCCGGGGCTGGCGGGGGCCACGCGCAGATCGGCCTTGGCGAAAAGCGGAGAATGCGCGATCTGGCTGAGAAGCGCCTCGGTGAGATTGCCGTCGAGCGCGATGGCGCCGGTCCACGGCTCGTTTTCCGTGCCGAGCCGCCCATCCGCGAGCGGTGCGAGGATCTTCTCGCCCGCAGCCTCCAGCGAATGCGCATCCGCGATGGCCGCAATCAGCCCGTTCGCGCCTTCGATCGCCATATAGCGGTCGGTCGGCAGATCGTCGGAGCGATACAGATAGTTGCAATCGACGCCCAGCACCTCGGCGGATTGGATCAGGTCGTTGCCCTGACTGTCGCGCCCCAAAGCGGTCAGCACCGCAGGCTTCAGCCCATAGCGGCGCAGGGTCATCGCGATATTCATCGCGACCCCACCGGGCAGCCGTTCGATCCGCCCCGGCACGTCGGAGCCTTCATGCATATGCACCGAGGCGCGGCCGATGATGTCCCACAGGACCGAACCGATGCACAGAATATCAGGTCTGGATTCGCTCATGCGCGGTTCTTGGCGCGGTTTCCCGGGCGGAGCAAGGGGCTTTGCCCCCGCTCAGGCGCGGCGCGATTTCAGGAAAGCCCAGAGCCAGATGCCTGCCAGCACGAGCGAGCCGACCGCGTTGAGGTTGGCCATGGTGATGCCGAAGATGTCCCACGGAATCTCGTCGCAGCGCACCAGCGGGGCGTCGTTGATTTGCTTGAGCAGATCGGCGGCGGAGACGGTCGTGTCCACGGCGCTCGAGGTGCAATCGGTGGGCCCTTCGAAAATCTTCCGCTCCACGCCCGAGTGATAGAAGCCGATGACCGAGGTGGTCAGCGCGGCCAGCATGCCGAGAAGCGCGGTCCAGCCGGGCAGGCGGAAGGTGAGGATCACGATCCCGATGATCGCGGCGGCCAGATGCGGCCAGCGTTGCAGCAGGCACAGATGGCAGGGCGCGTAGCCGAACGCCTGAAAGACGAAGGCCCCGGCGAGCACGAAGGCGGAGCCCGCGGCGGCGAAGCCCACGAGGCTGCGGAAGGAGGTCAGGGTTTGCATGCGGTCTTGCATCGGGGGCCTCAGAGATATTTCAGAAGATAGAACCCGCCGATCAGCAGGATGACGAAGATGGTGAAGAGCGGGCCGAGCCAGCGCTCGATGAAGGTTTTGATCGGTTCGCCGAATTTCCACAAGAGCCCCGCGACCACGAAGAAGCGTAGCGCACGGGCGACAAAGGAGACGCCGAGGAAGAGCACCGGGCTCAGGTTCGTGGCGCCGGCGAAGATCGTGATCACCTTATAGGGGAAGGGCGTGACGCCCGCGATGAGCACGGCCCATCCGCCCATTTCGTTGAACCGGGCGGCGAGCGAGTTGAAGTCATCGGCCTTGCCGTAGAAATCCAGCACCGGCTTGCCGATCGCATCCATGAAACCATAGCCGATCAGATAGCCCAGACAGCCGCCCGCGACCGACGACAGGGTCGCCACCAGCGCGATGCGCCATGCCGCCCAGGGCCGCGCGAGGATCATCGGGATCATCAGCACGTCAGGCGGGATCGGAAAGACCGAAGCTTCGATGAAGGCGACAGCGGCGAGATACCACATCGCATGCGGGTGGCTCGCGCGGGCCATCGTCCAGTCGTAGATGCGGCGGATCATGGCGGCATCCTTTTCCTTGCTGCTCGGTTCGCTTCATCTCCCGCGCGGGCCGCAAGGTCAAGTCACGCGCGTAGCACCTTTGCTTTTCCCGGCCTCACGCTAGACTTCACATAAAAGCGAGGGAGGCATTCGCGAATGCAATGGCGAGGACGGCGCGGCAGTCGCAATATCGAGGACCGGCGCGGCCAGCGCAGGGCAGGGGGCGGCGCGATCCGTCTGGGTGGCGGTGGCCTGGGCGTCGTCGCGATCGTTGTGGTGGCCTATTTCCTCGGGATCGATCTGACGCCGCTGCTTGACGGCGGGTCGGGCGGCTCGGGGCAGGTGGTCACCCAATCGGGTGAGCTGAGCGATCGCGAGAAGGCGATGGGCGATTTCGTCTCGGTGACGCTGGCCGATACCGAGGAGGTTTGGCAGGGCGTGTTCGAAACCGAGCTGGGGCGGCAATACGATCCGGCGGTGCTGGTACTCTATAGTGGGGTCACGCAATCGCCCTGCGGCAATGCGAGCGGCGCGACGGGGCCGTTCTACTGTCCGGGCGATCAGAAGGTCTATCTCGACACCGCGTTTTTCGACACGCTGAGCCAGCAGCTCGGCGCGCGGGGCGATTTCGCCGCCGCTTATGTGGTCGCGCATGAGGTGGCCCATCATGTGCAGGATGAGCTGGGGATTCTCGGTAAGATTAATGAAGTGCGCGCGCAAAGCTCCGAGGCTCAGTCCAACGCGCTCTCGGTTCGGATCGAGTTGCAGGCCGATTGCTTCTCGGGGATCTGGGCGCGCCGGGCCGAGGATCAGATTGGCGCGATAGAACCGGGTGACATCTCCGAGGCGATGAACGCCGCTGCGCAAATTGGCGACGATACGCTGCAGCGCGAGGCGGGCAGGGTGCCGATGCCCGACAGCTTCACCCATGGCAGTTCCGCCCAGCGGCAGCGCTGGTTCGAGCGGGGCTATCAGAGCGGCGATCTCAAGCAATGCGACACGTTTTCAACGCGTAACCTCTAAGCGTACTTGCCTCGGGCGCGGCTGCGCGCTAGAGGACTCGAACTGGGCCCGAGTGGCGGAATGGTAGACGCAGCGGATTCAAAATCCGCCGCAGCAATGCGTGTCGGTTCGAATCCGACCTCGGGCACCAGACCTTCCGAAAATGATAGATCCATGCGCCGACGGTGATCCGACCGGTGCGCTTTGCCGTGTCCTGCGCGGGTGTTTTCCGTGCCCGGGGGCCCTTTGTCCAAATCTGGCGAAATTGGGGCAGAACTCGGCATCGTGAAACGTGGTTATCAAAAGATGATTCGGAGAAATCTCGTTTCGTTCTCAGAACAAACGGGCATCAGATGCCGGATTGCGGCGATGTTGAGGACAATTGGGGCATATTCGCGGCAGAAATATGGTCGCGATTTAGGCCGCTCCGGGAAACAAATCGATCAAGGTATTGTCGCTAAATTGAAGACAGTTTTTCGCCTTTTAAGACAGGTTCTACAATCGCTGCACAACCCTTAGTTTAAATGTGGCAAAACTTAGGCAAGTTTTCCGACAAAAAGATAGGTCGATCTTTTGCAAAATAGAAACGTCGTTAGAAAACAGGCACTTCGCGATTCGGATTATTGGTGCTCGTTTTTCAAGCAATCCCCCGAAATGAGGCAAGAAAGCGGCAAATTCCCCTTTTCTTTGTGGCGATCAGAAGGGCAAATTGAGGCCAAGCCCTGCTGGGGGGCTTTTGGCCATGGGGGTGGCCGAAGAGAAGAGTTGTCGAAAGAGAGCTCGCCCGGCGCTGCCAAGGGGACCGATCCATAACGGCCTCGACCTTTAGGGCAAAGGAGACGCGGAGCGATCTGCGGCGACTTTGCTGGCAGCGCCCGCGCGCGCTGACGCTGGCCAATTCTTCTCGACATTCACGTTCGGACTTCGGGTCCGGCCACGTCATGGCGCTGCCGCTTTGCGCCAAAGGGAAGACACGGCGCGGGGCCACGGAGCCAAGCGGACGGTAAAGGAGAGTTGGGGATGACTTATTATTACTATCATCACGACGACGATGATTGCGACAAGAACTCCGATCCGAACGCTGTCAACGACAGCGCGAACGTGAAGTACAACACCGCGCAGACGATCGCCGTGCTCTCGAATGACAGCGATCCCGACAGTGATCCGCTCAAGGTGACCTGGGCGAGCGATCCGGCGCATGGCTCGGTCACGGTGAATGCCGATGGCACGATCACCTACACGCCCGATCCCAACTATTCCGGCACCGACAGCTTCACCTACCAGATCTATGACGGGCAGGGCGGCTACGACACCGCGACCGTCACGATCGACGTGAGCGCGCCCGACGGCATCGTCGAAGGTACCTCCGGCGGCGATCTGATCGATGACGAATATACCGGCGATCCCGAAGGCGACATGGTCGACAACAACGACGCGATCCTGCCAGGGGCCGCGCCGAATGACGACTACATCATCGCGGGCGACGGCAATGACACGGTCTATGCCGGTCAGGGCGACGACTCCGTCGAGGGCGGCAATGGCAACGACCTGATCTTTGGCGAAGGCGGCAACGACACGCTCGAAGGCGATGCTGGCAACGACACGATTTATGGCGACAACGATCCCGCGGGCGGCCCGGCGGCCGATCCGGTTTCGGAGACCGTGGACTGGAGCCATTTCCAGACCGATTGCGGCGAGGTGAAGGACCAAACCGTCGATCTGGGCGAGACCAAGGTCCATTTCGACTTCCAGTCGCAGGATGCCGGGGCGAAGGCGACGCTGACCACCGCCGCGCAATATACCGAAGCGGGTGAGAACTTCGACAGCTGCTCGGCGCTGCAACTCTACGGTGCGGGCGGCGATTGCGGGGATGGCGTCTCGCCGACTTCGACGACCGTTCTGACCTTCTCGTCGGACAACAGCGACTATACCGGTGAAGTTCAGGGGCTGAGCTTCCGGATCAACGATCTCGACCGCTCCGACAGCTCGGACGATCACGTTGATATCGTGACGCTTTCGGCGGTGGATGCCGATGGCAATCCGGTCGACATCACGATCGATCCCGAGGGCAACCAGACCGTCACCGACAATGGGGACGGCACTTACACGATCACCGGCGGCGATCAGGATACCGGCTATCTGAATCAGGACGACAAGATCGGCTCGGTCAAGGTTACGATCAACGATCCGACCGCGAAGCTGACCATCGCCTACTCGAACGGTGGCGATACGGATCAGGCGATCTCGATCACCGACATGACCTATGACACCTGCCCGGTGGAAGACGACCCGGGCGAGCCCGGCGATGACAGCATCATGGGCGGTCTGGGCGATGACGTGCTCTACGGTCAGCAGGGCGAGGATACGCTGGAAGGCGGCGAAGGGTCCGACAGCCTCGACGGCGGCGAGGGCAACGATACGCTCGATGGTGGCGCGGATGCCGACACCGTCTATGGCGGCGACGATCGCGACCTGTTCATCGTCGGCTCGTCCGAGGACGGCATCGGCGACACGCTGGACGGTGGCGAGGGCGGCGACGATTACGACACGCTCGACCTGCAGGGCGCAGGCCCGCTGCGCGTCCACTCGACGGTCACCGATTACGACCCGGTCTCGGGTGTCAGCACCTATGCCGGGACGGTCGACTTCCTCGATGGCAGCGGCAATGTCACCGGCACGCTCGAATTCTCCAACATGGAGGATGTCATTCCCTGCTTCACGCCGGGCACGCTGATCGCGACGCCGCGTGGCGAAGTTCCGGCCGAGACGCTGCGCGAAGGCGACAAGGTTCTGACCCGCGATAACGGCATTCAGGTCGTTCGCTGGGCGGGCCGCGCCGAGATGAGCCGCGAGCGTCTGATGCACGCGCCGCATCTCAAGCCGGTGCTGATCCGCAAAGGCTCGCTGGGCAACGATCTGCCCGAGCGCGACATGATGGTCTCGCCGAACCACCGGATGCTCGTCGCCAATGACAAGACCGCGCTCTATTTCGAAGAGCATGAGGTTCTCGTCGCGGCCAAGCATCTCGTCGCCAATCAGGGCGTCGACACGGTGGAGACGCTGGGCACCAGCTACCTGCACTTCATGTTCGATCGTCACGAAGTGCTGCTCGCCAACGGTTCCTGGACCGAAAGCTTCCAGCCCGGCGATCAGACGCTGGGCGGCATGGGCAACTCGCAGCGTCAGGAAATCTTCGAGATCTTCCCCGACCTGCAGACCGCAAAGGGCCGCGATGCCTATCATGCGGCGCGCAAGACGCTGAAGAAGCACGAAGCGAACGTGCTGCTGATGAGCTAAGTCGCGCGCCCTATCGGGGCCGCGCCAAAGCGAAAATTGCGACCGCGTCCGGGGTGTCTCCGGGCGCGGCGCTTTTTGTGTTGTTTCCGCGACTTGAACACTTCGTTTCCGCTACTCCACACGTAGAAGTGGTAAAACACGTTTTCGCCTTAGAGTTTTGTCGCTATCGTGTCATTCTGGATCTCGACTGTTGGGAGGCAGGAGGATCGGATGACGCGGAGCATGCGCGCAACGGATATCGCGGAGATTTTGGCGCAATCGCCGGCTCAGGGCCTGCGCTGCACCGCGATGGCGCGCACCGAGGCGCTGCGTCTAGAATTCGACAGCCATGACGAAACGGATGGCCATATCAGCGGCTATGACGCGGCGGGCGAGACGGTGTTTTCCGGCTCGATCGCGGCGTTCCGCGCGGCCATTCCCTGCGTGACACCCGAGACGCGCGTGGCGACCGAGGCCGGCGGTATTCCGGCGGGCGATCTACGGCCCGACGCCCGGCTCGTGACCCGGGACTCCGGTGTTCAGGCGCTGCGCTGGGTCGGCTCGCGCGTCTTCACCGAGACCGATCTCGCGCTCAATCCGCTGCTGCGCCCGGTGTGCATTCGCGCGGGCGCGCTTGGCGAGGGGCATCCCGCGCAGAATCTGCGCGTCTCGCCCAATCACCGGTTGCTCGCGCCACTGCGCGGAAATGTCGTTATGGCACAGGAGCTTGTCGGGTTGGACGGGGTGGAGGTCGATCACGCGGAGGGCGGCGTGCGCTATCTGCAGCTGCTGCTCGACGCGCCGGAGATGCTGCTTTGCGAAGGGCTGTGGGTCGAGAGTTTCCGGCCCGAGACCGCGATGCTGGCAGGTTTCGATGCGGCGCAGCGGGCGGAGCTCCTGTCGCTGCGCCCCGATCTGTCGCGGCGCGATGCGGGGGCCGCACCGGCCGAGATGCAATCCAGCGACTGAGCTTCCACTAAACGGCAAAAAAGAGCCGGGCGCTGAGGCCCGGCCAAAAGACGATTCCGGTCAGGGGAATTGCCCGGATCGTTCGCGTCACAGGAAGCGGCGCCCTTCTTGCCGGGCAATCTCCCGGCTGATTCCGATATCTTCGAGCAGGTGGTCATCGAGTTTCCCCAGCGCCATCCGCGAACGGCGCGCTTCGAGGACGCGCGCAACGCGCGCGACCAGGCTCAGACGGCCATGACGGGCGGGAACGGGACGGGTCCGCGACAGGGTAAACATTGCGATGCCTTTCTGTATTGATACAATGTGATCTTTGTTGCTATAGAAGGGATACAATGACTCCTTTTAGGCAACCAGAGAAATATTGTGACTGATACAAGCTGGTCTCCCGAGCTCGCCCATATCTCCGGCCCGAAATATCTCGCGCTGGTCCGCGCGCTGCGCGAAGGCATCCGCCGCGGTGATCTCAAGCCGGGCACAAAACTGCCTACAGTCAGGGACTTGGCGTGGTCTTTGGGAGTGACGCCGGGCACCGTGGCGCGGGGGTATCAGATCGCCACGCAGGAGGGGTTGCTGGAGGCCAAGGTGGGGCGCGGCACCTTTGTATCGACACAAACGCAGAGACTCGGTCCTCGAGAGCCGCTTTATCGCCATACGGGAGAGGATATCGACGCCACCCCGGACGATCTGGTCAATCTCAGATCGCCACAATTGCCCGATGTCGGCCAGACAAAAGCGCTACAATGGGCGATGACCGAAGCCGCCCGCGACATCGGCAAGACCTATCTGCAATATCCCGGCCTGCGCCGCGACGCGTATTGCCGCGAGGCGGTGATGGACTGGTTCCCGAAAGATTGCTCGCTCGCGTCGGAGCTCAATGCCGACGATCTCGTGCTGACCCATGGGGGGCAGAACGGGATCAACCTCGTGATGCAGACCTGCCTGCGCGGCGACCGCCCCGGCGTCTATATCGAGGAGCTGGCCTATCCCGGTTTCCGGCACGCGGCGCGGCTGAACCGCGCCGAGGTGCATCCGGTCGCGATCGACGCGCAGGGCATGATCCCCGATGCGCTCGACGCGGTCTGTCGCAAACATGGCGGCCAGATCGTCTGCATCACGCCCGATGCGCAGAACCCGACGGCGGGGCGGATGGATGCCGCGCGCCGTGAAGCGCTGGCCGAGGTCGCGCGCCGCCACGATCTGCAGATCATCGAAGACGATTGCTACACCGCGCCGGTCACCGGCCTGCCGAGCTTCCGCGTCATCGCACCCGAGCGCAGCTGGCACGTCACCTCCCTGTCGAAGACTATCTCGGCGGGGATGCGTTTCGGCATTGTGGCCGCGCCCGAGGGCATGGGCGAGGTGGGGCGGCTAGCCGCCCAGCACAGCTTCTTCGGTCTCGCGCGTCCGATCACCGACATGGTCGCGCTGCTGTTCGAGAGCGGCGAGGCGATGCGCCTGCGTTACGCCGCGCAGGAGGAGATGGGGCGGCGGCTGCAGATGACGGTGCAATCGCTGGCGGGTCAGGATTTCAACTGGCTGCCGGGGCTGAGCTTCCTCTGGCTGAAACTGCCGATGGGTTGGCGCGGCTCCACCTTCGCGCGCATGGCGGAAATGGAAGGCGTGCTGCTGCGCTCGGCCGACGAATATGTCGTGCAGGACGGGCAGGCGCCCAACGCGGTGCGCATCGCGATGGCGGGCTCGGTGCCGGAGGAGCGTTTCCGCACGGCGCTGCGCACGCTGACGGGGCTGCTGGAGCGGATGCCCGACGATCTGCCGGTCTGAGAGCCGAAGCCTCACGCAGCGCCGCCGCAGCGCGCTGCACAAATTTACGGCACCTGCCTTGCCCTTACGCGAGTAGGGGCGGTTGCCCTCTTTTCACGCCCGCGCCCTTGTGCTTTCGTGACATCCAACGACGCCCGAGACGGGTGCAAATCGGGAGAGATGGATGGCGGGTAAAGGGGAGAGCTGGCTGCGCAGCGAGTCCGCGCAGGGCTATGCGTTGATCTCGCCGCCCTTCCTCTATGCCGTTCTTTTGCTGGCCGCACCGCTGGTCACGATCCTCGCCTATTCCTTCTTCCAGGACGGCTATCTGACGGTGGTGCATGAATTCACCCTACAGAATTACATCGCCACATGGACCGATCCGATCTTTCGCGTGATTCTGGTCCGCTCGCTTTTCGTGGCGGGGCTGGTGACACTGATCACGGTCGCGCTGGCCTTCCCGATTGCCTATTATCTGAGCTTCGGTCTCGCACCGAACCAGAAGGCCCGGTGGATCTTCCTGATCACCATCCCGTTCTGGACCTCCTATCTGATCCGCGTGTTCCTGTGGAAGGTGATCCTTGGCTATAACGGCGTGATCAACTCGACGCTGGAAAGTATCGGGATCATCGGGCCGAACGGGCTGATTGCGGACCCGCTGCAGATGCTGAACTCCGTGGGCGCGATCGCGCTGACGCTGGCCCATGCCTATGCGCCCTTCGCGATCCTGCCGATCTTCGTTAGTCTCGAGAAGATCGACCGCTCGCTGCTGGAGGCCGGCCAAGACTTGGGCGAGAGCCGCTGGCGCACCTTCCTGCGTGTGACGCTGCCCTTGGCGATGCCGGGCGTGGTGGCCGCGACCCTGATCGTCTTCATTCCGACGGTCGGCGATTACGTCACGCCCGAATTGATCGGGGGCGGCAAGATGCCGATGGTCGCGAACCTCATTCAGGCGCAGATGCTGCCGCTGGACAACCGGCCCATGGGCTCGGCGATCGCGGTCAGCTCGCTTCTGGTGGTCGCTGCGCTGTCGCTGGTGTTCCTGTGGCTCAATCGCCGTTTCCTGAAGGTCGGAAAGTGAGCCGCGCATGAAAATCTCGTCCCTCAAGATCTACGCGATCGCTTACCTGATCTTCCTCTATGCGCCGATCTTCCTGTTGCCGCTATTCGCCTTCAATGACGGCACGATTATCGCCTTTCCGCTGAAAGGGTTCACGACCGACTGGTTCGCGAAGATGGCCGAGAACGACACGCTGCGCCACGCGCTGTCGAATTCGCTGATCATCGCTCTGACCTCTTCCGCCGGCGCCACGATCCTTGCGATTTTCGCCGCCCGCGCGTCGACGCGCTACCGCTTCAAGGGCAAGGGCGGGATCATGGGGCTGATCCTGCTGCCGATGGTCCTGCCCGATATCCTGATGGGGATGTCGCTGCTCTTGGTGATGCTCGAAGTGCTGAAGGTGAACCTGTCGATCGCGACGGTGATTTTGGGCCATGTGATCATCTCGCTGCCCTATGCGATCGCGGTGCTGCAGACGGCCTTTGCCACGCTCGATCAGTCGCTGGAAGAGGCGGCGGTCGATCTGGGCGAAACCCGCATGTCGACCTTTCGGCTGATCGTTCTGCCACTGGTGATGCCCGGCATCATCTCGGCCTTCCTGATCTCCTTCACGATCTCGCTCGACGAGTTCATCGTGGCCTTCTTCCTCGCGGGCAACCAGCCCACGCTGCCCACCTACATCTTTTCCCAGCTGCGTTTCCCGTCGGCGATCCCGGTCATCATGGCGCTTGGCACCTGCCTCGTCGCGGCCTCGATCCTGCTTCTGAGCGTGGCCGAATTCTTCCGTCGGCGCGGGGTCAAACGGACCGGCGCCAAGGATACCGGAGGTTTCCTGTGACCGATAAACCGATGATCGCCTTTCAGGACGTTCATAAATATTACGGCGATTATCACGCGCTGCGCGGCATCACCGCCGAGATCCGCGCGGGCGAGTTCTTCTCGCTTCTCGGTCCGTCGGGCTGTGGCAAGACCACGCTGCTGCGCACCATCGCGGGGTTCGAGGAGATCTCGGAAGGCGCGGTGCTGATCGATGGCAAGACGATGGTGGGCGTGCCTCCGAACAAACGGCCTACCAATATGGTGTTCCAGTCCTACGCGATCTTCCCGCACCTAAGCGTGGCAGAGAATGTAGGCTTCGGCCTGCGCCGCGACCCGCGCTCGAAATCGGAGAAGGCCAAGCTGGTCGAGGAATCGCTCGAGATGGTGGGGCTTTCCGGCTACGGCGCACGTGCCGCCCATGCGCTCTCGGGCGGGCAGCGCCAGCGCGTGGCGCTAGCCCGTGCGCTGATCCTTAAGCCTAAGGTTTTGCTGCTCGATGAGCCGCTCTCCGCGCTCGACCGCAAGATCCGCGAGCAGATGCAGGTCGAGCTGATCAAGCTGCAGCGCGAGGTCGGGATCACCTTCGTTCTCGTGACCCACGATCAGGAAGAGGCGCTGGTCATGTCGGACCGGATCGCGGTGATGTTCGAGGGCGAGATCGCTCAGCTTGCCGATCCCGAAGTGCTCTATGGCCGCCCCAATTCGCGCCGCGTGGCCGATTTCATCGGGGTGATGAACTTCCTGCCCGCCTCCGTGACGGACGGGCCGGGCGACGCGGTCACGGCCGAGGTCGGAGGACTCGGTCGGCTCGAAGTCGCGCCGAGCCAGATTTCGAGCGCGCCTGCTGGCGATGGCGCGGCAGTGGGCTTCCGGCCGGAAACCCTAACGCTTCTTTACGAAGGTCAACAGGCCTCGGACCGCGAGGCGCCCGGTACGATCGACGAGGTCGTCTATTACGGCGACATGACCTATTACGACGTGCGCCTCGACGGGACCGAAAAGCCGGTCCGCATCTCGATGCGCAACGTCTTCGGGCGGCCCGTACTGGAGGTCGGCACCCGCACCCGCGTCGCATGGTCGCCCGGGGCGCTGGTTCTGTTCCGGTGAACCGGGCAGGGGGCCTAGCCCGACCGATAGTTGTCAGCGAGATAGCCTGGCTTTCCATAACTGACTAGCGGTATTCGCTTGAGCTTGCCCGTTTCCGTCTTTGGCTACTTGTTGCGCAGCCCGTGACAAAGAGAAAGGGCGCGGAATACACCGCGCCCTTTTCCTGTTCGTTTTGCGTGATCTAAGTCTTGTCAACCTTCGCTGGCGTTGTCCGACTTCCCGAGCGCAGCGCGTGCTGCGCCTTCGTGGCCAGGGGTGATGCCTGTCTTTTCGATCCGCTGCGCGATCTCGTCGCGCACGTCGTCCGGGCAGTCGGGATGATTTGCGATCCGTTTGGCGTTGGCGAGCGTTGCTGTTTCGCTGAACAGGCGGAAGAATTCAACTGCCTTGGGCGTACCCGCCAGCTGGGCCAAGACGCTCTCGAGGCTTGCGAACAGGGCTTTATTCGCGCGGTCGTGCTCCCTGTGCTGATCAAGAGCGATCTGCGCCGTGAGGTTTTCCGCGCGGGCTTTCATTTGCCGTTGGCGGTCGGTCATGCGGTTCCAGTCGATGACAGGATGTCGGTTTTTCTGTGCCATGTGGTCTAATCCTTTCGCGGCGGTCATTGCGGCGTCTGCCCTGCGCCTGTCGGGGGGCTTCTTGGCCGCTGATGATGAGGTGGGTTCATAGCGCTGAGCGCGGAAATCGAATTCGCGAACTTTTTCATGTTTTCTCATCCGGGCCCCGATCGGTGTTGTCGAACCGGTCGCTCGTCAAACGACGCCGAAGCGCATTCAGTGGCAACGAAAGCGATCTGCGCGCTTGAGCGAGACGCTGCCGGGCTTTATCGGGCAGCGTTTTCGAGATCTCGAGAAGCGCTGCGTCCGCCGCCTTGATCTGGGTGAACTCATCATCGAGTTCGGCGCGTGCTTCTTCGCGTGCTCGTTGTCGGAGAACCTCCAAAGCGCGTCCGAAAAGCGCCCGCACCGGCGATGGTGTATCGGCTTGAGCGACCTGTGACGCCGTCTCGTCCGTGTCGGAATCTATATCTACGCGGCCTTCAGCCACGGCAGCCGCGATATCGAGCACGGACTGTGCGTCTTGTTGCTGCTGCGTGACCGCCTGCTTCTCTTCAGCGAGCGTCGCTTTGTCGGCAGCGAGGGTGTCCTCAGCCTGCTTCACCGTCTTGTGGCGGGCGGACAGTTTGAATTCTTGTCTCTCGCGCCATTTCCGCGGGCTCATGTGATCGCGATGTTTCGGCAACGAAATCTCGGTACCAGGGTCGTCCACCCCATTGGCACGCGCTTCACGAACTTTCTTGTTGTGCTCAAGAGCCGCTCTTAGCGCTTGCTTGCGCCGCTTGCCGCGCCGGAGCCCGATCTCTGCGAACCATGCACCGACATTATTTTGCGCTTCCTCGTAGTTGCGGATCAGCGGATGAACTGCTGGCTGCAGCATGCGACGGCCATCCTTCGTCACTGCGCGTGGAACGATCACCGCGTGAATGTGGTATGTTGTTTCGTCGAGATCGGCGCGTGCGTGAACGCAATCGTCGCCGAAGTTTTCCAAAAGCCACTCCTTGGCCCGAGTCTCGAACTGCTTCTCGCGGGTTGGGCCGCTTTCTCCAAGAAACTCAGTCAGATCTTCGTCCAACCATTTTTTGCTTACGGTCAGAATGATTTCGCGCATCGGACCATGGCGCGTCGAACGCCACGGGTCGCGCGGACCGCGAAAGAGGGCATTCCGAAGTTCCGTCTTCCGCCGCCGGCGGCGCAACTGCTCGAGTTCGAGGAGATGGTTCGCGTGGCGCATGTCCTGGATTTCGTCCCAAGCATCTTGCGCCCAAGCGTCCGTTCCGATGAGACGTCTGTTGAGGGGTGTTCGGTTGCTGTCGCATTGACCGAGATCGCCGCCGTCACGCATGCGGTGCTTTTCGTAACCGGCAAGATCGCGGGGGCGCATGCCCTGCATGCGCATGACGATGGGATAGGTTTTAGGTGCTGATGACATAGTCGATCTCCGTGTTTGTGAGATCGAGGTGGGTTCATGTCGTTTGGCGCGGAAATCGCTGTGAATTTCCCCCGGTATCTGCCCGGGAGGTACTTGTTTGGCGAATGGCGGGGGCAAGCGGCTAGATGAGGCACGGCGACAAAAGATAATTCCCGACCTTGCGGCCGTGTGCATTTGATGCCGATAAATACTTAGACCGCTCCGCTTCCAAGCTTGGGTCTTTCGAAGATTGTTTGCATACGGCTTCGTCTCCGATGCTGACGCTCTCAACCAGATTCTGAATAACCCTATCGGGAATCTGACCTCGTTTCAGACAAATACGGAAACGCTCTAGGAGCACATTACGCGGCTCAGTCGACTGGAGTTTGCTGATGTGAAGTGCGTAGCCAGCGGCCCGTATCGTTCAGGTAGGTGGAGGCGCAAAGTGCTTCATAGATGGGCAGATCGGGCTTCTCAGCGGAGGCATGGTAGCTGAGAATGACAACATCGCCACATTGCGTTGCTCGACGCTCAGCCATCACCACGGACCGCCAGCCGGTTCTCCGCTTAAGGCCATGCCAGATCTGATCACCTTGAAGGATACCTGGCGGATAGGGAAAGATCATGACTGCGTTATCTGCGGTTGTGGCGCGCGCGTTCTCGGAGCCACTGGTCCAGAAGCGCTCTTCCATTTCCCAAAGAATTCCCTGATCCGGTGGAGATGCCCTGCCAATATTATTTGCAGCATGGTCGCGAGTGGTCCTTCGCGGTACGGAGAGGGTCATTCGGCTGTCTCCCATGTGCCGGAAAGGAATACCTGGATCAGGATCCCGATCACGACCGCTGCTGCCAAGATCGTTCCCGGCGAGAACACGATCCCCTTACTCATCGCATCGCTGAAACTCACAGCGGCCGGTGCGGGATCCGGGAGAAGAGGGGCGAGGGTGCGTGCCACCTCCCCATTCTCTGTCGCAAGTGCGGGCACGTCTCGGCAGCGTGACAGCAGCGTACTCAAGCGCGAGACAGCAGCCTCACGACCCGAAGACACGAGCTCGGCGGTCACTTCCCAAGGATCGAGGTCTAGCCTCGCAAGCGCAGAGAGCACAGTCACGATGGAGCCGTTTCGGTCTTCGCCGACCGAGGCGTAGAGAAACCGTTCCATTGCGGGGTCATGGGGGTTGAGGATACCGGCCGCAGACATTGTTTTTTCCCTTTTCTATGTAGCTCCGGATCGCAGCAGGTTTGGAGGCAGTATGGCTCGGTTCGCCAAGACTAGCTGAAGATCCATCGAATTGCTTCGATCCTGTCCGTATTCGGCTTTATGCGTGCTGACGTAGATCAGTCTGCCGCCAAGCCCTCGCCCCCTGACTGCCATACCTGGCCCGGTCTTGTCTGGAAGCTCACCATTGGGAGCGAGGCTAACATGAGTCAGTGCATGTCTTCCTGTCGCCGAGTAGAACTATCGATATCAGTAACCTGAGCCGTCTCCCCGAAACCATGGCGTGTGCGTGGACTTGGTGCTGCCCCCTGGAGACAGAACGGAGACCAGGTATGGCCATCCGCTCGACCAATTCGACCGTGACAGAAGACACCCGTTTATCTTCTCCCGTTGTGGTTACGCGGATGAATTGCCCGCCGACGACTACGACGTGGTCGTTGAGGAAGAGTTTTTCGGAAGGCCTCAGCTTCGCGGTCTACCGACGGACGACCACGCATCTCATCGTCCGCGCAAAAGGGACGAATGGAGAGAAAGGTCGAACTGCGATCGACCAGCGAGCACGATCTGGAAACGGCACTTGAATCGGACAGAAGGTCCGCGAAGCAAAATAGCGAGACGGCGCTTTCCCCGTCGGAGGACTTGAAATGAACACTCCTGAATGGCTCAAACCTGGCATCTATGGAGCTGCAATCGGCGCGGTCATTGTTGGCATTGTCGGATTTACCTGGGGCGGTTGGGTGACCGGCGGAACTGCGAGCGACAGGGCCATGACCATGGCTCATGACGATGTTGTCGCGGCCATGGTCCCCGTTTGCGTAGAAATGGCCCGGACCGACCCGGAGCGGGATGCAAAGCTGGAAACAATTCGCGCTGCTTCAACCTACCAGAAGCGCGCTGTCCTGATGGAGGCCGGATGGGCGACCGTACCCGGAACAGACTCTCCGGACCGCGACATCGCGCAAGCTTGTCTCGCGAAGCTCGAACTCTAACGCGTCCAAATGGAACGGTCCCCGGACACCGGCAGCGAAAAGATAAGGATCGAGCACATCAAACAGATGAGCGTCCACATAGCAGGTCCTTTGGGGGCCTAATTGTGGAGCTGACTACCGTGGCCGCCTCTCTCGCGTTTCCCGTTCTTGCTCAAGACGGCACTAGAACGATCCCGGAGAGCGCGAAGGCACGCAGTTATAGCGGAGGCTGAAACTCTGCCATGTGGGCCACCGGGTAGATGGTGCTAAGAGCGTCGCCACCGAAATCGCGGCGAATGCCTTTGTAGCGCGTCGTTTCTACGGAGCGGGATGGGAATGCCGCGGTGGATACGAAAAGGTGGGTGGGGCACCCTGCAACCCGATCACCGCACCGGCAAACGCCTTTCTGAAATATTCCGGTAACGACTGGCTGTGCGGACACGAATATCTGCAAGACCGCGCAACCGCGTGCAGATCGTCCGGCCGGATCACGCATTTCTCACCGAAGGTCCCGGAGGCAACGGCTGAACGTACGATCGCCGCGCCTTGGCCGCAAGCAGACACTTCGGTTCCCTCTCTCATCAGACCTGGCCACGCCAGAAAAAGAGGAAAACAGCATGCCGGATCATGATGACGGCCCGGACGATCGAGGGCCTTGGGGCACGAAACAGAACCGTGCACCACCAGAGATTGAGGCCATTCTCCGACAAGGTCGCGAACGTTTGGGAGGGCTACTGCCCGGTGGCCTGCCGCCTGCCACGAGCATCGCGGTGTTGGGGGCGGCCGCCTTCTTCGCGGTTGTGGCCTGGTCGTCCTACTACACGGTTCCAAGCGACTCAGTCGCAGTCGTTCAGCGATTTGGAAAATACACTGCAGAGGTTCCGCCGGGGCTCCACTTCAAATTTCCGCTTGGCATTGATGCCGCGACTCTAGTCCCCGTGAAACGTCAGCTGAAACAGGAATTCGGTTTCACAACGCCGGGTGCGGGTGATCCGTTTCAAAGCCCGGTCGACGGGCGCCGCGAAACCGAGATGGTAACCGGAGATCTGAATGCCGCTCTCGTTGAATGGGTGGTGCAATACCGCATTTCGGAGCCTCTGAAATTCCTCTTCGAGGTGCGTCAGCCGGGCGCGACGCTTCGCTATGTTTCCGAGTCCGTGATGCGCGAGGTTGTCGGCGACCGCACGGTCGACGAAGTCATCACCATAGGCCGGCAGGAGATCGAGAGCGAAGCGCTCCTGAAGATGCAGGCGCTGACCACGAAGTATGCGATGGGAATCAGCATCGACCAGGTGCAGCTGAAGAACATCAATCCGCCCGAACCTGTTCAAGCCTCTTTCAATGAGGTGAATCAGGCGCAGCAGGAGAAGGAGCGCCTAATCAACGAAGCGCGTCGCGAATACAACAAAGTCATTCCGCTGGCCGAGGGCGAGAAAGACCAGCGCATCCGTGAAGCGGACGGCTATCGCCTGAGGCGGATCAACGAGGCCGAAGGCGACGCCGCACGGTTCACCGCGCTTCTGGTCGAATACGTGAAGGCGCCCGAAGTTACGCGGCGGCGTATCTACATCGAAACGCTGCAGGACGTGCTGCCAGAAATCGGTTCGAAGATTATCGTCGACGGCTCGACCGCGAGCATTCTTCCGCTTCTGACGCTTGATCGGGCCCGTGAGGATAAGCCATGAAAATGAAATTTGGAATTCTTGCAGGACTCGCAATGGCGGTTGTCGTGACCGCTCCGGGAGCCTTTTATACGGTCGGCGAGGTCGAGCAGGCCATCATTACGCAATTTGGCAAACCCATTGGGAAGCCGGTTACGACAGCTGGCCTAAAGTTGAAACTTCCCTTCATTCAGGAGGTCAATCGGATCGACCGCCGGGTTCTCGAGTGGGACGGCAACCCTTCGGACATGCCAACCAAGGATAAGCTCTATATATCCGTGGACTTGTTTGCCCGTTGGAAAATTACTGATCCGTTGCAGTATTTTCTTCGGCTGCGCGACGAGCGCAGCGCGCAATCGCGGCTCGACGACATTCTTGGCAGTGAGACCCGCAATGCCGTCGCCAAGCACGAGCTGATCGAAATCGTTCGGACAACGAAAGACCGAGTGCCGCTACGGGACACGCTGCTGACGGATGAAGAACGCGCGCAAGACATCGGCGCGCTGGTCCCCATACAAAAGGGCCGGGCAATGGTGGAGCAGGAGATATTCGCGGCCGCCGCAGAGAAGGTCCGCGTCTTCGGGATAGACCTCCTCGACATTCGCTTCAAGCGGATCAACTACAACGAAAGCGTGCGGCCGAAAATCTACGATCGCATGATCTCGGAGCGACGTCAGATCGCCGAGCGTTTCCTGTCCGAAGGCAATGGCGAAGCTGCGCGTATCCGCGGCAATCGTGTGCGGGACTTAAACAAGATACAATCCGAAGCTTATCGGGACGTGGAAGAAATCCGGGGTCTGGCAGATGCTTCTGCAGCGGACATCTACGCACGAGCCTACAATATCAATCCCGAGGCTGCTGAATTCTATGCGTTTACTCGGACCATGCAGGCCTACAAGGATATGATATCGGGAGAAACGACACTCGTTCTCACGACTGACAGCGAGCTCTTCGGATACCTAAGGGCAATGGAAGCAGGAACGTCGGGCGTAGACGTATTGCCTCCCGCCGCAGGACCCGAAAATGTGGTCGAACGCTGATGCAAGGGAGAAAACGGCGATGACGGACGACCCGGTTGACCTCGATACAAGGCGCAGCGCCGAAGGCAGAATCGCGACCGATATCCGGCGGCATTCCCTGAAGGATTTCGAAGCCGACCAGAGAGCGCTCCGCTTGCGGCAGGAGGAACTTGAAGTGCAGCTCCTCGCCCAACCTGCCGCCAACTGGCACGAGGCAGCGCTCAAGGCGCAGTATCTGATACGGCGCTACTCCGAAACCGGTGAAGCCCGCGATGGCAGGAGACAGGAACTCATCGAGCGCGCGCTTGCTGATCTGGCACGGTTGATCGAAGAGGATGGTGCGGGTCGATGAACGAACTCGTAGATTAAATTCACCGGCATGTGTGGGCACTCAACGATGTAACGCAAGAGCGTCTCTGTCTCCGTTTCCGAGCGAAGGCTTCGGGGAGTGGTTTTTCCGATGGTGCAAAGTGTCGCGCTCATGGCAAGGGGCGGTGCGGCCAACGCTCTCGTCAAGTCGCCGATCGCAGATGGATTGCCGCGCCTCGGCTCAATTCCCAAATCCTGGACACTCTAAGGTCGCCGTCCGGGAGCTCCGTCTTGCATTGCTTCTCATTCCCTCGTCGTGAGACGCGTCAATTGAAGCAGTATCAGAGTGCCCAGTATGGCAGCGATGGCCGACCCTGATAGAATCCCCAGTTTCGCAGTGTTAAGCATCGTCGCATCGAAGGCCAGGCTGGCGATAAATAGTGACATCGTGAACCCAATTCCCGCGAGAAACGAGCCGGCCACGACGAAGGGCCAGGACAGGCCCGGCGCAAGAGCCGCAAAGCCGGAACGAACTGCAAGCCAGCTGAAACCGAGAACGCCGATCGGTTTTCCCAATACCAGTCCGGCAATGATCGCCAAAGAGACCGTTTGTCGCAAATCGGCACTCTGAAACGTGATGCCAGCATTCGCCAGCGCGAAGATCGGCATGATTGCAAAGCCGACCCAAGGGTGCAGAATCATCTCGAGACGCTCGACTGGAGAGACAGATTCCGTAACGGCTATCCTGGCCTGGAGTAGATCATCGCGTTCTGCGGTGTCGCCGCTCCAATACTCGCCTGCAGGATGGGCCAGCAAACGTCCCAGGATTCCTCGTAGACGTGCATCGCTGACCCAGATGCGGGTGGGGGTCATGAGGCCTAGAATGACGCCAGCGATGGTCGGATGGACGCCGGATGCGTCAAAACACAGCCAGATTCCCACTCCCATCACTGAATAGACCGGGAAACTTCTGATACCGAGCCGCGAGGCGCTTGCAACGACTCCAATGCCCAACAGACCTAACCCGACTGCAGACCAGTTCAGGGCGCCTCCGTATCCGAGCGCGACCACGAGGATTGCGCCGACATCATCGAATATCGCCAGCGAGAGCAAGAAAAGACGCAGGATAGGTGGAACCCGGTTTCCGAAAAGCGCCAGACACCCGATTACGAATGCCGTATCGGTTGCCATCACGGTTCCCCAACCATGCATTCCGGGTTCCTCGGACATCAGCGCCAAATACACTGCGACTGGAACGACCATGCCGCCCACGGCCCCCGCTAAAGGTAGGGCGGCTTGTCGTGGATTTCTCAATTCGCCCAGAACGATTTCTCTCTTGAGCTCGAGCGAGAGCACAAAGAAGAAGGGTGTCATCAGCCCGTCGTTGACCCAGTGGCGCAGGGAGCGGGTGAAATCCCATGAACCGAGTGTCAGACCGATACGAGTTTCCCAAAAATCCAGGAAGACGTGGTGCCAAGGCGAGTTCGCCAGTGCCAAAGCCAGTAGCAACGCCAAGAGAAGAAGGACACCGGCTGCCGCTTCGATTTTCAGAAAGCGTGCAAAGGGTCGCGCGAGCTTGTCGGCGGCTTCACGTGGCAGAGTTGTAAGGTCGTCGATCATTGGACCGATTTGCCTTTTTCCATCCTGAGTGGCGCTGCGCGCGCAACCGGGGTTTGTTTCTGTGTCCTTCAGCCAAATCGCACAGCCTTAGGCCGAAAGTGCCCGGGCCTTCGCGAACGACAAGAGTCTGTGGCGCTGCTCGTCCCAGAGGAGGAGGCGCGCGCAGTCGAAGCTTTCCCAAAGTGTTATGCGCTTAGTCTGCGCCAGGACGTCGTGGTTCCGGATAACCTCGTCCAGGCGATAGAAGGGAATGCGACTGGCCAGATGATGCACATGGTGAACTCCGATGTTTGCGCTGATCCAGCGCAGGATACCGGGCAACGCATAGTGTGAACTTCCTTGCAGGGCTGCGTCCTGAATGTTCCAGGCGCCTTCCATTGGCTAGGCTGTTGTGGCTGTTTGTTGCCTGTGTAGGACGAAAACGTCATGGGTGGTGCATCTCCGCTGCGATTTGATGCATCATGCTGGTGGTCTCCGCACTGAATTACCCCCCGCGATGATTTGGTTGATGAGGGCCGCCACTACCCGGTGGATTTCGGCGTCAGGCTCAGAGTCGATGGTGTTCTCGTGGGTGGCCGCAGCGTCGCGCAGCACGCCAACTATCTCGCTCTCCGGCAGCAGTCCGCGATCATTCATTGCAAGTAGAAGCGACTCGCATATCGAAAGGGCAGCCAGTCCTGCAGCGTCGTTCGACGTAGACATCCGGTGTAGTCCTTTCATCATATCACGTCTGGCCGTGAAGCCGGTTGATGCGATCCCCCTTCTTGCACGAAATGCTCTATGCTGAACTGATCGAGAGCAGCCCCTGTGCTAATCTCGGCAGATCCTTCGCAACCGAAAGGAACGGCTCATGATACCGGCCACGGCAAGCCCGCTCGCCCGAAAGCTATCGGCATTCGTCGCTTTGTCAGAGGTCGAACTTGCCGTGCTGGCGCGTCTGCACGGACGTCGGCGGTCCTTTGTCACAGGGCGAGATATAGCGCATCAAGGGCAATCGGATCAGGCCGCCTACATCCTGTCCGCGGGCTGGGTCTGCTCCTACAAGATACAGCCGGATGGGACGCGACAGATCGTCGATTTCCAGGTGCCAGGCGATTTTCTGGGATTGCGAAGCGTACTTTTGCGCACCTCGGACCACAGTTTCGAGCCAGTCGTGGACATACAGGCAGCCGAAGTCTTGACGGGCGATCTCCTCGATGCGTTCGCGCAGACACCGCGGCTCGCAACGGCTATCCTTTGGGCGGCGTCGCGGGATGAGGCGATGGTGGTTGAACATCTCGTCGGGATTGGGCGGCGGGACGCGGGTGCGCGTATGGCGCATTTCCTGCTGGAACTGGGATCGCGACTGGCTCTGGTGGGCATGGGGAGCAAGGCAGGATACGACTGCCCGCTCACGCAATATCATCTTGCCGATGCGCTTGGGTTGAGCGCGGTACATGTGAACCGCGTGTTGCGGCAATTGCGCGAAAGCTGCCTGGTGACCTTCCGGGACAGCCACGTGACGTTTCACGACTACAGTCGGTTGGTAGATTTCGCCGGGTTCGATCCGGCGTATCTGGATCAGACCGGGCCGCTTCTGAAATGACCGGTCGCACCCTCAGCCCGCTTCTGAGGAGGTCGCGATAGACACTGGAATGTCAACCAAGCGCGCGTTTGGCGGCGTCGAGTTCCACGTTCGTCTCAGCCTCGCTCATATCCTTTTGAGCTTTTTTGGCTACAAGGAGGGGCTGTGGCGCCGCGTCTTTCTTCGAACCTTCGGGCGCGTCATCGCACGCGGATTAGCCTGTGGCTCGGCGCAGTTTGATCTGGTCCGCGATTAGGTGCCGTTCAACTGAACACGATCCAAATCGGCTCCCAGCACTGCAGTATTGATCTGGCGGTGTGGAGACCATGCACATATCGTGATCACACTTTGCCAGCCAAGGAGCTTTCGAGGCCGCTCTTTCATCGGCTGACTTAGAAGGGAAAAAACACTGGAATTGCCAGGACTGCGGCGACACCCACGATAATGTTCATCGGCAGGCCGATCTTGATGAAGTCCGTGAATTTGTAGTTGCCGGCTCCATAGACCAGCGTATTGGTCTGATAGCCGATCGGGGTCGCGAAGCTCGCGCTCGCTCCAAACATGACTGCGACAACAAAGGGGCGCGGATCAACTCCAATCTGGACTGCCAGCCCGATCGCCAGAGGTGTCACGACAACCGCGACGGCGCTGTTGGTGACCGCCTCGGTCAAGATTGAAGCAAGCAAATAGACCGCTGCCAAGGCGACGATCGGGGGCATGTCCACGAGTAGAGGCGCAACGGCGCCGACGATCAGGGTAATCGCACCCGAGTGCTGCAGTCCGGCGCCGACTACGAGCATAGAGAAGATCAGGACGAGCACTCCCGCGTCGATAGAGCTCCATGCCTCGTCGTTGTCGATGCAGCGTAGGACGAGGATGAAGGCCACGGCAACAAGGGAAACAAGGCTGATGTCCGCCACACCCATTGCAGCCAGGGCCACAACCGCAGTCAGCGCCATGAGCGCGAGCGGGGCCTTGCCACGTCGAAACGGACGCCCACCGGCCCTCGTGACGCCAGCCAAGTCCCCGGCCTCTATCAAACGGCCGTAGCTTTCGTCCGTTCCCTCCAGTAGCAATTTGTCCGCAGGTCTGAGGCGCATGGTCGAGAGGTCGGGTCCGAGGCTTTCCCCGTGGCGATGTGCGCCTAGAACACGCATGCCATACCTGAACCCGATGGTGAGCTGCGCGATACGTACACCGCGACTGCGATGCGATAGTGTGACGATCGCCTCTGCGACTGTAGTTTCTGTGTTTTCTCCGGTCGCCGGTCCCTGACGTAGTCCGACATCCCATCCTTCCCTGGTTCTCAATGTCAGAAGTTCGGACGTTCGGATAACCGCGATCAGCCGATCACCAGCGGCTAGGACGTGATCGAGCACATTGTGACGTCTAACTTCTGCACCGGAACGTACTCCGACCACCGTCACTCCCGGACGGATCAGATCGTCGATATCCCCCAATCGGCGACCGAGACCCCAGAAATCATCTCTGGGTCGCAGCTCGGTCAGGAAATCCGCTTCACCTGCTGCACCCAAATCCGTCTGATCCTTACGGTTAGGAAGCAGAAACGGTCCGAGAAGCAGCAAGGCAAGTCCGCCTGCAGTCACGGCCACCAGCCCGACGGGTGTAATTTCAAGTATTGAGAAGGGCGTCAGCCCGATATCTCTCGCAACACCATCCACCAGCAGATTTGTCGAGGTTCCGATCATCGTGCAGGTTCCGCCGAGCACCGCCACGTAAGAGAGCGGGATCAACAGGCGCGTCGCCGCCAGCCCAAGGCTTTGGGCCAGACGTATGGCAACCGGGATGAGCACCAGCACGACAGGTGTGTTGTTCATGAGAGCCGAAGCCACGAGAATTGAAGCCAGAAACACGCTTGTTGCCGCGATGGGACGATGGCCAGCGGCGGCGACGACCCAGTTTGCCAACGCATCAAGTAACCCGGTGCGTACCAGGGCGCCGCTGAGAACAAACATTGCGGCAATGGTAATAGGCGCGGGATTCGAAAAGACCGATAGAACAGCGTCTTCCGGCACCAAGCCAAAAACGACGAACAACGCCGCGACGGCAGCGGCCGTCACCTCAGGGGCGTACCGCTCGTATAGGAAACCGGCGAAGAGAACCAAGAGGAGTACGAGCGCAAGATAAGGTTCGTAGGGCGGCAGGTGTGTCATTCGGGGGGCTCCTGTGCGACCTTCGCCATGAACTCGGGCGCGTGCTGCTTGCGTTTCCATATCTCTGATCTTCTTCTCGTCGAAGATAAGCAGACTGCAAATCGTAGCTTGTGTCAGTGTCCGAATTTCGGGGGCAGCTAACTTTTAGCTCTTTTATGGACTTTGCAGCGTTAACGGCAGCTATCAAAACCTATCACCACGAATAGCCTTGGCTCGCAAATTTGGCGTTACATTGGCCTGCCACCTTTCCCCCGCACACGACGCAATTGACAGGAGACCGGAGATGCACTTGGGAATCGACAGTGGAACCGCCCCAGCAGGCGAGCTGGCGGACATGATCGAATGCCATGCCCTCATCCTCTTCACCGGACGCTACCACGAGTGCGTGGAATGAATGCCGTCCGCAGACGGTGGCATCCAGGCTCAGTCAGCTCAAATCGGCAGACTGGAACCGACAAAGGGGACAGGTTGCAGAAGGAAATAACGTTGCGCGGCATGCCTGCGCTGACCTTGTCTTCCAGAAAGCAAGTCCTGAGGGACCTCTTCTCGACGCTTGCAAACGATATCAAGAGATTTGATCCGACCAGACCTCAAAGCCCTCAAGGGTATTCATTCCAAAGGAATGGATCAGCGGAACATCGGCAGCGTCGCGCCCTTGTGCCACAAGGATGCGCCCGATCCGCGGGGTGTTATTGCGTGGATCGAATACCCACCACTGACCGTCCAGCCAGGCCTCCATCCAAGCGGCGAAATCGCCAGGCGCGTAGGGCGGCGGCTGTCCAATGTCGCCGAGATAGCCAGTGCAATAACGCGCTGGGATATTCATGCATCGACAGAAAGTGATCGCGAGATGAGTGTAGTCACGACACACGCCTTGCGCCTCGGCATAAGCCTGTCCGGCGCTTCGCGTGGGACGTGCGGCGAGATAGTCGAACTGGATGTGGGCGTGTACGAAATCGCAGATCGCCTGCACGCGCTCTCGGCCCGGTTTCGTGCACTCAAAAAGGCGCCAAGCCGTCTCGGACAAGACGTCGGTCTCGCAGTAGCGGCTACCCAGAAGATAGACGAGTACTTCGCCCGGCAACGTTTCTATTCGGTCTGTCCCTGACTCAGGCGGCATTGGATCGATAAGACCATTGTCTGCAATGATGGTGTCGGTGCCTATGCTGAACAGGCCTTCGGGAGCGACAAGACGTGTGCACCAATTGCCGAACCCGTCGCGATAGGCACTGAGCGGGACCTTTGGCGTGGTGATAACGTGGTCAGGATATTCCAGATCACCAGCGCGCGAGAAATGCACATTGAGCAGAGCTATCATCGGGGTCGGCTGGGTCAGTCGGAGATCAAACCGGCAGCCGATCTTGATACGCAATTTGTTGTCTGCGTCCTCGGTCGTCGACGGATTGGACGGGGGCGGCGATGCCATGTTGCTTTTTCCTCGATGTGTATGCGGTCGGGCGCCCACCTATCCAGATCGGGCGCGTGGTTCGGGCCTCTTATTCGCAGAAAATCAGGAGATCGGCAGAAGCAGTCTTGCGAACTCGGCGAACTCGCATCAGCGGTCCCAAACCCGGGCAGGTATTGATCTCAATATGGGGGCGGCGCGTGTGATTGCGAGCTCTGTCTTTCTCGATCGCGCTCCCGATGATCTATCCTAATATGAAATCCCGCTTCTCGGAGATCGGTGTCATTTCTTTCACAGCGACTCTGTTGCGGCCACGCAAAGCGTGTTGGAGCCAAACTTCACGTTTGTTGATCAACTGGGAGATTTGTCGGCTGAGCGAACGTTCGACAACCGAAATTGCTGCGCTTAGCGGTCAACTTCAGGTAGGGGGAACTGTGCCGCGGCGATCGGAATCATAGTCAATGGCAGTTGTGGGCCGATTGCGGAAGGCTGATGCAGGTGAATTTCTCCGTTGGCTGTCCCTTTCCAAGACTGGTCCGCCCGCCCGCCCTTCGAACGCAGCTGCCCCACGCACTCCCTCGTTCGACACGCCTTTGCCTAACCGGTGCGCAGGGGCCTCTACTCACTAAACGGCCCGCGCAATCGTCCTCCGGCCGATAGCGCGTCCCGTGCGTTCGCTGGGGCGCAGCCCCAGACCCGGCGCCGCTGCGCGCCGCATGGGGGAAGCTCCACATCCCCCAAACCCCCAGGGCAGGGATCGTTCGCCACTTTCCCTGCACCCTAAGGCGCCCGTCCGGCGGACCGGGGAGACCTTCGCCAATCTCCCCGGGCCCTCTCGGCGTCCTTCCGACGGATCGAAGAGGCGCCGCCACCCTCTCCGAACTCTCCCGGCGCCTCCGGCGGGTCGAGAGGGATGCCACCCCTCTCGACGCTCTCCCCTGCATCCGTGCGATCTGCCCGCAGGCGGGCGATCAATGGGTCGCGGGAGGGCAGGCCTCGGCGCATGTCTTGCTTGCGTGCAGCGTCTTTGACGCACGCAATCAAGCCAAGCCCCGAGGCTGCGTATCGGGGTTCGTTGGTGAGGTTCCGCGCGTCGTTTCTTTTTTAACGACACGAGGCACTCATGCTCCACGACCGATACCTTCGGCTGCTTCCGGGCGGCCAGCTCAAACCGGGCGATATCTTTCTGATGCGCTTTCCTTATGCATCCGACCGCAGGCGCGACGGCGAGTTCGACATCCCGCCTGGCACGCGTCCTTGCTTGCTGCTCTCGCGCGGGCTGATCGGCGATACACCGATGAATATCGTCGCGCCCGGTGTCAGCCCGGAGGGCCGGCTCCTGCGGGAAGATGACATCGTCATTTCCGATGACGACCAAGCTGCCGCTTGCGGGCTCTATCGCCCCACCATATTCCGCGCATCGCATCGGCTCTTCATCGCGACCGGTTCCGACCTGTTTGAACGCAATGCTCGTATCGGGCGCCTCGGCCCCGCGCAGCGCGAACAATTCGAGGCCGTCGAGACGCTACTCGCGACCGCACCGCGCGAGGTTCGGTCCCGGCTGAGGCCGCGGGTCGCGATCTACCGCCCCAAACCTCTCATCCAACCGTAACGCGCGCCGTCGATTGGGGCTGCAGCGTCCGCCCGCCTTCTCACCGAGGCGGGCGGATCTTGCAGCCCTGCTTCGTCTTCTGAACCCCAAATTTTTCGAAAGCTCACACATGACCCACGATAAACACCCGTCCGAACTCACCGCCGAAGAGCTCCGCAAAGAGCGCAATGTGCTCGCAAACGTCGTCCATGGAGCGACCGCGACGCCGTCCCCGAAAGATCTCGAGAACGCGCCGCTTCTCGACGATTGGTTGCTCTTCACCGGTTTCGAGGACATCTCGCTGATCGGTCGACTGACGGAAGCCAACGGCCGCACCCGAACGCTGATCACGCGAGCTCTCATCGCGCTCGATGACGATCTCGAGTGGGCCTACCTCGAAGACGGCTACATGCGGCTCGGACCTCGGTTTTCGGTCGAACAAGGACCGCCGCATCTCGCGATGCGCGCGGTCGCGACCGATCTGCGAGGGATCCGCACGCAGCTCGAAGGGCAAGCATATTGGGCGCAAAAAGCGCTCGATGCGCTTGGAGAGATGCGCTGCGATGCATGATCGCGCGATCGTTCAGAACGATCCTGATGGGATCGGCTGAACCGCCACCGCTGCGGCCCCTCGATGAGGGCCGCAGCGCCCGCAGTTCAGCTTTGGAAGGATGTCCGATGTTTCAGCAACCGAACCGGATCGACGATGTGAACACCATGGCGCGCGAGGCAATCGACGCTCTCTATGCGCTGCCGGTTGACGCTCTTCGGGGCGCAGAGTTTGATCGCGATATTTGCGAACGACTTGTGGTCAAGGGCGACGTCTTTGGTGCGGACTTCCGGGAGGCGGGTGCGGAAATCCTGCGCCTCCTCGCGCGGATCGAACCCGAAGGACGATTTGCACGCGATCTCGACAGCGCGATGCGTCGACTTCGGGACGCGATCAATGCCTCCTATAGCGCGGCCGTGGCATTCGGCGCCGAGCGCGCGACCAGTACCCAGCGAGCCGCATGATGGAAATATGACGCCGAACGGCGTAGAAGAGATGGCGGTGGTAACCCGTCTGGGCGCGCCAACAAATCCTTTCCGCATATGCTCCAAACTCAACCGGAACCGGCGCGCCCAAAGTTTCTTGAACCCAAGCTGTCCTGCGCTCAGGACATGCAGCGTTGCGGTGCCTGAGCTGTAATAGGCTCTTTATCGACGAATTTGACTCGCGCGGCCCTGTTGACCGAGACGTCGATGTCTGCCTTGAGCTGATATTGACTATGATCCTGATCACTGCGGTGCAGGTTCCCTAACCTGCCGTTGGCTACCAAGCGCAGCAATTTCAGTTAAGTGAAGTTCGGATTCTACCCGATTTGCACGGCCGCAACGGATTGATTGTGAAAGATATAACGCCGGTGTTAGCGATGAGTGATCGCGGCTTTCTCACGGAGGGCGAGGCGCGTCTGGTTCTTGCCGCGGCAGAGCAGATCCGCAGAAGCATCGCAGGCGGGATTTTCGTGCGTCGGCTGTGACTGGGAGCGTCCGGCAGATGGCGGAGTGCCCCTGCATGTTCGCTCACCAACAAGTCTGACTTAGACAAAAATTGGCGAATGGCTCGAACCCTAACTCGAATCGACGAGATGTTTGGAGGTCCGCAGATGCCGATCGACCATTTCTGTCGCTGATGTCGAAGCGAGCGAGATTATCCGCGGTCCCTAGACGCAGCTGCAATACGGGACTTCAATCTTTATCTCGTTGCCGACCATTCGCAACGACAATTGCTTCTGGGGGTACGCTTCGTGTCATCGATCGTGCCCCGCGCGTGATCACCCAGGAAGCCGAGAAGCTGTTCGAAGCTCTTGCCCGGCTGATCTCGCAACGCTCACTGTTCCGGATCAGGATCTTTTGCCCCAAATGATCAGATGAGCGGCAAACTTTTCGAGATAGGCAATCGTATCGCACGTTGAGTTTGAGAGGTCTCGGTCGACATGTGGTGAGGCGGAATATCTGATTTCGCTGTGACGAGCTGTCATTCCACCTCCGAAACTGATCCATGTGAGCGCGCCAAGCGAAGAATTCCGCATATATTGTTGGCAAGGCGCTTGGTTCCGCCTCCTTTGGGTCGCGACGGGTTTCATTGTCCTGACACAGCCCAAAACAGGACAGCGCATTGCGCGCCATACCTCGGATCTTCTGGCTGGAGACCTATCATGTCACTCATCAACCTGGCCATCACGCTGGTCGTCGTCGGCATCGCCCTCTGGGCAGTGAACACTTACATCCCGATGGATCAAAAGATAAAGACGATCCTGAACGGGTTTGTCGTGATCGTCGTCGTGCTTTGGCTGTTTAGCAGCTTCGGCCTGCTGGAAGGGCTCGGAGCAATGAGAACCTATGACTGAGGGCACACATGGCTGACGCGGTGCCGTCCTCGGTGCTGGCCCTCTCAGGGTCGGTGACGCTTGACACGCTTGATGAGGTGCGCGCCCTACTTTGCGGCGCCGAAACAGTGTCCCATGTCGATCTCTCGGCGGTTACGGCTCTCGACACTGCCGGGGCCTGGTTGCTGCTCGGTCATCAAGGGATGCGCATCGAGGCAGCAGCCCCCGCGCAGGACCTTCTGTTGCGCACGGTTGAGGCCGCAATGCCGCCCCCGCGCAAGTTTGAACAGCGAGAGGCGCGGCTCCAGCCAGGCGACGTGCTGGCGGACGTCGGCGCGAGGGTCGCCGGTTTCATTTCAACGAGCGCGCAAGGCATCGGCTTCACCGGGTTGATCGTAGCCCGGCTGGCGATGACGCTGGTGCGTCCGCGCCGGCTGCGGCTGACCGCGCTTGTCCATCACATGCAGGACGTCGGGCTGAACGCCGTGCCGATCGTGGCGCTGATGGGGTTTCTCATCGGCGTCGTGCTGGCGTTCCAGGGAGCCACGCAGCTACGCCAGTTCGGGGCGGAGGTTTTTGTCGTGGACCTCATCGCGGTGTCGATCCTGCGAGAGCTTGGTATCCTGCTGACCGCGATCATCGTCGCGGGGCGTTCAGCCTCGGCCTTTACTGCCGCAATCGGGTCGATGAAAATGCGCGAGGAGATCGACGCCATGCGTGTGCTGGGCCTTGATCCGATCGAATTGCTGGTGCTGCCTCGCCTTCTGGCGCTGGTGATCCTGCTGCCGGTCCTGGGCTTCGTCGCCAATCTCGCCGGACTGGTCGGTGGTGGGCTCATGGCCTGGTTCGAGCTTGGTATCTCGCCCAGCCAATTCCGGACACAACTCCTGGCGAATGTCGGCGCAAGCCAGGCGATGGTGGGCCTATCCAAGGCCCCGGTCTTTGCGGTGATCATCGCACTGGTCGGCTGCCAGCAGGGTTTCCTGGTCAAGGGCGATGCAGAGTCTCTGGGCATGCGGACCTCGCGTTCCGTGGTCATCGCGGTCTTCCTGGTGATCGTGGTGGATGCGCTCTTTTCAGTCTTTTTCGGTCTCTCGGGGGTGTGATGGAAGGCGAGGCCGTCATCACGATCCGCGGGCTGACCAACCGGTTCGGCACCACCGTCGTCCACGAGAACCTGTCGCTCGACGTGATGCAGGGTGAAGTGCTGGGGGTCGTCGGCGCCTCGGGCAGTGGCAAATCGGTGCTTCTGCGCAGTATTGTGGGGCTACAGACGCCAAGTGCTGGTCAGATCAACTTGCTTGGCACGGATGTGCTTGGAGCGGACCCGGCCGACCGGGCGAGGGTAAGCACGCGCACCGGCGTGATGTTTCAAGACGGTGCGCTATTCTCGGCGCTTACCGTGCGCGAGAATGTCGAGGCGCCGATGCGCGAGCGGTTGGCGATCGACCCCGACACCCGCGCGGCATTGGCCGATCTTAGAATCGCGATGGTTGGCCTGCCGCCAGAGGCGGGCGACCTCTATCCGGCCGAGTTGTCCGGCGGGATGCGAAAGCGTGCGGGTTTGGCACGCGCCCTGTCTCTAGATCCGAAGATTCTGTTTCTGGACGAGCCAACGGCGGGCCTCGATCCGATCGGCGCCTCCGCCTTCGATGGGCTCCTGAATTCGTTGAGTGAAGCCTTGGGCCTAACGGTGTTTCTGGTGACCCACGACCTCGACACCTTGCAGGCCACCTGCGACCGGATCGCGGTGCTGGCGCAGCGACGGGTGCTGGTGACTGGCACTCTCGCTGAGATGCGGGACTTCGACGATTCTTGGGTCCATTCCTATTTTCACGGGTCGCGCGCCCATGTGCCGTTAGAGTTGGAGGAAGACTGATGGAAACTCGTGCGCGCTTCATTCTGATCGGTCTGTTCACCATCTTTGGATTTCTTTCTGCGCTCGGGTTCATGCTGTGGCTGGCCAAGGTCGATCTCGACCGGACCTATGCACAATACGACGTCCTCTTCGGCACCGTCACGGGACTGAACCAGACAGCTACCGTGCGCTACAATGGCGTCGATGTCGGAAGGGTTTTGACCATTGCTCTCGATCGCGACGATCCCGCGCTGGTGAGGGTGCGCATCGAGATCCTCGCGAACACGCCGGTGCGCACCGACACCATTGCTACTCTTGCCTCCCAAGGGGTTACAGGGGTCGCCTTCGTTGCGCTGGAAGGCGGCAGCGCCACGGCGGCGCGCTTGGCGGTGGAGCCTCCGGCAGAGGTCCCGGTGATCCGGTCGGAGAAATCGGTCGTGCAGGACCTGATGACCAGCGGCCCCGAGCTGCTGGCCGAGGCGACCGCACTTATTTCTCAAATTCGGAGTTTTGCCACGCCCGAGAACCGCGATGCGATCGCGGGAATCCTCGCCAACCTGCAGAACGCCACCGGGCGGGTAGATGCGCTCGCCACCCGAGCCGAGACAACGCTCCTCCAACTCGATACCGCGCTGGACGCAGTCGAGACTATCCTTGCCTCCGGTGATGACCTGCTGGAGCGTGACATACCCGCGCTGGTCGCGGGCCTGCAATTAGCTGTCGACAGTACGGCGGGGGCCATGGATGGCCTGCGAGGCGCGACCCGAAATGACCTGCCGCGCCTTTCGATGCAGATCAGCGGCCTGATCTCGGACGCACGTGCGGTGATCGCGCGGTTCGACGCTCTCGCTCGCCAGATCGGCAGCGATCCGGGGCGTTTTCTTCTCGGCAACAAGACACCGGACTACAGGAGAGCCCAATGACCCTTTCGCGACGCAGCCTTCTATCGCTTTCTGCCATGGCTGGCCTCGCGGGATGCAGCGCCGTGTCTGCGGTCTCGAGGGCGAGCGAACCGCTTGACACCTATACGCTCTCGCCGCTCGCTCCGACACAGACGCGGCCCGGAGGCTCGCACCACTTGGTCGTCGAGATGCCGACGGTCGGTGGCGAGCTCGCCACCGACCGTGTCCTGATCAAGGTGTCTCCACTTCAGGCCGAGTATCTGCCCGATGCTCGTTGGTCCGAGCCAACTCCGGCCATGGTGCAGACGCTTTTCGTTAACTCGTTTCTCAATCGAGGCGGGTTCCGGCTGGTCAGCAGGGTGGGGGCAGGGCTTATGCCTGATTTCACGCTAATGTGCGAGATACAGGCGTTCCAAGCCGAACTGATCGGCCCCGACCCGACCTCGGCCCAGGTCCATCTCGCCTTGCAGATGACCCTAATCGGCGAAGCTGACCGCGAGATTATTGGAACGCGACGCTTCGACACCACGAGGTCTGTAGCATCGGACACTACGGTCGTCCTGATCGCAGGTATCGATGCGGTCATGCAATCGGTGCTCGGCAATGCCGTCGGTTGGGTGCAGGCTTCGGTTTGATATGGCATCTTCGATACAGCATGTTGGGCGTCAACGCGCCAGCCACGTCTTCGATGATGGGTCGATGTGGATCGTGTCTAGAAGGTCGCAGGATTTTTTTGGGCGGAGAGCTCGCGGCAGGTGAAATTGGCTCCGTTCAGGCACTCTAACGCGTTGGTGGTCCTTGCCGATTTTCATTGCGAAGCGTCAAGGCGGGTGAAGGTGAAGAGTTGGTCTCCGGTCTCCTCGCGAATGTGACCGACAGCGCAGCACTTGAGCTTCCAGTTTCGCGAGAAGACCTTGCGGCCGCGATTGGCTTGTTCTGTGTCAATTATCGCGACGAAAATCTTTGGTAAAATGCAAAAAAGGAGAGATGATATGCAGTTTCAAATGAACACAGGTTCCGACATTCATGGCGATCGACATTTGGTTGATGACGCCGAGAAGATTGTCACTGCCGCGCTAGGACACTTGGCTCATCGTCTGTCCCGGCTTGAGGTGCACTTGGCCGATGTAAATGGTGCAAAAGGCGGGGCCGACGACATTCGTTGCACCATTGAGGCGCGCCCCGAGGGGATGAAGCCGCTGGCCGTCACCCATAGCGATGCGAATGCCAAAGCTGCCATGCACGGTGCAGCGAAAAAGCTCCGGACCCTTTTGGATAGCGAATTCGGAAAGCTAGCACGCCGCTGACCCGCCACGGGATTTTTCGGTCACCATCGATTAGGCCAGACCCAACTTGCACTGCCTTCGCTTTTGGACCGCGTTACAGCGCGGACTTTTTCGGAACGGTGAGAACAGAACCGGACGTCGCGGCTCGCCGCAGCGAGTGTACCGGATCTTCCCCAACTGAGCGCGAGTCCGCCCCTGAGAAGAACGCTAGGAAGGGCTCGTTCGCCATGAACTTGAGCTTCATGCCAACCTTTTCCCATCGCGAGTTTCAGTTTCTTCGTGATCGCGTTTCCGCGCTCTGACAGATGAACCCAGCTTCCTTAGTAGGACACCGACACTAAGGATCTTTTCATGCCATCCGCCCATATCACCGCCGCCAACGATACACTTGGTGAATCGACGACAGTGCCACCAGCCTGCAACGCGATTGCGCGGCTGCTGGCGCGTGCTGTTGTCCGGAATCTCGCGAATACGATCCCCGCCAACAGGCGCGCCGCGCCTCGAAAGGACGAAGCACAATGACGAAACGCGTCGCAATCTATGCTCGCTACAGCTCGGGTCTCCAGAAGCAAACTTCGATCGACGATCAGGTCGCCATGGCGGAGCGTTTTGCGGCCGAGCGCGGATGGGTGGTCACACATCGTTTCACGGATTACGAGAAATCGGGCCGCAACACGCGCCGCGAGGGTCTCCAGGCGCTGTGCGCTGCGGTCAACGCGCGGCAGGTCGATGCGATCGTCATCGAAGCTGTAGATCGCCTCACCCGCAAGATCGCCGACGCGCTCAATCACTACGAGCTGTTCCAGTTCCAGCAGGCCGAGCTTTACTCTGTCGCTGAAGGTCAGCAGGACTTCTTCAAAGTTCTGATCAACGCGCTCGGCGCGCAGCTTTATGCGCAGATGATCGGTGAACATACGCGCCGTGGCATGGTGCAGGGGCTCACCCGGAAGCGGCTTCACACGAGCGCTTACGGCTACCGCAAGCGTGACGGCGACGACGGGCTCAACCGCGAAATCGACCCCGAGGAGGCCGAAGTTGTGCGCCGCATCTTTCGCGAGTTTGCGGACGGGCATTCGACGCAGGCGATCGTCAAGCGGCTGAACGGAGATGGCATTCCGGCCCCGCGCGGTGGCACCTGGGATATCAGCACCATCCGAGGCAACCCGGCACGCTTCGAAGGCATTCTGCGCAATCGCCTCTATATTGGTATCGCAAGCGTCGCGAAGACCTCACGGCGCTACCATCCAGAAACCGGGAGCAAGGAAGTCTACGAAACCCCGGGCGCGGCCACGGAGATCGAGATCCCGGCGCTGCGGATCATCGATCAAGATCTCTGGGTTCGGGTTGAGGCCCAGCTTGCAACCCAAGCCGCAAGAGCCAAAGGCAAGGGCAATCCCGTCGGGGCCCGGCGCAGCAAGCACCTGCTGAGCGGTCTGCTGGTCTGCGGCTGCTGTGGCGCGACTTATGTGAAAGTCGGCCGAATCCATTTTGGCTGCCGCGAAGCGCGCAAAGGGGCGTGCAACAATAAGACGACAATTCACCGCGACCGGATTGAGGCTCGCATCTTCGCGAAGCTTCGGGGCACCTTCCTGACGCCGGAACTGGCCGCGAGCTTCGATGCCGCGCTGAAGGCGGAGTACGAGCAGTTGGCGAGCGCCCAGGGCGCAGGTGCCGCAACTCGGCTCGAGCGACGGCTTAAGAAAGCACGTACGAGCCGCCAGCGGATCTTTGAAGCGATAGAGCAAGGCGCACCCTACAGTGCCTACAAAGCGCGCGCCGAAGACCTCGAACGCGAGATCGCCGATCTTGAAGCCGCGCTGGCTCAGCATCTTGAGACCCGCGCGGTCCTGCCGCAACTTCCGACCGACAGTGCTGCGCTCTTTGCGCGCGCTGTGCAGGAAATCGAGACACTGCTCGCCGACCCCGAGCTTGTTCACCAAGCCAACGAACATTTGCGAGAACTCATAAGGCTGGTCGAGTTGAGACCCGACCCTGATGCACCCGATTCCCTTGCCGCCGAGATCGTTTCTGATCTCGGCGCTTTGCTTTCTGCGGGGGGCGTTACGCAAAGTGTCGTCGATATTTTCAGTGCCAAGCGGCAACTATCGGTCAGGCAGGGGGGGCTGCCCCCGTTGCCCGAGGGCGACAATAAATAGTGAAAGAGGGGGCGCTGCCCCCGCTCCCTTCGGGAGCCCCCCGGGATATTTTACCCAAGAGGAAGGGGCTTAGGTTTTCGCCGCGACGTGCGCCTTGCACGTTTGCCATTTGACCACCCCCGGCAACGCGGCCTAGATAGGGGCCAAGTGAGGCGCGGAGGCATTTGCCATGAAGGTCATCATCTGCGGTGCGGGTCAGGTCGGTTGGCAGATCGCGCGCCATCTGGCGGGCGAACGCAACGACGTCACGGTGGTCGATTCCAATCCCGAATTGGTGCGGCGCGCGGCCGATACGCTCGACGTGCAGGGGGTGGTGGGCTTCGCCTCGCATCCCGACATTCTCGAGCAGGCCGGGGCGCGCGACTGCGATCTGATGATCGCCGCGACCCATTCCGACGAGGTCAACATGGTGACCTGTCAGGTCGCGATGTCGGTCTTCGGGATCACGCGCAAGATCGCCCGCATCCGGGCGCAGAGCTATCTGCAGCCGCAATATTCCGACCTTTATCGCCGCGATCACCTGCCGATCGACGTGATCATCTCGCCTGAGCGCGAGGTGGCCGAGGCCGCGCTGCGACGTCTGGCGGCGCCCTCGACCTTCGACACGGAAAGCTTCCTCGACGAGCAGCTGCAGCTTCTCGGGATCGAGCTGGACGCCGATTGTCCGGTGCTCGACACGCCGCTGCGCCAGCTCACCGATCTGTTCTCGACGCTCCGCGCGGTCGTGGTCGGCATTCGCCGCGAGGGCCGGCTGTTCGCGCCCGAGCCGGGCGATCAGCTTTTCGCGGGCGATCAGATCTATGTCTTTGCCCATGTCGAGGACGTGAACCGGACGCTCGATATCTTCGGCAAGTCGACGCAGAAGCAGGAACGCATCGTCATCATCGGCGGCGGGAATGTGGGGCTCAGCGTGGCCAAGGCGCTCGAAGCGCGGACCGAGCGGGTGCGCGCCAAGATCATCGAACGCTCGCGCGCGCAGGCCGAGAAGGCCGCCGATGCACTGGACCGGACCATCGTGCTCAATGGCGACGGGATGAGCTCGGAACTGCTGGAGGAGGCGAATATCGCCACCGCCGATGCGGTTCTGGCAATCACCGATGACGATAAGACCAACATCCTCGTCTCGGTGCGCGCCAAGCAGGCGGGCTGCCGGATGGCGATCTGTCTGATCAACGACCCGACGCTGGCGCCTTTGCTGTCGGCGCTCGACATCGACGCTTATATCAACCCGCGCGCGACGACCGTTTCGTCGATCCTGCGCCATATCCGGCATGGCCGCGTGCGCGCGATCTACTCGATCGGGGATGCCGAGGGCGAGGCGATCGAGGCGCAGGTGATGGGCACCTCGCCGATGTCGGGCAAGGCGGTGCGCGATGTCGATTTCCCCGAAGGCGTGCTCATCGGCGCGATCCGCAAGGGCGACAAGATCGTCAAACCCACCGGCAATACCCGCATCGAAGAAGGCGATATCGTGGTCCTGTTCGCGCTGACCTCCGATGTGCCCGAAGTGGAGCGCCTGTTACAGGTCTCCATCGACTTCTTCTAAGGGCGGGTCCCCGATGGAACGCATGATCAAGGCCTTGCCGCTGCCGATCCTCCTGATGGGAGTTTCGGCGCTGGCGATGTATGTGCCCGCGATCCATGCGCTTTTGACCCACCATCACCACACGGCGCGGGCGTTTTTCTATTCCGCCACGCTGTTCCTCTTCGCGACGGCCCTGATCGGTCTGGCCAACGGGTCGAACCCGCGGCCTGCGCGCGCGGGGCGGGCGAGCCTTTTGATCATGCTCGCCGCCTTCACCGTGCTGCCGCTGATGCTGGCGGTGCCGTTCTATGTCGCGGTGCGCGACACCTCGTTCTTCAACAGCTGGTGGGAGATGGTCTCGGCCTTCACGACCACGGGCGGCACGCTCTACGAGCCCACCCGGCTGGTCGGGTCGGTCCATCTGTGGCGCGGGTTGGTCGCGTGGATGGGCGGTTTCTTCATCCTCGTGATGGCGATCGCGGTGCTCGCACCGATGCGGCTGGGTGGGTTCGAGGTGTTCTTCTCGGGCGGTCCCTCGGGCGCGCCGGCCGCGGCGGCCCCGGCGGCCGATGGCGGGGCGGAGATGTCCGAGCGCATTGCCCATTACGCGGTGTCGCTCGCCCCGATCTATACCGGGCTGACGGTGCTCTTGTGGGTCTGCCTGCTGATGGCGGGGGACCGGTCGCTGACGGCGTTGATCCATGCGATGTCCACGCTGTCGACCTCGGGGATCTCACCGGTGGGCGGGATGGCCAATGCGCGCTCCGGCATGGCGGGCGAGATGGTGATCTTCATGTTCTTTCTGCCCGCGCTGTCGCGCAGGCTCTGGCCGGGCGGGGGCGAGCTGCGCGCCTCGCCGAAGCTGATCGACGATCCCGAGCTGCGTCTGGCTGCAGCGCTGGTGATCCTCGTGCCGCTGTTTCTCTTCATCCGTCACTGGATCGCGGCGCTGGAAGTGCGCACGCCGGGCGATTTCGGCGCGATCTTCAAATCGATCTGGGGCTCGCTGTTCACCTCGCTGTCCTTCCTGACCACGACCGGCTTCGAATCGTCGGCGTGGCATGACGCGCGCGACTGGTCGGGGCTGGGCACGCCGGGCTTGATCCTCGCGGGGCTTGCGATCATCGGCGGCGGGGTCGCGACGACGGCGGGCGGCGTGCGGCTGCTGCGGGTCTATGCACTGCTGCGCCACGGCGAGCGCGAGCTCGACAAGTTGATCTACCCGAACTCCATCGCGGGCGGCGGCATGATGGCACGCAGGTTGCGCCGGGAGGGCGCTTATATCAGCTGGATCGTGTTCATGCTGTTCGCGATCTCGATCGGCGGGGTGATGATGGCGGTCTCGCTGTTCGGCCTGTCTTTCGAGCCGGCGACGATCCTGACGATCGCGGCGCTGTCGAATACCGGTCCGCTGGCGGGGATCGCGGCGGATGTGCCGCTGAGCTGGGCCCATCTGAGCGAGCCCATCAAGGCTATATTCGCCTTCGCGATGGTGCTTGGGCGGCTCGAGACGCTGGCCATCATCGCGCTCTTCAACCCCGAGTTCTGGCGCTCCTGAATCCCGCATTTGATACGCAAATTCTGGCTCAGGGCCTAACAAACTGTTTTTTGGGCTGGAATCTCCCGCTCTGCACTGCATACTTGAATCAAATGGGCGCCTTTGACGCAGGCGCCCGGACGCGAGACACGAACAAGGGCAAGAACAATATGGCTGGCGATAAACAGAACCTGCAGGACGCATTCCTCAATCACGTTCGCAAAACGAAGGTTCCGGTCACGATATTCCTGATCAACGGGGTGAAGCTGCAAGGCGTCATTACCTGGTTTGACAACTTCTGCGTGCTTCTGCGCCGCGATGGGCAGTCTCAGCTTGTCTACAAGCACGCGATCTCGACGATCATGCCGGGACAGCCTATTTCGCTTTACGAAGGCGACGACTAAGCGTCGCGGCACGCGGCTTTAGCGATACATATCTTGAGCGAAACGACCTCTACCGAGACGCCCGACACGCGGGCCTACGTGATCCATCCCGACATTCCGTCGCGAGAGGGCCAACGGCACTTGCCCCAATTCGCGCTGTCCGAAGCGGTCTCGCTGGCCGCGGCCCTGCCGCATCTGCAGGTCATCGGCGAGGAGATCGTGAAACTGCGCAAGCCCGAGCCGGGCAAGCTGTTCGGTCAGGGCAAGCTGGCCGAGATCAAGGCGCGGCTGGAAGCGAACGAGATCGATCTTGTCTTCATCGACGGGCCGGTGACGCCCGTGCAGCAGCGTAACCTAGAGAAGGAATGGGGGGTGAAGCTCCTCGACCGGACCGGGTTGATCCTCGAAATCTTCGCCGACCGTGCGCGCACCCGTGAAGGTGTGCTGCAGGTGGAGCTGGCCGCGCTCAGCTATCAGCGCACGCGGCTGGTGCGGGCTTGGACCCACCTCGAGCGTCAGCGGGGCGGGCTCGGTTTCGTCGGCGGCCCCGGCGAGACCCAGATCGAGGCCGACCGCCGCGCCATCGACGAGCAGATCGTGCGCCTGCGCCGCCAGCTTGCGAAGGTTGTGAAGACCCGCGAGCTGCACCGCGCCGCGCGCCGCAAGGTGCCGTTCCCGATCGTGGCGCTGGTGGGCTACACCAATGCCGGGAAATCCACGCTTTTCAACCGCGTGACCGGGGCGGAAGTGCTGGCGAAGGATATGCTCTTCGCCACGCTCGATCCGACGATGCGCGGGCTGGAACTGCCCACCGGGCGCAAGGTGATCCTGTCCGACACGGTGGGGTTCATTTCCGACCTGCCGACGCAGCTTGTGGCGGCTTTCCGTGCGACGCTTGAAGAGGTGCTGGAAGCCGATCTGATCTTGCATGTGCGTGACATCTCGCATCCCGAGACCGAAGAGCAGGCGGAGGATGTGAACGACATTCTCGCCAAGCTGGGCGTCGCCAAGGAAGTGCCGCTGATCGAGGTCTGGAACAAGATGGATGCGGTCCCGCCCGATCAACGCCGCGCGCTGATGGTGCAGGAGGCCCGCGAGCCCGATCTGCAGGCGATCTCGGCGCTGACCGGCGACGGGCTCGACGCACTTCTGACCGCGATTGACGAGAAGCTCTCCGAAGAACGCTACCAAGAGGAAATCACGCTGCGTTTCGCGGATGGGCGCAAGCGCGCCTGGCTGCACGAGCAGAACGTGATCCGCGGCGAGACCCAGACCGAAGAGGGCTGGACCTTCGAGGTCGAATGGACCGGCAGCCAGCGCAACCGGTTCCGGGCGCTGTAAGGGCAGGTCGACCGAGGCAGGGGCGCTGCCCCTCTTCGCTGACTTCGCCGGCCCTCCGCTTACGCTTCGGGCGTTCGGCGGGCGTCCTTCCACAGGAAGGCCGCTGAACCCGCCTCACCCCCGGGATATTTTCGCCAAGCCGAAGCGGGCGCGTGCGCCATGGTTTTCCCCGGGGACGCCCATGACCGGTAGGGGTTGCCAAGCCTGCGCGATGGGTCTATATCGCGCGCACTTCACAGGCGGAGGCGGGCCAATGAGGGAGACATCCTCAAAGGTCCACCGGTTGGGGCATCTGCCCTGAGACCCTCCGCTCAGGCGCAAACCGGAAAAGGAATTGGACATGGCGCTTCCTGAATTCTCCCTGCGTCAGCTCTTGGAAGCTGGCGTTCACTTTGGCCACCAGACGCAGCGTTGGAACCCCCGTATGGGTCAGTACATCTATGGCGAGCGTAACGGCATCCACATCATCGATCTGACCCAGACCGTTCCGATGCTGGACCAGGCTCTGCAGGTCATCCGCGACACCGTTGCGAAAAACGGCCGCGTTCTCTTCGTCGGCACCAAGCGTCAGGCAGCTCGCCCGATCGCTGAAGCCGCTGAGAAATGCGCACAGTATTACATGAACCACCGCTGGCTCGGCGGCACGCTGACCAACTGGAAGACCGTCTCCCAGTCGATCAAGCGTCTCAACGAGATCGACGAGAAACTCGCGGAAGGCGCTGAAGGCCTGACCAAGAAAGAGCGTCTCGGCATGGAGCGTGACCAGGCGAAGCTTCAGGCGTCGCTCGGCGGGATCCGCGAAATGGGCGGTCTGCCGGACCTGCTGTTCGTGATCGACGTGAACAAGGAAGACCTCGCCATCGCGGAAGCCAAGAAGCTCGGCATCCCGGTCGTGGCCGTGGTCGACACCAACTGCCCGCCGAACGGCGTGGATTACGTGATCCCGGGCAACGATGACGCAGCGCGCGCCATCGCGCTCTATTGCGACCTCGCTTCGCGCGCGGCTCTCGACGGCATGTCGGCCCAGATGGGCGCAGCAGGCGTGGACGTCGGTGCCCTGACCGAGACCCCGGTCGAAGAGGCGCTGACCGAGGCTGAGGCTCAGTAAGCCACGACCGTCACCCAGATGACATGAGGGCGGGCTATCCCGCCCTCGCAGAGTTCTTGAAGGAGATCCGACCATGGCGATTACCGCCGCTCAGGTGAAGGAACTGCGCGAAGCAACCGGCGCAGGCATGATGGACGCGAAAAAAGCGCTGACCGAGACCGATGGCGACATGGACGCCGCCGTTGACTGGCTGCGCACCAAGGGCCTCGCGAAAGCCGCGAAGAAATCCGGCCGCGTCGCGGCTGAAGGTCTCGTCGCTGTCGCCGTGAACAACGGCAAGGGCGTCGCGATCGAGATGAACTCGGAAACCGACTTCGTCGCGAAGAACGCCGATTTCCAGAAGCTCGTCTCGGACATCGCGGAAGTCGCGCTGGAAACCGGTGAAGATGTCGAAGTCGTCAAGGCTGCGCATCTCAACGGCAAGAAGGTCGAAGACGTGATCACCGACGCCATCGCGCGTATCGGCGAGAACATGAACCTGCGCCGCATGCACATCCTCGAAGGCGACACGCTGGTGCATTACGTGCACAACGCTGCTGCCGACGGCATGGGCAAGATCGGTGTGCTCGTCGCGCTGAACGGCGCCGACAACGGCATCGGCAAGCAGATCGCGATGCACATCGCCGCGACCAACCCGGCCGCGCTGTCCGAAGCCGATCTCGACCCCGCGGTCCTCGAGAAGGAAAAGCAGGTTCAGATCGACATCGCACGTGAATCGGGCAAGCCCGAGCAGGTGATCGAGAAGATGATCGAAGGCCGCATGAAGAAATTCACCGCGGAAGTTACGCTGCTGAACCAGCAATTCGTCGTCAACCCCGACCTCACCGTCGGTCAGGCTGCGAAAGAAGCTGGCGTCGAAATCACCGGTTTCGTCCGGATGGAAGTCGGCGAAGGCATCGAGAAGAAAGAAGAAGATTTCGCTGCCGAAGTGGCGAAGACCGCAGCTGGCAACTAAGCCCGCGCCTCTTCTTTGAAATCGGAAAACGCCGCCCGGATCGGGGCGGCGTTTTTCGTTATTCGGCTGACTGTTGCGCGGCGATCTTAACGTGCGGCCGCCGTATGCGAAGTGTTGAGGAAGATCTGTTTTTGCACCGACGCTTTCATCACCGCCTGCGCAGTGGTGTCGACATCGAGCGCTTCTCGTGCAAGCCGCAGATGCTTTTCCACCGTAGACGGCGTCAGCCCCATGATGATCGCGATATCGGCGGTCGTTTTCCCCTCGGCCACCCATTCGAGCACTTCACGTTGTCGATCCGTCAGCGGGCGGCGTCCGGTGGAATAGGGCATGGTGGAGATGCGCAGATGCACGAGGCTGTTCATCACCATTAACTCGCGCTCGTTCTCGCGCCAGATCCGGTCGATCTCGTCCTGGCTCAACCCCGGCCGACCGACGAGGCCGATCGCGCCGCGCGCGTAGGAGAGCGGATCAGAAAATCCGATCGAATAGCCCGTACGAATTCCGAAGCGATGGTTGATTTCGATGACTTCGATTTCGCCCGGGGTCAATTCGCCCCGCATCGCACGGTCTGCCACCACGCGCCATGAACAGGGGCCGTCGTTCTGCGCCGCCCACTGAACCATCGGGGCGTTGCGGTATTTTCCCTCCCCGACAAAAATATCGAGATATTCCTTCGGGTGGTTCGATAGGATCAACAAATCGTCTTCGTGGCCGAAATTGTTGCCCTTTCGGAAACTTGTGAAGCCATAGATCAAACGATGGAACCCGTAGCGTTCCATTTCTTGGCAGTGACGTGACCAGATCTCCTGCACCGATTTCGCGCGTAAGACTGCCTCGCAAAAGGATAACATCGCGTTTCACCTCACAATTAGGTAGGTCGCGTAGCTCGTTACTACTATTCCAGCGCGCGAATTCTCCGCTCCGGAAGATATATCCGAATGTCTTATTTTTCGGGCGTTATGGCAACCCGCATGGGCGCCGATCTAGGTGGTGAAACGCTTTAGCGATGGGTCTCGATGCGGCTCTCGTGCGCGCAACCTTGGGTGGTCTCGGGGGCAAGGGTCGCGAGCGCGTCGTAATGGGTGAGGTAGATCTGCCCGGTCAGATGCGTGATCAGGTCCGAGCGCGTGAGCCGGTCCATCACAGGGCCTTTCACTTCGGACAGGTGCAGGCGCACGCCGGCGTCATTGAGCTGGTCGTTCACCTCTTCCAGCGCCTCGAGCGCGGACATGTCGATATGGTTGATCGCGGGGCAGTTCAGCACGACATGCTTGATCGTCTCGTCACTGGCGATGCGGTCGTAAATCATCTCCTCGACGAAGCGGGCATTCGGGAACCACAGGCTCTCGTCGATGCGCAGGCTGAGGATGCCCGGCGCGCAGCTTACGCGGTGGCGTTGAACATTGCGGAAATGCTCGGTGCCGGGAACCTGACCCAGTTCTGCCACATGCGGGCGCGAGCTGGCCCACAGCCGCAGTGCGATCGAGAGGATCACACCGAAGGCGATGCCGTCCTCGACGCCCCAGATCAGCGTGACCAGCACGGTCAGCGCCATGCCGATGCCTTCGCGGGGCGCGTATTTGAAGGTGCGCTTGAGCGCTTTGCTATCGACCAGCGTCAGCACCGAGACGAAGATCGTGGCCGCGAGCGTCGCTTGCGGCAGGTAATAGAGGGCAGGGGTCAGAGTGAAGGTCGCGAGCGCCACCCCGATCGCGGTGAAGGCCCCGGCGGCGGGCGTTGTGGCGCCGGCCTCGAAACTGACGACGGAGCGCGCGAAGCCGCCCGTGATCGGGAAGGACCCCGAGATCGCGGAGCCGATGGAGGCGCCGCCAAGGGCGATGAATTCCTGATCGGGGTCGATGCGCTGACGCTTTTTCGCGGCCAGCGTCTGGGCGACGGAGATCGTCTCGACATAGCCGATGATCGCGATCAACAGCGCCGGAACGAAGAGCTCTTTCCAGAGTGCGAGATCGGCGGGCGGAAGGCTCGGCGTCGGGAAGCCCAGCGGCACGGTGCCCACCACGCGGACGCCGCGTCCTTCCAGCCCGAAGAGCCAGGTGATCAGGATGGTCGCGGCCACGGCATAGACGGGGGCCGCGCGGGTCAGGATCGCCGCGAGCCGCTCGGACAGCCCCGCCTTCAGCAGGCGCGGTTTCAACCCACGCCGCGCCCAGAACAGAAAGACCAGCGACAGGATCGAGATGACGACCGTGTAGCCGTTGGTCTGACCGAGATGCGCCCAGAGCCCGCCGAGAATGTCGAAGATGCCGCCGCTCTCGCCTTGAATGCCGAAGAAATGCTTCATCTGACCGGCGGCGATCAGGATGCCGACGGCGGAGGTGAAGCCCGACAGAACCGGGTGGCTGAGGAAGGCCGTCATGAAGCCCATCCGCAGGAACCCCATGATCACCAGCATCACGCCCGACAGGAAGGCCAGCGCCACGGCGGCGGCGATATATTCGGGCGTGCCCTGCGCCGCAACCTTGCCCACCGCGGCCGCCGTCATCAACGAGATCACAGCGACCGGTCCCACGGCCAGAGGCCGCGAGGTACCGAAGACCGCGTAGATCAGCAGTGGCAGCACCGAGGCGTAAAGCCCGTATTCCGGTGGCATGCCAGCCAGCAGCGAATAGGCGAGCGATTGCGGGATCAGCATGATCGTCACAATCACAGCCGCGATCAGGTCGGCCTCGAAGGTCGGGCGATCGTAGTCGCGCCCCCAGCTAAGGATCGGCAGGTAGCGTTTGAGCATCTCGGTCTTCGGATTAGGCGCGGATCAGGCCTGATCGCGGCGGCTGGCGTAATACTGCATCACCGGCACCAGCGAGGAATGGTCATAGCCCGCCTCGGCCGCCGTGGCGACGATCTTGTCGATCTCCATCTCGCCCGCTTGGCTGACCCCCCACAGATGCGACGAGCGGGTGCCCGAGCGGCAATAGCCCAAGGCGGGCTTCTCCGCGGCATCCATGATCGTCGCGAAATCGTCGACCAGTTCCAGGCTCAGTTCGCCGGGATAATAGGGAAGGTAATAGGGGGTGAGGCCATGCGACTGGCACAGCGCCGCGATTGCGTCCGAGCGTTGATCCGCGTCCTCGATCTCTTCGTCGGGGCGATTGATGATCAGCGTGCGAAAGCCCATTTCCGCGAGCTTCGGCACGTCCTCGGGCTCGATCTGCGGGGCGACGGAAAACTCGTCGGTAAGTTTGCGCAGTTCCATAATCTGTCCTGTTATCCTGCCTTTAGATGGAGACGGGCGGGTCATGCCCGCCCGCTCGCTTATGGTCTCAGAGGCCGTTCACCGGAACCTTGAGATAGGTCTTGCCCTCGTCATCGGCGGGCGGCATCTGGCCCGCGCGCATGTTCACCTGCAGCGAGGGGATGATCAGCTTGGGCATCGCCAGCGTCGCGTCGCGCTCGGTGCGCATCTTGACGAATTCGGCCTCGGACTTGCCGCCGCCGATATGGATATTGCGGGCCTTTTCCTCGGCGACGCTGGTTTCCCACGCATATTCGTCGCGGCCGGGTGCCTTGTAGTCATGGCCCACGAAGATGCGGGTCTCGTCGGGCAGCGTGAGGATCTTCTGGATCGAGGAATAGAGCGTTTCCGCCGACCCCCCGGGGAAGTCGCAGCGCGCGGTGCCGAAATCGGGCATGAAGAGCGTATCGCCCACGAAAGCCGCATCGCCGATCACGTAGGTGAGGCAAGCGGGCGTGTGGCCCGGCGTGTGCAGGACCTTGCCTTCAAGTGCGCCCACGGAGAACGTGTCGCCTTCCTTGAAGAGCTTGTCGAACTGCGAGCCGTCGCGCTGGAATTCGGTGCCTTCGTTGAAGATCTTGCCGAACGTGTCCTGCACGACCTGAATGCGGTCGCCGATACCGATCTTGCCGCCGACGCGTTCCTGGATATAGGGCGCGGCGGAGAGGTGGTCGGCATGGACGTGGCTCTCGAGGATCCACTCCACCTCAAGCCCGTGCTCTTGCACATAGGCGATGACCTCGTCGGCGGATTTGGTATCCGTGCGCCCCGAGGAATAGTCGAAATCGAGCACGCTATCGACGACGGCGCAGGATTTGCTGCCCGGATCTTTCACCACATAGGAGACGGTGAAAGTCGCGGTGTCGAAAAACGCTTTGACGTCAGGTTTGATCATGGCGGCCTCCGTTAACCTGCCCAGCAGATAGTGCCGGGGATAATCTTATGAAATTGCGGCACTCTGTCCCAGCCCTTCCGTGATCTCGGGCGGTAAGGGATGCGAGAGGTCGGGAAGAACCCACTCCGCGGTCGAAAAATCGCCCCCGTCGGTATAGGCCGAAGGGGTTATCAGTACGCGCAGCCCGGCCCCTTGCGCCGATTGTAGACCCATTTCGCTATCCTCGAAAGCGATGCAGGCCTCGGGCGGCAGATGCAACCGGTTCAGCGCCAGCTCGAACACGTCGGGCGCGGGCTTCTTTGTCTCCACCTCGTCTCCGGCTGCGATCGCGTCGAACAGGTGATCGGGATCGGCGCCCAGCGTCGCGCGGATCAGCGCATCGACATTGGGCCGGTTGGTGGTCGTGGCGATGGCGAGCTTCATTCCCGCGTCGCGCGCATTGGCGATCAGTCGCGCCACGCCGGGGCGCAGCGGCACCTCGCCGTCGGTGATGATCTCGACATAGCGCCGGGTCTTGATCTTGTGCAGATCGGCGATTTCGTCGTCAGAGGGCCCGAAGCCAATGACCTCGCGGTGGCGCGCCATGCGCTCCTTGCCGCCGGTGGTCTTCAGCAGCTCGCGGTACGTTTCCTGCGACCAGTTCCAGTCGACGCCGCGCGCCGCGAAAGTTTCGTTGAAGGCGCGGCGATGCGCTTCTTCGGTCTCGGCCAGCGTGCCGTCAACGTCGAAGATCAGCGCGCTTACCATTTCCAGCCCTCCACCAGACCGGGCAGCATCGCCCAATCCGAGAAGGCCACGTCATGGGGCACTTCGGTCAGCGGCGTCTTGCGATAGCCCTCGGAATAGATGGCGAAGGGCGCCTGCGCGTTCACCGCCGTCTCCGCATCGACCTCCGAGTCGCCGACATAGATCATCGCGCCGCCGCCAAGTGCCTGATGGCAATGGTGCAGCATCTGCGGCTCGGGCTTGCGGGTGGGCATGGAATCCCCGCCCAGCGTCAGTTCGAAATACTCCCAGAGACCGACATGGCGCAACGCGGCCTCGGCGGGCGCGAAGGGCTTGTTGGTGCACACAGCCATCCGGCAGCCCATCTCCTTGAGCGTGTCGAGCGCGGCGATCACGTTCGGATAGGGCACGTTGCCCTCGACGTCCGTCTCGTAGCGCGCGATCAGCGCGTGCTCCACGCGGGCGAAAAGCGGCCCGTCCGGGTCTTCGCCCGAGGTGATCAGCAACTGGCGCACGAGGTTGGGCACGCCCTTGCCGACGAAGCTGCGGATCATCGGCAGCGAGAGCGGCTCGAAGCCCATCTCGGTCAGCACGGCATTCGAGACGGCATGGATCGCGGGCACGGAGTCGATCAGCGTCCCGTCGAGGTCGAAGATGACGGAAGGGGCGTCGCTCATGCGGCTTTCCACTTGATCGAGCAGCCCATCGACGGGATCTGGTCGCGCGGGCCTTCGCCGGTTTCCACGACCATCATCATGCCCTCGTACAGCTCGCGCTTGGCATCTGCCGAAGCGGCCTGCTTGGTCGAGGCATCGAGACGCCCGCGATATTGCAGCCCGTCCTCGGCGTTGAAGCCGAAGAAATCGGGGGTGCAGGCGGCGCCGTAAGTCTTCGCCACCGCCTGGTTTTCGTCATAGAGATAGGGGAAGGGGAAGCCCTTCTCCTCGGCCAGTTTGGCCATGTTCTCGAAGCTGTCCTCGGGGTAGTCGTCGACATCGTTGGCCGAGATCGCCACGACCCCGATCCCCGCCTTCTGCAACTCCGCCGCATCGCGCAGGATGCGGTCGAGGATCGACTGGACATAGGGGCAATGGTTGCAGATGAACATCACCAGCGTGCCCTTGGGGCCACGGATGTCATCGAAGCTGTATTGCTTGCCATCGGTGCCGGGCAGGGTGAAGCCCGGAGCCTTCCAGCCGAAATCGCAGACGGGGGGTGTGACGGCCATGAGACCTCCTATTCGAATTCCATTTCCTCGTAGACGACGCCCGCGTTCTTCGTCGCCAGTTCCTCGAACGTGTCGAGGTTTTTGTAGGGGCTCTGATCCACGTAGTAGGCCTCGGTCAGATCGCCACCATTGTCGATATGCTCACCGATCTTGCCGCGCAGGTATTTCAGGTAGCCGGTCGTGCCACGCGTGACCTTGTCGAGATTGGTCGGATGGCCGTGGCCGGGGATGATGAAGGCGGGCTCGAGCGGTGCGAATTTGGTTTCGAAGGTCTCGATCCAGCAGCTCGTGCAGGTGCCCGAGAAAATCGGCGGCATCCGTTCGGAGAAGGCGATATCGCCCGCGATCATGAACTTCTGTTCGGGCAGCCAGACCTGCGTATCGCCAGGGCTGTGCGCGGGACCGAGATGCATCACTTCGATGGTCATGTCGCCCATCTCGATGACGCGTTTGTCCTCAAAGGTCTCGGTGGGCAGCTTCGGATCGGTGCCCTCGGCGGTCTCCTTGCCGTAATTTTTCAGCGCCTCGAAAGCGCCGCCTGCGTCATGCTCGAACTCGGCCGCCGCATCGACATGGGCGAGCACCGGCACGCCCTGTTCGATCCAGTAATTATTGCCGAGCATCGCATGGCCCTGACCGTTCTCGTTGATCACCAGCTTCACCGGCTGATCGGTCACCGCCTTGATCTCGTCATGCAGCGCACGGGCGAGCTGATAGGACGCGCCGGAATTCACCACGACCACGCCATCGCCGGTGACGATGAAGCTGAGATTGTTGTTATGGCCCGAATTCTCATAGGTCGGCGGTGCGGTCGCGCCGATCGAGGTCCAGACGCCGGGGATCACCTCATAGGGTTTCGAATAGAGAACCGAGCCGGGATACATGTCCGGCACGTCCTCCGAGGCGAGCGCGGGGCTTACATGAAGAAGCCCCGCCAAGACGCTGGTCAAAAGAAGTTTTTTCACCCTCAGACCTCCGGCACGTAGCGATAGGCGTCGCCGTCGCGCTCGACCCGGCCCAGACCACCTTCGGGCAGGTGATAGCCGATGATCGGCAGCTTATCGGTCGCAAGCTGATCCAGCAGCGCCACGCGGGTCTTTGCGCCCAGCTCCGGGTTCTGATCCGAGCCCGCCTCCATGCCCGGCGCCGCGAAGGCGAGGTAGTGGTTCACGATCGCATCGCCGATGATGAAGGCCTGCGTGTTGCCGTTCTTGATGTGGAAGGACATGTGACCGGGCGTATGGCCGGGGGTCATCTGCGCCATGATGCCGGGCAGGATTTCCGCGCCATCGCCGAAAGTGTCGATCTGATCTTCAAGGATTTCGAGGCGGCGCAGCGCGCCGGCCGCGAAGGTCTTGCGGCCATCGTCGATCGTGTCGAGCGTCTCGGGATTCAGCCAATATTCGAACTCGTCCTTGCCCATCATGTGCTGGGCGTTAGCGAAGAACGGCTCGTCGAAATCGTCGAGCACACCCCAGAGGTGATCCGGGTGGCCATGGGTGAAGACGACATGGGTCACGTCATCGGGCGCGACTTCGAGCGCATCCATCGCTTCCATCAGCTTGCCGGCCGAGGGCATGAAATCATTGCCCGAGCCCACGTCGAACAGCACCGTGTTGGTCCCGTCGCGATAGAGCGTGACGTTGCAGGGCGGCTCGACCGAGTCACCGGTGATGCCGTAGCTCTCGAGGATCGGCTTGGCGTCGGGGTTGTCGCTCACGAAGCTGAGCGGCAGGACGAGATTGCCATCGGACAGCGTGTCGAGCCGGGCCGACCCCATTTCGAGGGTCTGGGCGGCGAAGCTGAGCCGGGGAAGGGCGGTCATGGCGCCCATCGCCAGCCCTCCGCGCAGAATGGTGCGTCGCGTGAAAGTCATGCCAGTCCTCCCTTACTGGTATTCAATTCCACGAATATGACTGAGAGGTCGCCGCAGGGCAAGCGGTCAGATCACGGTTTTGCGACCGCGCCACCCTGCACCGATCTGGCCGTCATTGCGCCGCTTTGAGTGCTCCCTGAGCCGCTTCGCGGATCGCGCGCATATTCGCACCATAGACTTCGGGTTTGTCGACCGAACCGCCCTTGAAGACGGCCGAGCCCGCCACGAAGCAATCCGCACCGGCCTCGACCAGCGGGCCGACCGTGGTCGGATCGACCCCGCCATCCACCTGAATGTGAATCTCGCGATCGCCAATCATTTCGCGCACTTGGCGAACCTTGTTGACGCTACCCGGGATGAATTTCTGACCACCAAAGCCGGGGTTCACGCTCATCACGAGAACCATATCGACGAGGTCGAGCAGTTCCGAGATCACGTTGGCAGGCGTGCCGGGGTTCAGCGAGATGCCGCATTTCACGCCCTGCGCCTTGATCGCCTGCAGCGTGCGATGCGGGTGCGGACCGGCCTCCCAATGCGCGACGATCATATCGGCGCCCGCTTCGGCATAGGCCTCGATGTAAGGGTCGACCGGCGCGATCATCAGGTGGACGTCCATGAAGGTTTTCACATGCGGGCGGAACGCTTTCACGGCGGGCGGGCCGAAGGTGAGGTTCGGCACGAAATGCCCGTCCATCACGTCGACATGGACCCAATCGGCCCCCTGATCTTCGATGGCGCGGATCTCGGCGCCGAAATTGGCGAAATCGGCCGACAGGATCGACGGCGCGATCTTGATGGAACGGTCAAAGCTCATAGGGTCCTCCGGGGATCATTTCGTCAGTTGCGCGAACAGGGTCGGCAGTTTCTCGGGCAGGCGCTCGACCTGATCGATCACGGTGAAGTTGTTGGCCCCGAAGATGCGCGACACATAGGCGTCGGCCTCGGGGTCCAGCGTCAGACAATAGCTGTTAATGCCGATCTGCTGGAGTTCCGCAACCGCCTTCTTGGCATCCATGCGCAGATATTGCGGGTCGCGCTCGTCGATATCGGCGGGTTCGCCATCGGTAACGATCAGTAGCAGCTTGTGCGCCTCGGGGCGCAGGCTCAGGTGATGGGCGGCATGGCGCATCGCAGCGCCCATCCGGGTCGAGAGCCCGCCTTTCATGCCCGCGAGGCGGCCTTTGACCTCGGAATCGAGCTTCTGTTCGAAATCCTTGAAGCGCTGATATTGCACGTCGTGGCGACCGTCCGAGGAAAAGCCGTGGATCGCGAAAGGGTCGCCAATGCCGGAGATCGCCGAGGCCACGAGCGCCGAGGCCTCGCGCGTCAGCTCCAGCACGGTCTTGTCCGAGCCGCGCACGGTCTCGTTCGTGCTTTCCGACAGGTCGAGCAGGATGCAGACCGCCAGATCGCGCCGGTTGATCACGTTGCGCATGGTTATCCGCATGTCGGGCTGCATGCCGATCCGCTGCATCACCATCGCATCGACGGCGGCGTTGATGTCCAGCTCGTCGCCATCCTCCAGCCGCCGCTGGCGCGAGATGCCCTGCGGGCGCAGCCGGTCGACGATCTGCTTGATGCGATGCCGGATGCCGCGATGGGCGGTCAGGATCGTGTCGATCTCGTCCGGGTCGCCCATTGGCGGCCGGTGTTCATAGACGGTCGACCACGACGGGCGCATCAGCTGCACCTTGTAATCCCACTCGCCGTAGTGAAACGGGTCGGAGATCGGGGCTTTGCCCTCCATCTCGTTATAGCTGACGCCCTCATCCTCGTAGGGGAACAGCTCTGACGAGAGCACCCAGACTTCCTGTGCATCGTCGCCCGCGGTCTCGACATCGACCTCGTTGACGAATTCCATCAGGCCCACGCGCTTGCGCACTTGTCCTTGGGCAGGCTGGTAGGCGTTCTGGTTCGACCAGTCGTAATCCGAGAGCGACCAGATGAAGCGGTTGTCGTCGCGATACGGAATTTTCAGAGATTCGAGAATGCGAAGGGACGGCACCGCGCGGCGCTGCGCGAGCAGGTTGAACAGCTCGACCCCCAGCGACCAGGAGAACATCGTCTCGCGCGCATTGCCCGCAATCTCGCCGTGGAAGGTCTCGACGAGATTGTCGATCTCCAGATCGCCGGTGCGGGTGCCGGGCGTGTTCAGCGCGCGCGCCACCTTCTCCAGCAGATACATCGTCTCGTGTTCGTATTGCCCTTGCGGCGTTTCCGGCATCAGCCGGTCGAACATCGCGCGCAGCCCCGGAAAGGCCTGCGTCGCGCAATATTCGACCCGGGCATCCTCGATCATGCCGATCAGGAAGATCTGCGCGGGGTTGAGCGCTTCCTGCCCCAGCCCATGATCGGAATAGACGATATGGGCCGCCATATGGGCGCACATCGCGCGGTAGAGATCGAGGCCGGAGGCGCCGTTGATCCCGTCCACCGCATCGGGCAGATGCAGCGCGCCGTCCTCGATGAAGGGGCGGAAGCCTTCGAAGTCGGCGGCAGAGGGACGCAGGAAGAAATCGCGGGCCCAGAAGGCGCGGAGGTAGAAGTTCAAGCGGCGCTGGCTGTCGATGAAGAGCGTACCGCGGCGTTCCTGTTTCAGGACCGCTCGGCTGTCTTCCGAAACAAGACCGAAGTAATCCGCCTGTTTCGGCAGGTCGCGGCGATAGGCTTCGGCGCCGAAATCCACCCAGCGGCGTAGGCCCGAAAGCGTGAGTTTGCTCAGCAGCTCTTCGAGCACGCCGAACATCGGACGCAGGCCCCGCGGCGCACGGGCCGCCAGCCGGTGCAGCAGCGCGAGATAGCCGCGCAGCAGCTCCGGGTCACCGAAACGGTTGGCGGCGCCGGGCAGCGTGTCGAGCATCAGCACCAGAATTTCGCCCGAAACCATCGAGGCCAGCTTCAGCACCGCGCCCACCACGTCGCGGATCACGTCCTCGCCGCATTCCTTGGCGACCTGCGGCATCTCGTCGAGATAGGAGATCAGCAGGCGCGGCCCCTTGCCGAGCGAGGTCATCGCCTTCGCGCCGTCCATGTAATCCCTCAGACCGGCGGGCGACATCATCCGCGCCGCCTCGTGGAAGAGCCCGTCGAGGGTCTCCACCAGCTCCGGCGCGGATTTGATCAGATCGGCGGCGTAATCGTCGAGATCGACCTTCATCGGACGCGCTCCTTAGGCCACCTTCGAACTGTCGGTGATCTCTGGGAAGAAGGTCTGGACGGCCGCCTGCAACGTGTCGCGCATATCCGCGTCATCGGTCAGCGGCTCCACCAGCGCCATCTGGCAGGCGGCGGGCGCGGGAATGTCCTGCGAGATCAACTGGCCCGCATAGACCAGAAGGCGCGTCGACATGCCCTCATCGAGCCCGTGGCCCTTGAGGTTGCGCGAGCGTTCGGCCACCTGCACGAGGCGTTCGGCGGTCTTCAGGTCGATCCCGGCCTCGTGGCTGACGATCTCGGCCTCGGTCGCGGCCTGCGGATAGTCGAAGTTCATCGCCCCGAAGCGCTGCTTGGTCGATTGCTTGAGGTCCTTCATCATCGACTGGTAGCCGGGGTTATACGAGATCACGACCTGAAAATCGGGATGGGCATCGACCAACTCGCCCTTCTTCTCCAGCGGGAGCTGGCGGCGGTGGTCGGTCAGCGGGTGGATCACGACGGTGGTGTCCTGTCGGGCCTCGACGACCTCGTCGAGATAGCAGATCGCGCCGATCCGCGCGGCGACGGTCAGCGGGCCGTCCTGCCATTTCGTGCCGTTGATATCGAGGAGGAACCGCCCGATCAGGTCGGAGGCGGTCATGTCCTCGTTACAGGCCACGGTGATCAGCGGGCGCTGCAGCTTCCACGCCATATATTCGACGAAACGCGACTTGCCGCAGCCCGTGGGGCCCTTGAGCATCACCGGCATGCGCACGTCATAGGCGGCGGCATATTGCTCGATCTCGTTGCCGACGGGCCGGTAATAGGGCTCGGTCTTCACACGGAACTGGTCTGGGTCGATATCGCTCATGGGTGGCTCTCCGTCGCGCTGGAAAATCCGGAAAAATGGGGCAGGGCGGGCCGCCGCGATCGGCAGCCCGCCCCTCGTGTCAGATCAGGCAGAGGCCGACATGTCGGCGCGGTGCACCACCATCGAGGTGCCCTGCGTCTGCTTGAAGTTGTCGTAGCCCACGAGGCGGACATGGTTGCCCGGGTTCGCCTTCTTGCACATCTCGATTTCGCGGAAGATCGCATCGACATCGGTTTCCCCGAACATCGGCAGCTTCCACATATACCAGAAGTTCGAGCGCATATTCTCGGGCTCGGTATGCTCGATGGCCGGGTTCCAGCCCTTCGAGACGATGTACTCCACCTGCTTGCGCAGCTCGTCGTCGTTGAGCTGGGGCAGATAGGAGAAGGTGCCCATCTTGCGGCTGTTCGGGTCCGAAATACGCGAGCCGTAATCTTGCATTTCACTCATGGTGTCAGTCCTTTCTCAGGCGTTGGTGGGAGGGGCGCGCCTTAGCGGTGCGCCACGTCCAGCTTGTCCACGGTGTCGAACTCGAACTTGATCTCTTTCCACGTCTCCATGGCGATCTTGAGTTCGGGCGAGTGCTTGGCGGCCGAGGTCATGATGTCTTTCGACTCCTTCTCGAGATCGCGACCCTCGTTGCGTGCCTTGACGCAGGCCTCGACCGCGACGCGGTTTGCCGCTGCGCCGGCTGCGTTGCCCCAGGGGTGGCCCAGCGTGCCGCCGCCGAACTGAAGGCAGCTGTCATCGCCGAAGATGTTGACCAGCGCGGGCATGTGCCACACGTGGATGCCGCCCGAGGCCACCGGGAGCACGCCCGGCATCTGGCCCCAGTCCTGATCGAAGAAGATGCCGCGCGAGCGGTCTTCCTTGACGTATTTGTCGCGCATCAGGTCGATCCAGCCGAGCGTCGCTTCGCGGTCGCCTTCGAGCTTGCCGACGACGGTGCCCGAGTGCAGGTGGTCGCCGCCAAGAAGGCGCAGCATCTTCGCGAGAACGCGGAAGTTGATGCCGTGCTTGGGGTGGCGGTCGATCACGCCATGCATCGCGCGGTGCACGTGCAGCAGCATGCCGTTATCGCGGCACCAGCGGCTCAGCGAGGCCTGCGCGGCCCAGCCCATCGTCAGGTAGTCCGACATGATGATCGGCGAGCCGATCTCCTTGGCGAACTCGGCGCGCTTGTACATCTCCTCGATGTTCGGCGCGGTGACGTTCAGGTAGTGGCCCTTGCGCTCGCCGGTTTCGCGCTCTGCTTTCTCGATCGCTTCCTGACAGAACTCGAAACGGTCACGCCAGCGCATGAAGGGCTGCGAGTTGATGTTCTCGTCATCCTTGGTGAAGTCGAGACCGCCACGCAGGGCCTCATAGACCGCTCGGCCGTAGTTCTTCGCCGACAGACCCAGCTTCGGCTTGATCGTGCAGCCGAGGAAGGGACGACCATATTTGTCGAGCTTGTCGCGCTCGACCTGAATGCCGTGGGGCGGGCCGTCGCAGGTGGTCACGAACCACAGCGGGAAACGCACATCTTCCAGACGCAGCGCGCGGACGGCCTTGAAGCCGAACACGTTGCCCACGAGCGAGGTGAAGACGTTGACGACCGAGCCTTCCTCGAACAGGCCCATCGGGTAGGCGATGAACGCGTAGTAGCTCTCGTCGTCGCCCGGCACGTCCTCGATCGCATAGGCGCGACCCTTGTAGTAGTCGAGATCGGTCAGAAGGTCGGTCCAGACCGTGGTCCAGGTGCCGGTCGAGGATTCCGCGGCGACGGCGGCTGCGGCTTCCTCACGCGGGACACCCGCCTGCGGCGTGATCTTGAAGACGGCGAGCACGTCGCTGTCTTTGGGGGTGTAGTTCGGCTCCCAGTAGGTTTCACGGTACTCTTTGACGCCGGCGCTGTATTTACCGGGATTTGCATGCTGGTTCATCGGGGTCTCCTTGTCTCCCTAAATCCGATATCTGCGGCCCCGGGCGCTCGACTGCCGGGATCGCGGGTGTGTCAGGCGGCTTTAGCCGCGGAAATCACCGGGTCGAGCGATCCGTCGGCATAGCGCTTGGCCATGTCATCGAGGTCGATCACCTTGATCTTGCTGGCATTCCCGGCAGTGCCGAAGCGCTGGAAGCGGTCGAGGCAGAGCTTCTCCATCTCTTCCATCGCGGGGATCATGAATTTGCGCGGGTCGAATTCGGTCGGCTTGTCCTGCGCGACCTTGCGGAACTGAGCCGTCAGCGCCATCCGGTTGTCGGTGTCGATATTCACCTTGCGCACGCCCGACTTGATGCCGCGCTCGATCTCTTCGACCGGGACGCCGTAGGTCTGGGGCATCTCGCCGCCGGACTCGTTGATCAGATCCTGCAGATATTGCGGAACGCTGGACGAGCCGTGCATCACGAGGTGAACATTCGGGATCTTCGCGTGGATCTTCTCGATCTGGCTGATCGCGAGGATGTCGCCCGTGGGCTTGCGCGAGAACTTGTAGGCGCCGTGGCTGGTGCCGCAGGCGATCGCCAGCGCGTCGACCTTGGTCAGCTTGACGAAATCGAGCGCCTCGTCGGGATCGGTCAGCAGCTGGTCATGGCTGAGTTTGCCAACCGCGCCCGAGCCGTCTTCCTCCGCCGCTTCGCCGGTCTCGAGATTACCGAGCACGCCCAGCTCGCCCTCGACCGAAGCGCCGACCCAATGGGCCATGTCGGCCACGCGCTTGGTGATCGCGACATTGTAGTCCCAATCGGCGGGGGTCTTCATGTCTTCCTTCAGCGAGCCGTCCATCATCACGGAGGTGAAGCCATGGCGGATCGCGGTGAGGCAGGTGGCCTCGTTATTGCCGTGGTCCTGATGCATGCAGAGCGGGATGTCGGGATACATCTCCGACAGCGCCTGGATCATGTGGCGCAGCATGATGTCGCCGGCATAGCTGCGCGCGCCGCGCGAGGCTTGCATGATGACGGGGGCGTCGCATTTCGCCGCCGCCTTCATGATGGCGATCCCCTGTTCCATGTTGTTGATGTTGAACGCCGGCACGCCGTAGCCGTATTCCGCGGCGTGATCGAGCAGTTGTCTGAGCGTAATCAATGCCATATCAGGTGTTCCTTACGTTGTGGGCCAAACGGTTCGAACCGCGGTTAGAGGAGTTTTCCCATCGCGACGGCGGTGTCCGCCATGCGGTTGGAGAAACCCCATTCGTTGTCGTACCAGCTCAGGATGCGGACCATCCGACCGTCCATCACTTTGGTTTGGTCCATGTGGAAGACCGACGAGTGAGGGTCGTGGTTGAAGTCGCTGGAAACATTGGGTTTGTCGGTGTAGCCGAGGATGCCCTTCATCGGGCCGTCAGCGGCGGCGCGGATAGCCGCGTTGACCTCTTCCACCGTGGTGTCCTTCGCGGCCTCGAAGACCAGATCGACGACCGAGACATTCGGCGTCGGCACGCGGATCGCGACACCGTCGAGCTTGCCATTGAGCTCCGGCAGCACCAGACCCACGGCTTTCGCGGCCCCGGTCGAGGTCGGGATCATCGACAGGGCGGCGGCGCGGGCGCGATACATGTCGGAATGCATCGTATCGAGCGTCGGCTGGTCGCCGGTATAGCTGTGGATCGTCGTCATGAAGCCTTTCGAGATGCCGATCGCGTCATTGAGCGCCTTGGCGACCGGCGAGAGGCAGTTCGTCGTGCACGACGCGTTCGAGACGACCAGATCGTCCTTCGTCAGCGCACCGTCATTGACGCCGAAGACGATGGTCTTGTCGGCACCGGCAGCCGGAGCCGAGACCAGCACGCGCTTCGAGCCGTTCTCGAGGTGGAAGGCCGCTTTCTCGCGCGCGGTGAAGATGCCCGTGCATTCCATCGCGATGTCCACGTCGCCCCAGGGCAGCTCCTTGGGATCGCGGATTGCGGTGACCTTGATCTTGCCGCGGCCTGCGTCGATCCAGTCCTCGCCGGTGGTAACCTCCTGCGGGAAGCGGCCGTGGACACTGTCGAATTGCAGCAGATGGGCGTTGGTTTCGACCGGGCCCAGATCGTTGATCGCGATCACCTCAATATCGGTGCGACCCGATTCAATGATCCCGCGCAGCACGTTGCGGCCGATACGTCCAAACCCGTTGATGGCAACTTTAACCGTCATTCTCGTTAGTCCCTCAGATCAGTTCTTTTGCATCCGAAACAATCGCTTCGGACGTGATGTTGAAGTGTTTGTAGAGCGCCGGTGCAGGGGCCGAGGCCCCGAAACCGGTCATGCCCACGAAGCGGTCCTCTGGGCGCAGGAAGAGATCCCAACCCTGACGGATCGCCGCTTCGCAGCCGACGCGCGGGGCATCGCCCAGAACCTCGGCGCGATACGCCGCATCCTGTTTCTCGAAGAGCTCGAAACACGGCGCGGAAACGACCGCCGCCTTGATCCCTTGCTCGGCCAGCTGGTCGGCTGCCGCCATCGCGATCTCGACCTCGGACCCGGTGGCGATCAGCGTCACGTCGCGGGCCTCGGGGGCACGCAGCAGATAGGCGCCGCGGGCGGTGAGGTTCTCGTCCGTGTGTTCGGTGCGAACCGTCGGCAGACCCTGACGCGAGGCTACGATCATCGTCGGCATGGCCGTCGAGGTCATGGCGATTTCCCAAGCCTCGGCGGTCTCCACCGCATCAGCCGGCCGGAGGATGAGCAAGTTTGGAATGGCTCGGAGCGAGGCCAGATGCTCTACCGGCTGATGGGTGGGACCGTCCTCGCCGAGGCCGATCGAGTCATGGGTCATGACATAGCAGGTCGGCACGCCCATCAGCGCCGACAAACGAATTGCGGGGCGGCAGTAATCCGCGAAGGCCATGAAGGTGCCGCCATAGGGCCGCAGCCCGCCATGCAGCACGATGCCGTTCATCGCGGCGGCCATGCCGTGCTCGCGAATGCCGTAATGGATGTAATCGCCGGTGAAATCGGTGGGCGTGATCGATTTCATGCCCGAGGATTTCGTCAGGTTCGAGCCGGTCAGATCGGCCGAGCCGCCAACGGTGAAGGGCAGGGTGGCGTTGACCACTTCCAGCGCCATCTGGCTCGCCTTGCGGGTCGCGACCTTGGGCTTCTCCTCCGACAGTTTGCGCTTGTATGCGGCGATCGCGGCGGTCAGAGGGCTGGTGTCGGCCTCTTCCGCAGCGAGGAATTCGGCGCGGACGGTTGCGGTATTCAACCGCTGTTCCCACTCCGCCCGCGCCCGCGCGCCTCGCGACGCGATCCGGCCCCATTCGTCGTAAATCGCCGCAGGGATGTCGAAGGGCGGGTGATCCCAATGCAGCTGCTTGCGCGCGGCGGCGATTTCCGCGTCACCCAGCGGTGCGCCGTGGACATCGTGACCGCCTTGCTTATTCGGCGCGCCGAAGCCGATGATGGTGCGGCAGGCGATCATCGAGGGGCGCGGATCCTGACGCGCGGCCTCGATCGCGTCGGCGATCTCGGTCGGCGTATGGCCGTCGCATTCGAGGACATGCCAGCCAGCCGCCGCGAAACGCGCCTTCTGGTCCATCGAGGTGGACAGATCCGTGTCACCGTCGATGGTGATCGAATTGTCGTCCCACATCACGATCAGCTTGCCGAGCTCGAGATGCCCCGCGAGGTCGATCGCCTCGTGGCTGATCCCTTCCATGAGGCAGCCGTCGCCTGCAATGACATAGGTGAAATGATCCACCAGATCAGTGCCATAGCGCGCGTTCTTCATCTTTTCGGCAATCGCCATCCCCACCGCCGTGGCGATACCCTGACCGAGCGGCCCGGTGGTCACTTCGATCCCCTCGGCATGGCCGTATTCCGGGTGGCCAGCGGTGCGCGACCCCAGCTGGCGGAACGCCTTGATCTGGTCCATGCCCATGTCTTCATAGCCCAGCAGATGGTTGATCGCGTAGATCAGCATCGAGCCATGGCCCGCCGACAGAACAAAGCGATCGCGGTCGGGCCATTTCGGCGCGGTGGGATCGATATTGATGAAGCGGTTGAATAGAACGGTCGCCACATCGGCCATGCCCATCGGCATCCCGGGATGGCCCGAATTGGCCTTTTGCACCGCGTCCATCGCAAGCGCACGGATCGCATTCGCCATGCGCGTTTCTTGCGTGATTTGAATGTCTTTCATCACCTTGTTCATCCTTCTCAAGCCCGCTTCGATTCACGCACGATGCGCTCGATGAGGGGGGTGAGGATCAGCTGCATGGCCAGATCCTGACGGTTGCCGGGAATGACGATCGAGTTGGCGCGGCTCATCCAGGAGCCGTTGATCATCGAGGTGAGGTAGGGGAAATCGATGCCGCGCGGGTTCTTGAAGCGGATCACCACGAGGCTCTCATCCGCCGTCGGGATCCAGCGCGCCACGAACGGGTTCGAGGTGTCGACGACCGGCACGCGCTGGAAGTTGATATCCGTTTCGGTGAATTGCGGCGTGATGCAGTTCACGTAGGAATGCATGCGGCGCAGGATCACGTCGGTGACCGCTTCCGTCGTGTAGCCCCGCGAGGCGCGGTCGCGATGGATTTTCTGAATCCATTCGAGGTTGATCACCGGAACCACGCCGATCTTCAGGTCGGCCAGCGCCGAGAGGTTCACCTCGTCATTGACCACGCAGCCGTGCAGACCTTCGTAGAAAAGCAGGTCGGATTCGTCCTCGAAATCGCTCCACTCGGTGAAATGACCGGGCGGCGTGCCCCATTTCTCGGCCTCGGCATCGTCATGGACGTAATGGCGGGTCTTGCCCTTGCCGGTCTCGCCATATTCGCGAAAGACGCGCTCCAACTCCTTGAGTTCATTGGCTTCATAGGAGAAGTGGGAAAAGCCCTGATCGCCCGCGTCGTAGCGCTTTTGCAGCTCTTCCTTCATGTCGGCGCGGTTGTAGCGGTGGAAGGCGTCCCCCTCGATCGAGACCGCGGAAATCCCTTCGCGACGGAAGATCTGATCGAAGGTCGATTTCACCGTCGAGGTGCCTGCACCGGAGGAACCGACGACGGAAATGATGGGGTGTTTCTTGGACATGTATCAGCTCCGGAAGAGGCCGCGGGTGTTGAAGAGCGCGTGGGCTTCATCCTGCGGCAAGTCGTGATAGGCGGCGACGCGGGCGACCTTGCTGGCCGAGCCGAAGACGAAGGGCGTGCGGGCATGCAGCCGGTCGGGCGTCGCGGACATGATGGGATCGGCGCCGTCGGTGGCCTCGCCGCCGAGCTGCTCGATCAGCATCGCGATCGGCGCGCATTCATAGACGTGGCGCAGACGGCCGTGCTCGTAGCCGTCGCGGTCGTCGCCCGGATAGAGGAAGGCGCCGCCGCGCGAGATGATGCGATGGGTTTCGGCCACCAGAGAGGCGATCCAGCGCATATTGAAATTGCGCCCGCGCGGACCTTCGGCGCCTGCGACGAGATCGTCGATGAAAGCGCGGATCGGCTGCGGCCAGTGGCGATAGTTCGACGCGTTGATCGCGTATTCCGAGGTCTCGGAGGGCAGGGGCTTCGGATCGGCCACGCGGCGCCAGATGTCGCTGCCGGGCTCGAGAACCCATTGCTGCACACCCTTGCCGAAGGTCACGACCAGCGCGGTCTGCGGCCCGAAGATGATGTAGCCGCCTGCGATCTGCTCATTGGCCGGGCGCAGGAAGCTGGCATCCATGTCGTCGGCGGCCTCGAAGATCGAGAAGATCGTGCCGATCGAGACATTCACGTCGATATTCGAGGATCCGTCGAGCGGATCGATGGCAAGCGCGAGCGTGCCCTCGCCGAAATCGACCACCTCGTCTTGTTCTTCCGAAGCGTAATGACGAACCGCACCACCGCGCAGCGCATCCATGAAGGCCTCATCCGCGATCACGTCGAGCGCTTTCTGCCCGTCGCCACCGGCGTTGGTGCCTGCGGCTTCCGCCAGATTTCCCTCAAGCCCGTTGCGCGCAATCATGCGGGCAAGCTGGGCGCCGACGCTGGTCAGGCGGGTCATGGTGTCGGCAAGATCGGCAGAAATACCGAGGCCGTCGAAACTCACGGACATCTTCTCCTCCTCCAAAGTCGATGTTCTTGTGAGCCAGACCATTGCCCGGATCGAATTTTTATGAAATTTAAATAAAGGGAATATGCGTTAAGGGAATTAGAAACTCGATGCGGATGAACGCTGTAACGCTGAAGCAATTGCGTGCGCTTGATGCGGTGGCGCGGGGTGGGTCTCTGACGGCAGCCGGGGAAAGCCTGAACCTCACAACTCCCGCAATTCATACGCAAATTCGGGGTTTGGAAGATGCGGTCGGGATGAAGTTGATCCAGCGCGCCGTCGACGGTGCGGGATCCGAGCTGACCGAGGCCGGCAAGGCGTTGCGCGAAACCGCGCTGCGGATCGAGGACAACTTGTCGCAGGCCGAGGCGACGCTGAGCGCCATCGCGCGCGGGCAGGTGGGTCGGATTACGCTGGGCGTCGTCTCGACCGGGAAATATTTCGCGCCGCGGCTGGTGAAGATGCTGCAAGACGCCCATCCCGAGATCGAGGTCGCGCTGCGCGTGGGCAACCGCTCGGCCATCATCGAGGGAATCGAGCGCGGCAGTTTCGACATCGCCGTGATGGGTCGTCCGCCGCGCCATCCGCCCGTCGTGGCCGAACCGATCGGCCAGCATCCGCACGCGCTGGTCGCGCCGCCGGACCATCCGCTGATTTCCAAGGCCGACGATCTGGAGCAGCTTTTCGGCGAGACCTTCATCTCGCGCGAGGAAGGATCGGGGACGCGTATCCTGATGTCGCGCTGGCTCGACCGGGTCGGCGATGGGCGGCTCTATGACACGCTGGAGATGGACAGCAACGAGACGATCAAGCAGGCGGTGATGGCGGGTCTCGGCATCGCGTTTCTCAGCCTGCACACGGTGACGGACGAGCTGGAGACCGGACGCCTGGCGCTGATCCCGGCGCCGGGATTGCCTCTGATGCGCCACTGGTTCCTCGTGCGCCGCGAGAGCGAGCGCCCGCGCGAACTGGCGCTGCGCGTCTGGGATGAGATCGTAGAGATGAACGGAGCCTTCCTGCCGCATCCGATCCCGGATTGACGCCGGGGCCGCGCGCAGTACCTTTGCGCGGCAACAGGGAGGAAAACATGGCTTATGCGATGGCAATCTCGCGCCCCGGCGGGCGCGACCAGTTCCACAAGATCGAAATCGAGGTCCCCAAGCCGGGTCCGGGCGAAGTCACTTTAAGACATACCGCTATCGGATTGAATTTCATCGATGTTTACTTCCGAACGGGGCTCTATCCGTGGCCCGTCGAGAGCGATCTGATCACCGGTGGCGAAGCGGCGGGTGTAATCGAGGCGGTCGGCGATGGCGTCGATCTGCAGGTCGGACAGCGCGTGGCCTATACGCAGCCCAACGGCGCTTATGCCAGCCACCGGGTGATGGCCGCGAAAAACGTTGTGCCGATCCCGGACGATATTTCCGATGAGGTCGCGGCGGCGGTGATGCTCAAAGGTCTGACCGTGCATTACCTGATCCATCACTCATATCCCGTAAAGTCTGGCGACACCGTGCTTTTCCATGCGGCGGCCGGTGGCGTCGGCTCGATCGCGGGACAATGGCTGAAGGCCAAGGGCGTGCGCGCGATCGGCACGGCTGGCGGGCCTGAGAAATGCGCGCGGGCGCTCGAGCACGGCTATGACGCGGTGATCGATTACCGGTCCGAGGATTTCGGCGCGGAGGTCAAACGGCTCACCGATGGCGCGGGCGTCGCCGCGGTTTATGACTCGGTCGGCGCGGATACGGTGATGACGTCGCTCGATGTGCTCAAGCGGTTCGGCACGCTGGTGTGCTTCGGACAGAGCTCCGGACCGGCGGATCAGTTCAAGATCGGCGATCTGGCGCGCAACTCCCTGTTCCTGACGCGTCCGACCTTGTTCCAGCACACGGATCAGCCGGGCTGGCTGCGTAACTCCGCCGCAGAACTCTTTGAGATGATTGGGAAAGGCGAGATCAAGATCGACGTGCCACAGAGCTTTTCTCTGGAGGATGTTGCCGCAGCCCATGAGGCGCTGGAGGGCCGGAAAACGGTCGGGAGCACGGTTTTGACCCCATAATGGGCGTCAAATCGCACTTATAATTTACATAATACCGATTATCGGTATAGCACTGGTATGAAAACGGGGGGCGATTTCAGCCCCCCGACTTTGTTTTTCGGCTGGATTTGTCGCCTGACGGTATCAGGTGATGACGTCGGGTTTCTGGCGCCCCGTACGTTCACGGATGCCCACTAGCGCCTCTGTCGCCCGGATGATCGGTGCGAGCGCATCTTGCGGATCATGGTCCAGCCCATCCGGTCCCGGCGCATAGCGCTCGAGATACACGCGCAGCGTCGCGCCCTCGGTGCCCGTGCCCGACAGACGCAGCACGACGCGCGAGCCGCCCTCGAACAGAATACGGAAACCCTGACCTTCCGCGACCGAGCCATCGACCGGATCGGTATAGGAAAACTCACCTGAACTTTCGACCGTAAGTCCTTCGACCTGCGTCCCTTTCAGCTCTCCGAGGCGAGCGCGGAGATCGTCCAGCATCGCCTCTGCCTGCTCGGTCGGCAGCGCCTCGTAATCGTGGCGCGAATAGTAGTTGCGGCCGTAACGCGCGAAATGATCGGCCATGATCTCGGCCACCGACATCTTGCGCGCCGCAAGGATGTTGAGCCACATCAGCACCGCCCAGAGCCCGTCCTTCTCGCGCACATGGTCGGAGCCCGTGCCGAAGCTTTCCTCGCCACAGAGCGACACGCGTCCCGCATCCATCAGATTGCCGAAGAACTTCCAGCCCGTCGGCGTCTCGTAGCAATCGAGGCCAAGTGCCTCGGCCACCCGGTCCGTCGCCGCCGAGGTCGGCATCGAGCGTGCGACGCCCTTCAGCCCGTCCTTGTAGCCCGGCACGAGATGCGCGTTTGCGGCCAGCACCGCGAGACTGTCCGACGGCGAGACATAGGTCCCCGCGCCCAGGATCATGTTCCGGTCGCCATCGCCATCCGAGGCCGCGCCGAAATCCGGGGCATTTTCGCCCATCATCTCGTCCATCAGCTCATGCGCCCAGGTCGGGTTCGGATCGGGATGCATGCCGCCGAAATCCGGCAGCGGCGTGCCATGCGTGACGGTCCCTGCGGGTGCGCCAAGGCGGTTCTCGAAGATCTCAACCGCGTAAGGTCCGGTGATGGCGCACATCGAGTCCATCCGCATCCGGAAGCCCGCTTTAAAGACGTCCCGCAACGCGTTGAAATCAAATATTGTTTCCATCAGGTCGGCATAGGCGGTAACCGGGTCGACGACTTCGACGGTCATCTCTCCGAGCGGCGTCTCGCCGAGGCTGTCCAGATCGGGATCTGCTGCATCCAGCAGATGATATTCGCTGAGCTCCTGCGTGCGCTTGTGGATCGCCGAGGTGATCGATTCCGGCGCGGGGCCACCATTTGCAGAGTTGTATTTGACGCCGAAATCTTCCTCCGGGCCGCCCGGATTGTGGCTGGCCGAGAGGATGATCCCGCCATCCGCCTGGCGCTGCCGGATCAGGTTCGACGCGGCGGGCGTGGACAGCCACGCACCCTGCCCCACGATCACCCGCGCGGCCCCGTTGGCGGCGGCCATTTTCAGGATCGTGCTTGCCGCTTCCCGTCCGAAGTAACGCCCGTCACCGCCAAGAACCAAGGTCTTGCCGCGCAGGCCGCCGATTGCGTCGAAGGTCGATTGCACGAAATTCTCGAGGTAGCTTGGCTGCATGAAAACGCGGGTTTTCTTGCGCAGCCCCGAGGTGCCGGGTTTCTGGCCGTCAATGGGCTGGGTCGCGTGGCGGGTCATGATTTCTCCTGCACTGTGGCGCGGGTAAAGACTTGAACGGATTGTGCGGCAAGGCAAGCCTCGGGGGCGTCGATTTGTTCCGCTTCTCGTCCGGGCAAGGCGGAAGCGAGCGCGCGAGTCCAGCGGCCCGGCGGCAATTTCACATCGCACGCGGGCCCTGCGTTGAGGATCACGTAGACGGCTTCGCTTCCGGCCTCGCCTGCGGGTCCTTCGGCGGCGCCGCGGATTTCGACGCCGATGCAGCGCAGTTCGGGGTCGTTCCAATCATGCGGCTCGGGCTCTTCGCCGGAGGCAAGCCGCCAGATCAGATCGCGCATCCCGTCCTGCTTGCGGATCAGCGAGTGCAGATAGCGGTTTTGTCGCAGGACGCGGTGATCTTTGCGTATCTGGATCAGATGCTTGACGAAGGTTTTTAAAGTATCGTCGGGCGTGCTCCAGTCGACCCAGCCGATCTCGTTATCCTGCGCATAAGCGTTGTTGTTGCCGCCCTGCGAATTGCCGATCTCGTCGCCCGCCAGCAGCATTGGCACGCCCTGGCTCATCATCAGCGTCGCAAGCAGCGCGCGTTTGCGCAGGGCCTGCGCCTCGACGCTCTCCAGCGCCTCCGAGAAATTCGCGTCGTGGCCGTCGCGGTTTTCCTCGCCATTCGCGAGGTTCTGTTTTTCGCCATAGGAAACAAGGTCTTGCAGCGTGAAGCCGTCATGGGCGGTGATGAAATTCACCGAAGCCGTCGCGGGCCGCCCCTTCTGGTCGAAGATTTCCGCCGAGCCTGCCACGCGCCGCGCCAGATCGCCCGCCATGCCCCGGTCGCCGCGCCAGAACCGCCGCGCATCGTCGCGGAAACGGTCGTTCCATTCGGTGAACGGATGCGGGAAGCCACCGAGGTAATAGCCGCCTGGACCGATATCCCAGGGCTCCGCGATCAGCTTAACCCTTCGCAGCACCGGATCCTGCTCGATCGCGGTGAGAAATTGCGCATGCGCCTCAACCGCTCCCGAGGTGCCGCGCGCCAGCGTCGCCGCCAGATCGAAGCGGAAGCCATCGACGCCCATCTCCTCGACCCAATGGCGCAGGCAATCCATCACGAGCCGCAGACAGAGCGGGTTCGACAGGTCCAGCGTATTGCCGGTTCCGGTCTCGTCGATGTAGGCGCCCTCGGGCGTCAGGCGGTAATAGCTCGCATTGTCGATCCCACGCAGACTGAGCATCGGCCCGATCGCATTGCCCTCGCCCGTGTGGTTGTAGACGACGTCGAGGATCACCTCGATCCCGGCGCTATGGAAGCGCCGCACCATCTCGCGGAATTCGGCGCGCGGATCGGCGCCGGAATAGCGCGGCTCAGGCGCGAAATTGGCGATGGGCTGATAGCCCCAGTAATTGCTCAAGCCCTTCTCGACGAGGAAGCGGTCATCGAGAAAGGCGCAGCTCGGCAGCAGTTCGATCGCGGTGATCCCGAGATCGGTGAGATGCGACAGGATCGGATCGGAGGCGAGCCCCGCCCAGGTGCCGCGCAAGGCTTCGGGCACGTCCGGATGGGTCATCGTGAGCCCCTTGGGATGGGCCTCGTAAATCACTGTCTCCGACCAGCTATGCTGCGGCCGATCCCATTCGGGCCGCGCGATCTCGGCCACCACGGATTTCGGCGTGACGCTCGCGCTATTGCGCCGGTCAGGCTTGGATTTCCCATATTGCATAGGGGCTTGCCAGCTGATCTTCGAGTCGATCTCGCGCGCATAGGGGTCGATCAGAAGCTTCGCCGGGTTGAACCGATGCCCCGCCTCGGGCGCCCAGGGCCCATGCACCCGGTAGCCGTAGCGCGCCCCCGGCTTAAGACCCGCAACGAAGCCGTGCCATGTCGGCCCGGTGCGCCCCGGCAGGTCGATCCGCTGCTCGCCAGATTTGGTGAACAGGCACAGCTCCACCCGCTCGGCATAGGCCGAGGCCAGCGCGAAGTTCACGCCGCCCTCGCAGGGCGTGGCGCCCAGCGGGTCCGGTTTTCCGGGAGTAATCTTCATCGGCCGAGGAGCGCGTCATAAAGAGCGGCGTAGCGTGCGGCCGAACCGTCCCAGCCCCAGTCGGTCTTCATTGCTCGGCGCTGCATCGCGGCCCAGCCCTTGCGATCGCCGTGTAGCGCGATCAGCTTCATCAGCGCCTGCCGCAACGCGAGATCGTCGACGGGATGGAAGACGATACCGGTCGATGCGCCTGCGGCCTCGGTTGCAGGGGTCGCGCCCACCACCGTATCGGCGAGGCCGCCCACGGCGGAGACCACCGGCAAGCACCCATAGCGCAGCCCGTAGAGCTGGGTCAGTCCGCAGGGCTCGAAGCGCGACGGCACCAGCACCGCATCGCCGCCTGCATACATCCGATGGCTCAGCGCCTCGTCATAGCCGATCTTCACGCCGACCCGGCCGGGGTGGCGCGCGGCAAGGTCGCGCATCGCGTCTTCCGCCCAACCGTCGCCCGATCCCAGCACCGCAAGACCGCCGCCCGCCTCGAGATAGGGCCCGAGCGCAGGTGCGATCAGGTCGATACCCTTTTGTGGCGTCAGGCGCGAGATCAGGATCGCCAGCGGTCCCGGCACATCGAGATCAAATTCGGCCTCCAAAGCTTTGCGGTTCTTCGATTTTCCGCCGGGTTTCGCCGCCGAGAAAGAGCTCACTTCCGGATCGGTCTCGGGGTTCCAGACATCCAGATCGATCCCGTTGAGAATACCGTGCAGGTCACCCGCGCGCGCCTGAATGACACCTTCCAGCCCCATGCCGAACTCGCCGCGCATCAACTCGTCTGCATAGCGCGGGCTGACCGTGGTGATCGCGCTCGCCGCGACCAGCCCGGCTTTCAGCGTCGAGATATCGCCCCAGAATTCCACGCCTTCGCGGGTGAAATCCCAGGTCTGCAGCCCGAGCGCCGCCAGCTTGTCGCGGCCGAACCGGCCCTGAAACGCGATGTTGTGGATCGTCATCACCGTCGGAATGCCGGTGCCGCGCAGATACCACGGCACGAGCCCGGTCTGCCAATCGTGGCAATGCACCAGATCGGGCTGCCATTTGCCTGCACCCTCGCGCGCAATCTCGGCGGCGACGAAGCTGAGCGCTGCGAAGCGTTCCGCGTTGTCGGGATAGTCGCGCCCGTCTTGCGAATACGGGCCCCCGTCCCGGTCGAACAGATGGTCGGCCTGCAGCGCCAGAACCTCGATGCCGCCCGCCTTTCCCAGCACCAGACGCGCCGGGCCGCCATAGAGGCTCTCGCTTTCCCATACCGGTTTCGGTGATTTCAGCTTTTTCAGAATCCCGCGATAGGCCGGGATCATCACCCGCATCTCCCAGCCCTGCCCTTTGAGCGCGGCGGGCAAGGCGCCTGCCACATCGGCCAGACCGCCCGTCTTGATCAGCGGAACCGCTTCTGACGCAACCGAGAGCACGCGTTTCATATCTTCGCTCTTTCCAAATATCCCGGGGCGCGGGGCAGCGCCCCGCTCTCTGACCCCGTTAGTCCAATGCCGCCGCGCGTTTGTCGAGCATCGTCTGCGTGATCAGCACGACGCCGCCTTCCGACCGGCGGAACCACTTCTCGTCCTCCTCCGGGTCTTCGCCCACGACGAGCCCTTCGGGAATATGCACGCCGCGGTCGATCACGCATTGGCTCAGCCGCGCATGCCGCCCGATATCGACGTAAGGCAGCACCACAGCCTCCTCAAGGCTCGCGAAACTATGCGCGCGCACGCCGGTATAGAGCAGCGAATTGCGCACCTCCGCGCCCGACACGATGCAGTCGCCCGAAACCAACGAGGAGATTGCCGAACCGCGTCTGCCATCCTCGTCATGGATGAATTTCGCGGGCGGCACGATCTCGGCATAGGTCCAGATCGGCCATTCGGTGTCGTAGAGGTCCAGTTTCGGCGTGAAATCGGTCAGGTCGATATTGGCCTGCCAGAAGGCATCCACCGTGCCCACGTCGCGCCAGTAAGGTTCGGTCTCGAGCCCCGTCGTCACGCAGCTATCCGAGAACTTATGCGCCATCGCCTTGCCGTGTTTGACGATCTGCGGGATCAGGTCATGGCCGAAATCATGGCTCGAATTCGGGTCTTCCATGTCCCGGATCAGCAATTCGCGCAGGAATTGCCAGTCGAAGACATAGATCCCCATCGAGGCCAGCGCATGATCGGGATCGCCGGGCATTCCGGGCGGGTCTGCGGGCTTTTCGAGGAAATCGGTGATCTGTCCGGTCTTGTCGATGGCCATCACGCCAAAGGCGGTCGCCTCCATCCGCGGCACGGTTAGACAGCCGATCGTGACATCGGCCTTGGTGTCGACATGCTGGCGCAGCATCACCTCGTAATCCATCTTGTAGATGTGGTCTCCGGCGAGGATGATGACGTATTTCACGCCGTAATCTTCAATGATATCAATATTCTGCGCCACCGCGTCGGCGGTGCCTGCATACCAGCGGCTATCGGCCACGCGTTGGCTCGCGGGCAGGATGTCGAGATATTCGTTCCGCTCAGCGCGGAAGAAGTTCCAGCCGCGCTGGACGTGCCGGATCAGAGAATGGGCCTTGTATTGCGTGGCGATCGCCATCTTGCGGATGCCGGAATTGAGCGCGTTCGACAGGGCGAAGTCGATGATCCGGGTCTTGCCGCCGAAATAGACGGCGGGTTTCGCGCGCCGGTCGGTCAGTTCCTTCAGGCGGCTCCCCCGGCCGCCTGCCAGCACGAAGGCCATGGCCTGTGCGCTGAGGCGTGTGTTGGGCTGTGGTTTCATATTCCTCCCCCTCCTCTGGGCACCGCTTACGCGGGCGTGAACATCACGACTGACAGCGGCGGCAAATACACCTCCGCGCTATGGGCGCAGCGGCCCTGCGCGTGGTCTTCGGCGCGGATCGCACCGAGATTGCCGCGGTTCTCGCCGCCGTAGAAACCGGAATCCGTGTTGAGTATCTCGCACCATTCGCCGTCCAGCGGCAGGCCGATGCGGTAGCTGTGTTCGACCGGCGTCAGGTTCGCGACCACCACGACCGGATCGGACCCGGGCGCGCGACGCTCGAAGATGAAGACCGAGGCCTCGGAATCGTCGGCGGCGATCCATTCGAACCCCTCCGGCTCGCAATCGCCCCAATGCAGCGCAGGCGTCTCGCGATAGAGCCGGTTGAGGTCGCGCACCAGCGCGCGCAGCCCGTCATGGCGCGGATCGTCGAGCAAATACCAGTCCAGTTCGCGCTCATGGCTCCATTCCGACCATTGGCCGAATTCCTGCCCCATGAACAAAAGCTTCTTGCCCGGATGCGCCCATTGGAACGCGTAGAAGGCGCGCAGATTGGCGTATTTCTCGGGGTCGTTTCCGGGCATCTTGCCCAGCATCGAGCCCTTGCCGTGCACGACCTCGTCATGGCTGATCGGAAGGATGAAATTCTCGCTGTAAATGTACGAGCTCGCGAAGGTCAGCTCGTTGTGGTGGAATTTGCGATAGAGCGGATCGCGCGCGAAATAGCGCAAGGAGTCGTTCATCCAGCCCATGTTCCACTTGTAGCCGAAACCCAACCCATCCTCATGCACGGGGCGCGTGACACCGGGATAGGCGGTGCTTTCCTCGGCCACCGTCATGATGCCTTCCGCGCCGCCATAAGAGGCCGCGTTCATGTTCTGCAGGAATTCGATCGCCTCGAGGTTCTCGCGCCCGCCATATTTGTTGGGCACCCATTCGCCAGCGGCCCGCGAATAGTCACGGTAGAGCATCGAGGCCACCGCATCCACGCGCAGCCCGTCGAGGTGATATTCCTCCAGCCAGAACAAGGCGTTGGCGAGCAGGTAGTTGGACACTTCCCGCCGCCCGTAATTGTAGATCAGCGTGTTCCAGTCCTGATGGAAGCCCTCTTTCGGGTCGGCATGCTCGTAAAGCGCGGTGCCGTCGAAATGTCGAAGCCCGTGATCGTCGGTCGGGAAATGCCCCGGCACCCAGTCGAGGATCACGCCGAGGCCCCGCCGGTGCGCCGCATCCACGAATTCGGCGAATTCCTCGGGGCGACCGTGGCGGATCGTCGGCGCGTAAAGCCCGATCGGCTGATAGCCCCAGGAGCCATCGAACGGGTGCTCGGTAATGGGAAGCAGCTCGATATGGGTGAAGCCCATGTCGCAGACGTAGTCGACCAGTTTCTCGGCCAGTTCGTGATAGGAGAGCGGTCTGCCCCCCTCGTCCCAGATCCGCATCCAACTCCCGAGATGCACCTCGTAGACCGAGATCGGCGCGTGGCGTTCCTGCGCCTCGGCGCGCGTCTGACACCACGCGCTGTCGCCAAAGCGATGCCGCCCGAGCTTGCGCACGACCGAGGCCTGCGCGGGCGGGTGCTCTGCGCCGAAGCCGACCGGGTCGGCCTTCAGCGGCAGCACAGTGCCTTCGGTGTCGAGCAGCTCGTATTTGTAGAGCGCGCCTGCATGGATGCCGGGGACGAAAATCTCCCAGACACCGGACGCGCCAATCCTACGCATCTGGTGGCGGCGGCCGTCCCAGAAATTGAAATCGCCCACGACCGAGACGCGGCGCGCATTGGGTGCCCAGACCGCGAAATGCACGCCTTCGACGTCCTGATGCGTGATCACATGGGCGCCGAGCTTCTCCCAGAGCCGCGTATGCGTCCCCTCCCCGATCAGGTATTCGTCGATCGCCCCCAATACCGGCGCGAAGCCGTATGGATCGTCGAAATCCCATGTCGTCTGATCGTGCCGCGCGCGCAGACGGTAGGTTTCCTCGGTCCATTTGCCGGCGAAGATCCCCGGGACGACGGGCTCCAGCGCGACCTCTGTCTTGCCAAGCGCCCAGACCTCTTCTGCGCCGGGCACCAGCGCCACGATTTCCCAGTCATGCAGCCCCAACACGGAAAACGGATCGGGATGTTGCGCGTGGATCAGCGCTTCGGCCTCGTCGCGGGAAAGTGTCATAGCGCTCCTTGGTTCACAGGGCCGATTGCGTGGTCCAAATCTCGTCCATGTAGCCCTTGATCGCCCGGTCGGAAGAGAAGAACCCCATCCGCGCGGTGTTCAAAACAGCCATCTTCGCCCAGCCTGCGCGATCGGCGAAGGCCGTGTCCACATCTTTCTGGGCCGCCGCGTAGGCCTCGAAATCGGAAGCGACGAGGAAATAATCGCTATGCCACATATTATGAACAAGATCGTGATAGCGTTCTGGTTCCTCAGGAGAAAACCGTCCCTCGGCGATCATCTGCAGCACATCCTGCAAAGGCTGGCTAGCAAGGATGGCGTGGCGCGCATGTTCGGGATCGCGGCGGCGCTCCATCACCTCGTCGGCGGTCATGCCGAAGAGGAAGAAGTTCTCCGCGCCCACCTGTTCACGAATTTCCACATTCGCGCCATCGAGCGTGCCGATGGTCAGTGCGCCGTTCAAAGCGAACTTCATATTGCCAGTGCCGGAGGCTTCCTTGCCCGCGGTCGAGATCTGTTCTGACAGGTCCGCCGCCGGGATCAGCCGCTCGGCCATGGAGACGTTGTAATTGGGCGGATAGACGATCTTGAGACGTCCATCGACGTAAGGGTCGTTATTGACCACCTCGGCCACGTCATTGATCAGCCGGATGATCTGTTTTGCCGTGTGATAGCCCGGAGCCGCCTTGCCGCCGAAGATCTTCACGCGCGGCTGGAAGTCGGCCTGCGGGTTCTCGCGGATCGCGTGCCATTCGGCGATGGTCTGCAGGATGTTGAGCAGCTGGCGCTTGTATTCGTGGATGCGCTTGACCTGAATGTCGAAGATCGCATCGGGGTCGAGGGTGATCCCTTGGGTGTCGCGCACCCAATCCGCCAGATGCACCTTGTTGCGCCGTTTCGCGGCCATGAAAGCCTCGCGGAAGCTCGCATCCTCGGCGTAAGGCTCGAGCTCGCGCAGCTTGTCGAGATCGGCCTCCCAGCCATCGCCGATCGTGTCGATGATGAGATGCGACAGCTCGCCATTGGCCATCCGCAGCCAGCGGCGCGGCGTGATCCCGTTGGTCTGGTTGATGATGCGCCCGGGATGCAGTCGGTCCAACTCGGGAAACAGGTTGCGCTTGATCAGCTCGGTATGGAGCGCCGAGACCCCGTTCACCTTATGCGAGGTGATGAAGGCCAGCTCGCCCATCCGCACTTCCTGATGCTTCACGATGCCGACGTAATGCGCGCGTTTGGGGAATTTGCGCCGGTGCCAGCTGTCGATCTTTTCGATGATCTGCATATGGCGCGGCAGCACGGTGCCCATCAGATAGGTCGCCCAACGCTCCAGCGCCTCGGGCAGCAGTGTGTGGTTCGTGTAGCCCAGACATTGCATCGTGATCTCGAGCGCGGCGTCGAACTCCATGTCATGCAGATCGGTGAGGATACGGATCAGCTCCGGCCCCGCGATCGCCGGATGCGTGTCGTTCATCTGGATCGCGACGAACTCCGGCAGCTCCTCGATCGTGTGCCCGGCGGCCAGATGGCGGCGCATGATGTCCTGCAGCGCGGCTGAGGTCAGGAAATACTCCTGTTTGAGGCGCAATTCCTTGCCCGCATAGGTCGTGTCATCGGGATAGAGCACGCGGCTGAGCGTGCGCGCCAGCGCCTCGGGCTCGGCGGCGGCGGCGTAATCGCCGTGATTGAAGCGTGCCAGATCGAACTGCTCGGTGGGCTTGGCCGACCAAAGCCGCAGCGTGTTCGCCCATTTGCCCTCCCAGCCGATGATCGGCATGTCATAGGCCTCGGCCAGAACCGTCTCGCCCGGCACCCAATGCGGCTTGCCGTCCAGCGTTTCGACATGGCCCTTGAAGCCGATCTCATAGGCCGCCTCGGGCCGCTCGAATTCCCACGGGTGGCGCTGCTTGAGCCAGTCCTCCGGCGTCTCGACCTGACGCCCGCCCTCGAAGCGCTGCTTGAAAAGGCCGTGTTCATAGCGGATGCCGTAGCCGTAGCCCGGGCAGCCCAGCGTCGCCATGCTCTCCATGTAGCACGCGGCCAACCGCCCTAGCCCACCGTTGCCGAGCGCCGCGTCGGGTTCGTTCTCGACTACGGCTTCCCAGTCCTGACCCAAGCCTTCCATCGCCTCGCGGCAGGTGGCGCGCAGACCGAGGTTGATCGCGGCATCCTCGAGCATCCGCCCGATCAGGAACTCCATCGAAAGATAATAGACCCGCTTGCGCCCCTCTTCCCATGTCCGCCGGGTCGCTGCGAACCACGGCGCCACGACCCGGTCGCGGATCGCCAGAGATAGAGCCATGCGCCAGTCATAGACCGAGGCGTGATCGGGATCCTTGCCCATCGAAAAAGTGATGTGGTGCAGAATTTCTTCGCGAACTGTCTCGGCACTGGGCAATTGGGTGTCTTTCAAGGGGGAGGTCTCCGGAACGCGTCAGATAGCAATTGATTGATGTGCCGCCCCCTGCTCAAGGTCAAGCGAAGGCGCAGAAACGGCCTGAGCAGTGGTTGCCGTTTGCGCTAACAAGTCTACCCTTGCCGCGATAACGGGCAACAGGAAACTGAAAGAGGAGCGATTCATGGCGAAGGATTGGTGGCGCGGGGCGGTTATCTACCAGATTTATCCGCGCAGCTTTCAAGACGACTCGGGCGACGGGATCGGCGATCTTAAGGGGATCACGCGCAGGCTCGATCATGTCGCCTCGCTGGGCGTCGATGCGATCTGGCTGTCGCCGATCTTCACCTCACCGATGGCGGATATGGGCTATGACGTCTCCGATTATCGCGGCATCGATCCGCAATTCGGCACGCTGGAGGATTTCGACGCGCTGGTGGCGCGCGCCCATGAGCTGGGTCTGAAAGTCGTGATCGATCAGGTGATCTCGCACAGCTCCGATCAGCATCCGTGGTTCAAGGACGCCAAGAAAGGCGGAGCCAAGAAGGATTGGTATGTCTGGGCCGATCCCAAGCCCGATGGCAGCCCGCCCAACAACTGGCAGGCGGTGTTCGGCGGCTCGTCCTGGGAATACGCCCCCGAGCGCGGCCAGTATTACCTGCACAACTTCCTGATCGAGCAGCCTGACCTGAACCTGCACAATCCCGAGGTTCAGGACGAATTGCTCGACGTGTTCCGCTTCTGGCTGGATCGCGGTGTCGATGGCTTCCGCCTCGATACGGTGAACTACTACTTCCACGACCCGAAACTGCGCGACAATCCGGCGATGGATCCCGATCCCGAACGCTGGCCGCCGGTTTCGACCTACGACATGCAGGATCACGAGTTCGACAAGAACCGCCCCGAGAACATCCCCTTCCTCAAGAAGATGCGCGCCGTGATGGACGACTACGAGGCGCGCACGTTGATCGGCGAAGTGGGCGAAGCGCCCCATCGCGCGCTCGGCATCATGGAAGAATACACCCGCGGCGATGACCGTCTTCACATGGCCTACAGCTTCGACATGCTGGGCCCGAAATTCTCGCCCGCGCATTTCCGCGGCAAGATCGAGGGCTTCTTCAAAGGCGCGCCGGACGGCTGGCCGAGCTGGTCCTTCTCGAACCACGACGTTCAGCGCCATGTCACCCGCTGGGCGAAATACGGCACCGAGGACAGCATCGCGCGGCTGGCCATCGCGATGCTCGCGTCCTTCCAGGGCACGATCGGGATCTATCAGGGCGAGGAACTCGGCCAGACCGAGACCGAGATGGAATATCACGAGCTGACCGACCCGCCGGGTCTGCGCTTCTGGCCCGAGAACAAGGGTCGCGACGGTTGCCGCACGCCGATGGTCTGGGACGAGAGCGCGCATGCGGGCTTCTCCAAGGCCAAGCCGTGGCTGCCGGTAAAGCCGCCGCAAGCGGCCCGCGCCGTGGCACTGGAAGAGGCCGATGAGGGCTCGGTTCTCGCCTATTACCGCCGCGTACTGGCCTTCCGGAAGGAAAACCCGGTGCTGCGCGAGGGGACGTCGAAATTCCTCGACCTGCCCGACCCGGTGCTCGGCTTCATTCGCGACGATGGCGCGATGAAATTCGCCTGCTACTTCAACCTCGGCCCCGATCCGGTAACGCTCGACGCCGACGGGGAGCTTGTCGGCCCCTGCCTTGCCGCGACGCTGGAGGGCGGCACGCTGTCGCTCGGCCCGAATGGCGCGGCTTGGGTGAAGCTCTAAGAGCCCATGACGCGGCGGCCGGGTCCGGATTTAAACCTGCCGCCGCGTAACGGACCCGCGACGGCGTCGGGAGCGTTTGCTCTCGGCGCCGCGTGTGTTTCTGTTTTCTTTCTCTAGTAAGTCGCGCGGTCTCGGCCAATAAGGTGCGTTCGGGACGATTTCTTACGGAATTTTAAGAAGGCCATAAATTCCTTCTGCGATTGTCCCGCCAGAGATAGGAAAAAACGTGGAAATATAACATGGCTCTCGCTGATCCGGCGCAACCTGCCCCGCCCCAATCGCGTGTGAAGATTCTCTGGCCGATTGCGCTCGGGCTCGTGCTGTTCCTGATGGGGCTGTGGGCGCTGCATCATCTTCTCGCGAGCATCGACGTCCATCAGGTCATCGCGCAGATCAAGGCGACGCCGTGGCCCAAGCTCGGCGCGGCTGTGGGCGCGACCGCTTTGGGCTATCTAGCGCTGGTGGGCTACGATTTCTGGGCGCTGCATTACCTTGGCAAACAGCTGCCGCTGCGCACCGTCGCGCTTGGCGGGTTTCTGGGCTACGCCTTCGGCAACACGGTCGGGATCAGCGTGATTTCGGGCGGGGCGGTGCGCTACCGCATCTATTCCGCCGCCGGTCTGAACGCCTTCGAGGTCGCGGCGCTGTCGTCCTATATCGCGCTGGCGATGGGGCTCGGGCTGACGATGGTGGGCGCTCTGGCGCTCTGCGTGCATCCGGCAGCGCTCGCGGGTGTCATTTCGGCGCCCGAGCCCGTGATCCGTATCGGGGCCCTGGCCGCGACGGCTCTTATTCTGGGCGGGGCCTTCTGGCTGTCTTATACCGGGCGCGCCCTGCGTATCCGGAACCGCGAGATCGCAATGCCCGTGCCGCGCATCCTGATGGGCCAGCTCGGTGTGGCGCTCTTCGACTCGACCATGGCCGCGGGCGCGCTTTGGGTGCTGATGCCCGCAGGCACCCCGCCATTTGCAAGTTTCGTCGCGATCTATGCGGCGGCCAGCATGGTCGGCATCCTCAGCCACGTCCCCGGCGGCGTCGGCGTGTTCGAGACGGTGGTGATCGCCGCCCTGCCCGCGGGCGTGCCCCTGGGCGAGGCGGCAGCGGGCCTTCTGGCTTTCCGCATGATCTATTTCCTGCTGCCCTTCGTGATCGCCTTCGTCGTGGTTTCGCTGAACGAGGCGCGGCTTGCCGGCGGCTGGGCCACGCGCGTCTTCGGCGAAATATCAGAGCCGATGCGCCCGGTGATCAGCGGTATCGAGGGGCTCGCCCCCCGGATCGCCGGGGTCGCGGTGCTGGGCCTCGGCTTCTGGATGGTGATCGTCGCGCTGATGCCGGTGCTTGGCCGACAGGGCGGAGAGCCGGGGCTGATCACGGCGGTTCTCGCGGAAGGCGGCACGCAGCTTTGTGCCCTCGCGGGTGTGCTGTTGATCGTGCTGTCGCATGGCTTGGTGCGCCGGGTGCGACTTGCCTATTGGCTGGTACTTGCGGGGCTGGTGCTTGGCGTGATCTCGGTTTTGGCGGCCGATCTCGACATCGACAACGCGGTTGTCCTGTCGCTCGCCGCGGTCGTGTTGCTGCCGTTTCGCGGGGCCTTTCACCGTCGGGTCGCGCTGACCGAGGGCGGCTACGGGCCGCTGTGGTTCGCGGTCATCCTTGGGATGGTGGCCTCCGCGGCGGTGTTTTTCTTCCTCGCCTATGCAGCGCATCCCTATTCCAACGCGCTCTGGCTCGATTTTACCGCGAGTTCACCCACACCACGTGCGCTCCGGGCCGGGCTCCTGATCAGCGCGCTGCTGCTCGGGTTTCTTCTGTGGTTGACGCTGCGCCCGATGCGCCGCTTCACCTTTTCCGTCGATCCGGAACAGGACATCGCGGTCGCTGAAATCCTCACCGCCCAAGACGTGCCACAGGGCTGGTTCGCGCTGACGGGCGACAAATGCGTGATGTTCTCGCCCGACCGCTCGGCCTTCCTGATGTATGCGCAACGCGGCGGGATGCGGGTCGTGCTCGGCGATCCCGTCGGCCCGCCCGAGACCGCGCGGCAATTGGCGTGGGAGTTTCACGAACGCGCGGTGAGCGAAGGGCTCACCCCCGTCTTCTACGAGGTCTCGACGAAGAACCTGCCGCTCTGGATCGAGATGGGCTATGCGCTGCACAAGATCGGCGAAGAGGCCGTGGTCGACCTGCAGAAATTCTCGCTCACGGGGTCGAAATTCAAGACGATGCGGGCCGAGCAGAACCGCGCCCTGCGCGAGGGTTTCACGCTTGAGATCGCGTCCCCGCCGCATGCGCCGGAGCTGATAGCGACGCTGCGCGATGTGTCCGACGCGTGGCTCGCAGGCCAGAAAGGTCGCGAGAAAGGCTTCTCCATCGGCCGCTTCGATCCGCGCTACCTCAACCATTGCGAGATTGCGCTGATCCGGCGCGACGGCGAAATCCTCGGCTTCGCGAACCTTCTGGGCGGGCCGGATGCACGGCGTTTCGCGATAGATCTGATGCGGTACCGCCCGGAGGCGGCCGACGGCGTCATGCAATTCCTGTTCATCGGCCTGATCGAGGCGCTGCGCGACCGCGGTGCGACTGAGCTCAGCCTCGGCCTCGCGCCGCTGGCAGGTCTGCCCGACCGTGCCTCTGCGCGGCTGACCAGCCGCCTTGGCAATCTGATCTATCGTCACGGCGGAAGTTTTTATAACTTCGAAGGGTTACGTCGTTTCAAACAGAAATTCCGGCCCGAATGGCGGCCCCATTATGTCGCGCTTCCGCCCGGCACCTCCCCCTATCTCGCGCTCACCGAAATTACCCTGCTGATCTCCGGCGGCGCCCGCAATCTGCTGACAAAGGACTGAAATGCTCGACGCCATCCACCAAGTGCTCCCGAATCTCGCCGCCCTGGGGATCTTCGGCTACTGGGTGATCGGGGCGGCGGCGGGGCTGGAGGCCTTCCTGCCGACCGGGATTTTCCTGCCCGGCACCCTGCTTGTTGATGCCGGCGGGGTGATGGTGCAGCAGGGGATGCTCGACCCGCTCGACCTTATGTGGTTCGTAGCGATCGGCTCGGTCCTCGGCGGCGAGGCTACGTTCTGGCTTGGTCGCCACGCGCGGCGCGGCATGCTCGGGCGCTGGAATGTCGAAGGCATGGCCGCCTATCGCCGCGCGGAGAAACTATTTGCGCGCCATGGCGGCTTCGCGATTGTCATGGGGCGGTTTCTCGGCCCCGTGGCGGGTTTCGTGCCCTTCGCTGCCGCCCTCGCGGGGATGGAGACGCGACGCTTCCGCATCTGGAACCTGCTGAGCGGCTTTCCTTACGCGATCTTCCATGTCGGCTTCGGGTATGCGCTTGGCGCGGGGTTCACCAAGCTCGGCCCGATGATGACACGCAACACCTTGTTCCTGCTGGGTCTCGTGGTGATCGCCGCGCTGATTTTCTGGATCCTGAGGCGGCTCGACCGGGCGGTGCCCTATCTCCTCGCGATGGCAGGCGGGCTGATGGACGAGATCGCCCGCCACCCCCGCGTTGACAGCTGGGGCGGGCGCCACCCGAAAACGGCGGCATGGATCGCGCGCAGGCTTGACCGCAGCAAGTTCTCCGGCCTCCCGCTGAGCCTTCTGGCACTCGCCTTCCTCTACCTCGCCTCGGTGCTGGTCGGGCTGTCGCTCGACTTCCTGCAAAGCGACCCGATCGTGCAGATCGACGCGCGGCTGGCGGCGCTGATGCGGCTGTTCTGGACGCCGGGCCTCATTCAGATCTTCACCTGGATCACCGCGCTCGGCGATACCCAGCTCGTGGCGGCGCTGCTCGTGCTGGCGCTTGTCTGGCTCGCGTGGCTGCGTCGGTTCGATCTGGCTGCGGGGCTCGTGGTCTCGCTCGGGCTGGACCTGATCTCGGTGATCATCCTGAAGGCAAGCTTCGGGCGGCCGCGCTCGATCCTGGGTTATTTCCACGAGACCTCGGGCAGTTTCCCTTCCGGCCACGCCACCCTCTCGGTCGCCTTTTACGGGATGTTGGCCTTCCTCCTCTGGCGGCTGACGCGGCTCGGGGCGCTGAGCGCGAGTTTTCTGGCGGCCTTGGTCGCCGGTCTGATCGGGTTGAGCCGCCTCTATCTCGTCGAGCATTACCTGAGCGATGTGCTGGGCGGCTGGCTTCTCGGCGCGATGTGCTTGCTGGTGGGTATCGCGGTGGCCGAGTGGTTGTATCCGCGATGGGCCGGGGCGCCGCGCGCCCGGCCCAGTTGGCAGATGGGCGTGATCGGCGTCGTGACGCTGGCGCTGCTGGGCTTCACGATGGTTCGCGTGCGCGATTATTCCAAGGCGCTGAACCCGCCCCCCGTGGCGCAGCCGCTGATCGTGATCTCGGAAGGGGCCGAACCGCAGGCGCTGCGTGACGCGCCGCTGATGGCGCAGACTCTCGATGCGGATCAACAATTCCCGCTCTCGATCGCGCTATGGGCGACGAACCCCGATCAGATTACCGCGGCGCTGAGCGCGATCGGCTGGCAACGCGCCGATGCGGTGACGCTCAAGGCGCTGGCGGGCGCGGCCTTCGGGGCTGTGCGCGATACGATGCGCCCCGGCGCCGCGCTCGCGCCGCTGTTTTGGAAGAACGAGCCGAGCGGGCTTGGCTTCACCCGCCTGCCGGATGGCGACGCGACCGACAAGCTGCCGCGGCTGCGGCTGTGGCAGACGCGCTATACCGACGCATCCGGTGCGCGGCTCTGGATGGGTGCGATTACCCGCGATGACGGGCTGGTGCCGAGCGACGGGTCGACGGCGGGGCCGCTGGCATCCGATCTTGCGAAGGCATTGAGCCAGAACGGAGGGGCCAAGCCGGTGGGCCAGATCTCCGGTACGACCGCGTCGGATATCCCGGTTCTGGCGCTGCGGTAGCGGCGCGCGTCAGCCCGCGCGCAAATCTTCGAGGTAGATCCGCACCGCTTCCTGCACGTGGCGGAAACGGTCGCCGCCCAGATGTTTGCCGCCGAACCAGCGCGTGACGACGATGATGTGGTCATAGAGCTCTTCGCGCTCGAGCATCCGCAGGATCACCATGCCCGCTCCCGCCTAGCCATCGTCGTTCTTCACCGGAGCCTCCGCCGTCAGAAGCGCCCATGTGTTATGCGTGGCCTTTGCGTATTTCTTCTTCCGGCACAGCTCCTTGACGAAGGCCTTGGCCTCCTCCTCGGAGGCGCAAGGGCCGCCCGAGACCGCGTATTTCGAGCCGCGGTCGCTGATGATGTTCTCGAGGATGCGCATGGCGCTGGTATAGGGGCCAAGCGCCGAAGCGGCAAGGGCGGGCAGCGGACCCAATGGCCCGCCGCCCTGCCCGCTCAGCCCAGTTTGCGCAGGCGCGCGATCAGCGAAGAGGTATCCCAGCGGTTGCCGCCCATCGCCTGGACGTCCTTGTAGAACTGATCGACCAGCGCGGTGACGGGCAGCGAGGCCCCGATCTCGTCGCCGGTCTTGAGGCAGATCCCCAGATCCTTGCGCATCCAATCCACCGCGAAGCCGAAGTCGAATTCGTCCTTTGCCATGGTCTCGTAGCGGTTGGCCATCTGCCACGAGCCGGCGGCCCCTTGCGAGATCACCTCGACCACGGCAGCGATATCCAGGTCGGCCTTCTCGGCGAAGTTCAGGCTCTCGGCGAGACCCTGCACCAGACCTGCAATCGCGATCTGGTTGCACATCTTGGTCACCTGCCCCGCGCCGCTTTCGCCCAGACGGCGGCAGATCTTGGCATAGGCGTCGATCACCGGCTCGGCCTTGTCATAAGCCGCCGCGTCGCCGCCGCACATGACCGACAGCTGGCCGTTCTCGGCCCCGGCCTGCCCGCCCGAGATCGGCGCGTCGATGAAGGCCACGCCATGGCCCGCCGCTTCGCCCGCCAATTCGCGCGTGACGGCTGCCGAAACCGTGGTGTGATCGACGAAGACCGCGCCGGTTTTCATGCCCTTGAACGCGCCATCCTTGCCGAGGCAGACCTCGCGCAGGTCATCGTCATTGCCGACACAGGACATCACGAAATCCGCGCCTTTCGCGGCCTCGCGCGGCGTTGCTTCGGCCGACCCGCCATGCTCGGAGACCCATTTCTCGGCCTTGGCACCCGTGCGGTTATAGACCGTGACCTCATGGCCCGCCGATGCGAGATGCCCCGCCATCGGATAGCCCATCACTCCAAGCCCCAGAAATGCAACTTTCGCCATCGACCTCTCCCTTGCGTGAATACGAAACCGCGCCCCGTGTAGCGCGAGCGCGTTGATTGTAGCGCCGGGCTCAACTACTAACGCGCCAACCGGGCGCGTCAACTCATGCGCCGGGAGGCGGGATTTCGGGTGAGGCGCGCAGAGGGCTCGATGTATAAGGCATTTCGATGGGGCGTTCGGCTGATCATGGCCGCGATCGTGGGTGTGGTGCTCGTCGGGGGGCTGATCTATTTCTTCGCCTCGCGCTCGCTTCCTGATTACGACGCGACCTATAAAGTCACCGGGCTCACCGCCCCGGTGGAGATCGTACGCTCCACCGAGGACGTGCCGCATATCTTCGGCAAGGACGACCCGGATGCCTTCTTCGCACTGGGGCTCGCCCATGCGCAGGACCGGCTGTGGCAGATGACGCTGATGCGCCGCACGGTGCAGGGGCGGCTGTCGGAAGTGTTCGGTCAGGAGACGCTGAAAACCGACGAGCTGATGCGCCGGATGGGCCTGTATCAGGCGGCGGTCGACTCGGTGTCCTCGCAGGACGATTACACCAAGGCCGCGCTTGAGGCCTATGCGCGGGGCGTCAACCAGTGGATCGAGATCGTCAACGAGGGCGCAATGGGGCGCGGCGCGCCGGAATTCTTCCTCTTCGACAGCAAGATCTCCTATTGGACGCCCGCGGATTCGCTCGCGATCATGAAGCTGATGGCGGTGCAGCTGTCGAACCAGCTGCAAGACGAGGTGCTGCGCGCCCGTGTGTCGCTCGTCGGCAAAGACCTCGTGCGCGACATCATGCCCGACGATCCGCAACAGGCGACCGCTGCCCTGCCCGATTACGCGAGCCTGTTCCCGACCATGCAAAAGGGCATTCAGACGGCGGAGAACGGGGCGCCGGGGGCGTTCTCTCCCTTCCCCGCACGTGGCTCTGCCGGTGCGTCAAACGCATGGGCTGCGGGGCCTGACCGCTCGGCTGCGGGGGGCGCGCTTCTGGCCAACGATCCGCATCTGGGTCTGACGGCGCCCTCGATCTGGTATCTGGCGCGGCTGCAACTGCAATCTGGCGGCGTGATCGGCGGTACGATCCCGGGGATGCCGCTGGTGCTGTCGGGCCGCAACAAGGATCTGGGCTGGGGGCTGACCACGGCCTTTGTCGACGATCAGGACCTGCATATCGAAGAGATCGATCCCGACGATCCGACGAAATACCGCACGCCTGACGGCTGGAAGCGTTTCAAGACCAAGCGTGTGATCGTCGAGGTGAAGGACGCCAAGCCGGTCACGCTGACCCTTCGCTGGACCGATAACGGTCCGGTGCTGCCCGGCAGTCATTTCGATCTGGCGACCGTCACGCCGCCGCATTCGGTGATGTCGCTCAGCTGGACCGCATTCGATCCGCAGGACACGACGATGACCGGCGCGATGGACCTGATGCGGGCGCATTCGATACCGCAGGCAATGGATGCGGCGAAGAAGATCGTCGCACCCGCGCAGAACATCACGCTGGCCGACAAGGACGGGGTGGCGCTGGTCACCGGCGGGAAAATCCCGCTGCGTGACCGGGCGAATGACACGCAAGGCCGGATGCCGAACGCGGGCTGGAAGCCCGAGAACCGCTGGAAAGGCTTCCTGCCCTTCAAGGACAACCCGCAATTCGTCGAGCCGAAAAGCGGCATCGTCGTGAACACCAATAACAAGACGGTGGACCGGCCCTTCCCCTATAACGTCTCGTTCCACTGGGGCGACACGCAGCGCATTCAGCGCCTGTCGAAACTGATGGGCGAGCGCGAGGTGCATTCGCGCGACAGCTTCATCTCGGCGCAGCTCGACACGGTGTCGCCTGCCGCGCGCGGTCTGCTCCCGCTGGTCGGTGCGAACCTGTGGTATACCGGTGATCCCGCCCCCGCCGGCACGCCCGAGCGGATGCGTCAGCGCGCGCTCGAGATGCTGGCGAGCTGGGATGGCGAGATGTCCGAGCATCTGCCCGAGCCGCTGATCTACGCCGCCTGGATGCGCGAATTGCAAAACCGGCTGATCCGCGACGAGCTGGGCCCGCTGGCGAAGAAATTCGACCATCTGGAGCCCCTGTTCATCGAGCGCGTCTTCCGCGACACCCAAGGCGCGAGCCATTGGTGCGACATCATCCAGTCGGCTCCGAAAGAGACCTGCAGCGATATCGCGCGGCAGTCGCTCGACGCGGCGCTCTTGGATCTGTCGAAGAAATACGGACCGAATATCGAGAGCTGGCGCTGGGGCGACGCGCATATCGCCGAGCAGGACAATCAGGTGCTGGGCAAGGTGCCGGGACTGAAATGGTTCGTGAATATCCGGCAGTCGACCTCGGGCGGCGATTTCACCCTGATGCGCGGTCGCACCAAGGGCGGCGACGGATCTGACCGCTTCGCCAACGTCCATGCGGCGGGCTATCGCGAAGTGCTCGATTTCGCGGATCCCGACAGTTCGGTCTTTATCATCTCGACCGGGCAATCGGGCCATCCGCTGAGCCGCCACTACGACGACCTGTCGGAACTGTGGCGCTCGGGCGAATATATCCCGATGTCGCTCGATCCGGCGCTGGCACGCGCGGCGGCGGCGGGGATCACCCATCTGGTGCCGAAAGGTGCGGCGAAACCGGGCAATTGATCCGGTTTGAAACTCGGGGCGTACGCAGGCCCGCCCCGGTTCGCGCCCTCAGTCCTCGCGCATCGTGCGCTGCACCTGATCGGCGACCGGCTTGAGCAGATAGGAGATCGCGGTGCGCTCTCCGGTCTGGAAGAACACCTCCACCGGCATCCCCGGGCGCAGGCCGCGCCCGTCGGGCAGCACCGGCGCCTCGGTCAGCGCGACGGCGCAGAGGTAATAGCTCCCGCCGCTTTCGTCCTTCGTCGCCGAGGCTGCGACCACGCGCACCTCTCCCGCCACTTCCGGCGTCGTGCGTTGGTTGAAGGCGGTGAAGCGCAGCCGCACCGATTGGCCCGGCATGACCTGATCGATATCGGTGGTGCGCAGCCGCGCCTCCACGATCAGCTCGCCATCGGGCACGATCGCCATCACCCGCTCGCCCGGCGCGATCACACCGTTCACCGTATGCACGCCCAGCTCGTTCACCACGCCTGCGATCGGCGCGCGGATCTCGGTGCGCGAGAGCCGATCGCGTGCGGCCACGGCGCGCTCATGCAGTTCGGCCAGTTGGGCGTCGATATCGCGAAGTTCCTTCTGCGCAGCGGTGCGGGCCTGATGGTCCAACTCGAGGATACGCAGGTTCGACTCGCTGATCTGTCCCTTCACGCGCGCGATATTGGCCTCGATCTCGCCCGAGACCCCGTCGAGCCGCGCCATGTCGCGTTCGACCTCGGTGATCGCGCCTTTCTCGGTCAGCCCTTTCTTCAGCAGCTTCTGCAGCCGGTCATGATCTTCGCCGCGCAGACGGCGTTCGATCTCGTTCGACTGGCGCTGCGCTTCGAGCGCGCGGATCTCTTCGTCAAACTGGTCGACCTGAGACAAAAGTTGGTCGCGACGCAAATCCTGCATCGCGCGGTCATGGGCCAGCAGCTGACGTTCGCCATCTGCAATCGCAGCCGTCTCCTCGGCGGTCTCAAATCCGTCCGGGAACACGATCTCGGCGGCGCTGTCGCGCACCGCGATCAGCCGCGCGCGGCGGCCGGTGAATTCGCGGATCTGGGTCTCGACGATCCCCAATTCGGAGCGGAGCTGCGTATCGTCCAGCAGCACCACCACGTCGCCCGCCTGCACCAGATCGCCGTTCTCCACGCGGATATCGCGGATCACGCCGCCATCCGGGTGCTGCACGACCTTCAGTTGCGATTTCACCGCAACCTGCCCCTGCGCGATCACCGCGCCGGAGAGTTTCGCCTGCGCCGCCCATCCGCCGAAGACGAGGATCAGCGCGCCCAGAAACGCCGTCGCGAACAGGATGCGCGCACGGATCGAGAACAGGGCCGGATCGTTGTGAGTCTTGGTCATTTTCGGTTCCCCCCACCAAAAAATCGCGCGCAGCCCGTCAGGCGGGCACGTCGCAATCAAACAGGAAATTGGTTTCTTCGAGCGTGAGATGGCCGTCGAGTTCGATCTCGAAATCGTAATCCTCGATGCTGCCATCCTCGTGCTGCGCGCTCAGCTTGGCTTTCACGACGGTGAATTCATGCGCGTCTTCTCCGTCTTCGATCTCGTAGGCTACGAAAACGCCGCCGCGTGCCTCGGGAACCTCGCCGGTCGCGCCTGCAAAGAACAGGCGCATCTCGCCATAGCCTTCGCCCATCGGGTCGATCTGCGAGAGGTCGATCCGGTCGCCGGGTTCGAAATCGGTAATGCGGTCATGGCCTTGGCCCGCGTTCTGGATAGATGCGAGCGAGGTGAAGACGAAGACGTCCTCTCCCGCGCCACCAGAGAAGAGGTTGCAGGCATCGCTTGCAACCAGCTGATCGGCGCCTGCGCCGGAGGTGACGTTCTCGATGCTGACGAGAGATGCCTCGCCCGCAGCGCTCGTCATCGTCCCGGCAGATAGCTCGACGGTGACCGACTCCGCGATGCGGCTGAGGTCGAGCGTGTCGGATCCTCCGCCGCCATCGTAGCTGTCGCCCGAGGCCTGCGAGATCTCTGCGACCACGATGCGGTCCTCGCCCGCGCCACCGGAGACGAGGTCTTCGCCTGCGCCGCCATCTAGCAGATCGCAACCTTCGCCGCCCATCAGCGTGTCGTTGCCCGATCCGCCATCGATGCTGTCCGCGCCCATGCCGCCGTCGAGATAGTCGTTGCCGTCCTCGCCATGCAGCGCATCCGCGCCCGCCTCGCCGAAGACGATATCGTCGCCTGCACCTGCGAAGACCGTGTCATTGCCCGCGCCGCCATAGATGACATCCGCGCCCGCGCCACCAATCAACACGTCGCAGCCATCGCCGCCGTCGAGCATGTCGTCGCCTTCGCGGCCATAGAGGATGTCGTTGCCCCCCTCGCCCCGGATCGCGTCGCGGTCGGGCGTGCCGGTCAGCAAATCGTCCTCGGTGGTGCCGATCACGTCATGATAGTCCGGCGGCAGGATCAGTGCCGTCGCGGTCTGGCCGATTGCCAGCTCGCCATCGCTGAGGTCGTAGGTGATGACCAACTCGCCCTCGAACCCCTGATCGGGTTTGATGAGCCATTCGCCCTCGCCATGGGCGATCACCTCGCCCCCTTGGGCTTGCATCGACAGGATCGAGAGCGGATCGCCGTCGGGATCGCTCGCCCCGCTTAGCAGCACCGCCGCGACGATGAAAAAGCTCTCGTCGCGTCGACCGGGTGAGAGGCGCACCGGGCCATTCGTCTCCGGCGCGCGGTTGCGTGGAACCTCGGGCGCCGGACCCGGCGGACGGGGCTCATCAGGCGCGCGGTCCCCGCTCTCGCGCGCCTTGCGCGCCGCGGCACGGGTCGAGGAGAAGACCGGAACTTTCGGAAAATCGAACTCCTTCACCTCGATCGCCTCGGGGAAGAAAAGCGTATCGTCCTGCGCATCCACCGTCGCCTTGTGCTTGGCGTGCCAGCGTTGCGGAGAGAGCGCGAAAGGTGCCGGATTTGCGCCCGGGAACAGGATCACGTTCTCGGGCAAGGGATCGGGCTGCTCCTCCTCCTGCGCCAGCGCGGCACTCGGCCCCATTTCGGGGATGTGATGCGCGTTCGGCGTCTGCGGGCTGGCGGGGGCGTCGGGATCTGCCGGGGGGTGGGCCGGGCCGTCCTGAACACCTTCCGCCTGCGCCGCATCCGTGCCGAAGAGCTTGCGCGCGAGCGCCGCCCAGGCAAGAGCTACCAGCCCCACCGCCACGCGGCCGGGCCAGACCGAGCGCCCCTCGGGCGCACGGTATTTCTGTATCGGCGCGAGGGCCGCTTCGTCATCCGGGATACCGAGCTTGAGCTTGTCCTGTTCCATGGCTCAGCCCACCGCCTGTTCGATGCTGTCCCCCAGCTCCGCCGCTGCTGCGGGGCGTTTGCCCTTGGGCAGCGGTTTGAGCCCGACGGATCGATTGACGATCTCGTCTTTCGGACCGAAGGCCACCAGCTTGCCGCCCTGAACGAAGCCCACGAGATTGACGGATTCCAGCGCCTTGGGGCGATGCGCGATCACCACGACGATGCCGCCACGCGCCCGGACCGACGCGATGGCCGCGCTGAGCGCCGCTTCGCCATCGGCGTCGAGGTTCGAGTTCGGTTCGTCCAGCACCACGAGGAAGGGCGCGCCATAGAGCGCGCGCGCCAGACCGACGCGCTGACGCTGGCCCGCGGAAAGCGAGGTGCCGAAGGGGCCAAGCTGCGTCTGGTAGCCGTCGGGCAGATGGATGATCGTCTGATGCGCGCCCGCAGTCTTCGCCGCCGCCACCACATCCGCATCGGTCGCGTCCGGCGCAAAGCGCGCGATATTCTCGGCGACCGTGCCTTCCATCAGCGAAACCTCCTGCGGCAGGTAGCCGATATGATCGCCCAGTAGGTCCACCCGCCATTGATCAAGCGCCGCGCCGTCGAAGCGCACATGGCCCCGCAGCAGCGGCCAGATGCCGACGATACCCTTGGCGAGCGTCGTCTTGCCCGAGCCCGAAGGCCCGATCAGGCCGAGCGCATCGCCCGATTTCAGATCGAAGCTGACATCGCCCAGCAGCACCGCACCGGAGCCCGGCGCGACGACCGTCATTCCCTCGACGGTGAAGCTCTCGGTCGGCGCGGGCAAGGCGACCATTGTGTCATCATCCTCGAGCGTCGCGAGCGTGTCGCGCAGCCGCGCATGGCTGCGGCGAGCCGCCACGAAGCCCTTCCAGTTGCCGATCGCCATTTCCACCGGCGCGAGCGCGCGCGACGCGGCCACCGAACAGGCGATGATCGCGCCGGGCGACAGCTCGCCCACGATGGTCAGGTAAGCGCCAAGCCCCAGAAGCGCCGATTGCAGCATCATCCGGGTGACCTTCGACAGCCCGCTGAGCGTGCCGGTGATGTCGCTGGTGCGCGCATGTAGGCGCAGATGTTCGGCATTGGCGGTGTCGAACCGCTCGACCGCGCGGCGACCGAAGCCCATCGCGTGAAGCACATCGGCATTGCGGGTGTTGGTGTCGGCGATCATCGCGCGGGCGATGGAGGCCTTCTGCAGCTCCCGGCCCGAGCGGCGCGACATCATTTCGGTGATGACGGTCAGCGTGATCAGAACGCAGGCCCCGCCGATGGTCATCAGCCCCAGCAGCGGGTGAAGCAGATAGACGAAACCGAGAAACAGCGGCATCCACGGCAGATCGAGCAGCGCAATGGCCCCGGCCCCCGAGATGAAGCTGCGGATCGTGTCGACGTCGCGGCCCCGCTCCAGCGCCTCAGAAGTGGAATAGCCAAAGCGCGGCATCTCGATCGCGACGCGATGCGTGAGCGGCGCGAGGCGGTTGTCGATCCGTGCGCCGACCCGCACGAGGATCTGGTTGCGCAGCACATCGAACAGGCCCTGAAACAGGTAGAGCGCGATGGCGAGAACCGAGAGCGCCAGCAGCGTCGGCACAGAGCCGCTGGTCAGCGCCCGGTCGTAGATCTGCAACATGTAGAACGAGCCTGTCAGCGCGAGCAGGCTGATCACGAAGGACAGGCCGAGAAGAAAGACGATCAGCCCGCGATAGCGGCCGAGACGTTCGGAGACGAGCTCTTCGCTGGCTTGGAAACGGCGACGTGCATTGCTCATGTGATCCTCCCACCAAGATCTTGAGACTTTGAAAAATCACGCCCGGCGGACCCCTCCGCCGGGCGCTACCCCCTTAGTTCACCCCGTTGAAATCAGAGGCGTCGAGCATGTGACGGCCCGCGATGTCGATCTCGAAATCGGCATCCAGATCGTCGTCGACATTGCCCGCGACAATCGTGTGCTCGCCGTCGTCGCGCATCTCGTAGGAGACGCGCAGCTCGCCCGCGGCGCTGAAATCGCCCGCCGCGAACAGGACGAAGGATTGCGCCCCCGCCGCGCCCTGATCTGCGTCGATCCCGCTCAGGTCGATCTTGTCGCCCGGTGCGAAACCGTTGATCCGGTCGCCATCGGCATCGGCCGCGGAGTTGAAGACGAAAGTGTCGTGGCCGCCGCCGCCATCCATCACGTTGACCGCGCTGTTGGCGATGATCGTGTCGTCGCCGCTGCCGGTGATGACATTCTCGAAGCTGTAGATCTGATCCGCGGTCTCGCCGATCATCACCTGACCGTGGCCGTTCGTGCCGTGGCCAAGATCGACCTCGACCGAGGCCTGGATCGCGGCGTAGTCGAGCGTATCCGAGCCCTCCCCGCCCCAGTAGCTGTCGGCCCCGTCGTCCTCGGTCGCGATCACCGTGTCGTCGCCGTCATCGGCAAAGACCATGTCGCGGCCCTTGCCAGCCTCGATCACGTCGTCGCCTTCGCCGCCGAAGAGACGATCCGCGCCCCCGTCACCGAAGATCATGTCGTCGCCTTCGTTGCCGAGCGCATTATCCGCGCCGCCGCCTGCGAAGATGACGTCATTGCCTTCCATGCCGATGAAGGTCTCGGCGGTTTCGTCGCCGACCAGCACCAGCCCGTCGGGCATCGCGCTGTCGGACCCGTCATCGCTGCCGCTGCCGCTATCCGAGCCGTCCGGGTTCGCATTGTCCGGACGCGCGCCGTGGCGTGCATCGACAAGCACGTCCTGCGACCGCGTTCCGCCGACCAGCACGTTGTCGCCGCCGCCACCGTGGAAGACGATGCGGTGATCGGATTCGAGTTGCGAGATGTCCACGACATCGTCGCCATCATCACCGTTCACCGTGATCGTCGAGTAGTTCAGGCTGGTGCCGGTGAAGTCGCCTACGATTTCGACATTGTCGCCGCGCCGCCCGCCGGTATTGCCGCCGTCGAGCCCGCCATTGCCGTTATCGGCGGTCACGTCGAGCGTGTTGATCGTGATCTCCTCGATGTTGGCGAGCTCGGCGATCACCTCGCCATCGCGGGTGATGACGATTTCGGCGGCCGCGTTCTGCACCGTGATATTGGCCGCCATCGCAGCCGCGACAGTGTAGATCACGAAGTTCTCGCGGGTGTTGTTGCCGGTGACAACGAAGCGGTCCCCCGTGGTGCCATTGGCTCCACCATCCACGAAATCGCGCCCGTCGGGCCGTTCCGGCTGGTTGCGACGCGGATTGGTCACGTTCCAGACGATGGTGTCGTTGCCATCCCCGCCGGTAATCGTGTCATTGCCTTCGCGACCGTAGATCGTGGTGTCATTGGTCGCGCCGGTCAGGTCGATCACCTCGTCCGTCGCATCGCCGGTGACGATATCGAAGGTCTCGGTGACCTGCGTACCAGACGCGTCGGTCGCGCGGATCGTGGCGGTGAGCGCCTCATTGTCGCCGAGCCCGCCCTGAATGCGGATCTGATCGTCGTTGGTCCCGGTGAGCAACACACCCGGCGAGCCGGAAAGCAGCTCGTAGGTCGCCTGGCCGCCGAAGGGCACATCCGCGCTCAGCCGGGCGATGGTGCCGCTGCCACTGCTGCCGGTCGCGTTCCACATGATGTCCGACATCGGATCGGGATTGAGCGAGATCGTCTCGCCATTCGCGAACTCGGCCCATTCGACGCCCACGAGGATATCCACCCCATCGGTCGCGACCGGGTTGCCCTGATTGTCGGTGCCGTTGCGCAGATCGGTGATCTTCACCGCCTGCTGGCCGTTCATCGAGATCAGCTCAATCCGGTAGTCCTCGCGGTTGCCGGTATAGAGCGCGGTATCGGTGCCCTCCGTCCCGGTATCGCCGAGGATGTGGCCCAGCGAGCCGTCCGAGAACTGAACGCGGGTGTCGCCGGTGCCGTACCAGTCTTCGATGAAGCCGGTCACGGTCACGCTCTGGTCGTGGCGGTTGTCGCCGATCCAGTAGAGGTTCGAGTCCACGATCACGCTGTCGCCGAAGATGAAATCGGCCTGCCCCGTGCTCTCGTCGCCGCCATCGCCCAAGCCGGTCAGCCGGTCGTCTCCGCCGCCCCCTACGAGATAGTTGTTCATCCCGTTCGAGCCGATGCCGTTCTCATCCGCGCCGGTCAGATCGTCATTGTATTGCGAGCCGACAAGGCCTTCGAGGAAGGCATACTGGTCCATCAGGACCGAGCCGGTGCCTGCGTTGTTCGAAGTCTGCAGGTTCGCGACCACGTTGATATAGGCGTCCTCGTAGGAGCCGATATCCATGTCGCCCTCGGTGCCGTCTCCGTTGAACTCGATCACCGGGTTGAGCTGCGCGGGGCTGTCGCCGTTGAGACGGTCGCCATCGTTCGCGGTCGGGCCGAGGCCCCCTTCGAGCAGGTCGTTGCCCGAGCCGCCATTGATGTTGTCGTCGCCCACGCCGCCGACCATCCAGTCCGCGCCGTTGCCGCCGAACATCTCGTCGACGCTGTCGCCTCCATCCATGTAGTCGTTGCCGTCACCGCCCATCATCAGGTCGGTGTCGCCCTCGCCATAGAGACGGTCATCGCCATCGTCGCCGAAGACCTCGTCGATGCCGTCGCCGCCATGGACCTCGTCATCACCCGCGTTGCCGTGGGAGGTGTCGAGCACACCCGGGCCGGCAAAAATCGTGTCGTTGCCGTTCCCGCCGAGGATGAAGTCGTCATTCTCGTAATCGGTGATGTAGTCGTCGCCGTCGCCGCCATAGATATGGTCGTTGCCCTGCGCGCCTTCGATGCGGTCGTTGCCCTCGTCGCCATAGAGCACGTCATCGCCCAAGGCCCCGACGATGAAGTCGTCGCCCGAAAGGCCGATCACGGTGATATGGCCGTCATTGGCCGGACCGCCGGGGATGCTCTCGGTGAGTTGGACATTGTCGAAGAGCGTGTATTGGCCGGTGCCGTCGGTTTCGACCACGATGCTCAGGCCCAGGCCTGCGAGATCGGCGGGCACGGCATCGGTGCTCAGGGTGACCATGTCCCAGGCATCGTCCGTCGTGACGTCGTCGTCATCGAGCGGCGGCGCGAATACGGCACTGGCCAACACGGTGCCGTCCGCGGCCACCAGTTTGACCGTGCCTCCGGTCGCGACATAGCCGATCTTGTCGCCAACCTTGAGCGTCAGAGTGTAGACATTTCCCTCGACGAGCTCCGTGCCGGTGTCGGCTTTCATCGATGCATTGCGGCCAAGCTGTGCGACCTGCGTGCCTTCGGGCAGGAAGGGCACCGCAGCTTCGGTGGGCGCCCAGGTGCCGCCGGTGCCGTTGAGGGTCCAGCCCTCGATCGCCCCGTTGAGATAGGTGCCGCGCGCATTGGTCGGGGCTCCTGCCGCGACGAGATCCTGCGCCTCGAAGCCACCATTTGCGAGGGCCACGTCGCGCACCTCGTCGGGCAGCCGCTCCAGCGTCGCGTTGAAGTAGTCGTTATCGCCATAGGCGTCATCGACACCCAGCAGACCGTCGCGCGCATTGTCGTGGTAGTCGCCGCTCGAGGTCGTCCCGTCGAGCACATAGGTCGCCGAGGGCGTGGCAAAGGCGTCCGGGATATGCTCCAGCCCGGTGGTGCGCATGATCAGATGGGCGAATTGCTCGCCGATGATCTGGTCGCCGAGATGGTGGCCGACCGGCATCCGGTAGAGGTAGTAGAAGCGGTCGCCATCCTGCAGGCGCTGGGTGAAGTCCAGCATGATGAAGCTGAAGGTGGTGCCCAGCGGGCCGTCGAACATCGCCTGTTCGGCCAAACCGCCGACCCAGAGGTCGATATCCCAGAAGCCCTGATCGCCCTGCCCGCCCGAGAGCGACCAGCCCACACCCGGCGTGTAGGTCGGCTCTCCCGAACCGCGCATGAACATCAGCGCTTCGTCATGCAGCGGATCGGACGCATCGGCTGCGGCATCGAGGATCGCCTGCGCCGCCGCGCGGATTTCATAAAGCTCGCCCGTGCCCGCCTGATAGGCGTCGCGCGCGGCTTGCAGCCCGAAGGTGCCGTCCTCGTCCCGCCCGTAGGCGGCGATGAAGTTCACCAGCGATTCCGGCGTGCGCAGATGCGCCCCGAAATCTTCCCAGCTGTGATAGGGCGCGATGCCGGAGCCGTTGGTGTTGTTCGAGGTGTTCTGGGTCAGCCCGTCGAAGACTTCCATGCGCAGCTCGTTGAGCGTCGGCAGTCCGACATCGCGACCGCGCGCGATATTCAGCGCGGGCAGATCGAGCGGCACACCCACCAGCGACTGTTGCAGCGCGGCGGTGACGAATTCGTCCATCTCGTTGCCCTGCTGGGTCAGCAGACCCGCCGCGATCCCGGACGCGCCATAGATGTCGAACTGATCGGGATTGAGGAAGACGTCGAAGAGCCCCTTCTCGACATAGGTCGGCACGTAGCCCGGCTCGCCCGGATTGACGCCCGCCTCGTCGGTCACCGCGATCTGGACGGTCTCGCGCAGTTGCGAGTGGCCCAGACGGAACACGGCCTGCGCGAATTCGAGGCTGATATTGAGGTTGATATCGGCCGAGTAGGACACGAATTCCGGCAGCGCCGGGTAAAGCGTGCCCATGTATTGGTCGACCGCGATATGGTTGTATTCGCTCTCGGTGATGATGCGTGCGGCCTGATAGACGCGCTCGCCATCCCAGGTGAGGCTGTCGACGATGGCCTGCACAGCCGCGTCGTCGGTCAGATCGGTGCCAGCCCAGCTGTCGAAGGTGATCTGGTCGATATCCACCGCCAGCCAACCTTCATTCGCCGCATCCGTGCCGTTCAGCCCGTCGATATCACCGCTTGCGATCGCATCGCGAACCGCCGACATCATGACGTTTTGCGCCTGGATGTTGTGCTCTTCGTGGAAGACGTGGTGCACCGAGGTCAGCGTGATGTTCTCGTTCACGCGGCCATCGCCCGAGACCTTGTGACGGGCCAGAAGCGCGTCATCGTAGGTGAAGGCGCCCGCATTCGGGTCCGACGCCGGGTCGAGCTCATTGCCCTGGAAATCGGCGCCCGGCGCGGCGCCATGCGCGATATCCAGAAGGATCGCCTGATTGGTGGTGCGCACCTCGCCGATATCGGCCGCGGCGCATTTGCCCTCCATCGCATCCTGCAGGGTCCAGCGCACGAAGGGGTCGTAGCCCGCAGCTGCCACATCGGCGAAGGAGGTGTAGGTCATGCCCCCGATCTCGATCCCGGTCGTGGAAGCGATCGCTTCGAGATCGGCGATGCTCTGATCCGAGCGGAACAGGAAATCGCTCTGCGGGGTGAAGTTCATCCGGCCGATCGCATCTGCGTTGATCCACGGGCAATCGAGCACATCCGTGTCGACCAGTTCGATCCCGATCCGAGCCGCATTGACCTTCATGTCGCCCCAGGTCGCCAGCTCGTCCTTGCCCGTGACCTCCGTGCCATCGGGTGCGACTGCCGCCCCCGTCGAGACGTCGAGTTCCACCAGATCGCCATTCGCATCCGGGCGATGGACGATCCCGTCCTCGGCCCCGGTGATCAGCTTGCCGGTGAGGACGCCATTGGCATCGTATTGGCGCAGCAGCACGTTGACCGACTCATGCGAGCCATAGGTCTGGCTCTGGTCGATCATCAGGCCGGTATTGTTGTTGTAGAGCGGCGTGACGCCCGGCAGTAGGTTGCCGTTCTCGTCGAAATCCGTATCTGGGTTCGACAGCTTCGCGCGGCTCAGCATCATCATGTTCGAGACGCCCGGGATATAGGCCGGGTTCGTCGCGATCATCTCGGGAACGTTCGGCGTGGTCGCCGCATCCACGTAATCCGGGTTCGGCGCATACATCGGATCAATGTAAAGCGGATCGTTCGGGCTCAGCGGGATCATCACCACGCCGCCGGTCTTCTGGATGAAGTCCAGACCGTGATCGAAGAACTGACCGAAGGCCACGAACCATTCGTTATAGGTGACACCGCCGAGGATGCCGGGGTTCGGCATGAAGGCGGTGGTGATGTCGCCCACGACGGAGTTCGACACGTCCACGGCCGAGCCGCCCAGATTGTTCATCGCGGCGACCGCTGCCGGGTTGTAGTTCGGATCGGTCATGTCGACGTTCGAGCTGGTGATCAGCTGCGAGATCAGGCGCGGAGTGGAATCCACCACGACCGAGCTGTTGAGAATGTCGAGCGTCGAGCCGTCCGTGCCGAACTGGTATTCGGCCTGCGCATCCGACATTGCCACCATCATCGACATCGCGTCGACGGTCGGAATGTAACCCTCCGCGCCGGGAGCCACGCCATTTGCGTCGGCCACGAACATCGAAGGCGACATCGACATCGGGTTGTCGACCAGCACCTGCTTGGAGGTTGCGACATAATCGGGATCGTCGGGAAGACGGCCCTCGCTGTCGGGCAACACCAGTGTCACCCACATCTTCTGCACGGTGGCATAAGAGGTGCCGTATTCCGGCTCGGTCGGGTGGTTGGTGGTGAACATGCGCAGGAACTCGGTATCGGCCTGCCCCCAATCGGGATGCACATTGCCGCCGGTCCAGACGATGGTGCCATCCGCGCCGACGGTATAGCCGCCCGCGAGGTTGTTGTTATAGCCCGACACTTCGCGCACCCCGTTCGGGTCGAGCGCGCTCGTCAGTCGGGAATAATCATTCAGGATATTTGCTTGTTGCAGCAGATAGTCGAGATCGGCTCCGGCCAGTTTGATCGTCATGTCAGCCCCCTAAGACCAAATCGGGCCGCATCGCGGTCCCGTGTCACACCCATCGCCGGTGCTTGGCTCATTAGGAGGCTGTACGAGACGGCACTTACCCCTGTGCCTCGCCTCGCGCCGTCACCCCCCACAAGCACGGCGCTTTTCCTGCCTTCCATCAGGCCATCAAATCGGAGGCGCGAAAATTGTCTTAGGTCGAACGAGATTCTCCCCTATGGTCGGGAACGCTCCTCGCCAAAGGACGCAAGGGACTATGGGACAAAGGTCTAAGAGCGATGCGACCAAGGTCGGGGGTTTGGGGGCCCCGGACCCGGTGCAGACGGTGCGAAACCCGTTGCGCTGGTTTCTGGGGTTTTCGCTGTCGCTGCAGTTTCTCGTGGGCCTGGGTCTGGTGCTGAGCCTCCTGCTCGCCTCCCTCGCGTACTGGATCAACAACCGTGCGACGACGCGGCTGCTCGATGCCTCTGCCGATACCGCCGCCTTCTACATGCAGAACCTCTTGCAGCCGCACGTGCAGGCGCTGGGCCGATCTGAGGCCCTGCTCCCCGACGATCTCGAAGCCGTAAACGCGCTGGCGGAGGGTTTTCGCAAACAGGGCAACTTCCTCGCCATCAAGATCTGGAGCCGTGAAGGCAAGCTGGTCTTCGCCCCGGACACCGGGCATGGCCACGTGCTACCCGACGACGAGATATTCGAGGCGCTCGAGGGGAAGGTCTTCGGGCGCTTTCCCGATCTGGAGGACGCCGCCCATGATGCCGAACGCGCGCTGGGCGTGCAGCTCTACGAGATTTACGCGCCGTTGCGCGATCTGGAGACGGGCACGGTCCTCGCCGTGGGAGAGTTCTACCAGAATGCCGACGTGGTCCGGGGTGCGCTGCTGACCTCGGCCAAGACGACGTGGCTCTTCGTCGGGCCGGTGGCGATCATCGTCTTCACCATGCTGTTCCTGATCGTGCGGCGCGGCAGCCTGACGATCGAGCGCCAGACCGTCGAGCTGCGCCGCCAGTTCGCCGAGCGCGAGCGTCTGCTGCTGGGCAATTCGCAATTACACCGCTCGATTGCCGAGGCAGCCCAGAACGCGTCGAATATCGACGAGCGCGCGAAGCGGCGTATCGGCGCGGACCTGCATGATGGGGCGTGCCAGCTTCTCTCCTATCTGGTGCTGGAGATCGACCGGCTGGAGCATATGATTCGTTCCCCCGGCGCGACTGATGAGCCGAAAGCGGCCGGGATTGTCGCGGAAATCAAGAAAATCGCGCGCAAGACGATGGAGGAAATCCGTGCCATCTCGGGCGGATTGGTCGCGCCGCAATTCGATGCCGCGCCGACGCTTGCCGCGCTGATCGAAACGCTCGCCACGGACCATGGCCGACGCACCGGGGCGCAGGTCTCGCTCTCGCTTGTGCCGGGCGCGCCAGAGCTGACCGAGACGACGCGGCGCACCTTGGGTCGGATTGTGCAGGAAGCCCTCGCCAACGCCGCGCGTCACGCGCCCGGCTCAAGCCAGAAAATTGAAACCTATCAAGAAGATGGCTCGTTCGTCCTGCGCATTTCCGACAGCGGCCCGGCCCCCGGCCACACCATCGAGCAAGAGCGCGAATACCGCGAGGGTGGGCTTGGTCTGCCGGGAATGCAATTCCGGGCGCAATCGCTTGGCGGCACGCTCGAATTTCACCGTCTCGAGCCGCAGGGCGCGGAGGTGGTTTGCCGCATTCCGCTCGCTCCAGACGCCCCCTGCAGGTGACGCGCACGTAATCCTAACGGTCTATAGCCATAGCCAGATGGGACTATTCTGTAAGCGTCTTTCTTTATTGTGTTTATTCAGGACACCTTCATTCTGTTGGTCAGGGGGAAGAAGGATTTCGCGGCATTCCGGACGGCATGGCCGTCGCGCGTTGGGGAACGCGGTCGCGGGATCGTTTAAGGGGTATTTCCATGTCTGATTTCGTGCCGACGACGGCTTGTATTATCGATGATCATCCAATTTTCCGGCAGGGTCTGTGTGCCGTTCTGCAAGACGCGCTCGGGATCGACGTGATCGATCAGGGCAGTTCTGCCATCGACGCGATCGAGCTGGCCCGAACGCGCAGGCCGGACGTGATGATCCTCGATCTCAGCATGCCCGGCGGCGGGCTGAACGCGCTGCGCACGATCATCGACCATGACCCGTCCATGCAATGCATCCTGCTGACCGCCTGCGACGAGCCTGCAACCGCGATCGAAGCGATGAGCGCGGGGGCAAAGGGCTACATTCTCAAGGGCGTGGGCGTCTCGGAGTTGCAGGCCGCGATCGACGCGATCCTGCATGGCGGCACCTTCGTCTCGCCCAGCTTTGCGGCGGCGCTGCTGCAGGCGGCGCTATCCGGTCAGGAGAAATCCGAGAGCGAGAACCTCACCCATCGCGAAATGCAGGTGCTGCGGGAGCTGGAACGCGGCAAGACCAACCGCGAGATCGCAACGCGCCTCGCAATCAGCGAGAAGACGGTGAAGTTCTACATGACGAATATCATGCAGAAATACGGGGTGAAGAACCGCCTGGAGGCGGTGATCGCCCATCGTCAGGCGCATGAGCGCGCGCTCTCGTCGCGCCCCTATTGATCCGGCGGAGCGTTGCCGCTCCGCCAGAGGGTTTTCCGATTACAGCGCGGTCCAGCCGCCATCGACCGAGATCGTGGTCCCGGTGATCTGCGCCGCCGCATCCGAGCACAGGAACACGGCGGTGCCGCCGATCTGCTCCACCGTCGCGAATTCCTTCGAGGGCTGACGCGCGAGGATGACCTTCTCGATCACCTCTTCCTCGGTCATGTTGTATTCCTTCGCCGTGTCGGGGATCTGCGCCTCGACCAGCGGGGTCTTCACATAGCCCGGGCAGATCGCGTTGACGGTGATGTCTTCCTTCGCGGTCTCGAGCGCTGTGACCTTCGTCAGGCCCACAACGCCGTGCTTGGCCGAGACATAGGCCGATTTATAGGGCGACGCGGTCAGACCATGCGCGGAGGCGATGTTGACCACCCGGCCCCAGCCCGCCTTGCGCATCATCGGCAGCGCGACCGCGGTGGTGTGGAAGGCCGAGGTCAGCATGATCGCGATGATCGCGTCCCACTTCTCGACCGGGAATTCCTCGATCGGCGAGACGTGCTGGATGCCCGCATTGTTCACGAGGATATCGCATTTGCCCGCCTGCTCGATCAGCGCGCGCGCTTCGGCGCCTTTAGACAGGTCGGCCTTGATATAGCGCGCGGTGACGCCGAATTCCTTCGCGATATCGGCGGCGAGCTGGTGGTCCTCATCGCGATCGGTGAAGGAGTTGATGACGACATCGGCTCCGGCCCGCGCCAGTTCGCGCGCGACCCCGAGACCGATCCCGGAATTCGACCCGGTAATGACGGCGGTTTTTCCCTGAAGCGACATGTTCTCTCCTTCGGTGGCGATAAGTTACGGATTCGCCGGGATCATGCCGTGCCGCGCCTGCGAACGCCATGCTGCAAGCGCAATACCGCGTGATATCGCGGTGAGGACCTTGTTTTCTTGGGGGATGACGTAAAAAAAGACGCCCGCGCTAGGGCGGGCGTCAAGTCATGAGGCAGGTTTCATACAGGCAAGAAACCTATCGAGCAGTGCATCCCTTATAAGCAATCCTGCGCCGCTCTCCAAGGGAAAAGTTTGCGCAGTTTCAAACCTCTCGCTAGCTTGGCGCCAATAAATGCAGGCAAGGCAGGGATTGTTAACATGACGAGATCGGTGTTTTTCCATTTACTCGGCGGGGCGCTTTTCGGGCTCGCCCCTGTATTTACAGGGATCGCTGCCGCGGAGCCACAACCTGCGATTGCAATGTATGGAGAGCCTGCACTTCCGGCCGGCTTTACCCACCTGCCCTATGCCAATCCCGACGCGCCCAAGGGCGGCGAGATCAGATTTGGCGTGGCCGGCATGTTCGATTCGCTTAACCCGTGGATTCTGAACGGGCGTCCGGCAGAGGGAATCAGCCGCTATGTTGCCGAATCGCTGATGGGCCGCTCAATGGACGAGCCTTTCACGCTTTACGGGCTTCTCGCCGAATCGGTGGAGACCGATCCCGACCGTACCTGGGTGGAATTCACCCTGCGCCCCGAGGCGAAGTTCTCCGACGGCAATCCGGTGACGGTCGCAGATGTGATCTGGTCCTATGAAACGCTCGGGACCGAAGGCCATCCGCGCTACCAAAACGCCTGGTCGAAGGTCGAGAAGATCGAGAAGACCGGCGAGCGCAAGGTCCGCATCACCTTCAAACCCGAGGTGAAGGACCGCGAAATGGCGCTGATCATGGGGATGCGCCCGGTGCTGGAAAAAGCGCAGTGGGAGGGGCACAACTTCGCCTCGACCACCAATATGGCGCCGATCGGGTCCGGCCCTTATGTCGTGGGGCGCGTCGATCCCGGCAAATTCATCGAGCTCAAGCGCAACCCCGATTATTGGGGCAAGGATCTGGGCTTCAACAAGGGCCGGAACAATTTCGACACGATCCGCTACGACTATTTCGGCGATGGCGGGGTCGTGTTCGAGGCCTTCAAGGGCGGCGAGACCGACAGCTATACCGAATGGAACGCTGCCGACTGGGGCCGCAATTACAACTTCCCCGCCGTGCAATCGGGCGACGTGATCAAATCCGAGATCCCGAACGGGCGTCCTTCGGGCATCAAGGGGCTGGTGATGAACACCCGCAACCCGGTCTTCGCCGACTGGCGGGTGCGTCAGGCGATGATCGACGCGTTCAATTTCGAGTTCATCAACAAGACCATCAATGGCGGCGCGGAGCCGCGGATTTCCTCCTACTTCTCGAATTCCGAGCTTGGGATGGAACACGGCCCCGCAGCGGACAAGGTCAAAGCCCTGCTGGAGCCTTTCGCCGATCAACTGCCGCCCGGTACGATCGACGGCTACACGCTGCCGACCTCGGATGGTGGCGTGCGCAACCGCAAGAACATGCGCGCGGCGGCGAAGCTTCTGGAAGACGCGGGCTGGCAGGTCGATAGCGATGGCGTGCTCAAGAAAGACGGCAAGCCCTTCACCTTCGAGATTGTGCTGCAGCAAGGCGCGGCCGAAACGCAGAGCATCGTCGATATCTACACCGAGGCGCTCAAGAAGCTCGGCATCTTCCCGAAAGTGACCGTGATCGATGACGCGCAATATACGCAGCGCACCAACGCCTATGATTTCGACATGGCATGGTACTGGCGCGCGCTGTCGTTGTCGCCCGGTAACGAGCAGAACCTTTATTGGGGTTCGAAAGGCGTGAAAGAGCCCGGTTCGCGCAACTGGATGGGCATGAACTCCCCCGCCGCCGAGGCGATGGTCAAGGCCATGCTCGACGCCAAAAGCCACGAGGATTTCGTCGCCGCGACCCATGCGCTCGACCGAGTGTTGACTGCAGGTCGCTATGTCATCCCGATCTGGTATGCCCCGGTTGACCGCATCGCCCATATCAAGCAGCTTCACTACCCTGAGAAGACCCCGCTATACGGGGCATGGCCGGGTTTCCAACCCGATGTCTGGTGGTATCAAGAGGCAGGACAATGAAAAAACTCATCCTTCTGGCAGCAGTCGCTGCGGCATTGGCAGGCTGCAACACGGTGGCCGGTGTGGGCGACGACATCTCTGGCGGTGCGCGCTCGGTGCAGGGCTGGTTCAGGTAACCTCGCGGATCTGATCACGATATGGAACCGCGCGAGGTATCTTTGCCTTGTGCCTTGCAAAGCCCCCCGGGCGTCCCTTTCTCAGAAATAGGGCCGCCCGTGAGACGAGCCGCGAAGAAAAGGATCAAAAGCGATGAAATGGCACCATATCGAGGAAAACTGGGCGGCATTTTACGAGGCGATCGTGGACAAGTGGCCCGAAGCCGACGAGGCCGAACTTGACGAGATCGACGGCGATCAGAAGGCCTTCATCCGCTATATCGCCGAGCTGACCGAACAGGAGCCGGCCGACGCGCGCGATGAAATCCGTGACTGGATGCGGGGCGAATTGCCCTCCGACGTGGTCATGGACCCGACCCATGACGGTCATTCGATTGCGCTGTCGGCGAAATATGTCGGCGAGGGCGAAGACGAATATGACGACGACGCCCGCTTCGGCGACGACGACGAAGAGTGAGCGTCGCGCGCCGTTGATCGGTTGCAGGGGGCTCTGCCCCCCCGCGCGCGTAGGCGCGCACGACTTACTCCGAGCGCGGAAGCGCGCATGACCTAGGTTGAAGGGGGCTCTGCCCCGCGGCTCCGCCGCTCCCCGGGATATTTTCGCCAAGGCGAAGCGAAAGTGATGGAGACGCGTTCGGGCTTGCTCGGGCGCGCGCTGCGTCCTAGCTAGGCTGCATGGATTCCGTTTACCGCACAGACCCGATCCCTGACCCGCCAAGCGCCTTCAACATGGCCGCACATGTTTTGGCGGCAGGGGCCGCGACGCCCGACAAGCTGGCGATGCAGATCGTGAAGCCCTCGGGCGCGCAGCGTTGGTCCTATGGGCGGCTGATCGCGGCGGTGCGCGGTGCGGGGACGCTTTTGCGCGACGCGGGGCTGGCGCCCGGCGACCGCGTGATGCTGCGGCTGGGAAACGGGCCGGAATTTCCCATCGCGTTCCTTGGCGCCATCGCCGCCGGTCTGGTGCCGGTGCCGACCTCGGCGCAACTGACCGAGGCCGAGATCGCCAAGCTCGCCGCCGATCTCGATCCGGCGGCTGTCGTGGCGGGCGACGGGATCGCCCTGCCCGATCATCCGGCGCGCGTGATCCCCGCTGGCATTCTGCGCAAGGCCGAGGACGCCGCGCCCTGCGAGTTCGCAATGGGCGAACCGAACCGCCTCGCCTACATGATCTTCACCTCAGGCACGGGCGGCTCGGCGCGCGCGGTGATGCATGCGCACCGCGCGATCTGGGCGCGCCAGATGATGTATCGCGGCTGGTATGGCATGGGGTCCGATGACCGTCTGATGCATGCGGGCGCCTTCAACTGGACCTACACGCTCGGGACCGGGCTGATGGATCCGTGGACGCTGGGCGCGACCGCGCTGATCCCGGCGGACGGGGTCGAGTCGCGCAGCCTGCCCCTGCTGGTCAAGCGGTTCGACGCGACGATCTTTGCTGCCGCCCCCGGGGTCTATCGGCAAATCCTGAAACATCACGAGACGCTGTCGCTGCCGAAGCTGCGCCATGGGTTGAGCGCGGGCGAGGCACTGCCCGAACCCACGCGCGCGGCCTGGAACGCAGCGACGGGCACCAAGGTTTATGAAGCACTCGGCATGTCGGAATGCTCGACCTTCATCTCGGGCAGTCCGGACCATCCCGCGCCGCCCGGCACCTGCGGCTATCCGCAGGCGGGCCGCCATGTCGCCGTGCTGGGCGAGGATGGGCAACCGGTGCCGCGCGGCGAGCCGGGTCAGCTTGCGATCCATGAGAGCGATCCGGGCCTCTATCTGGGCTATTGGAATGCGCCCGAAGAGACGGCGGCGCGCCGGGTCGGCCCGTGGTTCGTAACCGGCGACACGGTCTCGATGGGCGAAGACGGTGCGATCACCTATCTCGGGCGGGGCTATGATATGATGAATGCGGGCGGCTTCCGGGTCTCGCCGATCGAGGTCGAAGAGGTCATGCATGACTGCCCCGGCGCAGGCGACGTGGCCGCCGTCGAGATCGCGGTGAAGGCCGATGCCAGCGTCGTCGCGCTGGCCTATACTGGCGAGGCGGAAGAAGACAGTTTGCGCGCCCATGCCGAGGCGCGGCTTGCACGTTACAAGCAACCCCGCCTTTACGCCCATATCGCCGCCCTGCCCCGCAACCGTAACGGCAAGGTGCTGCGCTCCGAGATCCGCGCCATGCTGCAACAGGAGGTCACCTCATGATCACGCTCGATATTTTCGCCGATCCCGTTTGCCCGTGGTGCTTCATCGGCAAAGCGCGGCTGGACCGGGCCTTGGCGCAACGCCCGAACCACCCGTTCCAGCGCGCCTGGCAGCCCTTCGAGCTGAACCCGACGATGCCGCCCGAGGGGATGGCGCGCGCGGATTATCTGCAAGCGAAATTCGGTCAGGACGGGGCCGCGAAGATGCATGTGCAGCTCCTAGAGATCGCCGAGGCAGAGGGCTATGATTTCCACCCCGAGCGCGTCACCCATCAGCCCAACACACGCAACGCGCATCGCCTTCTCCATTGGGCCGGGCTGGAAGAGCGTCAGGAGGACGTAATGGAGGGGCTGCTGGCCGCGCATTGGCGCGACGGGCGCAATATCGGCGACGCGACCGTTCTGTGTGAGGTGGCGGAGGCCGCGATGATGGATCCGCGACTGGTGGAGCGGCTGCTTGCCTCGGATGCCGATATCGACACGATCGTCGCCAAGGAAGCGCATGCGCGCGAGCGTGGGATCAACGCGGTGCCCTCGGTCGTTGTCGCCAATGCGCATCTGGTGAGCGGCGCGCAACCGACCGAGCTGTGGCTGCAGGTGATCGACGAGCTGTCCGGCGCACCCTCCGACGCAACGCAGCACTGACGGCTTTGTCCGGCGTCGTAGCCGCCGTCACTATCGCGTGAGCGCACAGGGGGCTGCGCGCCCGGCCCTCTGGCCATCGGCGCGCATTCCCCTATTTTGCGCACTGAATTCCTCCGTCTTTCGGAAAGTCCCCCAGAATGTCTCAGATCTCTGACGCGCCCCGGGCGCGCACGCCTCTTTCGCTGCCCGAACTGACGGTCATGCTCGCCTCGCTGATCGCGACGGTCGCCTTCTCGATCGACGGGATGTTGCCAGCCCTACCGCAAATCGCGGAGGAGCTGAGCCCCGATGCGGTCAACCGTGCGCAGCTGGTGCTGACCTCTTTCGTGCTTGGCATGGGCGTCGGCACGCTGTTCGCGGGGCCGATCTCGGATGCGCTGGGGCGGCGCAAGACCATCGCGGGCGGCATCGCGATCTACATGGTCGGGGCGTTCGTCGCCGCTCATGCACAAAGCCTCGAGGCGCTGCTGGCCGCGCGGGTGCTGCAAGGGATCGGCGCCTCGGGGCCGCGGATCACCGTGATGGCGCTGGTGCGCGATCTGTTCGCCGGGCGCGAGATGGCGAAGATCACCTCCTTCATCATGATGATCTTCATCCTCGTGCCCGCCGTGGCGCCGTCGATCGGCCAGCTCGTGATCGCGTTTGCGGGCTGGCGCGGCGTGTTCTGGGCTTTCATGGTCTTTGGCTGCGTCGGCGTGAGCTGGCTGATGATCCGGCAACCGGAAACGCTCGCTCCCGAGGATCGCCGCCCGTTGAACGTGTCGAAGCTGCGCGCTGCGGCGCTGGAAGTGATCACCCATTCCGATGTGCGGCTCTATATCGTGACGATGACGCTGGGTTTCGGGCAGATGTTCGCGCTGCTGTCGACCGCGCAACAGCTTTACGCGGCGCATGGCGTGACCGACACTTTCCCGATGTGGTTCGCCATCGGCGCGCTGATGGCGGGCACGGCCACGATCTTCAACGCGCGCTACGTGATGCGGCTGGGAATGCGCAAGATCGTCAAGGGGACCTATATCTCTCAGGTGGCGATCTCGGCGGTGATGCTGGTGCTGGTGCTTAGCGGGCTGACCGATGGCGCAAGCGGCTTCCCGTTCATCTTCGTCTATTCGGTCTCGGTCTTCGCGATGGCGGGCCTGACCTTCGGGAACCTGAACGCGCTGGCGCTGGAGCATATGGGCCATATCGCCGGCATGGCGGCCTCGATCGTGGCCGCGATCTCGACGGTCGGCGCGGTGGTGATCGCAGCCCCCGTGGGTCTGTCCTTCAACGGCACGGCACTGCCGATGGTGATCGCGACGCTGATCTGTTCGAGCCTCGCCTGGTGGCTGATCCGCAAGACGCAGGAGACCGACTGACGGGGCTTTACGCACGGGGGCAAAGGGCGCATACCCGCGCATCTTTCCCCGATCCCGAGTCGCTCCCGATGTCCTTGCCCTATGCCCGTCCCGGGTTCTACGATGAGGCGCTCGCCAAGGGTCGCCACCGCGATATCGTGGGCGGGCGCTGGGACGAGACGGGCCGCGCGCAGATGGCGGCGCTCATGGATCACGGGTTGCGGCCCGATCACGTGCTTCTCGATATCGGCGCGGGCGCGTTGCGGCTTGGCTGCAAGGCGGTGCCCTATCTGGAGCCGGGCCATTACTGGGGCACGGATGCCTCGCGCGCGCTGATGCTGGCGGGCTATGCGGCGGAGCTTGACGCCCGCGAGCGGCTCGATCCTGTGCAGCTGGTCGAGGATGCGGATTTCGGTTTTGATGGGGTGTCCGACACGATCACCCATGCCATCGCGTTCGGTGTATTTCCGCATCTGGAGAGCGACGCAATTGCACGCTGTCTCAATGGGTTGCGGCGCTTTCCTCAGCTGGAATGCGTGCTGCTGACAGTGTTCCTCGCGCCCGACGAAGAGCCGAGCCACCGCCAAAAGGACGGCGTCGTCACCCATGCCGCCCGCGCGCCCTATCACCTCTCGGATACCGCGCTTTACGCGATGGCGGACGCGTCTGGCTGGAACCTCACCCGCGACGTCCGGATGCTGCCGCGCGGACAGGTGATGTTCCGCGCAGAGCCCTTCAGGCCTTCGCCTTCTTCGCCTCGATAACCTTCTCGGCGAGATCGCGGGCAATCGCGAAGGCGCCCTTGATCTTGTCCTTGTCGTTCTTCCAGTCGCGGCGAATGACCAGCTTGTTGTCCTTCACCTTGGCCAGATCGCGCTGCGCGGTCAGGAATTCTACGAGACCCTGCGGGTTCGGGAATTTGTCGTTGTGGAACTGGACCGTGGCCCCTTTCGGACCGACATCGAGCTTGGCGATCATCGCGCGTTTGCACATCGCCTTGATCCGCACGACCAGCAGCAGCGTGTTGACCTCTTTCGGCAGTTCGCCGAAGCGGTCGATCAGCTCGGCGGCGAAGCCTTCCAACTCGACCTTGGTGGTCAGGCTTGACAGGCGACGATAGAGGCCGAGGCGCACGTCGAGATCGGGGATGTAGCTGTCGGGGATCATCACGGGCACGCCGAGATTGATCTGCGGCGACCAGTCGCCATCCGCCGTCTCGGTCAGCTCGCCCGATTTCAGCTTCGAGATCGTCTCTTCCAGCATCGACTGATACAGCTCGTAGCCCACCTCGCGGATATGGCCGGACTGTTCCTCGCCCAGAAGGTTGCCCGCGCCGCGCAGGTCCAGATCCTGACTGGCGAGGTTGAACCCCGCCCCAAGGCTGTCGAGCGAGCCCAGCAGACGCAGCCGCTTCGAGGCCTGCGGCGTCAGCGGCATCCGCGGCTTCGTCGTCAGGTAGCAATAGGCGCGAGTCTTGGCGCGGCCCACCCGGCCCCGGATCTGGTAAAGCTGGCTCAGGCCGAACATATCGGCGCGGTGGATCACCATTGTGTTCGCGGTCGGAATGTCGAGGCCGCTTTCGACAATCGTGGTCGCCAGCAGAACGTCGTATTTACCATCGTAAAACGCGTTCATCCGGTCGTCCAACTCGCCCGCCGCCATCTGCCCATGCGCCACGAGATATTTCACCTCGGGCACGTGGGTTTGCAGAAATTCCTCGATTTCGGGAAGATCGGAAATCCGCGGCACAACATAGAAGCTCTGCCCGCCCCGGTAATGCTCGCGAAGCAGCGCCTCGCGCACCGTGACAGTGTCGAATTCGCTCACATAGGTGCGGATCGCGAGACGGTCGACGGGCGGCGTGCCGATGATCGACAGATCGCGCACGCCGGTCAGCGAGAGCTGCAACGTGCGCGGGATCGGCGTCGCGGTCAGCGTGAGCACATGGATCTCCGAGCGCATCTCTTTCAGGCGCTCTTTGTGCTGCACGCCGAAATGCTGCTCCTCGTCGATGACCAGCAGACCGAGATTGGCGAATTTCACCGATTTCGCCAGAACCGCATGGGTGCCGATCACGATATCGACCGTGCCATCGCGCAGGCCTTCGCGGGTTTTGGTGGCTTCCTTGGCGGAGACGAAACGCGACAGCGGCTTTACGTTCAGCGCGGTGCCCCGGAAGCGTTCGGCGAAGGTCTTGTAATGCTGGCGCGCAAGCAGCGTCGTCGGTGCGATCACCGCGACCTGCATGCCCGATTGCGCGGCGACGAAGGCCGCGCGCATCGCGACCTCGGTCTTGCCGAAACCTACATCGCCCACGACCAGACGATCCATCGGCGTGCCCGATTTCAGATCGTCCACGACATCCTCGATCGCGCTCATCTGATCGTCGGTCTCGGTATAGGGGAAGCGCGCGGCGAAGCTTTCCCACTCGTGATGCGGCGCTTCCAGAATGGGCGCGTTGCGCAGGTGGCGCTCGGCCGCGATCCGCATCAACTTGTCGGCGATCTGGCGGATGCGCTCTTTCAGCTTGGCCTTCTTGGCCTGCCACGCGCCCCCGCCGAGCTTGTCGAGCAAGCCTTCCTCATGGCCATAACGGCTGAGCAGTTCGATATTCTCGACCGGCAGATAGAGGCGATCCCCGCCCGCATATTCCAAGAGCACGCATTCATGCGGTGCGCCAAGCGCCGTGACCGTCTCCAGACCCTTGTAGCGGCCCACCCCGTGATCGACATGGACGACCAGATCGCCGGGCGACAGCGTGGTGTGTTCGGTCAGGAAATTCTCGGCCTTGCGCTTGCGCCGCGGCTTCGAGACGAGCCGTTCGCCCAACACGTCCTGCTCGGAGATCACGGTCATCTCGCCACCGTCGCGCGGGGCCTCGAACCCCTCGTCGAGCGGCCAGACCGTGAGGTTCACCCCCGGTCCGATTTCGCGCGCAGAGCCGATCAGCTTGGCGCCGATGAGCCCCTCGTCCTCCATCAACCCGCGCAGACGTTCGCGCGCGCCCTCGGACCACGAAGCGATCACTACGGGCCCATCGGCCAGACGCGCTTGAACATGATCCTTCAAGGCGCTGAACAGGCTGACGTTTTCGACCTTGCGCTCGGGCGCGAAATTGCGCCCCACGCGCCCGCCCGCATTCAGGATGCCGGGTCCGGGCGGTGCCGGGATCACCTGCAGGCGCAGCACGCGAAGCGGTTTCAACACCGCTTCCCAACCCTCTGGGTTCAAATACAAAAGCTGCGGCGGCGCGGGTTTGTAGACCGAATCCAGCCGGTCGCGCCGGGTCATCGCCTCGCGCCGCGTGTCGTACTGATCCGCGATGCCTTCCCAGCGGCTTTCCTGCTGCGCGGCGATCTGATCGTCGAGCATCACCGACGCGTCGGGCAGATAGTCGAAGATGGTCTCGAGCTTTTCATGGAAGAAGCCCAGCCAATGCTCCATCCCCGCCTGTTTGCGCCCTGCCGAGACGGCCTCGTACAGCGGGTCTTCCGCGCCGCCCGAGCCGAATTCGATCCGGTAATTCTGCCGGAAGCGCGTGATTGCCGCCTCGTCGAGGATGACCTCTGAGACCGGAGCCAGCTCCACGCCTTTCAGCTTCTCGGTCGTGCGCTGGGTCACCGGGTCGAAGCCGCGCGCGTCGTCGAGCACATCGCCGAACAGGTCGAGCCGCACCGGCCCGCCCTCGCCGGGCGGGAAGATGTCGATGATGCCGCCGCGGATCGCGTAATCGCCGGGCTCGGACACGGTCGAGGCCTGCGAGAAGCCCATCCGCACGAGGAATTCGCGCAACGCCTGCTCGTCGATCCGCTTGCCGACCTGCGCGGTGAAGCTCGCACCCGCCAGCACCTCGCGCGCGGGCACGCGCTGCATAGCTGCCGAGAGCGTCGTCAGCAGAACGAACGGCCCGGGCATCCCCGAGGCCAGCGCGGCGAGCGTCGCCATGCGCGTGGCCGAGATATCGGCATTGGGCGAGACCCGGTCATAGGGCAGACAATCCCAAGCCGGGAAGTCCAGCACCGTCGCCTCGGGCGCAAAGAACGCAAGTGCCCCGCGCATGGCCGCCAGACGGCGATCGTCGCGCGCGACATGGATGACCGATTTGCCCTTCGCGAGCTCTTTGGCCAGCAAGGCGGCGTCGAACCCTTCCGGGGCGCCCGAGAGAAGAAAATGCTCCATAGCCAAGCGAGGTATCGGCCCTGCCGCCGGTGTCAAGTTGCTTCGCGCGTCAAACCAGCATCGAAGCGAGAAGGTTCTGATACATTCCCCAAAGCGCGCTCACGATGATCGCCACCACGCCGATCGCCTGCACGTTCACCCGGTGGCGCGAGAGCGCCTTGATTGCAAGCGTCGGATCATGCGCGAGCGCTGGGTCCGCGTCGAGTTTATGCGCCAGACGCAGGCTCAGGCCGAACACCCCCATCATCGGCACCAGCAGCAGCGCGAAAGCCTGCGCGGTCTCCGAGCCATAGATGAAACCGGTGATCAACAGGAAGCTCAGCATGAACGGGATGGAGATCGACATCGAGAATCCCGCATCGCGCCGGATCCGGTTCAGCCTGCGCGCGTTCAGCGCCGTCATCGCGGCGAGATCTTCGGCCGCCTCTCCGCCCTTGCGGCGCGCGCGGATCACCATGTCCCACGGCACGCCCAGCACCCAATGTGAGGCCGAGGACCAGACCGCGGCCAGCGCGATCCAATACCACAGGTTGGAAAAGCTGCGCAGGTCGATCAGCCGCGCGATCGTGTCGAAAACTTCCAAGCCCCTCGCCCTCGTTCTTCCGGGTCGTCGTGTCGCGGCCCCTCAAGTCGATGCATAGACCAGCCTCGGCCCGAGCGGAACCCCGCGCGGATCTGCCGCGCTTGCCTGTTACATCGATCCATGGCACCCATTTGGCCGAGCCAGAGGAGCCTGCCGATGAACCCGATCCTTCCGCCCTTCCCCCATACCCGCCTGCGCCGGATGCGCCGCACTGCCGCGCTTCGTGATCTCGCGCAGGAACACCGGTTGAGCGTGAAGGACATGATCTGGCCGATCTTCATCACCGACGTGCCGGGCGCGGATGTCGAGGTGCCCTCGATGCCGGGCGTCGTGCGTCGTACGCTGGAGGGCGCGGTGCGCGCCGCTGAAGAGGCCGCAAAGCTCGGAATTCCGGCGATCTGCCTTTTTCCTTATACCGATCCGGCGGTGAAGACCGAGGCCTGCGAAGAGGCCTGGAACCCCGAGAACATCACCAACCGAGTGATCCGCGCGATCAAGGCCGAGGTGCCCGAGATCGCGATCATGACCGATATCGCGCTCGATCCCTACAATGCGAACGGCCATGACGGGCTGGTGCGCGACGGGATCATCCTCAACGACGAAACTGTTGAATGTCTTGTCAAAATGGGGATCGCACAGGCCGAGGCCGGGGCGGATATCCTCGGGCCCTCGGACATGATGGACGGGCGGATCACGGCGCTGCGCTCGGCGCTCGAGGCCGCGGGCCATGCCGATGTGACGATCCTCAGCTACGCCGCGAAATATGCCTCCGGCTTCTACGGGCCGTTCCGCGATGCGGTGGGCGCGACGGGTGCGCTCAAGGGCGACAAGAAGACCTATCAGATGAACCCCGGCAATTCCGACGAGGCGATCCGGCTGGTCGCGCGCGATCTCTCCGAGGGCGCGGATATGGTCATGGTGAAGCCGGGGATGCCCTATCTCGACATCTGCCACCGCGTGAAAGAGCAGTTCGGCGTGCCGACCTATGCCTATCAGGTGTCGGGTGAATACGCGATGATCATGGCGGCGGTGAAGAACGGCTGGCTCGACCATGAAAAGGTCATGCTCGAAAGCCTGATGAGCTTCCGCCGCGCGGGCTGCGATGGCGTGCTCACCTATTTCGCGCCGGAGGCTGCGAAACTGCTCGGTAACGGCTAAGCAGGGTCTTGCCACTTCAGCGTGAATTGGCTCAAGAAGAAGTGACAAAGCGGGTTCCCTCGTCTATTAATTGTGCCAAGCGGTCGTAATAAGACCAATCAGCCCGGCGCGAGATCGGGCATATCGAGCGGAGCGACAGACATGACGAAACTTTCCAGACGGACCCTTCTGGCGATGGGCGGTGCGGGGCTCGGCCTTGCAGCCTGCGGCAACGGCGTGGGCAGTGCGGGCAGCGCCAAGCTGGACGCGCGGGTCGATGCGACCCGGAACTACCTCCTGACGAAATATCCCGGCACCCGCGATCTCGAGAATAAATCGGTGGGCGTGCTCTGGATGCCTTTGATGACCGAAGCGGGCTTCGGCATTGGTGGCGCATTCGGGCGCGGCGCGCTGCGGATCAACAACGTGACCGTGGATTACTACTCGGCAGCGGCGGCGAGCTTCGGTCTGCAGATCGGCGCGCAGCAATATGCCCATGCCCTGTTCTTCATGACGCCCGAGGCGCTTGCCGGCTTCCGTCGCGGCGATGGCTGGCAGCTCGGCGCCGATGCGCGCTATGCGGTGCCGGATCAGGGCGGCGCGATTTCGGCCTCCACCCTGACCTCGACCGCGCCGATCATCGCGCTGGTCTTCGGCCAGGCCGGTCTGATGGCGGGCGCGACGCTCGCAGGCACGAAATACACCCGGATCATTCCGTAAGATCAGCCGCTTCAGCGGTTCTCTTCAGACAAGACATAAAGAAAGCCCCGCAGATCGCTGATCTTGCGGGGCTTTTTTGCTTTCTGGCATAGTTAAGGATCAACCGCCGAGGATGATCCGCACATAATTCCGGGTCTCGCGATAGGGCGGAATGCCGTTATGTTTCGCGACCGCCTCCGGTCCTGCATTGTAGGCGGCAAGCGCCAGCCGCCAGCTTCCGAACCGATTATACATCATCTTCAGGTAGCGCGCGCCGCCTTCGAGGTTCTGCGCCGGATCGCGGGGGTTCACGCCCAGTTTGCGCGCAGTGGCGGGCATCAGCTGCGCCAGCCCCATCGCGCCCTTGTGCGAGCGCGCCTGCGGGTTCCAACCGCTCTCCTGCTGCACGAGACGGAGGAACAGATCGGTCGGGATGCCATGGCGCGAGGCCACCGATTTCGCGGTATTCATGTATTGGCCGCGATACTTGCCGTTGTAGCGCGGCACGTTCTCGACACTGGCGGTCTGGGTCAACTTACCCTTGGGCGTCAGCCGCGAGGAATGTTCATATTGCTGCGCGGCGCGGGTATCGAGAATGTTGGTCTGGTTTCGGAACAGCATCGCGCGGGATTTCGAAGAACTCCCCTGAAGCCGCAGCCCCTCTGCCTGGGCGCTCATTGGGCCCGCCATCACCGCTGTCGCGGCAATCGCCGCCAGCCCGAGAATTCCGATCGTTCTACGCATCGGCCCCCACCACTCACTGTCCACGTATTCTGGGGCAAACTATAGAGAAATCAGCGAAAAGTTAAAGCAAAACGCCAATCGCCTCGGCAACCTCCCGCCGATAAGCTGCCGTTGCGTCAGATTGCGTGCGCCTGTTGCTTTTTCGCATCGGCCTTGATGGGGCCGTGAAACAGCTCCTCCACGAAGATCGAAACGAGCTGAGAGCGGCCCGACACGCCCGCCTTGCGATAGACGGAATTGAGGTGGGATTTCACCGTGGCCTCGCTCGAGCCGCGGAAAGAGGCGGTCTCCGAGACCGAGAAGCCCTTGATGGTAAAGGCTGCGACATCGGCCTCTGCGGGGGTCAGCCCCCATTGATCGAACTGCGCGCTCATCATCTCGGCCATTGCGCCTTGTGCAGCCCCGATCGTGCGGTCGGCATGTGCCTGACGGCGCAAGAGCGCCCAAAGCACGGCAGCCTCGACGACGATCCCTGCGATCAGGCCGAGATTGGCGAAAAGCTCCATGTTGAGATGCAGGGAGAGACGCCCGGCCTCGCGGAAGTCGTCGAACACGTCGGCCACGAAGAGCGATGTGCAGGCGGCTTGGAATATGATGAGGGCGACCAGTGCGCCCTCTTTCGTCCAGATTGAGACTCGCTCTCGCGAAACCGCCATCGGCGCTTACCCTCTGTTGCCGCGGAACACCTTCTTACCGGTGATCATCGCGCGCGCAAGGTTCACGCGCAACCGGCGGCTCTCGAAGACGACGGCAGCGATATGGGCGGCGATCGAGACTTCGGCCCAGTTGACGGCGAGTTCATGCACTTCCTGAGGCCATTTCACGCCCCAATAGGCGTCAGTGGTCATCAACCAGCCCGATCCCGCGATGACGAGAAGCGTGATCAAAAGGTTGTAAATCATCAGCGCGCCGAGCGGCGAGTGGCCCAGATGCGCGTGCCGCCGTCCCGTCGCCATATCGCGAAGCTGCGTAAGTGCGCCCGTGGGCGATGGCGGGAAATCCTTGAAGCGCGCGTGGCGGGTGCCGAACAGACCCCAGAGGATGCGCGCGGTCACGAGCCCCGCGACCGTGTAGCCGATCCAGTGGTGCAGATCGTGCTTCGGCGAGGTGAAGAACGCATTGGCGGTGAAGAGGCCCGCAATGGACCAGTGGAACACCCGGATGAACGGGTCCCATACGCTATGCGCACCGACGGGCGGCGGTTCTGCGTGAGTCGTCTCCTGCGACGGAAGATCGGTAAAGCTCGCGTCTTCGATGGCCATGATCGGGCCCTCCTGCTGCTTCTGGAAAGACTGGCGTGAGGAAGACGGGCCGGATCATACCGGCCCGTCGAAAAGGCGCTGACGATTAGTTGTCGCCCGAGCGCTTCACCTGCTTGAGGTTGGAATCGAAGTAGAGTTGGGCGCGCTTGCCGTCCTTCATCGCGTAGACTTCGATATAGCCGTCTTCCATTTCCATCCGGCGCACGTCGTAGCCCTGATTTTTCAGCTCGGCGGAAAGCTTCTGCTCTTTCGCCGGGGCTACGGCACCTTCGCCACCTTCTGCGAGAGCGGGGAGAGTGGAGGCAGCGGCAATCGTGGCGCTCGCGGCGATCAGCATCAGGTATTTCATGGGGTATCTCCTCATGGGATGTAGGGTTGCTCGACCGGATCGGGTGGGGTTCGTCCCCGTGTGCCGTCCGGCTCGTCCAGACCTGTGGCAAACCCACGGCGCCATCTATCGGCACAAGGTTGGAAATCCGGGGCCGAAATCGCTCTCAAACCAAAGATGCACGCGGGATTTCGCCGCTTTCCGTCACGGTTGAGCGAAGCTTCGCCCCTAGGCTCCAGCGGGGCTCTGCTCTATACCCTTTGGGACCAATTCTAGAATCGCGAGGCGGAGGCAATATGGCAGGCAGCGTCAACAAGGTCATTCTGATCGGCAATCTGGGCCGAGACCCGGAGGTGCGGACCTTCTCGAACGGCGGCAAGGTGTGCAACCTGCGCATCGCCACCTCCGAGACGTGGCGCGACCGCAATACCGGCGAGCGCAAGGAGCGCACCGAATGGCATTCGGTCGCGATCTTCTCGGAGCCGTTGGCGAAAGTCGCGGAGCAATATCTGCGCAAGGGCTCGAAGGTCTATATCGAGGGCCAGCTCGAAACCCGCAAATGGCAGGACCAGAACGGTCAGGACCGCTACTCGACCGAGGTCGTGCTGCGCCCCTATCGCAGCGAACTGACCATGCTCGACGGGCCTGGCGGCTCGGGCGGCGGTCAAGGCGGCGGTGGCGGTGGCTACGGCGGCCCGTCCTCGGGTGGCGGCGGCTACGATGATGGCGGCGGCTATGGCGGCCCGTCCTCGGGCGGCTCCGGTGGCGGCGGCGGTGGCCGCTCGGATTTCGACGACGAGATCCCGTTCTGAGTTCGAAACAAGAAAGGCCCCCGGTTCGGGGGCCTTTGCTTTTGGTGCGATCTGGATCGGGGCTAGTGACGCGCTCGCGCCCTGCCCTTTACTTCGCGGCCGTTTCGCCGTTCAGGAGCGGTCGCAGATCCGAGGCGATCACGCGCTCGGTCAGCGGACCGGCGAAGCGGTAGAGGACTTTCCCCGTGCCATCGATCACGAAGGTCTCTGGCACGCCGTAGACGCCCCAGTTCAACGCCATCTTGCCGTTCGGATCGGCGCCGAGCTCGGCAAACGGGTTGCCCATCTCGCTCAGGAAGCCCTGCGCTTTGACGGGCTTGTCCTTGTAATTGACCCCGTAGATCGGGATCCCCTCTTCGGCGAGCGCTTCGAGATTGGGATGCTCGACCCGGCACGGCGCGCACCACGAGGCCCAGAAATTCACCAGCTTGACCTTACCGTCCTTCAGGTCGGCATCGGTGAAGGGTTGGAAATCGCCCAGCGGTTCAAGCTGTACCGGCGGCGCGGGCTTGCCTGCGAAAGCGGTCGGCAGCTGCGTCGGGTCCTCGCGCGTCATCCCCCAGATGAACACGCCCGCAAGCCCCGCGAAGATCAGCGGCGGCAACAGCATCAGCGGCTTAACCATGTGCGCCCCCTTTCCGGCGGGCCTCGGCCTCGGCCAGTTGACGTTTCACCTTCGCGCCACGCATCAGCGAGACGACGACGATCAGCACCAGAAGCACGACCGTCGAGGCCCAGGCGATGTTGACGGTTTCGGTGTAGGATTTGGTGGACGGGTCCACGAGGACGACGCCGCCCTCGGTGACGGTGCCGCCTTGCTCGGTCGTATCACTCATGCCATGCGCTCACGTTGCTGGATGGCGCCCAGACGGCGCGCGCGGACCTCGGTGCGGGTGCGGATCAGCACCAGCGCGAGGAAGAAGAATATGAACCCGGCCATGCACAGAAGCAGCGGGAACCAGTAGACATCGGCGATGTGCTGTTCGGAATCCATCGAGAGCGTCGCGCCCTGATGCAGCCCCTGGTTCCAAAAATTCGCCGCATAGCGCGAGAGCACCGCGAACACCCCGCCGACGAGGCTGAGCACGCCGGTCAGATCGGCGGCGGTATCGGGGTTCTCGACCGCAGCCCAGAGCGCGATATAGCCGAGGTAGAACAGGAACAGGATCAGGAACGAGGTCAGGCGCGGGTCCCATTCCCACCAGGTGCCCCACATCGGCTGGCCCCAGACCGCGCCGGTGATCAGCGCGATCAGCGTCATCACCGCGCCGATGGGCGCTGCAGCCTTCGCGGCCAGCGCCGAGACATGGTGGCGACGGATCAGCCAGATCAGCGAGGTCACGACCATCATCACCCAGATGTTAATCGCCATCATCGCGGCGGGGACATGGACATAGATCACCTTCACCGAGCCGCCGAAATTCTCGGCAGCCGGGACGAAGAAATAGCCCCAGACCAGGCCGACGATCAGCGTGATCGCGGCAATTCCCACCGTCCAGGGCAGGATCTTGTCCGTGGTCTTCATGAATTTGACGGGGTTGGCGTATTCCCAGATCGACATCTTGTTGTTCTGCTCACCTTCTGGCCAGGTTGGCTCTGTGTATCACGGCTCTTCCTATCACGGCGCGCGCATGGGTTGCGCTAGCGCAGATTGACGCGGATCGCGGCGGCCGAGGCGAAGGGCACCAGCGCGACCGTCGCCGCCGTGATCCCGGCCAGCATCAGAAGCGGTGTCTCAGTGTTCATCCCCTCGGCGCCACGGCGCACGAGCTCCGCCCCGAAGATGAGGGTCGGCACATAGAATGGCAAGACCAGCAGCGACAACAAAAGACCGCCGCGCTTCAGCCCGACCGTCAGCGCGGCCCCGAATGTGCCCAGAACCGAGAGCGCAGGCGTGCCCAGAAGAAGCGAGATCACCATCCAGACATGCGCGCCCTGCGGCAGATGCAGCAAGATCCCGAACACGGGCGCTGCGACCACGAGCGGCAGCCCCGTGGTGATCCAATGCGCGAGCGCCTTGATCGACACGACCCCTTCGAGCGGCACCGGCGCGGTGACCAGCAGATCGAGCGAGCCATCCTCGTAATCGAGCGCGAAAATCCGGTCGAGCGAGAGCAGGCAGGCCAGAAGCGCGCCGACCCACAGGATGCCCGGCGCGATCCGCGCGAGGATTTTCCCCTCGGGACCGACGCCGAACGGGACCAGCGTCACCACGATCAGGAAGAAGGCCAGCCCGAGGCCGAAGCCACCGCCGGCGCGCACGGCGAGGCGCAGGTCTCGCATGAGAAGTGCGATCATGCCCGGCCTCCTTCTGACGCCAAGGGGGCGCTGCCCCCTTCGCGGCTGCGCCGCTCATCCCCCGGGATATTTCTGCCAATCCGAAACAGCGCGTAGCTGCTTTCGGCTTGGTCCAAATATCCCCGCCGGAGGCTCCCGACCGCGCCGATAGCGCGCCGCGCGATCATAGGAAGGCCTCGTCGAAAGCGCCCTGCATCCCGCCCTCTTCCGGCGTCTTGGCCTTGAAGGGCGTCAGGTCGAGAACCTTGGCCTCGTTTAGCCCGAGATCGATATGGGTCGCGATCAGCGCGGCCCCGCCGCTCGCCAGATGGCCGCGCACGGCCTCGGCGAAAAGCGCGACGGAGGCGGTGTCGAGCGACACGGTCGGCTCGTCCAGCACCCAGATCGGGCGGCCGGTCACGAGAAGCCGCGCAAGGCCAAGGCGGCGCTTCTGCCCGGCCGACAGGCTATGAGCGGGCCGCGTCTCGAGGCTTTGCAGGTTCATGCGTTCCAGCGCCGGTTCGATATCGTTCTTCGCGTAGACCGAGGCCCAGAAGCCGAGGTTCTCGCGCACCGTCAGCGTCGATTTCAGCCCGTCGGAATGGGCGGCATAGGCCATGCTCTCGGGCGGCATCGAGACCGTACCTGCCAGCGCCGGTTGCAGCCCGGCCAAGGTGCGCAGAAGCGTCGTCTTGCCGACCCCGTTGGGGCCGCGCAGCACCAGCGCATGGCCTGCATCGAGCGAAAAGCTCAGGTCTTCCAGAACCGGGAGACCACCGCGCGACACCGCGAGCCCTTCGACCGACAGCATGCTCATTCAGGCGTCTCGGGGTTTTCCGGCATAGCTATCAGCGCGCAGCCGACCCGACGGCCCTCCGATAGCAGCACGTTATAGGTGCGGGCCGCCGAAGGCGTCGCCATGCCCTCGCACATCAGGCCCTCGGCCTCGAGCTCGGCCACGAGGTCCTTCGGCAGATGGGCGATCTCTTCGCCCGTGCCGATGAACAGCACATCGAGCTTGCCTGCGAGTGCGCGCAGCGCAGCGCGGTCGTCCAGACCGCCCCAGCTGCCCATCTCCTCGCCCGCGACCCAGATCGAGCCTCGCGTGACCTCTCCGGCCACGCGGAAGAAACCCGGCCCGTAGCCGTCGATCGGCAGCGAGGCCCCGAAATTGGCTTCAGTCAGTAGCGACATCCGTTTTGTCGAAGAACTTCTCCGAGGGGTCCTTCTTCTCCTTGTTGCGGTCGAGCCCGATGAACAGGACGATGTTCTTTGCGACATAGACCGAGGAATAGGTACCCACGATCACGCCCCAGGTCATCGCGAAGACGAAGTTGCGGATCACGTCGCCGCCCAGAACGAGCAGCGAGATCAGCGCCAGCAGCGTGGTGCCCGAGGTCATCACGGTACGCGACAGCGTCTCGTTGACCGAGAGGTTCATAACGTCGCGCAGCGGCATCTTCTTGTATTTCACGAGGTTCTCGCGAAGACGGTCGAAGACGACGACGGTATCGTTGATCGAATAGCCGAGGATCGTCAGCAGCGCCGCGATGATCGACAGGTCGAACTTGATCTGGAACAGCGCGAAGATGCCCACGGTGACGGTCACGTCATGGATCAGCGCGGCGACCGCGCCGACCGAGAACTGCCACTCGAACCGCAGCCAGATATAGACGAGGATCGCGGCCACGGCGGCCAGCACGGACCAGATCGCGGTCCAGATCAGCTCGCCCGAGACCTTGGGACCGATCGACTCGGTCGCGACGATCTTGATGTCCTTGTTCACCGATTTGAGCGATTCCAGCACTTTGGCCTGGGTGTCGGGGCTGATCGCCTCCTGACCGTCCTGCGCCTGAATGCGGATCGTGACGACCTTCTGATCGGCGCGGAAGTTCGGGTCATAGACCTGCGTGATCAGCACGTCGCCCAGATCGAGCGGCGCGATGGCGGAACGGTAAGCGCCGATATCGACCGGCTCGGTCTGATCGGCCTCGGTCCGGATCGTGGTGCCGCCCCGGAAGTCGATGCCGAGGTTCAGCCCCATCACGAGCACCAGCACGATCGAGGCCAGCACCATGAAGACGGAGAAGCCGAAGGTCGCGACCTGATGTTTGAAGAAGTCGAAGTTGGTCTTCTCGGGGACCAGTTTCAGACGGAATGCCATGTCTCGATCTCCCTTACAGTACCAGTTCGCGGGGACGACGGCGCGCGAACCAGATGCTCACGAACAGCCGCGTCACCCAGATCGCGGTGAAGACCGAGGTGATGATCCCGATCAGGAAGGTGACGGCGAACCCGCGCACCGGGCCTGCGCCCAGCACGAAGAGGATCACCGCCGTGAGGAAGGTGGTCACGTTGGCGTCGACGATGGCGGACATCGCGCGCTCGTAGCCAAGCTCGATCGCGCGGGCGGCTTTCGCCTTCTGTTGATTGCGCAGCTCCTCGCGGATACGCTCGAATACGAGCACGTTGGCGTCGACCGCCGTGCCCATCGTCAGCACGATCCCTGCGATGCCCGGCAGCGTCAGCGTGCCGCCAATCACCGAGAGGATCGCGAAGATCAGCGCGATGTTGATCCCCAGTGCCAGCGAGGCGAAGACGCCGAAGGTGCCGTAGGACGCGATCATGAAGACCACCACGAGCACTGCGCCGACGGCTGCGGCCATCTTGCCGGCCGCGATCGAATCCGCGCCAAGCTCCGGGCCGATGGTCCGCTCTTCGAGGAAGGTCATCGAGGCGGGCAACGCACCGGCACGCAGCAGCAGCGCCAGATCGGTCGCCTCTTTCACCGTGAACCGGCCGGTGATGATGCCCGAACCGCCCGCGATATGCGATTGGATCGTGGGAGCCGAGATCACCTTGTTGTCGAGCACGATGGCGAAGGGCTTGCCGATATTGTTCTGCGTGTAATCGCCGAAGGTGCGGGCGGCGCTCGCATTGAAGCGGAAGGCCACAGCCGGATAGCCGTTCTGGTCGGTATCGGGGCGCGCATCGGTCAGGTCTTCGCCGGTCACGACCGGAAGGCTGTCGAGGATGTAATAGAGCCCCTTCTGATCGGCCGAGGGCAGGATTTCCTGATCCGAACCCACCGCCTCGTTCGGGTTCGAGCTGGTGCCGATCACCGAGTTGAAGGTCAGTTTCGCCGTGGTGCCGATCAGCTGCTTGATCTCCTGAGCGGAGCTTGCGCCCGGCACCTGGATCAGGATGCGGTCGGAGCCTTCGCGCACGATCGTGGGTTCACGAGTGCCCGCGGCGTCAATCCGGCGGCGCACGATCTCCAGCGATTGCTGCATCGTGCGATCGTCGGTCGCGGCCTTCTCGGCATCCGAGAGCTGGATGATCAGCTGGTTGCCTTGGGTCGTGATCGCGAGGGTTTTCTGCCCCACACCGGTCAGCGACGAGACCGGATTGTTCAGCGTCTCGGCGATCTTCTGGGCTTCCGCGATCTGATCGGTATTGCCGATCTGGATCCGCAGGACGCCTGGATCGGCGTTCAGACGACGGATCGAGCCGAGCGTACCGCGTTCGGCGGCGAGCGCCTTGCGGAACTCGGGCCAGAGCGCATCGACGCGCGCCTTGTAGACCTCATCGACATTGACCTCGGCCAGAAGCTGCGCGCCACCGCGCAGATCGAGGCCGAGATTGACGATGTCGGAGGGCAGCCAATCGGGCCAGCCAGCCTGCGCGGCCTGCTGCTCGGGCGTCAGAGACTCGCCCTTCGCGGCGGCGGCAACGGCATCGTTATGCCCCTCCACCCGGTTGTAAAAGATGTTCGGCGCGGCAAAGACGACCCCGATCAAAATGATGATCAGGATCAGCACGCGCTTCCACAGCGAGATGTGCAACATGGGGGACGGGCCTTTTATGGCTTATTCAGAGGTCTTGGCGGGTTCGGTGCGCGAAACAACCTGCACGATGGTCGATTTCACCACGCGGACTTTGACGCCCTGCGCGATCTCGACCTCGACCTCGCCGTCTTCCTTGATATGGGTGACTTTGCCGAGAATGCCGCCCTGGGTCACGACCTGATCACCGCGGCGCAGAGCCTCGAGCATCGCCTTGTGCTCCTTGGCTTTTTTCTGCTGCGGACGGATCAGCAGGAAATACATGATCACGAAGATCAGGATCAGGGGAAGGAACTGGCCGAACGCGGCGGCGGGGTTACTGGCGCCACCGGCGGCCTGCGCGAAAGCGGGGGTCACGAACATGATCTATGGTCCTTTGTCATGGGCCTTGGGGGCAGCAAGCCCCGGTTGTCGGCGCGCACCCTAGCCGTGGCCCTGAGGCTTGGCAAGGCGAAGCGGCCCCTGTGAACGCGTCCTCACGTCGCGGTGACGGGGCGAAAGGAAACGGGGCGCAGGCCCCCTATCGCCGGAGGGCTGTGATCGGCAAGGAAAAAGGGGCTCTGCCCCCGCTCCTGCGGAGCGTCCCCGGGATATTTTTCCCAAGAGGAAGAGAGGCGGCTCAGCCCAAGGGCAAAGCGCGCTCGGCCAGTCGGGCGAGGTAGGAGGCCCCCACGGGCGCGGCCTCGTCGTTGAAATCGAAGCGCGGATGGTGGAGCCCCGCGCCCTCCCCGGTGCCCATGAAGAGATAGGCGCCGGGCCGGGCCGCCAGCATATAGGCGAAATCCTCAGCCCCCATTTCGCGCGGAGCGTCGGTCACGACACGCTCGGGCCCTGCGATCTCGCCTGCGACTTCGGCGGCGAAACCGGTCTCGTCGGGGTCGTTCACTGTGGGCGGATAGCCACGCTCGTATTCGATCTCGACGCTGACGCCATGGGCCGCGGCGAGGCCTTCGCAAATCTCGCGCAGCCGTTTTTCCGCCAGATCACGGACCTCCGGCTCGAAGCAACGAATCGTCGCGGTGAGGAAGCCGCTTTCGGGAATGATGTTGAGCGCGGTACCCGCATGGATCTGCGTGACCGAGACGACGAGCGCATCGCCCGCGCCCACGTTGCGCGACACCACCGTCTGCAGCGAGGTAACCATGGCCGAGAGCGCCGGGATCGGATCGATGCAGCCCTGCGGGGTCGCCGCATGGCCGCCGCGCCCGGTCACCGTCACGCGCGCCTCGTCGACCGAGGCGAGATAGGGTCCGGGCGTCGTGTAGAAATGCCCGAACGGCAGCCCCGGCGCGTTGTGGATCGCGAAGACGCGCGAGATGCCGAAGCGTTCCATCACGCCCGCATCGACCATCACCTCGGCCCCGCCACCGTCTTCCTCGGCGGGCTGGAAGATCAGCGCCACGGTGCCTGCGAATTTCCGGGTCTCGGCCAAATAGGCCGCAGCCCCCAGAAGCATCGCCGTATGCCCGTCATGGCCGCAGGCATGCATCTTGCCGGGCGTCTCGGAGGCGTACTCCGCATGGGTTTCTTCCGTGATCGGAAGCGCGTCCATATCGGCGCGCAGGCCGATTGTGGCCCCCTCGCCCTGCCCTTTGATCAGCGCCACGATCCCGGTCTGCGCGATCCCTTCATGGATCTCATCCACCCCGATTTCACGCAGCCTTGCTGCGACAAACTCCGAGGTCTGGTGCAGATCGAAGCGCAGCTCGGGATGGCGATGCAGCCAGTGCCGCCATTCGGTCATTTGCGGGCCGAGATCGGCGATACGGTTGAGAACGGGCATAGTGGACTTCCCCTTGCGGGCTGGTTAGGCCAGAGGCATTCGCATGGCAGGAGGCAAGCTGCAATGGCCAAACCCGACGACGCACTCATCTTCGACGATACGGGCGATGCGGCCCATCAGTTCACTCGGCTGACCGCGATCATGGAATGCCTGCGTGATCCGGAGAGCGGTTGCCCGTGGGATCTGGAGCAGGATTTCGCCTCCATCGCGCCCTACACGATCGAGGAAGCCCATGAGGTGGCCGATGCGATCGCGCGCGAGGCTTGGTCGGAATTGCCGGGCGAGCTGGGCGATCTGGCCCTGCAGGTGGTCTATCACGCGCAGATGGCCTCCGAAGACGGGCGGTTCGATATCTCCGACGTGCTGCGTGCGATCAACGCGAAGATGGTGGCGCGCCATCCGCATGTCTTCGGCGACGAGAGCCGCGAGAAATCAGCCGCGCAGCAGACCGCCGATTGGGAAGCGATCAAGGCGGCCGAGCGCAGGGCTGCGGGTAAATTCGAGCGTGTCGGCGTGCTCGATGGCGTGGCTCTGGGCCTGCCCGCGCTGACCCGTGCGATCAAGCTGCAGAACCGTGCGGCGCGGGTGGGGTTCGACTGGCCCTCGACCGATGAGGTGCTCGACAAGATCGTCGAGGAAGCGCGTGAATTGGAAGAGGCGCGCGACGAATTGGGCCCCGAAGAGCTGGCCGAGGAATATGGCGATCTGCTGTTTGTGATGGTCAATCTCGGGCGGCATCTGGGGCTGGACCCGGAAGCGTCCTTGCGCGCGGCCAATCTGAAATTCACCAATCGGTTCAATCATATCGAGCGCGAACTTGAGGCGCGCGGCAAGGCGCCGAAGGACAGCGATCTGGCCGAGATGGATGCGCTGTGGAACGAGGCGAAGGCGCGCAAGATCAAGTGACGGAGGGGGCTCTGCCCCCGTGCGCGGCTGCGCGCAAAACTCAGAGGTTGAGGGGGCGCTGCCCCCGCGCTAGCGCGCCCCCCGGGATATTTTCGCCAAGAGGAAGTTCAGAGAAACGCTTTGCGGAGCATGTTGAGTGCGACGAGCATCAGGAAGCCCGCGAAGACGCGCTTGAGCTTCTTGGGGTCGAGCTTGTGGGCCAATGCCGCGCCCAGGGGGGCGGTGATCGTCGTCATCGCAATGACGATCAGAAAGGCGGGAATGTTGACCGCACCGATCGAGTAAGGTGGCGCGTCGGCCACCGGCGTCAGCAGGAAGCCGATCGCGGAGGGCAGCGCGATGGTCACGCCGAAGCCTGCCGAGGTCGCGACCGCACGGTGGATCGGGATACCGTGGAGCGTCTGCATCGGCGTTCCGATCGAGCCGCCGCCGATCCCCAGAAGCACGGAGAGGAACCCCATCAGCGGGCCGAACCAGGCGCGGAAGATGCCGCCCGGCAGCCCGTCCGAAATCCGCCAGCTCGACTTGCCGAACATCATATAGCAGGCGATCACCAGCACCATTACCGCGAAGATGATCTGCATGGTCGAAGAGCGCAGTTGATGGACGACCAGCACCCCGATGATCGCGCCGATGGCGATGGGGGCGATCCATTGCTTGAGGATGTCCCAGTCCACCGCGCCCTTGCGGTTATGGGCCATGACCGAGCGGATCGAAGTGACGATGATCGTGGCCAGCGAGGTTGCGACGCAGACCTGCATCAGATCATTCGATCCGTAGCCCAAGCCGCTGAAAAGATAGAAGAAGGCGGGCACGAGGACGATTCCGCCGCCGACCCCCAGAAGCCCCGCCAGAACGCCTGCGAACGCCCCCACTGCCATCAGGATCAGGACGAGCGGCGCGAGCGTGGCGAAATCGGGCATGTCGGGAAGTCTCCTTGGGTTCCGCTCAGTTAACCCGTTCACGTACGGCTGACAACGCACTCTCGAAAAGTTCAACCCCGGCGCCGTCGCGGGTGGCGCCTTCCGACAGGATCTGCCGGAAGCGGCGCGCGCCGGGCTTGCCGTGGAACAAGCCGAGCATGTGGCGGGTGATCTGGTGCAGCCTGCCGCCACGCTCGAGATGGCGCGCGATATAGGGGATCATCGCTTCAGCCACGTCGAAGGGATCGCGCGCCTCGCCCTGCCCCCAGATGCGCTGATCGGCGGCGCCCAGCACTTCCATCGGCTGATGATAAGCTGCGCGGCCCACCATCACCCCGTCGAGCCCTTGCGCGAGTTCCGCCTCGGCTGCGGCGAGATCTTTGATACCGCCATTGATCGACAGATGGAGCTGCGGATAGGCCGCCTTCATCGCGTGGACGAGCGGGTAATCGAGCGGCGGGATTTCGCGGTTGTCCTTGGGCGAGAGGCCTTGCAGCCAAGCCTTGCGAGCATGGATCGTGATGCGGGTCACGCCGGCGGCGGCGACCTTCTCGATGAACTCGGGCAGTACCTCCTGCGGGTCCTGATCGTCCACGCCGATGCGGCATTTCACCGTGACTTCAATCGGTTGCGCGGCGATCATCGCGGCACAGCACTCGGCCACCAGATCGGGCGACTTCATCAAAACCGCGCCGAACGCCCCGGATTGCACGCGATCGGACGGGCAGCCGCAGTTGAGGTTGATCTCGTCATAACTGAGATCCGCGCCGACCTTCGCCGCCTCGGCCAGTTCTTTCGCGTCCGAGCCGCCGAGCTGCAGCGCCACCGGATGTTCGGCGGCGTCAAACCCCAGCAGCCGATCGCGATCACCGTGAATCACCGCGGGTGCAGTCACCATCTCGGTGTAGAGCAGCGCGTTGCGGCTGATCTGACGGTGGAAATAGCGGCAATGGCGGTCGGTCCAGTCCATCATCGGCGCGACCGAGAGCTTCGCTGCGCGGATCAGGGCGTCATCTGTCGTCATCGCATCTCTCATCGGGTCTGTCTCGGGGCCGTCTCGATAGCGTCTGTGCCGCCCCCAAGGCGTTGAAATTCCGGAAACTGGGGGAAATGGCGCACCCAGAAGGATTCGAACCTTCGGCCTCTGCCTTCGGAGGGCAGCGCTCTATCCAGCTGAGCTATGGGTGCCTGAAGCGGCGTATAAAGAAGGAGCGCGCGGCTCGCAACTGGGAAATCGGCTTACCGCGCGGCGAGCGCGTCGTCGAGCACGCCTGCCAGCACATCGCGCGGCACATCCGAGGTCACGAAAGCCTCGCCGATGCCGTGCGCGAGAATGAAACGCAGCTTGCCGTCGAGCACCTTCTTGTCCTGCGCCATCAGGTCGATCAGCGCGTCGCGGCCCGGCAGATCGCCCTCGATATCGGCCAGATCGGTCTTCATTCCCATGTCGCGCAGATGCGCGCGCACGCGGCTCGGGGCTTCTTGCGAACACAGGCCAAGGCGCTGGCTCAGTTCGAACGCCATCGCGCAGCCGATCGCCACGCCCTCGCCATGCAGGAGCCGGTCGGAATAGCCCGTTGCGGCCTCCAGCGCGTGGCAGAAGGTGTGACCGAGATTGAGGAGAGCACGGTCGCCCTCCTCCGTCTCGTCGCGGGCCACGATCTCGGCTTTCATCTCGACCGAGCGTTTCACCGCATGCAGGCGCTTTTCCATATCGCCCGCCGCCATCGCAGGCGCGTTCGCCTCGAGCCAGTCGAAGAACGCCGCATCGCCCAGAAGCCCGTATTTCACCACCTCGCCATAGCCCGCGAGGAAGTCGCGCGGCTCGAGCGTTCCCAGCACGTCGAGATCGGCCAGCACCAGCGAGGGCTGATGGAAGGCGCCGATCAGGTTCTTGCCCTGCGGCGCGTTGATCCCGGTCTTGCCGCCCACGGAGCTGTCGACCTGCGCGAGAAGCGAGGTCGGGATCTGCACGAAGCGCACGCCCCGGCGCAAAACGGCGGCGGCAAACCCCACCAGATCGCCGATCACGCCGCCGCCCAAGGCGATGACGATATCCTTGCGCTCGACCTTCTGCTCCAGCAGCCATTCGACAGTGCGGGTGAACTGCGGCCAGCTTTTCGTGCCCTCGCCCGGCGGCAGGGTCAGCGAGACCATCTCGATATCGCCAAGGCCGCGGCGCATGGTCGCGAGATGCAGATCGGCGACCGTCTGATCGGCGACGACAGCCACGCGCGGACGGCGCAGCAAGGGCGCGATCTCGGTGCCAGCATTTTCCAAAAGCCCGGTGCCGATGCGCACCTCGTAGGAACGCTCGCCCAGCTCGACCGGCACGATCTCACGCATCTTTCACCTCTTCGATCAATCCATCCACCTCGCGCAGATGCGAAACCACCTTGCGCGCCATGCCCTGCACCGAGAGCCCCGGCTCGGCCTCGACCACGATCTGGGCCTTTTGATAATGCGGAAGGCGCGCCGCAAGCAGATCGCTCAGCGTCTGTTTCGGGTCGGCCGTGCGCAGCAGGGGGCGCGTGTTCTTGTGGCGCACCCTGTTCCAAAGGATCTCCAAATCCGCTTTCAGCCAGACCGAGACACCGAGCCGGTTGATCAACTCGCGGTTTTTCTCGGAGAGAAACGCCCCGCCCCCGGTGGAGATCACGCCGGGCGGGCCCATCAAGAGCCGCTCCAGCACTTCCGATTCGCGGGCGCGGAAGAACGGCTCGCCATCGCGGGCGAAAATTTCGGCCACGGTCATCTGGGCCGCGCGTTCGATTTCGTGGTCGCTGTCGAGGAATGCCGAATCGAGCATCTTGGACAGGGCGGTGCCGACCGCCGTCTTGCCCGAGCCCATCATGCCGACGAGCACGACGGAGCGCGTCAGATGCCCTTCGATCCCGGTTTCGCCTTCCACCTAGCGCCCCCTGCCTCGCGTCGCCTGCGGTATTCCTGCCCTGTCAATCCCGGCGGGACGGACAAGGCTTGCCATCGGCGGAGCCTTGCACAATCGTGACGCAGGACCCCTTGAATGGCGTGAACTTCCCTGAAATGCCATATATGATCAACGCGAAACCGCAACCAAGAACGGCCCGCCCGCCGAGAGACACGTTATGGGACGGGCCGCGACAGACGGCAGAAAAGAGAGATTATGGGGCGCATCTTCAAGCTTATCGTCATCCTTCTGGTGCTTGGCGCGATCGGCGTGATCGGCTTTGCTTACTTGGGCGACATGAGCCCCGACAGTCAGGAACAGCGGATCGAAGTCACGCTGCCCGATGGTTCGGGCATGGCGGGCACGAGTAATTCCGATGCAGATACCGAGACGAGCACGGACAGCGAGACTGCGAGTGGCAACTGATCGCCGCGCGGCGACTCTTGGTCTGATCTGGCTGAGCGGTTTCGCGCTTGGCGGTCTGGTGGCGGGACCCGCCGCCGCGCAATCGAATGCCGCGGCGGACGCCTCCGCTACGGCCAGCAGCCCTATGTCGGCGATCGACTGGCTGTCGCATTCCCTGAAGTCGGCACCGCGCGATGGCCCGGCGGGCTCGACTGCCCCGGTCACCGGGGCGGGCGGAATCGAAGATATCGCGGTACTCTCGCTCGACGCGCCCTCCGCCGATACGTTGGGGCTGTTGACGCCGGATCGCACCGGGTTGCCGCGCGATCTTTGGGGCAAGACCCCCGAGCCGGAACTGGCGCAGGCGCTGCGGGCAATGCCGCTCGATCAGTTGCCCGCGCTGCGGGGGCTGAGCCTGACATTGCTGCTGGCCGAGCTGAACCCGCCGCAGATCGAGACGCCGTCGCAGCGCAACCAGCTATTCCTTGCCCGGATCGACCGGCTTCTGGATATGGGCGCGCTGGAACAGGCCAATGCTCTGCTCGGACAGGCGGGCACGGCGAGCCCCGAGATTTTCCGCCGTAGCTTCGACGTGGCGCTGCTGCTTGGGCAGGAAAACCGCGCCTGCAAAATCATCGAACGCACGCCCGGGATTGCGCCGTCTTATGCGGCGCGGGTGTTCTGCCTTGCGCGCAACGGGCAGTGGGACACGGCAGAGTTGACCTATGGCACGGGCGCCGCGCTGGGGCAGATCCCTGCGGAGGATCGCTCTCTGCTGGAGCAATTCCTCGACCCGGCCCTGGCCGAAGAGGCCGGGGATGCACCGCCCCCCGATCACGTCACGCCGCTCGCGTTCAAGATGATGGAGGCGATCGGGCAACCGCTGCCCACCGCAACGCTGCCTCTGGCCTTCGCGCAGGCCGATCTGACCGAGAATAACGGCTGGAAATCGCAATTGGAGGCCGCCGAGCGTCTGGCCCGCGCGGGTGTCCTCGATCCGAACCGGCTGCTGGGACTTTATACCGAGCGTAAAGCGGCGGCGTCCGGGGCGCTCTGGGATCGCGTGTCAGCCGTGAGCGCGCTCGATGAGGCGCTCGAGGCGAGCGATACCGACAAGGTCGCGACCGCCCTGCCCGACGCTTATGACGTGATGGCCTCGGAAGATCTCGCGCCGGTTCTGGGCGCGCTGTTTGGCGACCAGCTCGCGGGGATGGACCTGCCGGGCCGCGCGGGCCGCCTCGCCTACGAGCTGAGCCTCCTGACCCCGAATTACGAGGAAAACGCCCGGAAAGGGACGCAGAGTTCAGCGCAGGCCGCGCTGCTCAAGGGGCTGGCAGCAGGAGATACCAGCGCAACCCCTGCAAGCGGCGCGCGCGATCAGGCGCTGAAGGCGGTCTTCGATGCGCCGCCGGGTGCCGCGCCCGAGCGCTACAAGGGATTGCTTCCCGATCAGCTTGGCCTCGCACTGATCGAGGCGATCGGGGATGTTGGCGAAGGCGCGAAAGGCGATTATCCGCGCCTGCAGGACGGGCTGAGCCTGCTACGTCTGGCCGGGCTGGAAACCGTCGCGCGGCGCGCCGCGATCGAACTGATCGTGCTGGGAGATCGCGGATGACCGGACCCGGTTCAGACGCGCCGCCCGATCCGCAATGGCTGCCGAGTTTTCTCGACGCGCAATCCGCCGAAGCCGGTGCCGCGCGCAACACGATCCTGAGTTATGGTCGCGATCTCAATGACTTCGCGGGGTTTCTTCAGGCAAAAGGGCTGAGCTATGCGACGCTCACCCGCGCCGATATCGAGACCTACTTGATCCGCTGCGAGGCGGAGGGGCTGGCGAAATCGACCCGCGCGCGCAGGCTCTCGGCGATCCGGCAGCTTTACCGCTTCGCCTATGAGGAAGGCTGGCGCGCCGACAACCCGGCGATCCGCATAGCGGGCCCCGGGCGCGCGCAACGCCTGCCGAAAACCCTGAGCCTCGAGGAGGTCGAAGCGCTGCTGGAGGCCGCCCGCGATCAGGGGCGCTCGCAGAAGGACCAGATCCGCAATCGCTGCCTGATGGAGCTTCTCTATGCCGCGGGGATGCGGGTTTCCGAACTGGTCTCGCTGCCGGTGTCCTCCGCCCGCGGCGATCCGCGGATGCTGCTGGTGCGCGGCAAGGGTGACAAAGAGCGGATGGTGCCGCTGTCGCCGCCGGCGCGCGAGGCGCTGGCCGACTGGCTGACCGCGCGCGACGCGGCTGAGGAACAGGCCCGCATCGAACATCGCGCGCCGCCCTCGCGTTTCCTCTTTCCCTCGGGCGGCAAGGAAGGCCACCTGACGCGTCAGGGCTTTCACAAGCTCTTGAAAGACATCGCGGTGAAGGCCGGGGTCAGCCCCGCCAAGGTCACGCCCCACGTCTTGCGCCACGCCTTCGCCACGCATCTTCTGCAAGGCGGCGCGGATCTGCGTGCGATCCAGATGTTGCTGGGGCATGCGGACCTGTCGACCACGGAAATCTACACCCATGTCCTCGACGAACGGCTCAAGGAGCTGGTGCTGACGCATCACCCGCTGGCGAAACCGCGCGGCAAAAGTGACGGCACCGCTTGAATGCGCCCTGCCCGCGCCCCATAACCTGACACCATGGAAAACACTCTCGATTTTGCTTTCTGGCTCACCGCCGGTTCGATCATTCTGCTGCTGGCGCTCTCGGCCTTCTTCTCGGGCTCCGAAACGGCGCTGACGGCGGCCAGCCGTGCGAAGCTGCGCGCGCAGGCCGATAAGGGCGAAAGCGGCGCGAAGACCGCGCTGGAGGTCACCGAGGATAGCGAACGCCTGATCGGCGCGATCCTTCTGGGCAATAACGTCGTCAACATCCTGTCCGCCTCGCTGGCGACGGCTTTGATGACGCGGGTCTTCGGGCAATCGGGGGTGGCGCTGGCGACGCTGGTGATGACGGTGCTGGTGCTGGTCTTCTCGGAAGTGCTGCCCAAGACCTATGCGATCACCCTGCCCGAGAAAGTCGCCTCGAAGGTCGCGGGGCCGATCCGCGTGGTCACGCTCGTCCTCGCCCCGATCGTCGCCATCGTGCGGATGATCGTGCGCGGCATCCTCTATGCCTTCGGGATGCGGACCGACAAGGACACCCATATGTTCTCGATCCACGAGGAGATCGCAGGCGCGCTGGCGCTGGGGCAATCCGAGGGCACGGTCGACAAGGAAGACCGTGACCGGTTGCTGGGCGCGCTCGATCTGGGCAATCGCACGGTCGAAGAGATCATGCTCCACCGGAGCCAGATCGAGATGATCGATATCGAGGAAGATCCCGACACGATCCTGACGGCGGTGCTGTCCTCGCCGCACACTCGCCTGCCGCTCTATCGCGGCGAGCGCGAGAACGTGGTGGGCGTCATCCACTCGAAAGACCTGCTGCGCGCGGTCGAGAAGGTCGTGCGTGGGGGCGACGGGACGTTGGAAAGCGTCGCCGATCTCGACATCGCCAAGGTGATGATGAAGCCCTATTTCGTCCCCGAGACGACGCCGCTCGACGAGCAGATGCAGGAGTTCCTGAAGCGTCGCACCCATTTCGCGCTGGTGGTGGATGAATATGGCGACCTGCGGGGTCTGCTGACACTGGAGGACATCCTCGAAGAGATCGTCGGCGAGATCACCGACGAGTTCGACCCCAAGGCCGAGAAGCGTCTGAAGCCCACCGAGAGTGGCGATTACATCGTCGACGGCGCGATGACGATCCGCGACCTGAACCGTGAGACCGACTGGACGCTGCCCGACGAAGAGGCCAATACCGTGGCCGGTCTGGTGATCCACGAGGCGCAGACGATCCCGACCGAGGGGCAGGTCTTCTCCTTCCACGGCTTCCGCTTCGAGGTCGCAGGCCGCAAGGACAACCGGATCACGCGGCTGAAGATCCGGCCGCTGATCCCGGGCGGCTATCCGGAGAGTTAAACGGCGATGTCGGAGGGGGCGCTGCCCCCGCGGCTGCGCCGCCCCCCGGGATATTTTTGCCAAGAGGAAGGGATCAGTCGTGCGATAAATTACCGTCGCGCAAGCTGCCCTCTTGCCAAGCGCGAAAACGCGTCCTAATGCCAACGGCATGACAGACCATCAGCGCCTCCTCATCATCGACTTCGGCTCTCAAGTCACGCAGCTGATTGCGCGGCGGCTTCGCGAGCTGAATGTTTACTGCGAAATCCATCCCTATCAGAACGTCACCGACGCCTTCCTGAAAGAGTTCGCCCCGAAAGCGATCATCTTCTCGGGCGGACCGGATTCGGTTACGCGCGAGGGCTCTCCACGGCCGCCGAAATCGGCCTATGAACTGGGCGTACCGATCCTCGGCATCTGCTACGGCCAGCAGGTGATGATGCAGGATCTGGGCGGTCTGGTGGAGGCCAAGCACGGCTCCGCCGAATTCGGGCGCGCCTATGTGACGCCGACCGAGACGCGGATCGATCTGCTCAATGGCTGGTTCATGGATGGCGCGGGCCGCGAGCAGGTCTGGATGAGCCATGGCGACCATGTCAGCCGCATCGCGCCGGGCTTCGAGGTCTATGGCACCTCGCCGGGCGCGCCGTATGCGATCACCGCCGATCTGAGCCGTCGCTTCTACGCGGTGCAGTTCCACCCGGAGGTGCATCACACGCCCAACGGCAAGACGCTCTACGAGAACTTCGTGCGCGACGCGGGCTTCACCGGCGACTGGACGATGGACGCCTATCGCGACGAGGCGATCCGCCAGATCCGCGAGCAGGTGGGCGACAGCCATGTGATCTGCGGTCTGTCCGGCGGCGTCGACAGCTCGGTCACCGCGATCCTGCTGCACGAGGCGATCGGCGATCAGCTGACCTGTGTCTTCGTGGATCATGGCCTGCTGCGGATGAACGAGGCTGAGGAAGTGGTCACGATGTTCCGCGACCATTACAACATCAAGCTGATCCATGCCGATGAGAGCGAGCTGTTCCTCGGCGAGCTGGAAGGCGTCACCGACCCTGAGGTCAAGCGCAAGACGATCGGGCGCCTCTTCATCGACGTGTTCCAGAAATATGCGGGTGAGATCGAGGATGCGAGCTTCCTCGCGCAGGGCACGCTTTATCCCGATGTCATTGAATCGGTGAGCTTCTCGGGCGGTCCCTCGGTTACCATCAAGTCGCACCACAATGTGGGCGGTCTCCCCGAGAAGATGGGCCTCAAGCTGGTCGAGCCGCTGCGCGAGCTGTTCAAGGACGAGGTCCGTGCGCTCGGTCACGAGCTGGGTCTGCCGGCGTCGTTCATTGGCCGCCACCCCTTCCCCGGCCCCGGCCTCGCGATCCGCTGCCCCGGCGAGATCACCCGCGACAAGCTGGAGATCCTTCGCAAGGCCGACGCGGTCTATATCGACCAGATCCGCAAGCACGGGCTTTATGACGAGATCTGGCAGGCCTTCGTCGCGATCCTGCCGGTGCGCACAGTTGGCGTGATGGGCGACGGGCGGACCTATGATTACGCCTGCGCCTTGCGCGCGGTGACCTCGGTCGACGGCATGACGGCGGATTACTACCCGTTCAGCCACGAGTTCCTCGGCGAGACCGCGACGCGGATCATCAACGAGGTGAAGGGCATCAACCGGGTGACCTACGACATCACCTCGAAGCCCCCCGGCACGATCGAATGGGAATGAGTTTCAGGCCCGCGTCCGAAAGGCGCGGGCCTTTTCTTTTGGGGAGACAAAGATGGCCGTCAAACTGACCGGGCGCCTGATCTGCGCCGATGCCGCCGAGGTGGGAATTGTCCGCGTTCACCTGCCCGAGCATATCGCGCTGACCCATGCCGAGCCGGGATGCGAGATGTTCGAAGTCAGGCAAGGAGCCGATCCGCTGGTCTTCACCGTCACGGAACGCTTCACCGACCGGGCCGCGTTCGAGGCGCATCAGGCGCGGACGAAAGCCTCGGAATGGGGCCGCGCGACCCAGGGGATCGCGCGGGACTATCAAATCGAGGAAGACTGAGCGGTTACAGGAAGGCGTCGGGAACTTCGGCCTTCTTGCGCGCGACGTAGGCCGCCAGCGCCTCGGCGACGCTCGGGTCCATGGCGGGCTGCTGATACTCGCTGAGCATCTTCTCCACCCGCTTCGTCGCCAGCGCCATCGTGTCGGGCGCGCCCTGCTCTTCCCAGGTCTCGAAGGGACGGTAATCGAGCAGTTTCGTGCGCCAGAACGCATCCTTGAAGTTCGCCTGCGTATGGGCGCAGCCGAGATAGTGACCGCCGGGGCCGACCTCGCGGATCGCATCCATCGCCTGACCGTTCTCCGAGATGTCGACACCCTTGGCGAGGCTGTGCAGGATGCCCAGCTGGTCGGCATCCATCACGAATTTCTCGTAGGACGAGACCAGACCGCCCTCCAGCCAGCCGCAACCATGCAGCATGAAGTTCACACCCGCATAGAGCCCGTTATTGAGCGTATTCGCGGTCTCGTAAGCGGCCTGCGCATCGGGAAGCTTGGACCCGGTGAACCCGCCCGCCGAGCGATACGGCAGGTTCAGACGCCGCGCGAGTTGCCCCGCGCCGAGCGTGATCAGCGAGGCTTCCGGCGTGCCGAAGGTGGGCGCGCCCGAGTTCATGTCGATCGAAGTAACGAAGGCCCCGAAGATCACCGGCGCACCGGGACGGATCAGCTGGGAATAGGCGACGCCCGCAAGCACCTCGGCCAGCACCTGCGTCAGCGTGCCCGCGACCGAGACTGGCGCCATCGCGCCACCCACGATGAAGGGCGAGATGATGCAGGCCTGATTGGCCTTCGCATAAACCTCGAGTGCACCCATCATGGTGGAGTCGAAGGTCAGCGGCGAGTTGATGTTGATGAGCGAGGTCATCACGGTGTTCTGGTCGACGAACTCGTCACCGAAGAGGATCTTCGACATCTCGACGCTGTCGGCGGCGCGCGAGGGCTCGGTGACCGAGCCCATATAGGGCTTGTCGCTAAGCGTCATGTGGGCGTGGAGCATGTCGAAATGACGCTTGTTCACCGCCACATCGGTCGGCTCGCAGACGGTGCCGCCGGAATGGTGGACCCATTTCGACATGTAGCCGAGTTTCACGAAGTTCCGGAAATCCTCGATCGTCGCGTAGCGGCGACCGCCCTGGCTGTCGCGCACGAAGGGCGGGCCATAGACCGGGGCGATGACGAGGTTGCGCCCGCCGATCTCGACATTGCGTTCGGGGTTGCGGGCGTGCTGGGTGAATTGCGACGGCGCGGTCGCGCAGAGCTTGCGGGCAAGGCCGCGCGGGATGCGCACGCGTTCGCCTTCGATCGAGGCCCCGGCCTCGCGCCAGCGTTCCAGCGCTTCGGGGTTCTCGACGAAATTGACGCCGATCTCTTCGAGCACGGTTTCCGCGTTATGCTCGATGATCTCGAGGGCTTCCTCGTTCAGGATTTCCATGTCGGGAATGTTGCGCGTGATGAAGCGCGAGAACTCCACCTTCGCGGCCGTGCGTTCGGCACGACGGGCTGCCCCGCCACCACCGCGCGCGCGACGCCCCACACGTTCACCCAGTTCCGAATCGGCCATGATTGCCTCCGCCCGTTTATCTCGCCTCAAACTAGCGGGCAGAGGGATACGCGATGGCCTGTTTGCGTCCGTCAGCGGTAGAGAAGCGACTGACCGTCCGCGAAGATATGCACCTTGGACGGATCGGCGCCGAGAGAAATCTCGGTATAGCGACGGTCGTGATGGATGCCGGGCAGTTTCGCGATGATCGGGTCGTGACCGCCTTCGGCCTCGAAATACAGAAGCGTCACTTCGCCCAGAGCTTCGACGATATCGACGCGACCGGTGTAGATCGCCGCGTCCTCGGAGGGCACGAAATCCTCCGGGCGCACCCCGATTTTCACGCGCCGCGACAGGTCCTCGGGACGCGTCGGGATGGTGGAACGTGCGATGCCGCCGCCATCGAGTTTCACCGTGGTCACCTCGCCCGTCTCGGTGATCTCGCCCGACAGCAGGTTCATCGCGGGAGAGCCGATGAACTGCGCGACGAATTCGTTGCGCGGCTGCTCATAGAGTTCGAGAGGCGTGCCGACCTGCGCGATCCCCTTGTTCGCCAGCACCACGATCCGGGTCGCGAGCGTCATCGCTTCGACCTGATCGTGGGTGACGTAGATCATCGTGCGATCGGGCATCGCCTCTTTCAGCTGGGCGATCTCGATCCGGGTGGCGACGCGCAGCGCCGCATCGAGGTTCGAGAGCGGTTCGTCGAAGAGATAGACCTTCGGGTCGCGCACGATGGCGCGCCCGATGGCGACCCGCTGCCGCTGACCGCCCGAGAGCGCCTTCGGCAGACGGTCGAGATAGTCGGTCAGTTGCAGCATATCCGCCGCCTTATTGACGGCGGCATCGATCTCGTCCTTGCTCATCTTCGCGATTTTCAGGGCGAAGGCCATGTTGTCGCGCACTGTCATATGCGGATAGAGCGCGTAGGACTGGAAGACCATCGCGATGCCTCGGTTCGAGGGCGGCACATCGTTCATCCGCACCCCGTCGATCTCGAGCGTGCCGCCCGTGATTTTCTCGAGCCCCGCGATCATCCGCAAAAGCGTCGATTTCCCGCAGCCCGAGGGCCCCACGAAGACGATCAGCTCACCCGCTTTGATGTCAAGGTTGATGTTCTCGAGAACCGACACCTCGCCATAGCTTTTCGCGACGTTTTCCAGTTTGAGTTCGGCCATAGTCTCCCCCTCAGGCCTCGTGTTCGTCGAGGCGCAGAATGCTCGGCTGCCATGGGCCGAGATGCAAAGTGTGATCAGGCATCGGTCGGATCGAGCCCAGCTCGCCCCCGACCGTCACCCAGTTGCCCGGCGGAACGGTGGCGTTCACCGGATGATCGGACAGGTTGAAATAGCACAGGATCGTCTCCTCCTCGTTCCTGCGCGTGAAGACCAGCAGATCGCCGGAGCAATACATATCCTCCATCGCGCCGGTCCGAAGCACGTCGTGATTGCGACGGAAGCCGATCGCGCGGCGGTAATGGTGCAGCAGCGAGGCCGGATCGTGCTCGGCCACATCGGTCGCGATGTTCTGGTGCGTGGTGGGCACCGGCAGCCACGGGCGCGCCTGCGAGAAGCCCGCATACGCAGCATCGCGTTCCCAGACCATCGGCGTGCGGCAGCCATCGCGGCCCTTGAATTCGGGCCAGAATTCCTTGCCGTAAGGGTCCTGCAGGTCTTCGTAGGACAGCTCCGCCTCGGGCAGACCCAGTTCCTCGCCCTGATAGAGGCAGAGCGAGCCGCGCAGGCACATCATCAGCGAAGTATAGAGGCGCGCCGAGGCCGGCGTCAGCTGCCAGCGCGAGATATGGCGCTCCACATCGTGGTTCGAATAGGCCCAGCAAACCCAGCCATCCTTCGCGACCGCATCGACCTTGTCGAAGACGGACTTAAAGTAGCTCGCCTTGAGCGGTTCATGCCCGGAGAGCAGCTCGAACGCGTAGGACATCTGCATCTTGTCCGCGCCGGAGGTGTATTCGCCGAGGATCTCCAGCCCGCGCTGGCTATCGCCCACTTCGCCCACGGCCGCGGCGTTGTAGTTGTTCATCAGCGTCCGGAGCTTGCGCAGAAAGCGCAGGTTCTCGGGGTTATTCTTGTCGTAGATGTGGCGCTGGTGATTGTAAGGGTTCACCTTGGGCGCGGTCTGGTCGTTACGCTCTTCCGGCGGCAGCGCGGGATTATCGCGCAGTTCGTCGTCATGCATGTAGAAGTTGATCGTGTCGAGGCGGAAGCCATCGACACCGCGCTCCAGCCAGAACTGCGCGACGTTGAGCAATTCCTGCGTCACTTCCGGGTTGTGGAAGTTCAGATCGGGCTGCTCCACGAGGAAGTTGTGCATGTAATATTGTTCGCGCCGGCTGTCCCAGTGCCAGCCCGGGCCGCCGAAGATCGACAGCCAGTTATTGGGCGGCGTGCCGTCGGGCTTGGGATCGGCCCAGACATACCAGTCGGCCTTGGGGTTGTCCCGGCTCGACCGGCTTTCCTGGAACCAGGGGTGCTGATCGGACGTGTGGCTCAGCACCAGATCGATCATCACCTTCAGACCGAGCGCATGGGCCGTCGCGATCACCTGATCGAAATCGGCGAGGCTGCCGAACATCGGATCGACATCGGTGTAATCGCTGACGTCATAGCCGAAATCCTTCATCGGCGAGGTGAAGAAGGGAGAGATCCAGACCGCATCCGCCCCGAGGCTCGCGACATGCGGCAGCCGCCTCACGATCCCCAGAAGGTCGCCGATGCCATCGCCATTGCTGTCCTGAAAGCTGCGCGGATAGATCTGGTAGATCACGGCCCCGCGCCACCAGTCTTCTTTCTTAGTAAGGGTTTTCATCAACCACCTTTAACCGAACCCGCCAGCAGACCGCGGACGAGATATTTCTGCATAGCGAAGAACACCAGAAGCGGCACGGCGATGGAGATGAAGGCGGCGGACGCCAGAATGCCCCAGTCGCCGCCGCGCGACCCCAGAAGGTCGTCGGCGATCTTCACAGTCATCACCTTCGAGGCGTCGTTCGCCGGAAGGAAGACCTTCGCGACAAGTAGGTCATTCCAGACCCAGAGGAATTGGAAGATTGCAAAAGAAGCAAGCGCCGGGAATGACAAAGGCAGCACGATTTTCATGAAGATCTGGAAATCGGTCGCCCCGTCGACCTTCGCGCTCTCGATGATATCGCGCGGAAGACCGACCATGTAGTTGCGCAACAGGTAGATCGCGAGCGGCAAGCCGAACCCGGTATGGGCCAGCCATATCCCGAGGAAGCTCTGCCCGATGCCGATCTCCTGATGGAGCCGCAGGAGCGGCACCAGCGCGAGCTGCAGCGGCACGACCAGAAGGCCCACAACCGCCGCGATCAACAGGCCCCGGCCCGGAAACTCCATCCAGGCCAGCGCATAGGCCGCGAAGGCCGCCACGAGGATCGGGATGATCGTCGCCGGGATCGTCACCGTCAGCGTGTTCATGAAGGCCTGCCCCATGCCGTCGGAGAACAGCACGTTGCGGTAATTGGCCAGCGTGAAGGCGGGCGGCATCTCGGCCACGAAATAGACCCGCGGGCCCGAACCGTCGAAGCTCGTCTTCGACGTCGCCTTGTAGGTGCCGTCCTCGGCGACGCTCAGCGTGCCGCCATCGCCGGTATCGACCGTCTCGCCCGCCTTGTAGGCGCCCGGCTTGATGCCCGAGGTGCCGAAGGCGGTGATCGTCGTGCCGGATTTCAGGTCATTCGCGTTCTGCCCGTTATTGAGCAGATCGCCCTCGAGCACGTAGAGCCCGTCGACCTGTTTCTCGCCGTCGGCCGGGATGCGGTCGCGGAAAGCTTTCTCCACCGAGAAGGCCGCGTCCCACCAGCCCGACTGGCTGATCTGGTCGGTCGTGCGGAAGGAACTGACCAGAAGCCCCACCGTCGGCACCAGCCACAGCACTACCATGAAGACGACCGAGAGTTGCACCGCCCAAGTCAGGCGCGATTTCTGTCCTGCGATAGCGGCCATCAGCGCGTCTCCCTACGGGCTTGAATGATGTTCCAGATCATCACCGGCAGCACGATGATCATGATGACGAAGGCCACCGCCGTCGCGCGCCCGTCATCGCGGAACATGTATTGCATCATGTAGCTGGGCAGGATCTGCGTGCCGAAATTCCCGCCGGTCGTTGCGTAGACGATGTCGAAGACCTTCAGCACGAGGATCGTGATCGTGGTCCAGACCACGACGATCGTCGGCATGATCTGCGGCACCTTGATCTTGAAGAACAGCTGGAACGGGTTCGCGCCGTCGAGAACAGCGGCCTCGATCGTCTCCTCGGGGATACCGCGCAGGGCGGCCGAGAGGATCACCATCGCGAAGCCGGTCTGGATCCAGATCAGGATCACCATCAGGAAGAAGTTGTTCCAGAACGGCACCTGAAGCGGGTCGAGCGGCTGCATGTGGAAGGCCACGCGGATCGCGTTGATCATCCCGATATCGGGGTTCACCGCATAGACGAATTTCCAGATCAGCGAGGCGCCCACGAAGGAGATCGCCATCGGCATGAAGATCAGCGATTTCGCGATGTTACCCCATTTGATGCGATCGGTGAGTTGCGCTGCCAGCAGACCGAGGAAGGTCGCGAGCGCGGGCACCACCAGCACCCAGAGGAAGTTGTTGAACACGGCCTGACGGAAGCTCGGGTCCATCGCGAGCCGCTCGTAATTGCCAAGGCCCACGAAAGTGCCGCCGTCGCGATTGAACAGCGAGCGCCAGAACGAGCCCACCACCGGATAGGCCAGATACAGACCGAGCGCGAAGATCGCCGGGAACAGGAACAGCCAGGGGCGGACCATGTTCGCGCGGTTGATGTTGCGCCCCGGGTCTTTGCCGCTCGGCGGGAAGATGACTTTGTCGAGGACGATATTCGCGGCGTAGAAATAGGCGACACAGCCGCCCACCCCAAGCGCGATCGTAATCAGACCCTGCAAGATCGGTGACATCTGGCCCCTCCCCGAACCGGCGTGAAAAGATGCGAACGCCCCCGGAGAACGGCTCCGGGGGCGCAGGCGTTACTTACTTCTGGATGCTGTCCCAGCGCTTCTGGACCGCGTCTGCGGCCTCTTGCGCGGTCTCGTCACCGGTGGTGTAGGCGACCATCGCTTTCCAGAACGCATCGGTGCCGATCTCGCCCGGCATCTGATCCGACCCGTCGAAGCGGAAGGTCGTCGCGTCCAGCAGGATCGAGTTCATGTGCCGCTGCACGTCATTGGCGAAGGCCGCCGGATTGACGTTCTTGTTCGGCGTCAGGAAGCCCGATTGCGCCATCCAGATTTCCGAGGCGATCGGCGTCTCGAGGAACTTCACGAAGGCTTCGGCGGCCTTGGAGTCCTTGGTGATGCCGAACATCGTGCCTGCACCGAGGACCGGCTTGCCGAGATCCTTGCTGGCATAGGACGGGAAATAGAAGAAGTTCACGTCCTGACCAACCTTGGTTCCGTCGGGGAAGAAGGTCGGAATGAAGCTCGCCTGTTTGTGCATGTAGCATTTCGGCGGGAAGTCGAAGAGACCTTTCGGGCTGTCGCGGAAGTCGGTGGTGGCCACCGCCTGCTCGCCGCCTTCGGCGAAGCCGGGGGTCTTGGCGAACCAGCCGTAATCCTCGATCGCCTGAACGACCTTGGGATCGTTGAACTTCAGCTTGTTGGTGACCCAGTCGTCATAGGTCTCGGGCGACTGCGTGCGCAGCATGAAGTCCTCGACCCAGTCGGTCGCGGGCCAGCCGGTGGCAGCCCCGGACCCCAGACCGATGCACCACGGCGTACCGCCGTCGGCCTTGATCTGCTCGGTCAGCGCCTTGAGGTCCTCCATCGTCTCGGGAACCTTGTAGCCCGCTTCCTTGAAGTTCTCCGGCACATACCAGACGAGCGATTTCACATCCGCCTTGAAGGGGAACGTGTAGGTGTGCATCTCGCCGTCCTTGCCCTTGTAGGTGGACAGGTCCTCCCAGGACTTCCCGGCGGCGTAGTTGTTCTTGATCCAGTCACCCGTGCCATCGGGCATCGCCGTCAGGTAGCCCTGCTTGGCCATGTCGGAGGCGAGGCCCGGCTGCGGGAAGACCGCGATGTTCGGCGGCGTGCCAGCCTTGGCGGCGATCACGATATCCTGCTCGAAGCTTTCCGAACCGGAGTAGTTCACCTTGGCGCCGGTCGCGGCCTCGAAATAGGCCAGAACGCTCTCGAAAAGCGCCTTGTCGTTGCCCGTCCACGGGCCGGTGATCGTGAGCGTTTCGCCGCTCAGATCGGTGTCGTTCTTAAATTGGTCATAGCTCGCCCAGTCAAACTTGTCGGCATCGCTGCCCGGCGCGAACTTGAGATCCTGCGCGTGAGCAAGCCCCGCCGACAGCGCGAGCGCCGCGATCCCAAGCATCAGATGTTTGGTCATGAAATCCTCCCAGTGTGTCGCGCTTTTTGGCCCATGGCGACTCGCCAACCCAAAGCGCTTTGGACAGCTCCGACCGTTTCAGAGCCTCGCAAAGAAGTCAATTGTGCCTGCTCACGCCAAAATCAATTCCGCTTTATATCCTCATGACTTACGCAGAAAGTTACGCCGCAGCGCAGCATGTGCCGCGCCGCACCCGCATCATTGACGCCGATAGACGCGCACCCTAGTCTCTCAATAATCCAAAGCGGTTTGGCTCATGAATCTCAAGACATTGGCACTCGAATTGGGGCTGTCGCCCACCACTGTGAGTCGCGCGCTCAACGGCTACCCGGAAGTCTCCGAGGCGACGCGGCGTCGGGTGCGCGAAGCGGCAGAGGCCGCCAATTATCGTCCCAACACGCAGGCCAAACGATTGGCGACGGGGCGTGCGATGGCCATCGGCCACATCATCCCGATCTCGGACCGCCACGAGATCGTGAATCCGGTTTTCGCGGATTTCATCGCGGGCGCCGGTGAAGTCTATGCGCGTGCGGGCTACGATATGGTCATGACCATCGTGCCCGACGATTCCGAGGCCCGCGCCTATGCCGAGCTGCGCTCGAAAGGGAATGTGGACGGCGTGCTGATTCACGCGCCCAAGGTCGAGGATCACCGGATCGCAATGCTCGACGCGCTTGGGATGCCCTATGTGCTGCACGGGCGGGTGAGCGGAACGAACGCCCCCTTCAGCTGGGTCGATGTGAACAATAAGCGCGCTTTCGAGCGTGCCACGAATTTCCTGCTCGATCTGGGGCATCGCCGGATCGCGCTGATCAACGGCATCGGAGAAATGGATTTCGCCCGCAGACGTCGGCGCGGCTATGAGGCGGCACTCAAGGCGCGTGATATGGCCATCGACCCTGCCTTGATCGTCGAGGGCGAGATGACCGAGGCACAGGGCCATGATGCGGCGCGCGAGATGCTGCAATGGCCCGACCCGCCGACGGCCTTCCTGACCGCCTCGCTGCTCTCCGCGATGGGTGCGCGGCGCGGCATCGAAGAGGCAGGGCTGGTGATGGGGCGCGATGTCTCGATCGTGACCCATGACGACGAGCTGGGTTACTTGAAAAACGGCACGGCGGAAGAGCCGATCTTCACCGCGACGCGCTCTTCGGTGCGCGAAGCGGGACGGCGCTGCGCGGCGCTTCTGATCGAACAGATCGAGAGCGGCGACCGCAGCCCGCGCCATGAATTGATGGAGGCGGTTCTGGTCGTCGGCCAGTCCACCGGTCCGGTCCCCACCTGATGAGGCGCGCTGCGCCCGAGTTGAAACCAATTTTATATACAGGATGAAGATGCTCCCGAAACGCGCTGATTTTCCTGCCGATTTCCAGTTCGGCGTTGCCACCTCCTCCTATCAGATCGAGGGTCATTCCTTTGGCGGTGCGGGCCCGACCCATTGGGACACTTTCGCCGCCACGCCGGGCAATGTCGTGCGCGCCGAGAACGGTGCGGTCGCCTGCGACCACTATCACCGCTGGGAGGAAGACCTCGACCTGATCGCCAATGCAGGGTTCGACATCTACCGCTTCTCGACCTCCTGGGCGCGGGTGATGCCGGAGGGGCGCGGCCCGGTGAACCGCGAGGGTCTGGATTTCTACGACCGGCTGGTCGACGGAATGCTGGAGCGTGGCCTCAAACCGGCGCTCACCCTCTATCACTGGGAATTGCCTGCCGCGCTCGCCGACAAGGGCGGCTGGCGCAATCGCGACATCGCCTCGTGGTTCGCGGATTTCACACAGGTGATCGCGGATCGGCTCGGCGACCGTATCTGGTCCGCGGCCCCCATCAACGAGCCGTGGTGCGTCGGCTGGCTGAGCCATTTCCTCGGCCATCACGCGCCGGGCCTGCGCGACATCCGCGCCACGGCCCACGCGATGCATCACGTGCTGCTCGCCCACGGCAAGTCGATCCGGGTGATGCGCGCGCATGGGATGAAAAACCTCGGCGCAGTGTGCAATCTCGAATACCCGATCCCCGCCGACGAGACGCCCGAGGCCGCGGCGGCCGCCAATCTCTATGACGCGTATTACAACCGCTTCTTCGTGGACGGCATCTTCAAGGGCCGCTATCCGCAGGAGGTGATGGAGGCCTTCGCGCCGCACATGCCGCACAATTGGGAAGACGATTTCGCGCTGATCGGCGAGAAACTCGACTGGCTAGGCCTAAATTACTACACCTGCAAACGCATCGCGCCCACCGAAGGCCCGTGGCCCGCGCATCACGAGGTCGACGGCCCGCTGCCCAAGACCGCGATGGGCTGGGAGATTTATCCCGAGGGGCTCTATCAGTTCCTGACACGGCTCAAGCGCGACTATACCGGCGATCTGCCGCTCTACGTCACCGAGAACGGCATGGCCGCGCCCGATGTGGTCGAAGACGGCAAGGTCGAGGACCCGCATCGCATCGCCTATTACCGCGATCACCTCGCCGCAGTTCAGCGCGCGATCGCCGAGGGCGTGCCGGTGAAAGGCTATATCGGCTGGTCGCTGATGGACAATTACGAATGGGCCCTGGGCTATGAGAAGCGCTTCGGGCTCGTCCATGTGGACTTCGACAGCTTGCAGCGCACCCCGAAAGCGTCCTATCTGGCATGGAAAGACGCATTGGGGACCCGCGGATGAGCGAACAGATCACCCTGCTAGCCGATATCGGCGGCACCAATACACGCGTGGCGATGGCCCGTGACGGCAAGCTGATCCATTCCACGATCCGCCGCTTCTCGAACAAGGGGCGCGGGGCGCTCGAGGACATTCTCGAGGAGTATATCCGCGACGAGGATTGCGGCGAGATCGCGGGGGCCTGCGTGGCCGCCGCTGGTCCGGTGCGCGACGACGTGGCCGAAATGACCAATCTCGCCTGGGTGATCCGCGCCGATAACATCGCGCGGCTGACCGGGACGGATCATGTCTTCGTGCTCAACGATCTGCAGGCGCAGGGCCATGCGCTGGGAAGCCTCGCCGAAGATGCCGTGCACCCGATCCTGGCGGGCCTGCCTGCGAAAGAGGGCTCTGCGCGGCTGGTGGTCGGGATCGGCACCGGGTTCAACGCAGCGCCCGTGCATGAGGGGCCCGGCGGGCGCGTCGTGCCGCCCTCCGAGGCAGGCCACACCACCTTGCCGATCGAGACCGAAGAGGATTTCGCGCTCAAGACCTATCTCGACGCGAAGCACGATTTCGCCAGTGTCGAGCATGTCGTGTCGGGGCGCGGTCTGGAACTGCTCTACGCCTATCTCAGGGGCGAGGATGACGCGACCACCTCGGGTCAGGAAATCCTCGAAGCGATCACCCGCGGCGAAGAGACGGCCGTCGCGGCAGGCCAGCTTTTCGTGCAGATGCTGGGCCGGGTCGTGGGCGATCTGGCGCTGACCCACCTGCCCTTCGGCGGCATCTACCTGATCGGCGGGGCTGCGCGCGGCGTTGTCCCGTGGCTCGACGAGTTCGGGTTCGCCGAGGCGATGCAGGCCAAGGGGCGCTTCTCGGAATTCCTGCGCGCCTTCCCGGTCAGCGTGGTCGAGGACGACTACGCAGCGCTTCAGGGCTGCGCCTCCTATCTTTCTTCGCGCATGCTGCGATAGGCGCGTTTCCGTCAAGGCTATTTTAACGGCTTGGGCTTAGACCTCTTTCACGGATGTGTTTGAAAGAGGTTGCCGATGCGTACGCTCTGCCTTCGTGACTTTGTGGTGGCGCCATGACCGCGCTTGCCCTGCCCGACCGGATCGACCTTGCGACCGTGCGCCCCCTGCAAGCGTCGCTGCAATGCGTGGCGACGGAAGATGTCGCCCTCGATGCCTCCAGCGTGACCCATTTCGGCGCGCTGGGGCTGCAACTGCTGCTTTCTGCAGCGAAGACTGCCCGCATCGCAGGTCACCGCCTCGAGATCGCCGACAGTTCGGAGGCGTTCGACAGCGCCCTGACCCGGTTCGGCCTCTCGCATGAGGATCTCCAGCACCTGCCGGATGCGGAGGCCCCATGTCACTGAAAGTTCTCGCGGTCGATGACAGTCGCACCATTCGCGACATGCTCAAGCTCACCCTCGAACATGCCGGGATGGAGCTTTACCTCGCCGAAGACGGCGTGCACGGGCTGGAGGTGCTCGACGGGCTGGAGCCTGACGCGATCATCTCCGACATCAACATGCCGCGCCTCGACGGGTTCGGCTTCATCGAGGCCGTGCGCGGGCAGGACCGCCACCGCGCGACCCCGATCCTCGTCCTCACCACCGAATCCGCGGCCGAGCTGAAAGCCCGCGCCCGCGCCGCCGGGGCAACCGGCTGGATCGTGAAGCCCTTCGACCCGACCAAACTGGTCAAGGCGCTCAACATGGTTGCCGGATAAGGAGTGCGACATGTCCGACCCGATGGCAGAAATCAAAGCATCGTTCTTCATCGAATGTGAAGAGCTGCTCGAAAGCCTGCAAGACGCGCTCTCCGACCTCGACGAGGGCGCTGACGATGGCGAAACGATCAATGTCGTCTTCCGGGCAGTCCATTCGATCAAGGGCGGCGCAGGCGCGTTCGGCCTCGATGCGCTGGTCGCTTTTGCGCATCGGTTCGAAACCGTCCTGGACGAGCTACGCGCCGGAAGGCTCGACCTGACGCCTGAGGCGGTGAAACTCTTTTTTCAGGCGGCCGATCTGCTTGCAGACGAAATCCACGCCGCGCGCGAAGGGTCTTCCGAACCCGAGGCCACCGAGGAGTGCCTTCAGGCGCTTGAGGCGCTTTTGGGGGATCGGGGGCCTGCAGATCCGGCTGATACGGAAGACGAGGTGGAGGCGGCAGATTTCCAACCGATGGGGGTCGCGCTCGACCTCGACTTCGATTTCACGCCCGAGGATGCGTCCCCGACCGGCTTCACCCTGCAGTTCCGCCCGGACGGCGCGCTCTATGCCTCGGGCAACGAGCCGCTGCAGCTCCTCCGCGCCCTCGCCGAGATCGCGGTGGTCTCGATCACGACCGACGCAGAGGCGGTCCCGCCACTCGATACGCTTGACCCGGAGGAGAACCATCTGAGCTGGACCGTCCAGATCACGGGGGATTTAACGGAAGACGAAATCCGGGAAGTGTTCGAATTCGTCGAAGACGTCTGCCAGATCGAAATTTCATCGATCCTCGATACACGGGAGACGCCCCTCCCGGATCTCCCCGAAATAGATGGCGAACCGTCAGGCGTCACTGAGGAAGATGAAAATCTGGAATCCGAGGCGGAGAGGGATACCGCCGGTTCCGTCAATCCCGCGCCGCCTCCCACCAATGAGACAGCGGAGATCGAAACCGAAGCTCCCGCGCGCACGCATGATCCGGCCCCGACAGAGCAACAAGCGGAGGCCGCGAAGCCCTCCGCCGCTCAGCCTGCGGCAGCCAACACCGCTCCCGCGGCAGAGCCCGGCGCCACCGTGCGCGTCGATATCGAGCGCATCGACCGCTTGGTGAATCTCGTCGGCGAGTTGGTGATCAACCAAGCCATGCTTGCCCAATCCGTCGCCGAAGCCGGTCTGCCGCCAAACTCCGCCGTGAATACCGGGCTCGAAGCCTTCATGATGCTGACCCGTGACATTCAGGACAGCGTGATGATGATCCGCGCTCAGCCGGTCAAGCCGCTGTTCCAGCGGATGGCCCGGATCGTGCGCGAAGCCTCTTCAGCGATCGGCAAGGATGTCCGTCTCAAAACCGAAGGTGAAACAACCGAGGTCGACAAGACTGTCATCGAGCGCCTCGCCGATCCGCTCACCCATATGATCCGAAACGCCGTAGATCATGGCCTCGAATCTCCCGAAATGCGCGAAGCCGCTGGCAAACCGCGCGAAGGCATCGTCACCCTCTCCGCTCACCACCGATCCGGCCGCGTCGTGATCGAAGTCAGTGATGACGGTGGTGGCATCGACCGCAAGAAGGTCTTCGAAAAAGCCATCGAAAACGGGCTTGTCACCCCGGATGCTCAGCTTTCCGATAGCGAAATCGACAACCTTCTCTTCCTGCCCGGTTTCTCCACTGCGGACCAGGTTTCCGCGCTCTCTGGCCGCGGCGTCGGCATGGATGTTGTGAAAAGCTCGATCCAGTCCCTCGGCGGTCGAATTTCAATCACCTCTGAACCTGGCAAAGGCAGTTGCTTCTCGATCTCCCTGCCACTGACCCTAGCCGTGCTCGACGGCATGGTCGTCAATGTCGCGGGCGAAACCCTCGTGGTCCCGCTCTCCTCGATCCTTGAGACTGCGACGCTCACAAGCGAAGACATCCGCGCGCTCGGTCCATCGACGAACGTCATCCATCTGCGGGGCGCCTTCGTCCCTCTTTTCGATCTCGGTGCAGAACTCGGATACCGCGGACCGAAGCGCTCCTATAGCGGCGACGTCGTTCTGCTTACCGCTCAGGAAGATGGCGCCCGTTCCGCCCTCGTCGTCGATTCAATCCTCGAGCAGCGCCAAGTCGTGATCAAGGGGCTGCAGCAGTCCTACGGTCACATCCCGGGCGTCGCTGCCGCCACAATTCTTGGCGACGGTCAGATCGCGCTCATTCTCGACCCCGCCGATCTCGTCCAATCCGCATCGGGCAATACCCGCGCCACTGATCTCTCACTCGCAGGATAAGCCATGACAGAAGACACTATGCCGAAAACCGAAGCCGCAGAGGTTGAGCTTCTCTCTTTCCGCCTCGGCGATGAAGAATACAGCGTCGACATCATGTCCGTGCGCGAAATTCGAGGTTGGACCCGGGCGACACCGCTTCCGCACGCCCCAGCATTTGTACGCGGCGTGATCAACCTGCGCGGTACCGTTCTGCCTGTCGTCGACCTTTCCATCCGTCTCGGTATGGAACCGGTCGCCGGTGACGCACGCAACGTGATCATTGTCGTCCAGGTCGGCAGCCAAACCGCAGGGCTTCTCGTCGATGCGGTCTCGGACATTCTCGCCCTGCCCCGCTCTGAAATGCAGTCTCCGCCCGACCTTAATGCCGACATTTCGCAACGATACATCTCGGCGCTCACTATCGTAGAAGGCCGGATGATCAGGATTCTCGATCTCACGTCCGTGTTGCCGCAAGAGGCGATCGAAGCTGCATGAACGTGCCCCTGTCCACATTGGGGCAGGTCGCTCCGACCGAGTCCGAATTCAGAGCTATCGCTCAGCTCCTGCACGAGACGACGGGCATTGTGCTTGCGCCCGGCAAATCTTCGATGGTGCAAAGCCGTCTTGCAAAGAGACTTCGGAACTTGGGGCTCGCGCAATACAAAGACTATATCGCTCTCGTGACCTCCGAATCCGGTCGCGAAGAGCGTCGACAAATGGTGTCCGCACTCACCACAAACGTGACCCATTTCTTCCGCGAGAACCATCATTTCGACTCCTTGCGCCGTATCGTTCTCCCCACCCTCTTGGAAACCGCAAGGAATGGTGGTCGCGTTCGGCTCTGGTCTGCGGGATCGTCGAACGGACAAGAAGCCTATTCCATAGCCATGACGATTGCCGAATGCGCGCCTGATTTTGCAAAGCTAGACCTTCGGATACTCGCATCCGACATCGACCCTCTTATGATCGCAGCAGGTTCGAAGGGTTTCTATCCCGCGACCGCAGTTGCAGCTGTGCCCGAGACTTTGCGAAAGAAATATTTCCGCCCGGAGGGTGAAGACTTTCAGATCATCTCAGAGCTCCGCGATATCGTGAAGTTTCGCGAACTCAATCTTCACGATCCTTGGCCAATGCGCGGAAAATTTGACGTGATCTTCTGCCGCAACGTCGTCATCTATTTCGCGCCCGAGGCACAAGTCAGTCTTTGGAAACGGTTTGAGGAACAGCTAGCGCCAGGCGGATACTTGTTTGTTGGCCATTCGGAAAGGGTGACAGATGGCGATCAGTCTAAACTCAGAACAGCTGGCGTCACCTCTTATAAACTGACTTAACCTAACTGGACAGGATCGCATTTTATGGCATTACGAGACCAATTACGCATCCTCGTGGTCGATGACATGTCGACAAGCCGCGGGCTCATCATGCAGGCGCTTGACGCGATGGGAATCCGGCAGGTCGGATACGCAACCGACGGCAAAAGCGCGCTCCAGATCCTCGAAGCCAAGCCTGTCCATCTTGTGATTTCTGACTATAACATGCCGGGAATGGACGGACTGCAATTCCTTCAGGCGATGCGAAAGGATGCTCGCACAAAGGGGTTAGGCTTCATCCTGATCACCGGGCGGGCCGATCCTGAAGTCATCGATACGGGTCGACGGTTCGGGATGAATAACTTCATCAAGAAACCATTCACTCCGCCCGAACTAAAAGCGTGTATTGAAGCAGTTGTAGGACGTTTGTGATGCAACAGCAGGCACGCCGAGTTCCGCTTGCTGATCTAACTGCGCGCGTCGGGCGTGAACTGGAAGCGCTCGCTCGCATGTCGATTTCACTCCAGCGTGCCCTTTCGGCGAGCGGGATCGACAGCAGCCTTGCTCCGCAGATCATTCGCGAGTTACAGAGCATTGATCGCATCAGCCAATCGCTCGAAGATCTCGGGGTGTTCGTCAGCACACTAGCTGAACAGATTTCACCCGACTTAGCCTGTGATGCGGACCCAATTTTCGCCTCGCTTCGACTTCAAGATCTCGCTGATGCACTCGATCCGCAGCACTTCACGGAAATTGAAACGCGCGCCTCAGAAGGTGACGTCAGTTGGCTTTGATTGAATAGCCCCGTGTATCGTCGATGCCTTCTTTGCTAATTTTGAAGCACGGAGGCCATGATGAGCAGCGACCCACGTTCTGCGACGATTTCAAGCGAGATGCCGTCGCGCAGCTCTCGGAGAGGAGTTAACCGTTCAGGGAGGTAGCCGCGCGCTTGGGCGTGAGCCAATACTCCCTCTACTTCTGAAAGAAGAAGTTCTCGAAAGCCTCGACTGGTGACGCGGAGAAGGATGCCGAGATCCGTCGGCTCAAGCGTGACCTCCTGAGAGTGACGGAGGAGCGGGACATCAAAAAAAGTGCGCGCCATTGTCCGCCATTGGTCCGAGGACAATGGCGAGCGCCTATTTCGCCAAGGATGCCAAGTGAGATACGCGTTCGTGGCCGAGCATCGCGGGCAGTTCTCTATTCGGGCGATGTGGCGTTGCTTACGTATCCAGCCGATGGGCTTCTACGCGTGGCTGAAGGCCCCACTGAGCAAGCGAGCTCGAGAAGACGAGCGGCAGATTGCGCTGCTGAAGGAGGCGTGGGTGGAAAACGGCAAGGTCTGAGGTCACCGCAATCTACATGACGACCTTCTCGAGCAGGGCGAAAGCATCGGCCTGAACCGGGTCGCCCTTTTGGCCAGGCTGGCGGGCATCAAGGCGCAGATCGACAACACTCTAGACCGACAGTTCAGCGTGGCGACACCGGATAAGGCCTGGGTGACCGAGATTTCCTATCCGCAAACAGGAAGGTTTCGCCTATCTCGCCGTGGTCATTGATGGTCGCCAGGAAAACGATCCCCCGGATCGTTTTCTCATCCTCGTCTATCTCGCATCGTGTCGTCGGCTGGGCAATGCAGAGCCGCCAGACGACAGACGTTGTCCTGCAAGCGTTACTCATGGCGCCATGCCGGAGGAAACCCCGCGCAAAGGTTTTGTGACCAGCCACGGGATTTTTCCTCCACCATCGATTGGAGACCGACCCAACTTGAGGATGGACAATGAAGCGAATGAAATCACGGACGAGCAGATCATCGGCATCCTGGCCGAACACGAGGCAGGCGTGAAGTGCGCGGACCTGTGCCGCAAGCACGGTATGTCGGAAGGGAACTTCTATAACTGGAAGGTGAAGTTCGGCGGCATGACGGTGCCGGAGGCAAAGCGGCTGAAGACGCTCGAAGACGAGAACGCCAAGCTGAAGAAGCTGCTGGCCGGGCAGATGCCGGACTTGGCGCCGATGAAGGAACTGGTTTCAAAAAAGTGGTGACGATGAGCCATGTCATGCCATTGGTCCGAGAGACAATGGCGAGGGGCACGGAACTGACCTCCAACGCCATCCTGCGGTGGTGTGCCGAGCACCGGATCGAATGGCACTACATCGCGCCGGGCAAGCCGATGCGAGACACGGCTTCGTGGAGAGTTTCAACGGCCGGATGCGCGACGAGCTGCTCAACGAAACCATGTTCCGTAACTTGGCTCATGCGCGCATCGTGATCGCCGTTTGGGCTGCCGACTTCAACACCGAGCGTCCACATTCCGCCTTGGATTACGAGACCCCGGCTGGCTACGCGCGAGTAGTGTCCTCCGCAATCGCCGGCCCCGCTACGCGAGATGATAACCCCGCGCGTCGGGCGACTACTCAACCTACGCTGATCGGCGTAAATAGCAACCGGACTCCGGTCGCTGCTGGATGAAAGACCCGTGGCAGGTCAGCTGATCCACTCGGACCAGGGCAGCCAATTCACCAGCATGAACTGGGCGGCGTTCCTACGAGCCCACAACCTGGAGCACTCGATGAGCCGCCGTGGGAACTGCCATGATAACGCGGAAGCTGAGAGCTTCTTTAACCTGCTGAAGCGTGAGCGGATCAGACGACGGACCTACCGAACACGCGAAGAAGCCAGGCAGGATGTGTTCGACTACATCGAGATGTTCTACAATCCAAAGCGCACGCATGCCCGGAACGGAATGCTGTCGCCCGTCGACTTTTAGCGGCAGCAGAAACTGAAACACGAAGGCGTCTAAGAAACGCGGGGGCATTCATTTGACATGTATTTCTGCCATCTAACACGTCAGAAAAGTTCAATTTCGCGAGCCGGCGCGGGCGTGACATCGCGCTCAAAGACTTCTGCATTACCAAGCATTTTCTGGCGCGCGCGGCCAGTATCGGGCCAGAACTCTACCCTACGCGCTTGAGAACCGCCCAAACTCTGGCTGACACATGTAATACGCTCCTTAGCTAGGAACGCGATTGAGAACTCGCTATTCTTAAAGCCGATGTCCGAGAGGCCATTGACCATGCGCGCACCACCAAATAGCTTCGCACGTAGATCACTGCGCTGCGCCCCGTGTTTAATAAGTTCATTGATCAAAAGCTCCATCGCATTCACGCCGAAGCTTGCCGCTTGAAAGGTTGAACCAGTCGTATTCGGCAATAGAAAGTGGTTCATACCACCGACCTGCGCATTTTCATCGTAGAGACAACAGGCGACACAAGAGCCGAGGATCGTTGTAATAGATTGCGCGCCCGTGCCGGCGACGAGAAACTCGCCTTGCGAAATATGGATCGGTTTGTCTGTGGAAACTGCATTCATGTTTCACCTACTTTCCTGACCTTTGCCGGGCTCTGAGCACATCTCCTGAGAATTTCTGGGGCGATTTTTTCAAGGGCCACCGAATAGGACGCCGCGCCAATTTCGAGCGCCGCCCTCGGCATTCCAAAAACAGTCGACGTCTCCTTGTCTTGGGCAAAACAATGTGCTCCGGCTCGGCGCAAGAGCATCATCCCCTCTGCGCCATCTCGGCCCATACCGGTGAGTAAAACGACGACGGCATTCGTAGCCATATCCAGTGCGGATTCGAACAGAATATCCACCGACGGTCGATGTCCGTTTCGCTTCTCGCTTACAAGCAATGACAGGCAAGGTGTTCTGTCATTTTGAACCGTGAGATGCGTCGAGCCACCAGGCGCAAGATAGACTTGCCCTTGTGCGAGAGGGAGGCCCGTTTGGCCAAGCCGCACACTTGGAGCAATGATACGATCAAGCCGTTCGGCGAAGCTCGCGAGGAAGCTCTCTGGCATGTGCTGCGCTATAAGCGTGGGCGGGCAATTTTCAGGAAATCCCTTCAAGATCGTCTCGAGAGCGTCAACGCCGCCGGTTGAGGACCCGATCAGCACGAATTGACCGGCCCAGTGAAAGTTTCGTGCGGGCCTCACCGCAGCTCGCTCGACCCCACTCTGAGGCAGGCGCGCGTTTGCTGCCGCAAGAAGAATATCTGGAAGCGTCTCAAAACTCTTTTCGAGGTGACCGGACCTCGGCTTTCCCACGCAATCGATCGCACCGAGGGCGAGCGCTTCGATTGCGGCGCGCGATCCGCTATGGGTTTCCGTCGACACCATGACCACAGGCATCGGTCTCAACCGCATGAGGCGTTCAAGAAAATCGAGGCCGTTCATTCGCGGCATCTCGACATCGAGCGTGATCACATCCGGCGAAAGCGCTTTAATTTTTTCACGCGCCTCAAACGCGTCCGCCGCTTCGCCGACGACGACTAGGCGCGCGTCGTTTGCCAGACGCGCTCGAATAAGTTGACGCATCGTAGCCGAGTCATCGACGATGAGAACTTTCTTGGCGAGCGGCAATTCGTTTGGCATCGCGTGTCCTTCGTGCGAATTCAAAACTCTTCCCAGTCTTCAGCTGAAAAGGTGGTACCGCGCGGAGCGGTTTCGCCCACCGCTTGCGGAAGTTCACGGCCTCCTTCGCTTGCCTGAACCCCATGTTGATTTTGCGCCGACAGAGTGCTCTCGCCTTCGTTTGACGTCGCCCGCATTCTGACTTTGAACTGGGCAGTAATGTCGCGAAGGGATGTCGCATTTGTCATCAGAGCGTGACTGGCCGCGGTCGTTTCTTCGAACATTGCTGCGTTTTGTTGCGTCACCTGGTCCAGCTGATTCACCGCGGTATTTATCTCTTTCAGCCCCTCTGCCTGCTCATGGGCACCGCCCGCTATTTCAGAGACACGCGCCGAAATATCGACGACAGCGTTAAGAATTTCCGTGAGCGCACGGCCGGTTTCGCCGACGAGGCCCACGCCTCGGGTCACCTGTTCGCTCGACGCGGTGATCAGGGTGTCGATTTCGCGTGCGGCTTCGGAAGACCGTTGCGCGAGGGCGCGTACTTCTGAAGCGACAACGGCGAAACCGCGGCCCGCTTCACCGGCGCGCGCGGCTTCGACACCAGCGTTGAGCGCAAGTAGGTTGGTCTGGAAGGCAATCTCGTCGATCACGCCGATGATCTTGGAAATCTGCTGTGAGCTGGTTTCGATTTCGCTCATCGCCTGTATGGCCTGCTTGACCACTTCACCCGAGGTTTCCGCGCTGCTGCGGGCTTCTGACACCACCCGATCCGCTTCGGTCACGCCTTGCGCCGATGTCGTGACAGAGGATGAGAGCTGATCGAGCGCGGCTGCGGTTTCTTCGAGCGTCGCGGCCTGCTGTTCCGTTCTGCGGCTGAGGTCATCAGAGGCAGAGGCGATCTCACTGGCCTCAGTATCGATCGCCGCAGCGTTGTCGATGACTGAAACAATCGCTGCCGCAAGGTTTTGGGCCGCAGCGTTGAAATCGTTGCGCAACGCCTCGTATTCCTCGGAGAACTCCGTGTCGAGTGTCAGGCTCAGATCACCGCGCGACAGGGCCGCGAGACCGAGCTGAAGCGTCTCGACGACAGATTCCTGAGCCTCGAGCAATTTGAGATTTCGCTGTTGTGCGGAGGCAAGCGCGGCTTCCGCGACGGTCACGTCAGTGGCCATGAGCACGATCTTCATCAAGCGCCCTGCTTTATCCGAGATCGGATTGAGCGAGCCGTCGAGCAGAAAGGTATTGCCCTGACGGTCACGTATCGAAAAGCGGGCAGTGACGGGCTCACCGGCGGCAATCGAAGGCCAAGGATCACTGCCATCAACCGTGCTTAGCCAGTCCTTCAGCGGCTCTCCCATGAGTCTTGGTGCCTGCCCCCCGAGGAGCGATTGCAGATTTGCGTTCATTCGAACAACCTTCCCCGCAGGATTGGCCTCGCAAACGAGCTGGCCACGCTCGATGGCCGCGATAAGGGCATCCTTCATCCGTCGTTCGGTCACGTCGCGCCACTCGACCACGAACCCCACCTGATTACCCTGCCCATCAACGAATTCGGTGACGTCGACGCCAAATCGACCCTCGCCAACCTTGATATCGACATGAAGGGGCAATTGAGTTGGATCCCCAAGCAACGCACGGGCATGTCCCCGATTGGCGTGGAAGTCATCCATCGAGCGGCCCAGAAGATTTTCAGGATCGAGGTCAGGACTGACAACGAGAAACTCGTCGATCCGCGACTCGACCAGATCGACGAGCGCACGGTTGACATGGGTGATACGGAAGTCGCGATCGACGATCATCAAGGCGGCGGAGGCGTTGGCATAGGCTGCGCCCTGGCGCGTGGCCTCTCGTTTGATCCCTTCAGACTGATCAAGCTCGTCGCGCAGGTTGCTCAGCGCGGCGGCGATTGCACCGACTTCGTCGCCACGGCGAGTCTGTGCAATCTCGCTCGCGTAATCGCCTCCGCTGATCTTCCGAATGGATCTTTCGAGGTACTTGAGAGGGCTGGAGACGGATCGTGCCATCCAGGCAGAAAGGGCCGCCAATAGAAGGATGAGCCAGGAGGCGTTGAATAGCATAGCACGGGCAAGTGACGTGGCAGGAGCGAACAGCTCTGCACGGTCTTGCTCGACGACCGCCCAATAGGGCTGTTCGAATAGAGTGAACTTCTGGGTTCTCTCGATCGCTGGATGCCCCTGCAAAGAGATCACCTCTTCCTGCGCCTGTTCTACAGCACTCACGGTAGCCGCGGGCAAAACCTCCCCCGGTTTTGGAGCGTTGGCCGGAAAGCGCAGATCGCTCATCAGCCTCCCTTTCTCGTCAATCAGGAAACCTTCACCGGTCTCGCCGATACCGCGCGCGTTGGCCATGATCCCCCCGAGTTCGGCCATCGGCTTTCGCAAGACAACAGCACCGAGCTTGAGACCATTTCCGCTTCGCACGGGGCGCGCTGCGAAGAACCGACCCTTGGCAAACTCGAAATGCGGGGGCGAAACGGCGACGGTATCGGCCGCCACCATGCCCGTCGGCGCGCTCAACCAATCCAGCGCAGCGGTCGCGGCCTCGATCAGCCCCGCCGGTTCATCCGCAAGCGCGTGACCAATCGCGCTGTGATCACGCGCGGCAAATACAATGCGACCGTCACGATCGATAAGATAGAAATCGCTCAGGCCATTCTCGGCCAAAATTTGATCGATGGCGGGTCCATAGCGGTCGAGTAGCAGGCGGTAGTCCCGGAGCGGGCCGCTCACCTCGCCCTCGGATGCACCGGCCTCTGCGGCCCCGGTCCTCAGGCTTTCGATGGCGGGAGGATCGAGCCGGTTGAGGCTGTGGGCGAAATCGTAAAGCGCCCGCGCCGTGTCGGGATTGGCGGCGATCGTGCGGGTATTGGAGGCCAGTGTCTGCGCCCAGTCCTCCGCGAGGGCGACGCGCGCGGCCAGCGTTCGCGAGAGCCACTGCGTCCCTTCGCTTTCCAACAGTCCGTAGGCGGTACGATAGGCTGAAATTCCCATGATGGTCAGCGCGACCATGGCAATCGCCACCAGCATCAGCGGCAATTTCAGTCCAAGTTTCAGATTGTCGAGAAAGCGCATCAACGTCCTCCGGCGAACTGCGGCAGCGACCCGACCTATCGGGGCAATCGCGATCACCTTCAGGCGAAGAGTTGAAGATTCCTCTAATTTCCAAAAATTTCCCGCACACTGCCCCCCAAGGGGCTCAGACGCCAAGCAGCGCGGCGCGCAGAAGTCCCGATCTGCGGCGGAATTCCGACAGCGCCAGCGCGCCCGGTGCCAGCGGGTCTTCTATTTCGCGCGCGCGCGCGAGCAGCGCCCGAGCCTGCCATCCCGGCAGGAGTGCCGCCTTCGCCGGTCCCAGACGCAGCTTGCGGGCGGGTTCGAGTCGCACTTGGCCCTCCGCCGCGAGCTGATGCAGCGTTGCGACCTCCGGCGCGGCAAGAGGCGGGCGCCCCCGCGCGGCGAGATCGGACCATGCCTGCAGGAGCGCCGCGAGCCCGGCGCCTGCACCGAAACTGCGCACGGTTATTTCCGCGTCTTCGGGCGCGCCGAGCGCCTCGGCCGCGGCCCAGTAAAGCGCGCCGGAAGTCTGATCGAGATAGGCCCAAAGGCTTGAAATATCGTCGAAAGGATCGGGCCAGCAATCGGCACGACGGGCTTCGGCCGCGGCAATCAAATGGCGCGCGGGTTGTGCCACCGAGACAAGCGCCGGGCCGATCTCATGCGGCGGTTCGCGGCCCTCGGAAAGAGCCTCCAGCGCATCGACCCACCATTGCAGGCGCATCTCGGCGACCATCGGCTCTGACGACGCCCAGGGCGCACGCGCGATTTCCAGATTGGCGGCGTAGAGCGGCCAGAGGCGGTCACGCAGCTCCGCAGGCGCAGCCATCGTGGCGGCGAACCGGTCGGGATCGCCCTGACGCACGGCCTCGGCTGCCGCTTGAAGAGACGCGGCCAGATCGCTCATGCCGGTTTCGCCCCGTCGCGCATCAGCTTCCAGATCATCGCGTCGAGCAGCGCCTCGAAACTCGCGTCCACTATGTTCGGCGACACGCCCACGGTCGACCAGCGCTGGCCCGCATCGTCTTCGCTGTCGATGATGACGCGGGTGACGGCCTCGGTGCCGCCTTGCGTGATACGGACGCGGAAATCGACCAGTTTCATGTCGTCGATCAGGCTCTGATAGGGGCCGAGATCCTTCGACAGCGCTTTCGAGAGCGCGTTCACCGGGCCGCGGTCATGACCCTGCTCGTCCATGCTTTCCGAGACCGAGAGCATCTTCTTCCCGCCGACTTTTACCACCACGACCGCCTCGGAAATCGAGACCATCTTGTCGTAGCGGTTCTTGCGGCGCTCCACCGTGACCTTGTAGCGCTTCACCTCGAAGAACTTCGGCAATTGCCCCAGCTCGGCCCGCGCGAGCAGCTCGAAACTCGCCTGCGCCCCGTCATAGGCATAGCCCTGATCCTCGCGCTCCTTGATCAGATCGAGGATGCGGGCGAGGCGCGGATCGTCCTTCGCGACCTCGATCCCCATGCCTTTCAGCCGCGCACGCAGGTTCGACTGGCCCGCCTGATTGGACATCGGGATGAGGCGCGTATTCCCCACCACGGCGGGGTCGATATGCTCGTAAGTGTCTGGATTCTTTAGGATCGCCGAGGCGTGTAGCCCCGCCTTATGGGTAAAGGCCGAGGCGCCGACATAGGGCGCGGAGCGCAGCGGCACCCGGTTCAGGATATCGTCGAGCTTGCGCGAGAGCTTGGTGATGTCGCGCAGGCTTTCGGGCGCGATCCCGGTGTCGAGCGTCGAGGCGTAGGGCTCTTTCAGCAGAAGCGTCGGGATCAGCGTGATCAGGTTCGCATTGCCGCAGCGCTCGCCCAGCCCATTCAGCGTGCCTTGGATCTGGCGCGCACCGGCCTCGATGGCCGCGAGGCTGCCCGCCACGGCGTTGCCGGTATCGTCATGGCAATGGATGCCGAGACGGTCGCCGGGAATGCCCGCCGCGATCACCGCTCCGACGATCTTGCCGATCTCGCCCGGCAGCGTGCCGCCATTGGTGTCGCACAGCACGATCCAGCGCGCGCCCGCCTCATAGGCCGCGCGGCAACACTCCAGCGCATAGTCGGGGTTCGCCTTATAGCCGTCGAAGAAATGCTCGGCGTCGAACAGCGCCTCGCGACCTTGCGCCACCATATGCGCGACCGAGGCGCGGATATTCTCGAGGTTCTCCTCCAGCGTGATCCCGAGCGCGGTGGTGACGTGGTAGTCATGGGTCTTGCCGACGAGGCAGACGGCAGGCGTATTCGCGTTCATGACGCCCGCCAGCACGTCGTCATTCGCGGCCGAGCGCCCTGCCCGCTTGGTCATCCCGAAGGCGGTGAAGGTCGCCCGCGTCTCGGGCCGGGCCTCGAAGAAATCGCTGTCGGTCGGGTTCGCCCCGGGCCAGCCGCCTTCGATATAGTCGATGCCGATCGCGTCGAGCGCCTTGGCGATCTCGATCTTCTCCGGCACCGAGAACTGGACGCCCGCCGATTGCTGTCCATCGCGGAGCGTGGTGTCGTAGAGATAGAGGCGGGATTTGGTCATTGGAGGCCTCCGTCGAGGTTACGTTCCGCCCGGCGGCACGCCGGGCCGCGCCCGACCCGCCCCCCAGGGCGGGCGCGATTGCGCCCCCCCTCGGGTCCGGCGCGTCCCTTATCGCTGTAGCTGCGCGCCATCACAGCGCCTCCAGCTTGGCGGGGTCAAAGGACTCGGTCATGTCAATCTTCACTTCGGTTTTCGACATACGCACCTCCAGTCCAGCCGCCAACAGCATCGACTTCAGTGCATCAACCTTCGAAAAGTCTTTGCTCTCCATCGCTTCGGCGCGCAGCCCTGCAAGGGCCTTCTCGTAAGCATCGAAATTGATTGGATCAGAAAGAGTATGCGAAAGGGATGTGCCAAACGAAACTGACCAGATATGATCGGGATCGAAACCGAGAAACCGAAGTGTTTCTGACAATTCGATCTTAGCCTGCAGATCAGTTTTTGCACGCTTTGCAATCGCGTGCATCTCAGCTATCGCCAATGCAGTGTTCAGATCGTCGGCCAATGCGGAAATGACCGATTCCGAAGGTCCCTGGCCTTCTGCGTTCTCAGCTACAGCATCACGTTCGGTATCGATGAGTTCCTTCCACCCAAGAAGCGTCCTCTCCGCCTGCCGCGCCTTCTCCGCCGTCCAATCCATCGGCTTCGTATAATGCGTCTGCAGGAACACGAAGCGGATCACCTCGCCGGGAATGCCCTTCTCGCCGTCATGGCCGTCCAGCAGATCGCGCACGGTGAAGAAATTGCCCAAGCTCTTGGACATTTTCTTGCCCTCGACCTGCAGCATCTCATTATGCAGCCAGTAATTCGCGAACGATCCCTCGGGATGCGCGCAGCAGCTTTGCGCGATCTCGTTCTCGTGGTGCGGGAATTGCAGGTCGATGCCGCCGCCATGGATGTCGAACGACGCGCCAAGCAACTCGTAAGACATGGCCGAGCACTCGATATGCCAGCCCGGACGGCCCCGGCCCCACGGGCTCTCCCAACCCGGCAGCCCCTCGTCGGAGGGCTTCCAGAGCACGAAATCCATCGGGTCTTCCTTGAAGGGCGCGACCTCAACCCGGGCCCCCGCCATCATGTCGTCGACCGTCCGCCCCGACAGCGCGCCGTAATCCTTGTAGCTGCGCACCCGGAACAGCACATGGCCCTCGGCGGCATAGGCGTGACAGTCTTCGATCAGCGTCTCGATCATCGCGATCATCGCGCCGATATAGTCGGTCGCGCGCGGCTCCTGATCGGGACGCAACGCGCCGAGCGCATCCATATCCGAATGATACCAGCCGATGGTCTCCTCGGTCCGCGCGCGGATCAGCTCTTCGAGCGACCCTTCGGCCCCGGCTTCCTTGCGCGCCAGCGCCGTCGCGTTGATCTTGTCATCCACATCCGTGAAATTGCGCACATAGGTGACGTGCTCCGGCCCGTAGACGTGGCGCAGCAGCCGGTAGAGTACGTCGAAGACCACCACCGGACGGGCGTTGCCGAGATGCGCGCGGTCGTAAACGGTCGGCCCGCAGAGATACATCCGCACGTTGTCGGCATCGATCGGACGAAAATCCTCGACTTTCCGGGTCAGGGAATTGCGCAAACGGATCTGGGTCATGTGTCCTCGCAAAGGGTCGGCGGCACCTGCCGGCGGGCTTACAAGGTCATGAGAAATTTGGAAAGAGAAGACCAGCCCGCGTGACGTATGTCAGCGGATAATGCAGCAGATGATGATGGTCTTCGTGGTCATGGCGGCAGCATAGGACGCAGCGCGCCCGAAGGTCCAGAGCAAAAACGACCGTGTGCAACGTCATAGAAAAAGGCGGCCGCAGCCGCCTTCTTAATGATTTCCGATCAATACCTTACAGGCCGATCTTTATTTGATCTCGACGTCGTCCATCGCCTCGACGATCATCAGGTCCCGCTCGGATGCGCCTTTGGCATGGGCGAGCGCCGCCTGATACTCGTCGGAGTAGTAGCAAGTCTCGGCAGCTTCCAGCGACGGGAACCATGCAACGACGTTGCGCGCGCGGTCATTGCCTTCGAGCTGCACATAGCGCGCGCCACGGGCGAGGAAGCGCCCGCCATGTTTCGCGATCGCGGGGCCCGCGCCCTCGGCATATTTGCCATAGGCCTCGTCGTCGAGCACCTTTACATGGGCGATCCAGAATGCGCCTGCCATTACAATCCCTCCAGAACAGTTTTCACGGCCGCGATGGCCTCATCGGCTTTCGACGGATCGGCCCCGCCGGCTTGCGCCATATCGGGACGACCGCCGCCGCCTTTGCCGCCAAGCGCCTGCGCCGCGGCCTTCACCAGATCGACCGCGCTGACACGCTCGGTCAGGTCCTTGGTGACGCCAGCCGCCACGGCCGCCTTGCCGCCCGCATCGGCCACCACGAGGATAACGCCGGAGCCGACATTCTCTTTCAGCTCGTCCACGATGCCCGGAAGGTCCTTGCCGGTCACGCCGGACACAACTTGAGGAACGAAATTCAAGCCGTTGATTTCGCTGATGTCCGGACCACCGGAGGCACCGCCGCCCATCGCAAGCTCGCGACGCAGTTGCGCGATCTCATTGGCCTGCGCCTTGCGCTCGTCGAGGATCGCCTGAAGACGTCCGAGCAGATCGGCCTCGGAGGTTTTCACCAGCCCTTCGATCTCGCCCAGCAGCTTGTCGCGGCGGCGCAGCTCGGCCATCGCGATATCACCGGTCAGCGCCTCGATCCGACGCACGCCCGACGAGGACGCGCTTTCGCCGGTCAGGACGAAGGTGCCGATATCGCCGGTCCGCTTCACATGGGTGCCGCCGCAAAGTTCGAGCGAATAGACATTTCCGTTCGTGCCTTTGCCGGAATTGGCCAGCTCGCCCATCGAGACGACACGGACCTCATCGCCGTATTTCTCGCCGAACAGCGCCTGCGCGCCCAAATCGCGCGCGTCATCCGGCGTCATAATCCGAGTATCGACCTGCGTGTTTTGGCGAATGAATTCATTCACTTCGCGTTCGATCGTCGCGACTTCCTCAGCCGAGAGCGCCTTGTTATGCGAGAAGTCGAAGCGCAGACGGTCCTCGGCATTGAGCGAGCCGCGTTGGGCCACGTGATCACCAAGCGTGCGGCGCAGCGCCTCGTGCAGCAGGTGCGTGGCCGAGTGGTTCGCGCGGATCGCGCTGCGGCGCGCGTGATCGACTTCCAGCTTTGCGCCCTGCCCCTTGGTGATCTCGCCCTCGGTGACACGCGCGAAATGGATAAAGACGCCTGCAACTTTCTTGGTGTCGGTAACCTCGGCTTTACCCGTCTCGGTCACAATCCAACCGCGATCGCCAACCTGACCGCCGCTTTCGGCGTAGAACGGGGTCTGGTTGACCACGATCTGAACCTCGTCGGTCGCTTTGCCGATCTCGGCCCCGTCGGTCACGAGCGCGGTGATCTGACCTTCGGCGGTCTCGGTGTCGTAGCCGAGGAATTCGGTCGCGCCGAGCTTCTCGGACAGATCGAACCAGATCGCGGCATTGGCCGCCTCGCCGGTCCCGGACCAGCTGGCGCGCGCCTTGGCCTTCTGCTCTTCCATCGCGGCGTCGAACCCTTCGGTATCGACCTCACGCTCACGTTCGCGCAGCGCATCCTGCGTCAGATCGAGCGGGAAGCCGAACGTGTCATAGAGTTTGAACGCAGTCTCGCCCGGCAGCCTCTCACCTTCGGGCAGGTCCACAAGCGCCTCGTCGAGCAGCTTGAGCCCGCGATCGAGCGTGGTCTTGAAACGGGTTTCCTCGCCCAGAAGCGTCTCTTCAATCAGCGCTTGCGCCCGGCCAAGCTCGGGGTAAGCCGCACCCATCTCGCGGATCAGCGACGGCACGAGACGGTGCATCACCGGGTCCTTCGCGCCCAGCAGGTGCGCGTGACGCATCGCGCGGCGCATGATCCGGCGCAGGACGTAGCCACGCCCATCCGCCGAGGGCATCACGCCATCCGCGATCAGGAACGAGGTCGACCGCAAGTGATCCGCGATCACACGGTGATGCACGTTGCCCGGCCCGTCCGGCGCACCATCGGTCGCGTTGGCCGAGGCCTCGATCAGGTGGCGCATCAGGTCGGTGTCGTAATTGTCGTGCTTGCCTTGCAGCAGCGCGCCGATCCGCTCGAGCCCCATGCCGGTGTCAATCGACTGCATGTCGAGCGCGCGCATCGAGCCGTCCTCGAACTGCTCGTTCTGCATGAAGACGAGGTTCCAAATCTCGATGAACCGGTCGCCATCTTCCTCGGGCGAACCTGGCGGGCCGCCCCAGATATGGTCGCCGTGATCGAAGAAAATCTCGGTGCAGGGACCGCAGGGACCGGTCGGCCCCATCTGCCAGAAATTGTCCGAGGTCGGGATACGGATAATCTTCTCGTCGGGCAGACCTGCGACCTTCTTCCAGATATTCGCCGCCTCGTCATCGGTGTGGTAGACCGTGACCAGCAACTTGTCCTTCGGAATATCGAAATCCTTGGTCAGCAATTCCCAAGCGAACGGGATCGCGTCTTCCTTGAAATAATCCCCGAAGGAGAAATTCCCCAGCATCTCGAAGAACGTATGGTGGCGCGCGGTGTAGCCGACATTGTCGAGGTCGTTGTGCTTGCCGCCTGCGCGCACGCATTTCTGCGCGGTCGTTGCGCGGTTGTACTCGCGCTTCTCCACCCCGGTGAAGCAGTTCTTGAACTGCACCATGCCGGAATTGGTGAACATCAGCGTCGGGTCGTTGCGCGGAACGAGGGGAGAGCTGTCAACGACCCGGTGGTCGTTACGCTCGAAGTAATTAAGGAAAGTGGAGCGGATTTCGTTAAGGCTGGGCATATCGTCCTGTCTCGCCTGATCGGGCATGTTCGGTCCCGTTTAACGCCGCCCTTTGCCCCTGTCCAGCAATCGCAAAAAGGCCGGGAGACGACGCTCCCGGCCTTTGCATGAATTTGCGGTGACGATCAGTCTTCGGTCAGCGCGTCATCTTCGGACAATTTGTCGAATTCGAGCCCGTGGCTGGCGCGAATCTTGTCCTCGATCTCATAGGCGACATCGGGGTGCTCGCGCAGGAACGTCTTCGCGTTTTCACGGCCTTGGCCGATGCGTTCGTCCCCGTAGGAATACCAGGCGCCAGCCTTGTCGACGACCCCGGCCTTGACGCCCAGATCAACCAGCTCGCCCATCTTCGAGATGCCCTCGCCATACATGATATCGAACTCGACCTGCTTGAACGGCGGGGCCACCTTGTTCTTCACCACTTTCACGCGGGTCTGGTTGCCCACCACCTCGTCACGATCCTTGATCGAGCCGATGCGACGGATGTCGAGACGCACGGAGGCGTAGAATTTCAGCGCGTTGCCGCCCGAAGTCGTCTCCGGCGAGCCGAACATCACGCCGATCTTCATCCGGATCTGGTTAATGAAGATCACCATGCAGTTCGAACGCCCGATCGAGGCGGTCAGCTTGCGCATCGCCTGGCTCATCAGACGGGCCTGCGCGCCCACGGTGTGATCGCCCATATCGCCTTCGATTTCGGCCTTCGGCGTCAGCGCCGCGACCGAGTCGACCACGACGAGACTGACCGCGCCGGAACGCACCAGCGTGTCGACGATTTCGAGCGCCTGCTCGCCTGCGTCGGGCTGCGAGATCAGCAACTCGTCGAGATCGACGCCAAGCTTGCGTGCATATTGCGGATCGAGCGCGTGTTCAGCGTCGACAAAGGCGCAGACGCCACCCTTCTTCTGCTCTTCCGCGATCGCGTGCAGCGTCAGCGTCGTCTTGCCCGAGCTTTCCGGCCCATAGATCTCGACGATCCGGCCTTTCGGCAGCCCGCCGATGCCGAGCGCAATATCGAGGCCCAGCGAGCCGGTCGAGGTCGCTTCGATTTCCCGCGCGGGCGTGTCGCCGCCGAGCTTCATGATCGAGCCTTTGCCGAATTGCCGCTCGATCTGCGCCAGCGCCGAGTCGAGCGCCTTTTGCTTGTCTGCCTTGGGAGATTTATCCATATCGAAAAGCTTCGCTACTGCCATTTGTCCGCTTCCTTATTTCACAGCGACGGCTGGTCGGCAATGCGACGCCCTCGCGCAGATGTTCACCTCATGTTCTGATCGTACTATGCGCACAGAACGTGAACATTACAACAAAATTTTCCACAACTCACTGAACCGCCAATTCGGTTAAGAAACGGTTTACCCGCGTCGGCCGAATGATTATCACCGGCTCAGTTAGGAGCTGACCCGCCAAGATGCTGATTTTCTGGAAACAAAAACTCGTTTTTCTCGCCACGCCCAAGGCAGGTTCCTCTGCGGTCGAGACAGCGCTGGAGTCGCTGGCCGACGTCGCACTGACCCGTCCGGCTGTTCTCAAACACGCCTCGGCCCGCGATTTCCAGGATCATCTTGCGCCGTTGCTGTCGTCGAAGACCGAGGCCAGTTTCACCACGGTCGCGCTGATGCGTGAGCCGCTCGACTGGTTGCGGTCGCTCTATCGTTTTCGACTGCGCGATTTGATCGAGGAAAGCGACATTTCAGCCGGCTATTCCTTCGAACAGTTCGCGCGCGACTACATCGAGGACCCGCGCGCAGGGTTCAGTGACGTGCCCAGTCAGGCCGCATTTCTGTGTGATGATGCGGGCACGCCGCTGGTGGACCGGATTTTTCCGTATGAGCGGATCGAGGATTTCGTTCATTTTCTCGAAGATCAGCTCGGCTTCGCCATCACCCTGCCCCGCGTGAACGTCCCCCCGGCGGTCGAGACCGGGCTCGCGCCCGAGACCGAGGCTGCGCTGCGGGTCGCGATGCAGGACGATCTTGCGCTCTATGATCGGGTCACCCGCGCCTTAGCGTGAGAGCAAGTCCTGCACTGTCGCGGTCAACTCGCTCAGCGAGAAGGGTTTCGGCAGGAAGACCGAATCCGGTACGGGGGACGTTCCGTTCTGGAACACTTCCTCTGCATAGCCCGACATGAAGACCGTGCGCGTGCCCGGCCGCGCCTCGAGCGCGCGGCTGACCCAGCTTGGCCCATCGAGCCCGGGCATGATCACGTCGGTGACGAAGATATCGACCTGCAAATCCGCATCTTCGAGCAGTTCCAGCGCCTCTTCCGCGCTCTCGGTCTCCAGCACGGTGTAGCCGCACAGCTTGAGCGCGCGCGCGGCGAAGGCACGCACCGGGGGCTCGTCCTCGACCAGAAGCACGGTCGCCTCGGCGGCAATCACCGGGGTCGCCTTTGTCGCGAGCGGCGCAGCTTCCGCTTTGGGCACGACGGAAGGCGTCGGGGGGCCACGCGGGGCAGTTCGCGCCTCCGCGGCATCGCCGTCGGCGCGCGGCGTATCGCTTTCGTCACCAGCGTCATAGGCGGGCAAAAGGATCGTGAAGCTCGTTCCTGTCCCGATGACGGAATCGCAAAAGATATAACCGCCGGTTTGCTTCACGATGCCATAGGCCGTCGAAAGCCCCAGCCCCGTGCCCTCGCCGGTGCGTTTGGTGGTGAAGAAGGGCTCGAAAATCTTGCTTAATTTATCGGCCGCGATACCGATACCGGTATCGGTGACCTTGATCGCAACATAGTCGCCCTTCGGCACCGCCACGCGGTCGCGGGTGCGGTTTTCGGCAAGGTGCACCGCGTCGGTCTCGATCCGGATCTCGCCCCCGCCGGGCATCGCGTCGCGCGCGTTCACCACGAGGTTCATGATGACTTGTTCGAGCTGCCGCTTGTCCGCGCGCACCCGTCCGGGATCGCTTTCATGCTTGACGCTCAGGACGACCTTCTCGCCAACCAACCGATTGAGCAGATGGGTCAGTTCGGAAAGCGTGTCGTGCAGATCGAGGATCTCCGGCTTCAGCGTCTGCTTGCGCGAGAAGGCAAGCAACTGACCGACCAGCGCGGCCGCGCGATTGGCATTCTGGCTGATTTGATCGAGATCGGCATAGTCGCCATCGCCCTTGTCGTGGCGCAGCATCAGCAGGTCGCAATGACCCGAAATCGCTGTGAGCAGGTTATTGAAATCATGCGCAACACCGCCTGCAAGCTGACCGATCGCCTGCATTTTCTGGCTTTGCACGAATTGCGCTTCGAGCGTCTTGAGCTGCGTCGCGTCGGACAGCACGGCGAGCAGCCCCGCACGCCCGTTTTCCACGATCCGCGAGAGTGTGACCTGAAGAAAGACCTCCTTGTCGCCGCGCCGAGCGCGCAGCACCTCGGGACGGCCATCGGCGCGGCCTGCGAGCGCGTCGTTCACCCAATCCGAAACAGGCCGCCCGAGCCCTTCGAGGAGGTCGGCAAGGCGGGTCTGTGGCTCGATCCCGCCAAGGAGGCCGCGCGCCGCGCGATTGGCTGCGCGCACCCGACCATGGGCTGACAGGCGCAGCATAGCGACGGGCAGCGCCTCGAAATTCGCGCCTTCCTCGGCGGAGCGCGCACCCCCGATCGGGAGGAGATACACCTCGGATCGGCCGCCCACGCCTTCAAGCTGGGCCACGACCGCGGTAACGGGGCCGTCCTCTCCCTTGATCTCGTGCTCTTCGCCCGAGCGCAGCGGCAGATCGGTGAAGATGCGATCGAGGGAGCGCACCCGCTCCCCCACGAGCCGCCGCAGCGCCTCGTTCATGAACAGGATCGTGCCGCCGTTGGAGACGGTGAGCATCGGCAGGCTGATCGTTTCCGCGCCGCGCCCGCCAATCGTCCGTTCGGCCATATCTTCGAGCCGCCAGAGAAAATCGCCCGAGCCGATACGATGAACAGAGAGCCGCAGATGGCCGCGCCGGGTCACGAGATCCTCGCGCGCGGCCCCCGTCGCCTCTGCCTTGCTTTGCAGGCGGCGCAACACCGCGCCGGGATCGGCGAAAAGTTCCGCCAGGGTTCGCGCCAGGCCCTGCCCGCCGCGCGAGCCGAAACGCTCCACGGCGGCCCTGTTCTGATAGCCGATCTCGCCTTCGGGATCCGTAGTGAAGCTGGGGGCTGCGTCATGGGCGATGAAATTCGCGAGCGTTTCCTGCTGTCGTGCGCGTCGCCTTCGGTCCTGCGCCAAGGCCAGTCGCAGCCAAGCGGCCGTGATCACGAGCGTCCCCGCGACAGAGAACATCGCCCAGGTCACCACCTCATCGGGCATCACGAAAGCAATCGCCGCCGCAATTCCCGCTGCAAGCAGCAAATAGACCGCGCCCGGCGCCAGCGCCGCCATCGTCTTCGAGAGTGGCTGCAGCATCAATTCGTTCCGCCCCACGCTCGCCTCCCTGCCTTACAGATCGGCCCCATAGCGCGGCAAAAAAATTAAAACCCAATTAACGAGACTAGACTTTCAACTGACGATTGAGTCAATCACGCAGCCGTGATCCGGGCTGCAAAAGTGGCAGAAAAATCAAAGCTGGAGTTGGGCCACGAAAAACCCGTCACCACCGGAGAGCGGCGTGAATTGCCGCCGCGACAACAGCTCGCAGCCGTGACGCGTCACGAAATCGGCGATCTGCGCGCCATTCTCGACCGAAAGAAGAGAGCACGTCATGTAGACCAGACGTCCGCCGGGGGCGACGAGGTCGCGGGCCGCGTCGAGAATTTCGCTCTGCAGGGCGACAAGTTCGGTCAGACGCGCAGCACTCAGACGCCATTTCGCATCCGGCGTCCGGCGCCAGGTCCCCGAGCCCGAACAGGGCGCGTCGACCAGCACGAGGTCATAGCCCGTCCCAGGATCGCCCGGCGCGCACAGGGTCACTTTTGCCCCCGCCCGCTTTGCGCGGATGGGCAGATCGCGCATCCGCCCCGCATCGATGTCATGCGCCGCGATCTTGGCCCCGGGACAGGCCGCGGCCAGCGCCAGCGCCTTGCCCCCGCCGCCCGCGCAATAGTCGAGCACGCGCTGACCCGCCGCGATCGGAACGGACGAGATTGCGGCTTGCGACGCCGCATCCTGCAATTCCACCAGACCGTCCATATAGGCCGCCGACTGCTGAATGCGCCGCGCGCCTTCGCCAAGCTCCAGCGCGGTCTCTGCGAGCGGATGCGGGAACGCCTCGATCCCGTCCTTGGCGAGCGCGGCGATTGCCTCGGCACGGTCCGCTTTCGCAATATTGACGCGCAGGAACACCGGCGCCCGGGCGCGCATCGCCCCGGAAATTTCGTCGAAGTCCGGCCCGAGATCGGCGGCAAGCTGGTCGCGCAGCCAATCGGGCCAGTCCAATTGCGCAATGTCGTCGGGCAAAAGCTTGGACAGGGCCGCGCGCTCCTCTTCCGTGAGAGGCGCGGGCGCAAAGCCCTCGCCCGTGAAGATCGTTACGGGATCGGTGCCCTGCAAGCGGAGCAGCCCGGCGACCAGCGAACGTCCCTGCGCCCCGCCCCCGGCAAGCGCGGCACTCGCCTTGCAGCGCAACACATCGAAGACGTGATCGCGGATCGCCGCGCGGTCCTTGGAGCCCGCGAAACGGTGGCCGCGCGCCCAGTTGGTCAGCGCGCGCTCGGCCACCTCGCCCGTCCGGATGCGGTCGAGAATATCGATGGCGGCGGCATAGCGCGCGGCGGGCGTCATGGGCGAGCTCCGAATTAAGCTGTGGTCTGGGGGCGTTGTAGGCGGCGGCGGGGACCGGCGCAACGTCGCGCTGCAAAGACCGCAGCCCGAAGCATCGCGCGCCCAAATGTGTCGATTCCGATCAATTTCTGCCCCATTTTCGCAATTTCGCCATATTTACGCCGCGGTAGTTTCGCTTTTTGCAACTGGAGATAGTTAATCAACCGTTTTCAACCATGGGGCGTCCTGTCTTGAAGCGTTTAAAGAGTTTCTTCTCCGCCGAAGACGGCGCCACAACGATCGAAGCATTGCTCTGGCTGCCGTTGTTTATCGGGATGCTCGCCGCGACCGTCGATGTTTCCCTCATCTTCAACGCCCAGTCGCGGATCCTCGGTATCGTGCAGGATGTCGATCGCGCCTACTCGGTTGGGCGGTTCGAGAATGACGAGGACACGATGGCGCGCCTGCGCGCCCTGCTGCCCTATGACGAAAATACGTACACGGTCGACACGCAGGTCACAGACGGGATCATCGAGACCCGCGTGACGATCCCGATGTCCGAACTCGTCGCTACAGGTCTTTTCACCAGAGTTCTCAACATGGACCTCACGGTCCACGACTACCGCTACATGGAGTCCTGACATGAACCGCGTAACGATTACCGATTTTACCGCTGAAGAAGATGGCATGATCACCCAGCTTTCGCTGTTCTGGACGATCCTGTTCCTCGCTGTCGGCAGCCTCGCGCTCGACGTCTCGAACGGCTATCGCAATCGGGTGGTGATGCAGGACGCGGCCGATGCAGCGGCGCTCGGTGCGATGTACCTCTCATCCGACCCGCTGATCACCAAAGACGAGGCGAAGACCCGTGCGGCCCAGTTGGCGCATTCCAACCTCGCCTCCGATGACGGGACTTCGGTGATCACAAAAGACGACGTGACCTTCGGCTATTACGACGCGACCAATCACCGCTTCGTCACGGATTACGCCGAAGACCTCGATCTGAGCCCGGCCGTCCGCGTGATGGCCCATCGCACGACCGAGCGCGCGAACGCCGCACCCACCTTCTTCGGCAAGGTGATCGGTCAGGACGGTTGGCAGATCAACACCGGCGCCGTGGCCGAAGCCTATCAGCCCGCCTGCCTCACCGAAGGTCTGGCCGCGAAAGGCGTTATCGACCTGCAATCGGGCAACAGCTTCGCTTCGGGCTTCTGCCTCTATGCGGCGCAATATGTTTCGCTCAATCAGAACAACCTCTTCGAGAGCGGCGCGATCGTGTCGATGCCCGACACCAGCAAGCTCGACATTCCCGCCTCGGGCTTCACGAAGAATGACGGGCTGCAAGAGGCGCTGCGCACCTCCTTCTACAAGCTGCGCGTGCTCGACCGGATTCCGAAAATCATCCAGTCCATGCGGGACGGCACCGGCTACTTGCCGGCCTATATCACGAACAGAACCCCGACGGTCCTTACCGGAACGAAGCTTGAAACTACCGAATTCACCCCCGGCAATCTCTATGTGCTCGACTGCAATTCGAGCGTGACGATCTCGGTGCCGAGCAAGGTCGACGACACTGTGACGACCGATCCCGCCGTGATCTCGGAAGTCGCTGTGATCGCGGATTGCCCGGTGAAATTCGGCAATGGCGTTGCACTCGAAAACGCGATCTTCGCGAACACCTCGACCGACGATCGTAGCTTCTCGGCTCCGCAGGGGCTGCGCATTGGGCGCGATGACAATTGCGCACCTGACGGCGGCGCGAAACTGATCACTATGGGCGGTGTCTCCTCGGCAGCGAAAATCTCCTTCTTCGGCGGCCAGATCCTCGCGGTGAAGGATGTGAGCTTTTCGGCACAGGCCGACGGGATCGAAGGTGTCGCGATCGTCTCCGGCGGCAAGATCGACGGCACCTCCAACTCGCGGTTCGGTCATTGCGATACCGGGATGGAAGGCAATATCGAGATGAGCTACTTCCGGCTGCGGATGTAACCGGCTTGCGGCGGGTCGCCAGACGCGCAAAGCGCGATTGAAACGATCCGCCCAAGATGGGATAGGAGAAGTTACGTTTTCGCCGCTCCTGTCTCACTCGCTCCGAGGTCGCCATGCCTGATCGCGCCGCATCCGCGCAACCGCACTCCCTGCCGCGCGTCGTCGCGATCGGTTTCAACAAATGCGGCACGCGTTCGCTGGCCGAGCTGTTTCGCGCGGCAGGCCACCCCACCGTTCACCACAAGATCCGCGAAGGCCGCCCCGTACCGCGCCGCATCGGCCGGGTGATGCGCGAGAACCTCGCCGCCGGGCGCAAGGTCTTTGCCAGCGCCGAGGATTTCACCTTCTACTGCGACCTGATCTACAGCGACGGCACCGTGACCTGGGAAGGTGCCACGGCCTTCCGCGAGATCCTGCGCGACTATCCCGACACGATCCTGCTGTTGAACTTCCGCGACCGCGAGGGCTGGATCGCGTCGCGCCTCAAGCATGGCCATGGCGAGTTTGCCAAGCGCGAACTGGCGGCACGGGGGCTGACCGATCTCGAAGAGCTTAAAGGTCAATGGCGCGCGGAATGGGATGCGCATCTGTCCGATGTGCGCGCCTATATGGCCGACAAGCCGGATCAATATGTGGAGTTCGATCTCGACCGTGACAGCGCCGCCGACCTCGCGGCCCGCCTGCCCGCCTATGGGCTCGATGCGGCGGATCTGCAGGATATCGGACGCACACGCGGCAAGAAGATGCACCCGCTCAAGCGCTTGGCGAAAAAGCTCAACGCCCATCTGCGGCCGCGCTTCTTCCGCTGACCCCACCGATCCGCGATTGCACGGCCCCGCCCGCTGGGGCTATTGAGGGCGCGTAACTCAAAAAGGTGTCGCATGAAGAAACAGATCATCTGTATCCGCTGGGGCAAGAAATACGGCGTCGATTACGTCAACCGCCTCTACGGAATGGTCGCGCGCCATGTGACGCCGCCCTTCGATTTCTACTGCTTCACCGACACGTTCGAGGGGCTCGATCCGGGTATCACCGCAATGCCGCTGCCCGAACTCGATTGCGACATGCCCAATGTGCGTCAGGGCATCTGGGGCAAGTCGCGGCTGTGGCGCTCGGATCTGGGCGGGCTGTCGGGGCCGGTGCTGTTTCTCGACCTCGACGTGGTCGTGACCGGCAATCTCGATGCGATGTTCGAGTACGGCGACCCCGATGACGTGATCCTGACCCGCAACCCGAACACCCCGTTCGAGCGACTGGGCCAGACCTCGCTCTACCGTTTCCCGATCGGCAAGCTGGCGCCGTTGCGCGAGGAATTCCTCGCCGATCCTCAGGGCACGGCGGAGAAATACGTCTTCGAGCAGCGCTTCGTGACGCGGCGCACGCCGGGTGGTGTGAAGTTCTGGCCGAAGGGCTGGGTCGCGACCTTCAAGTGGCACTGCATCCGGCAATTCCCGATGAACTTCTTCGCACCGCCGAAACTGCCGAAGGATGCGAAAGTCGTGATCTTCCCCGGCGGGTTGAACCCGATCGACGCGATCGAGGGGCGCTGGAACAGCCGCTCGACCCATATGGCGCCGATGGAGCATGTGAAAGCTGGCCTGCGCGGTGAGCGGGACGGATCGATGCTGCGCCACCTGCGGCATTTCCTCTGGCCCACGAAATGGGTCGAGGAGAACTGGCGCAAAGATCCTTAACCGGTGATCCCGAGCCGCGTGGCCAGGTCGCGGGCGCGCGTATCCTCGACCGTGTCGGCCTCGACGCTGTTCACGGTGCGCATCACCTTGCGCCGATAAGCCTCGCGCTTGGCCACAAGGTTCGGCCCGCGCGCGATCTTCGCCTCCAGATCAGCTTTCGAGCGCGTGTAATAGTGGTTCAGCTGCACGGCAGCGGTGGAGTAGAACTCCGGCTTGTCGCGCGCGCTCATGTCGGATTTCACCCCCGCGTCGTTCCACGTCGCCGGCCCGCCCTCGGTCTCCATCGAATGAACGCGCAGCGCCGTCAGGCGGCACGGATCGACGAGCATCTTGAACGCCCGCAGCCCCGGCGCGTCGCCCATCGGATCGCGTGCACGGGTGGTGAAATTGGCGAGCATCCCGCCCTCGGGCGTCCTCTCATGGCCGGAGAAGCCGAACATGTGCCACGGCAGCGAGACATTCGGGATATCGCCCAGAGGCGCAAGTGCGGCGTTCAGATCGTCTCCCGCGGTGGGGATCAGGAACTCATCCACGTCGATGAAGGCCATCCAGCGCACGTCGCTCCCGAAATTCCCAGCCGCATGAGCATAGGCGAGCACCTGATTGTGGATCTCGCGCCCGAGACGGATGTCGCTCAGCCGCTGTGCCCAGGGGATGATCGTGAGCGCCTCGGGCGGCAGCGTGTCCTGCAACACCGCGCGGGTCTCGTCCGTGCTTGCGTCATCATAGATCACGAAATGCCGCACGCCTGCCGCATGGTGGAACCGCGCCCATTCGCGGATGAACCGCGCCTCATTGCGCACGATCGCAGCAATCGCGATGCCATGACGGTCCGGACGCGGCTCGGGCGTGGTGATCCCGAGCTTCGAGATTTTCGCCCGGCCCAGCAGTTTTCGCAGCATTCGCGCCTCCCGTCCAAGCCACGAACGGGACTCCCCCGCTCAGTCGTCGGATTTGTAGCTGTAGCGGTAGTTATAATGATATTGGTAATGGCCGCCATAGCGCTCACTCGCCTCGGCCTTGAAGCCGTTGAGGACCGCACCGGTAATCGACGTGCCCGCCGCTTCGAAGCTCGCCTGCACCGCGCGCACCGCGCCCTGCATCGTCTCGAGATGGCGCGCGACCGCGATGCTCGCGCCCACGGAGCGTCCGATCACGACCGGGTCGGTCACGGCCAGCGCAGGCGGCGCGTCGACGATGATCAGATCGAATTCGCTATCGAGTTGGCGCAGCATGGTCCCGAACTCGGCCCGCATCAGCAGCTCGGACGGGTTCGGCGGATAACGGCCCGAGGTGATGACTTTCAGCCCCTCGACCGGCCCGTCGCGCATCACCTCCGCCAGGGATTTCTCATGGCCGAGATAGTCGGAAAGGCCTTCCACCGTTTTCGGCAGATGCAGGAAGCGCGCGAGGTAGCCTTTGCGCATATCCGCATCGATCACGCAGACCCGCTGCCCCGCCTGCGCCGCAACCACGGCGAGGTTGATCGACATGAATGTCTTACCGACACCCGGCGCGGCGGAGGTGATCTGGATCGAGTTGGTCTGCGCATCCAGCAGCCCGAAATGCAGCGAGGTGCGCAAGGAGCGCAGCGCCTCGGTCGCGACCGCCTCGGGATGTTCGAGCGCGAAGATCGGCAGATCGCCCTTGCGGTTGCGCAGATCGGCGGCTTCCTGTGCGAAGGGCACGGTTGCGAAGACCGGAAGGCCGAGCGCCTCGATCTCTTCGGCGCCCTTGATCCCCCGGCGCAGCGCGCGACGGATCAGCACGATGGCCGCCCCGATGATCAGGCCGAGGATGGCCGCGAGGGCCACGATCCGCGATTTGCGCGGCGCGACCGGGATCGTGCTGGCATAGGCTTTGTCGATCACGCGGACTGAGCCCACCGTGGAAGCGCGCACAACCTTCAGTTCCTGCGAGCGGTTCAGCAGCTGGGTGTAGACCTGCTGCGCCACTTCAAGATTGCGCTGCAGGTTGAAGATGTCCTTCTGCGTCTCCGGCAGCCCTTGGGTCGCCTTCTTCGCCTGATCGAGCTGCGCCTGCAGCTCTTTGCGGTTCTGCAGCAGCGCCTGATAGGCGGGGTGATTGACCGTGTACTGGTTCTTTAGCTCTGCCTCTTTTAGATCGAGTGCAGAGAGCTCACCCTCGATCTTTGTCACGCGCTCGAGCAGGGCCTGGGTCTCGTATTTGACATCGACCGATTTCTGCTTCTGACGATAGGCGTTGAGCGCCTGTTCCGCGTCGGACACGTTCTGGCGGGCGTCGGGAAGCTGTTTCTCAATAAAATTGAGGCTGTTCTCGGCGGAAGCCGAATTGCGCTCGATATTCTGCTCCACGAAGGACGCCGCGATCGCATTCAGGATCGCTTCGGCCCGCTGGCGATCGGTGTCCTGATACGAGGTCTGGAGGATGTTCGAACCGCGCGGACTTTCGGAGACCGAGAAATTCGCCTTCATCGTCTTGATCGCGGCGTTCAGCGATTGCCGCCCGACAAAGAATTCCCGCCCGGCCGGGGCATCCATCGATGCCAGGGCCAAGGTAAAATCGCCATCACGCGCCGTGATCTCGTGGCCCACCGTACCCGCGAGATCGGTCCCGTCCGGCAGCGTGACTTCGTAGCTATCCGTACCGGTGACCCGCAGGTCGATCACCTCACCGAGCCATTGCTCCGGAACTTTCATCCGCCCGATCTGCAGGCTCTCATTCGCCCATTGATACTGATCGAGCAGCCCCGGATCCGGCAGATGCAGATTGGCCGGCAGCAGACCGATCACCGGCAAACGCCGCGGGATCACGAAATTCTGCAGGTTGAGCTTGTTGGCCGCCTCCCCCAGAACGAGCCGCGAGGACATGATCGCGATCTGGGTTTCCGCCTCCGATTTGCCGCCACCGTCGCTGCCCAGAATATCCTGCATCGAGGTCGGCAGCGCGGCCAGCGCATTTTGCGATTGCTCGAGCTGCAAGAGACCGGTGGCCTGATAGATCACCGGTTTGCGCAGCGCAATAAAAGCACCCAGAACGACAGCGATGACGAAGGCCAGCGCGATCCATTTCCAGCCCGCCAGAAGCGCGCCTGCCAGCGCCATCAGGTCGATCTCGTCATCCGCGACCTCGGGCTGTGCGGCGTGTTTCTGCGTTATCTCGGAAATTTGCTTCATCTGTCCCGCTCAAACTCTCAAATTCTTATACAAAACCACGCCTATGCCGCCCTGACGCGGATCAACGTTTCGGTGCGAGCCGCGAGACCCATGCCTCGCTCGCGGCGGAAATCTCCGTGAAGGCCTTGCGATGGGCGTCGATCGGTTCCCTGTACGGGTCGGCGATCCCTTTGCCCCCCATCCACTGATCGAACAGCATCACCCGCCCGGCCAGTTGCGGTGCGCGACGCGCAATCTCGCGCTTGTGGCCCGCCTCCATAACGAGGATTAATTCGTGCTCGGCGCCGATCTCGGCGGTGAACTGGCGCGCGACGTGACCGTCGAGGCTCAGCCCGTTTTCCGAACAGACCTCGGTCATAGTCTTGTCAGCACTCGCACCGACGACCGCACCGATACCAGCCGAGGTAACTTTAGAGTCAGGCAATGCCGCGGCCAGAAGCCGTTCACCCACGGGGGAGCGGCAGATATTGCCAACGCAGACGACGAGGATGGATCCGACTTTCGCCATATCAGTTCGCCAGCCCCGATGCGGCTTTGGCCGTGCTCAGGGTCGGCAGAATATTGGAAACGACGCGGTTCCACTTCGCGACCGGAGCGGTCGTGACATAGACGACGTCCTGCGGATGCAGGAAGAACTTCGTGCCGACCACGTAAGCAGCGGCACTCGACGTATCGAGCTGGAACACGACAACGCCACTCGGGGTATCGCGGAACACGAAAACCCCGCGCGCATCGGCCTGATTGGTGTTCAGCCCGCCGACAGAGGTGACCGCTTCGGTGAGGCTCACATCGTCCTTGGTCAGATCGATCGGGCCGGGTTTCACCAACTGCCCCAGGAGATAGGCTTCGAGCTTCGTCGCGCGCTGCACCGAGACGACATCGCCATTGCGCAGCACGGGGTTGTTCGAGGCGATGCCCTGGTTGAGGAAGGCCTGCAGGTCGACCGCATAGCTCCGCCCGCCGCGGCGGACGAGCACCTGGCGCGCATCGGCCGTCTCGTTCAGGCCGCCCGCCTCGTTGATCGCATCAAGCAGCGTAAGCGACTTGGAGGTCAGCGGGATCCGCGCAGGCTTCCCTACCTCGCCAGTGACCGACACGGTCTGCGAATTGTAGCCCACGACGCGCACCGACACCTGCGGCGAGGGAATGAATTCCTTCAGCTGGCGCGAGAGATCGGCGCGCACCTGCTCCGGCGTGCGGCCCGCGGCCTGCACGTTGCCGACATAGGGATAGTAGAAGGTGCCGTCCGAATTGACGCGCAGACCACCCTCGGCGGGCGACCGGGTCGAGCCCGCGGGCGAGGTCAGCTCGGGATGTTCATAGACGACGATATCGAGCAGGTCGCCCGGCCCGATGCGGTAGTTCCAGTAGCCGCTCGACGGCAGCGTCGTGCGTCCGCCGCTCAGATCGGACGGTGCGCCGAAGGTGGCAACATTGGCGAGGCTGAGCCGAACGATCGCGACATCGCCCGCCGCCGGATCCTCAACGGAACTGACATTGCGGGTGTTGACCGGGAAATTTGTGGCCGAAGTGTCGCAGGAGGCCAAAAAGAGCAACGCGCAAAGCGCCGCGAAAATCCTCGTCATTGCCCCCATCGTGCCCTCCTGAGCCTCGTAACCTATGCCTGCCACCCATTCCTCGGCCAAGGGACCTGAGACGGGCTTCATCTAGCGCCTCTGAATAGAGAAGCTGTCGCTGTTTTCAACCGCCCATTCATACTTCGGCATGAATCGCCCGCCAAGCCTTTCAACCTTGTGGCGAGCAGCGCACAGCGTGAAACCGGATTGATTTCATCGCGTTCGTGACACTGTTCAGGCGACGCAACGTCACCCCGAGTCTCACGAAGAGGTGATGAGGCGTTGTCGCGAATACTCGCCTAAGTCGTGTGAAAGGACGTTGACCCCCGGGAACAAAGTTAAGTATCTCTCTATCGACGGTATACGTACGATTTTCATTATTTTTACTCTATCGCGTTAGCAAAATATTAAGATTTGCCGCCGCGATAATGATTTTTATTGCCGGGGGGCAGTGTATGATTGGTCTTGAGTATGTTGTGACAGCTTTTGTTGCGTCGCTGTTAATGGCGGTCCTGATCGTTGCGACCAAGAGCTTTCATGGCAAACTCACGCTCGACGGCGATCATGGTGTCCAGAAAATCCACGCAGCTCCAACTCCGCGCATCGGGGGCTTTGCGCTCCTCGCAGGCGTTTTGGCTGCGGGTCTGACGCTCGATGCGCAGACGCAGGCGCTCTGGTGGACGATCTGTCTTTGCGCCATTCCCGCCTTCGGCTCCGGCGCGATCGAGGACATAACCAAGAAAGTCTCCGCCAAGTGGCGCCTGATCGCCACCGTGTGCGCCGGGCTGATCTTCTGCCTCGTATCCGGCTATCATATTCATCGCTCGGACATTCCCGGCCTCGACTACGTGCTGCTCCACTACCCGGCCTTCGGAATCGCGCTCAGCGCCATCGCGATCGGCGGGATCGCCAATTCGCTCAACATCATCGATGGCGTGAACGGGCTCGCATCCGGCTCCGCGATCATTGTCTTCTCGGCCTTCGCGGTGATCGCCGGACAGACCAATGACGGACCGATCCTCGCGATTTGTCTGCTGATGATCGGCTCGATCGCGGGGTTCTTTGTGATGAATTTCCCCTCCGGTAAGCTGTTTTACGGCGATGCCGGGGCCTATGCGACGGGGTTCGTGCTCGCGGTGATCGGAATTGTCCTTCCCGCCCGAAATCATGAGATTTCCCCGCTGATCGCCGTACTCGCACTCGCCTATCCGTGGATCGAAACCGTGGTCTCGATCCGGCGTCGCATGAAGCGGGACGGCACGCATCCTGGGGCTGCGGACCGCCTGCATCTCCACAGCCTCGTCTATCGCAGTCGCGCGAAACGAATCGCCGAGTCGCTCGGACGCCCGGAGATGCGCAATCCGATCACCTCGGTTGTGCTCTGGTCGCTCAGCTTGATCGCGTGTTCCATCACTGTGCTCAGCGCGACCTCACCCGCAGCCCTCGGTGCAGGCGTGGGCGTGGTCTTCGTCTGCTACATGCTGATCTACCGCCGCGTCGCGCTTGGCAGCAAACTACGTCGCGCGATGGCCATTTCCCGCCGTGAACGGGTAAAAATCTAACGCAAATAGGCCCTTATCAACTCGGGCCTCAAAGTGGCGCAGCGTGTCTGCGTGTATCTTTTCAGGTGGCGCCGAGCGCTGATTGGCGCATTGAGTCTTACCTATCCTGCGCGGATCGGCGCTCGTCACCACCTCGCCGGGGCCGTAACCGGCCCAAGCGGTCCCTACTTAGCCACCTCGCGATACGGCGCTTCATCCTGCATAGGTGCAACACTCTCGCAGAGCATCATCCACACCAGAGCCGCGAGAGGAAAAATTGCGAGTCCCGTAAGCATCGCGTGAATCCCCATTCACCTCATACCCGTCACAAATATGTCATATCACAGGATGCGCGAATCGGCATGAAATAAAGTTGCTGGAGCCGCTGTCCATTTGAACAGTTTCTCTGGCCTGACTTAGGTTTAGCCCGAATCAAAAAGGCCCCGCAGATGCGGGGCCCTTCCTAATTCGCAGCTCGAACGGATCAGTTCGTGCCGTTGGTCCCGTTGGTACCACTGGTACCGCCGCCGCTGCCCATCGCAGCCGCTGCAAGACCGACACCAATGATCACCGCTGCGACCGGGGTGGCGCCACTAAGAGTGCTCTTCGTCGCCTTGGGCGTGCAAGTCACAGCGACGTTCCCGTCGGCGTTGTAAACGGCATCGGAAACGGCCGTTTCACAAACGTTATTGGCTTTTGCCCAAGCGACGAGCGCGTCATGGCTGAGATTGGCCGGCGCTTGCAGATCCTGCGCCGCACCCGGAAGGGCGCCGGCGAGAGTAGCTGCCACTGCAATGGCACCGGTAAAGAACTTCGTCATCGAAACCTCCGATTAGGTTGGGATAGGTAAGACATGATAATCTTATATTAATCTTTTGGTGAACCATAGGGTTAATTAATCCCGAACGGTTCAACCGGCTTAGTTGAGCACACCAATCGCGATCTGCCCGACAGTGGGGGAAACCCATTGCCGCCCGGCTTGGATCCGTCCCTTTTTATCGGTCCAATAAATATTGGTGACGGTCATTTTCGGATTGCTGCATTTTTCTTCGTGACGCAGCAAATTCTGCCCCGCGAGGGTTTCGTTTCCGGCTGTCGTCATTTCGCAGCCAAGCAGGACATAATCGGAATGGTTGTCCGCCGTGAGGAAGCGGTAGGTCCGGCGATAGGCGCCGATCTTCGTCCCGCGAAGGGCGGCGAGCGTCGGTCCGGAGTCCGCGGCCATCAGATCATCGCCTAAACCTCTGGTTGCAACAACCACGCCACGATCCACGGACACCGTGATGTCGTCATCCGTGCGCCAGGTTTCGACCGTGCCGTTACGCCCGGCCAGAGACAGGACCGCATTGGCGTCGCGCGACGGGATGACCACTTCGAGCCCGCGCGCGGGAGCGGTCTGCGTCACAACCTTCACGCCGACGCCCTCGCCTTGAGCTGGAGCAGTCGGCGCAGTCGCGCCCTGCCCCGCGGAACGGCTGCCCGAGAGCGTCACGGTATTGCTCAGATTTTCGAGCTGCGCACAGCCCCCCAGCGCAAGCAGCGCCGCACCGAAAACGAGTGATCTCATCGCCAGAACCGCTCCCAATTGCCGTCAAAGGAGGCGGGCTGATCCTCGCGCACCATCCCGTAAAGCCGGTTCGACACCCCCAGCCGCGCCCCGCCATCGCGCACGATCGGCTGAATCACGGTCGAATAACGTTGCTTCGTCGTTTGACCCGTCGCCCAGTGCAGCGGGATCGTGATCATGAAGCCCTTGTCGAAGGAGCCCTCGCCGAAATCTGCCGAGGACACATCGGTCTTCGTCGCATAGACGCCGACTTTCCAGCCATTGTCGAAAACGCGCGAGAAGCTCAGCGTCGCCCCCCAGTCGCCCGCGAGATACCGGCCCACATCGAGCTGCGTATAGAACTGGTCGGTGAACTGGTAATAGGCCGACAGATGGCCCGTCGTGACCTCGTAATCGCGCAGATCGAAGCGCTGGTCATAGCCGCGCTGGCGCACCCGGTTCAGCTCGGCCCCGAGCGCGAGGCGGCTGTGCTCCGGCGCCCAGAGCAGCTCGGTCGAGACGCCCGCGAACATCGGTTCTAGATAGCCCGCGGTCACACGCCCGAAGAGATCGCGACCGGGACGGAAGAAATAGGCCCCCGTCAGTTCGGGAACCGTCGGCCCGGATCCTTTGTAATAGAGCCACGCATCCGAGCGCACATGCGGCAGCACCGAGTCCGAGGGCCGGTTCGCCTGATTGAGATTGCCGATCACCTTCTGGTTCACGCGCCCGGACAGCAGCAGGCCCGGCGCAATCTCGTATTGCGCATTGACGCTGACACCAAGATCGGCGCGCAACGGATCGTCGGGATCGAAGAGGCCCGGGCGCAGATACGGCCCGACATTCCACGAGAACCGCGGATAGGCGCCCGGCGCAACCGGAAGCTGTACGGGCGCGCCGTCGATCTGAGCATGGGCGCGCATCAACTCGCCGCCGACCGGGTGGAATTCATAGGCCTCGAGATCGTCGCGGCGGATCGTCGTGGTCGAGACTGGCTGCGAATTTTCCGACAGGGTGATCGCGAAGCGGTCGACGCTCGCCGGGGCCTGCGCACTCAGCACGCGGGCGGCGCGCCCGATCGCCTCGGGCGGCGCGTTGTAGCGATCGTTGCGGATCTGGATCGCGAGGGTGGAGCCGCTGAGCTTTGCGCCTTCCAGCACAAGCCCCTGTTGCGCCAAGCCCGGGCGGAGTTTCGCCGCGAGATAAGCGGGATCGTTCGTCCAGCTTTGCGCCGCCTCGACACCCGCGCGCGGCACGACCGGCGGCGGCGCGTCATTGAGCCCGCTCGGGTGCGTATTGTGTTTGGGGTTCAGCGCATAGCTCAGCTGCACGCTCAGATCGGTGCCGTAGAGATAGCCCGCCGTGAGCGAGGCGTTGTCGCTGAGCTTGTATTGCGCCGCGATGTTGATCGGGGATTTGCGATCGAAGGTCGGGCCGTCCTCGCGCGTATAGGCGTCGGAGGAATATTCCGCCATCAGCCGCAACCGGTCCGTCGCCTGCCACTCGACGCCGGCAAACAGCGCGGCATCCCCGGTAAACCATTGCTGCGGCTGGAAAGTCCCGCCTTGCGCGCCGGTGCGTTCTCCGCGTGTCTTGAAGTGATCTCCCAGCACGCCCAGCGGATTGTCAAAGCCGTTATTCGACCCAAGCCGCCCCCAGCCGATCCCTGCCGTCGCGCGCAGCTTCGGCGTGACCGACTTGGTCGCGACGACATATTCCCCGGAATAGACACCGGTGCCGGTCATGTCGTTGATGCCGAAGGCCATCGCGGGCCGGATCCGGCCCTCGTCGAGGAAACGATACTGGATCGAGAAGCTGCGATCATAGAGCGTATCGCCGCCCATGTAGTTCTTGATCGTCGAATACCGGAAGCCTGCCGACAGGCGCGGCGTGATCTGGAACGCGGCCGAGACGCGGGTTTGTCCTGCGAAGGTGAAGACGTTGAAGCCCAGCTCCGCATCCTCGCGGCTGCCCGCGACAGGCATGTCGATCAGGCCGGGGATGCCATAGCTGTTATAGCCCCACGCGCGATCGGCGGATTGCGCGCAGGCGGGACCAAACCCGACCCCTGCGAGCGCGCTGCTCGCCATCGCGAGGAAGAGGAAACGGGAGCGGTAGGGGCGCACCAACATGTCTGCAAAAATCCGGCTCGGTCACAATCAATCGGAGACCTAGCAGAGAGTCGCACTCCTCCGAAACGCGAATTCACGCTTTCTTAAGGAGCTGTCGCAGATTTGCACGGAGTGGTGGCGGCGCACCGCCGAGTTGGCTGCTATTCGCCGGCCAAGCGCATGTAGACGTCTTCGTAGCGGATGATGTCATCCTCGCCCAGATAGGCGCCGGTCTGCACCTCGATCAGCACCATCGGCAGCTTCCCGGGGTTTTCGAGCCGATGCGTCTCGCCGATCGGGATGTAGACGGATTCGTTTTCCGTCACGAGGCGGGTCTCGGGGCCCAGCGTCACCAGCGCGGTGCCTTGCACAACGATCCAATGCTCCGCCCGGTGGTGATGGCTTTGCAGGCTGAGCGCCGCGCCGGGCTTGACCGTGATGCGCTTCACCTGAAAACGATCACTGAGTACAAGGCGTTCGAACCAACCCCAGGGCCTGTGATCGCGTGGAAAATCCGTCGCTTGCGCGGCGTTTCGCGCCTTGAGCGCGCTTACCGCCGCCTTCACATCCTGCGCGCGCGAGCGATGCGCAACAAGCACCGCATCAGGCATCGCCACCGCGATCACGTCCTCAAGCCCGATCCCGACCATCTCGATACGCGGATCTTCGGAGCGCAGCAGGCTGTCGCGACAGTCAATCGCCGTCGCGGGTCCAGAGAGCGTCACCCCATCCCCGCGTGTCCCCGGATTAGCACGACGCACCCCCTCCCAGTCGCCAAGATCGGACCAGCCCGCCTGCATCGGCATGACGGAGACGGTCTCTGCCCGCTCCATGATCGCGTAATCGATGGAGATGTCGGGGGCGTCGCTCCATGCCTCCGGATCGAGGCGCAGAAATCCCAGATCGGCACGCGCCGCGGCAAAGGCCGCTTCAACCGGAGCGAGAACCGTCGGCGCATGGGTTCGGGCTGCGTCGAGGATTGCCCCTGCCGAAAACAGGAACACCCCGGCATTCCACAGGTAATCCCCGCTCTCATACATCGCGCAGGCCTGCGCAGCGTCGGGTTTCTCGATGAACCGGAGCAAAGGCACGACGCCCTGCGCATCTGCCTCGCGACCGGGTTCGAGATAGCCATACCCCGTTTCCGCACGGTCGGGCGTGATGCCGAAAGTCACCAGCCGCCCTGCCCGCGCCGCTGGCTCCGCCGCCGCGATCGCGTGCCAAAACGCGTCTGAATCGGCGATGACATGATCCGACGGAGCGACCAGCATCAGCGCCTGCTCTCCGGCCTTTTGCGCGACCCAAAGCGCGGCCGCGAGTATGGCGGGCGCGGTGTTGCGGCCCTCGGGCTCGAGCATCACCGCGCCCGGGTCGATCCCGGTATCGGCAAGCTGCTCGGTCGCGATGAAGCGAAAATCGGACTGTGTCAGGACCACGGGGGGCGCGAAACCCTCACCCGACAGCCGTTCGGCCGTGGTCTGAAACAGCGTCTTGGGGCCAGTCAGTTCTGCGAATTGCTTAGGGTAGCTGCGCCGGGACAGTGGCCAGAGCCGCGTGCCCGATCCGCCCGCGAGAAGAACCGGAGTGATCATGCGTATCCTCCCAAAACAGCGGCAGATTTTCTGCCTGCCACGAGCCTGGCACAGGCATCCCTAACGCAAGGTTAACTTCAGATCGGACAACCTAAGCGCGCACGTTTTCGCGCAGGTTCGCCTTGCCTGATTGACTTTCCGCGCCCGATCCCTCAGCCAATACGGGCGTAATTCGATTGAACAGAAAGCCCTTTCATGACCGATCACAGCCCGGCCCGCGCGTGGCATGTGGCGCAGTTCAAGCCCAACAGCGCCGCGATCGCCCGGCGAAATCTGGAGCGGCAGCGGTTCGACATTTTCCTGCCGATGGTCGAGACGACGCGTCGCCAGTCGGGCAAGTTCGTGACCCGCAGCGCACCGCTCTTTCCGGGCTATCTTTTCGTGCGCGAACAGGAGAAATCGGCGCGTCTGGGCGCGGTGAACGGCACGCAGGGGATCACGCGGCTCGTGGCGCTCGCGGGGCGCCCGACACCGGTTCCCGATGCGATGATCAAGGCGCTGCAGGCGCGCTGCGACGCGGAGGACCAGCTGCAGCCGCTGCCGGACTACGCACCGGGAGACGAGGTCACGCTGGCGACCGGCCCCTTCGCGGATTTCGTGGCCACGGTCGAAAAGGTAGATGCCGAGAAACGGGTCTGGCTGCTGCTGGATTTCATGGGCCGCGAGACCCGGATCAAGGCGACATCCGACGCCTTGATCTAAACCCGCCAGCCAGCGCGACAGCCTAGCCTTTGTGCTGCTCATACGCGGCTAAAGCGCGCGCGCGCCCCTCTTTCAGATCGATCAACCGTTCGGGATAATCCTGATCCTGCGATAGCTGCCAACTCTCTGGGATCGCCTCGAAATAATCCGTCGCCGTCTCGGGCGGGCTGGTCTGCCCCTCGGCAATGAAATCCTTCCGGTAACGCCCGTCCTTGTCGAATTTCTCGAGCTGCGTCTCGGGGTTGAACACGCGGAAATAAGGCGTCGCGTCCGGCCCCGGCCCGGCCACCCATTGCCAGCCCATCGCGTTGCTCGCCGGGTCCCAATCGATCAGGCAATCCTCGAACCAGCGCAAGCCCACCCGCCAATCGGTCATCAGGTGCTTGCTGAGATAGGAGGCCACGATCATCCGCGCGCGGTTATGCATCGTCCCGGTGACATACATCTCGCGCATCGCCGCATCGACGAAGGGCTCCCCGGTCATGCCGCGCCGCCATGCCTCGGCGTCGTTATTGTCGCGCCGCCAGTCGAAGCCGTTCCATTCCTCGCGCCAATTGCGCTCGGCCATGTCGGGCCAGTGGAAGAACAGATGCCACGCGAATTCGCGCCAGACGAGCTCCTTCAGGAAGGTCTCGGCGCCTTGATTGCCCTCGCTCATGTAGCGATAGCCGGCGTGCCAGATCGTGCGCGGAGAAATCTCGCCATAAGTCAGGTTTTCAGACAGGCCCGAGGTACCGCCCGAAGCGGGCACGTCGCGCTGCGTCTTGTAGTCCGAGAGGCGATCGCGCAGGAAATTCGACAGCCGCGACTGGGCGGCGCGCTCGCCGACATTGACATGTTTCGCCACGATTGCCGCGCCGCACCGCATTGCCGCGCCCATCTTCCAGTCGTCCAGCTTTTCACTTTCAGGCCAAGACTTTAGAGCACGGAGCTCAGACACCGTCTTAACTTCCGGCGGGATGTCCTTGCCCTTCACCGCATTCCGATAAGGCGTATAAACCTTGTAAGGTTCGCCCGTTTTCGTCTCCACCGTCCACGGCTCGAACAACAGATGCCCAGTGAAGCTTTTGGCCTCGATCCCCTCCTCGGAGAGCGTGGATTTGACCTCCGTATCGGTGTCGCGGCCCGGCTTGTCGTAGCGGCGCGACCAGTAGACCGCGCCTGCCCCTGTCTCCTCGATGAGTGCTTGCAGGGCTTTCAGCGGATCGCCTTTGCGCAAGATCAGCTTTGAGCCTTTCTCCGCGAGGCTCTCCGCGAAGGCCTCCACGGCGAGGCCGAGCCGCCATTTCGCCGCCGCCCCCAAAGCTTCGACCTGATCGTCATGGATGAAGACCGGGATCACCGGGGCACCGGACTTCGCGGCCGCCGCCATCGCCTCATGATCGTGGAATCGAAAGTCGCGCCGCAGCCATAACAGGACGGGGGTGTCACTCATGCTCGTCTCCTTTGCCTCCCTTTCCCTACGCGCGGCGCCCGATCCGGTTCAGTCGCGCCCAAATTTTCCGCAACGCCCCTCTGCGTCGAGGCTTTTCCACACTTTGCCGCAGGGCTTCTGCCTATCTGCCGTGCAAATGCCTCTTGCGAGGGCGAAAAAGCCGCTCTAGCGTTTTCACAAAACGAACACAAAACAGGGAATATGCAATGAAGACTTCTGCTCTCCTTCTGGCGGGGATTGCCGTGGCCGCGCTGAGCGCCCCGGCCCGTGCCGCCGATCCGGACCTGACCATTTTCGATTGGGCCGGTTTCGAAATCCCCGGCCTCTTCCAGCCCTATATCGACAAATACGGCGACAGCCCGACCTACGCTTTCTTCGGCGATGACGACGAGGCCTATCAGAAACTCGCCTCAGGCTTCAAAGCAGACGCGGCGCATCCCTGTTCGCAGATGATCTCGAAATACAAGGATGCCGGGCTGATCGAACCCTGGGACGTCTCGAAGATCCCGGAATTCAAGAATATCGACCCCAAGTATCTGAATTCGAAGATCTTCGTCGATGACGACAAGAACGTCTGGTATCTGCCGACCGACTGGGGCGCGACCGCGATCGCCTATAACCCCGACAAGGTCCCGGCCGAAGACGTGGCGAGCCTCAATGTCTTCATCAATCCGAAATATGCCGGCCGCACCTCGCTGCCCGACAGCTCGGATGACGTCTGGGCGCTGGCCTATCTCGCGACAGGCGTGACCGACTGGACCAATGTCACCGACGAACAGTTCCAGGCCGCCGCCGACTGGCTGCGTGAAGCCAACAAGAACGTCCAAAGCTACTGGACCGACCCCTCGCAGCAGGCACAGCTGATGGCCTCGGGCGAGGTGCTGGTCGCGTGGTCGTGGAATGACGGCGTCGCCTATCTGCAGGACGACAACTACCCGGTCGCCTTCCAGCGCGAGGCGAAAGAGGGCTCGTCGACCTGGTTCTGCGGCTTCGTGAACCTCAAAGACGGTCCCGGCTCGGAAGAGAAGCTTTACGATTTCATGAACGCATGGCTGCGCCCCGAGGCGGGCCCGGTTCTCGTCGACGAGATCGGCTACGGTCACACCAACACCGAAGCGATGAAGCTGATCCCGCCGGAGCAGCTGGAAACGGCGGGCCTGACCGAGATCAACGCGCCGATCCTCGCCCAGACGCCGAACTCGCCGGAACTGCGCGAAAAGCAGCTCGCCGAGTTCGAGAAAATCAAGGCTGGCTTCTGATCACTGCGCCGAATAGATCACAGCGAAGGGCCGCGTCTGACGCGGCCCTTTTTAATTGCCCCTGCTGCGCTAGCTGCGTCCAACCGACCATTTGAGACAGACCATGATACTCGACGCCGCCATTATCATCCTCGCCCTGATCGTCCTTGCCGCGATGTTCCTGCCCCAGCTACGCGATCGCCCGAAATGGCGCGCGATGGTGACCCCGCTGGCCTCGATCATCGGCTCCGGCTTTCTGGTACTTGGCCCGATTTTGGAGGTCCGCTACGGCAGCTTCGCCCCGCTCGCGATGGCGGCTTTGTGTGCTCTGGGCTGGTTTTTCGGGGCGGCGGTGCGCGCCAATATCCGCGCCGAGGAGGTGCCCGACACCGCCGTGATCAAGCGCATCGAAGAGGTGGCGCAGCTCGCGCTCGCCTTCGCCTATGTCATCTCGGTCGCCTATTACCTCAACCTGTTCGGGGCTTTCGCCGTCTCGCTCACGCCGTGGAACACGGATTTCGCCGCCCGCGCGGTAACCACGGCGATGCTCGCCATCGTCGCCATCGCCGGGTTCTCCGGAGGGTTCAAACGGCTCGAGCAGATGGAATATGCCTCGGTCGCGCTCAAACTCGCGATCATCGCCGGTCTGATCCTCGGGCTGGCGGTCTATTTCGGCAAGGTGGCCGTCGCCGGCGATCTGGTGGTCGATGCACCGACGCTGGGCCCGTGGGACTCGCTGCGGCTGCTCTTCGGCCTGATCGTGACCGTGCAGGGGTTCGAGACCGCGCGGTATCTGGGCAAGAGCTACGATGCCGACACCCGGGTCGCGGCGATGAAATGGGCGCAGATGCTCGCGACGGCGATCTACATGGTCTATATCGCGCTGCTGGCTTACATCTTCACGCCCAACGCCCATAACCTGACCGAGACCGCGATCATCGATATGATGCGCGTCGTCGCTCCGATCCTGCCCGCGATGCTGGTGGCCGCGGCGCTGGCGGCGCAATTCTCTGCCGCCGTGGCCGATACCGGAGGCGCGGGCGGTCTGATCGCGGAGTTCTCGCGCGGGAAAATCCCGCAAAAAGCGGCCTATCCGGTGTTGATCGGCGCAGGCATCGCGCTGACTTGGACGACCGATCTGTTCCAGATCATCTCCTACGCGTCGCGCGCCTTCGCGGGCTATTACACGCTGCAGGCGGTGCTCGCCGCGCTGCAGACCGAGGGCACGAAACGCTACGCGTTCTGGGCGCTCGCCGCTTTGGGCGTGGCGATCACGCTTCTTGGCATTCCGGCGGAAGGCGACTGATCGGCGGGGCCGCTGCGGCTCAACTCTCGGAAAGCGCCTGCGCATGCAGCCGTGCATCGAGCGCGTAATAGTCGCCGATGAAGCCGCGAATATCGTCTGTCAGGAACGCCTCATAGGGCGGCGTGCGCGCGCCCGTCCACTCCCCCGGAAGCGCATCGGAGAGATCACGGATCGCCCCCCCGCCCGCCTTTTGCGCGGCATTAGTCAGCCCCAACCGGATGTCGCGAAGCTCCTCCGGCAAGCGATCCCGCAGGAAGCTCTCGAAGCTCTCGATCTTCTCCAGCGCGAACAGCCGGTCCCAGCGGCGATTTTGCAGGTAGCTCCACTGCGCGGCCCAATGGCTGTCCTGCACCTCGCGCGCGGTGGCGTTGATGTAGAAACAGAGCTGCCGAAAGCTCAATCCGCGTTCGATCATCTCCCGGTCCGGATCGTCCCCGCCCGCGAAAAACGCATAGACCGGGCGCGTATGATGCAGCACCGAGTCCTGCATTCGATTGCGTCCGAACTTGTCGCAATAACAGCTGACCAGCCGGTCGACGGGATCGCGCAACAGCGCGACCGAGACCCAGTCCGGCGCATGATCGACGCGGTCGCGCGCGGCGAAAGCCCAATGGCGCGCCTGCATCTGGCTTTGTCCGGAATCGAGCCAGTAATGCGACATGCCGGGTTCGGGCCTGCCGTCGCCCACAAGCCGGAGCGCCCAATCCTTGACCGAGGTATTGGCGACCTTTGCAATCGGGCAGAACACCACGCGCGCAGGTGCGATATACAGCATCGCGCCGTCGTATTGGCTGCGATCGTGATCGCGCAGCAGCCGCGCCTTGCGGCGATATTCCTCCGATCCCCGCAATTCTCGTTCGACATCGGCGACGGACGCGCGCCGCTCCTTCAACGCGCTCTGCGCCGCCTCTTTCGCGGGCCGTCCGAGATAGGCTTGGAACAAGATGTCGATCGCTGCGGGCGTGGCCTGCATCTGCGCGGTGAGATCGGGATCAGCAAAGGCGACAGGGTGCGGGGGCAAATCTTTCATGCGGCGAGACTTTCATAACGGGAGATCAACGGCGCGAGCTGCGCGGGCCAGCCATATTGCGCGACCTCGTCCGGGCGGCGCTCCGATCCGATCGACTTGGTCATGGCATCGCGCAGCAGACGGCGGAACTGCACCGGGTCGTCTGCGACATGCACGCCGCTGAGGCGTTCCGCCTCTTCGAACCCGCGCATCGCTGGGCGCATCGCGACGACTGGTTTGCACGACAAAAGCGCCTCGGCGGTCTTGAGATTGGTGCCTCCGCCCTCGGTGATCGGCAGGCATATGGCGCGGGCGTGATGCAGAAGACCGTTCAAGGTTTCTTCCGCCACCACACCAAGGGGCTCGACGAATTCCGCGTTCATTTGCGCGTACCGCCGAAAGCGGTCGTCGGCGGTGATCAAATGGGTCATTCCGCCTGCAACGACGAGGCGACTGGGCGGTGGCAGGAATCCGGGAATGTCGCCGAAGGACACCCAATAGCCGCGCGCATTCGGCGGATGGGCGGAGCCCGCGACAAACGCATAGGGTCCGTCTAGCGGCGCGGACGGGACCGTTTCAGGATCTGGCGCCCAGCAGCCGTTTGGCGCAACAACGACCTCTGCCGCGCCCGGCAGGTGCGCGAAATGGCGCGCATCGGCCTTACAAACGGCGACGGTGAGATCGGCCCTCGCGACGAGCGCGGCCTCGAGCGCCTCAGCCTCCGCGCGCCAATGCGGATCGATCAGCGCGGCCTCGACATTATGCGCGGAATAGATCAGCCGAGCGCGGCGCAGGACCGGATCGCGGTCCAACGCCTCGGCGAATAGCGGATAGAGCCACGGATGTTCGAACTGCACCGCATCGGGGGCGAAATCGCGCAGTTCCCTGATCAACCCTTCGATCAGCGGATGATCTTTGAGCGTGTCGGAGATATGAAGATCCTCGCGGCGCTGCGGATCGTGGAGACGCGAAAGCAACGCCTCCGGTACCGCCGTGCGACGCTCGTCGGGCGAGCCGTCGCGATAGCCGCGGGTCGAGTAGATCGGGACGTAGCGAAAGATGTAGCCCGCCGCGCGCGCCTGCCGGGCGATGGCCGCGACCCGGCGCTGGCCGCCATGCAACGGACGGTGTATCGGGTAATGGCCGAAAGCTGCGATCTTCATGCGGCATCCTCGCGATAGGGGATCGGCTGGCCCGTCTGTTGTGTCCATGCAGGGTCGCGCGTGGAGGTGTCATCGCCGGCCGCGTCGAACCCGGCGGCGAGCGCCGCTCGGAAATCGGCCCAGCGATGCGGCGTGAACCGCTCCGCTTGCGCACAGGCCGCGCGATAGGCCGCCTCGTCGTCCATCAGCGCCTCGGCCCGGGCTAGCCAGCGCTCGCCCTCCAAAAGCCCGATCGCCTCCGCGCAGCCCTCCGCCGCCTCGATCAAGGCGGGCGCATCCGAAGTCAGACAGGGTTTGCCATGCAGAAGCGACTCGACGACCGGGAGCCCCCAACCCTCGTAATGGGACGGGTAGATCGTGTAGCGGCAATGAGCATAGAGCGCCTCCAACTCGACGTCGTCGACATCATCGAGGATGCGGATCGCGCCATGCGGCAAGCCGGGATCCGCGCGCACCATTTCAAGCAGCGGGCCGATCGACCAGCCGGGCTGTCCGACCCAGACCAGCGGCATGATATCGCCCGCGCGGCGCGCAGCCAGTTCGCGCCAGAGCCGATAGGCGAAATCATGGTTCTTGCGCGGCTCCTGCGTGCCGACCATCAAAACGTAGCCCCCAGGCTCCAGATCGCGCTGTGCGAAGAGGCCCGCGAGATCGGTGGCGGGCGCGGTCTCGCGCAGCGCATCCGCGCCAAGCGTCACGACGTGCACCTTCTCTGGCGGCAACTCGGGATAGCCGCAGCGGGCGGCATGAGCGAGCAGATCGCGCCGCGTCACCTCCGAATTCGTCCAGACCCGATCCACGCCCCAGAGCATCCAATGCAGCGCGGGCGGAAAGGTCTTGCGCGTCGTGGGTTCGGCGACATGCCCCCAAAGGATCGGGATCAGGTCATGGATGTAATAGCTCAACCGCCACCCATGAGCGGCCCGCATCTCATAGGCGGCCCGGTAGCGCGCATCGCCCCAGAACCCACCGGCAGAGACATACTCGCCCACCTCTTCCGGCGCGATCCGATTTCGCTCCGCGCAGATCTGGTCGTGGACCGTATGCACCAGGCCGTAATGCGCCCGGTGATTGAGCGCATCGAGGGCCCGGATGCGCGGCGCGATCCCCGGCGCGACCCGTTCCAGAGCCACGAGCCCATGGCGCATCAGGGCATATTCCTCACCGCTCAACCGCAGCAATTCCTCCGCCACCGCGCTCTCGCGGCGCAAGCGGGTCTCGGCCTCGTCGTATCGCCCGCCCTGCCCGACAGCCCGCATCCTGCGCCGAGCGCGCCAGAGAAACCGTCCGATCCGCGCCCAGGAGCGCCAGCGTCTCGGTGCAGTCAAAGTGCGCGCAGGCGCCTCCGGCTGACAGCCATTGCGGAAGATCACCTCCTCGAAGATCGCCTGCGGGATGCGATAGAACCCGCCGCGCGCCTCATCATAGATCGCCGGTACCGCGCGCGCCCCGAACCGGGCGGCAAACGCCCGCCAGACCTCATGCTCCACCCGCAAGATGCCCATCGGCCGCCAATGGCGGAACTGATAGCTGGTGCTGAGATCGATCAGGATCGACTTGTCGCGCATCGCGCCCCTCCATGGCCAGTTCTTGGCCCGACTCGAGCTATAGCGCGCGGCAAGTTCACGCCCGGTTAATGCGCATCCATCCCATCCGACGTCTTGAAGGCCCCCGATCTTCCCCCTATATTCCAAGACGTTCCCGGCAACGGGGACTATGGGCATAAACGCGCATGAAATAAGCGGATCGGACCCGGGGGCGGTACCCGGCGGCTCCACCAATCAACCCTCGTTGGGGGAGAATGGGGCCGAAATAGGATCGACGAACGTGTAAAGATGTTTGCTTTGTCCCGGTGAGCTACCACCGTTATCGGTGCGATTTGTACAGTTGCCAACGACAACCGTGCTCCGGTCGCTCTGGCTGCGTAAGCAGCTCGGGTAACCGAAACTTAACTCCTTGCGCTTAGCCGCGTAAGGCGGGGCCCGCAGGAGCCTTGCAACAGAATCCTGCACTTTCTCCCTCTTTTTGCGATGCGACCGGCGTTAACCGGTTTGAAATCCGTACCTGCCATGGTGCCCCCAGGACCGACGGGAAACGGAGGGCACGATGTCCCGGCTTGCGAGGATCGAAACGTGGCTCCATGCCGTATGGGGCGAAGGTCGGCTGGACGAGGTCGACGGGTTGTTCGACGCCGAGGCGCAGACCAACGGGCTGTTGCCGGGGCTCGAATTTCGACCGCAGGAATTTCGCGAGCTGGTGCCGGCCTTGCGGGCGCATTTGCAGGACATCAAGATCACCGTGCTGCGCCATGTCGAGACGGAAGACTGGCTTTGGACGCTTCTGAAAATCGCGGGGAAATCGGCACAATCGGCGCGCGCGGTGGAATTCACCGGGCAACTGACGATGCGGTTTCGCGGCGACAGGATTGTGGAAGCCTATAATAATTACGACGTGATCGCGCTTTTCGAGGCGTTGGAGATGATGCCGCGCGACACCGTCGCGCTCTGCCTGTCGGGCGAAGTGCTGGGATAGGCGCGGCCCCCGTGAGGTTCTCCCCAAGGTTGCGCAAGATCGGATGCCGCCACGCCCGGCACATGCCCTCGACGTCAGCCTTCGCGCGGCTCTGCCCGCCTTGCGGCCCGCCACGAATCCCCTATGCTGAGCCCGAGAAGAAAGGGACCCGGCCATGACGCAATCCATTGATTACGGCAACCTGATGCATCACGCGATGCGCGGGCTGATCCAGACAGTGCTGAGCGACATCGCAGCCAATGGTCTGCCCGGCGAGCACCACTTCTTCATCACCTTCGACACCCGTCACCCCGATGCCGAGCTGGCCGATTGGCTGCGCGAGCGCTATCCCGAGGAAATGACCATCGTCATCCAGAACTGGTATGACAATTTCGAAGTGGGCGAGGACGGGTTCTCGATCACGCTGAATTTCGGAAATTCTCCCGAGCCGCTTTATGTGCCGCTCGACGCGATCACCACCTTTGTCGACCCCTCCGTCGAATTCGGCCTGCGTTTCGAGACGCAGGAATATGACGAAGAAGACGAGATCGAAGAGGATGAGGTGACCGAGGAGGAAGAGGCCGCCCCTGCCGAGCGTGGCGAGGCCGAGGTCGTCAGCCTCGATCAATTCCGCAAGTAATCCGGTGCCTTCGGAGCCTCTGGACCGCGAAGCACTCCTGTCGCTTTATCGCGGCTATCTTGATTGTTTGAACGCCCAAGATTGGGCGCAGCTCGGCGATTTCGTGCATCCAGAAGTTACGCACAACGCGCGCCCGCTCGGCCTCGCGGGCTACCGGCAGATGCTCGAGGGTGACCATCGCGCGATCCCCGACCTGCACTTCCGCGCAGAAACGCTCGTGGCCGATCCGCCGGTGATCGCCGCCCGGCTGCGTTTCGACTGCACGCCCGTGGGAATGTTCTTCGATCTGCCGGTGAACGGCCGCCGCGTGACCTTCGACGAACATGTCTTCTATTGCGTCACCGATGGCCGCATCCGCGAGGTGCATTCCCTGATCGACCGCGACGCAATCGCCGCACAGATCTGAGAGCCACACCAAGTATACCTCCGTATACCGTTGCAAAATCCCTCCGCGCGCCCTATCAGTGCGAGCGAAAGATTGCGCGCAATCATGGAGGCCCAGATGACCGCGACCCGCACCGAGACCGACAGCTTCGGCCCGCTTGAAGTTCCCGCCGACAAATATTGGGGCGCGCAGACGCAGCGCTCGATCATGAACTTCCCGATCGGCTGGGAGCGCCAGCCCGTCCCGATCATCCGCGCGCTTGGCGTGATCAAGAAAGCCTGTGCGATGGCCAACAAGGCGCAGGGCAAGATGGACGCGAAGATCGCCGATGCGATCATCGAGGCTGCGGGCGAAGTGATCGAAGGCAAGTTCGACGACAACTTCCCGCTGGTCGTCTGGCAGACCGGCTCGGGCACGCAGTCGAACATGAACGCGAACGAGGTGATCTCGAACCGCGCGATCGAAATTCTCGGCGGCGAGATGGGCTCGAAAGACCCGGTCCACCCGAACGATCACTGCAACATGGGGCAGTCCTCGAACGACACCTTCCCGACCGCGATGCATGTCGGGATCGCGATGCAGGCGCGCGACGTGCTGCTGCCGGGTCTGCGCAAGCTGCACGCGGCGCTGGAAGCCAAGTCCGAAGACTTCAAGGACATCATCAAGATCGGCCGCACCCATACGCAGGACGCGACGCCGCTGACGCTTGGTCAGGAATTCTCCGGCTACGCCCATCAGGTGAAGAAGGGGATCGAACGCGTCGAAGCCTGCCTCGGCGACATCTACGAACTGGCCCAAGGCGGCACCGCCGTCGGTACCGGCCTGAACACGCAAGTTGGCTGGGCCGAGACGGTCGCGGCGAACATGGCCGAGATCACCGATCTGCCCTTCGTCACCGCGCCGAACAAGTTCGAAGCGCTCGCCGCGCATGACGCGATGGTGATGTTCTCGGGTGCGCTGAAGACCGTGGCCGCCTCGCTCTTCAAGATCGCCAATGACATCCGCCTGCTGGGCTCGGGCCCGCGCTGCGGTCTGGGTGAACTGATCCTGCCGGAAAACGAGCCGGGCTCCTCGATCATGCCGGGCAAGGTGAACCCGACGCAGGCCGAAGCGCTGACCATGGTCTGCGCCCATGTCATGGGCAACGACGCCGCGGTCGGTTTCGCCGGCTCGCAGGGTCATTTCGAGCTCAACGTCTACAACCCGATGATGAGCTACAACGTGCTGCAGTCGATGCAGCTTCTGGGCGACAGCGCCTCGGCCTTCACCGACAACATGGTCGCAGGTATCGAGGCCAACGAGCCGCGCATCGAGAAGCTGCTGCACGAGTCGCTGATGCTGGTCACCGCGCTCGCGCCGACCATCGGTTACGACAACGCGACCAAGGTTGCGAAGACCGCGCATAAGAACGGGACCACGCTGAAGGAAGAGGCGATCAAGCTCGGCTTCGTCGACGAGGAAACCTTCGACAAGGTTGTGCGCCCCGAGCAGATGATCGGCCCGAAAGCCTGATCCAGCTCCCATGAATGACGAAGGGCGGCCCCGGTGGCCGCCCTTTTGCATTTGGGGCTCCGCGCGCCCCTTCGCTCTTGCTCAAATATCCCGGGTGAATGCCGCAGGCAGAGGGGCAGCGCCCCCGCCCGACCCGCAGCTCTCAGGCCAGATGAAGATGCACGCGGCGGTTCATCTTGCCCTTCTTCTCGATCTTTCCGATCCTGAGGGCGCCGATCTCGCCGGTCGAGGCGACATGCGTGCCGCCGCAGGGCTGCAGGTCGATCCGGTCCGCCTCGTCGCCGATTGCCACGAGACGCACCCAGCCCTGACCTTTGGGCGGCGCGACCGAGAGCGTCTTGACCAGATCGGGCTGCGCCTCGAGCTCGGCATCGGTAATCCAATGCTCGACCACCTTGAGGTCCTGCGCGATCCAGTCGTTCAACTGACGCTCGATTGCCTCCAGATCCTCGGGCCGCTCCGGCATATCGAAATCAAGCCGTCCCTTTTCAGAGCCGATCTGCCCACCCGTCACCGGCAGCGGGATCGCGACCGACAGCAGGTGCAGCGCGGTGTGGACGCGCATGTGACGGTGACGCCGTTCCCAGTCTAGATGTTGCTGGACCTGTGCGCCAACAGGCGGCAGCGGCTGGGGCTCGGCGGGCACCAGGATCACCGCGCCGGGCGCGCCGGGTTCGGCCTTCACCGCGGTCGCGATCTCGATCTCGCCGCCATCCCAGACCAGTTTACCACTGTCGCCGGGCTGACCGCCGCCGGTCGGGTAAAAGATCGAATCCGCGCAATAGATGCCGCCCTCATCGGTCAGCCCTGTCACCCGGACCTCGAGATCGCGAGCATAGGGGTGAATGCGGTAGCTCTGCTGCTGCGGCTGTTTAGCGGTCTCCGGCATCGGCCTCTCCGTCTGAAGTGTCGTGGCGCTGCTCCTCCATCCCCTCGGGCCCTTCGCCGGGCTGAGGCTTGCCGTAATCGGCGCGGGTGACGGGGCGCTTGGTGTCGCTGTCGTCTTCGCCCGAGTCCTCGAAGGTCTCCTCCGCATCCGCGTCCTCTTCGGTCTGCTCGTCCTTGGGCCGCAGAACCTCGGGGTTGCGCAGCCACACGTCGCGCTGTGCGAAGGGAATTTCGATTCCGGCCTCGGCGAAGCGTTGATTGATCTCGTGGTTCATCTCGCTCTGGACGCGCAGGATGAAGTTCACGTCCGAGAGGATCACGCGCACCTCGAAATCGAGGCTGTCCGCGCCGAAACCTTTGAACATCACCACCGGCTCGGGGTTCATCATCACCAGCGACTGGTTCTCGGCGACTTCGTGCAGGATCTTCTCGACCTTGCGGGTGTCGGTGCCGTAGGCGACGCCCACCGGCACGATGAGGCGGCCCGTGACATTGCCGCGCGTCCAGTTCGTCACCTGCCCCGAAATCAGGTCCGCATTGGGAACGATGACTTCGGTGCGGTCGAAGGTCTCGATCCGGGTGGAGCGCACGGAGATCGCCTTGACGATCCCCATCTGGCCATTGACTTCGATCCAGTCGCCTTCGGAAATCGGGCGCTCGATCAGCAGGATGATGCCCGAGACGAAGTTCTGCACGATGGTCTGCAGACCGAAACCGACACCGACGGAGAGCGCACCGGCGACGATGGCGAGCGAGCTCAGATCAATCCCTGCCGAGGAGATCGCGATGATCGCGGCGAGGAAGATCCCCAAATAGCCAAGCCCCGAGACAATGGCATTCTGGCCGCCCTTGTCGATCTTGGTCTTTGGCAGCAGCGAGGTCTTCAGCGCCCCTTGCAGGAGCCGCGTGACCATTAGGCCGATCACGAAGACGATCGCGAAGGTCAGGAAGATACCGGGCGAGATCGTGACGCCGCTGACCGAGACGCCGTTCTGGAACCGGGTCCAGAGCTCGGCCAGATCGGCCGGGCGCGCGCCCCAGATCAGCGCTGCGGGCGGCATGGCGAGCAGGCCCAGCAAGAAGCCGATCAGCGCCGGGATCAGGGAGTCGCGGCCGTCATCCTCGCGCCGGGTGACCAGCACGTAGACATCGGTGAAGAACTGGTTGAGCACCAGGACCAGCGCGATCAGCCCCAGCGTCAGTATGGTCGGGAAGATCAGCGCATTGGCGGCGTTGATATAGCCGATCCCGCCCAGAACCGGCGCGACCACCGCGACGCCAATCAGCGCATTGCCGAGCGCGCCGACAAGACGGTCGCGAAACGCGCCTTCCTCGCTCCCGTTGGTCTCGTTGCGCAGGTGACGGCGCAGCAGCTGGCCGAAGCGGAACAGCGCAATCGCTGCAAGGACCTGCAGCGGGAAGACCAGCACGCCGAAGCCTGCATCGAGCGTATGCCCCGCCGCGTCGATCTCTTCGGCGGTTTTCGCGCTGCCCTCGAATACGTCCTGCCCGCGGGCCACAAGCCAGTCACCGAACGGGCCCTGGATCGCGGCGAACACGGCCAGCGAGATCGTCAGCACCCGGCCTTCTCGGCGCCGTTCGCTTTGCAGCGTGAAGGGCGCGGCCTGCCGGTCATTGCGTGGGAAGATACGGCCCGAGAGCCAGAAGGCGACGAAGGCCGCGCTCAGAACCACGCCGATCGCGAGCAACAACTCCAACCAGCGCGCGCCGAACAGCTCCGTCTGCACCAGCGCCGCTTCAAGGAGCGCGATCCCGGCGATCGGCAGCAAGAGTTGGCCCAGCGAGACGATGAAATCGATCACCCGCTGCGCGTTGCGCGCCAGACGCGCCTCCAGCACATCGGCCAGTTTGTCGATCCATGTCCGCCCGCGCAGCACCAGCATAAGCGCCACCAACAAAAGGCCCACGATCGCAGGGGCGTTGTTGCGCGCATTGGCGTAAGGGTCGTTCTGATCGAGTTGCTGCCCCATCTCGGAGGCAAGCTCGGAGGTCAGCCCGGTGAGGACTTTCACCCCTTCGGGCCAGTTTATCGGGTTCAGCGGCGACGGTGTCAGCCGCAGGAGTTTGTCGGTCTGCCGTGCGCGCAAAAGCTGGTCGATATTGGCGACGATGGAATCCGCGCGGCTGGCGGCCTCGGTCGCGCGCAACCCCGGCGATTGCAGCTGCGCCAGCTCGTCATTGAGCTTCTTGCGCCGGTCGGCAATCGCCTGATCCTCGCTCTGGCCCTCCTTTGGTGGGGGCCCGAGCGCGTCGATCTGCGCTTTCACGGTCGAGATCTGGCTGGCGTTGATATCCTCCGCCGCCTTGAACTTTTCCCGCCAGTCGACGACCTCCTGCCGGATCTTGTCGAAGGCCGGGCGTTGGGCCTGATCGGCCTGCACCATCTTTTCGGCTTCGGTCGCGGTCTGTTCCCACGCCTTGTAATCGGGCGTGTCGGGGCTTTGCGCGAAACCAATCCCCGGGAGCGCCAGCGCGACGGCCAGCAAGAGCAGACGCGCCAGACGCAGTATCATCCCTCGAATACCTCCGGCATCTCACGCGGAGCCCGGTCGAGCCATTCCGGCACCGGCAAGCCCTTGCCCTTGAGGAAGTCGGGGTTGAACAGTTTCGACTGGTAGCGGTTGCCGTAATCGCACAGCACCGTCACGATCGTGTGGCCGGGCCCCATCTCGCGCGCCATATGCATCGCGCCCGCGATATTGATCCCCGAGGAGCCGCCCAAGCAGAGGCCTTCTTCCTGCAGCAGGTCGAAGACCACCGGCAGCGCCTCGCTATCGGGGATGTTGAAGCTCATATCCGGGGTGAAGCCCTCGAGATTGGCGGTGATCCGCCCCTGCCCGATGCCTTCGGTGATCGAAGAACCCTCGGATTTGAACTCGCCGGTCGTGTAATAGCTGTGCAGCGCCGCGCCGTCGGGATCGGCGAGACCGATCTTCACGCCCTTGGGCTGCAGCGCCATGCCGGTGCCTGCGAGCGTGCCGCCGGAGCCCACCGCGCAGATGAAGCCGTCAACCTTGCCGCCGGTCTGATCCCAGATTTCGGGGCCGGTCGTTTCGATATGGGCCTGCCGGTTCGCGGTATTGTCGAACTGGTTCGCCCAGATCGCGCCATGCGGATCGGTCTTGGCGAGTTCCTTCGCGAGCCGCTCGGAATAGCGCACGTAGTTGTTCGGATTGCGATAGGGCGCGGCCGGAACCTGCACCAGTTCGGCCCCCGCCAGCCGCAGCATGTCCTTCTTTTCCTGGCTCTGCGTCTCGGGGATCACGATCACCGCGCGGAAGCCCATCGAAGCGCCGACGAGCGCGAGACCGATGCCGGTATTGCCCGCCGTGCCTTCGACGATCGTCCCGCCGGGCGCAAGCTCGCCGCGCTGGATCGCGTCACGGATGATGAACAGCGCCGCGCGGTCCTTCACCGATTGGCCGGGATTGAGGAATTCCGCCTTGCCGAGGATCGTGCAGCCGGTCTCTTCCGATGCCTTCCTGAGCTTGATGAGCGGGGTATTTCCCACCGCCGACGCCAGATCGCTGCAGATACGCATCGCGCATTCCTCCCGTATCGAGTAACCCCCAACGGGGCCGTTGAAATCAGACTTAGGACGCGGCGCGCGCCACCTCAACCCCGCGATTACGCGACGCCAGCCATCCGCTGCAGTGCAGCGCGCTGCCCGGCGAGCCAGAGCGCGAGCACGACCAGCGGCGCATTGCCCGCCTCGCCGGTCGCAACCAGCGTCATCAAGCGCTCGAACGGCACCAGATGCGCGCGGATATCTTCGTGCTCATCGGCCTTTCCGCCAAGCTGTGCGGCCTCATCGGGCAGATCGGTGATCCCGATATAGGAATAGACGAATTCGCTTTTCGCGCCGGGCGACGGGTAATAGCGCGGGGCCTCGATCAGGCGCGCAATCGTGATCCCGGCCTCCTCGCCCGCCTCGCGCAGCGCGGCCTCTTCGGGCGTCTCGCCGGGATCGACCCGGCCCGCGATCGCCTCGATCATCCACGGGTTCGGCTCGCCCCGCGCCAGTGGCCCGGTGCGGATCTGTTCGATCAGCATCACCCGGTCGCGCACCGGATCGTAAGGCAGAACGACGCTCGCATCGCCCGAGACGAAGGCGGCCCGGTCGAGCTTGGCGCTCATCCCGCCGGCGAACAGCCGATGTTCCAGCTTGTAATCCTCGACCGCGAAAAACTTCGCATAAGCAGTCTGTTGTGCGTCGATCTTGATGTCGCCCTCGTGCAGATCCCGGCGCAAATGCTGCGCCATCGGGGTTGCGCGCGCGCGCAAGGTAGACGCCGCGCGCACGAGGATCGCGTGATAGCGCGCATTGGCGGCGTCGGGCCCCACGGCCTGCGCCTCGGCGATGAAAAGCCGCGCGGCCTCGGTCTTCAGCGCGGCCCATTTCGGCGCCCAGTCTCCGAGGGTCCACGCCTCGCCCACGTCCCAGCGCCCCGCTTTCGGCAGCCACAGCTTTGCCTCGCGCGGCCCCGATCCGGTCTCGAGTTCGCGGAGCTCGGCATCGTAGCCATCCTCATACCACGCGATGCGCTCGGCCTCGGCCTTGGTCAAGTCGGCCACGACGCCGCGCGTCACAGCGTCCGGTGTCGCGATCAGGATCGGAAAGCCCAAGCCCTGCCCCTCGCGACAGGCCTCATGCGGGGCGAAGCCCTCCAGCCGCGCCGGAACGAGCTGCGGCACACGACCGATGACCGCCTCCAGCAGAGGCGGATGACACAACGTGCCGTAAAAGAAATGTCGTTGCATGACCGTCCCCGCAGCTTGGCACATCATGCGCCACAACCTGCAAGGCAGGCGCGCGATGTCAAGCGGAGGGTGTGATGGGTTTCGTGCTCAGCGCCCGTAGCGGCGATGCGCGAGTTCCGACAGGAGCCCCGCGCCCATCGCGCCCAAGCCCAGCGTGATGACCGGCATTACCCCAAGCGAGGCCAACCCGATCGCGGTGCCCTGCCCGATGACGTCGGTCACGGCGGAGAGCACATCGTCATAGCGCATGCGCAGCGCCAGTTTCAGCATCTGCATCACGCCGAGGAAGGCGAAGGTCCACAGCAGGACATAAAGACCGCCGCGAAGACCGTCATTGATTGCGTCGACCCAGCGGCGCCCGGCGGAAACCCCGACCACGCGCCAGCCGAACAACAGCCCGAACGAGCCCATGATCAGCCATAATTCCTTTGCCCCGTCGGTCCCGGCGGGAATCGCGGGCATGATCTGCTGCGCGGCAAAGAACCCGGTCGCCCCAAGCGCCAGCGCCGCGAAAAGTTTCGCGATCGTAGGGATTTGCGCCTGAGAGTTGCGCACGGCAATTCGGTGCATCATGTCGGGCCTCCATCTCGAAACCAAGGAACGGTTTGAGGGTGATCCCCTCTGGTTAACGGGCGATTACGGCGAAACTATGAAAAGTTTACGCTGCGTAATTTGCTATGAAAAAGGCCCGGACCATCGCTGGCCGGGCCTTTCGCGTCTATCGCAATGCGGCGCTGCGCGCCTTAGCCGATCCGGTAGTTCGGGCTCTCGCGGGTGATCGCGACGTCGTGGACATGGCTTTCCTTGAGGCCCGCGCCGGTGATGCGGACGAAATTGCAGTTCGTGCGCATCTCGGCGACCGTGGCGGAGCCGGTATAGCCCATCGCCGCGCGTAGACCGCCCACGAGCTGGTGGATCACCGCGCCTGCGGGGCCTTTGTAGGGCACCTGCCCCTCGATGCCTTCGGGGACGAGCTTGTCGTTCGCCGCATCTTTCTGGAAGTAGCGATCCGCCGAGCCGCGCGCCATTGCGCCGAGCGAGCCCATGCCGCGATAGGATTTGAACGAGCGGCCCTGATAGAGGATCACTTCGCCGGGGCTTTCATCGGTGCCCGCGATCATCGAGCCGACCATGGCGCAGCTTGCGCCTGCCGCGATGGCTTTCGCGAAATCGCCCGAGAACTTGATGCCGCCATCGGCGATGATCGGCACGTCGCCCGCCGCGCTTACGCAATCCATGATCGCGGTCAGCTGCGGCACGCCCACGCCCGCGACCATCCGCGTCGTGCAGATCGAGCCCGGGCCGATGCCGCATTTCACCGCGTCGGCGCCCACGTCGATCAGCGCTTTGGTGGCGTCGGCCGTGGCCACGTTGCCCGCGATCACCTGCACATCGCTCGACAGTTGCTTGATGCGCTTGACCGCGTCAATCACGCCCTGGCTGTGACCGTGTGCGGTATCGACCACCACGATATCGCAGCCCGCGTCGATCAGCGCCTCGGAACGCTCGAATCCTGCGTCGCCCACGGAGGTCGCAGCGGCCACGCGCAACCGGCCCAGATCGTCCTTGCAGGCGGTCGGGTTGAGGACGGCCTGCTCGGTATCGCGCAGCGTCAGGAGGCCCGTCAGCTTGCCTTCGTCATCGGTCACCAGCAGCTTCTCGATCCGGCGCTCGCGCATCATCGCGATGGCTTGGGCGCGGTCGGCGGGCTCTTGCAGGATCGCGAGACGGTCGGTGGTCATCATCACCGAAACCGGGGTTTCGTCCTTCTGGGCGAACCGCATGTCGCGGTTGGTCACGATGCCAACGACGCGGCGGTTTTCATCGACGACCGGGAAGCCGGAGAAACCGTAGCGCTCGGTCAGCGCCTTCGCATCGGCGAGCGTCTGATCGGGGCGCAGCGTGATCGGGTTGTAGACGATGCCGCTCTCGAAGCGCTTCACGCGGCGGACCTCGTCGGCCTGCTGCTCGACGGTGAGGTTCTTGTGGATCACGCCCACGCCACCCGCCTGCGCCATAGCGATCGCCATGCGCGCCTCGGTGACGGTGTCCATCGCGGAAGACAGAAGCGGGATGTTGAGCCGGATTTTCTTCGTCACCTGGGTCGAGACATCTGCGGTTGCAGGAAGCACCGAAGAGGCTGCGGGAAGAAGAAGAACGTCGTCGAAGGTGAGCGCCTCGCGAATCTGCATGGGGGGTCTCCAGTGTCCAGATGCGTTTGGCAGTTTGCTGTTTCACGCAATGGACGCGAAGGCAACCCCTCGCGGACGCGCTGCGCATGGGGTGTGCGCGAACGAGGGGTATGGCGCCATCGTGTCAGCCTCCTACGGTGGCGCGGGGCGACCAGCCCCGGGCCGCGCCCGACCCTCCCCACGGGAGGGCGCATTGGCGCTATCATCGCGGGAACGACCGACTTACGGGCTTGCAGGATAAACCGCCCAGCCACGTGCGGAGCAAAGCGCCCACCCGAGGCTCGGGCGCCGCCCTCCGCGCTCAGGCAATCGCGGCGTTGGTCTTCATCGCGAGCTGACCCTTCGCCCAAAGCTGCAGCACTTTCAGCGCAATCGGCACCACGATCAGCGTCGCTGCCGTCAGCATCAGCGCGCCGGGCAACGCCCAGACCCCGCCAAGCGCGAGCCAGCACCCTGCCGTCGCAGCCGCTGGGAAAGTGAACGCGCCCCAGAGCGGCGAGAAGCCCCCTGCGAGCAGCCAGCGTATCGACGCGACCAGCGCCAGAAGGAAGGCCGCCGCGAGGATCGCCATCGCCTGCGCGATCCCCATCGCGCCGAACGCGCTCGCCACGGTGCCGATCAGCGCCGCGGGCGCGAGATGAATGGCGAGCAGCGGCCGCAGCGGCGCAGGCACGCGCTCGCGGGAGAATTGCTGCAGCGAGATCATCCAGATCACGACCGCCGACAGCATCGCGACCCAGAACATCACCAGGGCCACCGTATCGAGCCCAAGGATCACCGCCGCCACCGCGCCGACGATCCAGCCCGAGAAGGTCAGCTGCCATGTGGGATTGACGCGGCGCTGCTCGGCCGGGCCGGTTACGAGCGTATAGATCACCGCTGAGATCAGCCCCAGATGCACGACCACGCCCAGCCAGAAGACGATCTTTGCCAGCCCGCCATAGGGCGCAAGCGAAGCCGCGATCAGGTAGATCGTCAGCGTTCCCGCGGCGAGCCCCGCACGCCCCGGCAGCACGCGCAGATCCTCGAACACCACGCCCGGGCGCCGCACGACCTTCCCGCCATAGGCCACCAGCGTGAACAGCGCGAGCAGCGTCACCGCGCCCAGAAACAGCTCCGCCAGATCGGGCGGCAGCGCGAATTGCCCGACGCCGCGCCGCCACGCGATCCCGAGGCCCATCAGCCCCAGCACGGGCGGGAACATCGCGGGCGGGGTGCGGCGAAACAGGCCCTTGGGCGTCATCTTGGGCGGGGCAAAGGACATGTGCTTACCTCGGGCAATCGGCAAATCATTTCGGTCGCGCAGAAGCTTGCAATATTTCGCGCGCGGCGGAAAGCTGTCCGAGGTGCGACAGGGTGTCTGGAGGCAAGATGGCGGGACATGGATATGAATCGGGGCGGCTGAACCTGCCCTTCGTGGGAATTTCCACTTTCGGCAAGCGCGCTTACGTGGCCGATTGGGACGCGATCGAGGCGGATGTGGCGGTTATGGGCGCGCCGTTCGATTTCGGCACGCAATTCCGTCCCGGCGCGCGGTTCGGGCCGCGGGCGGTGCGCGAAGCCTCGACGCTGTTCTCCTTCGGTCATGCGGGGGCTTACGATCACGAGGATGACGCGACCTATCTCGGGCCGGAGGTCACGATCGTCGATATCGGCGATGCCGACATCGTCCATACCGACACGGTGAAGAGCCACGCCAATATCGAGACCGGCGTGCGGGCGATGCTGAAGGCGGGCGCGCTGCCGGTGGTGATCGGCGGCGATCATTCGATCAATATCCCCTGCATCCGCGCCTTCGCTGAAGACTGCGCCGAGAAGGGCCCGATCCATATCCTGCAGATCGACGCTCATCTCGATTTCGTGGACGAGCGTCACGGCGTGACCGAAGGCCACGGCAACCCGATGCGCCGCGCCGCCGAGAAGGGGTACGTCTCGGGGATCACCGCACTCGGCATTCGCAACGTGTCCTCCACCTCGAAGGAGGGCTATGACGCCGCCCGCGCGATGGGCGACGATTTCCTGAGCGTGCGGCAGGTGCGCAAGCTGGGGGCCGAGGGCGTGCTGGCCCGCATCCCGGAGGGTGCGCGGATCTATGTCACGATCGATATCGACGGCTTCGACCCTTCGATCGCGCCCGGCACCGGGACGCCGAGCCATGGCGGGTTTCTCTATTACGAGGTGCTGGAGATCCTGCAGGGCGTGGCGAAGCGGCACGAGGTGGTGGGCATCGATCTGGTCGAGGTCGCCCCCGATTACGACCCCACCGGCTCCACCCCGATCCTCGCCGCGCAAGTGCTGCTGAATTTCCTCGGCTTCATCTTCCACGCGCGACAGTCCGGCGGTGCGCCTGCGGCAGGTTGAGGGAGCCTCCGGCGGGGATATTATCCTCAAGGAGAAGGGTTAACGGGGCAGCACCCACAGAGTCGCCCCGAGGCTATGCGGCTGCGCGCCGGTGCCCAGTTTGAAGCGCATCCGCCCTGCCCCGTCCTCGCTATCCACGGCGCCCAGATCGAGCTGCCGGATCCCGCGCGCCTTCAGCCGCAGCGCCGCGTGCCAGAGCATCACGTTATGCGCCCCCGACGCGCGCCCCTCCGGCCCGGTCCAGCCGATATGATAGCTCGCCCCGTCGCCATGGAGCAGGAAGATGCCGCCCGCGAGGCGCTGTCCCTTGGAATCCTCGATGCGCAGCGCGAGGAACTTATCAGGACTGTGATCCGCCCAAGCACGGGTGAAGCCGGGCGGCAAGGCGCGGTAGCCACGCGCCCGTTGCTGCGCGGCATCGGCGGCGAGAAGCCAGTCGATCTCGGGCTCAAGCTGCACCTGCACCCCTGCGCACTCCGCCGCCGCCAGACGATTGCGCCATTTTCCGGCCAGCCCGGCGCGCAGCGCCTCCGTCTCGGGCTGCAAGGACCAAAGTGCATGATGGCGGGAGGTGATAAGCGGGACCAGCCCGATCCCGGCCAGCGGCGCGTCCGGCGTCGCGAGGACGATCCCGCATCGGCGCGCGATCCGGTGCAGCACCGCGATTTGGAGAGAGCGATCAAGGTCCGGCGCGAAAACCGGTCCGCGCGACAGTAGCCACAGCCCGCCGCGCCCGATCATCTGGGCCAGTGCGATCCGCCTGCCCGCCTGCGTGATCTCGAGCCGCAGAACGCGCCGCCCCCGCGCGGCAGCGAGCGTCCCATAGAGCGCCGCCTGCTGAAAGGCCGGCGCGTGCCCCGGTGCGAGCGCGCGCAACGCCCGATCCCACCCCGCATCGGGGCCTGAAAATTGCGTGAGACGGACAGGTTTCATCGCCGCCATTAAGGCTTGCTTTACCTAAGCTGGGGTTAATGACGGCGCTAAACATGACAACCCTGAGGCGAAATGAACCGCGCTCCTGAAAATCCCCCGCGCGCAAAGCGCAGACAGCCCCCGCCTGCCGGGACATCGTTGCAGGCGCGCAAAACCGACGGGCCGCCACACCTGCCAGCTCCGCGCGCCACGCTTTGGAGTGCGCTTCTGGTCGCGCTTTTCGGCGCGGCTCTCTGGCTCGGCCTTCTTGCGATTCTCAAGTTTTCCAACGGCTTCTAAACGCTTCAGTTCAGAACTTGACGCGAACGTCACCTTCGAGTGGCCGCAAAGACACATTTTTCCGTGCATGCCGGCAACAGAACGTGACGTCATCGTGAAGCGCAGATTGATTTACACCTTCCGGCTGATAGCGTCACCGCAAGGAATTCCTTCGAGACGTTAGGATCTCCTTCGGGACACGTTAGGGAAGAGGAACATTATGAAACGTGTGATGACTTCGATGGCCGCACTCGCGATTGGCGCAGGCGCGGCCCATGCGGGCGGGGTGGAGCGCTCGACGCAATCGGTCGGCATCCTGTTCGAACAGGGCAATTACGGCGAAGTGAGCTTCGGCGCGTTCAATCCGGACGTGTCGGGTTCGGTGAGCTACGGACCCTTTGGCAACCCCTCTTCGGGCGACATGGCGCCCGGCTATGGCACGGTGAGCCTTGGTTACAAGCAGCATCTGAGCGATCAATGGGACCTCGCGGTTATCTTCGATCAGCCGATCGGTGCAAAAGTGAACTATCCCGCTCAGCCCGCTCCGCCGGCAGGCTATCCGCTCGGTGGTTCTCAGGCATCGATCAAGTCCGCGGCTATTACGGCACTGCTGCGCTACAAGATGCCGAACAACGTATCGTTCTACGGCGGTGTTCGTAGCGAGAGCGCGTCGGGCAAGGTTTCGCTTCCGTTCCTGAACTACAAGATGAAGACTTCGGACGAGACCGATTTCGGTTATGTCGTCGGGGTGGCTTGGGAAAAGCCGGAAATCGCGGCCCGCGTGGCTCTGACCTACAACTCCAAGATCACGCATGATTTCAGCGCAACCGAAGAAACCGTCGCCGGCACCTTCAATTCGAACTTCGAAACCACCGTACCGGAATCGGTCAACCTCGAATTCCAGACCGGGATCATGAAGGATACTCTGCTGATGGGCTCGGTTCGCTGGGTGCACTGGACCCAGTTCGATATTTCGCCCAACGCATACACGCAGAGCCCTCTGAATGGCGGCGTCTATGGTCAAGGTGCGCTCGTCGAATACACGGACAACACGATCACCTATAACCTCGGCGTTGGCCGTCGCTTCAACGACCAGTGGTCGGGTGCGATCATGTTCGGCTACGAGAAGCACACCGGCAAACCGACCGGGAACCTCGGCCCGACCGATGGCTTCAAGTCGGTCTCGCTGGCAGCAAGCTACCAGGCGACCCAGAACATCAAGGTGACCGGCGGCGTTCGCTACGTCGATATCGGCGACGCGACCACCAATGGCATCAACGGCGACTTCACCGGCAATGACGGCTGGGGCGCGGGCCTGCGCGTCGGGATCAACTTCTGATCGCAAGCCTCTGAAAAATTAGGAATAGCCCCGCCTCGTGCGGGGCTTTTTCTTTGGACCTCGGCAATGCCGCAAGTTCCGGGTGGTGCGTGTCGCTGCTGCCCGCTAGATCGAAGCGATGAAACACGCACCCGCCCCTTTATCCCTCACCCCGCTCGCCTGGGCGCTGCTCGCGGCGCTGGCGCTGATCTGGGGCTCGTCCTTCCTATCGAACCGCGCGGCGCTGGAAGGTGCGGGCGTCTTTACCGTGGTCTTCCTGCGCGTGGCCTCGGGCGCGGTGCTGATCTGGGCCTATGTCGCGCTGCGTCGCCTGCCGGTGCCGCGCCGCCCGATCTATCTCGGGCATTTCCTGATCATGGGGCTGTTGAACAACGCCATTCCCTTTTCGCTCATCGTCTGGGGGCAGAAACATATCGATAGCGGGCTGGCCTCGATCCTGAACGCCTCGACCGCGATCTTCGGGGCGCTGGTCGCGGCCGTTGTCTTCACCGACGAGCGGCTGAGCGCACGCAAGGCCACCGGCATCGCAGTCGGTTTCGCGGGCGTCGTGGTGGCGATCGGACCGGATGCGCTGAAAGGGTTCGACCTGACCTCGGCGGGCCAGCTTGCCGTACTTGGCGCGGCGCTGAGCTATGGCTTCGCCGGAGCCTATGCGCGCTTTGCAATCAGGGGGTTACGACCCGAAGTTGCAGCGGCTGGGATGCTCACAGGTGGCGCGATCTGGACGCTGCCGATCCTGCTTGTCACCGAAGGAGTGCCGAGCTTCGACTACGCGCCCTCGGTCTGGATCGCGATGCTCTGGCTCGGCTTTGGCTGTTCGGCGCTGGCCTATCTGCTCTATTACCGCATCCTTGCGCTGGCGGGGGCCGCGAACCTCGCCCTCGTCACCCTCCTGATCCCGCCCGTCGCGATCCTCGCGGGCTGGGCGGTCTATGGCGAACGTCTGGGTTGGGCGGAGGCCTTGGGCTTCGCGATCCTCGCGCTTGGCCTGATGATCCTCAACCGCCGTCCCAAAACCCCGTGACGCGCGCGCCTTGCCGGGCTACACCGGGGCGAAAGACCAATGGGGACGACATGATCTATTCCAATCGCGCCGAGTGGCTGGCCGCCAAATCGAGGAAGGTTGCGCTGTTCGGCATGTCCGGCCTCGGCAAGACCTGGGCTGCGAACCTGCTGCGCGACGAGGGCTGGTTCCACTACTCCGTCGATTACCGGATCGGCACGCGCTACATGGGCGAATATATCGCTGACAACTTCAAGCGCGAGGCGATGAAGAACCCGTTCCTGGCGGAGCTTCTGCTGTCGGACTCGGTCTATATCGCGTCGAACATCACCTTCGAAAACCTCGCGCCGCTCTCGACCTACCTCGGCAAGCCCGGCGATCCTGCCAAGGGCGGGCTGCCCTTCGAGGAATATCTGGAACGGCAGAGCCAGCACCGCACGGCGGAGATGGCGGCGCTTCTCGATACGGCGCATTTCATCGACCGCGCGAAGCAGATCTACGGGATCGAGAATTTCCTGTGCGATTCCGGCGGCTCGATCTGCGAGGTGGTGGACCCCGCCGATCCCGAGGATCCGATCCTGACCTCGCTGTCGCAAAACCTGCTGATGGTCTGGATCGAGGGCTCCGAGGCCCATACCGAGGAGCTGATCAACCGCTTCTCGCGTGCGCCGAAGCCGATGTATTATCAGCCCGAGTTTCTGGCCGCGAAATGGGCCGAATATCGCGCGCTGAAAGGCGTGGCGGAGACGGAGGTCGATCCCGACGATTTCGTGCGCTGGACCTATGCGCAGGCGCTGGCGCACCGTCAGCCGCGCTACGCGGCGATGGCGAAAAACTGGGGCGTGACGATCCGTGCCGAAGATCTCTACCTTGTCCGCGATGCAAAAGATTTTACATCGCTGATCGCTGATGCTTTGCCCGCGTGAGCCTAGACACTTCACGCATCACTTTAACTTCACCCTGTAAGAGACTGAGAAACAATGCCGATCAAGTTGCCTGAAAACCTCCCCGCCTTCGACATCCTGTCGCGGGAAGGCGTGATGGTGATGTCGCCCGAACGGGCATCCCGGCAGGAAATCCGCCCAATCCGGATCGGCCTTCTCAATCTCATGCCGAAGAAAATCCAGACCGAGAACCAGTTCGCCCGGCTGATCGGTGCGACGCCGCTGCAGATCGACTTCCAGCTGATCCGCATGAGCGAGCACCAGACGAAGAACACCGCCGCCGCGCATATGGAGGAGTTCTACCGTCCGTTCGAGGAGGTAGAAGCCACCGGCGAGAAGTTCGACGGGCTGATCATCACCGGCGCCCCGATCGAACATTTGCCTTTCGAGGAAGTGACTTACTGGGACGAGCTCAAGCGGATCTTCGACTGGACCCAGACCCATGTCTTCTCGACCTTCGGCGTGTGCTGGGGCGGCATGGCGATGGCCTATTACTTCCATGGCGTGAACAAGCATATGCTCGATCACAAGGCCTTCGGCTGCTTCCGGCACCGCAATTGCGCGCCCGCCTCGCCCTATCTGCGGGGCTTCTCGGACGATCTGCTGATCCCGGTCAGCCGCTGGACCGAGATGCGGCGCGACGAGCTGGAAGCGGCGGGGCTGGTGACGCTGATCCATTCCGACGAAACCGGGCCCTGTCTGGTCGAAGATCGCGCCCATCGTGCGCTCTATATCTTCAACCATCTCGAATATGACAGCGGCACGCTGAAGGAAGAATACGATCGTGACGTCGCGTCGGGGAAACCAATCAACGTCCCCGCGAATTACTATCCTGAGAACGACCCGAGCCGGGTGCCAACCAACAGGTGGAAAAGTCACGCCCACCTGCTTTACGGCAACTGGATAAACGAGATTTATCAGGAAACGCCGTATGATCTGGCCGAGATTGGTAACTAGCCTTGTCGTGCTGCTGCTCATCCTGAGCGGCGCGACATGGGGGCTGGAGAGTTGGCGGGCCCGCATGGCGGAGCAGCGCTACCCGCCCAACGGCACATTCGTCGATGTCGGCGATCAGCGCGTGCATATGGTCATCAAGGGCGATCATGGTCCGGCGGTGGTGTTGATCCACGGCGCGTCGGGTTCGGCCCGCGATCTGACCTTCGATCTCGCCCCGGAACTGGCGAAACGCTATCGCGTCTTCGTGCCCGACCGTCCGGGGTTCGGCTATTCCGACCCGCTACCGGCGGATCAGGACACGATCGAGAACCAGGCCAAGCTGCTGCAGAAAGCGACCAAGCTCGCGGGCGCCGACGATCCCATCGTGCTCGGCCATTCCTATGGAGGCGCGGTGGCGATTGCCTGGGCGGTGTATCAGCCCGACACGCTCTCGGGTCTGGTGCCGGTCTCCGCGCCTTCGCATAGCTGGGATACCGGGCTGCCGCTTCTCTATGAGATAACCTCGCCGCCGCTGGGTCAGGCGGTTGTGGTGCCGCTGATCTCGGCCTGGACACCGCCTGCGATCATCCGCTCGGAGGTCGACAGCGTCTTCACGCCGCAGGAGATGCCGATCGGCTATCTGCACTGGTTCGGCCCCGGCATGACGCTGCGGGTGCAGACGATGCGGGTGAATGCTCGCCAGCGTGCCAGCCTGAAGTCGGAAATTCAGGCGATGATCCCGCATTACCCCGATCTCGATCTGCCGGTCGTCTCGATCCACGGCACGGCCGACACCATCGTCGGCGAGCAGATCCATGCGGTGCCCTTCACAAACGAGGTGCCGGGAGCGGAACTGATCTCGCTCGACGGGATCGGCCATATGGTTCCGCATGTCGCGTTGCAGCAGACCGTCGCTGCGGTAGACCGTGTCGCCAAGCGCGCGGGCTACGATATCCCGATGCGCCCGGCGGCGGAATGAGGGACGCCTGAGCGCCGCCTGCACCCCACCTTGCACGCACGTCACAGACATGTGGGCCGCCTCTCTCCGGACGCGGCGCCGCTTGCACCGCCCCTGCCCGCGCAGCATACTGCCGTGAAACAACAAAAGGCAGATCATGGCCAAGGACAAGAGCGACCCGCCGTTCGACATCCCCTTCGTGGGCGACATCACCCGCTACCTTGAAGACGAAGCGCCCGACGCCGTGCGCGAGGCGATCGAGGAGGCGGGCAAGGATGACATGCTCTCGCCCTCCTACCCCTATGACGAGGAGATGAAGCGCAAGAAATACGACCGCCAGATGGATGCGCTTCAGGTCGAGCTGGTCAAGATGTTCTGGGACGCCAAGGAAACCGGCAAGCGGATCGCGGTGATCTTCGAGGGGCGCGACGCGGCGGGCAAAGGCGGCACGATCGGGCGGATGCGGCAGAACCTGAACCCGCGTTCGGCCTATGTCGTGGCGCTGCCGAAACCCACCGAGACCGAAGCCACGCAATGGTATTTCCAGCGCTATATCGACTGGCTGCCCGCAGCAGGCCAGATCGCGATGTTCGACCGGAGCTGGTATAACCGGGGCGTGGTCGAGCATGTCTTCGATTTCTGCACGCCCCAGCAGCGCGAGCATTTCTTCTACCAGCTCCCCGATTTCGAGAAGATGCTGGTCGATGACGGGGTCATCCTCGTGAAGCTCTGGCTGAACGTGGACCGCGCCGAGCAGCTGCGCCGCTTCCTCAAGCGCGAGAAGGACCCGCTCAAGCAGTGGAAGCTGAGCTGGATCGACGTCGAGGGCCTCAAGCGCTGGGATGCCTACTCCGAAGCAATTCAGGAGACGCTGGAGCGTTCCGACACCGATCATGCGCCTTGGACGGTGATCCGCTCGGACGACAAGAAACGCGCCCGGATCGCCGCGATCCAGACGGTGCTGAACGCGGTCGATTACGCGCATAAGGACCCCGAGGCGATTGGCGAGATCGACGAAAAAATCTGCGGCGGCATCGACGTTCTGAATGTCTAAGCAAGGCTATCATCACGGCAATCTGCGTCAGGCGCTTGTCGCCTCCGCGCTGGAGTTGATCGAGGAGAAGGGCCCGACCGGGTTCACGCTCTCGGAGGCGGCGAAACGCGCGGGCGTGACCCCGGCAGCGGTCTATCGTCATTTCGAGGGGCGCGAGGACCTGATCGCGGAATGCGCGCGTCAGGGCTATCTGATTTTCGGCGACCTTCTGGATCACGCGTGGAACGGTGGGAAGCCTTCGGCGCTCGCGGCGTTCTCTGCGGTGGGCCGGGCCTATCTGGCTTTCGCCCGGAAATATCCCGGTCATTACATGGCGATGTTCGAAAGTGGCATCTCGCCCAACCGCTCGCCCGACCTTGCAGCGGTGGCGAGTAAATCGAGCACCGCGATGGAACGCGCGACGCGGGCCCTGATGGAACATGTGCCGCCGGCAAAACGCCCTCCCGTCGCGATGGTCTCAGCCCATGTCTGGGCGATGAGCCACGGTGTGGTGGAGCTCTACGCGCGCGAGGGAAATCGCTCGCCCTATGCCCCCGAGGATCTGTTGGAAAGCGGCATCGGCGTCTATCTGCGCGGCCTCGGCCTGATCGCCCCGGATTGAGCCGCCCTGCCCCGATTTTGCCGCGCCGCGGCATTGCCCGCACATAGAAAACGGGCGGAGGTTTCCCCCCGCCCGCGTAGATCAGACGATCCGCCTGAGATCAGAACTTGTAGGACGCGGTGAGGTTCAGCGTCGTGGTGTTCAGATCGTTGGTGGTGCCGTCGAAGTTGTTGCCGTCGCGGTAGTCGAGCTCGGTACCGACGGTCCACTTCGGGTTGATGGCATATTTCATGCCGATACCAACCAGCGGAACGGTGTCGGAATAGCCGTTGCCCGCACCGTCTTCTGCGTCGACATAGGACGCACCGAGCGTGCCGTAGAACAGCATGTTGTTGTAGGGCGCACCGGCGATCATCTTGAGGTCGGTCATCGACTTGACCTTCGCACCGGAGTTGCTGTCGTCGATGTTCGCAGCGTTATAGGCCAGTTCGCCACCGAGGACATAGTTGCCGAAGTCATAGAGGTAGCCAGCGTGGGCACCGCCGACGACGCCGTCGCCGTCGATCGACTCGTTGGCTTTGCCGTAGCCGAGCTGAACACCGGCGTAGAAGCCGTCCCAGCTGAACTGCGCGGGCGCAACCGCGACCGGAGCCGGGGTGACCTCGGGGGCCGGTGCCGGGGTGGTGTAACCGCCCGCCATTGCGGCGGAGCCAGCGAGTGCCAGAATGCTCGACGTAACGATGATACGTTTCATGTTTCTCTCTCTCCTGTCTTGGGGGTTCATCCCCCGTTGAGACGTTTTGGATCAGATCCGTTGCCCGGACCTATGCCCCCTGAATGCGAAATCAATCCGGTTGGTTCCAAGCATGAGCGGCGCTTTGCCGAACGTGTCACAAGACGTGATCGAACTGGCGAATGCTGCAGGCGCAAAATGCATTGGCAAGACTGGACAAAGCGGGGGTTCCTTTGGTTAATGAACACACGTTCATTTCCAGGGAGGATCACATGGAGTTGAGTGAAATTCGTGCCGTCATCACCGGCGGCGCCTCGGGTCTCGGGGCTGCGACCGCCCGGCACTTCGCTGAGTCGGGGGCCCAGGTGACGCTCTTCGACCGCGACCGCGCCGGCGGCGAGGCCTTTGCTGCCGAGATCGGCGCGACCTTTGCCGAGGTCGACGTGACCTCCGAGGACAGCGTCGCCGCCGGGATCGCCGCCGCCTTCAAAGCGATGGGCGGCATCGACGTCGCCGTCAATTGCGCGGGCATCGCCACCGGAGAGCGCGTCGTGGGCCGCGAGGGTCCGCATCGCCTCGAGAGCTTCGCGCGCACGATCGACATCAACCTCGTGGGCAGCTTCAACGTCGCCCGTCTCGCCGCCGCCGAGATGGCCCGCAACCCCGGCCCTGAGCGCGGCGTGATCGTCAACACCGCCTCCATCGCCGCCTTCGACGGGCAAAAGGGTCAGGCGGCCTATGCAGCCTCGAAAGGCGGCATCGTCGCGATGACCCTACCGCTGGCCCGTGATCTCGCCAGCCAGGGCGTGCGCTGCTGTGCCATCGCGCCGGGCATTTTCGCCACCCCGATGATGAAGGGCCTACCGCAGGAGGTGCAAGACAGCCTCGCCGAGGAAGTGACCTTCCCGAAACGGCTCGGCGATCCGTCGGAATACGCGAAACTCGCCGGTTTCATCGTCCAGAGCGGCTATCTGAACGGCGAAGTCATCCGCCTCGACGGGGCGCTGCGGATGCGTTGACCTCACGTTTATGACGGCTTTGCGAAGTATCTGAAAATTTCGTCGAAAAACGGGTTGCAAGGGCGCGCGAGGGCGGCTAAATCCCGCCCTACAAGACGACCCCTGATGCGGAGAGGTGGCAGAGTGGTCGAATGCGGCGGTCTCGAAAACCGTTGTCGGTGAGAGCCGACCCAGGGTTCGAATCCCTGTCTCTCCGCCACTTTCCCTTGTTGATCGACACATCAACACTCTGAAAGTGCGCAATCCCTGAAAATGCGATATTAATCGGACCCTCGGGCCACCCCTGCGCGGCTCAAGCTCCCGCGTCCTTCGCCGTGCACCCTTCTGCACCGCGCGCGTCCCGGCGCCATGCCCCGACCGTCAGGCCTGCGCGGGGAACTCGATACACACGCGCAGCCCATCCGTGCCATCCACGGTCAGGGTGGCGTCGTGCTGGAAGGTCAGCGTTCGGATCAATCGCCAACCCAGAGAATTCGACCGCTCCGGCCGCTCGGCATCCGAGGGCAAGCCGATGCCGTTGTCGGACACCACCAAGGCGATACCGCTCTGCACATTGCCGGAGACTTGGACGCGGATGGTCCCGCTATCCCTGCCCGCGAAGGCATATTTGAACGCATTGGTGATGAGTTCGCCGATGATGAGCCCGATGTCGATGGCAAGCTTGCTGTCGAGTTGCAGCTCTGCGCAGGTCACCTCGATATTGGCGTCGAGGCTTCCACCGCTGAAGGCGCGCTCCGACGTCCTTGCGACTTCCGCCGCCATCTCCGCCAGATCGACCTTGCCGGTGTCGGTTCCGCGCTGCATCAACTCGTGGGCCTTGGAGAGCGCCCCCACGCGGACTTCGAGCTCGGTCAGAACCTGATGGGTTTCATCCTGTTTGGCCCGCGACTTGCTCATGCGAATGAGCGCGGCGATGAGGGCCAGATTGTTGCCGGTCCGGTGGTGGAGCTCCTGCATCAGCAGGTCACGTTCCGTGATTTCCTCGCTCAGCTCGCGGTTCTGTTCGTTGAGGGCCGCCGTCGGATCCTTGGCGCTGAGGGCATCGAGCGCCTCGGTCGCCTGATCGACGAGTTGGGCGCCTGCCGGCAACACGGCAGAAGACACGAAAGCGGCATCGATGCGCGTGCCCTCATCGCCGGTCTGCACATCGAAACGCGTGGCGATCCGCTGCACGCCGCGAAGCCCCAGCCCCATCCCCGTCGCCGAGGACGGTGCGCCATCGGGCTGAAGGTTCTCCTTCGGGATGCCCCGCCCCTGATCGGTCACGAGGAGCCCTAGCGCGGGTTTGCCGCTCGCCTCGGTGAGCGAGAAGGTCGCGCGGCCCTTCTGGCCATGCTCGATCGCGTTGCGCCCAAGCTCAACGACGGCTGTGACGGTCCTTGTGCGCTCGAAGGAGCTGAATTGGAGAACGCTGGTCAATGTCATTGCGACATCGCGCAACCGAGCGACGTCGGTGCTTTTCTCGAGGGTCACGGTGGTGAGCTTCGTCGTTTTCACTGCTCGCGCTCCCAGTTGATACGCAAGACGACGATGCTGGCATCATCGCGTCCGCGGAAGGCCCGATCCAGAAGAAATCCGGCAATCAAAAGCGGGCTCTTCTTCAGCAGTCCGGGCGGGAAATGCGCCTCCCGCAGGGTTTTCAAACCGTCGCTATGCAGGATCACCATATCCCCCGCCTCCAGTTGCACGACTTCCTCGTAGCCATGGGTCGCCGCGCCACCGATGCGGCCGTCCCGCACCGCCATGCGGCGAATGCCATTCGCGCCGACCAGCAGAGACGAGATATTGCCAAGCGCGGCGTAGCGCAGCTCCATCTGCGGCTGCGCGATATGCATCAGCGCAGCCACCGCGCCGCGCCGACCGACCAGCCGCTCGGTGATCTGGCGCATCAGTTTGCCCGGCTCGGACGAAAGCCCGCCCGCAGCGCCGGCGGCGTCGATGACCTCGCTGGCGGCTTCGGCGGCGGCAGGGCCATGCCCGAGCCCGTCGCAGAGCAACACATCGGTTGCCCGCGGGGTCTGCCGGATCTGAAAATCGTCGCCGCAGGTGACTTCGTTCGGGTGGCAAACGCGCAGTCCCACCGCGTCGACGCCGCAATCAGCCCCGTCGCGTCGCCCGCCGAAGGTGCACACGATGGTCGTTCCGGTGTCGGGCGAGCTGAAGATGTCGAACGTATCCGACAGGCGCACGATCGCCCCGAGCCCGAGCCCTGCGGAGTCGGTGGAGCTTTCGCCGTCCTGAAACATCCGGTCGATATCCGCGATCCCCGGCCCGCGATCGGTGAAAATCATGTTGATGACGTCGGCGCCGGGCCGCCGCACGAGCTCGATCAGAGCCCGCCCGCGCTCTGCGTAACGCAGGATGTTCGTCGCGGCCTCCGTGGCCACGATCGCGAGTTCGCCGACGCGGGTCTCGGGAAGACCGATCTCGACGCCATGACGTCGCGCAAGCCGCCGCACGACGGCCACGGCGCTGCGATCATCAATTTCGACCCACTGGTTCATAGCTTCACGCTCATGGAAACGGTTGTTCCTTTCCCGGGCGCTGAGTGGACCTCGAACCCATGTGAGAGGCGTTTGGCGCCGCCAAGACCTTTGCCGAGCCCGCCCGCGGTCGTATAGCCCTCGGACATGGCCAGCGTCACATTTTCGATCCCCGGTCCCTCGTCTCGGCATTCGACGCGCAGATACTCGTTACGACCGTCGAGATAAATTGAAATCTTGCCGCCGCCACCGTGGACGATGGCGTTGCGGGTGATTTCGCTCACAGCCGTGGCGAACCGGGTGATCCGCACCGCCGACAGCCCGCGTTCCTTGAGAATTCGCGCGACCGCCTGGCGCGCGGCGACGACATCGCGACTGGTCGCGAGCGTTATCTCCGCAACGGCGGGTCTGCTGGATGTTTCGTTTGGATCAGGCACGCCGTAACTGAGTGAGTGCATGGGTCAGGCTGAGCGCCGTACGGGTCTCGGGCAGATACATCCCCAGCTCCACCAAGGTCACCGCAACCGCGGGCCGCATCCCCACAACATAGGTTTCCGCGGCCAGCAGCTTGGAAATGCCCGCGAGCTGGGCAATGACACGGCCGACGAAGGTGTCGACGATCTCCAGCGAACTGATATCGAGGATCACGCCTTTGACGTTTTCCTTGGCGATCCGGTTCGACAACGTGTCCTGCAGCTCAACGATTTCCGTATCGGTGACGTCGTCCTGAATGGAGACGAGAAGCGCGTTCTCGACCAGGTTTATGGACGTCACACCCGACACGTCAGGAAACCTCGCTGGTTTTGATGACGTAGCCGACCTTCTGCAATGCATCGGCCAGAGCCGTGCGGATGCTGGACCGGGTAGACACCGTGCCCACGTCGATGCCGAGCTGCACCATGGTCTGCGCGATCATCGGGCTGATGCCGCTGATGATGCATTCCGCGCCCATCAGGCGCACGGCGGCCGCAGCCCGCAAAAGGTGCTGCGCAACCTGCGTGTCGACCGTGCCGACACCGGTGATGTCCATGATCACCACCTCGGCCTGCCGCTCGAGGATGGTCTCCAGCAGGTTCTCCATGACCTCCTGCGCGCGGGCGGAATCCAGCGTTCCGATCAGCGGCAGCGTGAGGACGCGGTCCCAGAGCTCGACCACCGGGGTCGAGAGTTCGAGCATTTCCTGACGCTGACGCTCTATGATCTGGTCGCGCTCGCCGATGAAGATCTCGTTGGTGTAGATCGCGAAAGCGTCGACGAGACGGGTCACCATCAGCACGTCGCTGATGAGCTTGCCGCTTTCGATATCCGTCATCGCCTCGAGCCGCGTGAACAGCGGGGCTTTGAGGGCCAGCACGAAGGTCGCCATCTCGGTCGGTGTCACGCCACGGCCGACGCGCTCCTTGCTCACGTCTGCAAGGACGGCGCGCAGGTCTTCCCACTCGTCGTCGTCCAGGCTGAACTCTTCATTCACGACGCCCGCGCGGACACCTTTGGTGAAGGCCTTCAGAAGTTCCTGGTTCTGCGCACGGCTCTCGGAGTCGGAGAACAGGTCAGAGCGTTTCACGCCCTCTTTCACCTGAGTGCCAAGCCACTCCTCCACAACACCAGAGAAATCGGATTCGAGGATGTTCAGGATATTTGCCGTCGCTGTTTGCGGCATGTGCAGGCACTCCAGTTCTTTTCAATACAGCAGGTAAGCCAATTAGCCGCGGTAAAGTCAACGGCTTGGACGGGTCGGTTGCCGCAACGGAGATTGATCCGGAGAAGTATCGCTCAAGGTCCGAAAGTTGGCGGCAGACTTTCGCAGACGGCGATTTTCTGCGTGAGGATACCCCGTGGCACCCTGCCGAGGCTTACGGCAGGAACCTGAACCGACAGACAAAAAAGCCCCGCGCACTGCGCGGGGCTTGTCATTTCTGTCGGTCCGGGTGCGAGCGATTAACCGTAGACCAGTTTCGGCAGCCAGATGATGATCTCCGGGAAGAACATACATAGCAGCAAGCCGACCACCTGCAGCGCCAGGAACGGCAGCGCCGAGCGGAAGATATCGCCCATCGGGATTTCCGGCGGCGCCACCCCGCGCAGATAGAACAGCGCATAGCCGAAGGGCGGCGACAGGAAGCTCATCTGCATGTTCACGAGGTAGAGCACCCCGAACCACAGCACGAGATCGTCGGGATCGCTCAGCCCGAAGGCCTCGGCCCCGAGCGCCTTCACGATCGGCACGAAGATCGGCACGCAGAGCAGCAGGATGCCGACCCAATCGAGGAACATCCCGAGGATGATCAGCACGAGCTGCATGATGATCAGGATTCCCCACGGACCGAGCCCGGTCGCCTGCAACGCGTTCTGCACGAATTGCTGGCCACCCTCGAGCACGTAGAGCCCGACGAAGATCGTCGCGCCGAACATGATCCAGATGACCATCGCCGAGGCCTTGAGCGTGGTGACCGCGGCCTCGCGGATCGTCTGCCAGTCGAGCTTGCGGTGGATCGCCGCCACGATGATCGCGCCGAACGTGCCGATGCCAGCCGCTTCCACCGGGGTCGCAACACCGGTGAAGATCACGCCCAGCACGATCACGATCAGCGAGATCGGCGCCGACATGTTGCTCATCAGGCGGATCTTCTCGCGCCCTGTGATGCGCTCTTCCGGCGGGATCGGTGGCCCCATCTCGGGGTTGATCGCGCAGCGGATCAGCACATAGGCCACATACATGCCCGACAGAAGAAGGCCGGGAATGACTGCGCCGATGAACAGCTCGCCCACCGATTGCTCGGCCACGACCGCGTAGATGATCGCGAGGATCGACGGCGGGATCAGGATGCCGAGCGTGCCGCCCGCCATGATAGACCCCATCGCGATCTTCGCGTTATATCCGCGATCGAGCATCGCCGGCAGCGCGATGATCCCCATCGTCACCACCGCAGCCCCGATCACGCCCACCATTGCAGCCAGCACGGTCGAAGCGATGATCGTGGCCGCGGCCAGACCGCCGCGCACCCCGCCCAACACCTTGTAGATGACGTCGAACATCTCGTTGATGATCCCTGCCCTCTCCAGCATTGACGCCATGAAGATGAACAGGGGGATCGCCGAGAGCTGGTAGTTCGTCATCAGCGGGAAGATGCGGCTCGGCACGATGTTGAGCGCGCGTTCGTCGCCCAGCACGAACAGGAAGACACAGGCCAGACCGCCCGTGACGAAGGCCAGTGGAAGCCCTGCCATCAGCAGGACGACCAGCGAGCCGAACATGATGAGTGTCAGCCACTCAATTCCAATTTCAAGTCCCATGTATCAGCCCCTGCCCATTACGATCCGCAGATCTTGTGCGAATTTCGAAATGCCCTGCAGAACAAGCAGCAGAGCGCCGATCACCATGACCCATTTCATCGGCCACAGAGGCACCTCCCATTCGTTGAAGCTGATCTCGCCCCAGCGGACATTCGCATCGGTCCATTGTCCGAGATTCCAGTTCGCCAGCATCTCGCCGGTCGGGATTTCGCCCCGCGCCCATTGCGAAATGAGCCCGTTGCCCGTGGGCACGGCGATCGCGTCCATCGCGAAGATCCACGACGTCACCAGCAATGTGCCCGCGAAGATGAAGAAGAAGACCGAGGTCAGCAGGTCGACCCACGCTTTGCGCGGTTTCGACAGCGGCGCGTAGAAGATGTCGACGCGCACATGGCTCTCGGTCAGCATCGCATAAGCGCCCGAGATCAGGTATTGCATCCCGAACATCAGATACATCGCCTCATGCGCCCAGTTGGTCGGGCTGTTGAAGACGTAGCGGCTGATCACCTCGAAATAATAGACGAAGACCGCGATGATCGCCCAATAGCTGACGAATTCGCCCGCCTTGAGCGACAGCCGGTCGATCCAGCCGGTCCAGCCCGATGAGATGTGGCGGGAGTCGTCTTTCATCTCCTCGTCTTCGAGCGCTTCGAGGCGCCGTTCGACGTCGCTTTCCTCCTCATGCTCGGGCAGCGCGGCATTCGCCCGCCGCACGAGCATCGGAAGCAGGAGCGCGTCGATGACGATCCCTGCGAGCAGCACCCAGAAGGCATATTTCGAGATGCTGCGCCATTTCGCGAGGACGGCGGCAGCCGCGTCCCTCTTCGGGCGCGCCTCGACGAGATCGGCCTGCGCCTGTTCGATCACCGCCTCGCCATCCGTGACCCGCTTCTCGGCGCGATCGACGTTACGCTGCGCGCGCTTCTGCGCGAAGCTGCCTTCCTCGGCGGCGGCGAGTTCCTCGCGTAGCTTGGGCAGATCGGCCTGCGCCGTGTCGACCCGTTCTTGTTCGCGCTCCAGCGAGCGCTCGGCCATGCGCACCACGTTCGACATGTCGGAAACCGTGCCGCGCGCGTCGTGACCTTGCGCATTCGCATAGAGAATGGCGATGAAGACCGGGATGAAGAGAAAGCCCAGCAGGCTTTTCACGTAGAAGCGATGCAGTCCCAGCATCCCCCCGGTCACGAGAATGAAATAGCCCAAGGAGAGCGAATAACGCCGCTCCGTCTTGCGTGGCCGGTTGGCCAGCGTCGCCGCAATGATCGGGAAGAGGATCAGCCCCGCCCAATAGGCCCAATGCGGTAGAGTAAAGTCGATACTGGGCATTGCCCACCCCCTGTTGCCGGGTCATGCCCAGCCATCAGTTGAACCGGGCCCGCGCCAAAGGGCGGGCCCGTCACACTGTCTGTCGGATCAAATCAGAGCTTCAGTTCCAGACCGTCGACCAGATCGGGCGTCACATAGCCCAGCGAGCCGGACATCATGTAATCGAGCTGCGTCTTGAAGATCCGCGCGCTGTCCTTGTCGCGATTGGCGTATTTGAACCAGATCGGAACGGCGACTTCGGTCATCAGCTCGACATCGTCTTGGCTGAGGCGCGTAACCTCGGTGCCGTCGGCCTCGAACTTGGCCCAGGCCTCCTGGTCGGCCTTCTGGATCGCCGCGTGATGCATGTCGGAATAGACGTGGGTCTCCATCTCGACGAACTGCTTCATCTCGGGGCTGAGCTTGTTCCACGCATCCATGCCGACGGTGATGTCCATGATGTCCACCGGCTGGTAGAGCGACATCATGCCGGGCGGGCCCATCGAGATGTAGCTGGTCACCTGGCTGAAGCCGAGCGCGTAGTTCACCGCCGGGCCCACATAGTCGGCCACGTCGATCGTGCCCTTCTCCAGCGCCGGGAAGATTTCCGAGCCCGGAAGCACGGTGGTCTCCGCACCGATCTCGCCGAAGACATCGGCGACCATGCCGCCCGGAAGGCGCATCTTGCGGCCGCGGAAGTCGTCGATCGAACGGATCGGCACTTTCGAGTGGATGATGTTCGGGCCGTGATGGACCGGACCCACGAAATACATGCCCTGCGCCGCATAAAGCTCGCGCGCCATCTCCAGCCCGCCGAGGCCGTAATAGAACACGTCGAATTCATGCGGGTTGCGCAGACCGAGCGGATAGGACGTCAGGAACACCCCCGCCGGGATGATGCCCTGCACGTAGATGGTGAACGGGTTGACCGCGTCGAGCACGCCGTTCTTCACCGCGTCGTAAAGCTGGAAATCCCCCACGACGTCATTCGCGCCGAACGGCTGGAAGGCCAGCTCGCCACCGGTCTTTTCCTGAATCGTGGCGCACCAGTCCTTGAAGGTCTGAAGGCCGACGCCGCCCGGCCACGAGGTCTGGATTTTCCAGGTCGTGCCATTGGCTTGGGCCGAGGCGATATGCGGCGCAGCAAGGCTGGCAGCGCCCGCCGCGGCAAGAGTGCGTAACGCATGTCTGCGAGTGGTCAGATTTTTCATGGTTCCTCCCCGTTTGGTTGCGACCCCGACAGATGCGGGATCGAAGTGAGCGGGAGGTCGAAAACACGCGACAGCACTCCTCCAAGCGAATCGCGGTTTCGTGAGTCGGCGTGAACGCCAAGCTTCCGACTTCTCCTCAAAAGCGGAAACTCTCTTTCCTCCCCCTGTGTGTGCGAGGTTTGCACGGGTTATGTCATTTCGCAAGTATTCACGAATTTGCGTGCGTCCGTGATATCCGACAGGCGAACGTCCTGTCTCGACGCGGAGCTTCTGCGATGGAGCGGGGAGCGATTTGAAACTGCGGTCGCCATCAGGACGCTGGTGACCCTCAATTCGAACCAGCCACTACCGACGATCCATGAGGTTCCGAGGCGCGCGATTCTCACTGCAGCGTGAGACCAATCCGCTCTCACATGACGCTTTCGTGCACAAATTTTATGCAAATCACCCCGAAAATCCCGCTCTGCCTCCTGATCCCGGCGCGGTTTCGCAATTTGCGCTTGTCGGCTGACGGGCGCGCTGCAAACCTTAATGCACATCGGAATAACCCGAACGGCATTCGCGCCTCGCTTTGACACCGCACGTTAGCGGTCAGTCAGCGGGGCGTTTTGCGTTTTGGCTCAAAGGGTCTGCAAGAGTGGAAATGAAGAAACGGATTGAACTTGGCCTGCTGTATTCCCGCTCGGGAAGCTATTCGCTGATCTCCGAAGCCTGCCGGACCGGGGCGCTCAGTGCGATTGCCGAGATCAATTCGATGCCCGATCTCCCGATCACCTTCGCCCCGATCGAGCGCGACCCGCAGGGCAATATCGACGCCTACGGCCCGCTCTGCGAAGAGATCCTGCGCGACAGCGATGCGCGCCATGTCGTCGGCTGCGTCACCTCGTGGAGCCGCAAGGAGGTGATCCCGACACTGGAGAAGGCGGGCGGGACGCTTTGGTATGCGGTGCCCTATGAGGGGTTCGAGGCGTCCGATCATGTCGTCTACACCCATGCCTGCCCGAACCAGCATCTGCTGCCGCTGCTTGGCTGGGCCTTTGCGCGGCTCGGGCGGCGGGGCTTCCTGACCGGCTCGAATTACATCTGGGGCTGGGAGATGAACCGTCTTGCGCGGGACGTGATCCTCAGCGCCAGCGGCGAGGTTCTGGGCGAGCGTTACCTGCCGCTCGGTTCGCTGGATGTCGAGCGGATGATCAATGAGATCCGCGCGACCCGGCCCGATTTCATCCTCAACAACCTGATCGGCCCGTCGCAATACGCCTTCCTCGAAGCCTATCACAAGCTCGGGCAGGAAGACGCGCATTTCCGCCCCGAGACCTGCCCGATCCTGTCGTGCAATCTGACCGAATGCGAACTGCCCGCGATCCACCCCGCCGCGATCGAGGGTCTGGTCGCCGCCGGGCCGTATTTCCGGGGCGCGACCGGCTGGCCGCAGGCGCAGCGCAATTTCGGCTCCTCGCATGAAGCAGCCGCATGGTCGTCGGTCTATCGCCTCGCGATTTTGCTGTCGGGGCATGAAGACGCTGCCGAGCAGAGCCTCGCGCAGCTGTTGCACGATGCGCCGCAGGGCTCGGAGGGGATCGACCTGTCGACCCATCACACCGCCCTGCCCGTCCTGATCGCGCAGGTCGAGAACGGCGCCTTCGCGGTCCGCGAGCGGTTCGAGGCCGTCGCGGGCGATCCCTATCTCGCACGCGGCCGCAATCCGATCGCGCCCGGAGCGCCCCGGCTGAAGGTGGTCTCATGAAGCGCAAGATCCGCATCCCCGATCTCGGCGGCGCGCGCGCCTATATCCTGCACCGCCCCCACGCGACCGTGCAGGCACTCGAGCGGCAATTGCGCGCGATCGGCCTGACGGTCGTGCATTGCTGGCCCGAGCTGCCCGCCGAGGCCCTGTCGGGGGATTTCGTCTTCTTCGACGCCGATCAGGGCTATGACGAGCAATTCCCGTGGAAGCCCGGCGAAAGCCCGATGCCGATGATCGCCTTGATCGGCACCGAAGCGCCCGGCCGGATCGAATGGTCGCTGGAGGCCGGCGCACATGCGCAGATTCTCAAACCCGTGGGCGATGGCGGGGTCTATTCGGCGCTGCTGATCGCGCAGCTCGCCTTCGAGGCGCGGGCGCAGCTCTCGGGCGAGATCGCGGATCTGCGTCGCAGGCTCGATGAGCGCCAGACGGTGGTGCGGGCGGTCACGCTGCTCGCCGCGCGGGGCAAGAGCGAGGCCGAGGCCTATGACCAGCTGCGCCAGATGGCGATGGCCTGGCGCGTGACGTTCGAAGACGCCGCGCGCCGCATCGTCGCCAACCATGACGAACAAAGGAAGAGTGATGACCGACGCGACCTTGGCTGAGGGACCGGCCCGACCGCAAAGCGCCTTGCGCCGCCTGATGCGCCGCAAGCTCGCGCTGCTGGGCTTTGCGATCATCGCGATCGTGACGCTCGGTGCGATCTTCGCGCCGTGGATCGCCCCTTTCGAGCCGCAGGAGCAGATGTTCGACGGGCTGACGCTGGAAGGCTCGCCCATGCCGCCGGGCGAGAAGTTCTGGCTCGGCACCGACCTGCTGGGCCGCGACCTGTTCTCGCGCATCCTCTATGGCGCGCGGACCTCGCTGATCATCGGCGTGGTCGCGAATGGCCTCGCGCTGATCATCGGCACGCTGATCGGCGTCACCGCGGGCTATTTCCGCGGCTGGATCGGCGCGGTGCTGATGCGCTTCACCGACCTTATGATGGCCTTCCCGGCGCTGCTGCTGGCGATCTGTCTCGCCGCGATCTTCACGCCGTCGCTTTGGATCGTCGCGATGGTGATCGCGCTGGTGAACTGGGTGCAGACGGCCCGCGTGGTCTTCACCGAGACCTCGGCGCTGGCCGAGCGCGAATTCGTCGCCGCCGAGCGCACGCTGGGCGCTGGCACGGTGCGCATCCTGTTCCGCCATATCCTGCCGCATCTGGTGCCGATGATCATCGTCTGGGGCACGCTGGGGATTTCGACCACGGTGCTGCTGGAGGCGACGCTGAGCTATCTCGGCGTGGGCGTTCAGCCCCCGACGCCAAGCTGGGGCAACATCATCTTCGAGAACCAGACCTACTTCCAGGCGGCCCCGTGGCTCGTCTTCATCCCGGGCGCCGCGATCCTGTTGCTGGCGCTGTCCTTCAACCTCGTGGGCGACGCGCTGCGCGACGTGCTCGACCCGACGCAGAGAGGGCGTGAGTGATGCTGGCCTATCTGATCCGCCGCCTGATCCAGGCCGCCCTGATCCTGCTGGGCGTGTCCTTCATCACCTTCTTCCTGCTCTTCGTGCTGCCGGCCGATCCGGTGCGCCAGATCGCGGGCCGTTCGGCCACGCCCGAGACGGTGGCCAATATCCGCCACCAGCTGGGCCTCGATCAGCCCTTCATCGTGCAATACTGGCACTATCTGACCGGGCTGGTCCAAGGCGATATGGGGCGCAGCTACCTGCAGAAAACCGAAGTCGCGACTCTGATTGCCGCGCGTCTGCCTGCGACGCTTCTTCTGATGCTGGGCGCGATCGTGGCCGAACTGATCATGGGGCTCACGCTGGGGATCGTGGCCGCGATCCGGCGCGGCGGCGCGCTCGATCAGTCGCTGATGATCACCTCTTTCGTCGCGGTCTCGGCGCCTCAATTCGTGGTCGGCCTGCTCCTGCTTTACGTCTTCGCGGTCAAGCTGAGCTGGTTCCCGATCGGCGGCTACGGCAGCTTCTCGAACCTCGTGCTGCCCGCGCTGACGCTCGGGATCATGGGCTCGGGCTGGTATAGCCGGATGATGCGCTCGAGCATGATCGACGTGCTGCGCTCGGATTATATCCGCACCGCGCGCGCCAAGGGTCTGCGGCGTTTCCGGGTGCTGGCACTGCACGCGATGCCCAACGCCATCCTGCCGATCATCGCGATGATCGGGATCGATATCGGCATCTTCATGTCCGGCATCGTCGTCGTGGAAAGCGTCTTCGGCTGGCCCGGTATCGGGCAGCTCGCCTGGCAGGCGATCCAGCGCGTCGACATTCCGATCATCATGGGCGTCACGCTCGTTTCCGCCTGCGCGATCGTGCTGGGCAACCTGCTCGCCGACCTAATCACCCCTTTCATCGATCCGCGCATCAAGCTGCGCTGATCGCAATCAGATACCCCGGGCCAACCGGGGAGCGAACCAAAAGAAAAGTCCAACTGACGGAGAACACCTCAAATGAGCCTGATGAAAAACATCCTTGCCACAAGCGCGCTGTCGCTCTCGCTGGGTCTTGCCAGCTTCGCCTCGGCGCAGGACTACCAGCCCGATCCGAACGCCAAGCCCGGCGGCAATATCATCGTGACCTACAAGGACGATGTGGCCACGCTCGACCCGGCAATCGGCTATGACTGGCAGAACTGGTCGATGATCAAATCCGTCTTCGACGGTCTGATGGATTACGTCCCCGGCACCACCGAGCTGCGCCCGGGTCTTGCCGAGAGCTACGAGATTTCCGACGACGGCACGACCTTCACCTTCAAGCTGCGCAAGGGCGTGAAATTCCACAACGGTCGCGAGATGACGGCCGAAGACGTGAAATACTCGCTCGACCGCGTCACCACCCCCGCGACCCAGTCGCCGGGTGCCGGCTTCTTCGGCTCGATCAAGGGCTATGACGCGATGGCGGACGGCTCGGCCACCAGCCTCGAAGGCGTCACCGTCGTCGATCCCTACACCGTCAAGATCGAGCTTTCGCGCCCCGACGCGACCTTCCTGCACGTGATGGCGCTGAACTTCGCCTCGGTCGTGCCCAAGGAAGCGGTGGACGAATACGGCACCGATTTCGGCAAGCATCCCGTGGGCACCGGCGCGTTCAAGCTGTCTGACTGGACCATCGGTCAGCAGCTCGTGTTCGAGAAGAACGCCGACTACTGGCGCGAGGGCGTGCCCTATCTCGATAGCATCACCTTCGAGGTTGGTCAGGAACCGATCGTGGCGCTGCTGCGGCTGCAGCAGGGTGAGGTGGACGTGCCCGGCGACGGCATCCCGCCGGCGAAGTTCAACGAGGTGATGGACAATCCCGACGAGGCCAAGCGGGTCGTCGTGGGTGGCCAGCTGCATACCGGCTACATCACGCTCAACGTCCAAATGGAGCCCTTCGACAAGGTCGAGGTGCGGCAGGCGATGAACATGGCGATCAACAAGGACCGCATCGTGCAGATGATCAACGGTCGCGCCACGCCCGCGAACCAGCCGCTGCCGCCGTCGATGCCGGGCTATACCAAGGATTACGAAGGCTATCCCTTCGATCAGGAAAAGGCCAAGCAGATGCTCGCGGATGCGGGCTATCCCGACGGGTTCGAGACCGAGCTCTACGTGATGAACACCGACCCGAACCCGCGTATCGCGCAGGCGATCCAGCAGGACCTGTCGCAGATCGGCGTGAAGGTCGACATCAAGGCGCTGGCGCAGGCCAACGTCATCGAGGCGGGCGGCACGCCGAAGACCGCGCCGATGATCTGGTCGGGCGGCATGGCGTGGATCGCCGACTTCCCCGATCCGTCTAACTTCTACGGTCCGATCCTGGGCTGCGCGGGCGCGGTCGAGGGCGGCTGGAACTGGTCGTGGTATTGCAACGAGGAACTCGACGCGATGGCCACCGAAGCGGACTCGATCACCGACCCGGCCAAGCAGGACGAGCGCCTGCAGAAATGGTCCGACGTCTACATGAAGGTCATGAAAGACGCCCCGTGGGTCCCGGTGTTCAACGAGAACCGCTACACCATGAAGTCGGGCCGTATGGGTGGCGCGGATGCGCTCTATGTCGACCCGGTCTCGATCCCGGTGAACTACGACTACGTGTACGTGACGGAGTAAGCGCGCATGTGCAAAGCCTGTGACTATACGATCCATGGCGCACAGCACCATTTCGGCTGGGACAACTCGTTTGTCCCGGCCGAGACGGTGGCCCCGGGATCGACCATCGAATTCCACTGCCACGACAGCTCGGCCGGACAGCTCGGGCCGTCCTCGACGGTGGAAGACGTCAAGACGCTCGATTTCGGCAAGATCAACCCGGTCTCCGGCCCGATCTATGTCGAAGGGGCGAAGCCCGGCGACGTGCTCAAAGTCACCATCGACAGCTTCACCCCGCGCGAGCAGGAAGGCTCTGCCTGGGGCTGGACCGCGAACATCCCGGGCTTCGGCCTGCTGGCGGATCAGTTCGAAGATCCGGCGCTGACGATCTGGAAATACGACGCCGCCTCGCCCGACAAGGCGCTTTGGGGCAGCGAAGGCAAGGTCGGCCTCAAGCCGTTCTGCGGCACCATTGGCGTCGCCCCGGCCGAAAAAGGCCTGCATTCCATCGTGCCCCCGCGCCGCGTGGGCGGCAATCTCGACATTCGCGATCTGGCGGCGGGCACCACGCTCTATCTGCCGGTCGAGGTCGATGGCGCGCTGTTCTCGGTGGGCGACACCCATGCCGCCCAAGGCGACGGCGAGGTTTGCGGCACCGCGATCGAGAGCCCGATGAACTGCGTGCTCAGCTTCGATCTGATCAAGAACGAGACGCTGAAATTCCCGCGCTTCACCACGCCGGGGCCGGTCACGCGCCACCTCGACACGGCGGGCTACGAGGTCACGACGGGCATCGGCCCCGACCTGATGTCGGGCGCGCGCGATGCGGTCTCCGGCATGATCGACCTGCTGTGCGCACAGCGCGGCATGTCGGCGGTCGACGCCTATATGCTCGTCTCGACCTGTGGCGATCTGCGCATTTCGGAGATCGTCGATATGCCCAACTGGGTCGTCAGCTTCTATTTCCCGAGAAACGTGTTCGAATGATCGAAATGAAACAAACGCAAGCCGGGGCTGTCACGGCCCCGGAGCCCGCCCAGCCGGTGCTGTCCGTCGAGGGCCTCACGATCTCGGTGCGCTCGGAGGGGCACGAGCGGGCGCTGGTCAGCGATCTCAGCTTCACGCTCGCGCGCGGCGAGACCATCGCCATCGCGGGCGAGAGCGGCTCGGGCAAATCGCTCACCTCTCTGGCGATCATGGGGCTGTTGCCACCCCCTGCCCTGCGGGTCAGTTCCGGCGCGATCCGCTTCCACGGCGAAGACCTCACGCGCCTGCCCGAAAGCCGGATGCGCGCCATGCGCGGCAACCGCATCGCGATGATCTTCCAAGAGCCGATGACGTCGCTCAACCCGGTGCTGAGCATCGGCCTGCAACTTTCCGAGGCGATCCGCGCGCATGAGCCCGTCTCGAAACGCGAGGCCCGCGCCCGCGCGCTCGAGGCGCTGCGCCGCGTGCGCATCTCCGAACCCGAGCGTCGGATGACGCAGTATCCGCACGAGCTGTCCGGCGGCATGCGGCAGCGCGTGATGATCGCGATGGCGCTGGCGCTGCGCCCCGACGTGCTGATCGCCGACGAGCCGACCACCGCGCTCGATGTGACCGTGCAGCGCGAGGTGCTCGACCTGCTGCGCGATCTGCAAAGCGAGATGGGCACCGCAATTATCCTGATCACCCATGACATGGGCGTCGTGGCCGAGATGGCCGAGCGGGTCATCGTCATGAAACAGGGTCAGGCGGTCGAGACGGGCGCTGTCTCGCAGATTTTCACCGCCCCGCGCGAGGCCTATACGCAGGACCTTCTGGCTGCCGTTCCGCGCATGGGCGACGGCAGCGGCGCTGCGGGCGCGTCCCCGAATGCGAAACCCGTGGCGCGGCTGCGCGACGTGAAAGTGCATTTCGACATTCGCGGCGGGATTCTGTCGCAGGTCACCCATCGCGTCCACGCGGTCGAGGGCGTCAGCTTCGACATCATGGAGGGCGAGACCTTCTCGCTCGTCGGCGAAAGCGGCTGCGGCAAATCCACCATCGCAAAAGCACTGACGGGCCTCGTGCCGCATCAGGGCCGCATCGAGGTCGCGGGCCACACGATGGGCGGGCTGAGCGGCGCGAAGATGAAAGAGATGCGCCGCGACGTCCAGATCGTGTTCCAGGACCCGATGGCGGCGCTCGATCCGCGGATGCGCGTGGGCGATCTGGTGGCCGAGCCGCTGGTCATCCACGGGATCGGCACGCCCGAGGAACAGCGCGAGAAAGTCGCAGGCCTGTTCGAGCGCGTCGGCCTCACCCGCGATCAGCTCGATCGCTATCCCCACGAGTTCTCGGGCGGTCAGCGTCAGCGGATCTGCATCGCCCGTGCGCTGGCCCTGCAACCCAAGCTGATCATCGCGGATGAAAGCGTCTCGGCGCTGGATGTGTCGGTGCAGGCGCGGGTACTGGACCTTCTGGAGGTGCTGAAACGCGAATTCGGCATCGCGTATCTGTTCATCAGCCATGACATGGCGGTGGTCGAGAATATCTCGGACCGGATCGCGGTGATGTATATGGGCCAGATCGTGGAGATGGGCACGCGCGCGCAGATTTTCGGATCGCCGCAGCACCCCTATACGAAGCGCCTGATGGCGGCCGTGCCGATCCCCGATCCCGACAAGGTCCGCGAACCCACCCCGCGCCTGTCCGGCGAGGTGCCGAGCCCGGTCTACAAGCTGGGCACGGGTCCGCAGCGCCTAATGCTGCGCAATCTCGGCGACGGGCATCTCGTGGCGGATAGCGACCTGCCCGCGATGCCGACCGAGACGGCGGCTGAATAACACGAAACCGCGCACAGGGCGGGCGGAATTCTCCGCGCCGCCCTGTGCTTTCAAGGCCGTTTTCGGGCCGCAAACCGCAGCCCCTTCTCAAGGCCATTCATAGTCGGCAAAGCAAAAGCGACATCCACCCCGTCTCTTTTCCGCAACACCCCGATCACCCCACCAAATCATTGATACAAATCAAAGAAAGCTTCCGGGCGGAAGCTTAGCGCGGTGACTGAAGTCCGTGCGAGGGAACTTCTGAAACGCGCCGAGGCAAACGCACGGACAGGTTGTCAGTTCAATTACGTAAAGAGTGGCTCGATTGACGTACGATTTCTTGTCGTAGCGTTTGCCTTGGGGAATGGGGACAAAGAATGTCGAACACACTACTCACCAATTTGAAACGCACCGTAGCGCCCGCCGCTTTGCTGCTGTGCCTCGGGACTCCGGCCTGGTCGGGCACATTTGATGACGCACCCGTCATCAGCGTGACCGGCGATGGCCTCATCTTCTCCGATCCGGCGGAAGGCGTGCAGCCGCCCGGCCTCAAGGCCGTGACGGGGGAGGTCAACGCCGACTTTCCCAACACGAACAATCCGAAGGACATCACCAACTGCCTGATGGCGAACACGCCGGATTTCACTTGCACGGCCCCTCCCGGCTCGGGCAAACGGGTGAAGACGCAGCTGACCGGCCCGACGCCGATGGAAATCACGCTCTCGACCCAATCGAGCGGCGGCATCACGGAATACTATACCTACGGCAAGACCTCGAACCTCACCGGCGCCCGCATTATCGCCTTCAAGGTGCAGCTCGGCACCGGCTCGGGTGACAGCTTCACCCCCTTCGACCCGAGCGACCCCCAGACCGCGGCACTCTTCGATCCCGATTACATCTCGAAGTTCAACCTGCCCGACGGGCTCTTCGGCGATGGCGGTCAGGAAGAGGCAGGCATCGGCTTCTTCGACAGCACCTCCGCCGAGATGACCATTGCGAACAACGCCAACACGCTCGACGCGACGAACCTGTCGAACAGCGTTCTGGCCACCTATTTCGGCAACTCGCTGATCGACAACAGCATGCTGCCGAAAGCGATCTTCTGGGACGCGACCGGTACGGCCGTTGCCTCGGACGAGGCCCAGCTCATCGCGTGGTACAACCTGAGCGCCGGCCAGTGGCAATACGGCAATCTGGGCGTCGACAGCTCGACCTATCTGGACAGCAAGCTGCAGGCGATGGCCGACTCGCTGGGCGTCACGGTCGCGGATCTCGGCTATACGGGCGGTGGCGTCGTGCCTGCCGATATCGTCGCGGCGATGCAGGCCAATGGCCTCTATACGCAGGACGTGGTCGAGGATCTTCGTAACCTCAACCTGAACTACATCATCGATCTCGGCGATGTCGCGGGCAACAATGTCACGATGCGCATCGCGCCGATCTTCGCGCCGATCGTCGAGCAGACCGCGACCCGCTACCAGTTCGCAACCGCCGGGCGCCTCGATGCGGCAGCCAACATCCCCTATCTCGATATCGGGAATGCGGAGACCTATCAGACCGCGATCAGCGACATCATGGCGATCACGGATCCGGTCGCGCGCAACGACATGCTCGAGACGACGGGCTACAGCTTCCTGCCCGCCTTTGGCGCTGTCGGCTTCGAGTTCGGGCAAAACATCACGAAAGGGATCGGTCGTCCGGTTGCGCAGACGCAGAACGGATCGGTCACGCTTTCGACGATGGGCGGGCCGACCTCGTGGAAAATCGGCGACGACACCTATGCCTTCGTCTCGGCGGGGGCGCAGAAAGCCAATTACGACCGCACCACCAATGCGATCGGCTATGACGTCAACTCGCATTACATGATGGTCGGTGGCGAGAAGTTCGTCGACAATCAAGTCTCGGTCGGCCTCTTCGGCGGCTACTCGGACGGCACCTCCGATGCCGATCAGAGCCGTGGCAGCATCGATGGCTCCGGCGCCTTCGTCGGTGGCTTCGTCCGGACGGCCTTCGGTAATGGCGGCGCGGCGCAGTTCATGATCGGCTATCAGGATCTCTCCTACGACATGAGCCGCAATGTCATGGGATCGACCGCACGGGCGAGCACGGATGGCCATCAGGTCTTCGGCGCAATCGATGCCGAGTACATGTTCGGCCAAGATCGTCTTCGCTTCGGCCCGACGGGTTCGCTCGAAATGTATCACCTCTCGGTGGACGGCTTCGACGAGACCGGCGCGGGCGCGTGGAACCTGTCCGTCGGGGATCAATCCGGCACCGTGACCGTCGCCTCCGCCGGGATGCGTGGCCAATATGCGCTGTCTTCGAGCGCACAGGCCCCGACCCTGTCCGGTGCGATCAAGTACAACAAGGTCAGCGGCGACGATCAGCTCGTTCAGACCGCTTTCGTCGGGCTGCCCTCCAGTGCAACGCCCGTCGACGGCTTCGACATGAACTGGGTGACGGCGGATGTCGGGATCGACGTGCCGCTCGACCAGACCGGGACGTTCTCCTCAAGCCTGCATGCCGGGATCTCGGGGACCTTCTCGAGCGACTATGAGAGCCACGCGCTGCAGCTTTCCTTCAACGCGAAGTTCTGAGCGCGAAGTTCTGAGCGCTCACAGGCCTATACGAAAACACCGCGGCGCTTTTCAGCGCCGCGGTGCATTTCTTTTCTCAGGTTAGTCGCTTTCGCAGGTGGCGTTACGCCTCCATCCCGATCCGTTCCCGGCGCAGCGTCGACGCCCCGGATTTGGCATGGCTGGCGATCTCTTCCATCGGCGCGAACCAGACGTCGCCTGCCTCCACGGCGCGCTCCAGCAGACGCTCCATCTCGCGCCAGCGCGCCAGACGGCCCGTCAGGAACGGGTGCAGCACCGGCATCCAGAACCCGCCCGCCTCGTGCATCGCGTCGAATTCCTCGGCGAAGGCACGGATACCATCGGAGGGCGCGCGGATCGGCATCAGGTAGTCGATCTCGCCGAAATGCGCGAAGGGCGGCCAGTCATCGGTGCCCCAGTGCGGCGGCACCTCGATCAGGCTGCCTTTCGGCGTCTCGACCAGATAGGGCAACTCGTCGGCCATCATCGAGCTGTCATAGAGAAACCCGTGCTCGATCAAGCGGTTGAGCATCGCAGGCGTGAAGGAATAGACCGGGGCGCGATAGCCGCGCGGCTTGCGGCCCGTCATCTTGACATGAACCTCCAGCGCACGTTCGAACAACTCCGCCTCACGTTCGTCGGAATGCTCCATCGGATCTTCATGCATCCACGAATGATGCCCGATCTCGTGCCCCGCTTTCAGGATCGCCTCGACCGTTTCCGGGTAGGTCTGCATCACCCAGGCGGGCATGAAGAAGGTCTGGGTCAGGCCCAGACGGCGATAGGTCTCGAGGATGCGCGGCACCGCCACCGTTGGCCCGTAACGGCCCATCGAGATCGGCTGCAGACGCAGCTCGGCATCCTCAGGCCGCGCCGTGCGGATCAGCGAATCCGCGTCGATATCGAAGGTCACGCAGGCGGCGCTGCGCTTGCCCTCGGGCCAGGTGATCGGGTTGAGAAACATGTCACTCTCCGCTCAGGAAGGATCGGCGGGCACCGGGAGCGTCACCGAGAACAGCGCCACGAGATCGTTGCGCAGCCAGGTCTCGATCTCGTCCCGGCGCGCGGCGTCGGTGGAAATGAACTGGATGAAACGGGCGTTTTGCAGCTGGAACAGCGCCCGGCCCAGATGGAGCGGGTTCAGATCGGCGCTGAGCCGCCCGTCCCGCTGCATCGCCTCGATCCGGCGCACCAGCACCGAGGCAAGCTGTTCGTCGAGCTTGAAATAGGCCTTGGAGAGCTGCGTCCCCGCCTCGATCGTCACCGCCGCGATGACCTGACGCCAGATGTCTTTCTCCAGCGTCTGCATCGCGTGAACCATGATCTCGTGCGCGAAGGCCACCGTCAGCTCGACGAGCTCTGCCTCCGGTCCGGGCAGCGTCGAATCGAGCCGTTCCAGCAGTTGCTTGTCGCTTTCGATCACCAGCGCGAGCAGCACCCCGGCCTTGGTTCCGTAGTAGTTATGGACCGTTACGCCCGAGACGCCGGCCGCCACCGCGATCGCCTCGATCGTCGTCTTGTCATAGCCCTTCTCGCGAAAAAGCTCTTTGGCCGATGTGACGATGCGGTTGCGACGGTCTTGTTTTTGTTGGGCGCGTAGGTTGCTCACTAAGTCCTCCTAGGGTTGCGAGCAGTTTTCGGCAATTGGTCATCTTTGGTCAAGACAAATTTTTTATTGCATAAAAGTTTTTATCGAATAAAGTTTTTGTACAAGATCAAGAATCCATACCAACAGCGAGGTCCGCTTATGCGCTCCGTTCTCAAACTCGCCGCCGCCTCCGCGGTCGCCCTCTCCGCGGGCAGCCTCTCCGCTGCCGCCGCTGAAACCGTCAATGTCGGGGTCTGCGTCTCCTGGCCGGGCTATGCCATGCTCGAAGTCGCCAAGGAAAAGAACCTGATCCCCGATTACGACCTGAACATCACGATCTTCGAAGATCCGCTGGGCGGTCATGCCGCCCTCGCCGCGGGTCAGCTCGACGTCTATGGCTGCACCGCCGATTACACGCCGCTGGTCGTGGATCGCGGCACCGATGTGGTCAACGTGGCCCAGCTCAACCCCTCCTACGGGGTCGATCACGTCATTCTTGCGCCCGACACCGAGCCCGCCGACCTGCCCGGCAAAAAGGTCTCGGCCCCGCAGGCCTATATCGGTCAGCTGCTGATGGGGATCTGGCTCGATTCCGAGGGCATCACCCCCGATCAGGTCGAGTGGGTGAACCTGAATGCCGATGAAGCCGTCGGTCCGATGATGTCGGGCGATCTGTCGGCTGCCTACATGTACGAGCCGTGGATCTCCAAGGTCTTGGAGGCCAAGCCCGGCGCACGGTCCATCGTGAACACCGCCGATCCGGAGATGCTGAAGACCGGGATCTTCATGGACGCTCTGTATATGAACAAGAATTTCATCGCCAATGACCGCGAGGCGGCGCTGGCTGTGCTGAAAGCGCGTTGGGAAGGGCTGGCCTACTGGAACCAGCACACCGAAGAGACCAACAAGATGCTCGCGTCGTTCCTGCAGTGGCCCGAGGAAGATATCGGCTACGTCATCGGGACCAACGGCAAGTCCTTCGAGGGCGGCATCTACATGATGGACTTCGACGAATCCGCCCGCCTGTGCGGCGTACTCGACGGCGACGGCCCGCTCGGCATGGCGAACGGTTCGATGGTCGACTCGATCGCGATGACCAATGACTGGTGGATCAAGCTCGGTCTGATGGAAAACAAGATCGACGCGTCGAAAGGCATCGACTGCTCGCTGATGGGCGATCTGGTCGAAGCCGGATACCGCCAGAGCCTGACCGCACACTAACCCCCTCGGGAAGCGCCGATCCCCGGCGCTTCCCTTCCCCCAAGCCGGAGCATCTACCTTGAGCGCCCGACCCACTCCCTTTCTCCAGCTGCGCAAGCCCGTGAGCCGCCGTCAGAAGCTGCTTTCCGCGCTCGCCATCTGGGTGCTGTTCTTCGGCATCTGGATCGTCGCCTCAGCCAGCGGTCTGGTGAACCCGCTTCTCGTCCCTGCCCCGCAGCAGGTCTTCGCGACCACTTTCGATCTGTTCTTCAGCCGCGGGTTCGGCAGCGACGTCCTGATCTCCATCAGCCGCGTGCTGATCGCCTTCGCGCTTGCCAGTGCGGTCGCGGTGCCGCTGGGTGTGATGATGGGGTCCTTCCCCGCGATCGAGGCCTTCTTCGCACCCTTCGTCTCGGCCTGGCGCTACCTCCCCGCGCCGTCCTTCATCCCGATCCTGCTGATGTGGTTCGGGACCGGCGAGGCGCCGAAACTGGCGCTGTTGTTCCTCGGCGTGATCTTCTTCCTGATCACCCTGATCATGGATCACACCAAGAATGTGCGCGAGGAACTGGTCGAGACCGCCCTGACGCTGGGCGCGCCGCGCCACAAGGTCGTGGCCCGGGTGATCTTCCCCGCCGTGCTGCCCGATATCGTCACCGCGATGCGTCAGATGCTGGCGATGACCTGGACCTATCTGGTGATCGCCGAGATCGTCGCCTCCACCACCGGTATCGGCGCGATGATGATGCGCGCGCGTCGCTTCCTGAACACCGATGAGATCCTGTCGGGGATCGTCGTGATCGGCGTGCTGGGGCTGCTCTTCGACCTCACTTTCTCCGCCCTGCACCGCTGGGCCTTCCCCTATCTGAGAAAGGCGTGACCATGAGTGCCGAAACCGCATTGGAAATCCGCGAGATCTCGAAGGAATTCGAGCTTTCGGGCGGGCGCAAGCTGGTCGCCGTCGAGGGCGCGGGCTTCACCGTCGAACGCAACTCCATCTGTGTCCTGCTCGGCCCGTCGGGCTGCGGGAAATCGACGATCCTGCGCATGATCGCAGGGCTCGAAACCCCGAGCGGCGGCGAGATCGTCATCGGAGGCCGCCGCGTCGAGGGACCGGGCCGCGACCGGGGCATGGTCTTTCAGGCCTATACCTCCTTCGACTGGCTGACGGTGCGCAAGAATGTCGAGTTCGGGATGCAGATCAACGGCGTCCCGGCCGCCGAGCGCCGCGAACGCGCGGAACGCTTCATCAACCTCGTGGGGCTCGGGAAATTCGCCGAGGCCTACCCGTCGCAGCTCTCGGGCGGGATGCGTCAGCGCGTGGCCATCGCGCGCACGCTGGCCAACGACCCGGAAGTGCTGCTGATGGACGAGCCCTTCGGTGCGCTCGATGCCGAGACCCGCTGGCTGATGCAGGAGCTGATGATCGACGTCGCCGAGAAGACCAACACGACGATGGTAATCGTCACCCACGATCTCGAGGAAGCGATCTTCCTCGCCGACAAGATCGTTTTTCTCTCGAGCCATCCGGGCCGCGTGAAAGAGGTGATCGTGCCGGAATTCAAGCAAGGCGCCCGCATCGCCGACAAGGAAAGGGCCGTGAAACTCGACGGCTACTCCGATCTGGAGGCCCATCTGATGCGGCTGATGCGAGAGGAAGGACGCGGCAAGGAATGAGCGTGACATTCGACTTCACCGGCAAGACCGTTCTGGTCACCGGCGCTTCGAGCGGGATCGGCTATGGCATTGCCGAAGGCTTCGCGCGCGCGGGCGCCGATCTGATCATCCTGTCCGAGACTGAGACTATCCATGATGCCGCCGAAAGCCTGCCCGGCAAGGTCCGCGCGATCCGCTGCGATATCGCAGACGCCGCGATGGTGACCGAAGCGCTGGCCGATATCGAACGCGTCGATGTGCTGGTGAACAATGCAGGCCTCGAGCGCCCCACCCCGCTCAACGGTGCGAACCCGTTGGGCAACGCCACCTTTGAGCGGATCGTGGCGATCAACATCACCGGCACGCAGAACGTGACCGACGCGCTGATCTCGCGCATCCCCGAGGGCGGGCGCATCCTGAACACCGCCTCGATCTGGGCGCGCACCGCCGTGCCGGGCTTCTCGGCCTATGTCGCGAGCAAACACGCGCTTCTGGGCCTGACCCGGACATGGGCGCAGGAACTGGGCCCCCGCGGCATCCGCGTCAACGCGATCTGCCCCGGCTGGGTGAAAACCGGACCGGCGGCCAATTCGCTGCGGGAACTGGCGGAATCGAGCGGCCGCAGCGAGGCCGAGGTCGAGGCCGAGATCATGGCCGCGCAAGCGATCGACGGGCTGATGGTACCCGCCGATATGGCCGATCCTTACATGTTTCTCGCGTCCGAGGCCGGCGCGAATATCACCGGTCAGGCGCTCAACGTCGACCGCGGCGAGGTAATGTCATGAGCCTTCAGGGAAAAGTCGCACTGGTCACCGGCGGCTCGCGCGGGATCGGGCGCGCCATAGCGCTGGCGCTGGCCGAACAGGGCGCGAAAGTCGCCTTCTGCCATCCCGACGATGCGCAGGCGCATGACACGCTGGCCGAGCTTCAAAAGCTGACCGAGGCGGAATCCCTGCCGGCCGATGTCTCTGACGAGGCACAGGTCGAGGGGATGTTCGACGCGGTGATGGCGCGCTTCGGGCGGATCGACATCCTCGTGAACAACGCGGGCATCCTGCGCGAAAGCCCGATTGCCGAGACAAAGATCGACGAATTCGACCGGGTGATCGCGGTGAACCTGCGCGGCACTTTCCTCGCGTCGCGCGCCTTCGTACGCCGTACCGAGGAAGGCCGGATCATCAATATCGCAAGCGATCTGGGCTTTCTGGGGCGCGAGGAAATGTCCGCCTATACCGCCTCGAAAGGCGCGATCATCGCGCTGACCCGGACGTTGGCGCGTGAATTGGCGCCGAAGATCCTCGTCAACGCCATCGCGCCGGGCTCGATCGAGACCGACATGACGAGCCCCGCCTCGATGAGCCCCGAACAACTGGCAATCGACATGGCGACGCCGCTCGCCCGGTTCGGCCAGCCTGAGGATATCGCCGCGATGGCCTGCTATCTCGCGGGCCCGCAGAGCAATTTCATCACCGGTCAATGCTTCGGCGTGAACGGTGGCAGTGTCATGACCTGACAGGAGCGACCCCATGTCCAGCGATTCCTATTTCCACCCGGTTTCCGGCTTCGATCTGCCGCGCTTCGCGGGCGTGCCGACCTTCATGCGCCTGCCGCATGTCGAACTCGACGACCCGCGCCTGAAGGATGTGCAGGTCGGGTTCATCGGCAGCCCCTGGGATTCCGGCACGACCAACCGTCCCGGCCCGCGCCACGGGCCACGCCAACTGCGCGATCTCTCGACGATGATCCGGGCGCAGAACGGCGCGACCGGAGTGCGCCCCTTCGAGATGGTCAACTGCGCCGATCTCGGCGACGTGGCCCCGAACCCGGCCGACATTCAGGACGCGATGGCCCGGATCACCCGGTTCTTCGAGACCGTCCGCGCCCATGGCATCCGCCCGATCACGGCGGGCGGCGACCACCTCAATTCGTTGCCGATCCTGCGCGCGTTGGGCACGCCCGAGCCGCTCGGCATGGTGCATTTCGACAGCCATACCGACCTGTTCCACAGCTATTTCGGCGGCAACATGTACACCCACGGCACGCCGTTCCGCCGCGCCATCGAAGAGGGTCTCCTGGACCCGAAACGCGTGGTGCAGATCGGCATTCGCGGCTCGACTTATGACAGCGAGGACCGCGATTTCGCCGATAGCGTCGGCGTGCGCGTGATCCCGATCGAGGAATTCCATGCCCGCGGCGTCGAGGATGTGATGGCGGAAGCGCGCGAGATCGTCGGCACCAAGCCCACCTATCTCTCCTACGATATCGACTTCATCGACCCGGCCTTCGCCCCCGGCACCGGCACACCCGAAGTCGGCGGCCCCAATTCCTATCAGGCGCTGCAGGTGATCCGCCTGCTCGACGGGGTCAACATCGTCGGCGCCGATCTGGTCGAGGTCTCCCCGCCCTTCGACCCGTCCGGCGCGACCGCTTTCCTCGGCGTCTCGGTGATGTTCGAGATCCTCTGCCAGATGGCGGTGCGCATGACCCGCGGGTGATCGCCGCGCCGCCCGCTCAGCCCACGCGGCGCATATCTTTCGCGTGGGTGCGATAGACCGGGGTCATGTTGTTGTCGAGGCTTGCGCCGAGGTCGAGATCCGCCTCTTGCAGCCGGGCGACCTCCTGCAGGGCGAGACCGAGATAGCGCGCGATCTCCTGCATCGAGAGCCCGAGGTCGCTCAGCGCCGAGACTTCCAGCGCGCGATCCGGTCCCGTTTCCTCAGCGCGCGCGCCCGACAAAGGCCAGGGAATGGTCTTCGTCGCGCGGCTGTCCTGCCGTGGCTTACGCGGCAGAGGTAGAAGGTCAGGGCTGTTTTCTGGGGTGATCCAACGAAACATCCGCACACTCCTTCGAGCTTGGCTATGAGACCCGTTCAGCTAAACCGCATCCGGCCCGCCGCGCCATTGACCGCCGTCAATGCGAACCGCGCAGACCCGGTTCGGTGCGCTCTCTGGGCAGGGTTTTGCCAATCCACGCGGGGCGCCCGGAGGGGCAACACGTCTTTTCACACTTCAGGCACTGAACTGGGTCGGAGCGCGCACCGAAACCCGAGCGCTGTTGCGCAACATGCGCCAAGGGCCGCAACCTGCGCAGTCATGGCTGCGATTGACGCCCAATAATGCCACTCGCGCCGCGCGGGCGTATACTTGGATATTCGCGGAGGGTTGGGGCTACCTCACCCGTTCGAGTCCGCTCGAAGAGCCTTTCGCGAAACCCGCCGGCCACCGCGCGTCTGTCCCCAAGGCTCGGCCGGCGGGGCCGTTTTCATGCGCGCTTCAAAACTCCGCCGATGGCGCACCGCAGGTCAGTCAGTGGGCCGCTATACGCAATATTATTGCGCGAAATGCCCCTCATGTTTCGGAATCTACATTTCTCTACAATTTCTCGCCTGACAGATGGCCCCTGAGGCGGCAAGATTCCTGCAGTCACAAAAGACGCGTGTTGCCCGACCACTGCCATCGATCGGGGGGCATAAAGGGGGGGAATATGTTCAACACTCAGGCCATACGGCCGCAAGTCGACGCGAAATGCGAGGACTGCATCGCGCGCCAGACAGGACTTTGTAGCGCCTTCGATAGCGAGGCGCTCCTCGATTTTGCTCATCGCAGCTATCGTGAAACCTATCACCAGGGCGCCGAGATCGCGGCTCAGGGCGAAGTGGCGGAACGGGTCGGTATCGTCGCCTCCGGGCTGGTGAAGGTCGTCGTTCTGACCGAAGGCGGGGACGAATACGTTCTGCAAATCCTGCGCGCGGGGCACCTGATCGGGGATCCGGACCGCGAGGTGAACGGGTTTTCCAGCGAGGCCGCCACCGATACCGCGATCTGCTGGATGCCACGCCAAACATGGCACAATTTCCTGCAAACGCATCCGCAGATCTTCCGCGGCTGTCTCTCGGCGCTGAACCGGCAGTTCGAAGAGCTGCAGTTGAGCGTCGTGAAAATGCGCGGGCGCAGCACCGTGCAGCGGCTCGCGCTTTGGCTGATCGAACAGCTCCCCGGTGCGCTCGACGGCAGCACACCGCAAATTCGCATCGTGCTGACCCGACGCGATCTCGCCTCGCTGTTGGACATGACGGTGGAGACCCTGTGCCGCGCGCTGCACCAGATCGAAGAGCGCGGCGCGATCCGCCTGCTTGCGCCCGACCATCTCGAAGTCAGGGATCTCGGACGACTGCGGCGGCTTGCCAAATACCAGAACGAGCGGATCGGCGCGGCCCTTGCCGAGCCCGATCCCGCACCGCGCCTGTCTCAACGCGAGACATGGTCCAGGGGCGGAAAAGCACCCGTCTCAAAGCTCGGATGCGAGGGACATGCGCCCGGGCGCACACCGGACTTCGCCACACGCGGAGGGCAGCGATAGACCGCGGATGCGCCGGCCCGGAATGTCTCGGTGGATCACACATCGCGCAACCTGCATTGATCGTGGTCAATGCGCGCGACCTCACGCGCGGCAAAGCTCGCGATGTGTCAGATCACATCCCGGGAGGCCCCTATGCCACGCAAATCCGACGCGACCGCCCGCACCAACGCGGGCTATGCTGACCTCGTGAAACGCCTGCTACCGCCAGACGGGCCGGACCCGGCACTGCTTGGCCCGATCGTCGCGATGCAAACTCAGGCGGCCGATCGCATGTTGCAGCTCAATCAGGAATGGCTGCGCTTCACCACCGATCGGATCACCTGCGACCGCGCCCTGCTCGCCAGTCTGTCCAATCCCGGCGATCCCACCGCAATTGCCTCCGCCTGGTCGGAGTTCTACTCCGGCGCGATCGACGATTATTCCGCGCTCTATCGCCGCCTCTGGGGGCAATATGCCGAGGAGATGACGGAGGCGGTGTTCGACAGCCAGAAGCAGGTGCAGGACCTGTTCATGACCTCCCTGCAAGGGGCGGGTTTCGGCGAGCACCGCCACGCGACGCCGGTCTGAGCGACCGCAATGGGAAGGCCGGATCTGCCTCTCAGCGGCGGGCCCGGCAGGTATAGTTTTGTGCGATTTTTCGTCTTTCCTCCACGGCAGGACACGAAACCGAGTATGATTTCATGAGTGATCAGGGCGTGGTGCCAAGCGCGAAATGAGGTGGCGCCAGTGGTAAATTCCAATCGCGAAGACACCGGACCGAAGACGCGTGCCTCGCGCGCGGTGCTTGCCGATGGTGTGGGAGACATGATCTCGCTGATGCCGATCCCGGTCGCGGTGTTCGACACCGCGACGCGTCTGGTTGCGACCTCGGCGGCGTTTCAGGAGAGCTACGACGTCGATCTCGCCGGCGCGAGCGGACCGGGTGACGGCGACCTGCTGCCCTGGCTGCCAGAGGGCTACCCCGCCGCGCGCGATAAGGCGCTCGCCGGAGAGGTCGTACAATGCGACGAGACCCGGACGACGCTCCCCGATGGGCGTGTGATCCGGAACCGCTGGATTACCGCACCGATCCACCGCGACGGCGGCGTCGCGGGGATCATTCTCATCATCGAGGATATCAGCGCCGGGAAGGACTCGCAGCCGCCGACCGCCCTGCGCGCGGAACGGATCGCCGAGGCGATGGATGCCGCCGGGATCGCCCTGTTCGAGGTGGATTTCGACCGTGATGCGTTTCTCGCGACCGGGTCCGCCCGGCAGCTTCTGGAGACGCAGGAGGTGCCCGACAGCTACGACAAATGGCTCGCCCTCGCCGCGCCGGAGGATCGTGCGCAGTTCGACGCGCTCTATCGCGCGGCGCTGGACCCCACCGGCAGTCGGAAATTCTCGATCGAGTTCAAACTTGCCGAGAGCCGCGAGCCCAAAGTGATCGAGTTGCGCGGCAATATCCGGTTTGATGAGACCTGCGATCCGCCCCGTCCGCTGGGCGTCGTCGGCGCGATCCTCGATCGCACGGAACGCGCGCGGATATCGGAGGCGTTGGTACAGGCGCAGCGGCTGGAAACCGTGGGCCGAATGGCGGGCCTTATTGCGCATGATTTCAACAACTTGCTGACCGTCATCCTGTCCAATTTGGAGCTCGCATCGCGCGCCGAGATGGCCGAGATCGCGCGCGACCACCTGGAACGCGCGATCGACGCGACGCAGATCGGTGCGGGGTTCAATCAGCGGCTTCTGGCGCTTGCTGGGGCGCGGACGCCCAAGCCGGTGCGCTTCGGCCTCGATGCGCAACTCGCCGAGACATGGACGCTGCTGGAGCGTGTGCTGGGCGAACAGGTGCATCTGCGTCTCCTGCCCGGCGCCGATCACGGCCAAGTCTACATGGATCGCGGGGAGCTGGACGGCGCGCTGCTCAATCTCGTCATCAATGCGCGCGACGCGATGACGGCCACCGGTACGATCACCATTCAGACCGGCTGCGCGCGGTTTGACGCGCATCAGGCCGCCGAGATCGACGGGGCGCGGCATGGCTGCTTCCTCACGGTGAGCGTGACCGATACCGGGCAAGGCATGACCCCGGACGTGCGCAGGCAGGCTCTCGATCCGTTTTTCACCACCAAGGATGCGCAGGTCGGGAACGGGCTCGGTCTGACCAGCGTGGCGAGTTCGGTCGCGCGGGCGGGCGGATTCCTGCATATCGACACGGCCCCCGACAAAGGCACCACGATCACGCTCTATCTGCCCGAGACCGAGGGGGAGCCCACGCCCGCGCCTGCCGACCATCACGACACGCTGCGAATGGGCGATGGTCAGCTGGTGCTGGTGGTCGAGGACGATCCGCTCGTGCGCGAGGCTGTTCTCGACCGGCTGGAGGCTCTGGGCTACGCGGTGATCGAGGCCGCAAACGCGTCCGAGGCGCTGGAGCAGATCGAGGCGGGCGAGCCGGTCGAGCTGCTGTTTTCCGACGTCGTGCTGCCCGGCACCTTTTCGGGCTTCGACCTTGTCGATCGCGCCCGCGCCCGCGATCCCGCATTGCCCGTCCTTCTGACCTCTGGCCATACGTCCGAGCACTTCTCCGGGCGCCCCGAAGCCGAACGCGAGGTGGAATTGCTCACGAAGCCTTATTCTCTCTCGACGTTGAGTGCGGCGGTCGCGCGTGCGCTCAAGCCGGAGGGACCTCCCCCGTGATCTGGCCGGTGAAGACATAGCCTACGCCGCGCACGGATCGGATCATCCGATTGGCATCATCCGCCGGTTCGATCTTGCGCCGAAGCCGGGCAATATGGGTGTCGATGGTGCGGTCATAGGGCGACCAGTCGCGCCCGTGGAGCACCCGGTTGATGTCGTCGCGCGAGAGCACCTGCTCCGGGCGGCTGAGGAACAACTCAAGCAGTTTCGTCTCCGTTCCGGTCAGATCCTCGCGGCGACCGTCATTATGCTCGATCACGCCGTGACGCAGGTCGATACTGCTGTGATCGATGCGCAGCCGCTCGCGTGGCAGGTTGCGGGTCCGATAGCCGTCGAGCACCCTGCGGATGCGGATCGCGACCTCGCGCGCGGCGAAGGGTTTGACGATGTAGTCATCCGCCCCCGCCTCCAGACCGCGCACCCGGTCGAGCGGTTGCCCTTGCCCGGTGATGAAGATGACGGGAATATTGCTGCGCCCACGCAGGACACGCGCGAGTGCGAGCCCGTCATCCGCGCCTAGCCCCAGATCGAGCGTCACGAGATCGACGTCGCCCGCTTCGATCTCCTGCATCATGCCAGTGGCGTCCGATGCCTCGCGCACCGACCAGCCTTCCGCCTCAAAGCAGTCCCGTAGCGCGCCGCGCACGGAAGGGTCATCTTCGACGACGAGAATTGTCTGCTGTTCCACAGGCGCGACCTCCTATCCCCTCCGCACCTATCGGGAGCGTCCCGGCGCTTTTCATGGCACCGCAAACCCCTGTCCCGAATTATGTCATGATCGGCGCCCCCTGTCCGCCCTGTCTTTGATGGTGATCAAGTGTCAGAAACGGTACAGGAAATTAAACGTGATCGTTCCCTCAAACCCGTGCCGCCACCGGATTTCGTCGTGCCGGATGGTCTCGCCCGCGGTCGAGAGCGCCGCCGCCGAGACCGAACCGGAGCCCACCGTCGTCGTCCCCGAAGAACGCGAAATGAGCGACGCCTGCCCCGTCTCCTGCACCCCCAGAGAGACGGCGAAGGCGCTGTTCCGGCCGATTTGCTGCTCGAAGACCATGCCCGCCCGCAGGACCGGTTCCACACGGGAATATCGGGACCGCTCGGGCGCGTTGCCGGCCGAGGCGAGCCCCGGGATCGAGAGGGTTTCCTCACTGCGACCGCTTGCCGACACCGCCTTTGCGCCGAGATCGAGATAGAGGCCGAAGGACAGGTCGCTGGTCACGAGACGCCGCCCGCCCAGCCCCAAGGTGAGGCTCTGGCTGCGCTCGTGCAGGCGCGTGCGGCGCGCGCTCTCGATGGCCGGGATGGCCCGGCTCGCCGTGAGAGAGGCCGTCGTCGTGTAGGTCTCGCCCGTGTGGCGCGACAGATCCCCGAAGCCGAGACGCGGGCCCCAGCTCCAGTCGCGGCTGTGCCCCAGCGGGCTCGCGATCACTCCGCCCAGCTCGCGCACACGGCTGTGGGCGCTGACCCGTTGCGCGACCTTCACGCTGTCCGGCGCACCGAGACCGATAACGGAAAACCCGCCCGGATCGAACACGGCCGCCAGAGCTGTGGCCTCTCCGGTAGCGCCATCGAGACTGAGCGCCGCGAAGCCGCCCCCGCCTGCGCCGGGCGAAAACGCGTAGGTCTCGATGCGATTGCCAGTGACTGCGGGCGAGAAGGATTGTTGCTCGATATGAACGGTGCCGCCATGCCCGTCGGGAAGGGACAGCGAGGCTGTCGCATTCGCCCCCGACAGCGTGCCCCCCGCGCCAAGCATCGGGTTCAGATCGATCGCGATATTGCCCTGCCCCGTGCGCGGCCCCGTCAGAAGGAGCGTACCGGAACTCGGCAGGCCCGAGACAGCTTGCGCCTGCGCGAAGCCGGAGCCGCGCCCGAAGCTCAGACCGAGCTGAGGCCGGGTCGAGAAATCCGGGGTCCAGCCCGCCTGCGGAAGGATTTGCAGAGGGCGCACGGGGCCCAGCAGCCCGAACTCCACGCCGCGCCCGTCCTCTCCGGTGATCTGGGTGCCCAGCCCCGGCACGAACGGTCCGCGTTGGGGCGGCGCGAGCGACCAGCCTTGCCACATCGAGGGCGGCTGCGCGAGCGCCGGGGGCGTCAGCGTGGCCAGCGCGACCAGCCCGCCAAGGGCGCAGCCGATGGGGCGGACGATGCCGTCACGCCGTCGCATTGATCGTAGCAAGGCGGCTCAGAAGGGCCACCAGCTCCTGTTGGCGCGACGTTTCGGTCTTGCGCATCACCGCCGCGAGTTGATTGCGCAAGGTTTCCTTCGACATCCGTCGGCGCGAAGCCAGTTCGCCGATCGACTCCCCCGCCAGCAGCGCCAAAGCGAGATCGGCTTCCTTCGCGTTCATGCCGAAGAGCCGCCAAAGAAAATCCTGATCCAGTTCGAGCGGCATATCGAGGTCTTCGTAGATCACCGCAAAATTCGGCCCGGCGCCCGGCAGGCCAACCGCCTCGCCCGCGGCCAGCCGGATGATTGTGAGGATCTCGCGCGGCTCACCGCGATTTCGCGGCACGGACATGATCGCGACGCGCTGGCGCAGGCTGCCTTGCAGCGATTGGATCTGCGTCGCGAATTCGTCGTCCACGATGGGATCGGACAGCCGCAGCGTCCCATCTGGCGAGACCTGCAGCGCGCGGCCATTGCGCAGGATTGCCCGCGCCCGCCCGTTCATCCGCGAAACGTTGCGCCGCTCGTTGCACAGCACCACCGAGAAGGGCAGAATTTCCAGAAGATTACCGCTCAGACGCTCGGCCGCGTCGAGCCGCTGGCGCACCTCCATGATCCGCGTCGCCACATCGAGCTGCCGGGCGAGCCGGGTCAGGAAGTCCTTCAAAGGCCGCCGCAGCTCCGCCTCCAGATGGCGCGGATAGCGCAGCTCGATCCCCAGAAGATGACGCTCGCCACGATCGAACAGGACCCCGGCGAGACAGGTTTTGGGCGGGCTCATCCGGCGCAGCACCTGACCCATCGGCCCGCCATTCACCGTCGCCGCACCGAGATCGCCGTCGTCATAGACCCGGCCGATCTCCTGCCCGTGCAGACTGTGCGCCCAGCCATCGGGGGCGCGCATCTCCTCGGCAAAGGCCCGGCGCAATTCCGGGTTCGGCGTATCGAGAAGCAGGAAGTTCCCTGCGCCCTGCATCCGTTCCAGCCCGACAATCATCGGCGTCGCTTCGGGAAAATTCATCGCGACGACCGCGAGCACGGACCGAAATAGATCCCCTTCGATGGCAGATGTGAAAATTTGATCGACCGCTGCGCCGTTCTCAGCGTGCATGCTCAAAGACATGGCGAAATCCCCTTAACCCTCTGATTAAGGAAATCCTCCGCCACGGAGAAATTTCGACAATGACAGTCATCAAGCCTGCCTATGCGCGCCGACAATGTGCGGCGCGGACAGAGGCGGAATCAGCGGGTCCCGACGATCACTTTTTTGCACTGCAGGTCACGCCACCCTCGCCTTCGACGTCCAGTCGCGCCGAGACGACGGCATGTGGACCGGCGGAGACATAGACCTTGGACAGCGTCTGCGCCTCGTCCGCGCGGGTGGCGAAAGCGCCGCCCTGCGTGGTGCTGGAGGTGCCGCCCGCACCGCTCGAGATCACGGTGAAGGAGTAGCGCCCGCGCATTGCGCGCGCCGATTGCACCCGCGCGGTCAGCTCGAGATGCGGAGCTGCGGGGCGCTCTGCGATCTCGCAGCTGAGAGGGGCTGCGCCTTGTGAGCTTTGCGCACTCATCGCGAGCGCCATTCCGAATGGCATCCCTCCGATGAGGACAAGCAGCCCTCCGCGACGCAGGTAGTCGAGCATTTGCAGGTTCCGAGGCATGGTGTGCCTCCTTTCTCGTCCCCCTGCCCCGCACGCGTTGCGACGGGCGGGGCTGAACGGACGGCTATCGGTTTCATTTCAGCTCGAACTGAATGCCGATCGAGCCGTTTCCGCCAACGCTGCTCCCGCTGCGGGTCACACCCAGCCGGGTCTCACCCTGGAAATGGGTCTCCGTCTGGTAGTTGCCGAGCTGAGAGATCGAGCTGCCGAAACCAGAGCCCGATTGGACGGTGCCCGCGACATTGTTGCGGCCGCTCTGCGTGGTTGAGGCGTCATTATAGCTGCCCTGCTGCTGCGTGACGGCCACATTGCCGCGTGATGGCTGCGGGGCGATGGATGCGATGGGGGCGCTACTCGGATCATAGAAAGGCCGGCTCTGCGCCGCAGCTTCCTTCGCGAAAACGCCCAATGCCAGAGCGGCCAAAAGCCCGGTCGCGAGGATCGCGGGGGGCGCCGTGGGGGCTCTCATCTGTGTTGCGAAACTCATAACCTTTCTCCTTGTTGCTGTCGCGACGGCACAGCAGCCGCCTTCAAGACGTTGATCGGGCGGATCGCAGCCCGCCCGATCAACCATGGGACGTCAGTTCTGAACGGTGCTCGACACGTTGCCGACACCGGTCTGGACCGTGGCCGACGAGTTGCCGACATTGCCCTGAATGGTGGACGAGTAGTTCCCGAGGCCCAGCTGATCGGTGATCGAGTTGTTGAACGCGCCGGTCTGACCGGTGCCCGAGAAGTTGGCGATCCCACGTTGCACCGTGGTGCTGGTGTTGCCGTAGTCGCGCTGCACGGTGATGGCCGCGTTGTTCATACCGAGCTGCGTCGTGCTCGACCCGTTGAACCAACCCATCTGGTCGGTGAGCGACACGTTACCGCCTGCGAGGGCGGCTCCGGCGCCGGAGAGAACGACAGCGGTGGCGAGAAGCAGATGTTTCATGGTGATGGTCTCCAGACTAAAGAATGTTGATCGATCCGGATCCGCGTCCCGATCGTTCCTCCACGCTACGCCGGAGCTGCGCCGGGATCGGGGACGCAAACATCATCGAAGACGCCCCGATCGCCATGCGCTTCGGCCTGAACGCTGCCCCTTCGGCACCGCCCGACCGCGGACCGCCCGCGATAGTTCACCCACCGGCGCAAGTGGTGCGCCAGACGCGATATCCTTGCCCACTGCGCGCATATGGCCGCGCAGCTGCCCCGAACGGGCCAGCGCGTGACGCAGGCGCGGGACGGGCTGCGGCGGATGGGGCGCGAGCCGTGGCGGTCTCGCTTGCGCCCGCGCAATGACGAAAAGCCATTTGGGTGAGACGCAGGCCGCCAAGCGGAGGCAGATCGGTGGCGACGATGGCTCCGCAGGTCAGCGCATTGACGCGCGACAAGACACGGTTGGAAAACCGCACTGCCTGGATCTACGCGAAGGCGGAAATTGCGAATATCTCGGAGCTGTTCGGTTGATACCGGCGGGTCTTGGCCGGGCTTATGGCGAAAGCCGCGCGACTCAGGCCGGAGGGAACTGGGGAAGACCGACACGGACCGCGCTGCGACGCGCGCCCCCTTAAATGCGCAGCGCGCGCTCCCGATACGGAAACGCGCGCCACCCCCCCCAGACAGACACTGCGAGCGGTGTCTCTTTATCGACCCCTACCGCCCGCGCGGCCTGCCCCCACACACATGCCAGTTCCCCTCAATTGCGACGCTCCATCAGCAGCGCCACCAGCAAGCCGGTTCCGACCATGCCCAGAAGCACCCCGGCCCAGGGCACGGGATGGCTGCGCACGCTTCGACGCAAGTCATGCTGCGCCTCTGCCAGCGAGTGGCGCATTTCGAGAACCGCGTCGCGGGTATCCTCCACGAGATCGTGACCCCGCCGCGTCGCCTCCGCGCCAAGATCGCTGGCCCGCAGCCGACCATGACGTCGCAACGCCTGCGCCAACTCCGTCACATCGTCGCGCAGCTCTTCGAGATCGGCGCGTATCGCCTCGACGGCGTGGCGCTCGCGATCCTCGATATCGGCGCGTTCGTGTGCTGCGTCGCTGGATGTCTTGGCCATGGCGTTTCTCCTCTGATCCGATTTTGAACCGTGCGACAGATTGGCAGGATGCAAAGCCGCAAGACGTCGCGCATTGATCGCCGTCACTGCAAAATGCAAACGCGCGGCTCACGTGACCTTCAGCGCCTCTTGCAGCTTTTCGCGGAAATGGCGCGGCGAGAGGCTCGCGAGGTTGGAGTGGATCTCCCGGCTCACCCGCGCCGCCAGAGCCGCGGACATGGCATCCCGCATCGCGCCCAGCATCCGCGGCGGCGCGACGAGGACGAGCGTGTCGAATTGCTCTCGCCCGAGGCTCTCTTCGAGACGTTCACACAGCTGATGCGCGAAAGCGATCTCCGGCTCGTGGTCCGGATCGCCATGCGGCGCCATCGTGGCCCGCCGCCCGGGCGACCCGCTCGAGAAGCTGCGACCCGCCTTATCGCGCGGGCTCTCATGCGGCGCTTCCAGCTCGAAGACCGCCTTGCTTCCCTCGGCATCGGCCAGCACATGCGCGCTGGCGGCGTTCATCACCACGATCCATTCGGTTTTCTTCGGCTGTCGCATCGGCTCACCTATTTTGAGAACAGCACCGGCAGGTGGGATTTTTCCAACAGGCGCGTGGTCACCGCGCCGATCACGAAGTCATAGAGCCGCGAATGACCGTAAGCGCCGACGGCGATCATCTCGGCCCCGCGTTCGCGCGCTGTGTGAAGCAACGCATCGCCCGCTTCCGAGGTCGTCTTCATCCGATCCAGAAGGGTTACATCGAAGCCGCGCCGGTCCAGCGCCGCCGCGAGGTCGTCGCGCAGATCGTCCACGGCCTCCCGCTCGCCTTCCGACGGCGACACGGAAAGCAGATCGATCCGCGCACCATGCGCCGCAAGATAGAGCATGTCATGCACCGCCCGCATCGCCTCGCGGCTGCACGAAACCCCGACGAGGATATGCTGCGCGGGGTTGTTCAGTTGCGCAGCCTCGCTCACCACCAGCACCGGACGCCCGGCCTGGCGGATCAGCTGCTCTTGCATACGCACATCGCCCGCGCGCCCGGAATGGGCCGGCACCTGCGCGGACAGGACGAGATCGGCGGCGCGGCAGCTATCGACGAGAAAATCGATCAGCGCGTCACGCACACCACTGGGGGTTCGAAATTCGCCCTGCACATCTTCGGCCTTGAGCGCATGTTCAAACGTCTCGCGGATCTCAGCCGCCTCCTTGCGCTGCCAGTCGACGAATTCTGGATAGACGATCGGATCGCTCGCCAGATCGCCGCCCAACAGCGGCAACGGCTCGACGCCATGCGCTCCGATCAGATGCGCCTCGAAGCGGCGACACAGCGCGGCCGCCATCGGGGCGAGCCAGCGGGCTTCGTCGGTCTCTAGAAAGGCAGCGGCAAGGGTGCGCGGAATCATCTTGGGGCTCCTGAATGGTCACATCGGCCCAAACCTACGGCGCTGCGCGCAAAATGGCATTGATCGTGCGCAACGTCGGAGCTTTCGCGAGGCCGCGCGCCGCTATGCGCGCCGTCAATGCGAGTGCCGCGCCGGACGTGAGAGGCTTGAACTCGTTCCACCGAGACATTTCTCACGGGAGTTTCTGCATGTCTGAGCGACGGGGTCCTGACCGTGACCCTGCCGAAAGCCGCCGAAGCGCACGAGAAAGATCGCCGCATCGACGTCAAGGCGCGATGAGCGCGCATCACCCGGGCGGCCCTTCGCGCCCTGAACTGTCAGCGCGACGGGCCGCCCCCTGAACCGGAAGGATAGTCCGATGACCAGACCCGTATTTGCAACCCTCGCAGCCCTCGCATGGGCCTTGCCCGTCAGCGCGGAAGAGGCCTCCAGCAGCCCGATGACCGCGGCGCAGATGGGGGCCGATCTTTACCAGAATTACTGCGCCACCTGCCATGGCAAGAGCGCTGCGGGCGACGGGCCGCTCAGCGAATATTTCACCACTCAGGTGCCGGCACTGACCCAGCTTTCGGCGAATAATAATGGGGAATTTCCGCTCGCGCGGGTCGTGCATCTGATCGACGGCGGCCAGCAGATGCCCTTCCACCGGGGCGCGATGCCCAGCTTCGGCCCGACGATGATGGAAGAGACCGCAGGGACGGTCGGCGCGCTCAACGCGGAGGTCTACACGCGCGGGCAAATCCTGCTGATCGCGGAATATCTCGCAAGCATTCAAGGCTGAGGCAGCGCCCTCAGCGCCCCAACCGGGAGGTTTGACCGATGAAAGTGACCGGCCTGAGTGCCATCGACCACGCTCCCCAGATCGTGGCGGAATGGCTCAACGATCTGGAATATCGCTTGGACAACAAGGACCGCAGCCACGCCTATCTGCTGCTGCGCACGACCTTGCACGCGATCCGCGATTTCCTGACCACCGCGGAAGCTGCCGATCTCGGCGTGCAGCTTCCGGTGCTGCTGCGCGGGATTTACTACGACGGGTTCGTGCCCTCGCGCCAACCCGCGCATCCGCGCAATCGCGACGCCTTTGTCGGACGGGTGGCGGAGGCGTTTGCCGACCGCCCGCTCGACGATCCCGAAGCGGAAGTGGCGGCGGTGTTCGATCTGCTGCATGAACGGATCTCCGAGGGCGAATATCGGCAGGTGACGCAGGCGATGCGCCACTCGCTGCGCAGCCTGATCGCCTGAACGGGAGGGGCCGCTACGCCCGATCCTTGCGCGACGGTCGCGCCTGCGCGGTGGCGAGGATTTGTGCGACCTCCGCATCGGGAACCTGCCCGAAATAGGTGTAATAGGCCCCGACCGCCCCAAAATACGATGGCACCAGCGGGCAGATCACGCGGTCGGCCTCGGTGCGGATCGCCTCCAGTGCGTCCTCTGACGCGACCGGGATCGCGCAGACCAGCTCTTCGGGACCGGCGGCCCGCACCGCCCGCAATGCCGCGCGCATCGTGGCCCCCGTCGCCACCCCGTCATCCACGATAATCGCGACCCGCCCGGCCAGCGGCAGCCCCGGTGCGCCGTAGCGCTTGATCCGGTCGGCGATCACCTCGCGCTCGCGGGCGGCGAGGCCCTCTAAAGTCGCCTCATCGCAGCCGCTGGCGCGGATCACATCGGCGTTGCGCACCAGCACCTCGCCACGCAGCCCCGCGATCGCCGCAAGCGCCACTTCGGGATTGCTGGGCGCGCCGAGCTTGCGCACGAAGACAAGATCCAGCGGCAGATCGAGGCGCTCGGCCACCTCCCAAGCGACCGGCACTCCGCCACGCGGCAGCGCAAGAACCACCGCGTCGCGCCCGCGATAGGCCTCAAGCTGACGCGCGAGGACGATCCCCGCCTCGGTCCGGTCGGTATAGCGTTCGAGATGACTCATGCGGGCCTCCCCCTCCCCTTGAGTACGTTCAGATGCCAGCGTGCCGTGCCATCGAGGGCGCGGCATTGATCGCGAACAAGCGCCCCCTTTTGCCCCGCTCTTCTGATCGTGAAAAGAAATTCGGGACCGCCGCACCCGCGGCCCTATGTCGATTTGGAGTGGCCGCCGCACGCCTGAGAACGACAGCCCGAAAGCAGGAGATCAGCGCCATGAGTTTGAAAGACAACCGCATTCTCGTCGTGGGCGGCTCGTCCGGGATCGGTTTCGGCGTGGCGCAGGCGGCGTTGGACCGCGGCGCACGGGTCACCATCGCCTCGCGCTCGGCGCAGAAGGTCGACGAGGCCTGCGCGCGGCTTGGCGGCGCGGTCGAGGGCGTGACGCTCGACACCGGCGATGCGCCCGCGTTGGAGGTCTTCTTCGCGGAGCGCGAACCGTGGGACCATGTCTTTTGCTCGGCGGCCAGCACCAAGGTCGCCGCGGTCAAGGATTTGCCGCTGGAAGACGCCCAAGCCTCTTTCGAGTCGAAATTCTGGGGTGCCTATCGCCTCGCCCGCGCGGCCAAGGTCGCAGATGGCGGCTCGCTCACCTTCACCTCGGGCTTCCTGTCGCAACGGCCCAAATCCGGCGCGGCGATCCAGGGCGCGATCAATGCAGGGCTCGAGGGGCTGACCCGTGGCCTCGCGCTGGAATTCGCGCCGGTGCGAGTTAACTGCATCTCCCCCGGGCTGGTGAAAACCGAGATGTACGAGAGCCTTCAGGGCGATGGACGCCGCGCGATGTTCGACAATGCGGCCGAGCGTCTGCCCGTGGGCCAGGTCGGCCTGCCCGAACATATCGCCATTCAGGCGCTCGCCCTGATGGACAACCCTTACATGACCGGCTCCACCGTCTTTGTCGAAGGCGGCGGGCTGCTGATCTGAGCAAGCGAAAGGACCTCCGATGAAACGCACCCCCCTCGGCACGACCGGTTTTGAGATCGCCCCCATCGTCTTTGGCGGCAACGTGTTCGGCTGGACGCTGGACGAGGCCGAGAGCTTCCGCATCCTCGACGCCTTCATCGACCACGGGTTCGACGCGATCGACACCGCCGACGTCTATTCGAAATGGGCCGAGAGCAATTCGGGCGGCGAATCCGAGACGGTTCTGGGCCGCTGGTTCGAGGCGCGTCCCGGCATGCGCGAGAAGGTGAAGCTGTTCACCAAGGTCGGCTCCGATATGGGCGGACCGGGCGAAAAGGGCCTCGGCGCGGAGTGGATTCCCAAAGCCATCGACCGTTCGCTGGAGCGGCTCAAGACCGATCACGTCGATCTCTATTTCTCGCATTGGCCCGATGACAGCGTCAGCCATGCCGAGACGCTGGCCGCCTATGACAAGCTGCTGAAGGCAGGCAAGATCCGCGCGATCGGGGCCTCGAATTACGATGCCGATCTGCTGACGGCGGCACTGGAGACCGCGGATAAAGAGGGGCTGCCGCGCTACCAGGTGATCCAGCCGGAATATAACCTTTATGACCGTGACGGCTTCGACGGGCCGCTGCGCGACCTCTGCCTGCGGGAGAATATCGGCGTGGTCACCTATTTCTCGCTCGCCGCCGGGTTCCTGTCGGGGAAATACCGCTCGAAAGCCGATCTTGAGGGCCGCAAGCGTGGCGGAATGGTCGAGAAATACCTGACAGATCGCGGCATGGCGATCCTCGACGTGCTTGAAGACGTGGCCAGCCAGAAAGGTGCGAAACCGGCCGAGGTCGCGACGGCATGGTTGATCAACCGCGAGGGCGTCAGCGCTCCGATCGCGAGCGCCACAAGCCTCTCGCAGATGGAAAGCTTCGCGAAGGCTGTCGAGATGAGCCTGACCGACGAAGAGATGCGCCGTCTGACCGATGCGGGCGCTTAATCTTTCCTAACACTCGGGTGGCCGCCGGGCCGCCCGATCCTCCCCTCCCGACCGGACGCCGTTTACATGTATGAAACCGTATTGCTGATCGTGGCGGCTCTGATCGTCGGGATGTCGAAGGGTGGGCTTTCGACCGCCGCGGCCATCGCGGTGCCGATGCTGGCGCTGTTCATGAACCCGGTGAAGGCGGCGGCGACGCTGCTGCCGGTCTATATCGTGACCGATTGGGTGGGCGTCTGGCTCTACCGCCACCATTTCTCGAAGCGGAACCTGTTCATCCTCGTGCCTGCGATCCTCGCGGGCGTCGCCATCGCGACGCTCATCACGCCCTACACACCCGAATGGGCGCTGCTGATCTTCACCGGGCTGATCGGGATCTGGCATGTCGCGCGGGCGTGGTTAAAGCGGCATGACGACAGCCAAGCCGAGGCGAAGGTCGTGCCGGGGCTGTTCTGGGGCACGCTGACCGGGATCGCGAGCTTCATCACCCATTCCGGCGCGCCGCCGGTGCAGGCTTACCTACTGCCGCAGAAACTGCCGAAGCTGGAATTCGCGGGCACCATCGCCATCGCCTTCGCGATCGGCAATATCGTGAAACTCCCCGCTTATTGGGTGATCGGCCAGCTCGACGGGCTGAACTGGTCGCTCGTCGCGGGGCTTGCGGTGGCGGGCATCGCGGGCACCGTTGCGGGGCGCTGGCTGACCGCGCGGCTGTCGCAGCAGCTCTACATGCGGGTCATCCAGATCATGCTGGCGGTGCTGTCGGTTCTGCTGCTGATCCGCGGCGGGATGCAGGTGATGTGATCAGCGCGGCGGGTAATGGCTGCGCAGGGTCATCGCGTCCTGCCCGATCAGCCGCGTAACCGAATTCCCGTTCTCTGAGAAGATCGAACTTTGCGTATAGTACGGGTCTTCCAGATCGGTCGAGAAGCCCAGCGATTGCACGATTTCCTCGAGTACGACCGAGCGGATGTCGCGCATCTGGATGTCCCGGCTGAAGGCGATATCGGCATCGGTGATCCGGCCCGTATTCGTCTGCCAATAGAACGTCACCTTCGCGACCGTGCCCGGTCCTAACCGCCTGCCGTTGAGACGCATCGAGGGCGTTCCCCGCACGGTGCCGCCCACGGGCGTATCGGTCAGATAGAGATTGATATCGGCGGGACGCGCCCCGGCATAGCTCAGGTGCAGCGCGGCGCCGGTCTTGTTGATCTGGTCGATCGCGGCGCGGGCGGCCTCTTCGATGGCATGGGCGCGCTTGGCAGGGAAATGCTTTGAGCGGAAGGCGATGCCCACGGTCAGATCGCGGCACTTGCTCGCGGCCCATCGGCGATAGGGCAAGGTGCAGGCCCCCCCGGGTCGCGCGGCGCAGGCCATCGCCCGGTAGAAGTCGCGATCGCTCATCTTGCCGGAATTGGCGATGTTGCGATCGGCGCTGGTGTCGCGCGCTTGCGCGGGGAGCGCGAGGCTAAGTGCAAGCGCAAGGCAGGTCGCGCCGGGGGCGATACCGCGTGCAATACTTATTGATTTCTCAAATAGTTGCAGACCGATCTTAAAGCCCTCTCTTAACTCAGAACCGAACAGGCGCGGCGTGTGGCGAGGGCGTAGCCCTCAATCCCGAAGCCTGCCAGAACCCCCTCCGCGCGTTGCGAGATGAAGGAATGATGGCGGAAGCTTTCGCGTTTGTGAACATTCGAAATATGCACTTCGAAGACCGGCCCCTCGAACGTGTTGAGCGCATCGAGGATCGCGACGGAGGTGTGGGTATAGGCGCCGGCGTTGATCACGATCGCGCAGGCCGCGTCGCGCGCGCGGTGGATCTGTTCGACGATCTCGCCTTCGAAATTCGACTGAAACAGCGCGACCTCGAAGCCCTTGGGCTGCGCCTCCTCGCGGCAGATCCGCTCCACATCCTCGAGCGTGTCCGAGCCGTAGATCTCGGGCTGGCGCTTGCCCAGAAGGTTCAGGTTCGGGCCGTTGAGGATATGGATGGTCTTCGACATTCTGCGCTCCGGATGGCGCGTGGGACGGGTGCGCCCTGCCCCCAGCGCGGATCATTTCCCCAAGCTATAGGGCCTTGCGCGGGTTCGCGTCCAGCAAAAGGGCGAGATCGGCTGGTGTGGTGGCGCCTTGGTCACGCTCGACGAACTGGCGCAGCTTGGAGAGGTTCTTGCGCGCGAGCACGCCGAGCGCCGAGACCGGCCCACCCAGATGATTGGCACGGATCGCCCGGTAGTCCTCGGCCATCTTGCGCCGCAGATGCGCGAGCGAGCGGTTGCTGACGCCGCCCAGCCGCATCTTGTAGAGAAGCTCCGGCAGGTAGACCGCGCGACCTTGGGGCGCGCTAAAGACCCGCAGCATGAAGTCGTAATCCGCCGCGATCCGGTAAGAGGTGTTAAAGCCCCCCAGCCGCGCATAGGTGGAACGCCGCAGGTAGAGCGTCGGGTGCGCGGGTGCCCATCCCCGGCGCAGCTTGGCCGGGGTGAAGCCGCCATTGGCCCAGTGACGGATCACCGTATCAGGGTCGCCGCGCAGAACATAATCGAGATTGGCGAAGACCGCCTCGACCTGCGGATCGGCAAAGACGGCGGCGACATGGGCCAGCGCATCACGATGGGCCAGCATGTCATCGGCATGAACGAAGCCGACCACCTCGCCCGTGGCCCGCGCGATACCCTTGTTGAGCGCATCGTAGAGGCCCCCATCGGCCTCGCTGAAAGCTATCATCCGAGAATGGCGCGCAGCCTCGATCGCCGCGAGAGAGCCGTCGCGCGAGCGCCCCTCGATTATAAGATGCTCGAGATCGCGGTGGCTCTGCCGCGCGACCGAGGCGATGGCATCGCCGACTGTCGCCTCGGCGTCATAGACCGCAGTGATCAGGGAAATCTTCATCGACCTTACCCATCCGTTAGGAACTCCCCTAACGCTGCGTCATCACGATTAAGAAATCCCTAACGCCACTCTGGCCCCGCCAGAGTGGCGCATGAAAAGGCCGGGCGCTGCGGCCCGGCCTTCTCTCGTCTTCGGTCTTGCGATCACTCCGCAGGGTTGGCCTGCGCGCCCTGCGATGCCGGTGGCGGGGTCGGATCGGCCCCGTAGAGATCGCCCGGCAACTCGGAGGGCATCGCGTGATCGGCCTCCTCGTCGCTCTGGTAGCGCTGGTTGTGGCGATAGAGCATCAAGGGGTCCCATCGCAGCGCCTTCAGCAACCCGATGAGGATGAAGAAGCACACGATTGCGAAGGGGAAGCCCGCCACGACCGCCGCCGCCTGCAGCGCGTTCAGACCGCCTGCGAGCAGCAGCACCGAGGCCACCGCGCCTTCCGTGATCGCCCAGAAGATCCGCTGAACCTTCGGCGGATCGGCATCGCCGCCCGCAGTCAGCATGTCGATCACGAAAGAACCCGAGTCCGAGGAGGTCACGAACCACATCACGATCAGGATCACCGCGAAGCCAGACATCAGGCTCGCCAGCGGGAAATGGTCGAGCAGCGCGAACATCGCATCGCCATAGGCATTCTTCGTCGCATCCACGATAGTGCTGTCACCGCCCAGCGAGATGTCGAGCGCGGTGCCGCCGAAGGCACAGAACCAGAAGAACATGATCGTCGTCGGCAGCAGCATCACGCCCACCACGAATTCGCGGATCGTGCGCCCTTTCGAGATACGCGCGATGAAGACGCCGACGAAGGGCGACCAGGAAATCCACCACGCCCAGTAGAAGATGGTCCAGCTATTCTGCCACGAGCCGTCCTTCTGCCACGCCTCGGTCCAGGAGCCCCAGCTGACGAGTTCCGCGATGTAATCGCCATAGCTTTGGACGAAGAGGTCGAAGATGAAGATGGTCGGGCCGACGATGACCATGAAGGCGAGGAACACGATCGACAGGCCGATATTGAGGTTCGACAGCCGCTTGATCCCGCCATCGAGGCCCGCCACGACCGACAGGGTCGCGGCCGCCGTGATGCAGGCGATGATGATGATCTGCACGAAGGGCGATTGGTCGATGCCGAAGACGGTGCCGAGGCCCGAATTGATCTGCATCGCACCAAGGCCCAGCGAGGTCACGATCCCGAACATGGTGCCGAACACCGCGAGAATATCGACCGCAGAACCCCACGGCCCGTAGATCTTCTCGCCCAGAATTGGATAGAGCGCCGAGCGGATCGTCAGCGGCAGGCCCTTGCGGAAGTGGAAATAGGCCAGCGCCAGCGCCACGACCGCATAGATCGCCCAGGCCTGGAAGCCCCAATGCATGAAGGCGATGGTCATCGCTTGCCGGGCGGAGGCCTGGGTTTCCGCTTCGCCGACGGGCGGGGCGAAGAAGTGATACAGGGGCTCGGCCACGCCCCAGTAGATCAGACCGATCCCGATCCCGGCCGAGAACAGCATCGCCGTCCATGAAAAAAGCCCGTAAGCGGGCTTGTCGGTCATGCGACCCAGTCGGATATCGCCATAAGGTCCGAAGGCGAGAAAGACGGTTGCGGCAAGGAACAGGTTCACCTCGACGATCAGCGCCCAACCGAGGTTGGTCGCGAGCCAGTCCTGCAAGCCGGTGAAGAGCGCCTTGGCCTGATCACTGAACATGGCGCCGAAGATGATGAACCCGATGATGAGGACCGCAGAGACGAGAAACACCGTCTTGTGGACCTTGGGGAATATGAACAGCCGTTCTTGCGGCATCTTATCGTGCATTGGTCTCCCTTTCTGTTGGTGCGCCGGATCGCGTCGGTTGACGAGACTGGGCGCCCAATCCCCGCACGTCTCGGCAGGGTTCCCTCGGATCGATCAATGTTTCATGCGTGCGCCGGGTTCCGCCGATTTGTGAAAAAGCAAATCGCACGCGACGGAATGAGGGGACTTGGCAGCGAGGAGATTTTCGCCCAATCTGCCGCTCAGGGCTGAAGGCGATGGCGTCGCCGGCGCAGCTTGCGCCCGCCCTGTCTCACCCATCCTGCACGCCGGGATCTTGCTTTGTCGCAGCGCGCGACGGGGGAAGATCGTCCCTCGGCGCGCTGCGGCCTCTGATAAGGAAGAGTGCCGATGGACCGTCCTGCTTTTTACCGATTTCACCAAGGCGAGCGCATCCTGCCCTTCGCCGCGACCGAATACGACGCACGGCTCGCGGGTCTGCGCGCGGCGATGACCGAGGCGGGCATTGATGCCTGCCTGTTCACCTCGATGCATAACATTGCCTATTATTCGGGCTTTCTGTACTGCGCCTTCGGGCGGCCCTATGCGCTGGTCGTGACACCGACCGACAGCGTGACGATCTCGGCAGGGATCGATGCCGCGCAGCCGTGGCGGCGCTGCCATGGCGAAAACATCACCTATACCGACTGGGCGCGGAACAATTACTGGCGCGCGATTGCCTCGGTCACCGGCAAACGTCGCGTGCTGGGCGTCGAATCCGATCACCTGACGCTGGCGCAGGCAGCGCTTCTGCAGGATTTCCTCGAACCGTCGGTGACCCATGACATCGCCCCCGCCACGATGCGGCAACGGATGCACAAATCTCCCGCCGAGATCGACCTGATCCGGCAAGGCGCGGCCGTCGCAGATGTCGGCGGCTATGCGATCCGCGAGGCGATCCGCGAAGGCGTGCGCGAGATCGACGTTGCGATGGCGGGCCGTGACGCGATGGAGCTGGAGATCGCCAAGCGGTTCCCCGAGGCCGAGTATCGCGACACCTGGGTCTGGTTCCAGTCGGGCATCAACACCGACGGCGCGCATAACCCGGTCACGGGGCGGGTGCTGGAGCGCGGCGATATCCTCTCGCTCAACACCTTCCCCATGATTTCCGGCTATTACACGGCGCTGGAGCGGACGCTGTTTGTGGGCGAGGTCGACGACGCCTCGCGCGCGATCTGGGAGGCGAATGTCGCCGCTCATGAATACGGGATGAGCTTGCTTAAGCCGGGCGCGAGCTGCGCCGACGTGACGGAGAAGATCAACGCCTTCTTCGCTGAGCGCGACCTGCTGCAATACCGCACCTTCGGCTATGGCCACAGCTTCGGGGTGCTGTCGCATTACTACGGGCGCGAAGCGGGGCTGGAGCTGCGCGAGGATATCGACACGGTGCTGGAGCCCGGCATGGTGATCTCGATGGAGCCGATGCTGACGATCCCCGAGGGCCAGCCCGGTGCAGGCGGCTACCGCGAGCACGACATCCTCGTGATCACCGAGGCCGGCGGCGAAGACATCACCGGCTATCCCTACGGGCCGGGCTTCAACGTGGTGGGGTGACGTGAACCGAACACGCGGGCGGCGCGCCTGCCCGCGTGCACATGACCGAAGAGAGGTCACGCGCGGCCTGCGCAAAGCGGGTATAATTGGAGAAAACTGGGGAATTGTGGCGGAGCGGAAGGGATTCGAACCCTCGAGACGGTTCCCCGCCTACACACTTTCCAGGCGTGCGCCTTCGACCACTCGGCCACCGCTCCGCCGGCGGGTTTATCCGCAAATCCGGGCGGGATGCAAGACCCGATCCGGAATAATGCGCAGGTCATGAAAAAGCCCTGAAATCACGCGGGTTCGGCGCTTGCGCGCCTGCGCGGCGGCTCCTAGCATAAGAAAAACCGGTTACGACCCCGTCAGGGTCAGGCACAGGAAGATGATGAAGATGAAGGACACTCCCGATGAGGGCCACCCTGCCCTGATCGATGGGCGCGCGTTCGAGCCGCGTGCGCTCACCAATGTGCTTCTGGGCATCATCGCCTTCGCGCTGGCGCTGTTCCTGATGGTGCAGGCGAAGTTCATCCTGATCTCGCTGGCCATCGCGATCATCCTGTTCTCGCTGACTTCCGAGGCGATCAACGCGGTCGGGCGGCTGCGGATCGGGCCGGTCTCGATTCCGCCGCGTCTGGCCTCGCTGGTGGCACTGGCGCTGATCGCGGGCGGGCTGCTGACGCTGAGCGCGGTGCTGATCTCTCAGGTGAACACGGTCGTGACGATGGTGCTGAACTATGCGGGCCCCGCGCAGCAGGCGATCGCGCAGCTCTTCGGCTGGATGGGCCCCGAGGTAGAACAATCGGTTCTGGAATCGATGCAGAGCATTCAGGTGGCGGGCTATCTGACCACCTTGGCGGGTCAAGCGTCGAACCTGCTCTCGGCCACGATCCTGATCATTCTCTTCGTGGGCTTCCTGTTCGCTGAGCGGATCTGGTTCGACGCCAAGCTCAACTCGCTGATGGGCGATTCCGAGAGCGCCGAGCGGATCGCGCGGATGGTCGGCACGATCATGCGCCGGGTGAACCACTACCTTCTGGTGAAAGCCATCGTCAGCGCCGTCACCGCCGTCGCGGTCTATGGTGTCTTCACCGTGGGCGGGTTCGATCTGGCGCTGCCGGTCGCGATCATCACCTTCGCGCTGAACTTCATCCCTTCGATCGGTTCGATCATCGCAACCGTCATCGCCACGCTCGCGGTCTATGTGCTGACGCAGAACCCCTATACCGCGGGCACGGTGCTGGTCGCGGTCGGCATCCTGCAATTCGTGATCGGCAACGTGATCGACCCGATGCTGATGGGCCATGCGCTGCGGCTGTCGAGCTTCGGGATCATCATCTCGCTCGCCTTCTGGGGCGCGGTCTGGGGGCTGCCGGGGATGTTCCTCGCCGTGCCGATCATGGTGGCGCTGATGATCATCTGCGCGCAAAGCCCGCGCCTGCGGCCATTGGCGGTGCTGCTGTCGCGCGAAGGTCTGCCGGATATGGACCATTGAGGGCTGCGGGTCATGCGCAGGGATTGGATTGACCGGCACACGGCTTAGATAGGGAGGCAAGGAGACCCCATGACCATTCCCTTCGACAACAGCTATGCCCGCCTGCCCGACAGCTTCTTCGAGCGTCAGCCGCCCCAACCGGTCAAAGCGCCCGAGCTGGTGATCCTGAACCGTGATCTCGCTGCGCGCTTGGGGCTCGATGCCGATTGGCTGGAAAGCCCCGAGGGGCTCGCGATGCTGGCGGGCAATACGATGCCCGAAGGTGCCGAGCCGATCGCACAGGCCTATGCCGGCCACCAGTTCGGCGGTTTCGTGCCGCGTTTGGGCGACGGGCGCGCGGTGCTGCTAGGCGAGATCGTGGCGCCGGACGGCGCGCGGTTCGATCTGCAACTGAAAGGTGCGGGCCGCACGGCGTTTTCGCGCGGACGCTCTGACGGGCGGGCGTGGCTCGGGCCGGTGTTGCGTGAATATGTTCTCAGCGAAGCGATGGCGAAGCTGGGCGTGCCAACGACGCGCGCGCTGGCCGCTGTGCGCACGGGCGAGACGGTGGTGCGCGACGCCTCGGGGCGTCCCGGCGCGATCCTGACCCGCGTCGCGCGCAGCCATATCCGCGTCGGCACCTTCCAGTATTTCGCGGCGCGCAATGACCGAGAAGGATTAAGAACGCTCCTCAACACATTGATAGAGCGCCACTATCCCGATTGCGAAACACCACTTGAGGTGCTGCGAGCGGTCGCAGCAAAGCAAGGCGAGCTGGTCGCGAAATGGATGGCGATCGGCTTCATCCATGGCGTGATGAACACCGACAACATGGCGCTGTCGGGAGAAACGATCGACTATGGCCCCTGCGCTTTCATGGACCACTACCATCCGGGGCGCGTCTTCTCTTCCATCGACCAACAAGGGCGTTATGCCTATGCGCGCCAGCCGCAAGTGGCGGTCTGGAACCTCGCGCAATTCGCGACCTGCCTGATGCCGCTCATCGGTGACGATGATGCCGCCATCGAACAGGCGAGCGCCGCGGTCGACAGCTTCATCGGCGTCTATCAGCGCGAGTGGCTGCGACTGATGGGCCGCAAGATCGGCATCGCGGAAGCGACCGAGGACGATCTGCCACTGATCGAGGATCTGCTGAACCGCATGTCGACCGAGAAAGCCGATTTCACGCGCGTGTTCAGTGCGTTGCGGCGCGATCCTAAGACAGCGAGCAAGGAATTCACCGAGCCGATGGCCTTTGATCTCTGGCGCGAGGGCTGGGAAAAGCGGATCGCCAGCGAGGATGATCCGCACTCCGTCATGGCCGCCGCGAACCCGCTGCGCATCCCGCGCAATCACCGGATCGAGGAAATGATCGCCGCGGCGGTCGATGGCGATGACGGCCCGCTTCACACTCTCATGGGCGCGCTTGCGGACCCCTATGCGGAAGATCCGCGTTACGCCGCATATGAAGCCGCGCCGAAATCCGATGAACGGGTGTATCGGACTTTCTGCGGCACATGAAGATCACCCTGTAAGGCACTCATAAAAATGACACTTCGGATCGCTTCCTACAATCTGCACAAATGCGTGGGGACCGACCGCAAGCATGATCCGGCGCGGGTCGTGAATGTCATCAACGCGCTGCATGCCGATGTGATCGCCTTGCAGGAGGTCGACAAACGCATGGGCGAGCGCCCGGCGGCGCTGCCGCAAAAGCTGATCGAGGAAGAGACCGACTTCATCCGCCACGACATGCCGCGGACCACCGCCGCCTCGCTGGGCTGGCATGGGCAGGTCGTGCTGGTGCGGCGCGGCTCACGGGTGCTGGGGGTCGAGCCGGTCACCCTGCCCGGTCTCGAGCCACGCGGCGCCATCGCGGTGAATATCGCGCCCGACAGCGGCGCACCCTTCTTGCTGATCGCGGCGCATCTGGGGCTGCGGCGCACGGATCGGCGCGCACAATGGGCGCGGATCGCGGAGATCATGGCCGGGGTGAAGCCGCACCCCGCCCTCGCCATCGGCGATTTCAACGAATGGCGCGCGCGGCACGGGTTCGAGGCGCTGACCGGGTTTCACATCCATGCGCCGGGCGCGACCTACCCCTCGCGCGCGCCGATCGGCCAGCTCGACCGGATCGTGACCTCGCCGGGTCTGCGCGTGGTGCGCAAGGGCGTGCTGGATACGCCGCTGGCGCGGGTGGCCTCGGATCACCTGCCGATCTGGGCCGATATCGGTGGCATCGTCACCCGGGCGCATCCCAGTTCGTGACGCGCCTTGAAGGCCGATCACACCCGCGCTAGGTGGGCCTTGACCATCCGGTCAGGAGCGCCCCATGACACCCGAACCCACCGACCACGATAACCTGCGCGGCTCGATGCTGATGATCCTCGCGATGGCAGGGTTCGCGCTGGAGGATATGTTCATCAAAATGCTCGCGGGCGACTGGCCGGTGGGGCAAATTCTCGCCGCCGTGGGGCTTGGCGGCGCGACGATCTTCGCGGTGCTCGCCAAGCTGAAGGGCGAACGGATCTTCACCCGCTCGTTGCTGTCCTCGGCGCTCTGGCTGCGCAACGTTGGCGAGATCGTCGGCACCGGCTTTTTCGTCTCCGCCGTGGCCTTCACGCCACTGGCCCAAGCCACTGCGATCCATCAGGCGACGCCGCTTGCGACCACGCTTGGCGCGGCGATCTTCCTCAAGGAGCGGGTCGGCTGGCGCAGGCTCTCCGCCATTCTGATCGGTTTTCTGGGCGTGTTGGTCGTGATCCGCCCAGGCACTGACGAATTCTCGATGCTCTCGCTTCTCGCAGTCGGCGCGGTCATCGGCCTGTCGATGCGCGACGTCACCACGCGACGCGTGCCGCGCGATGTGACCTCGCTGCAGGTGGCGACGCTCGGCTTCTTCTGCGTGCTGCCGCTGGGTCTGGTGCTGCTGGCGGTCCTGCCCGAGCCGATCGTCACGCCCGAGCCGATGGACTGGCTTTACCTTGCGGGCGCGCTCGCGATCGGGCCGGTGGGCTATTACGCGCTGATCGCCTCGGTGCGGCTGGGCGAGATCGCGGTCATCATGCCGTTTCGCTATTCACGTCTCGCCTTCGCCGTCGTGATTTCCATCGTCGTTTTCGCCGAGCCGCCGGACCGCTGGACGCTGATCGGCGGGGCGGTGATCGTGGGCTCTGGCCTCTATGCGCTGTGGCGGCAGGCCAAACTGCGCCGGGAAGGCCGCCGTTAGCGTTAACATTTCTGCCAGAAATTGCCCTTACGGCCTTTTCGCAGGCGCAGCACAGGTGTATGCACCTAGCCAAGCATCAACCGGAGCCCGAGGAGAGCGCCCCCATGAGCACCATCATCGACATCCACGCCCGCGAGATTCTCGACAGCCGTGGCAACCCCACCGTCGAAGTCGACGTGATCCTCGAAGACGGCACGATGGGCCGTGCGGCCGTGCCGTCGGGCGCGTCCACCGGCGCGCATGAGGCGGTCGAGCGCCGCGACGGCGACAAGGCCCGCTACATGGGCAAAGGCGTTCTGGAAGCGGTCATGGCCGTGAACGGCGAGATCGCGGAAAACCTCGTCGGCGAAGACGTCACCGAGCAGGTCGAGATCGACCGCGCGATGATCGAACTCGACGGCACCGAGAACAAGGGCCGCCTCGGCGCCAACGCGATCCTCGGCGTCTCGCTGGCCTGCGCGAAAGCGGCGGCCGATTTCTCGACCCTGCCGCTCTATCGCTATGTCGGCGGCACCTCGGCGCGTGTCCTGCCGGTGCCGATGATGAACATCATCAATGGCGGCGAGCATGCCGACAACCCGATCGACATCCAGGAATTCATGATCATGCCGGTCTCGGCGGGCAATATCCGCGACGCGGTGCGCATGGGCTCGGAAGTGTTCCACACGCTGAAGAAAGAGCTTTCTGCGGCAGGCATGACGACGGGTCTGGGCGATGAAGGCGGCTTCGCGCCGGAACTCAGCTCGACCACCGCCGCGCTCGACATCATCCTGAAATCGATCGAGAAAGCGGGCTACAAGCCGGGCGAGGACATCTACCTCGCGATGGATTGCGCCTCGACCGAATATTACAAGAACGGCAAATACGAGATGAAGGGCGAGGGCCTGTCGCTGACCTCGGAAGAGAATGTCGACTATCTCGAGAAGCTGCTGGGCGCCTATCCGATCATCTCGATCGAAGACGGTATGGCGGAAGACGACTGGGAAGGCTGGAAGCTCCTGACCGAGCGTCTGGGCGACAAGGTGCAGCTGGTGGGCGACGATCTCTTCGTGACCAACCCGACCCGTCTGGCCGATGGCATCAAGCAGGGCGTCGCGAATTCGATGCTGGTGAAGGTCAACCAGATCGGCACCCTGACCGAGACGCTGCAGGCGGTCGATATGGCGCATCGCGCGGGCTACACCAACGTGATGAGCCACCGTTCGGGCGAGACCGAAGACGCGACCATCGCCGATCTCGCGGTCGCCACGAACTGCGGTCAGATCAAGACCGGCTCGCTGGCCCGTTCGGACCGGCTCGCGAAATACAACCAGCTGATCCGTATCGAGGAATCGCTGGGTGAGACCGCGGAATATGCGGGTCGCTCGATCCTGCGCTGAGCGCGTCTTGAATTGAGACACCCAAGCCCCCGGCGGAGCACGCGCTTCGCCGGGGGTTTTCGTTTGCACCTTGCCCGGATCAGCCGCGAAGCGGCCCGGGCGGAGCACGCGCGTCGCCGGGGGTTTTCGTTTCGCCTTCGGCGAGGATATTTGAGCCAAGCCGAAGGGGCGATTGCGCCGAGGCGCGATCCGGGTCAGTGTCGGGCCATGATCAAGGCTCTGATTTTCGATGTGTTCGGCACCTGTGTCGATTGGCGCAACTCGGTCGCGCATGAGGTGGAGATCGCCTTTCCCGGGATCGATTCCCTTGCCTTCGCCGATGCGTGGCGCGCCGAATACGATCCTGCGATGCGGCGTATCCGCGAGGGCGGGCGCGGCTATGTGGCGCTCGACGATCTGCATCGCGAGAACCTGCACCGGGTGGCGAAACGCTTTGCGGTCTCGGCGCCCGATAGCCTCTCGCATGTCTGGGAGCGGCTGACCCCGTGGCCCGATGTGGTCGGCGGCCTTCACGCGCTGAGGCGCCATGCGATCATCGCGCCCTGTTCCAACGGGTCCATCGCGCTGATGACGCGGCTTGCGCGCCATGCGGGGCTGCCGTGGGATTGCATTCTCGGCGCGGATATCGCCCGCGACTACAAACCCAAGCCCGAGGTCTATCTGGCCTCCTGCGCCGCGCTGCGCCTGCCGCCCGAAGAGGTGATGATGGTGGCCGCGCATAACGACGACCTCGCAGCTGCCCGGCCCTTGGGGCTGCAGACAGCTTTCGTGCCGCGCCCCACCGAATACGGGCCCGCTCAGGACAAGGACCTTGTGGCGAGCGAGGAATGGGACGCGATCGCGCCCGATTTCGAGACGCTGGCGAAGGAGCTTTTCGCATGAGTGAGGCCGACGCGATCATCGAAGCCCTCGGTCTCGCGCCCCATCCCGAGGGCGGACATTACCGCCAGACCTGGGAGGCGGAGGCCGCAGACGGTGCGCGCCCGGCGGGCACCTGCATCTATTTCCTGCTCAAAGCGGGCGAGCGCAGCCATTGGCACCGGGTCGATGCGACCGAGATCTGGCATTTCCACGCAGGCGCGCCGGTGCAGCTCGATATCGCGCCGCAGGAGGCGGGGCCGGTGCTGGAACTGCTGTTGGGCCCCGACGTGCTCGGCGGCGATCAACCTCAGGGGATCGTGCCCGCGGGCCAGTGGCAATCGGCGCGCTCCACCGGGGCGTGGAGCCTCGTCAGCTGCACCGTCTCGCCGGGCTTTCGCTTCGAGGGCTTCGAACTGGCCCCGAGAGGCTTCGACATCCCCCGCTGATCACCAGAGCCCGATGCTCGCCCAACGCGAGAGCTGATCGAGCCAGCTAATCGGCGGCCACCAGAGCAGCGTCAGCACGATCACCGCACCCACCAGCCCGACCGCCAGCGCCAGTTCGCGCCGGTGACACAGCGTCTGCGCCGCTGCCGACCACAGCAGGTTGCGGATCACAGGCCAGTGCAGCTTGATGTGCCAGATACCGGCGAAGATGAAGAGCACCCCCATCGCGAGGTGCAAAAGCTCCCAATCGGCGCGGTTCAGCGCGAGGAGCGACCAGTCGATATCCCGCGCCAACCGGCCCGAGGGCGCGATGCTGACGACGAGGCCGGAGATGACCATGACGACGAAGCTGAGCCCCGCGAGGAAGACCGCGGCGGCCCGGTTCGAGAACGGGGCCTGCTTGCGCGCCTGCGGCGTGGGACAGGGATCGGTTGGAGTTTCAGACATCGGACTACCCTCTTCAATGAGGCCGATCCTAGCGCCTTGCGCCGCGGCGCGGCATGATCGGCGTCAAGTGATGTGAATTTAGCCGGGCCGCGAGACCTTGCCGCCGCCGATCAGCGCCGAGACCCCGGTCGTGGACGGTCCCGAGGTCGCCATGCCGCGCGCGACCCGCACCGCGAGATAGGCGAAGGCCTGCGCCTCGAGCATGTCGCCGTCGAGCCCGATATCCTCGACGGGCTGCACCGGCACGTTCATCCGCCGCTGCAACGCCACCATCAGCGCGGTGTTGAGCCGCCCGCCGCCGCAGACATAGATCGCTTTCGGCGGCGTCGGGTAATGCTCGCCCGCGCGCGCGACCGAGGCTGCCGCACAGGCCGTCAGCGTCGCTGCCGCATCGGCATCGTCCAGCTCCGCGACGCGGGTCAGGATGTCGTGGAAATCGTTCCGATCGAGCGATTTCGGCGGCATCTTCAGGAAATAGGGATGCGTCAGGAAGGCCTCGACCATGGCCTCGTCAACGCGGCCCGCCAACGCCAATTCGCCCCCCGCATCGAACTCGGCCTTGCGCCGGAGCCGCATCAGGTCGTTGATCGGCGCGTTAGCGGGGCCGGTGTCGAAGGCCAGCACCGCGCCGGGCACCTCTGCCGAGGGCTGGCGCGGATCGACCCAGGTGACATTGCCGACGCCGCCGAGGTTCAGAAATACCGCAGGCGCGTCGAGCTTGGCGTATTTCGCGCAGGCGAAGTGGAAGAACGGTGCGAGCGGCGCGCCCTGCCCGCCCATCTCCACATCGGTGGAACGGAAATCCCAGACCACCGGGCGCGACAGCACCTCGGCCAGAACCGAACCATCGCCTGCCTGATGGGTGCGGCGCGGGCCCTGCATCCCGTAGGGATCATGGGCGAGCGTCTGGCCGTGAAACCCCACGACCTGCGCCTCTCCCAATCCGCTGAGCAGTTCCGCATGGGCGGTCTCGACCACCTCGCAGGCCTCTTCCACACCGGGCTCGCCGGGCCAATGCCCGAGAGCCGCGTGGAGCGTCGCACGCTCGGCCTCGGTATAGGGGCGGTAGTCGCTGCGGCCGAAATCGAGAATGCGGGTTCCGTCGGTCAACACGAGCGCCGCGTCCACCCCGTCCAAGGACGTGCCCGACATGGCGCCAACTGCCCAGACCGGCCCGGATTTCAACATGGCTTCCCTCTCGTCGCCTGCCCCGATATACGCACGCTCAGACGAAAGGAACAAGCACGATGACCTACCATCCGAAATCAGACTTCATGCGCGTGATGATCGAGCGGGGCTTTCTGGCCGACTGCACGGATTATCAGGGGCTGGACGAGGCTTTGGCGAAGGGGGTCGTGCCGACTTATATCGGCTATGATGCGACGGCGAAGTCGTTGCATGTCGGCCACCTGCTGAACATCATGATGCTGCGCTGGCTGCAAAAGACCGGCCACAAGCCGATTACCCTCATGGGCGGCGGCACCACGAAGGTCGGCGATCCGTCGTTCCGCTCCGATGAGCGCCCGCTGCTGACGCCCGAAGCGATCGACGAAAACATCGCCGGGATGAAGCAGGTCTTCGCGAAATACCTCGATTACGGCGACGGACCGACCGATGCGCTCATGCTGAACAACGCGGAATGGCTCGACGGGCTGAACTACCTCGAATTTCTACGCGATATCGGGCGGCATTTCTCGGTCAACCGGATGCTGTCCTTCGAGAGCGTGAAATCGCGGCTGGATCGCGAGCAATCGCTGTCCTTCCTCGAATTCAACTACATGATCCTGCAGGCCTATGACTTCCTCGAACTGAACCGCCGCTACGGCTGCCTGCTGCAAATGGGCGGCTCGGACCAGTGGGGCAATATCGTCAACGGGATCGACCTGACGCGCCGTGTGCTCGATCACGAGATCTACGGGTTGACCTCGCCGCTTCTGACCACCTCGGACGGCCGCAAGATGGGCAAGAGCCAGGGCGGCGCGATCTGGCTGAACTCGGACATGCTGAGCCCTTACGAATTCTGGCAGTTCTGGCGCAACACGACCGATGCCGATGTGGGCCGTTTCCTGAAGCTTTACACCGAGCTTCCGGTCGAAGAATGCGAGCGTCTGGGCGCGCTGGAAGGCTCCGAGATCAACGCGGCGAAGGTGCGTCTGGCCAACGAGGTCACCGCACTCTGCCACGGCTGGGAGGCCGCGCATGCCGCCGAGGCGACCGCGCGCGAGGTCTTCGAGAAAGGCGGCGTGGGTGACGACCTGCCGACCCTGACGCTCACGGTCGAGGAACTGGGAGACGGCATCAGCCTCGCGCAGCTCGTGGTCCGCTCGGGCCTTGCGAAATCGGGCAAGGACGGCAAGCGGCTGATCGCGGAAGGCGCGCTCAAGGTCGATGACGAGACCTGCGCCGATCCGGGCCGCATGTTCACCGCCGCCGATCTGGAGACCCCGGTGAAGCTGAGCGCGGGCAAGAAGCGCCACGCGCTGGTCGAAGTCGAATAAACCTTCCGGGCGCGCCTCACGCGGGCGCGCCCAAGCCCCTTTCCCGATCCGGTCGGCTGTGGCACTCTTTGCTTATGAGCAAGGTCACCAATCTCAACCAGTTTCGCAAACAGCAGGCCCGCGTGAAGAAACGCGAGCAAGGCTCTGTGAACGCTGAGAAATTCGGGCGCAGCAAGGCGGAGAAGACGCTGCAGGAAAGCCGCGCCACGAAAGAGCGGCGCGATCTCGACGGGCATCAGCGCGAGCATGACGAATGAGCCGACCGAAGAAACGCTCCCTGACGCTGGGCGGGCATCGCACCTCGGTCACGCTGGAGGATGAATTCTGGCGTGCCTTCCGCGACATCGCGACCGAAAAAAACCTTGGTCTCAATGAGTTGGCAGCCGAAATTGATGTAGATCGCGGCACCGAGACGGGCCTTGCCACGGCGATCCGCCTCTACGTTCTGGCCTATTACCGGGCGCGCGCGATCTCGTAAGGCAGACCGCGACGCACAGCGCTTTCCGCCGCCCATGCAAGTTCCTTGCGCGAGCGATAGTCGGAGACGGAGAGCGGCGTGTGGAACACCACCTCGACCGCGCCTTGCCGCTTCTGGGCCAGCACCTTTATCAGATGCGGTCCGAAGCCCATATCGCCCCACCAGCCATAGAACCGCACGTCCTCGCCCGCGGGGGGCGTGTAGACGACGGTGACCGGCTGGATCTGCATCACGCGCTCCAGCCCGTGGCTGTAGAAGGCCTGAAACAGCGTCGGCTTGAAGGGTAGCACCCGGCGCGCATCGGTAGACGTGCCTTCGGGGAAGAACAGCAGGTGATGGCCCGCGCGGATGCGATCCTCGAACAGCCCCTGCTGCGTCTTCGCCTCACGCGGATCGCGCTTGATGAAGACGGTCCCGGTGGCCCGCGCGAGCCAGCCGACGAAGGGCCATTTGGCGACCTCGGCCTTGGAGACGAAATAGACCCGCTGGCAGGCGTTGAGCGCGAAGATATCGAGCCACGACCCGTGATTGGCGACCACCGCGCCGATCTTGGTCATCGGACGCCCGGTGACGCTGTACGAGAGCCCGAGGATCGGGAAGCTCATCCGGCACACCGCCTGCGTGATCCACGGCGTCCAGGGCCGCGCCAGCCCGTGAACCGGGCGCTCTACCAGCCGCACCAGCAGCAGCACGATCAGCCCGATCAGCAGCATCAGCCCCCAGATCAGACCGCGCAACACAGCCCGCGTCCAATCGAGCGCGCCAAGCGGTTTGGGATCGGGCTCGTCCTCGATCCAGCTCACGCGCGGCCCTCGAAACGGCGGGTGTAGAAGCTGCGATGCTTGTCGCTCATCGCCTTGGTATCCATCAGCAAAAGGACATCGGTGGTGTTGAAGGGACGGTCGATGAATGCACCCTCGCCCACGAAGCCGCCAAGCCGCAGATAGGCCTTGATCAGATTGGGCATCTGAGCCAGCGCCGCGCGCCGATCCAGCGCCTCCTCGGGCACGAGATCCATCGGCTGATAAGCTTCGGGCCGTGCGCGCGGGCGCATATGTTCGGGCGCAAGATGGTGGTGATGCAGCCAGGAGAGCGGCGCTTTCAGCGTCTCGGCATCGGTGCCGTGGAAGGAGGCCACACCGAAGAGAATCTCGATGTCATGGGCCAGCACATAGTCGGCCAGCGCGTTCCACAGAAGCAACATCGCCGCCCCGCCGCGATAGTCCGGGTCGACGCAGGAGCGGCCCAGCTCCAAGAGCTTGCGCCCCGTGCCGATCAGCGGCGCGAGGTCATATTCACTGTCGCAATAGAACTGCCCCGCCCGTTCCAGCCGATCGGAGGGCAGAAGCCGATAGGCCCCCACCACATGCTCGCCTTCCGCGCGTGCCGGATCGACCAGCAGCAGGTGATCGTAGACCGGGTCGAGCCGGTCGCTTTCCAGACGGTTTTCGTGATCGACCGTTTCACCGCCGCCGCCGAGCTCTTCGACGAAAACGCGATAACGGAGCCGCTGCGACGCCACGAGATCGGCGGCATCACGGGCCAGCCTGATTTCGAATGCGGCGCTGTCGATCACGGGCGTCCTCCTGCCGATCTTCGCTGGCCCGGTTTAGAAAGCCGCGCCCGGATTGGCAATATCGCGCGGTGCGCGCCGTGTCATCGGCGCATCACGGAGGGTTCAATCGCCACATCCCAAGGTTGAAGGTTTCCCACACGACCTCACGAAGCTGTTAACCATTCGTCAACTTTGTTCAGAGAAAACCAATTCCAGCGCGACCCGCCGCCCGTCCAGGACAAGCTTGCCTTGATGCTCGAAATTTACCGTCACTTTTTCGCCGATACGCGATTGAACCTGTCCGGTGCCCCAGTCGGGCTGGGCCGGGTTTCTGACCAGCATGCCGGGTTCGAGAATTTCATAGATCACATTTCACCTATTGGAGAGTTTAATGCCATTCGAGACCGCCAATGCCGGTACGGACGACGATGATTTGACCGCCCTTGTGGGCTCGCGCCTGTGTCATGACCTTATCAGCCCGATCGGGGCGATCGGCAATGGGGTCGAATTGCTCACCATGACGAGCGATGCGCCCGGGCCTGAGGTCGAGTTGATCGCCCAAAGCGTGGCGGCGGCGAATGCGCGCGTCAAGTTCTTCCGGGTGGCTTTCGGGCGAGCCGGCGCTGAACAACAGCTTGGCGAGGCGGAGGTCTCCGGTCTGTTGGGCGAATTATCGGCGCAAAGCCGTCTGGACTACGAATGGAAAGTGCCGGGCGATGCACCGCGCGCCGAGGTGAAGCTGGCGTTTCTCGCGATGCTCTGCCTGGAGACCGCGCTGCCCTTCGGCGGCACGCTGCGCGCGTTGCCCTGCGGCGATGGCTGGATGATTACCGCGCGGTCCGAGAAAGCGCGGCCTAACCGGGAGGTTTTCGCCGTGCTCGATGGGGCCCGGATGGAACTGACGCCCGCGCGGGTGCAATTCGCGATTCTACCGCGCGAGGCATCGCGGCAGGGCCGCAGGCTCGACTGGTCGGTCGACGCCGACGGCGGCACGATCGCGTTCTGAGGTCTCCGGGGTGTTCGGTGCGCCTTAAGGGCGCACCGTGCCATGCCCCGTCACCAGATATTTGAACGATGTCAGTTGCTCGGCACCCACCGGCCCGCGCGCATGCATCTTGCCGGTCGCGATCCCGATCTCTGCGCCCATCCCGAACTCGCCGCCATCGGCGAACTGGGTCGAGGCGTTGCGCATCAGGATCGCGCTGTCGAGCCGCTCGAAGAAGCGGTCGGCGGCGGCGTCATTCTCGGTCAGGATCGATTCCGTGTGCTGGCTGCCATAGCGGCGGATATGTTCGATCGCGCCATCCACGCCATCGACGATCTTCGCCGCGCAGATCATATCGAGGAATTCGCGCCCGAAATCTTCCGCGCTCGCCTCGGTGACGCCCTCGATTTGCAGCAGATCGCCGGTGCCGCGCACCTCGACGCCCGCCTTCAGCAGGTCCTCGATCAGCACGCCGCCATGTTTCTCCCAGAAGGCCCGGTCGATCAGAAGACATTCCATCGCACCGCAAATCCCGGTGCGCCGGGTCTTGGCGTTCACCACCACGGCCCGCGCCTGTTCCAGATCGGCGGCCCCGTCGGCATAGATATGGCAGATGCCCTCGAGATGGGCGAAGACCGGCACGCGCGCCTCGGCCTGCACCAGTCCGACGAGCCCCTTGCCCCCGCGCGGCACGATCACGTCGATGAATTCGGTCGCGCGCAGCATCTCAGCCACGGCGGCGCGGTCGCGGGTCGGCACAAGCTGGACTGCCGCTTCGGGCAGCCCTGCGGCGCGCAGACCTTCGAGCAGGCAGGCATGGATCGCACGGCTGGAATGGAAGCTCTCCGAGCCACCGCGCAGGATCACCGCATTGCCCGATTTCAGGCACAGCGCGCCTGCATCCGCGGTCACATTGGGCCGCGATTCATAGATCACGCCGATCACGCCAAGCGGCGTACGCACGCGCTTGATATGCAGCCCCGAGGGCATGTCCCATTCCGCGATCGTGTCGCCCACCGGATCGCGCTGCGCAGCCACCGCCCGCAGACCCTTGGCGATCGCCTCGATCCGCGCGTCGTCCAGCATCAGCCGGTCCATCATCGCGGGGCTCAGCCCCTTCTCCGCGCCGTAGGCCATATCCTCGCCATTGGCGGTAATGATCTCGCCCTTGCGCGCGAGCACCGCATCGGCGGCCGCTTCCAGCGCCTTTTTCTTCACCTCAGCGCTGGCGAAGGCCAGCTCCGCCGCCGCCGCACGCGCGGCCGCGCCCATCGTCTCGATCAGCCCTTTGGCGTCCATGTCGTCTTTCATTGCGCACCTCTACCGGATTTCCCGGTCTGTCCCGTCTTCACCCATTGCGCCAGCTTCACCGCCAGCACGATCCACGGCAGCCCGTGCATCACCAGATCGAACCAGTCGATCGGACGCACCAGCGTGCCCGCCATCAACATCTTCAGCTTTTCCCAGATATGTGGCTCTGGGGCGAATGGTGCGAGACCGAGCAGTGCTGCGAAAAGCACCGCCTGCAGCAGGGTGATGTGGTCGAAAACCTGTTTGATCCAGCGCATACGCTCCTCCCGAAACTTCGCCCGGATATAAGCGACAGATGCGCGTTTCACAAACGCAACTTTACCGTAAAGGAGGGGAAAGTGGCGCGGTTGACGGGGCTCGAACCCGCGACCCCCGGCGTGACAGGCCGGTACTCTAACCAACTGAGCTACAACCGC
>NZ_MPZT01000004.1:0-481241 GCF_002020145.1 Thioclava sp. DLFJ4-1
TCCTCATAGTAGCGCAGCGCCGAGGAGGCGATGCCGCTGCGGCGTGAAATCTGGTTGATGGTCAGCGTCGTTTCCATAGTCCGGTCGTTTTTCGCATTTCGGTATTGACCTCAAGTTAGCTTGAACTTTTAGAACGTCGCTCGTCCGGCAGTCAACGGAGAGAAACCATGCGACAGAGTCACGCTTATCCTTCGGCTCAAAAGTCGCAGGCTTTCCACATGCCGGGACAGGTAGGAAGCAGTCGAGACCGGCTGAACGTTGGGAGCGCATCATGACGCCAGAGGCGCACCCGCAAGCTTTGCAGCTGCGCGATGAACTTCATTGCTTGCTCCGCCGCCATAGAGCGACGTCTGTCGTTTGCGCGCTGTTGTGGGCGTTGCTGCGGTCACGGCAGAGATCCAAATCGATCGCTACGACTACCCTTTGCTCGTATATCCGGCGCGACGTTGGCCTACCACCCGCGCCGCCGGACACGAGGCGATATAACGAATTGCACTGACAGGAGATCAGAAATGCCCATGGAAATCGACAACGGGACTGCCCGCGCGAAAAAGCTGGCGGACATGATTGAGTGTCACGGCCTCATCCTTTTCACCGAACGCTACGAGGCCTGCGTAGAGTTTTATCAAACCAAGCTCGGCCTGCCGCTGTGGTATGAAAAGCCGGGGCTGACCTGCCTTCGCTTTGGCGGCGGATATCTGATGATCGAGACCGGCGGACGCGCCGAAGACACCCGGAAAGGCATTTCTCAGAACCCGGTTGCCTTGCGCTTCAACGTCGCAGACGTGAGGGCTGCGGCGCGCATGCTGGAGGCTCAGGGCGTGCCGGTCGAAGTCAAAATGCACGACTGGGGCACGACCGGCGCGTTCCTCGACCCCGACGGCAACGTGTGCAGCTTGAAGAACGCCGACGATCCCTTCTTTACCGACGAGCAAGGGTAATGATGTGCAGCCCGTCCAGGATTAAGTTGAGGCCGCCAAACGTCCTCTCTCGGACGCGCAGTGTATCTATGGAAGGTGAAGCAACTGCACAGGCGCGAAAATACGGCCACGTAGCTTCAGCAGCTCGACGTGCTTGACGGGCACAGCAGAGCTGGGTGGGCCATCTTCGGCCCAAAGCCGACCTTTGTGTCTGATACAGCGAAGGGCGGGTCACGGCTCCACTTCAGACGTCGGCGTGCCTGCCTCTTGCTCTTCGATCATTCCCGATAATCTGCGCCTCGGTGAAACGGCTCTTTCGCATGCGCCTGTTCCTTCAAGGTCGGGTAGACTCTACATCATGGTGAGAGATTTCGCAGGAGGCAGGTCAGGTCTTATATCGGCGCGCCGCTTTTCGCCGCGGTCTAAGCCTCCGGGGCGGATCCGGCGGCGAATCCTTTGCGCGCCGTCGTCGCGGCGGCGTGCAGGTGGGTCTGCATCGCGGTCTCTGCCCAATTCGGGTCGCCCGAGCAGATCGCGTCTGCAATTTCCTGATGATGCGCGGCGGAGCGTTGGATGGCCGCCTCGTCATAGCTGTGGAAGGTCCGCGCGACGAGGGCGAGGTTCACCACGAGCGACAGCATCGCCTCCAGCCGCGGCGAGCGCGAAGCTACGAGGATCAACTGGTGGAACTCGCGGTTCGCCTCGGTGATCTCGCGGAAATCGTCCTCGCTGCGTGGCGGCACGTGGTTTGCCATGCGCTTCGCCAGCCGTTGCAGCTCGGTGCATTGGGCCTCATCGGCGAAACCGGCGGCACGTTTCGCGGCGTAGGATTCCAGCAGCAGGCGGATCTGGAAAATCTGTTCGATCTCGTCGGGACCGAGGCCCACGACGCGCAGGCCGGGGCCTGCCTCTCGCGTCAGCAGCCCCTCGAGCAGCAGCCGCTTCACCGCCTCGCGGATCGGGGTGCGCGACATCTGCAGGCTCTGTGCGATCTCGGCTTCGGTCACACGCTCATTCTCGGCGTAATGGCCAGAGAAGATCCGTTTTCGAATGGCAAGATAGGCCTGCTCGGCGGCGCCGATCCGCGCGTCGCCCTCCTCCTTGTGTCCCATTTCGCCCCTCCCCTTCGCCTGATCAGGCCGTCTGAGGCTTGGGGAAGCCGCCCGCCTTCATGAGCATCCCCGGCACCTCGTGCCCCACCGCACTCTCGAGCGCCTTCGCGGTCTCGATCGCCTTGTCCAGATCGTATCCGGTTTTAATACCGGAGCGCTCGAACATGTAAACAAGATCCTCGCTCGGCACATTCCCGGTCGCGCGCGGGGCGAAGGGGCAGCCGCCGACACCGCCGAGCGCCGCATCGAAAGAGCGCACGCCCGCCTCGTAGCCAGCCCAGGCATTCGCGAGACCGGTGTTGCGGGTGTTGTGAAGGTGCAGGCGGATCGGCAGGTCGGGGTAGCGCTCGCGCACGGCTGCGACCCGTTCGGTGACGTCGCGCGGCGCGGCGACGCCGATCGTGTCGGCCAGCGTCAATTCGTCGGGCGGTGTCTCCATCACCTGATCGAGCACCCAGATCAGCCGCGAGACCGGAACCTCGCCCTCGAAGGGGCAACCGAAGCCCGCCGCGAAGGTCACGTTCGTCTTCTGCTTTCCCTTGGCGCCCGCAGCGATGTCGCGCCATTGCGCGATGCCGTCCTCGGTCGTCATGCCTTGGTTACGCTGGCTGAACGTGTCGCTGAGAACGATGGCGTAGTTGATCTCGTCCACCCCTGCCGCTTGCGCGCGCAAGAAGCCGCGATGGTTCAGCACCAGCCCGATATAGCGCATCCCCTCGCGCGGTAGCCTAGCGCAGATGTCTTCTGCATCGGCCATCTGCGGCACTTTCGTCGGATGGACGAAGCTGGTGATCTCCACCCGGCGCGCGCCTGCATCGATAATGCCCTGCAGAAGCTCCAGTTTTGTATCCATCGAGAGGATTTTCTTCTCATTTTGGATACCGTCCCTCAGGGAAACATCCACTATTTCAACGTTATTTCCCAATATTTCGCCCTCCCGAAGAAAAATTGTTGCCATGCAACTTCAATAATGTATGCATTATTTTTGAGGAGAGTCGAGTCCGCTCTGGTGGGCCGACGTGAGGAAGAGGATGAAATACCCTATGGCCACGAAGGCAGAAACCGCGCGCAGCGGGCCGCTTAATGATGTTCGCGTGCTCGAGATGGGACAATTGCTGGCAGGACCTTTCTGCGGGCAGTTGCTTGCCGATTTCGGCGCCGAGGTCATCAAATGCGAGCAACCCGGCTCCGGGGATCCGCTGCGGGTCTGGGGGCAGGAAAAGCCCTATGGGAAATCGCTCTGGTGGCCAGTCGTCGGGCGCAACAAGAAGTCGCTGACGCTCAACCTGCGCACAGAAGAGGGGCAGGAGATCGTGCGCGATCTGATCCGCTCGACCGACATCCTGATCGAGAATTTCCGCCCCGGCACGATGGAGCGCTGGAATCTCGGCTATGAGGATCTGAAGAAGATCAATCCGCGCCTCATCATGGTGCGCGTCACCGGCTTCGGCCAGAGCGGGCCTTATTCCAAGCGCGCAGGCTATGGCGCGATCGGCGAGGCGATGGGCGGTCTGCGCTACGTCGTGGGCGATCCCTCGACCCCGCCGAGCCGCATGGGCATCTCGATCGGCGACGAACTCGCGGCGGTTTATGCCTGCATGGGGGCGCTGATGGCGCTGCATGCGCGCGAACGCACCGGGCAGGGCCAGATCGTCGACAGCGCGATCTACGAAGCGGTGCTGGCGATGATGGAAAGCACGGTCAGCGAATACGACGTGGCGGGCTACGTGCGTCAGCGGACGGGCGCAACCTTGCCGAATGTCTCGCCTTCGAACGTCTTCGAGACCCGCGACGACAAACTACTGCTGATCGCCGCCAATCAGGACACGGTGTTCCGCAGGTTGGCGACTGCGATGGGACAGCCCGAACTCGCCGAGGACGAGCGCTATGCGACCCATTCGGCGCGCGGCAAGAACATGCGCGCGCTTGACGGCAAGATCAACGAATGGACCAAGACGATGGACCTCAAGCCGCTGGAGGAGCTTCTGCACGAGCATGGCGTGCCCTGCGGCCTGATCTACAGCGCGGCCGAAATGATCGACGACCCGCATTTCAAGGCGCGCGAGGCGATCGTGGAGCTGCCGCATCGCGATTTCGGCTCGATCAAGATGCAGAACGTCGCGCCACGCCTGTCCGACACGCCCGGCGAGATCCGCCATGTCGGCCCCGAACTGGGAGAGCACACAGAGGAAATTCTGGGACGTGAGCTTGGCATGACTTCCGACCGTATCGCGGAGCTGCGCGAGGCGGGGATTGTCTGAGCTTTTCGTTCGGCGCGTGGCGTGGAGGAGCGGCGCGCGTCGGGCATTGATGGCATTTCGCCAGACAAAAGGCCGGCTTGGAGGTCGGCACTCATTGGGAGGACTATCATGAAATCTTATGCAATTGCCGCGATGCTCGTGGGCAGCGCGCTGATCGGCACGACCGGTCAGGCGATGGCCGAAAAGACCCTGCGCGCGACCGTTCAGGTGTCGGTCGATCACCCGATCGGCGCGAACCTCGTGACCTTCAAGGACGAGGTCGAGAAGCTCTCGGGCGGCGATATCAAGGTCGAGATCTATGACAGCGCGCAGCTCTTCAAGGGCAGCGAAGTTCCGAAGGCCGTGGCGAGCGGCGCGATCGACATGGGCGTCGTGCTGGCGGACGAATATTCCGGCACCGTGCCGGCCGCGGGTCTTTTCAGCGAGCCCTTCCTGTTCCCGAGCTACGACGTGCTCGCGAAGGCCGCCGAACCCGACAGCCCCGTGCGCAAGACCTTCGACGACCTGATCGGCCAAACCGGGACGAAAGTTCTCTGGTGGCAGGATTACGGCCCCGTGCAAATCCTCTCGAAGGACCAGCCGATCCGCACCCCCGCGGACATGAAGGGCAAGCTGGTGCGCGCATTGGGTAAGCCCTCGGGCGACTTCATCGAGGCCGTCGGCGGCACCCCGGTCGTGATGGGCGGCTCCGAGCAGTTCATGGCCTATCAGCGCGGCACCGTCGATATCGGCATGAGCGGCACCACCGCCGTGAAATCGCGCAAGCTTTATGAGGTGATGAACAACGTTACGATGACGAACCATTCGCTGGCCGAGTTCATCGTGGTGATCAATCCCGACGTTTATGCCTCGCTGAGCGACGAGGAGAAGGGCTGGGTGGATCAGGCTGCGCATGAGGCGGAGATGCAGATGCGCGCCAACACCAAGCAGGAGAACGAGGACGCCGCGAAATGGCTGCAGGAAAGCGGCAACGCGACGGTCACCGAACTGACCGACGATGAGATGGAGCAGTGGCGCAAAGCCTCGGCCCCGGCGATCGACATCTACGTCAAAGATGCGGGCGATGTCGGCCAGAAGCTGGTCGACGAAGTTCGCGCGCTCTACTGATCGCGGCCCCGCGTCATGATGGATGAGCATATTGATCAGCGGCCGGGGTCCCCTTCGGGGGGCTCCGGTTCGCAGGGCGGTCCGCGCGCATTGCGGGCCGTCGACGCTGTTTCCTCCGTCGCGGCGTGGGGGGCTGATCTCGCTATTGTCGCGATCTGCTGCATGGTCAGCTACGAGGCGCTCGCGCGCTATATTCTGCACGCGCCGACGCGCTGGACGGCGGATGTCGCAACGACCCTGATGCTGTGGTTGACCTTCATTGCGATGGCACAAAGCCTGCGCCATCGGCGGATGATCCGGATCACCGCGCTGATCGCAAATCGTAGCCCCAATGTCGCGCGGCTGGTGGAGCTGTTCTCGCTGGTCGTGATCGGTGGCTTCTCGGTTCTCGCGGTCTGGCTCTGCTGGGGGGAGCTGATGGAAAGCGTCGAGATGGGGCGGCGCACGGCGAGCATGCTGCAAATGCCGCAATGGATCGTCGAGGCGCCCATCGTCGTCGGCTACACGCTGCTCGCACTGCAGGCTTTCGCCGATGCAGCCCGGCTATGGATGCGGCCGCCACCCGAGTTCAGCCATTCCGAAGATCCGGAATTTCACGAAGACGAAGGGCAGGGCGCATGATCCCGGTTTTGATTATCCTCGGGCTGATCGCCTTGCTGCTGACCGGCTTGCCCGTCGCTTTCGGTCTCGCGACTTTCGGCACGCTGCTGATCGTGCTCAAAGGCTTGCCGCTTGCGCTGATCCCCTCGAACCTCTTCGGCGGGGTCAATGACTTCGTTCTGCTCGCGGTGCCGCTGTTCCTGTTGATGTCCAACATCCTGCTGCGCGGCGGGGTCGGGCGCGATCTGTTCGTGGCGCTGCAAAGCTGGGTCGGGCATCTGCCGGGCGGCCTTGGCATCGCAGCACTTCTATCCTGCGGTGTCTTCGCGGCGATCTCGGGCAGTTCCGTCACCACCGCCGCGACCGTCGGCACCGTGGCGATCCCCGAGATGACGAAACGCGGCTACGGCAAATCCTTCACCCTCGGCCTTCTGGCCGCCGGAGGCACGCTGGGCATTCTGATCCCGCCCTCGATCCCGCTCATCGTCTATGGCGTGATCGCCGAGGAGAGCATCGGCAAACTGTTCCTCGCCGGGATCGGTCCGGGCCTCGCCCTGATCGTCGTCTTCGGTATCTACGCGGTGTTCGCCTCCACCATCGGCTCGCGCGCCAGCGCCACGCCGAAAGCCACCTGGCCCGAACGACTGCGGGCGAGCCGTCGCGCCATGCCGACCGCGATCCTCGCGGTGATCATGCTGGGCGGCATCTATTCCGGCGCCTTCACGCCCACCGAAGCCTCGGGCATCGGAGCCTCGGTCGCGCTGCTGATCACGGTGCTTCAGCGCTCGCTCAGCTGGAAGGGCTTCCTTGCGGCGGTCCGCGACTCCGTGATGACGACCTCGGTGATCTTCCTGATCGTCATCGGCGCGAAAATCTTCGGGCGCGCGATCACGCTCTACCAGATCCCTGCGCAGGTCGCGCATATGTTCGAGATCGCAGGCGACAACCGCTGGGTCTTCCTGCTGATCGTGTCGATCATCCTGCTCTTCGTGGGGTTGTTCCTCGAGAGCATGTCGATGCTGCTGATAATGGTGCCGGTATTCCTGCCGACCGTGATCGGGCTGGGCATCGATCCGATCTGGTTCGGCGTCTATTTCGTCCTGTTGATCGAGATCGCGCTGATCACACCGCCGGTCGGGCTCAATCTCTTCGTCATACAGGCGATCGCGAAGACCGGGATAGGCACTGTGATCAAAGGGGTGACGCCCTTCGTGCTGCTGATGCTGCTCATCGCGGTGACGATGTGCCTGCTGCCCGGCCTCGCGCTTTTCATACCGTTTAGCTTGTGACCGGATCGGGCGGCGCGACATATTGCGGGGCCGTGCCCGAAGCGCGGCCCGGACGCCCCGCCCGCGCGGGGCCACGCGCGTGGTGCGGGATTTGTCGGGGTCGGGGAGGGCCGTGACAGTCTCGCGAAGACAGATGGTCAGGGAGAGACCAGAGGGAGGAGAATATGCGTCTTGGATTTTCACGGTATAGGCCCACCGGATGATTGAACCTGTCATCGTGGTGATTGCTTTGATCGGCCTGATCGGGATCGGCGCGCCGATCTTTCTCGCGCTGGGCGCGAGCGGTCTGCTCGGGCTCTGGATGGCGCGCGGATCGCTTGCCTTTTTCTTCGCGCCGACGTCGTTCTTCGGCCAGCTCAACTCGTTCGAACTGATCGCGCTGCCGTTGTTCATCCTCATGGGCAACCTGCTGGGCGCCACGCCGGTGGGCAAGAACCTGTTCAAGGTGGCGGCGCTGTGGCTGCAATGGCTGCGAGGCGGGCTGGCGATCGCGACCGTGGGCGCCTCCGCGATCTTCGGTGCGGTGTCCGGGGTTTCCGTCGCGGGCGTCGCGGCAGTTGGCTCCATCGCGGTGCCGCAGATGCTGGAGCGTGGCTATTCGCGCGGGCTGGCAGCAGGCTCGGTCGCCTCGTCGGGTGCGCTTGCGATGCTGATCCCGCCGTCTGTGCCCTTCATCATCTACGGCGCGGTATCGGGCGTCTCGGTCGGCTCGCTCTTCATCGGGGGCATTCTGCCGGGGATCGCGCTGGCGGTGGCGCTGGCTCTCTACATCTACATCCGTGTGCGGCTGAAGCCGGAACAGGCGCCACGAGAGGAAGGCCCAGCCCCGTCGATGGGCGAGAAGTTTCGCTCGCTCGCCGGTATCTGGCACGCGCTGCTGCTCGTCGCGATCGTGCTCGGTTCGATCTATACCGGGATCGCCACGCCATCCGAGGCGGCTGCCTTCGGCGCGCTGGGGGCATTCGTGATCGCCGCTCTGGTGTTCCGCGCGCTGACATGGCGCAGCCTCGCACTGATCCTGGCCTCCTCGGTGAAGGTCTCCAGCACGATCCTTCTGATCATCGGCTGCGCGAAGATCTTCGGCGATTACCTCAACCTCGTGCGGGTGCCCGAGATCGTGGCGGAGAGCCTGACCTCGACCAACCTGCCGAACTGGGGGATCCTCGTGATCCTGATGCTGGCGCTGATCCTGCTGGGGATGCTGGTCGACGCCGTATCGCTGATCGTCGTGACCACGCCGATCCTGCTGCCGCTGATCCAGACCTTGGGCTACGACCCGCTCTGGTTCGGCATCATTCTGGTGATGAATCTCGAGATCGCGGTGGTCACGCCGCCAGTGGGGCTGAACCTCTACGCGCTGCGCGGGGTGTGCCCGATGCTCAGCGTCGAAGAAATCGTCCGCTCCATCGTGCCCTTCGTCGCGGTGCAATTCGTGATGCTGATGATCTTCGTGCTGTTCCCCGGGATCAGCCTCTGGCTTCCGGGTCTGCTGTGACCGGACCGTTTTCTGCAAGTTCAAAGGGAGGAGAACTTAAAATGACGCAGACAAGACGCAATTTCCTGACAACCGGGGCCGCACTCATGGGAGGGAGCGCGGTTCTGGGAATGGCCGGCAGTCCGGCCTTCGCGAACACCACGCTGACCGGTGTGAGCTACCTGCCGCCGAGCTACAAGGCGCTGTCCTACGGGTCGGCGGGCTTCGTCGAACGGCTCAATCAAAGCGATGCGGTGACGGTCGACTACTACGACAGCGCGAAGCTGCTGAAGGCCGACGAACAATTGCCCGCGCTGCGCGCAGGCACGATCGACTTCATGTTCCACACCACGAGCTACATCACGCGCTCGGTGCCGATCCTTGGCGTGACCGGTCTGCCCGGCGTCGTCGAAGAGCTCTACGAGAACCCCGACCGCCTGAAGAAAGGGAGCCCGCTGTTCGACCTCATCAACGAGCAACTGGCGAAGGAAGACCTCTACATGGTCTCGATGATGGGCAACATCCTGCAGCCGGAATACATCTGGTCGAGCGCGGATGCCCCGGTCCGTTCGATCGCCGACGTGAAGGGCAAGAAGGTCCGTGTCGTCAGCTTCGAAGGCACCAAGGTCATCGAGAATTTCGGCGGCGCGGCGGTGCGTCTTCCGTCGTCGGAGCTCTATCTCGGGTTGCAGCGCGGCACGGTGGATGCGGCGGTTGCCAATATCTCGACGATCATCGGGCGCTCGCTGCAAGAGCAACTGCACCATGTCTATAAGCTGCCGGTCACCGGTTTCGGGATCGGTCTGTTCGTCACTCCGAAGCGTTGGGAGGCGATGGACGCCGACACCAAGGCTGCGTTCGAGACCGCTGCCGACTGGTTCGACGCCGAGGGCGCGAAATACTCCAATGACGTCATTTACAAGGACGAATATTGGCCCATGGTGGAGGAGGCCGGGATCGAGGTGATCGAGCCTTCGGAGGAAGATCTGCAAGCGTTGACCAAGTCGGCTGAAGAAGTCCGCGCGGCCTGGATCGACGAAGTCGGCAAGGACCTCGGCGAGCGCGCCATCGCGCTTGCGACCGGTCAGGCGAGCTAAAAGGGAGGGCGCCGTGAGGACGATTTTCAACCGTATCGTGCGGGGCACGCGGTTCCTTGGTCAGCTGGTGCTGGTCTTCATGGTTCTGACGATCTGTTACGATGCGATGATGCGATACATCTTCGCGGCGCCGACCTCCTGGTCGCTCGAGATCAACACGTTCCTGATCGTCTATGTCGCCGTCATGGTGGCGGCTGACGTGCAGCGAACGGACAGCCATATCCGGATCACCTTCTTCGTCGAGAACGCGCGGCCCCTCGTCAAACGGGGCACGCAGGCGATCATCGCGCTGGCGGGGATGGCGTTTGCGGGGATCATGACGTGGCGTGGCTTCCTGATGGCCTATCAGGCGTGGGACTACGGCGAGCGGGTATCGTCGAGCTTCGGCACGCCGATGGTGATCCCCTACGCGTTGCTGCCGCTCGGCTTCGGCACGCTCACGCTGCAATTCCTGTTCGACTTCCTCGACGCCACGACCTGGCCGGATCGCGGCGGGGACAAGAAGCATCAGGAGCTTCAGGAAGTCTGAGCCGCATCAGCAGCGTGCTCCGAGAATGTGCAGGTGCGTCCGATCAGGCGACGAGGTCAAGCGCGATCGGCGCGATCGGTTGAGGGATCATTTTCCAGCCATCCACCTTTCGCACTTGGATCTGGCTCGATGCCATCGACGCCCACGGGAGCATCGGCACGGCTCCGGCGAAGGAGAGCACGGTCTGGCTCTTGATGCGGCGGCGGAATTCCTCGTTCAGCCGCAAAGCCGGCATTGGGATCGAGCGCAGCGAACGGCCGCTCCCCGCCCCATTCGGTCATTTCACTGCAGCGGTGGACGGTTCTCGCGGGCAACGAGACCGTCGATCAACTTGATTGCCGCACGCAGGTCCCATCCTCGCTGAGCACCTGCAAGCATGTCTGCCAGCGCTTCGGCCGTATCTGCTGGTAGTCCGCGCGCAGCCCCTTCCCGTCGCGCGAAATATGCGAGATGCGCGCCCGAGAGCTGCGGGATGCATATTACACGACACCGGCTCAGGAGCGGCGCGGGCACAGTGCGGCGATTGTTCGAAGTCAGAACCCAAGTGATCCAGCGCATGTCAAAACGCACCCGGAAATAGGGGCAGCTCCAGGTTCGGGCGCTGAGGGGCTCAAGCAGCGGCAATAGCGCATTGCTCAGCGCAAAGCTCAAGCCCTTATCCGACCGGACATCGCCCGTCTTATCCACCTCGTCGATAACGATAAGCGGATTTCCCACCCTCTCGCGGAGGATGAGTTCTAGTGGTCGACCTGGGTTTGCCGTCGACCAACCTCTTTGACTACCAGCTACGGAAAACCCTGCGGGCTCACTCGCTGCATCGATCAATTCTGATGGCGTGCCGACAAGCGTTGCCAGCCGTCGCGCCCAGTGGCTCTTGCCGATCCCAGGGGGGCCGTCGAGCAGGATGGGTGGCAAGCTCAAGGCCGGCTTACCTTCACGGACACTTTCACGCATGGCGTTCCAGGCGATTTCAGTCGCCCGGGACATCCAAGGCATCTCCTCGTGCAAGCGAGCCGCAATTTCGTCCGCGTGATGTTCGTTTCGGAGCTGCGTGAGCGTGACCCCATCTTGAAGGGATGAGAGCCGTTTTCGGTCTTCATGTCCAAGATGGCTCAGGCCAGACGCCAGTTCACGCAACTGCACCAATCGGAGGGCGCGACGGACAATTTTTGCCTGATCCATACGGTTCGGGCCGGTCTGATCCATGATATCGCGCCATTCCGCGTCCCGCTCTAGCGTTGAGAACCAAGTCTCATCGATTCCAAGCGCCCGTCGCCGAAGCTGGGCGTGCGTCTTTGAAAGGCGGGCTTCGATGTCTTGTGCGGACTGTTTTGGAAAAAACTTCACGTCCGCGATCTGCACGGTTGATGTTCGCAACCTATGAGCACTTAATCCGTCGTCTGGCCGTCCCGTATGGGCTCCGCTGAAATACTTCATCTGATGTTCCTCGCGTCTCGAATTTGGAATGCGCGGGCGGCACGAGGCTTCGGCGCCAAAAGACACCAGCCGGTCTTTTGGGATAGCGACTGCAACGCTGCGATTCTTATCTTGGCCGCTCTTCTGGGCTCAGCGAGGGGGTGAGTCAACACGCTGTTCTTGCAGCATTTTTTCGCATGCAATGAGGCTTGCGCACAGTTTTGATCGGACATTCTGTGTGGGCTGGAGAGGAGGGATGGCGGCGCGATATTGGTGAATACTCGACCTGTGGCTCATTAAGATGGGGAACCGGCCAGCGGCAGGAACGTCACTCGCTTTCGTTCAAGTTTGTTTTTCGCATGAGCGAGTTCGTCTTACGTGCGCCTCAATCAGCGCAGTTGGCTTATGTCACTTGGCGCGCGACCCCGAAGGTGCCGACCTCCTCGGAAAATTGCCGCGCGACATCGAAACGGCTTTGTCGCGGGAGTGCATTCGGCCAGCGAGCGTTCCGCTCGCAAAGGCGCAAAATGATCTTTTGTGGACGCCGACGAAGCCGTCATTTGAAGCTGGTCTCGCGGAAACTGTCGGACGTCGACTTCGAGTGTGCATTGGTGGAGCACGGAACGACTATTGTCCGTCGAAGGCTTCGATATCTATTTTCGCACCGATGCAGCCGGGCGTGAACGCTTCGCGAAAGTCCTCTCGTCGGCGCTCCTGCGTTGACCATGTGCGCTGCACGTTCGCGATCTCTGAGCGCCGGGCATGGCGTGTCTCAGGCCAGCGTCATTCTAAGCAGAGGAAGCTGTCCAAAGGCCGTGCCGATGAGGAGTGGTCAATCGCGGACATGACCGATTTGGCACGTCAGTTTGGTCGCTACGGCTATCGTCGGATCGAGGCTTTGCTGAGGGATGTGAGCTGGAGGGCGAACGACAGGTGCGTCAAACGCCGATGGCCGCGATAGGGGCTGTTCGACGCTGAATTTTGTGATCTGGCACGGACAGCACATGCACTGATTTTCGCATGCTCGACAAGCAGGCATTTGGCGAAACAGCCCGCTTTCTTTGCTGAAAGCGGCCTGATTAACAGGTTCGGGCGCTCGAGTTGCTCGTCGTGGTTTCGTTTTTCGCATATAAATCAGATGTTTGCTGCCCCTCGCTCAACAAAAAGCGCCTTGCGCTCCCGAGTCGCTTATGCGAGGTGATTCGGGTTGGCTACATCTGTCAAGCGAGGGCGACGGCGCGTGCGATATCTCGATTCAACCTATGACGAACACCATGAATACGTGAAGTATTCGCTTAAAGTGCGCGGCGTCCTGCTGTCAGATATTGCCAAAGAACTCGGTGTCTCGCGCGCCTTGGTGTCAGGCGCGCTGCTTGGCAGATACAGAAGCCGCAAAGTCGAAAGCGCTGTAGCGGCGCATCTTGATACAACCCCCGAGAACCTCTGGCCTGACAGAGATCATACAGACGAAAGGAACAAGACGTCCCGAAAATGATGCAGTGAAGCAAACCAACATCGGGAGATGAAAGCGGGAGTGGGGAGTAGTAGCCCCCACACCCCCGCGGGTATCCAGTCTGCGCGACGGACAACTCCTTCTCCCCCGAAGCAATCCAAAAGTCAACGTAGGTCCTTGTGGTCTGCGCCGTCTTTCTGCGTGGCAAGCATTGAGACGGCGGGGTCTGGGCCGGGAACGCCCATGTCGCACTCATGTTAAGCGGCGGGGAAGGAAAGAATATGCACGAACAAGTTATCCCCCACGATGAATGGAATACCTCGCCGCCTAAACTGCCACGGGCGAGCAAAATTGAATTGCCTCCAATCCATGGTGTGTTGCCTTTTGATGGGGTGCGCAGTCCGTCTTCGCGCAGTGCCGCGTCTCAGAAAGTGTTTCTGACTTATCGAACCGAAGCGGACAACTGGACCCCGCGGATCGGCATCTGTGAAAGTGCGGCCGAGGCGGCTGTCGCCATCGAGTTGCTTTTCTCCCCAAATATCTTCGACCTGAAATTTCAGCCGGCACAGGTCAGCTACTTCGACGAAGAAGACGGCAAACATCACAAGCATACGCACGATCTACTCGTGGAATTTCGCACGGGTGAACGGCGCCTTATCTTCGTGCGCAACGCGGCCAGCCTTAAAAAGCCTCGGACGACGCGCCAGATCCAGCTAATTGCGCAGGCGTCTCGAAAGAAACGATTGGCGCATGACATGGTGGTTGCGAATGCTACTGACTACACGCGCCAGCGACGCGACAACTTGTTTCGTATGTTTCTTTTCGCTTCGGCCCCGGACCCCGAGGCAGACGAGATTGTTCTCGCTGTCGCCAGCCGACTGAAGACCCTATGGCATATGCAAGACATCTTCCCGCATGTCGGCATCGACCAGAGCCGTGCCTTCGCCGCTTGCTATCGGCTGGTTGCTCGAAAACAACTTTGGGCAAATCTAGATCATGTTCTCTGGGAGCGGTCGCGGATCGAGGTGGCGTCGTGACTTTGGTGCCACGTTATGAACTGCCGATCGGGGCCGAGGTGACACTCTTCCAGCGGAAGCTTGTGGTCTTGGAGCAAGGCGATAGCGGCTATGGGTTTTCGGATCCTGAAACCGGATCGACTTACTCGATTCCTTTTCAAAAGTTTGTCGACTACCTCAAGCTACCTGGGACGCGATTCCATGGCGGGAATACCCCTGGCGCGAATTTAGTGAGTGAACGGCTTGGCGGTTATGAAACGTCAAAAGCGCTCTCCAAGGAGCAGCAAGAAATTGCGAAATTCAACACTTCGATTTGCAAAGCGATCGAGCTGCTGATTGCGGCGCGCCGAGAAGAACACGGAAATCCAAAATTAAAAATAACCGCCCGGTTTCTGGATCAGGCGCCAAACCGAAAGTTCCTTCGTGAGGTTGTCACCGCGCTTTTTGGTCAAACGGTATATCTGAAGCTCGAACACGGCGGCCGGAGTGCGAGATGGATTCTGTATAAGGGTCGAACTCTCCTCAAATATTATCGAGTCTACGAAGCGCTCCCGTCGGATGTGAGCCCTCTCGATGCACTCGTCACATTAGATCATTTGAAAGGAAATCGGACGCCGAGGCTCTGCTATGAACTTGAGCGATTGATGTTCAGCGCTTGGAATGAGTTCGGCTTAGATAAGAAATCCTATTCCATTGCGAATGTGAGGCAGCATCTTGAGGGGTTAGTCGGAGACGCGAATACGGAGCGGATGCGCAACCGAATGCCCGCGCTGATAATGCCGTCAAATTCGAGTCTCAAGGCATTTCGTGATCGGCTGATTTCGCCGACAGAGCTTGCGGTGGCAGTCAAGGGAGAGCGCGAAGCGCGCAATCTTAGGGGGCGTGGAAGCACCGATATTCGCGCGTTGTTAGTTGGCGAATATGTTGAAATGGACGAGTGCAAGGCTTCCCTCGTGATTTCAGCCCAATTGAAAGGCATCTGGCAGCGACTAAAAAATGAACAGAAAGAAGCGCTCAAAAAAATCGATGAGGAGATACGCACGAGACTGACGATCCTCGTGATGATCGATGTGGCATCTCGCATGCCCTTGGCATGGGTAATCAGCGATCAGCCGAAGGCGGAGGCGACACTCGAACTCCTACGCATGGCAACTCGCGACAAGTTCCGTGAAAAGCGGAAATATGGCTGCTCCGGCGAGCCAGCACGGGCGACAGGTCTTGCGCATGTAAAAAATGACAACGGGCCTGGTCTTCGTAACAGTCAGACCATTTCTGCGCTAATGGGCTGCGCATCCATGAATACCATCGCACGCGCATACGCATCCACCGATAAACCTTATGTCGAGAGGATGTTTGGGACGTTGGAGTGGATCCTACTGAAGTTGATCACGGGATACACCGGCCGGAAGCCGGGCGATCTTCCGGGTTACGACGCAAAGGCAAACGGCGTGCTGAATGTCGAAGAACTTTACACAATCCTGACGCGCTTCTTTATCGACGAATACCCTTCGCTTCCGCACTTCGGTGTTGGAATGGGGGGGCGGCGGCCCGCAGATGTATATCGGACAATCAATGATCTGCGTGGGCATGTGCGACCGATGGATCCGAATTCGCGGCGGATCCACCTCGGATGGGAAGAAAACGTCACCCCGACGGACGAGGGCGTGCGGGTATTTGGCGGTATTTTCTTCAATTCAGACGAGTTTCAGAAGCAACGAGATGACATCAGGATCGCCGGAAAGGTCAAGGTGTTCGTCGATCCTGATGACATGAATTTCGCGACGGTTGTTCTGCCCAAATCGAAAGAAATCTTGGAGGTGGAGCTGCAGATCACCGCCTTTGCCGACATGACGCTGCCGGAGATCCTGGATTTGATGGCGCTTTGGAGAAAGGAAGATCCTGTTGCCAGACAGATCCACGAGGACCGCCTAGCCGAGACCCGCCGCCAAAGGCGCGACCTGCTGGCCAAGATCAGTGCCGAACGGAAGATTCTACGGAGTTACAGCACTATTGATGAGTGTCGGAAGATGGCGCGCGCGGTTTTCGCCGGCGCGAGGGTCGCGCCCGTGAAGCAGCTTTCGAACACGGTCGAACCCGGGCGTCTCGCAGAACTCGATCATTGCGAGCGGATCGTTCTCGCCGATGACGGGGGCTTGCTCGATGCCGAACCGATTGCGCGGCAAGAGGGCACTAGACGCGAGGAATTGGTCGCCAACTCAAATTCGGACGGCGAAACGCCAGAGTTTTCGCCGCGGAAATCAAAGAAAAAAGAACCAAGGGGAGCCAAAGCCTCCGGTGCGGCCTCGGAGAAAGGCCCCGGCGTTCTCGGACGCCCTGAGAAAGTGAAAGGGCTTAAAAAATGTCTTTTGTAGATATGGAGGCGGTTGCCGCGATCGCGCCGCTGAAGGAAGCCAGTTACCCATTTGCGCGCGCTGAACAACTGCATGAAGCATTGCGCTGGTGCATCACTGATTACTACGCAAAGGCCTCCTTGGGAAAGGAGTTCGAAGCGCGCGGTTTGATGGTTACAGGCCAATCGAGGCTAGGCAAAACTCATGAAGTTAAAAAGCTGCTGACCTCTTTTCATGCAGAAAACATCATGATGCCAAGCGGACAGCCAGCGCGGGTTATCACGATCCTGCTTTCCCGTAGGATGACTTGGAAAGATCTGGGGCTCGCGGTTCTGGAGGCTCTGGACTACCCGCTAAATGGCCGGCGTAGCCAAAACTACATTTGGGCGAGAGTGATCGATGAGGCAAAGAGGCTCGGCGTGATCGGCATCTATTTCGATGAGTGCCAGCACGTCTTCAGCAAGGACAACCATAAAACGAACCGCAACTTTCTCGACAGCTTCAAGACCCTGATGAAAGACGCGCGATGGCCGGTAATGCTCATTCTGTCAGGCGTGCCTGAGCTCGCGGGCTATGTGCGCTCTGAAGAACAGCTCGCAAGATTGCTTCGGCCCGTCGAGTTCGAAGAGATCCGGCTGCCCCGTGACCTGCAGGAACTGAACAACCTCGCCTACAGTTTCGCCGACGAGGTCAAGCTCTGCTTTGATGAACTGTCGACCGAGGGCTTCTTGAAGAGGTTGAGCTTTGCATGCGCAAACCGCTGGGGGCTGGTCATCGAACTAATTATTGAGGCGTTTGCGCTGTGCAAGTGTGCTGGTGAAACGAACTGCACGATCGATCATTTCTCTCAATCGTTTTCGCGGATGTATGGACTGCCGGCGGGGTTTTCGCCGTTCGAGATCGAAGATTATGAAGCTGCTTTTGATCCGATCGTCCTGCTTGACCATTTGAAAAAAGACGACTGAAAACTCCCGAACTGTTCGAGCTGCAAGAGGTCCGCGTTCCGCGGGCCTTTTCCTTTGCCAAGTTGCTGGTCGAAAATCGCACGCTTATGCCGTCAGAGTGCATGCTTATGCCCACGCATTCAACGTGATGAATGGTAACCTATTGTTTGCAATGGATGAATCTTTCGATTCGGAGTTGAGTTATTGCTGATGAGTGCAAGCTAATGCTCCATTGGCACTCGCTTCTTGCGACGCGGCCTCCGCCTGCGACTTATTCAACCTCATTGTCCGAAAACAAGGAAACGCGCTCTGAATCGCGGCAAGCTTCTTTTACGCCCGGATGTCAAAGACATGCGGCGGAGCTACCATGGAGGTTCAAAATGCGTATTTTTCTTCTTGTTCTGCCTGCGGCGCTGAGCGTTGCCGCCTGCAACCCGACGCCGGGTCCCTATGCAAACGGCCCCTATACCGGTCCCGGCCCCGGCCCGCGCACCACCTACAGCTATGACAGCATCGAATATGGTCGCATCGTTTCGGTGCAGCCGGTCACGATGCGCCGCACCAGCGACGGCGACCAGATCGTCGGCGCGGTCACGGGCGGCCTCGTCGGCGCGGTGATCGGGCACCAGTTCGGCTCCGGAACCGGCAAGGACGTGATGACCGGCGCGGGCGCGATCGCGGGCACAATTATCGGCAGCAACGTCGCCAGCCAGGGCGGCACCTACACGTCCTATGCGTGGACCGTGCGGCTCGACAATGGTGGCTCGATTACGGTCATCCAGATGTCGAACCAGTTCCGCGTCGGTGACAGGGTGAGCGTCGTGCGCAGCGGCAATCAGGTCTATCTGCGATAGGACTGGTGAGCACAGGTTCGGGTGAGGGCGCGAAGTCGTTTTGCGCCCTCACTTGGGTCTGATCCGAAGGGCGCGCAAGGCGTTCAGGATCACGGCGACGTCGATCGCCTCCTGCAAAATGGCGCCCTCCACCGGCGTGAGGTAGCCATAGGCGGCCGCGATCATGCCCAGCACGGAGAGGCCGATCCCGGCGGCGACGCTCTCGAAGGCGATCCGCCGTGAGGATGCGGCGATTTCGATGCCTGCGCGCAACTGATCGATCCGGTCGACGAGAAGCACCACATCGGCCGCTTCGGCCGAGGCGGCGGCCCCGCGCGCGCCCATGGCGACGCCGACATCTGCGGCGGCGAGCGCGGGCGCGTCGTTCACGCCGTCGCCCACCATCATGACCGGCCCGTGCTTGCGCTCGGACAGCACGAGGAGGACCTTTTGGTCCGGTGTGAGCCCTGCGCGCAGCCCGTCGAGGCCGAGCCCCTCGGTCACGCGTTCGGCCACATCCGTCCGGTCGCCGGTGGCGAGCAGAATCCGTTCGATCCCCTCGTGACGCAGCCCGTCGAGCATGGCGCCCGCATCGTCGCGCAGCGGATCGGCCATCACCAGATGCCCGGCCATGCGCCCGTCCACGGCGACGGCGACGAGGACCGCCCCGGCAGCCATCGTCGGGTGGTCCCCCGGTTTGCGCCCGACACGTGCCGCCACGAAATCGTCGCCGCCGACGATGACCTTGCGCCCCTCGACATGGCCCACGACACCTTCGCCCGCGATTTCCGCCACATCCGACGGGACGGGCAGGGTGAAGCCGCGTTCTTTCGCGGCGGTGACGATCGCCTGTGCCACCGGATGTTTCGAGGCCTGATCGAGGGCTGCGGCGAGGCGCAGGATCTCGTCCTCCTCCATCCCGTCGTGACTGTCGATCGACACGATCTGCGGGCGGCCTTCGGTCAGCGTGCCGGTCTTGTCGAGGACCAGCGTGCCGATGCGCGCCATCGTCTCGAGCGGTCCCGCCCCCTTGATCAGCACGCCGTAATGCGCCGCGCGCGAGAGCCCCGCGACCAGAGCGACCGGCACGGCGAGGATCAGCGGGCAGGGCGTGGCGACCACGAGAACCGCAACGGCCCGGATCGGGTCTCCGGTGAACCACCAGGCCGCGAAGGCGATGACGAGGGTGACCACCAGAAAGCCCAGAGACCAGCGATCCGCGAGGCGGGACATCGGCGCCTTGGAGGCCTGGGCTTCCTCGACCAGCCGGACGATCCCGGCATAGGTGCTGTCCTTCGCAGGCCGCACCGCCAACAGGTCGAACGCCTCGCCAGCATTGGTCGAGCCGCTCATGACGTCGGCCCCATGCGCCAGACGCACCGGCAGAGACTCCCCGGTCAGTGCCGATGTGTCCAGAAAGGCCGTCTCGGAGGCCAATGTCCCGTCCACCGGCACCACGTCGCCCTGATGGATCAGCAGCCGATCCCCGGGGGCGATCTCGTCGAGGGGGATATCCTCCAGCCCGCCATCGCGATGCCGCGTCGCGGTCCGCGGGACACGCGAGAGCAGGTCGTGCATCTCACGCCGGGCGCGGCCCTCGGCGAAACTCTCAAGAAAGGTGCCGCCGGAATACATCACCGCGACGACCGCCGCGGCGAGCGTCTCGTCGAAGACAAGCGCGGCGGTCATCGAGAGTGCCGCTACGATATCCAGACCGACTTCGCCGCGCCGGAGGCTGCGGGAGATCTCAAAGACCAGCGCGGCGAGGGTGGGCACGACGCCGATGATCCAGCTGGCTTTCGCCAAGGCGTCCGCGCCAGCCGCCCAGAAGGCGAGGCCCACCACCAGCGCCGCTACGGCGAGCGCGAGGAGGGCGAGCTTCAGACGGTCGGTTCCGCGCTGTTCCATCCGGTCTGTGGTCCTTCTGCACGTCTCACTGTCGGTGGCGCGTCAAATCTCCAAAGCGTGCGCGCCGTCACCGTGATAGCGCATCCCGGTGATCGGTCCAGCCTCCAATTCGGTTTCGCGGGAGTGCTTCGGTCAGCGCAAGGGCGCGCGACTGCGATCGGGAGTGAAGACGAGCGCGATCACAGCGATCAAACCCGCCACGAGCATGTAGAGCGCGGGGGCGGTGACCATGCCGGTCGCGGCGATGAGGCTCGTGGCGATCATCGGCGTGAGGCCTCCGAAAATGCCGAGGCCGATATTGAAGGCCACGGAATAGCCCGAGAGCCGGTCGCGCTCGGGGAACATTTCCGCGAACAGGGCCGGGCCCGAGCCCAGCGGCACGGCCAACAGTAGGAAGGTCACCGCATGTGCGACGACCACGGGGAGCAATGCGCCGCCCGACACAAGCATCCACTCGTGCAGCGGCCACGCGACCAGTGCCAGCAGCCCGATCGCCAGGGCGATCCAGACCCGACGCGGCACCCACCGGTCGCCCACAATCGCCGCCAGCGGCATCGCGGGGATCACGAGCACCGTCATCGCGGTGTTGATCAGCAGCGCCGTGTCCCGCGCCATCAAGCCCTGACCCGACAGCCATTCCGGAAGATAGACGAAGGCGATGTAGTAGCAGGTGCCGTAACTGGCCGCGAAGGCTACCGCCAGAAGCGTCTCTCTGCGGTTCGTCGTGAAGGCTTCGAGCAGGGGCGATGTGTCGTCGCGCCCCTCCTGGTGCTGCTGGAAATGCTCTGATGTGTGCAGGTTGCGGCGGATCAGGATCGCCACCGTGCCAAGGAGCGCGCCGCCGAGGAAGGGCAGGCGCCACGCCCAATCCGCAAGCGTCTGCGCATCGAAGAGGTTCGTCACGAGCGCTGCTGCCCCGACCCCCAGAAGCGAGCCCGACATGGAGCCGATATTGGCCCAGCTCCCCGTCAGGCCGCGTTTCTTCAGGGGCGCGGTTTCGACGAGATAGGTCGCCGAGGACGAGAACTCCCCGCCGACCGACAGGCCCTGCAAGAGGCGCACCAGAACCAGCAGCGCCGGCGCCAGAACGCCGACCTGCGCATAGGTCGGCAATATGCCCAGAAACAGCGTCGGCATCGCCATCATCACGACCGATATCTGCATCGTGCGCGCGCGCCCGTAGCGGTCGCCGAACCACCCGAACACAGCCGCGCCAAGCGGGCGCATCAGGAAACCGGCCGCGAAGATCCCGTAAGTCGCGATCAGGCCTGCGGTCGGGTCGTTGGACGGAAAGAAGACCGGGGCGATGACGCCTGCAAGATAGCCGTAGAGCGCGAAGTCATACCATTCGACCACGTTGCCGATGAAACCGGCCATAATCCGATGCCGAAGCTCTGCCGGTTTGGGGGTGGTTTCGTCCGGTGTCATCGCCGAGCCTCGCAATTTTCCTGCTGCCTCGGGGGTATAAGTAGCCGTTCCTTCGGCCCGGACGCAAATCTTGGACCAACAGCCTCGGACCGCAGGTGCAGCTCCGCGCCCGGCGGTCTCACGACATCTGCGCTACCATGGTCAGATCGAGATCCAACGCCGCGACCAATCCTTCTGGCGTGAATTCGCGCGAGAAGCTGCCGCCAAGCGAGGTGGATACGGTAAGCCGGCAAAGCGACGTGCCGAACCCTTTGTTTTCGTCCTTGCCGGATCCCGCTTCAGTGATGCCGGGCTCTTTCCATGCAAGCCTGAAGCGCCCGTCCTCGATCTCCGCGCTAATCTCGACGCCGTGGCCGCTCTGCGACAGGCCCCCATATTTCACCGAATTCGTCGCAAGCTCGAAGAGAACAAGGGTCAGCGGCGTGATTGCGGCAGGGCGCACCTGAATATCCGGAAGCGAGGTCTGAACGCTCGCCCCTTCGCTGAACGGTTTCAGGATCGTGCTGACGAGATAGGACAGCGGCATGCCATCGGGTTGTTCACCCGAGGGGTCGTTCACGGTCATCGAATTGAGCGACGCGATCGCGTGAAGGCGGCTGCGCATCTCGTTACTGAGTTGCTCTGCGCTGTCCGCCTGTCGCGCGGCAACGGCAATCAGCGACGCGGCCACCGCGAAGGCGTTGCCGACCCGGTGGCGCATCTCGGACAGGAGCAGTCTCTGCTGCTCTGCCAGTTGGTGCTGCAAGGTGATGTCGCGCGCGATCTTCGACGCGCCGACCACGTGGCCATCGGCATCGCGCACGGGCGAGACGGTCAGAGACACCGGAACGGGGCTGCCGTCCTTGCGCTGGCGGATCGTTTCGTAATTGGCGATCCGCTCTCCGCGCCGCAGACGGGCGATGAAGTCGACCTCCTCATCCATCCGGTCGTCGGGAAAGATGATCGTGATCGGCTGACCGACGGCTTCTTTGGCAGTGTAGCCGAACAGGTTTTCCGCGCCGCGATTCCAGCTCAGGATGATGCTGTTGAGGTCCTTGGTGACAATCGCATCTTCCGAGCCTTCCACGATCGCAGCCAAGTGCTGTTGGATGCTTTCTGGTGAGTCCATGACAGGTCTGGCCTCCGTGCTCCTCGGGGGACACACATACTAAAAGGTGCATATCAAGTATAGCCCATCGCGGTCGGGGCGGGAGCGCGCGCGATGGCTTTGAAAAATCACATCATTTCGCCGGGGTGAGCGGCGGCGCGCTCACGGCCGTTCCAGAACGAAATCCGGAACGATGCCGCAGGAGGAGATGGCCGCCTGCGCGTCCTCGCCGCCGAAGAAACCGTATCCCGCGATCAGGGCAGAGCGGATTCCGGTCGCCTGTGCGCCGAGAATGTCGGTGTGCAGGCTGTCGCCCACCATCAGCACGCGCGCGGGATCGACCGGACCGAGACGCGCGAAGGCGATGTCGTAGATATTGGTGAAAGGCTTGCCGTAGAACTCCGGCGCCACACCCGTCGCATCGGCGAGCCTATGCGCGAAGTGACCCGGCTCCTGCGAGAAACCGACCTCACGGGGGGCGACGATATCGGGATTGCCGACCCAGACCGGGCGCGGGTTGTCGCGGATGGACGCTTCGAGCAGGTCTTGCCGCTCTTCGGTCCAGTCCGCCGCGCCGATCAGCAGGAAGCCTTCGGCTGCGTCATAGGCGGCGCGATCCTCGGCGAGCCATGTGACGTCGAACTGATCCAGCTCGTCATCGCCCGTCGTTTGGCTCGCCATCAGGCCCCAGGCCCGGGCAGGCGCTTCGCGCAGGGCTGCAACGAGAGCGGTGCGACTGGTGACGACATCCTCGGGCGCGAAGTCATAGCCGAGCCGTGCGTATTTCCGCATCAGGCTGTCATGCGGGACGCCCGCCGCGTTCGACACGACCATCACCCGCTTGCCCTGCGCTTGCAGCGCCGCGACGCGCTCGGGCGTGCCTTCGATCGCGGTCTCGCCGATATTGAGCACGCCGAACGCATCGAGCAGGAACACGTCGAACAGATCGGCAAGCTCCGAGAGATCGCGGGCCATCTGGCTTGTCGTGCCCGCGCCGGGGGAGGGAAGTCGATGGCGCGCGCGCTCATAAGCTACGAGCGCTTCCTGCGCTGTCATTGTCATCAGAGGTTCGTCCTTCGCGCCTGTGCCGATCGGGGCTCACTTATCACCACAGCGACAGCGATCACCAGCACGTTCAGGTCTGCGGCTGGCCCGGCATCCCAGGAAACTCTTGTGGATGACCTCACTTCGCGAGCAGAACCTCCACGTCGTTCTGACGCAGCGCCTCTTTCAGATCGGCGGGCGGGGCGCGGTCCGCTACCACCAAGGCGAGCGCGTCGAGCGTGGCGGCGCGGGTGAAGCCGTGAATGCCGAATTTCGACCCGAGGATCAGCAGCATCCCGGCCTGCGCCTGCGCGAGCATCACGCGTTTGATCGCGGCGAAGCCCGGAATGGTCTCGGACACGCCCTCGATCGAGAGCGCCGTGGCCCCGATCACTGCCCGGTCGACGTGATGGCGCGACAGGAATTCGAGCGTCTCTTCGCCCACGACCGCCGATTCCGTCGGCAGGTAATTCCCCGGAGCAAGGATTACCTCCGCCCCCTCGCTTCCGCCCAGAAGCATGGCGATGGGCAGCGAATTGGTGATGACGCGGCAGGGCGTGCCCGCCATAGCGAGAAACCGGGCCATCTGCTGCGTGGTCGAGCCGGAGTCGATCATCAGCGTCTCGCCGGGGGCTACCTGCGCGGCGGCCATGCGCCCGATCCGCTCGCGCTCCTGAAACTGGTCGCGTTCGCGCTCGTCCAGCGTCGGATAGTGACCCGGATGGGGGCGCGAGGCCCCGCCATGCGCGCGGTCGATCAGCCCCTTCTCTTCGAGCGCATCGAAGTCGCGCCGGATCGTCTCTGTCGAGACGCCGAACTGCGCCGCGAGTTGCGAGATGCGCAGGTGGGGGCGCAGCTTCAACTCGAACAGAATCTGCTCGCGCCGGTCGCGTTTGCGCAGTCGCTGTCCCTCTTGTTTCACGCTCGCATCCATCGCTTTTCCCGAAGGTGAGAAAACTCACCGAACTTTAAAATTGATGTGGTCTATGCCGCATAAATTCAAGAAAAATGTTGCGAACCCCACATTTTGATGCAGTTTAACGGGGTAGAACCGCGTGGCCTTGGAGGACTTCCGAAGCCAATCGCGGGATTTGGGAGAGCTTATGATCTATTTCCTGATCAATCTCGCGGGCGCGGTGGCGCTGCTGCTTTGGGCGGTTCGTTTGATCCGCACCGGGGTCGAGCGCGCTTTCATGGCCTCGCTGCGCCAGTTCCTGCGCCGCACGGCGGGCACGCGGATCAGCGCGATGACCGCGGGGACGGGGGCGGCGATGCTGCTGCAAAGCTCGACCGCCGTCGCGATCCTGACCGCCGGTTTCGCCGCGAGCGGAACATTGGCCGCCGTGTCGGGCGTGGCGCTGGTGCTGGGCGCCGATCTGGGCTCGTCGATCGTGGCGCAGATCCTGCTCTCGCCGATCCATGTTCTGGTGCCCGCGCTTCTCGTGATCGGGGTGACGCTGTTTCTCAAATCAAAAGCCCGGCGACCGCGCCAAGCGGGGCGTATCTTCGTGGGTCTGGCGCTGGTGCTGCTCTCGCTCGGTCTGATCGGCGAGGCGACGGCGCCCCTGCGCGACAGCGAACTCGTCGATGCGGTGCTGACCCGGCTGGGTAGCGATCTCGTCTCGGCCTTCGTCCTCGGGGCCCTGCTGACATGGGCGATGCATTCCTCGATCGCGGCGGTCTTGATGTTCGTGACCTTCGCGGGGCAGGGCCTTTTGCCGGGGACGGGCGCTGCGGCGATGGTGCTGGGCGCGAACCTCGGCGGGGCGATCATCCCGGTGATGCTGACGCTGTCCGCCGATCCGATACCGCGCCGCATCATGGTCTCGAATTTCGTCCTGCGCGGGGGCGGGGCCGCGCTGGTGCTGATCGGTCTGATGGCTTTCCCGCATGCGCTCGACTTTCTGGGCGCGACGACGGCGCGGCAGGTCATCAACCTGCATCTGGTCTTCAACCTCGGCGTCGCGATCCTGTCGCTGCCGCTGATCCCTGGGGTGTTGCGCCTTGCCGAGGCGGTCGTAGTCGAGCGCAAGGATCTGTCGCCCACGCGGATCACCGCACTCGACGAAAAGGGGCTGGGGGACGCGGGTCATGCCCTTGGCAATGCCGCGCGCGAGTTGCTGCGCATGGGCGAGCAGGTCTTGGAGATGCTGCAGCCTGCGCTCGGGCTTTTCGTCCGCTGGGATCCGGAGGTCGCCGCCCGTATCAAGCGCAACGAGAGCGAAGTCGACCGCATGCATTACGAGATCAAGCTTTATGTCGCGCGGCTGAATGAGACGCGGCTGAGCACCGAGCAATCGCGTCGCGCGATGGAGATCGCGATGGTGGCGAACCATCTTGAGGATGCGGGCGATCAGATTTCGACCAACCTCGTCGATCTCGCCCAGCGCATCCACGAACGCGGCCTGACATTCTCGGATGAGGGGCTGCGGGAGCTGACCGATTTCCATGACCGCGTCACCTCGAACACGCGTCTGGCCTTGAACGTCCTGATGTCGGGGGAGATCGACGATGCGCGCCAGTTGGTCGAAGAGAAAGACCGGACTCGCGCCGCTGAGGCCGATTTGCAGGCGGCCCACCTTGCCCGGCTGCGCGCGAATAACAGCGCCTCTATCGAGACCACGAATATCCATCAGGAAACCGTGCGCGCGCTGAAGCAGATCAATACGGACGTGACCTATGTCGCCTATCCGATCCTCGAACAGGCAGGCGATCTGCGCGCGACGCGCCTGACCGGGTGAGCCGCTCGGACTCGTGCCTTCCTTGACTCAGTTTCCTTGCGCGGAAAGTCGCAACAGCTCCTCGCGAAGTCTGAGCGCGAGCGGAGACAGGGGCCGTCGGCGCAGGCCCAGCAGGTAATAGGACGACACCCGAAATTCCTGCTGGATGCGCAAAACCGCGAAGCCCGCGTTGACGGGCTCGCGGATAAGAAGCTGCGCGACCTCTTCCGAAACGGCGGCCACGGCGTCGCTTTGCGCGAGATAGGCGATGGTGAACAGCAGTGACGGGCTGTTCACGCAGTCGCGCGGCTCGGACAGGCCCAGCGCGGCGAAGGCCTCGAAGGTCGCCTCGCGGATCGGCGCGCCACGCTGCTGCAGGATCCATTCGTAATCCCCCAGTTCGGTCATCGTGACGAAGGGCGAGCGGGCCAGCGGGTGATTGGCGCGCACGAGAAAGACGATTTTCTCGTCGCGCATCGGGGTGATGTCGAACAGCTCGCTGTCGAACTCGGGTAGAACCCGGGCGAGGATGAAATCCATCTCTCCCGCCGCGAGATATCCCAACAGATCGCGTGACGGCAGAACCTCCACGGAGATATCGCTCTCGGGCGAGGCGCGTTTGACGGCGCGGATCGCGGGCACGAGATAGCCCACCGCAGGGCCGGTCACCGCGCCGATCCGCACGCGCCCAGCATGGCCGCTGCGCAGCGCCTCGATGTCGGAGCCCATGCTTTCGAGCTCGCGCAGAACGGCCCGGGCGCGGCGCAACACGGCCAACCCGATCTCTGTCGGCTCCATGCCCTTGGGCTGCCGGGTAAACAGCGGCGCATCGACCCGACGCTCCACCTCGGCCAGCATTCGAGACGCGGCCGGCTGCGTCATGGCGCAGCTTTCGGCGGCAAGCTGGAGTTGCCCGGACTCGGCGACCGCTCGGATCAGGCGCAGCTGCGCAGGTTTCAGCATCAGGTGAGAAAGGGGCATATCACTTTCGGTATGCAGATTGCGTTGAATGTAATTTTATCATCATGCTCTCACATTGCTAGTGTTTCTCCCACGCCCGGTATCGGGCTGCGCGAGGAGGACAGACGGGTCGCGCACCGTCATAGGGAGGACACCATGAAAATCAAAACCGCCGCCGCAGTGCTGGCGATCGGCACCGCTATGCTCGGTTCCGGAGCTTGGGCCGAAACCGTTGGCATCTCGATGCCGACCAAATCGTCGGCTCGCTGGATTTCTGACGGCAACTCGATGGTCGAACAGTTCCAGGCCGCAGGCTACGACACTGACCTGCAATATGCGGAAGACGATATTCCGAACCAGCTCGCTCAGGTCGAGAACATGATCACCAAGGGCGTGGACGTTCTGGTGATCGCGGCGATCGACGGCACGACGCTGTCGAACGCTCTGGCCAACGCGAAGGCCGCCGGTATCAAGGTGATCGCCTATGACCGCCTGATCCGAGACACCCCGGATGTCGATTATTACGCGACCTTCGACAACTTCAAGGTCGGCGTGGAGCAGGCCAATTCGCTGGTGCAGGGGCTCAAGGAGCGTTTCCCCGACACCAAGCCGTGGAATGTCGAGCTGTTCGGCGGCTCGCCGGACGATAACAACGCCTATTTCTTCTATAACGGCGCGATGTCGGTGCTGCAGCCGCTCATCGACTCGGGCGATGTCGTGATCCCGTCCGGGCAGATGGGCATGGACACGGTCGGCACGCTGCGCTGGGACGGTGCGGTCGCACAGTCGCGCATGGATAACCTTCTGTCGGCCAATTACACCGACAAGCAGGTGCAGGGCGTGCTCTCACCCTATGACGGGCTGTCCATCGGTATCCTGTCCTCGCTCAAGGGCGTGGGCTACGGCTCGGGCGACATGAAGATGCCGATCGTCACCGGTCAGGATGCGGAAGTGCCTTCGGTGAAATCGATCCTCGCGGGCGAGCAATATTCGACCATCTTCAAGGACACCCGCGAACTGGCGAAAGTCACCGTGGGCATGGTCAACGCGATGCTCAAGGGCGGCGAGCCCGAGATCAACGATACCGAGACCTATGACAACGGCGTCAAGGTGATCCCGTCCTACCTGCTCCAGCCGGTGCCGGTGGACAAATCGAACTGGGAAAAGGTTCTGATCGGCTCCGGTTACTACACCAAGGATCAGATCGAGTAAGCCGGGCCTCCCCGACTTGCCACGCTGGCCGCCCTTCGGGGCGGCCAATCCCCCCGATTTGACGCCGGAGAGGTCGGATGACCACCCTTCTTGAAATGCGCAACATCACCAAGACCTTTCCTGGTGTGAAAGCGCTCGACGACGTCTCGATCGCGGTCCGTGACGGTGAAATCCACGCGATCTGCGGCGAGAACGGCGCGGGAAAATCGACCCTGATGAAAGTGCTCTCAGGCGTTTATCCCGCAGGCAGCTATGAGGGCGAGATCGTCTATGACGGCGCCGCTGCCGAATTCCGCGACATCCGCGACAGCGAAGATCGCGGCATCATCATCATCCATCAGGAACTGGCGCTCGTGCCGCTTCTGTCGATCGCCGAGAACATCTACCTCGGCAATGAGCGCGCCCAGAGCGGCGTGATCAACTGGCAGGAAACCTTCCAGCAGACCGAGGGCCTGCTGAAGAAGGTCGGGCTGCGCGAGGCGCCCGGCACGCTGGTCGACAGCCTCGGCGTGGGCAAGCAGCAACTTGTCGAGATCGCGAAGGCGCTGTCGAAGAACGTGCGCCTCTTGATCCTCGACGAGCCGACTGCGGCGCTGTCGGAATCCGACAGTCAGGCGCTGCTGGATCTGCTGCTGGAGCTGAAGGCGCAGGGCGTCACCTCGATCATCATCAGCCACAAGCTGAACGAGGTGAAGCGCGTGGCCGACAGCGTCACCGTGATCCGCGACGGCGCCACGATCTCTACCATCGACGCGCGCGGCGGTGACCTCACCGAAGACCGCATCGTGCGCGACATGGTGGGGCGCGACATGGCGCATCGCTTCCCCGACCGGACCCGTCGCGCGGGCGAGGTGCTGTTCGAGCTGAAGAACTGGAACGTGCGCCACCCCGAACATCGCGACCGCCAGATGATCCGCGACCTGTCGATGCATGTCCGCGCCGGCGAGGTGGTCGGCATCGCGGGGCTGATGGGTTCGGGCCGTACCGAGCTTGCCATGAGCGTCTTCGGGCGCAGCTACGGGCGCGACATCTCGGGCGAGGTGCTGATCCACGGCAAGCCCGCCGATGTCTCGACCGTCGACCGCGCGATCGCAGCAGGGCTCGCCTATGTCACCGAGGACCGCAAAAGCCTCGGGCTGATCCTCGAAGAGACCATCCAGCGCAACACCAGCCTCGCCAATCTCGGCGCGGTGGCGAAGAACGGCGTGGTCGAGGATTTCCGCGAGACCGAGGTGGCCGAGAAATACCGCCGCGACCTCAATATCCGCACGCCGTCGGTGTTCCAGAAGGTGATGAACCTCTCGGGGGGTAACCAGCAGAAGGTCGTGCTCGCGAAATGGCTCTTTACCGAGCCGGAGGTGCTGATCCTCGACGAGCCGACGCGCGGCATCGATGTCGGCGCGAAATATGAAATCTACGGGATCATCAATGAACTGAGCGCGGCCGGGAAGGCCGTCATCATGATCTCTTCGGAGATGCCGGAACTTCTGGGCATGTCCGACCGGATCTACGTGATGAACGAGGGCAGCTTCGTGGGCGAGTTGAACGCCGACGAGGCGAGCCAGGAGCGCATCATGTCCTTGATCGTTAGGGAATAGGGAAAGTCATGGACCAGATCGAACAAGCGAATTCCGAGCCCTCGGGAGGCCTTGGGATCGGCGCCTATATCGCGCGCCACATCCGCGAATACGGACTGCTGTTTGCGTTGATCGCGATCATGCTGTTCTTCCAGATCGTGACGGGCGGAACGCTGCTCAAACCGGTCAACATCACCAACCTGTTCCTGCAGAACAGCTACATCATCATCATGGCGCTGGGCATGTTGCTGGTGATCGTGGGGGGCAATATCGACCTCTCGGTCGGCTCGGTCATGGGCTTCATCGGGGCGTTCGCCGCGGTGTTGATCGTGTCGATGGACCTGCCGGTCGCGGTGGCGATCCCGGCTTGCCTCGTGATGGGCATGGCGATCGGCGCGGTGCAGGGCTATTTCGTGGCCTACTGGAAAATCCCGTCCTTCATCGTGACGCTGGCGGGGATGCTGGTGTTCCGCGGGCTGTCGCTCTGGCTGCTCGAAGGCCAATCCATCGGCCCCTTCCCGAAATCGTTCCAGGCGCTCTCGACCGGGTTCATTGCCGATCCGTTCGGCGTGGGACGTCCGAACATGCTGGCGCTGGCGGTCGGTGTCGCGGCTGTGGTGCTCTTGGTGTGGCTGGGCCTGCGGGCTAGGTCGCGCGATGCGCGCTACGGGATCGAGGGCGAACCCCTTGGCCTCTTCGTGCTGCGCAATGCGATCGTCGCCGTGGCGCTTCTCTTCGTGACGTGGAAGCTCGCATGGTTCCGTGGCCTGCCGAACGTGCTGCTTTCGATGGTGATCCTGACGATCATCTATGTCTTCGTGACCGAACGCACCACGCTGGGTCGCCGGGTCTATGCGGTGGGCGGTAACTCCAAGGCGGCCAAGCTGTCGGGCATCCGCACCGAGCGGCTGACCTTCCTCACCTTCGTGAACATGGGTCTTCTGGCCGCGCTCGCCGGTCTCGTCTTCGCCGCACGTCTGAATACCGCGACCCCGAAAGCTGGCTTCGCGGTCGAGCTCGACGTTATTGCGGCGGTCTTCATCGGGGGCGCTTCGATGTCGGGCGGTTCCGGCAAGATCATCGGCGCGGTCGTCGGCGCCTTCATCATGGGCGTGATGAACAACGGGATGTCGATCCTCGGGATTGGCATCGATTACCAACAGGTCATCAAGGGGCTCGTGCTGCTCGCCGCCGTCTTCTTCGATGTCTACAACAAGAACAAGGAAGCCTGAGATGTTGCTCTCGCAATTGACCCTTGCCGACGGATCGCGCGCCGTGGCCGTGCGCGACAACGGCCCCGCGCATCTGGTTCCGGGTGTCACCTCGACCCGCGATCTGGCGCTGGCCGCCATCGCCGCGGGGCACGATCTGGCGACCGAGATCGCCGCGCGCGGGCAGGGGGACGAGGTGGACCTGGAGGCCGCCTATGCCGAGGGGCGGATGCTGGTGCCGCTCGATCACCCCGATGCCGCGCATCTGCATCTGACGGGGACGGGACTGACCCATCTGGGCTCTGCCTCCACACGCGATGCGATGCACACCAAGGTCACCGAGGAGATGACCGACAGCATGAAGATGTTCCGCATGGGGCTGGAGGGCGGCAAGCCCGCCGCTGGCTCCGTGGGTGTGCAGCCCGAGTGGTTCTACAAGGGTAACGGTCTGGCGGCGGTCGCCCCGGGCGCTGCGCTGACCTCGCCGAGCTTCGCGCTCGACGGTGGCGAGGAACCGGAGGTCGCGGGGCTTTACGTGATCGCGCCCGACGGTCAGCCAGTCCGTGTGGGCTTCGCGCTTGGTAACGAGTTCTCCGACCACGTGACCGAGCGCGGGAACTATCTGTGGCTCGCCCATTCCAAGCTGCGTCCGGCGAGCTTCGGCCCCGAGATGCTGGTGGGCGATCTGCCGGATAGCGTCGAGGGCACCAGCCGCATCCTGCGCGATGGCAAGACGGTCTGGGAGAAACCTTTCCTGTCGGGCGAGGCGAACATGTCCCACTCCATCGCCAATCTGGAACATCACCACTTCAAATACGCGCCCTTCCGCGATCCAGGCGATGTGCATGTGCATTTCTTCGGGACCGCCACGCTCAGCTTCGCCGACGGGATCAGCGCCGAACCGGGCGATGTCTTCGAGATCGAATGCCCCGCGTTCGGTCTGCCGCTGCGCAATCCGCTCGCCCGCAATTCCGACACGTCGGCCCCCGTGGCCGTCGCCAGCCTCTGAGGTCCGATATGGCTTTCACACCCGCCCCTTGGCCCCGCAAACTGCGTTCGCAGGAATGGTATGGCGGCAATACGCGCGACACGATCTATCACCGCGGCTGGATGAAGAACCAAGGCTATCCGCATGACCTGTTCGACGGACGCCCGATCATCGGTATCCTCAACACATGGTCGGATCTGACGCCCTGCAACGGCCACCTGCGCGAGTTGGCCGAGAAGGTGAAGGCGGGCATCTGGGAGGCCGGCGGCTTCCCCGTCGAAGTGCCGGTCTTCTCGGCCTCGGAGAACACGTTCCGCCCGACCGCGATGATGTTTCGCAACCTTGCAGCCCTCGCGATCGAAGAGACGATCCGCGGCCAGCCGATGGACGGGGCGGTGCTTCTGGTGGGCTGCGACAAGACCACGCCGTCGCTGATGATGGCAGCGGCGAGCTGCGATATTCCGTCCATCGTCGTGACCGGCGGGCCGATGCTGAACGGCTATTTCCGGGGCGAGCGCGTGGGCTCGGGCACGCATCTGTGGAAATTCTCCGAAGCCGTGAAGGCGGGCGAGATGACGCAGGAGGAATTCCTCGAAGCCGAAGCCTCGATGTCGCGCTCCTCGGGCACCTGCAACACGATGGGCACGGCGTCGACGATGGCGAGCATGGCCGAGGCGCTCGGCATGGCGCTCTCGGGCAATGCCGCGATCCCGGCGGTGGACAGCCGCCGCCGCGTGATGGCGCAGCTTTCGGGCCGCCGCATCGTGCAGATGGTGAAGGACGATCTGAAACCCTCCGACATCATGACCAAGCAGGCTTTCGAGAACGCGATCCGCACCAATGGCGCGATCGGCGGCTCGACCAACGCGGTGGTGCATCTTCTGGCGCTGGCGGGCCGCGTCGGCGTGGATGTCACGCTCGATGACTGGGACCGCTGCGGGCGCGACGTGAAGACCATCGTCAACCTGATGCCGTCGGGGAAATACCTGATGGAAGAGTTCTTCTACGCGGGTGGTCTGCCGGTCGTGCTGAAACGTCTGGGCGAGGCGGGGCAGCTCCACAAGGACGTGCTGACCGTCTCGGGCGGGGCGCTCTGGGATGAGGTCAAGGACGTCGTGAACTGGAACGAGGATGTGATTCTGCCCGCCGACAAACCGCTGACCGATCAGGGCGGCATCGCGGTGGTGCGCGGCAATCTCGCGCCTAAAGGGGCGGTGCTCAAACCCTCCGCGGCGAGCCCGCATCTGCTGACCCACCGTGGGCGCGCGGTCGTCTTCGAGGACATCGACGACTACAAGGCGAAGATCAACGACGACGCGCTCGATATCGACGAGACCTGCGTGATGGTGCTGAAGAATTGCGGCCCCAAGGGCTATCCCGGCATGTCCGAGGTGGGCAACATGGGCCTGCCGCCGAAAGTGCTGAAGAAGGGGATCACCGATATGGTCCGCATATCGGATGCGCGGATGTCGGGGACAGCTTACGGAACGGTCGTGTTGCACACCTCGCCCGAAGCCGCGGCCGGAGGGCCGCTGGCGGTCGTGCAGAACGGCGACATGATCGCGCTCGACGTGCCGAACCGGAGCCTGACGCTCGAAATCTCGGACGCGGAGCTGGCCGAGCGCCTTGCGAAGTGGCAGCCGAGCCATGAGCGGCCGGAAGGTGGCTATGCGTGGCTGCATCAGGCGCATGTGATGGGCGCGGATACCGGGGCCGATCTCGATTTCCTCGTCGGCTGCCGGGGCAACCCGGTCGGAAAGGACAGTCACTGATGAAACTCGCGCTCGTCGGCATCGGCAAGATCGCTCTGGATCAGCACGTGCCCGCAATCGCTGCCAGCCCCGATTGGGAACTGGCCGCGACGGTCTCGCGGCATGGCACGGTCGAGGGGGTGCCCGCCTATACGCAGATGGAGGAGATGCTCTCCGCCCATCCCGAGATCGAGGTGGTGAGCCTGTGTCTGCCGCCCGTGCCGCGCTTTCTGGCTGCGCGCGCAGCGCTGGAGGCCGGACGACACGTGATGCTCGAAAAGCCGCCCGGGGCGACCTTGGCCGAGGTGCACGCGCTCGAAGCGATGGCTTCTGCGCGGGGCCTCACGCTGTTCGCGACATGGCATTCGCGCATGGCCCATGCGGTCGCGGCGGCAAAGGCGTGGCTTGCGGATCGCAAGGTGCAGTCTGGCCGGATCAAATGGCGCGAGGATGTGCGCAAATGGCACCCCGGACAGGACTGGGTGTTCGAGCCGGGCGGCATGGGCGTTTTCGATCCGGGCATCAACGCGCTCTCGATCCTGACGGAAATCCTGCCCGCGCCGGTTCACCTGACCTCGGCGGAGCTGGAATTTCCCGCCAATCGACAGGCCCCCATCGCCGCGCGGCTGAATTTCACCGGCGAAATTTCCGCCGATTTCGACTGGCGGCAAGAAGGGCCGCAGACTTGGGATATCGAGCTGGAAACCGATGCCGGGCCGATGGCGTTGCGCCTTGGTGGCAACGTCCTTGAGATCGGCGGCGCGAAAGCCGAGGGTGCCGAGAGCATCATGGAAGAATACCCCGCACTCTATGCCCGCATGGCAGAGCTGGTGCGGCAAGGCGCATCCGATGTGGATCTCGCGCCGATGGTGCATGTGGCCGACGCATTCCTGCTGGGCCGCCGCACCGCTGTTGAAGACTTCGAATTCTGAAGGATACCAAATGACCTATACCCCGCATGGCAAGCATCTGATCGCAGGCGATTGGGTAAAGACCGAGACGCGTTTCACGTCTGACCCGGCGCATGGGCCCTCGCACGAGTTCTGCATGGGTACCGTCGAGATGGTGAATGCCGCCTGCGAGGCGGCCGAGGAGGCGTTCTGGGACTATGGCTATTCGAGCCGCGAAACCCGCGCGAAGTTCCTCGAGACGATTGCCGACGAGATCGAGGCACGCGGCGAGGCGATCACCGAGATCGGCACGCAGGAAAGCGGTCTCCCCGAAGCGCGCCTGAATGGCGAGCGCGGCCGCACCACCGGTCAGCTGCGGATGTTTGCAGAGCATATCCGCAAGGGCGACTACCTCGACCGGCGCCACGACAAGGCGCTGCCCGATCGCCAGCCGCTGCCGCGTCCGGATCTGCGGATGATCCAGCGTCCCATCGGCCCGGTCGCGGTGTTCGGCGCGTCGAATTTCCCGCTCGCGTTTTCGACGGCGGGCGGCGACACGGCCTCGGCGCTGGCGGCGGGTTGCCCGGTCGTGGTGAAGGGGCATCCGGCTCATCCCGGCACCGGCGAGATCGTGGCCGAAGCGATCAAGGCCGCCGTCGAGAAATGCGGAATGTCCAAGGGGGTGTTCAGCCTCGTCCAAGGCGGCTCGCATGATGTGGGGCAGGGGCTGGTGCAGCACCCGCTGATCAAGGCGGTGGGCTTCACCGGCAGCTTGGGTGGCGGCAAGGCGCTTTACGACCTTTGCGCGCAACGCCCCGAGCCGATCCCCTTCTTCGGCGAACTGGGCTCGGTCAACCCGATGTTCCTGCTGCCGGAAGCGATCGCGGCGCGCGGTGAGGATCTGGGTGTGGGCTGGGCGGCCTCGCTGATGATGGGCGCGGGGCAGTTCTGCACCAACCCCGGTATTGTCGTGGTCAAAGAAGGCACCGAGGGCGAGACGTTCGTGAACGCGGCCCTCGCAGCGTTGGAGGCGGGCGGATCGCAGGTCATGCTGACCGACGGTATCGCCGAAGCCTATACCAAGGGTGCCGCGCGGTTCGAGGAGGCCGGAGGCGTTCAGCAATTGCTGACGCAGGTTTGCGACCGGCGCGAGGCGAAACCCTACCTGTTCCGCGTCTCCGCCGCCGATTGGCTGGAGAACGAGGTTCTCTCCGAGGAAGTCTTCGGCCCGCTCGGGCTGATCGTGACGGTCAAGGATGACGACGAGATGATGAAGGTCGCGCGCAGCTTCTCGGGGCAGTTGACCGCGACGCTGCATATGGATGACGGCGATGCGGCGCTGGCCGGACGGCTGCTGCCGGTGCTGGAGCGCAAGGCGGGCCGGGTGCTCGCGAATGGGTTCCCGACGGGCGTGGAGGTCTGCGACGCGATGGTCCATGGCGGGCCGTATCCGGCGTCCACGAATTTCGGCGCGACCAGCGTCGGCACGCTCGCGATCCGGCGCTTCCTGCGGCCCGTTTGTTTCCAGAACATGCCCGAGAACCTCTTGCCCGAAGACCTGCAGGGGTGAGAGGCTTCCGCAAATTGCGGGAGGATTCATATGAGCGTGTTTGACGACAGGGTTTGCGAGTTGGGCGAAGGGCCGTTCTGGCATCCCGAGCGCAGCCAGTTCTTCTGGTTCGATATCCTGAACCGCAAGCTGCTGACGCGCGATGCCAATGGCCCGCTCGAATGGCAGTTCGAGGGCATGGCCTCGGCGGCAGGCTGGGTGGATCGCGAGCGGATGATCCTCGCGACCGAGACCGGCCTGTCGCTGTTCCATATCGGCGAGGGCACTCTGGAGCCGCTCGTCGAAGTGGAGGCCGACGATCCCGGCACCCGCTCGAATGACGGGCGGGCGGATCGGCAGGGTGGCTTCTGGTTTGGCACGATGGGCAAAGAGGCCGAGCGCGGGCGCGGCACGATCTATCGCTATTACCGGGGCAAGCTGCGCCGTCTCGTCTCGGGGATTTCGATCCCCAACGCGATTTGCTTCACGCTCGATGGTCGCACGGCCTATTTCGCGGATACGCCCAGCCGGAAGGTCTGGTGTCAGTCGCTTGATGCGGATGGCTGGCCCGAGGGCGAACGTCGGCTGTTTCTCGATCTGTCATCCGAGGGCCTCTATCCCGATGGGGCGGTGGTGGATGCCGAGGGTGGCCTCTGGTGCGCGCTTTGGAGTTCGGGACGGGTGGCGCGCTTCGATGCGGAAGGCCGCATGACCCATCATCTCGATCTGCCGGGGAAGAACAGCACCTGTCCGGCCTTCGGGGGCGCGGATATGCGCGACGTGCTGGTCACGAGCGCGCTGGAGGGCATGACCGACCCCGATGCGGATCAGGGGCTGTCCTATCTGCTGCGCGCGCCGGTCGTCGGTGTGCCCGAGCCGCGCGTGATCTTGTAACTTTTGTCGCGAGTCAGCTCGTGCGGCGTTCGCTCGCCGCACGCCGACTCTGAGTCGCGAGGGCAGGGTAATCCGGCCTTCGCGACCGCTTCGTGACACCGAAACCGTCACAAAAATCGCCTGCGGACTGTCATTTTCTCGGCGAAATTTACGTAAGGGTCGGCTGAAAACGCCCTTGCCTCGCGGCGTCGCGATTTTGGCGTGATGGCCAGACGCGTGTGAAAGCGTCTTGTTCCCTGCCATTTCAGGGGCTTTCGCACAGCGGGGATCGTGATCCCGAAGCCCCTAAAACCGCCAGATTATCACGCCCTGTCACGCAATCGCGACTGTTACATAGCTGTCAAAAAGCCCCGTCATGAGTGCACCCAGCGGACGGGACGAGTTTCGTTACCGCGTTCATAGCTTCCGAATTCTGACAGCGAGGACTGTTCAATGTTCATCACCCGCCTCACCCTCACCGCCGCGATTGCCGGTGCGACGCTGGCTTCGGCCGCCGCGGTGCAGGCCGCCGACATCTCCGGCGCCGGCGCGACCTTCCCCTATCCGATCTACTCGGCCTGGGCGAAAACCTACAAAGAGAAGACGGGCACGGGCCTCAACTATCAGGCCATCGGCTCGGGCGGCGGCATCAAGCAAATCGAATCCCGCACCGTGACCTTCGGCGCCTCGGACAAACCGCTGGGCGGCGACGAGCTGGAGAAGAACACGCTGGTTCAGTTCCCGACCGTCATGGGCGGCATCGTCCCGGTCGTGAATGTCGAAGGCATCAAGCCGGGCGAGCTGGTTCTCGACGGCGAGACGCTGGCGAAAATCTACGAAGGCAAGATCACCAAGTGGAACGATCCGGCCATCGCCAAGCTCAACGAAGGCGTGAAGCTCCCCGACGCGGCGATCGCCGTTGTTCACCGTTCGGACGGTTCGGGCACCACCTTCAACTACACCTATTACCTCGCCTCCGTCGATGAGACCTGGAAGAACGACATCGGCGTCTCGACCGCTGTCGAATGGCCGGTGGGTCTTGGCGCCAAGGGCAACCAGGGCGTGGCTGCGAACGTCGATCAGACGAAGAACTCGATCGGCTATGTCGAATATGCCTACGCGCTGCAGAACAACATGACCTACACGGACATGATCAACAAAGCAGGCAAGAAAGTCGCGCCGAAGGCCGAAGCCTTCGCCGCTGCCGCCGCCAATGCCGACTGGTCGAGCCAGCCGGGCTTCGGCGTCATCCTCGCCAACCAGCCGGGCGACAAGACTTGGCCGATGACCGCGGCGACCTTCATCCTGATGCACAAGGACGCCAAGGACGGTGCAGCTTCGACCGAAGCGCTGAAGTTCTTCGACTGGGCCTATGCGAACGGTGGCGATGCTGCCGCCAAGCTGGACTACATCCCGATGCCCGAAAACGTCGTGGCTCAGATCAAGAAAGAATGGGGCCAGATCAAAGGCGAGGACGGCAACGCTGTCTGGTCGATGAACCACTGATCCTTCCTGCCATAAACACCTTCGGGGGAGGGCTGCATCTGCGGCCCTCCCTTTCTGCGATTTTGAGTGGAGTGCGCGATGACGGCGACAAGCGATTACGACAGCGGCGTGAAGAGCACGCGCCCGGTGGCCCAGTCCGACCGGATATTCGGCTCTTTGACGCTGGCCGCTGCGGTGGTGGTGCTGATGGTTCTTCTGGGCGTGTTCGCCTCGCTCGTCATGGGGGCGTGGCCGGCGTTTAAGGAATACGGGCTGCCGTTCCTGTGGACCGCGAAATGGAACCCGGTGACCGACAAGTTCGGCGCGCTGGCGCCGCTTTACGGCACGGTCGTCACCTCGATCATCGCGATGGTCATCGCGGTGCCGGTGGGGCTTGGCATTGCGATCTTCCTGACCGAGACCTGCCCGCGCGTGCTGCGCCGACCCTTGGGGATCGCGATCGAGCTGCTCGCGGGCATCCCCTCGATCATCTACGGCATCTGGGGGCTCTTCGTCTTCGCGCCCTTCATGCAGAGCTATATCCAGCCCTTCCTGATCGACACGCTGGGCCATGTCCCGGTGATCGGCACGCTCTTCGCGGGCCCGCCCTACGGGATCGGGATGCTGACTGCGGGGCTGATCCTCGCGATGATGATCCTGCCCTTCATCGCGTCGCTCGCGCGCGATATCTTCCAGACGGTGCCGCCGATGCTGCGTGAAAGCGCATACGGCATGGGCATGACCCGCTGGGAGGTGAACCGCCATATCGTGATCCCGCATGTGCGCACCGCGCTGGTGGGCGGCATCATGCTGTCGCTTGGCCGCGCGCTGGGCGAGACGATGGCCGTGACCTTCGTGATCGGCAACGCGCATCGCATCTCGGGCTCGATCCTCGCGCCGGGCACCACGATCTCGGCCGCCATCGCCAACGAATTCACCGAGGCCACGACGCCGATCTACACCTCGTCGCTGATCGCGCTGGGCCTCGTTCTGTTCATCCTTACCTTCATCGTGCTTGCCGCGGCCCAGTGGATGCTCAAGCGCATGAAGCAAAAGTCGGGAGCGTAAGACATGGCTTCGATGACCCGCAGAAAAACCATCAACGCGGTGATGATGACGCTGTCCACGGGGGCGGCGGCGCTCGGCCTCTTCGTGCTGGCCGTGATCCTGCTCTACCTGCTCTACAAGGGGGCGAGCGCGCTGAACCTTTCCGTCTTCACGCAAGACACGCCCTCGCCGATGGAGCCCGGGGGCTTGCGCAATGCGATCCTCGGCTCGGTCATCATGTCGGCGATCGCGGTGGCGATCGGGACGCCGATCGGCATCCTCGCCGGGACCTACATGGCGGAATACGGGCGCTATGCGAAGCTGTCCAAGGTGATCCGCTTCGTGAACGACATCCTGCTGTCGGCACCCTCGATCATCGTGGGCCTCTTCGTCTATCAGGTGCTCGTCGTCAGCCTCGGGCATTTCTCGGCGCTCGCGGGCTCGGTCGCGCTGGCGATCCTCGTGATCCCGATCGTCGTGCGCACCACCGAGGACATGCTGCGCCTCGTGCCCGACCAGCTGCGCGAGGCGGGGCTTGCGATGGGTTGGCCGCGCTGGATCGTGATCCGCACGGTCGCCTACAAGGCGGCAATGGCGGGGATCGTGACCGGCGTGCTGCTGGCCATCGCCCGGATTTCGGGCGAGACCGCGCCGCTTCTCTTCACGGCGCTCAGTAACAACTTCTTCAGCCTCGATCTGACGCAGCCGATGGCCTCGCTGCCGATCACCATCTTCCAATTCGCGCTCTCGCCCTACGATAACTGGCAAGCCCTTGCCTGGGCAGGCGCACTTCTCATCACCGTCGCGGTGCTGGCGCTGTCGATTGTCGCCCGCCTCGTCACCTCCAAGAAGGAGAAACACTGATGGATACCCTCACTCGCGAACGCTCTCCGATGACCTTCGACGGGGTGGATCCCGCGCCGAAATCGCGCATCTCGATCAAGAACCTCGATTTCTTCTACGGTGATTTCAAAGCCCTGAAATCGATCAATCTCGACCTGCCCGAGAACCGTGTGACGGCTTTCATCGGTCCGTCGGGCTGTGGCAAGTCCACGCTCTTGCGCGTGCTCAATCGGATGTATGACCTCTATCCGAAGCAGACCGCGACGGGGGAGGTGCTGCTCGATGGCGAGAATGTCCTCGGCAAGAAGGTCGATCTGAACCGGCTGCGCGCGAAAGTGGGCATGGTGTTCCAGAAACCCACGCCCTTCCCGATGACGATCCACGAGAATATCGCTTTCGGCCTGCGCCTCGCGAATTACGCGAAATCCGAGATCGACGACCGGGTGCAGGCGGCGCTGAAAGGCGCGGCGCTCTGGGACGAGGTGAAGGACAAGCTGCAAAGCTCGGGCCAGTCTCTCTCGGGCGGTCAGCAGCAGCGCCTGTGCGTGGCGCGCACCATCGCGGTGGAGCCGGAGGTGATCCTGCTCGACGAGCCGGCTTCCGCGCTCGATCCGATCTCGACCGGCAAGCTGGAAGAGACGATCCACCAGCTCAAGGAGCAGTTCACCATCGCCATCGTGACCCACAACATGCAGCAGGCGAGCCGCGTCTCCGACCGCACCGCCTTCATGTATCTGGGCGAGCTGATCGAAGAGGGCGAGACCGCGCAAATCTTCACCCGCCCGCGGGTCGAGCGCACCTCGGATTACATCACCGGGCGGTTCGGCTGACCGAACTGCTGCCTTGTTCTTGCAGGGACGTGGGCGTAGAACGCGGCCAGTATTCAGCGGAGTGGTGACATGGCTTTGAACAGACGGCGTCTTCTGCAACTCGGTGCGGCTTCGATGGCGCTGGCGGCCAGCGCGCGCGGTGCGATGGCCGCGTTCGACCCCAAGCCCACGGGCTGGCGCAGCTTCGAGCTGGTCACCAAGGTCAGCCTGCCCGGCGGTGGCGAGACGGCGCAGCTTTGGGTGCCGGTACCTTCCGTGCATGGCGAGGGCTGGATGAAGCCCGGCGCGGTGAACTGGGAAAGCGATGCGGACGAGGTTCAGATCGTGAACGCGCCCGACACCGGCACGCCGATGGTGCATGCGGTCTGGGGTGCCTCCGACGGCCCGCGCAAGCTGACCCTGACGACGCAGGCGCAGACGCAGGATTTCGTGGTCGATCTGAGCAAACCGGGCGACGTGGAGCCGCTCGACGAGGTCGAGCGTGCGCGCTTCACCGCCGCGACCAAGCTGCTGCCGACCGACGGGATCGTGAAGCAGACCGCCGACTCGATCACCCGCGGGAAGACTGGCGATCTGGAGAAAGCCCGCGCGATCTACGAATGGATCGTCGAGAACACCGTGCGCAATCCGAAGACGCCGGGCTGCGGGTTGGGCGATATCTCTTTCATGCTGACCTCGGGCGACCTGTCGGGCAAATGCGCCGATCTCAACGCGCTCTTCGTCGGGCTGTCGCGTGCTGCCGGTCTGCCCGCACGTGATGTCTATGGCATCCGCGTCGCGCGCTCGCGCTTCGGCTACAAGAGCCTCGGTCTGAAATCCGACGATGCCACCGGCGCGCAACATTGCCGCTCGGAAGTCTGGCTGAGCGGCTTCGGCTGGGTGCCTGCGGACGCCGCCGATGTGCGTAAGGTGATGCTGCAGGAAGGCGAGGGCCATCTGGGCCTCAAAGACCCGAAGGTGGTCGACGTGCGCGCGAAGCTGTTCGGCGCATGGGAAGGCAACTGGGTTGGCTATAACTACGCGCATGACGTGGACCTGCCAGGTTCGGACGGGCCGGAACTGCCCTACCTGATGTATCCGCAGGCCGAGATCGACGGCAAACGCCGCGATTATCTAGACGCCAAGGACTTCACCTATCAGATCACCGCGCACGAACTGTCGGCCTGAAGTCTCTCGTATCGGTGACAATCGCGCACTTTCCCTTGGCGCCCTGCGGCGCTAAGGGCGTTTGCAGGAGGTGCGCCAGATGCGTGTTTTCATAAACGGGTTCGGACGGATCGGTCGCTCGGTGCTGCGCGCCTGGGCGGAGGTGCCTGCGCGCTGGCCGGGGCTCGAGATCGTGGGCGTCAACGATATCGAAGCGCCCGAGATGCTCGCTTACCTCTTCGAATATGACAGCGTCTTCGGCCCGTGGCGCGGGAGTGTCGGGCTGGAACAGGGGGCGCTGGTGATCAACGGCACCCGAATCGCGCTGCACCGCGCGGATGATATCTCCACGCTCGATCTGTCGGATGTCGATCTGGTGATGGAATGCACCGGCCGCGCCGACAGCCCCCAGATCGCGGGGCAGGGGATCGCAGGCGGCGCAGCTCGCGTGCTGATCTCGGGGCCTGCGAAAGCGGCCGAGATCACTGTGGTTCTGGGCGCGAACGACGCGGCGCTGAACGGGCAGAAGATCGTCTCCAACGCAAGCTGCACCACCAATGCGCTGGCGCCGCTTGCGCGGCTGATCGATGCGGAATTCGGGATCGTCACCGGCTCGATGACGACGGTGCATTGCTATACCGGCTCGCAGCCCACGGTCGACAAGCCGCGCGGCCCGATGGAGCGCTCGCGCGCGGCGGCGCTGTCGATGGTGCCGACGACGACCTCCGCGGGCAAGTTGATGGAAGAGGTGCTCCCCGATCTCGCCGGTCGCCTGATTGCGCAGGCGGTGCGGGTGCCCACGGCCTCTGTCTCAGCGGTCGATCTGGCGGTGACGGTGAAAAAAACTGCCACGGTCGAGCAGGTCAACGCGGTGCTGCAAGGCGCGGGTGGCGTGATCGGCACGACCGGGAAACCGCTCGTCTCCACCGATCTGCGCGCGCGCCCCGAGAGCATCGTCATGGCGCTGCCCGAGACGCGGGCGACCCAGCATGGGCTGATCCGGGTCTTCGGCTGGTATGACAACGAGTGGGGCTTCTCCAACCGCATGCTCGATATGGCGCTGCGGATGGGCTGACATGAAAAAGCCCCGCCGGTTGGGCGGGGCTTCGTGTCGTGTTCGCTTGGGCGCGGATCAGTTCCGGTTGCCCATGAATTGCAGCAGGAACATGAACAGGTTCAGGAAGTCCAGGTAGAGCTGCAGCGCGCCGATGATGGCGGCTTTGCCCATGAACTCCGAGTCGCTGGCCGCGAGCTGCAGGTAGGTGTTCTTGATGTTCTGCGTGTCGTAGGCCGTGAGGCCCGCGAAGATCAGAACGCCGATCACCGAGATCGCGAAGGCCATCGCCGAGGAGGCGAGGAAGATGTTCACGATCGAGGCGACGATCAGGCCGATCAGACCCATCATCAGGAACGAGCCCATCGCGCTCAGGTTACGCTTCGTGGTGTAGCCGTAAAGCGAAAGGCCCGCGAAGGAGATCGCCGTCACGAGGAAGGTCTGCGCGATCGAGATGCCGGTATAGGCGGCGAAGATGAAGCTGATCGACAGCCCCATCAGCGCGGCATAGACGAAGAACACGATCTGCGCCGTGCTGGTCGACATCTTGTTGATCATCGCACCGAAGGCGAAGACGATCGCCAGCGGCGCCAGCATCACAACCCATTTGAGGCCCGAGCCGAAGATCGCGGCAACGAGCGCCGGGTTCGTACCCACACCAAACGCCACGGCCCCGGTCACCAGCATCGCCAGCGACATAAGCCCGTAGACCTTGTTCATATGTGCGCGAAGACCCTCGTCAATCGCAGCCTGACGCGTGCCCGCCTGGGGGGTCCGCATCGTTTCGAAATCAGCCATCAGCACCTCCAACTATATCTCCCGGTCGTCCCTCGGACCGGTTTCGGTACCGATATTGGCAGAGCAGCCCCGAAATTCAAGATTTGGGGCTGCCTGAAAATGCGCCCTTTCACACTGTTTTCACGTCTTTTGTCTCAGCGGCCCGCGCGCCAGTGATCGGGGGCGTCCCAAATCCGGCGCCGTGCCTCGAATGCGGCCTCGGTCTCGCTCAGCCCGAGGTCGTCGAGAAGCCTTGAATCAAGGCGCTCGAGCGCCCGGCGCGACCGGTGATAGGCGGCCATGCGAGCGAGGGTCGCAAAGAGGCCCTGCCGTGCGGGACGGGCAGGGGCGCAGCAGGCGGCGTTGCGCCGGGTCAGGAAGGTCATCGTCTCATCCTCCGTGGCAGATCGTTCCTGCCGAGAAGGATGGCGCAAGTTTATTGATGATGAAAACGAATGATTGTGCTATTGAGCATCACGAAACGTGATGGATAGGCAGGCTGGGCGGACATGGCGCAAAACCTCGATATCGCAGCGCTGCGGGCGCTTCTTACGGTTGCCGAGACCGGGTCGGTGACGCAGGCGGCGCGACTTCTGAACCTGACGCAATCGGCGGTCTCGATGCAGATCCGTCGCTTGGAGGAGGCGCTCGACAAGGGGCTCTTCGACCGGGCGAACCGCAAGATGGCGCTGACCCGTGCGGGGCGCTCGCTTCTGGACCACGCCCGCCGGATCTGTGCCGAGAACGATGCGGCGCTGGCGCGGCTGCGCGCGACAGATGCCGAGGTGACCGTGCGGTTCGGTCTGCCCTATGATCTGGTCAGCCCGCAAATGCCGGGCCTGCTGCGCGCGATGGCCGAGCAATGGCCGATGGTGCGCCTGCAGCTTGTCTCGCGCCGCTCGTCGGTGCTGCGCCGGATGTTCGATGCGGGGGAGCTCGATATTATCCTGACCACCGAAGACAAGCCCGGACACGAGGCCGAGGTGCTGGCTTCCGATGATCTGGTCTGGATCGGTGCGCAGCTCGGGCGAGCCTTTTGCGAACGTCCGCTGATGCTGTCGATCGAGGAAAGCTGCGCCTTCTATGACGCGGCACTGGAGGCGCTTGAAACGGTCGGGATCGAGGCGAAATCCGCTTTCGAGGGACAATCGGACGAAATGGCAAGCGCAACGGTGGCGGCCGATATGGGCGTCGCGGTGCGTCTGTCACGATATATCCCGCTGGGCTGTGTGGCCCTGGGGCCCGAGAGCGGCCTGCCGGCGATCGGCCGTTCGCGCATCTGTTTCTACGACACGGGCCGATTGACCGGCGACCCGGTCGACGCGTTTCGCGCCATGCTCCGCGAGGCCTATGCCTGAGCGCCGATCTCGATGACCAGCTTGCCGGTGGAGCGGCGCGCGCGCAGATCTTCCAGGGCGTCGGGGATCTGCTCCATCGGATAGGTCGCGCCGATATGCGGGTTGAGGCCGCCCTGCGCGAACCAGTCGAAGAGCCGCGCCATCGAGCCGGTCAGCACCTGCGGGTCGAGCTTGAGATAGCCGCCCCAGTAGAGCCCGTGGATCGCGATATTCTTCACCAGCGCGTGGTTCAACGGCAGTTTCGGCTGGCTGCCGCTGGCGAACCCGATCACGAGATAGCGCCCGCCGGGCTTCAGCGCGCGGAAAGCCGCTTCGCCCGCCGGGCCGCCGATCGCGTCATAGACGACATCGCAGCCGCCAAGCGCCTTGATGGCCCCCTTGAGGTCGTCACTCTCACTGTCGAGCGTCTCATCGGCTCCGGCGTCCCGCGCGATTTGCTGCTTCGCCTCGCCGCGCGCGCAGGCGATCACCCGGGCGCCCATCTTCTTGCCGATCTCGACTGCGGTAAGGCCGACCCCGCCAGCCGCGCCCAGCACGACCAGCGTCTCGCCCTCGGCGAGCGCTGCGCGCGTCTCCAGCGCCACATGGCTGGTGCCGTAGGCGATCTGGAAGGCCGCAGCCTGCGCGTAGCTCATCGCGTCCGGCATTGGGGTGCAGCGGCTTTCCGGGAAATTGCCCGCCTCCGCCAGCCCGCCTTGGCCCGCAAAGACCGCAACGCGCGTGCCTGGAGCGAGGGTGCAGCCTTCGCCCGCCGCGATGACCTCTCCCGCGAGCTCCATCCCGAGCGTGAAGGGCGGGGTGGGGGTGTCTTGGTATTTCCCCTCGATCATCAGCAGGTCGGCGAAGTTCAGGCCGCAGGCCCGGATGGCCACCTGAACCTCGCCGGGCCCCGGCGCGGGCAAGGGGGTTTCGGTCAGTTCGGGGCGTTGCCCGGGGGCGGTCTGAACATAGGCGCGCATCGAATGCTCCGGCAGGTTGTGTCTTGAGGCGGGTCGGCCAAGCGGGTGGACCCTTCGTTGCCCGTGATAAACCGCGCGAGAGATCAGGACCAGCCCGCGCTTTTGGTGCCGGAAGCGACCCCGCGGCAGGTCCGATCCGCGGGTTGACGCGCGAATCAATCCCTCGTGAAAGACCGGTTAGCGCCACCATCTTCCCCTACGGCACCTGAGTCGTTGATTTGCAAATCGCAAAACACGCGGAAGGCGAATAGCGGGCGACCTATCCTTTAGGTTAGGTGTGCTGCGGAAAGCCGCAAATTCCCTGTCTTTTTAGACAGGTTTGCGATTTTACCCGCGCAGGCCACACTCAGCGCACGGTAGTTTGCGGGTGAAATTGGCTTAAAGGGGAAAGAGTATGAAGCATCCGGTTGATGTCCACGTGGGCAAGCGGATCCGGCACCGGCGCTGGATGATTGGGATGACCCAACAACAGCTTGCGGACAAAGTTGGGATCAAATTCCAGCAGATTCAGAAATACGAAACCGGGATGAACCGCGTCTCGGCGTCGCGTCTCTGGGATATCGCGGATGCGCTCGAGGTTCCGATCTCGTTCTTCTTCGAGGGCCTCGCGGAAGACAGCGGGATGCAACCGGAAGTGGCGGGGGATATTCTGTCCGACAAGGAGGCGCTCGCGCTCGTGCGTTCCTATTACGCGATCCCGGAGGCGCAGCGCCGCCGGCTGTTCGAACTGGCCAAGGTGCTGTCCGACGCGGCCTGAGCGCCACGCAAACGAGTTTAGGCGCAACTGGCGACCGAATGTGGGGCGGTCGGCAGCTTGACCCGGAGAAGGGGGGCGGTTACCGCTCCCCTTATCTCATTTCTGGGGGGCGGTTGCGGTGACGGCACGGCCCGGGGAGGACACCGATGCTTGATCTCGACACCGATACCCGTGCGGCGCTCGCCGCGCTGGCCAATGACCTTGCCGATTGCGCCCGTCGCGAGACCCTGGCGCAGTTCCGGCCCGTGGGCGGGATCGGCGCGGATAACAAGCTCGAAGGTGGTTTCGATCCGGTGACCGAGGCCGACCGCTCTGCAGAGGCCGCGATGCGCGCCTTGATCGCGGAGCGTCGCCCGCAAGACGGAATTTATGGCGAAGAGCACGGCGTGACCCGCGGCGAGAGCGGCCTGACCTGGGTGCTCGACCCGATCGACGGCACGCGCGGCTACCTGTCGGGCACGCCGACCTGGGGCGTGTTGATCGCCCTTTGTGCCGAGGAAGCGGATGGTCCCGGCGCGCCGATGATGGGCGTGATCGACCAGCCCTATATCGGAGAGCGTTTCACCGGCGGCTTCGGCCGCGCGACGCTGGAGGGGCCGCATGGCGGGCGCGATCTCGGCGTGCGCTCTGGGCGCGGGCTCGACAGCGCGACGCTTTTCACCACATTCCCCGAAGTCGGCACGCCCGACGAAGGCGCGGCCTTCGCCCGGCTGTCGCAGCAGGTGCGGCTGACGCGCTACGGGATGGATTGCTATGCCTATGCGCTGCTCGCCGCCGGTCAGATCGATCTGGTGGTCGAGGCCGGGCTGCAGCCCTACGACGTCGCGGCCCCGATCGCGGTGATCGAGGCGGCGGGTGGCCTTGTCACCAACTGGCAGGGCGGTCCGGCCCATCGCGGTGGACAGGTGCTTGCTGCCGCGTCGTCCGAGATCCACGCCGCCGCGCTCGACGTGCTGAACGGCTAACGTCTTCCTCTTGGCAAAAATATCCCGGGGGGTGAGGCGGGTTTAGCAGCCTTCCAGTGGAAGGACGCCCCGCCGAACGCCCGAAGCGCGAGCGGAGGGCAGAGAAGAGCGGGGGCAGCGCCCCCTCCACCCTCAGTCCTTGCGCTTGCGGAACAGCTTCTCGCGCCCGATCCGGTCCAGCAGTTCGCGTGTGGCTTCCGTTCCGAAATGCTGGCGATGGGCGAGGTCGGACAGGCGGTTTGAAATCTCGCGGCCGAGTTCTTCGGGAAGCAGCGAGAGCGTCGCTTCCGAGACCATCAGGCTCTCGACCGGGATGCCCTCGGCATAGATGATTTCGTGCCGGTCGAAGACCAGCGCGTAGTAATCGACGAACCCGCCCTCGCGCTGCCAGACATTCTCGCCATCGACGAGATGCTTTGCCTGCACGAGGATTTCCGACGTGTCGCCCAGCTTGTGCACGCCGCGGCGATAGAGGAACACGCGGTGATGGGGCGAGATCACCAGATCGCCCTCATTGCCCAGCACGCCCGCCGAAATCACGACCGGCGCGAAGGACCCCAGCGCGCGCATCGTCGCCTTCGCCACCAGCTTCACCGGTTGCGGGCCATTGTCGCGGGTCAGCACGCGCGCGCCCGGAGTGAGTTGCTCGATCGGCATCTGCGCGCCACCTGCCAGCGTGATCATCGTCCCGGTGGTGAAGGCCACACAGACGAGGTCCGACAGCAGCGCCTCGCCGGGATCTTCGCTGGCTTCCAGCAGCGTGTAATCGAAACGCGCCGCCATCGGTGAAAGCGGCAGCGCATAAAGCGCGTCCGTCGCGTCGTGGCGGATCATCAGGATATCGACCGTGTCGCCCTCGGGGGTGATCAGCAGGTGCCGGGCGATCAGCGCGAGCGCATCGCCCGGCGCGCCGATCTCGGAGCCCTGCGCCACGGTCGGCGCGGCGCCTTGCTGGGCCAGCACGAGGCGACGCGGTTTGGCGGCCCGATGAAGCTGATAGATGTCGCCGGGTTCGCAGTCTTCGGCGGGACCGAGCGCGTCGCCATGATTGGCGCCGGAAGTGACCCAGATATCCTCGGCTTCGAAGACGTGAACGATCTGGCTCGGGTTGGACACGCGCTCTCCCTCGCCCTGCCGGGCCGTCTGAAACTGATGGATCGCATCGGCTTACCGCGGGCCGCTCCCGATGGTCAAGCGGCGACAGCGCGCTTGTCCTCCCCGGCGCGCAAGCTACTGTCCGAGGCGAAGCTGGCAGGGCGGCGCGCGGCGTTTCGCGCGCGGGGCCCCGCCGGAGCACGCCGGAGAATGACAGCAAAGGAGAGGGCGCGATGGATCTTGGGATCAAGGGCCGCAAGGCGATCGTATGTGCGGGGTCGAAAGGGCTTGGACGGGGCTGCGCGATGGCGCTGGCGCAGGCGGGCGTCGAGATTGTGCTGAACGCGCGCGGCGCCGATGCGCTGGCCGCGACCGCGAACGAGATCATGGCTGCGACCGGGGTGACCGTGACGCCTGTGGCCGCCGACATCACCACGCCCGAGGGGCGCGCGGCGGTGCTGAGCGAAGCGGGCGAGGTCGATATTCTGGTGACGAATGCGGGCGGCCCGCCTCCGGGCAACTGGCGCGATTGGTCGCGTGACGATTTCATCGCGGCGCTCGACGCGAACATGCTCGCCCCGATCGCGATGATGCAGGCGGTTCTGCCTGCCATGATCGAGCAGCGCTGGGGCCGGGTGGTCAACATCACCTCGCAATCCGTCCGCGCGCCGATCGCGCAGCTCGGCCTGTCGAACTCCGCGCGCTCTGGCCTGACGGGCTTCGTTGCGGGCACCTCGCGGCAGGTCGCCGAATTTGGCGTGAACATCAACAACCTGCTGCCGGGCCTGCACGCGACCGACCGTGCGGTGTCGCTCGATACGGCGGCGGCGAAGACGAAGGGCATCTCGGTCGAGGAGGCGAAAGCGCAGCGCGAAGCGACGATCCCGGTGCGCCGCTACGGCACGCCCGAGGAGTTCGGCGCGACCTGCGCCTTCATGTGTTCGGCTCATGCGGGGTTCATGGTCGGGCAGAACGTGATGCTCGATGGCGGGCTGAACAACATCTCGATCTAAGCCGGTCTGCCGGACCTGCCGGGCTTGCTTGGGGGGCGGGGGGCTGTTATCTCCCGCCCTGCATTGCCTGACACTTTCGGTCGAGATTTCGCTGCATGAGCGCACAATTACCCCCACCGCGCCTCGAAGTTCGCGCGCTTGGCCGCGTGTTCGACGGGCGGGCCGTCGTCGATGACGTGTCCTTCGCGATCCCCGCGGGGCAGGTGACCTGTCTGCTGGGGCCTTCGGGCTGCGGCAAGTCGACGACGCTGCGGCTGATCGCGGGCGTCGACATGCAGGATACGGGCGAGATCTACGTCGATGGCAAGCTGATCTGCGACACGGTGTTCCGCATCCCGCCCGAGCAACGCGCGATCGGGCTGATGTTTCAGGACTTCGCGCTGTTTCCGCATCTGACGGTGGCCGAGAATATCGCCTTCGGCCTCAAGGGCGATGCGGCAGCGAAGCGCGCCCGCGTGACGGAATTGCTCGAGAAGGTGCGGCTCACGCGGCATCGCGACAGCTATCCCCACGGGCTTTCGGGCGGCGAGCAGCAACGCGTGGCACTGGCGCGCGCGCTTGCGCCACGGCCGCGTATCCTCTTGATGGACGAGCCTTTCTCGGGACTGGACGAGCGCCTGCGCGACGATATCCGCGACGAGACGCTGGCGCTTCTGAAAGAGGAAAACACGGCCGTTCTTCTGGTCACGCATGAGCCGCATGAGGCGATGCGGATGGCCGATGAGATCCTGCTGATGCGCGGCGGGAAAATCGTGCAGCGCGGTGCGCCCTACAACCTTTACAACGCGCCGGTGGATCGGGCGGCGGCGGCGTTCTTCTCGGATGTGAACGTGCTCAAGGGGCAGGTGAAGGACGCGCTGACCGTGACGCCCTTCGGCGACTTCCTGACGCCGGGCCATGCGGACGGGACCGAGATCGACATCGTGATCCGCCCGCAGCATCTGAAGATCGATTTCGACCGGGCAGGGCGTGGCCCGGCTCCGACGCCGCAGGACGGCACGCCCGCGCGTGGCGTCGTCGAACGCGCGCGCTTCCTGGGCCGCGAAAGCCTTGTCGAGTTTCGGATGGATTTCGACGGCACGATCCTGCGCGCCAGCGTCCCCAACGTCTTCCTGCCGAAGCCCGGCACGCCGATGTGGTTGATGATCCGCCGCGATCGCTGCTTCGTCTTCCCGGCGAAAGAGGCTGGCGTTTAAGCGCTCAGCGGTCTTGCCGCCCCGCGCGTCCGCCCCGGCGTTTGCGCAGTTGCGGCGCGCGCTCGGGCAGTTCCGCCATCACTTCGCGGCGCGCCTCGGGCGTCATCCGCGACCATGCGCCGATTTCTTCCATCGTGCGGTAACAACCGATGCAGATCCGCGCCTCGGGGTGGATCTGGCAGAGCTTGACGCAGGGGCTCTCGATCTCGGCGCGTTTCCAGATGTCGTCGGTGTTTTGCGGATCGTTCATGCCGCCCCCAGATAGCGCAGCCGATCCAGCGCGCCTTGCAGGATGAAGCTCGCCGCGACGTGGTCGATCGCCTCGGCGCGTTTGGCGCGCGACATGTCGGCCTCCAGCATCGCGCGTTCGGCGGCGACCGTGCTCAGCCGCTCGTCCCAGTAGCTGATCGGCAGATCGGTGAGGCGGCTGAGGTTGCGGGCGAAGGCGCGGGTCGATTGGCAACGCGCGCCCTCGGTCCCGTCCATGTTCTTCGGCAGGCCGAGGATCAGGCCCTTCAACTCGCGCTCCGCCACGATCTTCAGAAGCGCCTCGGCATCGACGCCGAATTTCTTGCGTTTGATCGTCGAGAGCGGCGTCGCGACCGAGCGCAGCCCGTCGGACACCGCGATGCCGATGGTCTTGGTGCCCAGATCGAGCCCCGCGACCCCGCCCATGCGGGGGATCGCTTCGGCGAACTCTTCGATCGTCTCGCAGATCATTCCGCCACACCTGCCGATTTCGCGGCTGCCTCGACCTGAGCCAGCGCGTCCGGGTTGTCCGCCAGCGCCTTCTGCGCCTCGCCCCAGGCTTCCTTGGCGCGTGCGTTCTCGCCCAGAGTCGCGAGCGACGAGATCACGCGGGCCCATTCCTGCGGCGTGCCGCCGTCGGTGGTCAGCCGGTCAAAGAGACCGTCGACCATGCCCTGGATCATTTGCTGGCGCTCCTCGGGCGTCATGGACTGCGCGTCCTTCATCTGCTGGGCGCTCGGGCCGGGGAGGGCCGGTGCCGCTTGCGGTGCGCTTTGCCCCGCCGAAGCGCCGCCCATATCCTTGAGCGCCTGACCGGCGGGCGCCTGATGGGCCGCGTCGATCTTCGCCATGTCTTCCGGGCGCGAACCGAATTTGCCCTTCGCTTCGCCATAGATCGCATCGGCACGGTCGACCTCGCCGATCATGCGCAGCGACGAAATCAGACGTGCCCAATCATCCGCGCTGCCGCCTTCTTGCGCGAGCCGGTCGTTCAGCCGTTCTACCATCGAGCGGATCATGTCCTGACGGGCCTCGGGCGACATATCCGCTGCCGCCGCGACGTCTGCCTGCGACGGGCCGGGGGCGCCGCGCGGTCTGGGCGGGGTGTAGTCCTTCTCGCCCGCGAGCCATGCCAGGTCGTTAATGTTCTGCCGCATCATCGGCACCCAGGGGTCGCTATTCTCCGAGTTGCGCAACGCGCTGTCCCAGAAGCGGAACGCGCGGTCGGCACGCCCGTTCTGCAGCATCATCAGGCCGACATAATAGAGCGACAGCCCGTTCTTCGGATCCATCGTCAGTGCGGTCGCGAAGACTTTCTCCGCCTCGGGGGTGATCATTCCGCCTGCCGCGACGGCCATCATGTCGCCCAGCTCGGCGTAATCCTGCGCCGTCGCAGAATCGCCTTTTGTCGCGACGAGACGCTGCTGCGCCTTCCATGCGGCATCGAAGTTGCCCAGAGTCGCCTCGTTGCGTGCCAGCAGTTCGAGACCTTTCGGATCGTTGGGCTTTTTCGCCACGGCTTCGCGCAGCTTCTTCATCAGTGCGAGGAATTGTGGGTCCGGGTTGGATTGGGGGGCGGTCGCGCGGGCTTTTGCCATTTTCTCGGCTTCGGCCTGCGAGGGGCGGCTGTCATAAAGCTTGTCGGCATCCGCAAGACGCACGCCGATGGGCTGGTCCTCGTACCCGTCCTGCCCCACGTAATCGTAAAGCGCGAATGCCCCGCCGAAAATCACGACGACGCCGAGCACGACTGCGATGGTCGCCCCTTTCGGCGCGCGGCCCAGATCGGAGCCTGCCTGTGCCTTGCGGTCGGCCTCGAGCATCCGGCGCGAAATTTCCAGCTTCGCGCGGTCGGCTTCCTCGCGCGAGGTGACGCCGCGTTCGACGTCGCGCTCCAGATCGCGCAGCTGGTCGCGATAGACCTGCACGTCATACGAGGCCGCAGGGGCCATCTCGTCCTCGCCGCGCCCGCGCAGCAGCGCAAGGGCGAACAAAAGCGCGATGACCGCAACGAGCGCGGCGGCGATAATCCAGAACAGCATGGCGTCTCCTCATCCTTCGTTCCCCATTTAGGCGAGATGACGCCGCGCCGAAAGGGTCTAGCGCGTGAATGGAACTCGATGTCGCAGGCCCATGTCGCTTTTTTCCCTGCGATGCCGCAACAGGGGGGCTTTCGTCCGCCGCCCCGGTCCATCACAAAGGCGAAAGAGTCGAGACTGCTCGGAGGCGCGCTCATGAAACGCTATTCGATGTTTGCCGTTGCACGTGAGGCGATGCGCTTCCATCGCGGCTGGGAACGAGCATGGCGCTCCCCCGAGCCGAAGAAACGCTACAAGGTCATCGTCGTTGGGGCGGGCGGGCATGGCCTGGCCACCGCCTATTACCTCGGCAAGGTGCATGGCATCACCGATGTCGCGGTGATCGAGAAAGGCTGGCTGGGCGGCGGCAATACGGGCCGCAACACCACGATCATCCGCTCGAACTATCTGCAGGATCCCTCGGCCGCGATCTACGAGAAAGCCCGCGCGCTTTACGAGGATCTGAGCCAGGATCTGAACTACAACGTGATGTTCTCGCCGCGGGGCCTGCTGATGCTAGGCCAGACCGAGCACGAGGTACGCGGCTACAAGCGCACGGTGCACGCCAACCGTCTGCAGGGCATCGACACCGAATGGATCGGGCCGCAGCAGGTCAAGGATCTCGTGCCGATCATCAATATCGACGGGCCGCGCTACCCGGTGCTGGGCGCGCTGCTGCAAAAGCGCGGCGGCACGGCACGGCACGACGCGGTGGCTTGGGGCTATGCGCGGGCCTGTTCCGATATGGGCATGGATATCATCCAGAAATGCGAAGTGACCGGCGTGCGCACCGAGGGCGGCAAGGTGCAGGGCATCTCGACCAGCAAGGGCGAGATCGACTGCGAACAGCTCGCCATCGTCGTCGCGGGGCACTCCTCGGTCATGGCCGAGATGGCGGGCTTCCGTCTGCCGATCGAGAGCGTGGCGCTGCAGGCTTGGGTCTCCGAGCCGATCAAACCCTGCATGGACGTCGTCGTGATGGCCAACACCGTGCACGGCTACATGTCGCAATCCGACAAGGGCGAGATGGTGATCGGCGGCGGCACGGACGGGTTCAACAACTACACCCAACGCGGCTCGTGGCACCATGTCGAGGAGACCACCCGCGCGCTGGTCGAGACCTTCCCGATCATCTCGCGCCTCAAGATGCTGCGCCAATGGGGCGGCATCGTGGACATGACCGGTGACCGCTCGCCCATCCTGTCGAAAACACCCGTGGAGGGCATCTTCGTCAATTGCGGCTGGGGCACCGGCGGGTTCAAGGCGATCCCGGGCTCGGGCTATGGCATGGCCGAGTTGATTGCGCGCGGCCACTCGCCGCTGACCGACCAATTCGGGCTCGACCGTTTCAAGGAAGGCCGCTTCATCGACGAAAGCGTCGCCGCAGGGGTGGCGCACTGATGAAGACGACCTCCCTTTCGACCTGCTTCAAATCCCTCCCGGCGCTCTCCAACTGCGAGGTGCATCCCAAATGCTGACCCTCACCTGTCCCTGCTGCGGCGTCATCGCCGAGGAAACCGAATTCGCCCCGGGCGGCGAGGCGCATCTCAAGCGCTTCGGGCCGGGCTCGTCGGATGACGAGTTCGAGGGCTACCTGTTCGCCCGCAAGAACCCGAAAGGCGTCCATTTCGAGCGCTGGCGGCACGCCTATGGCTGCGGCAAGTGGTTCCTGGCTGCACGCGACACCAACACGCTCGAGGTGTTTGCGACCTACAAGGCGCAGACCACCGAGCCCCCCGCCGATGTGATCGCGAAGATCAAAGCGAAACGCCCCGACTGGGAGGGCTATAAATGAGCACGCGTCTTTCCAAGGGTGGTCGTCTGATCGACCGCGCGAAACCGCTCGCCTTCACCTTCAACGGCAAGCCGATGCGCGGCTTTGCGGGCGATACGCTGGCCTCGGCTCTGCTGGGCGGCGGTCAGGTCATGGTGGGCCGGTCGTTCAAATATCACCGCCCGCGCGGCATCGTGGCGTCTGGCGCGGAAGAGCCGAACGCGCTCGTCGGTCTGGGCCGTAACGCGCGGTTCGAACCCGATCAGCGCACCACCACGACCGAGCTGTTCGAAGGCGCCGAGACCACCAGCCAGAACCACTGGCCGTCGCTCGACTTCGATATCGGCGAGATCAACAACACCTTCTACAAATTCCTGCCCGCAGGTTTCTACTACAAGACCTTCATGGCGCCGCGGGCTGCGTGGAAGCACCTCTTCGAGCCCATCATCCGCAAATCGGCGGGCTTGGGCGGCGTGCCGAAAGAGGCCGACCCGGATCGCTACGAACAGGTCTATGCCCATTGCGATGTGCTCGTCGTGGGTGGCGGTGTGGCGGGTCTTGCCGCGGCGCTCAAGGAAGGTCGCGCGGGCAAGCGCGTCTGGCTGATCGAGCAGACCCCGAACTGGGGCGGGCGCACCCCGGTCGATGGCGGTCAGATCGACGGTCACGACGCGCAGACCTGGATCGACAGCGCGCTGGTCGAACTGTCCTCGATGGAGAACGTCACGATGCGCACCCGCCTTATGGCGGCGGGTCTGCACGATCATGGCTATGTCATCGGCTACGAGAACCTCGCCGACACCACCCCCGGCGATGGCCGTCCGCGCCACCGTCTCTGGCGCATCCGTGCAGGCCACACGATCACCGCGACGGGCGCGATCGAGCGTCCGCTGGCCTTCGCGGGCAATGACGTGCCTGGCGTGATGCTGGCCTCGGCGGTGCGCGATTACATCGTGAACTGGGCGGTTTCGCCCGGTGATCGCACGGTGCTCGTGACCAACAATGACGACGCCTACCGCACGGCGCTCGCGATCCTCGATGCAGGTCTGACGGTCTCGGCCGTGGTCGATGCGCGCGAGGAAACCCATGGGGCACTGCCCGAAGCCGTGAAGGCGCGCGGCGTGCGTGTCCTCGAAGGGCGCGGCATCGCGAAAGTGCTGGGCCGCAAGGGCGTCTCCGGCGTCGAGATCTGCGCACAGGCAGGCGAGGGCGGTGCGGTCGAGATGATCGACTGCGATTGCGTCGCGATGTCGGGCGGCTGGTCGCCGGTCGTGCACCTGTGGTCCCATTGCGGCGGCAAGCTAACCTGGGACGATGCGCGCGCGATGTTCCGCCCCGATCCCAACCGTCCGCCGACCGGCGCGGACGGGACCGGCATGGCGACGGTCGTGGGGGCCGCCAATGGCGATCTGACGCTCTCCGAGGCGATGGGCGGTCTGGGTATCGGCGCAGCTTCCGAGGAAGAAGCGCCGCTCGCCCCGGTCTGGATGATGCCGGCGGGCGCGCCCGACGCGCTGCGCTTCAAGAGCTTCCTCGACTACCAGAACGACGTGAAGGTCTCCGACGTGCAACTCGCCGCGCGCGAGGGCTACGAGTCGGTCGAACATACCAAGCGCTACACTACGCTCGGCATGGCGACCGATCAGGGGAAACTGAGCAATATCAACGGGCTCGCGATCCTCTCGGATGCGCTTGGTCAACCGATCCCCGCCACTGGCACCACCACCTTCCGCCCGCCCTACACGCCGATTTCGCTCGGCGCTGTGACGGCGGAGGCCAAGGGCGAGCTGTTCCAGCCGCTGCGCCGCACCCCGATCCAGTCCTGGCACGAGGCCAAGGGCGCGCATTGGGAACCGGTCGGCCATTGGCGTCGCCCCTATTGCTACCCGAAATCGGGCGAAAGCCATCGCGACGCGGTCAATCGCGAGATCACCAATACCCGCAAGAATGTGGGCATGCTCGACGCCTCGACGCTAGGCAAGATCGTGGTGAAAGGGCCCGATGCGGGGAAATTCCTCGACATGCTTTACACCAACATGATGTCGACCCTGCCGGTGGGCAAATGCCGCTACGGGCTGATGTGCAACGAGAACGGCTTCCTGATGGATGACGGCGTCGTGGCGCGGCTCGACGAGGATACGTGGCTGTGCCACACCACCTCGGGCGGGGCGGATCACATCCACGGCTGGATGGAAGACTGGCTGCAATGCGAGTGGTGGGACTGGAAGGTCTACACCGCGAACCTGACCGAGCAATACGCCCAGATCGCCGTCGTCGGTCCGAAATCGCGCGAGCTGCTGGAGCGCTTGGGCGGCATGGATGTCAGCAAGGAGACGCTGCCCTTCATGAAATGGACCGAGGGCAAGCTGGGCACGTTCGACGCGCGCATCTTCCGGATCTCCTTCTCGGGCGAGCTGAGCTACGAGATCGCGGTGCCCGCGAGCCAAGGCCTCGCGCTGTGGAAGGCGCTCATGGCCGAGGGCGAGGCGCTTGGCGTGATGCCCTACGGTACCGAGGCGCTGCATGTGATGCGCGCCGAGAAGGGCTTCATCATGATCGGCGACGAGACCGACGGCACGGTGATCCCGCAGGATCTCGGCCTGAACTGGGCGCTCTCGAAGAAGAAGACCGACTATCTGGGCAAGCGCGCGCAGGAGCGGTCCTACATGACCGACCCGAACCGCTGGAAGCTGGTCGGCCTCGAGACGCTCGACGGATCGGTGATCCCCGATGGCAGCCACGCGCCCGCCGACGGGTTCAACGCCAACGGTCAGCGCAACACGCAGGGCCGCGTCACCTCGACCTACTACTCGCCGACGATCGGCAAGGGGATCGCGATGGGGCTGGTGCTGAACGGGCCCGACCGTATGGGCGAGGTGATCGAGTTCACCGGCGAGGGCGAGGAAATGGTCAAGGCGCGGATCGTCGATCCGGTCTTCTACGACAAGGACGGGGAGAAGCAGAATGTCTGAGGCCGTCAGCGCCCTTTCGGGCCAAACCCACGAAGGTTTCGTCACCGTGTCCGAGGCCGGGCTGGTGGGCATGATCTCCATCCGCACCGATCTGGAGGCCAAGGGGCTCGCCAAGGCGCTCAAGGCCGAGGGGCTACCCGTCCCCGGCCCGCGCCGGATCGAGACTGTCGACGGGCGCTCCATCGCCTGGATGAGCCCGGATGAGCTGTTGCTGATCTGCGCTCATGACGAGGCGCCCGCGCTGACCGATCGGCTAGCCAAAGCGCTTGCCGGGGATCACGCGCTGGTCGTCAACGTCTCGGATGCCCGCGCAATGTTTACCATTCGTGGGGACAAGGCGGATCAGGTGGTGATGAAGCTCTCGCCCGCCGATATCGCGACCCTGCCCGAAGGCGAAATCCGCCGCTCCCGCACAGCGCAAGTCGCGGCCGCGTTCTGGCGCTCCGGGGAAAGTGAAATCTCACTCATATCTTTCCGCTCTGTTGCCGGCTATGTTATGGGACTGCTTGAAGTTTCCGCCCGCGAGGGCAGCGATCTCTTTTAACATCAGGGCGTTGGTCTTGCATTAATCGGGCCGCTTCGTGCCCGATTAATTTGTCGAGGCCATATGTTCCGTCCATTTCTTTTCGCAGCTTTCTTCGTCTTTTCCGCTGGCCCGGTGCTGGCAAATCCCGAGCAGCCGAAGCTGCCGCGCGGGACGCAGGTGATGCGTTGCACCTTCGAGACCGGCCATCTGTCGAATTCGACACCCGGCGAGGTCGATCTGCTGAAAATCCCGGGCGGGGAATGGAAGGTCTATGACACGTTCCTCCATCATTTCGACTTGCCGTTGCAGCCGGTGCAGGTGCTTGTCGACAATCCAAAGCGCACGACGTTTGGCTGGAAGGTCGACAGGCTCAAGACCAAGCGCAACTACTACACCCCGCGCGTCGAGTTCCGCGTGACCCGTTTGAAGGCCAGTGGGCGGGCCTCGATCGCGGTGCGCCCGCGAGGCTATCGGTCTGAGACGGCTTGGGGCTCCTGCGATCCGATCCATGAGATCCAGTCCGGGGCAGGGGGCGCGGCCTCTTCGTCGTAGAATTGCGACAAGACATCTTAATCAACGGCGGGCGTCCCCGAGCGTCCGTCATCTGTCGAACGTGCAGAGGGTGTTTGACGCCACGTCTGGCCGCTGCCGACCTCCGGATGCGCGCAGACACCCTTTGCGACGCCGCGAGGAGCGATCCTCTACGGTGAGCCTCGTCTCTCGAGCTTCATGCGCACGTTTGTCGCTCAGGGCACTGGGACTTCCTCGGAAGCCGCCAAGTCTGGACGCTGCGTCCTGAGCGCGACGCGCGTTTCGCTGGCTTTGCGGCGCGCGGCTGTCAGTTCCTCCATCGCCTGTTCGTCGTCGATACGTCCAAGGTCGGCACCGCCAAATTCATAATCGAACGGGACGTTGTGAAGGGCAGGGTCGACCTGGAAAATAATATCGTTAACCGCAAAGCTGTTTTTGCGATAACCCTCCTCGATTGAAAGAGACAGGGAAATCAGATGTCGACTGTTGAAAGGCGACATGAAGAAATTGCGCGTAAGTGCCGGGAAAATGAGCCCGATTGTCGAGCTGTAGTATATTTCGAGGAACATAAGGTCGACTTGGCGTTTCGCAGCATTTTTCGGCAGCGTTTCAACCCAGTTCTGATATTCAGGTAGAAACGTTCTATATGTTTTGCGATCGAACTCCTTGCCCGGCACGATCAACAGTCGCTTGACTTGCCAGCGGAGATTATTTCTTCCGTCTTCGCCAAGCTTGTCGATGAACACGGCACGTAACAAGTCGGTTTGGTGACCGCGCAGGATCACCATTCTATCGGTGAGGCATTCATGCAGCCCATGAGCGACTTCCCGGGTCAGCTTTTTCTTGAACCCGAGCGCGGCATGAAATTCGGCTTCGAACCGCGAAACATCCTCTTCAGAGACCTTGATATTCCGTTTGTCGTGAATTTCATGGTCGACCCGCATGACCTTCGCGAGTGTTGCAGCGATCGTTGCGTCGATCCTGCTCGCGTAATTATGGATATGGGTGAAAAATTGGTCGAAGCCCGCAAGGTTCGTGCGCGATATGGACGCGAGTAGACGGCTATCCTGCCCTCCCGATAATGGGAGCGCAGTTTTGAAATTGGCATTGATTTCCGCGATAACCTTCGAGGTTCGTTGGGTTATTTCTTCATAGATTTCGTCATGCGATCGACTTGTCGTAAAATCTTCGTCGCGCGGCCAAAACCGCGTTTCAGAAAAGTCGTTCAGATCGAGATGATAATTCGGATTGCCGCGGCGGACATCCTTATCGAAGGTATGGAATAGGCTGTAATTCCCTTCCCCGCGCTCGATGCGTGAATGGTCGTATAGCGGATGAGGCGTCGCGTCGCGTTCGATGCAAAGGGCAAGGCTCGACGCAACTTGCCGTTCTTCACGGTCATAGACCATGCCATTCATGCCGACTGCGTCGCTATAAAACCGCTTTGAATCGCCTCTCGCAATGAACGCATTATATCGACCGCTAACGTAATAGAACCAGTCTTCGAAATCCTCGAAGAAGCTATTGCGATCCAAATCGAGTGACGCGATTTTATGTGTGCCTTTCACCAAGGTCGCGTTATCAACTCCGACACCGATGAAAAGGCCGATCGCACGGCCATTGGCATCTTCCAGGTTCGAAACGCACACTCCGTCGCCGACATACAGATTCCAGCTTGCGAAACTGTAACGCTGCAGAGTTGTGTCCGTAATCTCACGTTGTGTCAGAAGATATTGCCAGCGCGAAATCTTTTCGAAACTGACTCCTGCTTGCGCGCAGACGGACTCCGCTCTAATCGTCGACATTCACAAATCTTTCTGAAAAATTATGAATTGGTTTAGATACTGATTAAATTTGTACCGATACTATGATCTCGGGCGTCCTTGTCAACGCTGCCGGTCGGGCGCTCGACAAGGAACGAGGGCTTTCAGGCCCAACTCCCGTCTGGGCCTGATCTTGCAACAAACAAAAACGCGCGCCGGGGCGGGACCTCGGCGCGCGGTCTGTTTAATGCAGGAAAGGTTATTCCAGTTCGACCAGCAGATCCTTCGCGTCGATCTGGGCGCCCGGCGAGACATGGATCGCTTTCACCGTGGCTTCGCGGTCGGAATGGATGCCCGTCTCCATCTTCATCGCTTCGATGGTCAGGAGCATATCGCCCGGTTTCACCTTCTGGCCGACATTGACCGCGATCGAGGCGATCGAGCCTGGCATCGGCGCGCCGATATGGTTCGTATTGCCCGCCTCGGCCTTCGGCTTCGCTGCCGTCGTCGCCTTCACCGCGCGGTTCGGGACGCGCACGGCGCGGGGCTGGCCGTTGAGTTCGAAATAGACCTTCACCTCGCCCAGCTCGTCGGTCTCGCCGGTGGTGAGGTAGCGGATCTCCAGCGTCTTGCCGGGGTCGATCTCGGCGGAGATCTCGTCCTGCGGCTCCATCCCGTAGAAAAAGACCGGGGTGGGCAGGGTGCGCACCGGGCCATAGGCTTCGTGGCGGCTTGCGTAATCGGTGAAGACCTTGGGATACATCAGGTAGCCCGCGAGATCCTCATTGTCGATTTCGCGCCCGTCGAGCTGATCGGAGACCTCCTTGCGGGCGGCTTCCAGATCGACCGGGGGCAGGTTCTTTCCCGGGCGCTCGGTCGAGGGATGCTCGCCTTTGAGCACCTTCTTCACAACCCCCTCGGGCCAGCCGCCGGGCGGTTGGCCGAGATTGCCGCGCATCATGTCGATCACCGAATCCGGGAAGGAGACATCCTTGGCCGGGTCGAGCACGTCTTCCTTCGACAGGCCCTGCGCCACCATCATCAGCGCCATGTCGCCCACGACTTTCGAGGACGGCGTGACCTTCACGATATCGCCGAAGATCTGGTTGGCATCGGCATAGGCCTGCGCCACCTCGTGCCAGCGCTCTTCCAGCCCCAACGAGCGCGCCTGCGCCTTGAGGTTGGTGAACTGGCCGCCGGGCATCTCGTGCAGATAGACCTCGGAGGCCGGGGCTTCGAGGCCGCTCTCGAAGGCCGCATATTGGTGGCGCACGGCCTCCCAATAGTTCGACATCATGCGGATCGCGTGGATATCGAGGCCGGTGTCGCGCTCGGTATGGGCCAGGGCCTCCACGATCGAGCCGAGACAGGGCTGCGAGGTGCCGCCCGAGAAGGCGTCCATCGCCGCATCCACCGCATCGACGCCTGCATCTGCCGCCGCGAGAATGGTCGCGCCCGCGATTCCGCTCGTGTCATGGGTGTGGAAGTGGATCGGGATATCGACCTCTTCCTTCAGCGCCGCGATCAGCTTGCGGGCGGCAGCGGGTTTCAGAAGGCCTGCCATATCCTTGAGACCCAGTACATGTGCGCCCGCGGCCTCCAGCTCTTTTGCCATACCGATATAGTATTTCAGGTCATACTTGGCGCGGTCCGGATCGAGGATATCGCCGGTGTAGCAGATCGTGCCTTCGCAGATTTTGCCGCTCTCGATCACCGCATCCATCGCGACGCGCATGTTCTCGACCCAGTTCAGCGAGTCGAAGACGCGGAACACGTCGACGCCGCTTTCCGCCGCCTGCTTCACGAAGAACTGCACCACATTGTCGGGGTAGTTCGTGTAGCCCACGCCATTCGAGGCGCGCAGCAGCATCTGCGTCAGGATGTTGGGCATCTCTTCGCGGATGTCGCGCAGGCGCTGCCACGGGCATTCCTGCAAGAAGCGATAGGCCACGTCGAAGGTTGCGCCGCCCCAGCATTCGACCGAGAAGAGGTCGCTGAGGTTCGAGGCATAGGCGGGCGCGGCCTTGATCATGTCGATCGAGCGCATCCGGGTCGCCAGAAGCGACTGGTGGCCGTCGCGCATCGTGGTGTCGGTCAGCAGAAGCTTCTTCTGCGCCTTCATCCAGTCGGCGACCGCCTTCGCGCCCTCTTTCTCGAGCAGGTTTCGGCTGCCCGGTTTTGCCTCATCCCTGAAGGCGGGCAGGCGCGGCGGTTTCGCCTCGGCATGGGGCTTGTTGCGGCCCGCGGTCTCGGGGTGACCGTTCACGGTGATATCCGCGATATAGGTCAGGATCTTGGTGCCCCGGTCGCGGCGCTGCTTGAAGTCGAACAGCTCCGGCGTCGTGTCGATGAACTTCGTCGTGTAGCTCATGTCGAGGAAGGTCGGGTGCTTGAGCAGGTTGATGACGAAGTCGATATTCGTGCTCACGCCGCGGATACGGAATTCGCGCAGGGCGCGGTCCATCCGGCGGATCGCCTGATCGGGATCCTGCGCCCAGGCGGTGACCTTCACCAGAAGCGAGTCGTAGTAGCGGGTGATGACGCCGCCCGCATAGGCCGTGCCGCCGTCGAGGCGGATGCCGTTGCCGGTGGCCGAGCGATAGGCGGTCAGGCGGCCGTAATCGGGGATGAAGTTGTTCTGCGGGTCTTCGGTGGTCACGCGACACTGCAGCGCGTGGCCCGACAGTTCGATCTCGTCCTGAGATTTCGCGCGGGTGGCCTCGGCCAGCGTCGCGCCCTCGGCGATCTTGATCTGGGCCTGCACGATGTCGATGCCGGTGACCTCTTCGGTCACGGTATGCTCGACCTGAACGCGCGGGTTCACCTCGATGAAGTAGAACTTGTCCGAGTCCATATCCATCAGGAATTCGACCGTGCCGGCGCATTCATAGCCGACCGCCTGACCGATCTTCAGCGCGAGCTGGCAGACCTCTTCGCGCTGCTCGTCCGAGAGATAGGGGGCGGGGGCGCGTTCGACGACCTTCTGGTTGCGGCGCTGCACGGTGCAGTCGCGCTCGTAGAGGTGATAGAGATTGCCATGCGTGTCGCCCAGCAGCTGCACCTCGACGTGGCGCGCGCGGATGATCATCTTCTCGAGATAGCCCTCGCCATTGCCGAAGGCGGCCTCGGCTTCGCGACGGCCCTCGCGGACCTTCTCGACCAGTTCTTCCTCGCCGAGGATCGGGCGCATGCCGCGCCCGCCGCCGCCCCAGCTGGCTTTCAGCATCAGCGGGTAGCCGATCTCGGCGGCCTCTTTCTTGATCGCGTCAAAATCCTCGCCCAGCACTTCGGTCGCGGGGATGACCGGCACACCGGCCTTGATCGCTACGCGACGGGCCGAGGCCTTGTCGCCGAGCGCGCGCATCGTTTCGGCCTTCGGGCCGATGAAGGTGATGCCGGCGGCGTCGCAGGCTTCGACGAAATCGGGGTTCTCCGACAGCAGGCCATAGCCCGGGTGGATCGCATCGGCACCGCTTTCCTTGGCGACGCGGATGATCTCTTCGATCGAGAGATAGGCGCCGACGGGCGAAAGGCCCTCGCCGATGCGATAGGCTTCATCGGCTTTGAAGCGGTGCAGGCCCAACTTGTCCTCTTCGGCGTAGACGGCGACCGTCTTCTTGCCCAGCTCGTTGGCGGCGCGCATCACCCGGATGGCGATCTCGCCACGGTTGGCCACGAGGATCTTGTTGAACATAGCGTTCTCCCTGTTGTCGAAAGTGGCGCTACGGTAGCGTTGCCGCGCCGCAGCGCAAGGGCCTACCTGCAAAGTTGGGCAAATTTACTGACCAAACCGCTCGGGTTTGCAAAGTCACGCTGCGCGACCGCAGGTCCGTCCCGGCCCGTCTGGGATTGACTAGACCGGCGCTCTGGGCAAGGTGGGGCGCATGATCGATCTGCGCCCGGTTGGATATATCATCGGAATGCTGACATCCGTGCTGGGGCTGACGATGCTTATCCCGGCGGCGGTCGATTTGGGTTATGGCGCAGCGCATTGGCTGGTCTTCGTCGAAAGCGCGGTGCTGACGACGACGGCGGGGGCGCTGCTGGCGCTGGCCTCGCGTGACGGGCTGGCCCGGACGCTGTCGATCCATCAAAGCTTTCTGCTGACCTCGCTCGTCTGGCTGACGCTGCCCTTCTTCGGAGCGCTGCCTTTCATGCTCGGCGTGCCGCATCTGTCGCTGGTCGATGCCTATTTCGAGGCGATGTCGGGGCTGACCACGACCGGCACCACAGCGATTCCGCATCTCGACGGGTTGCCGCCGGGGGTGAACCTCTGGCGCGGGCTGCTGCAATGGCTGGGCGGTCTGGGGATCATCATCGTCGCGATGATCTTCCTGCCGGTGATGAAGGTCGGCGGGATGCAGTTCTTCCGCTCGGAAGGGTTTGATACGCTTGGGAAAATCCTGCCGCGCGCGATGGATATCTCGACCGCGCTGATCCGCATCTATGTCGGGCTGACCATCGCCTGCGCGCTGACCTATCTCGGCCTCGGGATGAAGGGGTTCGACGCGATCATGCATGCGCTCACCACGATGAGCACGGGCGGCTTCTCGAATTACGACGCCAGCTTCGCCACCTATAAGGGCGCGCCGGAATACGCGGCCTCGGTCTTCATGGCGCTGGCGGCGATGCCGTTCATCCGCTTCGTGCAGGTGATGCGCGGCGACACGATGCCGCTCTGGCGCGACCCGCAGGTGCGCGCCTTCCTGCGCTGGATGGGCTATGCGATTGCGATCATCGTGCTTTACCGGATGATCCGCCATGAGGCGTCCTTTTGGCCGACGCTGCGCGAGGTGACGTTCAACGTAGTCTCGACCTTCACCGGGACGGGCTATGCCTCGGAGGACGTGACCCAATGGGGGCATCTGGCCTTCACGATCCTGCTGATTTCTGGGCTGATCGGGGGCTGCACGGCCTCCACCGCCTGTTCGGTCAAGGTGTTCCGCTACCTGATCCTTCTCGAAGCGATCAAGGCGCAGATCCAGCGGCTCTACTCGCCGCACCGTCTGCTGAAAGTGCAATATGACGGCCGCCCGGTCGAGGATAGCGTGGTCAACTCGGTGATGGCCTTCTTCTCGTTGTTCATCCTGATTTTCGGGATTCTGATCATCGCGCTGACCTTCACCGGCCTCGGAACCGAGACGGCGATGACTGCCGCTTGGACCTCGATCGCCAATATCGGGCCCGCATGGGGGCCCGAGATCACCGCGAACGGCTCGGTCGCGGATTTCCCTGACAGCGCGAAATGGCTGATGAGCGCGGCAATGTGCCTCGGGCGGCTCGAATTGATGAGCGTGCTCGTGCTGTTGCTGCCGCGCTTCTGGCGGGGCTGATTACTTCCAGCAGGAAATCTGCACCACCATCCCGTCCGCGATCTGCTGCAGGTCCTCCGGGTCGCGATTGGCCGAGATGCCTGCGGCTTTCGGGGTAAAGCCATTGTCCGACAGGCCCGGCGCCATCGCCTTCGCCTGCAGCGCAACGGTCAGGTTGTCGGGCAGTACCCGGTTCGCGTCGCCGCCCGAGGGCAGCAACATCCCCACGACCGCGCCCGTGCCGTCGAGCACCGGCCCGCCCACGTCGCCCGCGCGGGTCTGCGCCTCGATCCGCGCCTGATTGTCTTGCCCCTCCAGCCCCTTGGGCGCGGAGAGCGTGCCGAAATTCAGCACCGGCGCGGAGAGCGCTTCGGGATAGGAGAAGCCCGCCACCGCCACCTTGCTCCCGGCCATCGGGGCATCGGGGTTGAACTTCGCGACTTCCTTCGGCGCCAGCGTGTCTTTCGGGGTCAGAACCGCATAGCCCTTCGCGCCGCCGTCGAAGCTGAGCGAGGCGGGGTGATCCTCGATGGTGATGCGCCCGCATTGGTCGAGTCCCTCGGCGGCAGTCAGCACATGGCCATCGGCATCGATGAAGAAGCCCGAGCGCGAGAAGATCGGCGCGCGCTTCTCGATCCCCGCCATCAGGGCGGCCCGCGTCACCGACATCGGCTGGCCGAGCGTCGCGTCGAGCGACGAGGTCCCGATGGGCGTGAAGCTCTTTTTCATCGCGTCGAGCACGCGGTCCCGGCGCGTGTCGTCCCCGGCGGGCCAGACCAGCGTGAAGCCCTTGATCTGCCCGCGCGAGAGTTCTGCATGGGTGTAGGACTGCACCGCGGTGTTCTGGCCCTCAATGGTGAAGCTGTTGCCGCGGATGTTACGCTCTCCTCCCGTCGGCACGATTTCGAGCGTCTGCATCGCGTCATACAGGCCCCGCAGCCGGGCCGCATCGCCGGGTTGCGAGATCAGCAGAACCTGCACGCCGCTGCCATCCTTGGGCGCGTAATTCACGAAAGGCGCGTTGTAGCGGTCGAATTTCACCAGTCCCATCGGCAGGTCGATCCTGATGCCGGCCTGATCTTCGGTCACGGCCTGCAGCCCCAGCGCCGCGCGCTCGGAGGCAACCTTGTCCAGAAGCGCCGCCTGCTGGGTCGAGGATAGCACGCCGGTCGGCTCGTAATCGTTCTTCATCTGCCAGTCGGCGATCGAATTGCGGGTGCCGCGGCCGAAAATTCCGTCGATCGCGCCCTGATAGCTGCCTTCCCATTCCAGCGCGGTCTGGATGTCGCGCTTGGTCTGCGGATCGAGCGCAGCCTCCAGCCGGCGCGAGTCCCGAAGCGTCTCGACCGGTTCCGGCGCGCGCGTGACCTCTTGCGGAGCGGGAGTGTCGGCTGTCGCGGTGGTGTCGGGGCTCACCGGCTCAGGCGCGGTGGCGGTGTCTTGCGCAGCGGTGTCCGGGGGCGTGGTCTGGCCATCCGTTTGCGCGGTCGCATCCGGCCCGTCCAGAGGCTCCACGTCGATCGGGGCGGGCATCGGCGCGCCGCGCACGTCGCTTTGCGTGTCGGCCTGCGGCGCGGGCTGTTCGGGCGCCTGCGCGGGGGCGTTCAGGGTCGCGCCGACCGGCCAGAACTGCTGGCGGAAGTTGTTGCCATCGGCCACGAAACTGTCGCGCGGGATCAGCCCCTCGCGGCGCAGAACCCGGCGGCGCGCATTCGCCTCCGCATCATCGGCAAAGGGGCCAAGCGCGATCGCATACCAGCCGGAATCGAGCCGAAAACCCGTCGTGTCGGGGAACATGCCTGCCCAGTCGCGGGCGCGCGCTTCGGCTTGGGCGAGCGAGCTTTTCGCCTCGATCTGCACCCAGGCTTCGGCCCAGGCCGTTCCGGTCCAGATCATGCCGGTGAGGCTGGCTCCGACGACGATCGAAACTGTCCGTGAAATTGCCCGCATTGCTGCCCCCGTAATACCTGCTTTTCCCTCGACCTTAGCGCAACGAGGGGCGAGGTCACCCCCCAAACGCCCCCGACGGGGTCATGAAATCCGCCGTTGTGGGGCGGGGGCCGCAGCATTGCATGTCGAGTTGCGCAGATCGTCCGCCCTAATCCTTGCAGGGCGTTGACGCCCCCGCGCCCCTTGCCTAGAGAGAAGGCGCTTCAACGGAAGGTGCGAAATATGGCAAACCCGGACGCCCCGAAATCCTTTCAGGAAATCATCCTGCGCCTGATGAGCTATTGGGCCTCGAAAGGCTGCGCGGTGATGCAGCCTTATGACATGGAAGTGGGGGCAGGCACCTTCCACCCGGCGACGACGTTGCGCGCGCTCGGTTCCAAGCCGTGGGCGGCCGCCTATGTCCAGCCCTCGCGCCGTCCGACCGATGGCCGCTATGGCGAGAACCCGAACCGCCTGCAGCACTACTATCAGTATCAGGTGCTCATCAAACCGAGCCCGCCGGACTTGCAGGAGCTCTATCTCGGCTCGCTCCGCGCGATCGGGATCGATACCGAACTGCACGATATCCGCTTCGTGGAAGACGACTGGGAAAGCCCGACGCTCGGCGCGTGGGGGCTTGGCTGGGAGGTCTGGTGCGACGGTATGGAAGTCAGCCAGTTCACCTATTTCCAGCAGGTCGGCGGCCATGACTGCAAGCCGGTCTCGGGCGAGCTGACCTACGGGCTCGAGCGTCTGGCGATGTATGTGCTGGGCATCGATCACGTCATGGACATGCCCTATAACGACCCCTCCGCGCCGATCGCGCTGAAATACGGCGACGTGTTCCGCCAGACCGAGCAGGAATATTCGCGCTGGAATTTCGACGTGGCTGATACCGAGACGCTGCTGCGCCATTTCGAGGATGCCGAGGCCGAATGCGAACGCATCCTCGCTTCGCCCGAGGCGGACGATGCGGGCCGCAAGATCATCATGGCGCATCCCGCATACGACCAGTGCATCAAGGCGTCGCATCTCTTCAATCTGCTCGACGCGCGCGGCGTGATCTCGGTCACCGAGCGTCAGGCCTATATCGGCCGGGTCCGCGCGCTGGCCAAGGCCTGCGCCGACGCTTTCGTGCAGACCGAAGCGGGCGGGGCCTCCCAGAGCGAAGCCAACGAGGCTGTCGCGTGAATGGTAAGCTCATCGGAGGCGGCATCGTGGTAATCGCGCTCGTCTTCGGCGCGGTGGTCTATTATTCGCAGGAATACGGCTATTACGACGAGATCGCGCCGGGCTCCGACGCGGCGAAAGTCTCGCTGATGGAGCTGGACGGCACGACGCAGGACCAGCTGCAGGCCGAGGGCTACAAAGGGATCGACGCGGACAGCTCGCCCCTGCGCTACCGGGCCTGCTTCGACACCGATCTGTCGATTGCAACGGCGACCGAGACCTATGCGGTCTATGATCGACCGACCCCGCTGATCGGCCCGAAATGGTTCGACTGCTACGATGCGAAAACCATCGGCGCGGACCTCGAGGCAGGCCGCGCGGTGGCCTTCCTGTCGCAACACAATATCCACCCCGGCGTTGACCGCGTCGTGGCTCTTTATCCCGATGGCCGGGCCTATGTCTGGCACCAACTGAACGACGAAGCGGAGAAATGACATGCCCGATCTTCTGATTGAACTGTTCTCCGAAGAAATCCCCGCGCGGATGCAGCCCAAGGCCCGCGAGGATCTGAAGAAACTGATCACCGATGGCGTGGTCGAGGCGGGTCTGACCTATGCCTCCGCCGGCGCTTTCTCGACCCCGCGCCGCCTGACGCTGACCGTCGAGGGGCTGACCGCGAATTCGCCGACCCTGCGCGAAGAGCGCAAGGGCCCGCGCACCGACGCGCCCGAGAAGGCGATCGAGGGCTTCCTGCGCTCGACCGGGCTGAGCATGGATCAGCTCGAGGCGCGCGACGACAAGAAGGGGCAGGTCTATTTCGCCGTGATCGAAAAGCCGGGCCGCCCCGCGACCGAGATCGTGGCCGAGGTGCTGGAGAAAACGATCCGCAACTTCCCCTGGCCGAAATCCATGCGCTGGGGCGAGGGCAGCCTGCGCTGGGTCCGCCCGCTGCATTCGATCCTCGCGATCCTGACCGACGAGGCCGGCGCGACCGTCGTGCCGCTCGACGTGGACGGCATCAAAGCCGGCGACACCACGCGCGGCCACCGCTTCATGGCGCCCGACGTGCTTCAGGTCTCGGGCTATGAGAGCTATGCCAAGCAGTTGAAAGCCGCCAAGGTCATGCTCGACCCCAATGAGCGTGCCGAGGCGATCGACCACGATGCCGCGCAGATGGCCTTCGCGAAGGGCTGGGAAGTGGTGCCGGACAAGGGCCTTCTGGCCGAGGTCTCGGGCCTCGTCGAATGGCCCGTCACGCTGATGGGCGAGATCGACGGCGAATTTCTCGACCTGCCGCCCGAGGTGCTGCAGACCTCGATGAAAGAACACCAGAAATTCTTCTCGGTGAAGAACCCCAAGACCGCCCGGATCGAGGGTTTCGTGACCGTCGCCAACCGCGAGACCGCCGATCACGGCGCGACGATCCTCGCGGGCAACCAGAAGGTGCTCTCGGCACGTCTGTCGGATGCCAAGTTCTTCTGGGAAAACGACCTGCGCACCGTTCAGGCCCACGGGCTCGAAGGGATGGGCGCTGGGCTCGACGCCGTGACCTTCCACAATAAGCTTGGGAGCCAAGGCGACCGCATCCGCCGCATCGAAGCGCTTGCGCATGCAATCGCCCCGCAGGTTAAGGCTTCGCCCGATCTCGCCGCCGAGGCCGCCCGCGTCGCCAAATCCGATCTGCGCTCGGAAATGGTCTACGAATTCCCGGAACTGCAGGGCGTCATGGGGCGCTACTACGCACAAAAGGCGGGCCTGTCCGACGCTGTCGCCGATGCCTGCCGCGACCACTACGCGCCGCTGGGCCCGTCCGATGCGGTGCCGTCCGAGCCCGTCTCGGTCGCAGTCGCGCTCGCCGACAAGATCGACACGCTGACTGGCTTCTGGGCGATCGACGAGAAGCCCACGGGGAGCAAGGACCCCTTCGCGCTGCGTCGCGCGGCGCTGGGCGTGATCCGGTTGGTGCTGGCGAATGATCTGCGCCTGAGCTTACAAAAGTTCTTCAATGATTGGCTGTCGCTCGCTGCGGCGGCCTACCAAAAGGCAGGCTATCATGTGGTGTTTCCGCGAAATGATGAAGCTAACGTAAGTTTCGCGCCCGCATTCGATGTTCACGTTAACTTTGAGGATTTCGGCCATTCAGTGGGCTTCGTCCGGACGGAACAAATGGACGAGGTTGCTTTTGAATTCGCCAGCATTCAGCTCGGTGTGACGTCAAGCTGGGCCGCCGACCTCATGTCCTTCTTCCATGACCGCCTCAAGGTCCACCTGCGCGATGCGGGCATCCGTCACGACGTGATCGACGCCGTGCTCGCCATGCCGGGCAGCGACGATCTCACCCTCGTGGTGAAGCGGGCCGAGGCGCTGTCGGACTTCTTCAAGACCGACGATGGCGAGAACCTGATCCAGGGCTTCAAGCGCGCGAACAACATTCTCACGCAGGCCGAGGAAAAGGACGGTGTGGAATACAGCTTCGGCGCCGATCCGAAATTCGCGGAGACGGACGAGGAAAAAGCCCTCTTCGCCGCGCTCGACGCCGCCGAAGCCAAGATCGCCCCGGCGATGGCAGACGAAGATTTCGCCGCCGCGATGTCCGCGATGGCCGACCTGCGCGCGCCGATCGACGCCTTCTTCGAAGCGGTGCAGATCAACGCCGACAACCCGATCCTGCGGCGCAACCGTCTCAACCTGCTTTCGCGCATCCGGCAGATCTGTCTCGATGTGGCCGACCTCACCAAGATCGAAGGCTGATCCTTCCTCTTGGTGTAAATATCCCCGCCGGAGGCGCCCCCACGGCGCCTCCTGTCGCAAGGCCGAAACAGGGCGGGCCAGTGACGCCACGTCTTCTGTCCGAATGTCACACTTGCGAGGGCGGGGAATCAGCCTATCCTGCGTCGAGAGAGAAGGCGCGCTGCAATGCAGAAACCCGTTGAAAACGCTGATTTTGTGACCCTTACGCCCACGGCGTCGGTCGATAAGGCGCGCCACGGCTGGCGCGCGAAATGCCTTCAACGGCTGATCCGGCTCGACCTTCCCGTCCCGAAAACCGTCGCTCTGCCCGCCGAAACGGTGCGCGCGATCGCGTCGGGACAGGTTTTCGACATGGCCGCAATCGCGGATTGCTTCGGGCCGCAGATGCTGGTCTCGGTCCGGCCGAGCCCGGAAAATCCCGAATGGGGCGGGCCGGGCACGGTGCTCAATGTCGGCATGAATGACGACATGCATGCGGTGCTGTCGAACACGCATGGCAGCGAGGCCGCCGACGCGCTCTATCTGCGCTTCGTGCAGCTTTACTCGATCCATGTCGCGCGGCTCGATCCGGACATGTTCCAGCAGGAGCCCGGGCCGGGTGCGCTGGAAGCCGCGCTCGACGCCTATGAAGAGGAAACCGACGAGCGGTTCCCGCAATCGGGCGCACAGCAGCTGGCCGAGGTGCTGCGTTCCATGGCGCGGGCCTGGGAGGGCACGACGGCGCGGCTGCTGCGACAGGCCAAGGGCGCGCCGCCCGATGCGGTGCTGGGGCTTCTGGTGCAGGAAATGGCGCTGGGGATCGGGCCGGGCCTGTCGGGCTCGGGCACGATGCAATTCGTCGATAGCGTGACCGGGGCTCCGCAGATCACCGGGCGGTTCCGCGGCCAGAGCCAAGGCCGCACCAGCGCGGTCGAGACGCTCTATCTCACGCGCGATCCGCGCGGGGCCTCGCTCGAAGAGGCGGATGGCCGTGTCTTCGACACGCTGAAGGATTACGGCGCGCGTTGCCGGGTGAAGCTGCGCGAAGAGATGCAGATCGAGTTCACCATCGAAAGCGGCAAGGTCCATGTGATCGACGCGGTGCGGGTGCCGCGCTCGTCGCGGGCTGCCGTGCGCATCGCGGTGGCGCTGGCCAATGACGATGTGATCTCGCGCGAGGATGCGCTGCTGCGGGTCGAGCCGCGCGCGATCACCGAGCTTCTGCACTATCAGGTCGATCCGCGTGCGCCGCGCGATGTGCTGGCGCGCGGGATTGCGGCCTCGCCGGGCGCGGCCACCGGCAAGATCGTGTTCTCTGCGGCCGCCGCGCAGGCCTCTGCGGCACGCGACGAGCCCTGTATCCTCGTGCGCCGCGAAACCTCGCCCGAGGATATCCGCGGGATGCATGCCGCCGTCGCCGTGCTGACCGAACGTGGCGGGATGACCTCCCACGCGGCGGTGATCGCGCGCGGTCTGGGCCTGCCCTGCATCGTCGGCGCCGAGATCGAGATCAACAGCCGTGAGCGCCAGTTCCGCGGCCCCAAGGGGCGGCTCTTCCGCGAGGGCGATACGATCACGCTCGACGGGACCAATGGCGAGGTGCTGGTGGGGACGGCGGAAATGCTCGCGCCTGCGCTCGATGACGGGTTCCGCACGCTTCTGAGCTGGGCCGATCTGGTGCGCGATATCGGCATCCGCGCCAATGCCGACACGCCGGAGGACGCGCGCACCGCGCTGATGTTCGAGGCCGACGGGATCGGGCTGTGCCGGACCGAGCATATGTTCTTCGACGAAGACCGCCTGACGGTGATGCGCGAGATGATCTTCGCCGACGGGCCGGAAGATCGCCGCGCCGCCCTCGACCGCTTGCTTCCGATGCAACGGGACGATTTCGGCGCGCTGTTCGAACTGATGAAGGGCGAGCCGGTCTGCATCCGTCTCTTCGACCCGCCGCTGCACGAATTCCTGCCGCATGACCGCGAGGGGATGCGCGAGCTGGCCGAGGCGCTGGATCGCCCGCTGTCCGAGGTCACGCGCCGGGTGGAGGCCTTATCCGAGTTCAATCCGATGCTGGGGATGCGCGGCGTGCGCTTGGGCGTAACCGTGCCCGAGATTTACGACATGCAGGCCCGCGCAATCTTCGAGGCCACCGTGGAGGCGCTCCGCCGGGGCGCCGAGGTGGTGCCGGAGATCATGATCCCGCTCGTTTCCGCCTCGCGCGAGGTGGAGATCGTGAAAACCCGGGTCGATGCGGTCGCCGCCGCCGTGCGCACCGAGACCAAGGAAGATTTCACCTACCGCCTCGGCGTGATGGTGGAGACGCCCCGTGCGGCCCTGCGCGCCGGTGAAATCGCCGAACACGCGGCCTTCCTGTCCTTCGGGACCAACGACCTCACGCAGATGACCTACGGGCTCTCCCGCGACGATGCGGGCCGCTTCATGTCGACCTATGTGAACCAGCAGGTTTATAGCGAAGACCCGTTCCATATCCTCGACGTCGAAGGGGTAGGGGAGTTGCTGCTGATCGGGGCCGCGCGCGGACGCTCCGCCCGGCCCGATGTCACGATCTCCGTCTGCGGCGAACATGGCGGAAACCCCGAATCAATCGCCTTCTGCCGGGCTGCGGGGTTCGATTATGTCTCCTGTTCGCCCTTCCGGGTGCCGGTCGCTCGTCTCGCCGCTGCCCATTTCGCACTCCTTGCGCCGCGCGGTCGATCTTTTCCCTAGAGGTAAGGTCACAGAAGCGAAAATTTGGCCGTTTTTCTCAAATACCATTGGCAAATCTTCGCGCGTCGCGATATGCGATTCGACAGGGACATAGCACGCAAATCACCGTGCATTTTGGCAAGATTCCGCCGTGACTCCGTAGGGGGTCGCGCATTTTTTCGTGAAAACCTAGACATGGATAGCTCGCTCGGGTAAGCGATGCGCCGTCGCGGCTCAATGGGGGGTGCGCGGCGATTGACCTTATCGGAAGAAAACCATGTCACTGCTGAAAAGCTGGACGGGGGGTGCTGCCATCCTCCTCGCCCTCGCCGGAGGCTTGCGTGCCGAAGTCACGGTAAGCCAGTCGAACGACCCCACTGAGGTCGCCGAACAAGGACTGATGTCGGTCCTGTGGACGGAGCGCTCCGCGATGAGCGCGATCGACAAACGACGCGTCACCGCGCTCACCATGGCGCCGGAACGCTCGAAAAAACATGCGACTCTGCCGGAAGTCCTTTCGGCCAAGTGGCTGGCCGCGCAACCCGCTGCCAAGGGTGGCGAGCAGTTCCAATGCCTCTCGCAGGCGCTTTACTTCGAAGCGCGTGGCGAAGGTGTGAAGGGCCAGCAGGCCGTCGCCGAGGTCATCCTGAACCGTGTCGACGATCCGCGCTTCCCCGGTTCGATCTGCGGCGTTGTCCATCAGGGCAATTCGCGCGCCTGCCAGTTCAGCTGGTATTGCGACGGTCGCTCCGACACCGTCCGCAACAAGGGCGCCTACGCCGAAGTCGCGAAAGTCGCCCGGGCGATGATCGATGGCGCGCCGCGCTCGCTGACCGATGGGGCGACCTACTTCCACACGCGCGCCGTGCGCCCGAGCTGGTCGCGCCGCTTCGCGAAAACCGCGTCGATCGGCCATCACATCTTCTACGCCAACCCGGTGCGCACCGCCTCGAACTGAGGCCATGCTTTCAGGGGCCCGCGTCGCGGGCAGGCGATGAAATGACGGTTGAGGGTGGGCTTCGGTCCGCCCTTTTTCTATGCTCGACATGACTGAAAAATTCCCGAGGCGCGCATGAGTTCCGATATTTCCCTCGCCTTCTCGCATCCCGAAGCGCGGGCGGCGGCCTCTGCGCCGACCGACCCCCGCGATCGCATCTCGCTGCGCGACCATGTGGTGGAGGCCGATATCGGCGCCTTCCAGCAGGAGCGCGGCCATACGCAGCGCCTGCAATTCAACGTGGTGGTGGAAGTGCGGCCAACGCCGGAGCCGCTCGAGGACGACGTAGATCGCATCCTCTCCTATGACCGGATCACCGAGGCGATCGCGGCGGAACTCGCCGAGGAACGGGTGAATCTGCTGGAGACGCTCGCAGCCGGCGTGGCAGAGCGTATCCTCGCCAGCCCGCAGGCGATGCGCGTTTTCGTGCGGATCGAAAAGCTCGACCGCGGCCCCGGTGCGCTCGGCGTCGAGATCGTGCGCTCCCGCGCCTCCGTCCCGGTCAAAAGCGTCGATGAGAGCGGGGTGGAGGAAAGCCTGCACCCGGTCGTCGCCTATCTGTCGAACGCGGCTATCGACGCGCCGGACCTTTCGGCGCGGCTCGACGTGCTGCAGGAGACGGGCCATCCGGTGATCCTCGCCGTGGGGCTGCCCGATAGCGCCGTGCCCGAAAGCGGGCAGGGGCCCACGCAGCGCCGCATCGACCTTCTCGCGATCGAGCAGAACGCATGGCGGCTCGCGGCCCGCGATCCGCGCTGCGTTGTGGTGGCGACCCGCACCGAGATCGACTGGGCGATGCGCCATGGCCAGATGGTCGTCTGGGCGCCCTCCAAGATCGTGCTGGACGCGACTGACGGCCCGAAAAGCCCCGCGCGCGATGCGATGGCGCTGGCGCTGTGGCTGGCCGAGCAGATGGCCGCGACCCGGCTGGAAGTTCACGGGACTGTTTCAGCCCCGGCAGGAAGCCGCGTGCCGGTCGAGACGCGCCCGCTCTGAACGGCTTGAACTCTCGGGCGCAATCGGGTGAATGGTGCGCATGGAGAAGCTCTATTATCGACCCGTCGCCCGAACCGACTCCGCCCGCCCCGACACAGCCCTGACCCTCGCGGGGGGCTGGTGCTGGTTCGATGAGGTAGAGATCCTGCGCCGCGATGGCGAGCCCGAGATCATCCCCGCAGCCCATCTGCCCGAAGAGGTGATGGAGCGGCTCTGCGCCCCGCGAACGCCGGTCGCTGGGATCACGCTCGATGCGCCGCGGATCATGGGCATCCTGAACGTCACGCCTGACAGCTTCTCCGATGGTGGGCGCTTCGACGTCGAGGACGCTGCGATCGAGCGCGCCGTTGCGCTGCGCAAGATGGGCGCTGACATTCTCGATATCGGCGGCGAGTCGACCCGTCCCGGCGCCACGGAAGTCGAGGAAGACGAAGAGATCGCCCGCACCGCGCCCGTGATTGCGGCGCTGCGCGATGCCGATTTCGATGCGCCGATCTCCATCGATACCCGCAAGTCGCTGGTCGCCGATCAGGCGCTGGAGGCGGGGGCCGCGATGCTCAACGATGTCTCCGCGATGGAATTCGATCCGGCGATGGTCGAGGTCGCGCAGGTCTCCGGCGCGCCGATCTGCCTGATGCATGCGCAGGGCCTGCCCGAGACGATGCAGGACGATCCGCGCTACACGGATGTGCTGCTCGACGTCTACGACTATCTCGAAGATCGCATCGCGCTGGCCGAGGATTACGGCATCGCGCGCGGGGCGATCATCGCCGATCCCGGTATCGGCTTCGGCAAGACCGCGCAGCACAATCTCGCCTTGATCCGCGGTCTCAGCTTGTTTCACGGGCTGGGCTGCCCGGTCCTGCTCGGGGTGTCGCGCAAACGCTTCATCGGGGCCGTGGGCGGCGCCGAGGAGGCCGATAGCCGCGCCCCCGGTACTCTAGCCGTGACGCTCGCCGGGCTCGATCAGGGCATTCAAATTCACCGCGTCCACGATGTGGCCGAGATCGCCCAAGGCATCCGGCTCTGGGACGCGATCAAAAGAGGTTTTGAGGAATGAGCAGGAAGCTTTTTGGCACCGATGGCGTCCGCGGCGAGGCCAATTCCGGCAACATGACCGCCGAGATGGCGCTCAAACTGGGCGCTGCGGCGGGCCGCTATTTCCGGCAGGACGACTCGCGCGGCCACCGGGTCGTGATCGGCAAGGATACGCGTCTCTCGGGCTACATGTTCGAGAACGCGCTGACGGCGGGTCTGACCTCGACGGGGATGAACGTGCTGCTGCTCGGCCCGGTGCCGACGCCCGCCGTGGGCTACCTGACCCGCTCGATGCGCGCGGATATGGGGATCATGATCTCCGCCAGCCACAACCCGGCCAAGGATAACGGGATCAAGTTCTTCGGCCCCGACGGGTTCAAGCTCAGCGACGAGGCCGAGACCGAGATCGAGGCGATGCTGGACACCGATATCCGTCTCGCGCGCCCCGAGAATATCGGCCGCGCCAAGCGCATCGACGACGGTCTGGGGCGCTATGTTGAATATGCCAAGACCACCTTCCCGAAGCTGCGCAAGCCCGACCTGAAAGTGGTCGTCGATTGCGCCAATGGGGCGGCCTATCGTGCGGCGCCGGCGGTTCTGTGGGAGCTGGGCTGCGAAGTGATCCCGGTCGGCGTCTCGCCCGACGGGCGCAATATCAACGACGGCTGCGGCTCGACCCATGTCAGCACCTGCGCCGAGGCGGTGGTGGCGCATGGCGCCGATCTCGGGATCTCGCTCGACGGCGATGCGGACCGGGTGATGATCATCGACGAGACCGGCCATGTCGCCGATGGCGATCAGATCATGGCGCTGTTTGCGAAACGCTGGGCTGAATCCGGTCAGCTTTCGGGCGGTGCACTCGTGGCGACCGTGATGTCCAATCTGGGGCTCGAGCGCTTCCTTGAAGCCGAGGGGCTGCGGCTCGAGCGCACCAAGGTCGGCGACCGCTACGTGGTCGAGCGGATGCGCGAAGGCGGCTTCAACCTGGGCGGCGAGCAGTCGGGTCATATCGTCATGACCGACTACGCCACGACCGGCGACGGCCTAATGGCAGGGCTGCAGTTCCTCGCCGCGATGGTTGAGACCGGGCTGCGCGCCTCCGACCTCGTGCGGCAATTCGAGACCGTGCCGCAAATGTTGAAAAATGTAAGATATCAGGCGGGACAGGAGCCTCTGAACGCCGATAATGTTGCAAAAGCGATATTGGACGCGGAGAACCGTCTGAACGGTCAGGGCCGTCTGCTGATCCGCAAATCCGGCACCGAGCCGCTGATCCGCGTGATGGCGGAATGCGAGGACGAGGGGTTGCTGGAAGCGACCGTCGACAGCATCGTCGCCGCCGTCGAGGCCGAAACCGCGTAAGGGGGGGGCTCCGCCCCCGTCGCCGTAGGGCGACAATCAACGGAGAATGAGGGGGCTCTGCCCCCGGCCTACGGCCGTCCCCGGGATATTTTGAAAGAGCGAATTAGAGGGGGCCGCGCGCCCCCTTTTTTCTTACCCGCCGAAGAGGTCCAGCCCCAGCCAGATCAGGGCGACCGCTTCGAACACGGTCCAGAGCACGCCGACCCAGCGCCAGAATGTCGGCCCCGCCTCCGCGCGCCAGACCGAGCGGACCAGACCGATCAGCACTGCGATCCGGTAGATCCCGGCAGCCACGGCGAAGCTTCCGAAGAACGCGCCGAGATGGCCCGGCGAGATCAGCGCGGTGAACAGCGCGAGGATCACTATCAACGGCACCACCACCAGCGCGGGCCCGTAATTGCCCGCCCAGAACGTATCTCCCGGCGCGAGCCGCCCGGCGAAGAGATCGCCGAACCATTTCGGGGTGAAGAATTTTGCGCGCTCCTCGAAGATCGCTTCGAGTTCCTCGTGGTCGGGTTCGGCCATCTGCTTCCCTTTCAATTCGCGGAACTGTGACAAGAAACCCGTAGCCCCGCAAGGCGACGCGCTGCCGCGGTCAGCGTCTGGAGTGACCAAAACGTGACTGAACTTCAAGGCCTTCCGCCGCTTTGGAGCAATGGAGGGGCGATATTTACCGGAGGTGCGTCATGGACCAATCATCCATTTTTCCCACATCAGATTTCTGGCCGCTCGCGATCGGCTTTCTATCGCTCTCGATCAACTATTTCGTCCAGGGCGGCGCGGCCGTCGCGAACGGCCCGAGCTGGTCCGGCGACCCGCTGGCGCAGGAGCGCACCTTGGGGCTTTGGGGCATCTTTCTCGGCGGGTTCGGCCAGCTTCTGACCGGCATCTACCTGATGATCGGCCTGACTTGGTTCCCGGTCTTCGCCAATGCCGCGCCGCTCTACATGGCGGCTGTCGCCTTCTCGCTCTACGGCATCCACTGGTTCGTCATCGGCCTGCGTCGCTACACCCATTCCGATCCCGGGCCCGAGGCGTGGATGGCGATCCCGCTGTTTGGTCTGAGCGCGATGGGCACGATCTCGTTCTGGGGCAATGGCGACATTCCCGCTGCGATCCTCTTCATCGGCCTGATGCTGATCTATCTCGCCGAATTCGGCGCGCGCTGGACCAAAAGCGAGACGGCGGAAAAAGCGGGCGGCGTGTTCCAGCTGCTGACCGGCGTGTGGCTCTTCTACCTCGCCTGGGGCGTGACGATGAACATGGCCAACGGCGCCAGCTACTGGGTGTAACCCCCGCAAAAAAGAACCCCCGGCGCATAGGCCGGGGGTCCAATCTCGTCGCTGTCGTGCAGATCAGTTGCGCGACTTGTCGACCATCTTGCCCTTGGAGATCCAGGGCATCATGGCGCGCAGCTTCTCGCCGACTTGCTCGATTTCGTGCTCGTCGTTGATGCGACGGGTCGCCTTGAAGAAGGGCTGGCCGACCGCGTTTTCCTGCATGAAGTCACGCACGAATTTGCCGGTCTGGATGTCGGTCAGGACGTCCTTCATGCGCTTCTTGGTTTCCTCGTAGGGGAGGATGCGCGGACCCGAGACATACTCGCCGTATTCGGCGGTGTTCGAGATCGAGTAGTTCATGTTCGCGATGCCGCCTTCATAGATCAGGTCGACGATCAGCTTCACTTCGTGGAGGCACTCGAAATAGGCCATTTCCGGCTCGTAACCGGCTTCCACGAGGGTCTCGAAGCCCATGCGGATCAGCTCGACGAGGCCGCCGCAGAGAACCGCTTGCTCGCCGAAGAGGTCGGTTTCGCATTCCTGACGGAAGTTGGTCTCGATGATGCCCGAGCGGCCGCCACCGATGGCGGAGCAGTAGCTCAGCGCGATGTCCTGCGCCTTGCCGGTCGCGTCGTTTTCGACCGCGAAGAGGCACGGCACGCCGCCGCCCTTGGTGTATTCGCCACGCACGGTGTGACCCGGGCCTTTCGGCGCCATCATGATCACGTCGATGCCGGGCTTCGGCTCGATCAGGCCGAAATGCACGTTCAGACCGTGGGCGAACGCGATCGCCGAGCCGTCTTTCAGGTTGTCATGGACATACTTCTTGTAGGTCTCGGCCTGAAGTTCGTCGGGCATGGTGAACATGATGACGTCGCACCAGGCAGCCGCTTCGGCGATACCCATCACCTGCAGGCCTTCGGCTTCGGCTTTCGCTTTCGAGGGCGAGCCGTCGCGCAGCGCAACGGCCACGTTCTTCGCGCCCGAGTCGCGCAGGTTCAGCGCGTGGGCGTGGCCCTGCGAGCCATAGCCGAGAATGGCGACTTTCTTGTCCTTGATCAGGTTCACATCGCAATCGCGATCATAATAGACGCGCATGGCGTTCCTCCTTTTTGTCTGAGGGTGAGAATAGGAGGTTCTGCGGAAATATGCGTTCAGAAGTTGAGTGTATCTGCTAAAGGGGATAAAAGTCATTCGCGTTCTTGGATAAATTCGGAAAAATCATGCAGATTGACGATACGGACCGACGGATATTGCGTCAGATGATGGCGGAGCCGGGTCTCCCCTCGGCCGAGTTGGCCGAGCGCGCGGGCGTCACGCCCGCGACCTGTTGGCGCCGGATCGAGAAGCTGCGCGAAGGCGGGGTGATCCGCGGGGAAGAGGCGCTGATCGACTGGCACGCGCTCGGCTGGGCGGTCGAGGTGTCCCTGCGCTTCACCTTGGATAAGACCAACCCGCGCGCTTTCGACGAATTCACCGCCGCCGCGCGTGAGGTTCCGGAAGTGATTGAAATCCAAAGCTTCCTCGGCTCCACAGATATGCGCCTGCAGGTCATCGCCCGCGACATGGCGCACTATCAGGAGATCTACCGCAACCGCATTCTGACCCTGCCGCATATCGCCGAACTCGACGCCCTGATGCTGATCTCGACGATCAAATCCAGTGCGGAGCTGCCGATATGAGCCTTGATCTCGACGATTTCGACCGCCAGCTGCTGCGGGCGCTGAGCCGCGATTCCACGCAGAGCGCGGGCGCGTTGGGGCGCAAGCTCGGCCTCTCTCAGCCCGCGACATGGCGCCGAATCCGTCGGATGCAGGAGGCGGGCGTGATCGCGGGGCGCCGCGTGATCGTCGATCCCGAGGCGCTGGGCTTCGGCGTGACGGTGTTTCTGGGCGTGAAGCTCGCCGCGAAAGGCCGCGTCAGCCTTGAGGATTTCGAACGCGCGGTGACCGCGATCCCCGAGGTGCAGCTCGTGCAGCACGTCCTCGGGCTCTTCGATTACCGGCTGCGCGTCACTGCGCGCGATCTGCCCGATTTCGAACGGGTTTTGCGGCGTCGGATCATGACCTTGCCCGGTGTCGGGCAGGTCGAGGCGAATGTGCTGCTCAACGAAGAACGCCGCCCCGGTCCCTTGGGGTGATTCATTACAGTTGAAAAATTGGGCAAATTGCGCGTGAAATGGGCGCAGCTGCCGTTGTGCCTTGGTCAAAGCCAAATCTGCGCGAGCAAGGCATGGACCGCTCCGTTGGTGCGGTTTTGGATCGGGAGGGAGGGACCCATGTTCGACGCGAAAATACAGACTACGGCTGCAGTCGAGATGCAGCGTTCGCGCGGCGTGGCGCGGGCCGCCTTTTCCGGTGCGCGGCTGACCGGCCTCCATCAAAGCGGGTCCGCGAAAGCCATTCTGCCGCGCGTTCCGGGCGCGGCAGAAGTGGTTTTCCTGAATACTTCCGGTGGTTTGGCCTCTGGAGATCGGCTTTCCTACAAGACCGATCTGGAAAATGGCGCGAAGCTCGTGGCGACGACCCAAGCCGCCGAGCGCGCCTATCGCGCCGATGGTGATCAGGCGCAGGTCGAGGTGCATCACACTGTCGGCGCCGGGTGCCATCTCGATTGGTTGCCGCAGGAAACGATCCTGTTCGATCGCTCGAAGCTTGCGCGCGACACGACGATTTCGCTGGCCGCCGACGCGTCCTGCCTGATGCTCGAGGCGGTGGTTCTGGGCCGGATCGCGATGGGTGAGCAGGTGCAGGACTTGCAGTTTTTCGACATGCGCCGGATCGATCGCGCCGGAAAGCCTGTGTTTTTCGAGCCCTTCTTGCTGAATTCCAACATTTTGGCCAAGGGCGCGCGCAGTGCGGTTCTGGGCGAGGCGCGCGCTTTCGCGACGCTCGTCCTGTGCCAGCAAGGTGCGGAAGACGCGGTGGAGCCCCTGCGCGCGGTGCTCGATGAGCCGGGCGTCGAGGGCGCGGCTTCGGGCTTCGACGGGAAATGCGTCATTCGCCTTCTCGCGCGAGACGGTTGGCCGATGCGGCGACAAATTCTACGACTTTTCAATACGTTGCGACGCGGTGAAGCGGCGCCGCGCGTGTGGCAGATCTGAGGGAATACGATGAACCTGACACCGAGGGAAAAGGACAAGCTGCTGATCAGCGTTGCTGCGATGGTCGCGCGCAATCGGCTGGAACGCGGCGTGAAGCTCAATCACCCGGAAGCCATTGCAATCATTTCGGATTTCGTCGTCGAGGGGGCCCGCGAAGGGCGCTCCGTCGCCGATCTGATGGAGGCGGGGGCAGGGGTGATCTCGGCCGATCAATGCATGGAGGGCATCCCCGAGATGATCCATTCCATCCAGGTCGAAGCGACCTTCCCGGACGGCACGAAGCTCGTCACCGTCCACCATCCGATCCGCTGAGATAAGTTCAGCTTATACAGACCGAACCGAAATAAGTTTTTCTAATGAAAGGCCGTCCGATGAAATTTGTAGCTGCTCTCGCCGTCCTCGCGCCCACTGCCGCGCTGGCCCATCCCGGCCACAGCGCGGGAAGCACATGGTTCTTTCACGACGGTCCTCTGATCGGGCTGCTCGCGCTCGCAGCGGTCGCCTATGTCGGACCGGAACTGGCGCGCGCGCTGCGTCGCAACAAGGAGTGAGCCGATGATTCCCGGAGAAATCCTGCCCTCGGCGGGCGAGATCACGCTGAATGAGGGCTGCGAGGCGATCACGCTGATGGTCGCCAATACGGGCGACCGGCCGGTGCAGGTCGGCTCGCATTACCATTTCGCGGAGACCAATCCGGGGTTGGAGTTCGACCGGGACGCCGCGCGCGGCTACCGGCTGGACATCGCGGCCGGAACGGCGGTGCGGTTCGAGCCGGGCCAGAGCCGCGAAGTGCGGCTGGTGCCCTATCGCGGCTCGCGTGAAGTCTATGGATTCAATCAGAAAGTTATGGGGGCGCTCTGATGCCGGCCACGATCTCGCGTAGCACCTATGCCGATATGTTCGGCCCCACCACCGGCGACCGGGTGCGGCTCGCCGATACCGATCTGATCATCGAGGTCGAGCGCGACCTGACCACCTATGGCGAGGAGGTCAAGTTCGGCGGCGGCAAGGTGATCCGCGACGGCATGGGCCAGAGCCAGATCTCCCGCGCGGGCGGCGCGGTCGATACTGTCATCACCAATGCGCTGATTGTGGACCATTCGGGAATCTACAAGGCGGATGTCGGCCTGAAGAGTGGGCAGATCGTGGCGATCGGCAAGGCGGGCAATCCCGACACCCAGCCGAATGTCGACATCATCATCGGGCCGGGGACGGAAGTCATTGCCGGGGAAGGGAAAATCCTGACCGCTGGCGGGTTCGACGCGCATATCCATTTCATCTGCCCGCAGCAGATCGAGGATGCGCTGGCGTCGGGGATGACGACGATGCTGGGCGGCGGCACGGGCCCCGCGCATGGCACGCTGGCCACGACCTGCACGCCGGGGCCTTGGCACATCGCGCGGATGCTGCAGAGCTTCGACGCGCTGCCGGTCAACCTCGCGCTGTCGGGCAAGGGCAATGCCTCGCGCCCCGAGGCGCTGGTCGAGATGGTCGAGGGCGGCGCCTGCGCGCTGAAACTGCACGAGGATTGGGGCACGACGCCGGGCGCGATCGATTGCTGCCTGTCGGTGGCCGACGACATGGACGTGCAGGTGATGATCCACACCGACACGCTCAACGAGAGCGGCTTCGTCGAGAATACGCTCGCCGCGATCAAGGGACGTACGATCCACGCCTTCCACACCGAAGGCGCGGGGGGCGGCCACGCGCCGGACATCCTGAAGGTGGTGAGTGCGCCGAATGTGATCCCGTCTTCGACCAACCCGACGCGGCCCTATACCGGCAACACGATCGAAGAGCATCTCGATATGCTGATGGTGTGCCATCACCTCGACAATAAGGTGCCCGAGGATGTGGCCTTCGCCGAAAGCCGCATCCGGAAAGAGACGATTGCGGCCGAGGATATCCTGCATGACATGGGCGCGATGTCGATCATCAGCTCGGACAGTCAGGCGATGGGGCGCGTGGGCGAGGTGATCATTCGCTGCTGGCAGACGGCGGACAAGATGCGCAAACAGCGCGGGCGGTTGCCGGAAGAGCAGGGCGACAATGACAACGTGCGGGTGAAGCGGTTCATCGCGAAGTACACGATCAATCCGGCGATCACCCACGGGATGAGCCAGCATATCGGCTCTATCGAGGTGGGGAAGCGTGCCGATCTGGTGCTGTGGAACCCGGCCTTCTTCGGCGCGAAGCCCGAGATGGTGCTGATCGGGGGCTCGATTGTCTCGGCGCAGATGGGCGATCCGAACGGCTCGATCCCGGCACAGCCTTTCTATACGCGCAATATGTTCGGGGCGCTGGGTGGCGCGCGGCACGCGAGTTCCGTCACCTTCGTCAGTCAGGCGGCGCAGGCCAACGGGCTGGCGGCGAGCCTTGGTCTGCAAAAGCAGGCGCTTGCCGTCGAGGGTACGCGCGGCATCGGCAAGGCGCAGATGATCCACAATGCGGCGACGCCCGAGATCGACGTGCATCCCGAGACCTATGAGGTGCGCGCGGATGGCGAATTGCTGACCTGCGCGCCCGCGGAGGTTCTGCCGCTGGCACAGCGTTACTTCCTCTTCTGAGGATGGCGTCAGCCGCCGGATACGAGGCGCAGCCCGACGTTGACGGGTCTGTCCCGGACGAGTTCGGGCAGGCGGTTCCGCGTCGGATCATGCGGTCGGGTCTGCAGCGTGCGGGTCACTTTCTCGCGCTGAAAGGCCGGGTCGGAGCGGATTTCGGGCGGCAGCAGGCGCGGCTCCAGCACCTGGCGGCGGCTGGTGACGATCTCCACCTTCGTCCAGCGGCCGAGACAGGGCATGTCTGGCTGGGTAAGATAGGCCTCGCGCAGCTCTGCCTCGCGGCGTTTGAGTTGTGCGATCTGCGCGCGGATCTGGGCCAGCTCGTCCGCGGGAGTGCGCGGTTCGAAGCAATGGTGGAACATTGAAAGACTCCTTTGCTGCAGAGCAGTCTGCGGTCGGAGGTTTGAGAAAGCGTTAAGGGGAGCCGAGAGAATGAGCGATTATCCCAAGGCCGAGAAAGTGGCGCCGAAAGGTGCCTGGCAGGCGGCGGTCGATTATGTGGCGCTGGATTACGAGGGGCGGTTTCTGCGCCGCAAGCGGCTGGTTGCGGGCTCGGGCGCGGGGTTTCTCGTGGATCTGCCGGAGGTGACGAACCTCACGGGCGGCGAGGCCTTAGTGCTGGAGGACGGTCGCTTCATCGAGGTGCGTCCCGCGCTGGAGCCGGTGCTGGTTGTAAAGGGCGATCTGACGCGGCTGGCTTGGCATATCGGCAACCGTCACACGCCCTGCCAGATCGAGGCGGAGCGGCTGGTGATCCGCGCCGATCATGTGCTGGAAGCGATGCTGAAGCAGCTGTGCGCGGAGGTGTCGCCCGCGGTCGAGACCTTCCAACCTGAGGGTGGCGCCTATGGGATGGGGCGCACGATGGGGCATGAGCACGGGCATTCGCATCACCATGGGCATTCCCATGACCACGACCATTCGCACAGCCACGACCATCATCACGACCATGCCTGATCCGACCGCCTCCCTCTCGCTGATGCAATGGCTCTCCCCGGCCTTTCCGACCGGGGCGTTCGCCTATTCGCATGGGCTGGAGCAGGCGGTGGCGGCGGGCGAGATCGGGGACGCGGCGGGGTTCGCGCTATGGCTGGGGGACGTGCTGGAGCATGGCGCGGGCTGGTCGGATGCGGTGCTGCTGGCCTGCGGGTTGCGCGGCGGCGATCTCGACGAGCTGGATGCGCTGGGCCGCGCGATGGCGGGTTCGGCCGAGCGGCTGCGCGAGACGGCGGAGCAGGGGGCGGCCTTCACGCTGGCGCAGGCGGGGTTGCGGGGCGTGGAGCTGCCGTCGCGAATCTTGCCGGTCGCACTGGCCGAGGCGGCGCGCGATCTGGACATGCCCGCCGCGCAGGTGATTTCCCTTTTTCAACATTCTTTCGCGTCGAACCTCGTCTCTGCGGCGATCCGGCTTGTCCCTTTGGGGCAAATCGCGGGACAAACGGTTCTGAGCGACCTGCACGGAAAAATCGCCAAGATCGCGGCACGCGCGGCGCAGGCGGAGCTGACTGACCTAAGCTTCAGCGCCTTTCGCGCCGAGGTCTCGGCCATGAAACACGAGACGCTCGATGTGCGTCTCTTCAAGACTTGAGGTGAGGATATGGGCAACGGACCTTTACGCGTGGGAATTGGCGGACCGGTGGGCGTGGGCAAGACCACGCTGACCGAGCAGCTGGCGCGGGCCTTGGCGTCGCGCGTGTCGATGGCGGTTGTGACGAACGACATCTATACGCGCGAGGATGCCGAGGCGCTGATGCGCGCGCAGGTGCTGCCGGGCGAGCGTATTCGCGGTGTCGAGACGGGCGGCTGCCCGCATACGGCGATCCGTGAGGATGCGTCGATTAATCTGGCGGCCATCGCCGATCTGACCGCGAAACTCCCCGATCTGGAACTGGTGCTGATCGAGAGCGGCGGCGACAATCTGGCGGCAACCTTCTCGCCGGAACTGGCCGATCTGACGATCTATGTGATCGACACGGCGGCGGGGCAGGACATTCCGCGCAAGCGGGGGCCGGGGCTGACGAAGTCCGATCTTCTGGTGGTGAACAAGGTGGACCTCGCGCCGCATGTGGGGGTCGATCTGGCGCAGCTCGAGGCGGATACGCAAACCGCGCGCGGGTCGAAACCCTATGTCATGGCGCGGCTGCGCCAAGGTGCGGGCATCGAGGAGATCGTCGCGTTTCTCGAGCGCGAGGGTGGTTTGGCGCTGAAACCGATTCCGGCCTGATGACGAAATAGTTGCTCATTAATTGGGCGAAAACTTACGAATTGTGCGAAAACTTCGGCAGACCCGCCCAACCGGCGGGTTTTTTGCTGCGTGGAGCCGGAATTTTTTGCCGCGTCGCAGCGCGAAGGATTGGATGTCGGAGGCGCTCGGCTGTGCGCCCTTGGTCGGAGGGATGGCCTCGACCGTTACCAATAGTGGAGGTTCGACACCTGCAGAATGAGCCCATCAAGGGCCGCGCAGGGTCGACGCTAACGAGGGAAATGAAATGATCAATCGGCGTAAACTTATGATGTCTGCGGCTCTGGCCGGGGCCATGTCGATGAGCGGGGGCATTGCCTTCGCGCAGGAGGACGACAAGATCAAAGTTGGCGTTCTGCACTCGCTGTCGGGCACGATGGCGATCTCGGAAACCACGCTGAAGGACACGGTCCTGATGCTGGTCGAAGAGCAGAACAAGAAAGGCGGCATCAACGGCAAGATGCTCGAGGCGGTCGTGGTCGACCCGGCCTCCGACTGGCCGCTGTTCGCCGAAAAGGCGCGCGAGCTGATCACCGTGGACAAGGTCGACGTAATCTTCGGGTGCTGGACCTCGGTGTCGCGTAAATCGGTTCTGCCGGTCCTTGAGGAACTCAACGGGCTGCTGTTCTACCCGGTGCAGTACGAGGGCGAGGAAAGCTCGCGCAACGTGTTCTACACCGGTGCTGCCCCGAACCAGCAGGCGATCCCGGCGGTGGATTACTTCCTCGAAGAGCTTGGCGTCGAGAAATTCGCGCTGCTGGGCACGGACTATGTCTATCCGCGCACCACGAACAACATTCTTGAAGCCTATCTGCAGGACAAGGGCATCGCGAAGGAAGATATCTTCGTGAACTACACGCCCTTCGGTCAGTCGGACTGGTCGAAGATCGTCTCCGACGTGAAGGCGCTGGGCGCGGACGGCAAGAAGGTCGGCGTGATCTCGACGATCAACGGCGACGCGAATATCGGCTTCTACAAGGAACTCGCAGCTTCCGGCATCACCGCCGAGGACATCCCCGTCGTGGCCTTCTCGGTCGGCGAAGAGGAATTGTCCGGTCTGGGTGAGGCGGATCTCAAGAACCTCGTCGGTCAGCTGGCCGCGTGGAACTACTTCGAGAGCGCCGACACGCCCGAGAACGCGGCCTTCATCAAGCAGTGGCACGCCTTCACCGGCGACGACAGCCGCGTGACCAACGACCCGATGGAAGCCACCTATATCGGCTTCAACATGTGGGTGCAGGCGGTCGAGCAGGTCGGCTCCACCAATGTCGACGAAGTCATCGCCGCGATGCCGGGGCAGGAATTCCCGAACCTCACCGGCTCCACCGCGAAGATGCTGCCGAACCACCACCTGACCAAGCCGGTCCTCATCGGCGAGATTATGGAAGACGGTCAGTTCGACATCATCTCGCAGACCGATCCCGTGCCGGGCGACGCCTGGACCGACTTCCTGCCGGAATCGGCGGTGCTCAAGTCGGATTGGCCGGGTCTCGATTGCGGCATGTACAACACCGAGACCGAAACCTGCGTTCAGAAGAAGTCGAACTACTGATCGTGTCTTGGCCGGGAGGGGTGCGCCTCTCCCGGCCGTTTCATCCTAAGGGGACGGGATGCGCAAGTTTTTGATCGCGCTCGGGATTGTTCTGGCATTGGCTCTGCCGGGGCTGGCGCAGGACGCGGGCGACGCGCCGCAGGCGGAGGCCACGCAAAGCGAAGCCACGGGGCTGCGCGCCGTCCTTCAGAACTATGCCAAGCAGATCGCCAAGCCGTCGCGCCGCACGATCGGCCCGGTCATCGAGGCGGTCGCCGGTTCGGGCGAGGGGGCCTCGCGCTTCCTGCAGGCCTGGTCCGACAAGCGCGTCGGGCTGCGCGAAAGCGACGGCGCCTTCTTCATCGTGAAGAAATCCGGCAGCGAATACGAGCTGAGCGATCCGGTCACCGGAGAACCCGCCGGCACCGCGCCAAAATCCGACATCAAGGAAGTGAAGCCGAATTCCGGCGTCCGCGCCGAGATCGGCGTGGCGCTGGTGCGGTTTCTGCTCAGCGACCCAGATCCGAAGAAACGCCGCGAGGCGCTGACCGCGATCGACCGCAACGGCGAGGCCTCGCATCTGGCGCCTCTGCGCGCCTCGATCCCCGACGAGCCCGATCCCGCGATCAAGGCGGAAAAACAGCGGCTGGAACGCCTGCTGACGATCCGCTTCGGCAAGGATGCCGAAGAGCGCGTCGCGGCGATCGACAGTTTCGGGGCCGATCTGGGGCTGGACTTCCGCGCGACGCTGAACCCGCTGGTGGCGACGACCCGCAAGGTGTTCGAAGGCGCGCCCGAGGGCAATGTTGCGGAAACGCTCAAGCCGGGTCGCGATATCCCCGAAGATGAGGCCTATGCGATGCTGGTCTCGGCCGATCTGGCGCCCGCGCGGATTTCGGCATCCGAGATGCAGCAGGCTTTGGCCGCGCATGTCGAGAACGGTCAGGTGGGCGGGCTGCCACTGGCTGCAATGGCCGATCCGGTCAAGCGCGAGGAGGCCTATGCGACGCTGGCCGCTGCCGGCGAGGTGCCGCAGCGGCTGACCGATGCGGAGGCTGAGAAACTCGTCGCAGATCACCAATTCGCCGATATCTATGCAGAGCCAGACCCCGAAGTGACCACCGCCGCCGAGGCCGCACTGACCCGGGTGAGCCGCACGGTTGCGGGGATGCAGACGGTCGATCTCGGCCTCGATGCGCTCTCGCTCGCCTCGATCTACTTCCTCGCGGCCATCGGGCTTGCGATCACCTTCGGGGTGATGGGCGTGATCAACATGGCCCATGGCGAGTTCATCACGATGGGCGCCTATACGGGCTATGTCGTGCAGCTCTTCGTGCCCGACTACACGCTGTCGATCCTTATCGCGCTGCCGCTGGCCTTTGCGATCACCTTCGGGGCCGGTGTCGCGATGGAGCGGCTGGTGATCCGGTACCTCTATAAGCGCCCGCTGGAGACGTTGCTCGCGACCTTCGGCATCTCGATCGCGCTGCAGCAGCTGTTCAAGAATATCTTCGGGACCCAAGCGCGTCCGCTGACCTCGCCGCCCTGGCTGGAGGGGGCGTGGACGCTCAACGACGTGGTGTCGATCAGCTATATCCGCATCGCGATCTTCGTGCTCGCGCTGATCTTCCTCGCCCTCTACCTCTGGGTGATGCGCAAGACCCGCCTCGGGCTGGAGGTCCGCGCGGTCACGCAGAACCCGTCGATGGCGGCGTCTATGGGCATCAACCCGGATCGCATCAACATGCTCGCCTTCGGGTTTGGGTCTGGCATCGCCGGGATCGCGGGCGTCGCCATCGGGCTTTTCGCGAAAGTCACCTCCGAGATGGGGCAGGACTATATCGTGCAGTCGTTCATGACGGTCGTGGTCGGCGGCGTCGGTTCGATCTTCGGCACGCTGGCGGGCGCCACGCTGATCGGCGTGCTGCAAAAGGGGATCGAATGGCTCAACCCGTCGAATACGCTCGCGGCGCAGACCTACATGATCCTCTTCATCATCATCTTCATCCAGTTCCGCCCGCGCGGCATCATCGCGCTCAAGGGCCGGGCCGCGGGGGATTGAGCATGGCACACACCCTTATCCCTTCCTCTTGGTCCAAATATCCCGCGGGGGCGCGGGGGTGCGAAACCCCCGCCGCAACATCGGAGGTCCGCGCATGAAATCCGGATTTCTCGCCAAGAACCCCTCCGTCTTGTGGTTCCTGCTGATCCTCGCGGTCTTCACGCTGGGCGTCACTTTCCTCTCCCATGCCTACGGGCCGGGGGCGATCTCGACCTCGATGGTCAAGACGCTGGGCAAGACGCTGTGTCTGTGCCTGATCGCCATCGCGATGGATCTGGTCTGGGGCTATACGGGCATCCTGTCGCTCGGCCATTTCGCCTTCTTCGGGCTGGGCGGCTACATGATCGGCATGTGGCTCATGTATGAGCGCACCCGCGACATCGTGCTGAAATCCGCAGGCGAGTTCCCGATGACCCCGCAGGAGGTCAATGACGCGATCGGCACGCAGATCTTCGGCGTGGTGGGCGGATCGGACCTTCCTGCGATCTGGACCTTCGCGGGCAACCTGCCGATGCAGCTGTTGTTCGTGGTGCTGGTGCCGGGGCTCTTGGCGCTGATCTTCGGCTGGCTCGCGTTCCGCTCGCGGGTGACGGGCGTGTATCTGTCGATCCTGACGCAGGCGATGACGCTGGCGCTGTCGCTCTACCTCTTCCAGAACGAGAGCGGGCTGCGCGGCAATAACGGGCTTTCGGGGCTGCAGAACATTCCGGGCGTGAGCGCCGGGCAGGATCACCTCTCGATCTGGTTCCTCTGGGCCTCGGCTCTGGCGCTGGGGCTGGGCTATATCGCCGCGTCGCTGATCGTGTCGGGCAAGTTCGGCTCGGTCATTCGCGGCATCCGCGATGACGAGGCGCGGGTGCGCTTCCTTGGTTATTCGGTCGAGGGCTACAAGCTGTTCGTCTTCACCCTGACGGCGGTGATCGCGGCCATTGCGGGGGCGCTCTATTACCCGCAGGCGGGGATCATCAACCCGGGCGAGATGGCACCCATCGCGTCGATCTACCTCGCGGTCTGGGTCGCGATCGGCGGGCGCGGGCGGCTCTATGGCGCGGTGATGGGGGCGGCCTTCGTCTCCATCGTCTCGAGCTGGTTCACCGGCGGCCGCGTGCCCGATCTGCCGCTCGGTTTCTACACGATCGACTGGGTCGATTGGTGGCAGGTGCTGTTGGGGCTCGCCTTCGTGCTGGTGACCTTGTTCGCACCGAAGGGGCTGTCGGGGCTAATCGATCTCTTCGAGGGCATCCGCCGTCCGAACCGCCATGGCGCGCCGCTCGGGCCGGATAAGGGCTCCTTCCGGGAAGAGGAGGCGCAGGAATGAATGTCGCGATCAAACCGGGGGCAGGGGCGCAGACCCTGCTGGAGGTCTCCGGCATCTCCGTCAGCTTCGACGGGTTCAAGGCTATCAACAATCTCAGCTTCAATATCGGTCCGACCGAGCTGCGCGCGGTGATTGGGCCGAACGGGGCGGGCAAGACGACCTTCATGGATATCGTGACCGGCAAGACCCGGCCCGACGAGGGCTCTGTGCTGTGGGGGGAAAGCTCCACCAACCTGCTGCGGCTTAACGAGGCGAAGATCGCGCGGATCGGGATCGGGCGGAAATTCCAGAAGCCCACCGTGTTCGAGGATCAGACCGTCACCGAGAACCTGATGATGGCGCTGAAGGCCAATCGCAGCCCCTTCGCGGTGCTGGGATGGAAGGCGGGGGATGCCGATCGTGCGCGCGTCGAAGAGATCGCGGCGCAGGTGGGCCTCGCCGATCAACTGCCGCGCAAATCGGGCGAGCTGAGCCACGGGCAGAAGCAATGGCTGGAGATCGGGATGCTCTTGGCGCAGGAGCCGAAGCTGCTGCTGGTCGATGAACCCGCGGCGGGGATGACCTTGGCCGAGCGCGAGCAGACGACTGCGCTGCTGGTCGATCTGGCGCGCGATCATGCCGTGGTCGTGGTCGAGCATGACATGGAATTCGTGCGCCGTCTGAACTGCAAGGTGACGGTGCTGCATGAGGGGTCGGTTCTGGCGGAAGGCTCGCTCGACCATGTGACCGCCGACAAACGCGTGATCGAGGTGTATCTTGGCCGCTGATCTGACAAAACCCGCGATGCTGAAGACCGAGGGGCTGACGCTCCATTACGGAGGCAGCCAGATTCTGCACGGGATCGACATGGTGGCGCGTGCGGGCGAGGTGACCTGCATCATGGGCACGAACGGGGTGGGCAAGACCTCGCTGCTGAAGGCGATCTCGGGGACGCATCTGCGCTCGGGCGGGTCTGTTACGCTCGATGGCGCCGAGATGGGCCGGGTGCCGCCGCAGGCGATGGCGAAGGCGGGGCTGGGCTATGTGCCGCAGGGCCGGATGATCTTCCCGCTGTTGACGGTGCGCGAGAACATGGAGACGGCTTTCGCCTGCCTGCCGAAATCTGAGCATGTCATCCCGGATGAGATTTACGAGCTCTTTCCGATCCTGAAGGACTTCCTCAATCGCCGGGGTGGGGACCTCTCGGGCGGGCAACAACAGCAGCTGGCGATTGCGCGGGCGATGCTGATGAAGCCGAAGCTGTTGTTGCTGGATGAGCCCACCGAGGGCATCCAGCCCAACATCATCCAGCAGATCGGGCGGGTGATCTCCTATCTGCGCGAGAAGGGTGATATGGCGATCGTGCTGGTCGAGCAGTATTTCGACTTCGCGCATGATCTGGGCGATAGCTTCTACGTGCTCAAGCGCGGCGCGGTCGCGATGGAGGGCACGAAAGAAACCCTGACGCGCGAGGCATTGCGCGAGGTTGTCAGCGTGTGAGGCAGGCGGCGCGGCGCGCTCCGCGCCAAGGGGAGCTTCATGCCCCATCACTGTCCGTCGCCTGAACACGGCTGCGAGACCCTGTCTTTTATCTAATTGCCCGACTCGCCCCTTTGGGCGCATCCTTTCCGCAAGGTCAGGTCTGTTTGGACGTAAGGCCGGACCTCAGGGAGAGACGCGCCGGGAGGGGCGCGTCTGTTAGGGAGGGAGAAACCCATGAAACGCGTTCTTATTCTGGCCGCGCTTGGCGCGCTGGCCAGCTCTTCGGCTGTTGTTGCTCAGGAGGTCTCGGTGGAGCGGGGCAAACTGGTCTCGATCACCTCAGGTTGCCACGACTGCCACACGGCCGGTTACAACGAGTCTGGCGGCAAGATCGACCCGGAGGCGGCGCTCAAAGGCGTGCCGCTTGGCTGGCAGGGGCCGTGGGGCACGACCTACGCGGTCAATTTGCGCCTTGAGATCAAGGACATGGACGAGGACGGTTTCGTGGAATACGCGAAGACCTTCGACGCTAAGCCGCCGATGCCGTTCTACAACGTGCATGCGATGCCCGAGAGCGATCTGCGCTCGCTCTACCAGTACATCAAATCGCTCGGGGAACCGGGGGAGCCGATGCCCGAGGTCTTGCCGCCGGGGGAGGCTCCTACGACGCCCTATATCGTGATGGCGCCGCCGATGATGCCGAACTAGGGCGGCGCGGTTTGCGCCATCGGCCCGAATGATCGGCATCAATTCCGAGATCCGCACGCAGCTGCTATCCTGTCAGGAGAGGAGGCGTGATGATCCGAGCCATCGTCATAGGGCTTGCACTGTTATGTCCGGCAGCGGCCGGGGCCTGTCCCGCGCCGCTGCCTATGTCCGTGCCCGATGCGGTGACGGAAGCGCTCGCCGCGTGGATCGAGGCGCATAGCGACTACACGGTGCCCCAAGGCACGCCTGCGATCTTCATGTGCCAGAGCGGGGAGGTCATCACCTATGAGGGGCACGACCTTCTGGTCGATTCCGATCTGCGCGCGGCCTATGATCTGGTGGAGGATCGAATCTTTCTCGTCGGGCCTTGGTCCGAAGATGATCCGATGCAGCTTTCCTCGCTGCTGCATGAGTTGATCCACCGGGCGCAGTTCCACGCACGCGACTGGCCCTGTCCGGCGGCGGCCGAGCCGGAAGCCTACCGGTTGCAGGAGGCGTGGCTGGCCGAGCGGGGGATCGATCCGGGCTTTGAATGGGTCGAGATTTACCTGCATGCACGCTGTCCTTCGGACCGTCACCCGTAGGACGCGCATCGCGAGATCGCAAAAGGTTCCCAAGATTACATTCCTGTAAGCGGATTGTTGCCAACCCGCTGATGCGCGGCGAAATTCTCCTTCGGCGAAGGGGGTATTCGGGGCTATGGAGGAGGTAACGAAGACGCAACAATTCGACATCGACAGTGATCGCCCATGCTCTCTATCTCTGACCTTGCGGGCCGTGCGGCCCCCCTCTCGCTTGTTCTGATCGCGGCGCTGACCGTCTCGGCCTGCACCCCGACCAGCGGCGACCGGATGGGCTTTGCCAGCGCGCGGGATCAGGCGAGCTCCGTTAACCTCGAACGCCGCGCCTACGCTGTCGAAGTGGCCAAGCAGATGCGCGCCAAGCGCCAGCGTGTCTGGTGTGTGCCGTTTGCGCGCAACGCCTCGGGGATCGACATTCGCGGCAATGCCAAGACGTGGTGGTCGCAGGCCAAGGGGCTCTATGCACGCGGTCATCAGCCGAAGGTCGGTGCGGTGATGGCGTTCTCGGCGACCGGTCGTAATCCGCTGGGTCATATCGCGGTGGTCTCGGGCGTCGACTCGCCGCGTCAGATCCGGGTCGATCACGCGAATTGGGAGCGTAACAAGGTGTCGCTCGACATGGTCGTGGTGGATGTCTCCGAGAAGAATGACTGGAGCCGCGTGCGGGTCATGAGCAATCCCGGCGCGCTGGGCCGCGTCTATCCGATCACCGGGTTCATCTCGAAAGGCTGAGGCCGAAGGGGGCGGGGGCGCTCAGCCCTCGCTCGTCAGCCGTTCGGCCTTTTTGCGCACCAGCACGCTGCGCAGGTCGTGCATCGTCAGCAACAGCGTATCCGTGATCTCTTCGAGCTGCGCATCGGTCGCCTTCGACTGCGCCCATTGCGTGACGAGATTGAGGTGATCGACCGCGCGCAGGATGTCGTCGACATCGCGCTGGGCGAGCACCTCGCGGCGATGCGCCATCCACGCCTCGATCTCGGCGCGGTCTTCCTCGGTCAGAACCCGGTCGCCCTGCGGTTTGATCTCGCCGTTGCGGATGTTGATATTGGCGATCGGGTCCATCTCGATCCGGCGCTGACGGTTCTCGGTATCGACGCGAAACACCGTCGCGCCGTTTTCCTTCACCCGGAAGTAATACTCGGGCAAGTCAGTCATTCGCCAGTCTCCCTCGGCCGTTCCGCCTTATGACAGCCCTTCGCAGAAGGCCTTGATCCGGGCGCAGGCCTCGGTCAGGGCCGCGTCCGATGTAGCGTAGCTGATGCGGAAATTCGGTGAAAGCCCGAAGGCCGCGCCGAAGACCACCGCGACGTTGTTTTCCTCCAAGAGCGCATTGGCGAAATCCTCGTCGCTCTCGATCTTGCGCCCGCCTGCGGAGGTCTTGCCGATGCAGTCCTTGATAGAGGGGTAGACGTAGAACGCGCCCTCGGGCGTCGGGCAGGAGATGCCGGGGCAGGCGTTGAGCCCGGCCACCACCAGATCGCGCCGCCGCTTGAAGGCGGTGCGGAAGGTGTCGATGAAATCCTGCGGGCCGTTCAGCGCCTCGACGGCGGCCCATTGCGAGATCGAGCAGGGGTTCGAGGTGGACTGGCTCTGCACCTTGCGCATCGCCGCAATCAGCTCTTTCGGGCCCGCCGCATAGCCGATCCGCCAGCCGGTCATGGCATAGGCCTTCGAGACGCCGTTGACCGTCAGCGTGCGGTCATAGAGCGCGGGCTCGACCTGCGCGGGCGTGGTGAATTCGAACCTGTCGAAGGTGAGATGTTCATACATGTCATCGGTCATCACCCAGACATGCGGGTGGCGCATCAGCACTTCGGTCAGCGCCTTGAGCTCCTCGCGGGAATAGGCCGCGCCCGAGGGGTTCGAAGGCGAGTTGAAGAGGAACCATTTGGTGTTCGGCGTGATCGCTGCTTCCAGCGCCTCGGGGCTGATCTTGTAGCCCATCGCGGGATCGCCCTGAACGAAGACGGGCGTGCCGCCGCCGATCAGCACCATATCCGGGTAGCTGACCCAGTACGGCGTCGGGATCACCACCTCGTCGCCGGGATTGAGCGTCGCCATCAGCGCGTTGAACAGCACCTGCTTGCCGCCCGAGGAGACGGAGACCTGCTCGGGCGTGTAGGACAGGCCGTTCTCGCGGGCGAACTTGGCACAGATCGCCTGTTTCAGCTCGGCGATGCCGTCGACGGCGGTGTATTTGGTCTTGCCTGCGTCGATCGCGGATTTCGCGGCGTCCTTGATCGACTCGGGGGTGTCGAAATCGGGCTCGCCCGCCGAAAGGCCGATCACATCGCGGCCTTCGGCGCGCAATTCGGCCACCTTCCCGGTCATCGCGACCGTCGGCGAAGGTTTCACCCGTGCAAGCGTGTCGGAAAGGAATGCCATCGCGTCGCCCTTGATTTGTAACTCGTTCGGCAAACTTCTAGGCTCGGCACCAGAAGCGTTCAAGCGAAAGCGGGAGAGAGACATGGTCGACGATTGGTATGGCGAGGCGAGCGCAACGTTCGGCGACCGGCTTGCGGGCGCGCGCGAAGCGGCCGGGTTGAGCCAGGAGGATCTGGCAACGCAGCTGGGCGTCCGGCTCGAGACGCTGCAGGCCTGGGAAGAAGACGTGCTGGAGCCGCGCGCGAACCGGCTGCAGATGCTGTCGGGGATGCTCAACGTGACGCTGATGTGGCTGCTGACCGGATCGGGCGAGGGGCTTGACGGCCCGCCCGAACAGGGAGAAGAGGCACAGGCGGAACGCGCCCTCGTGCGCGAAATCCGGGAAGTGCGGTCCGGGCTCGAAGACCTCGATGTCCGGCTGGCACGGCTGGAGAAGCGCTTGGTGGCAGGAGAGAGTTGATGACAGAGACGCGAGAGGCGCGGCTGAAACGGATGAAGATGCGCAGCTGGCGGCGCGGGATCAAGGAAATGGACCTGATCCTCGGGCCTTACGCCGATGCGTGCCTGCCCGATCTCGATGCCGCCACTCTCGATCTCTATGACCAGCTTCTCGAAGAGAACGATCAGGACCTGTATCCGTGGGTCTCGGGCGCGCAGCCTTGCCCGCCGAAATACCTCGATTTGCTCTCCGTAATCGGCCAATTCGCCCGCGAGCGGCACATTACGAAAACCTGAAGACGGCGCGGAAGCCCCGGATTTCATAGGGTTTTGCGCGAATTTTCGGAGAATTCGGGCCGCTTAACGGTATCTTTGCCATTTCCCGCCACTGTCCTGCGTCAGGGGCAGCGAAACTGGCGGAGAATGCTATGACCGTGCAGAAATCTGCAAGCGACATGACGCCCGTCCCGGCGACGCCGGGGCTGATGGCGGGATACTTGGACAGCCTCTCGCTGCTGGAGCGGCTGCATCGCTTGCTGCTCGACGTCATCAAGGACGAGTTCGAGCGGCTGGGCATCCTCGAGATCAACCCGGTGCAGGCGCTGTTGCTGTTCAACGTGGGCGAGAACGAGGTGACCGCGGGGGAGCTGAAAACCCGCGGCTATTATCAGGGCTCGAACGTCTCCTATAATCTCAAGAAGCTGGTGGAGGCGGGCTACATGCACCATCAGCGCTGCGAGATAGATCGCCGCTCGGTGCGGGTGCGCCTGACTGCGAAAGGGCGCGAGCTGCGCGAGAACGTGGCGACCCTGTTCGAGCGGCACGCCTGCGGGATGGAGACGCGCGGCGTCATCACCTTCGATGCGATGGAGGAGATGAACCACACGCTGCGCCGGATGGAGCGCTACTGGACCGACCAGATTCGCTATATCTACTGACCTTCCGCGCCAGTCGCATCTCCGCGATGACGCCCGGTTCTTCTTGCCGCAGCGGCGTGGGGCGTGCTTCCTTGCCGTGACGATATGCGGCGAGGGACGCGCGATGAAACAGCTTGGACAAAAGGCGATGCGGGGGGCGATCCGGGTCGGCATGGCGGCGGCGCTGCCGATTGCGGGGCTCGCATGGTGGAAGCGCGACGAGATCGCCCGGCTGCGCGCGGTGAACCGCCTGTTCGAGCCCGACCGGATCGTCGGCAATTTCTCCAACATGCCTGCCTTGTTCCATTCGCGCGAGATTGCGCGTGGCGACGGGCCGGTGTCGGAGTTGGTCCACGGCACGGAGGAGGCGCTGCCCGAGGGCGTCGAAGATTGGATCGAGCGGCGCTGGGTCACCGCGCTGGTGAAGCTGCGCCATGGTCAGATCACCCATGAACGCTATTTCCGCGGGACCGCGCCGGAAGATCTGCGCATCTCCTGGTCGATGGCGAAGAGCTTCCTCTCGGCCACGCTGGGCATCCTGCACCATCAGGGCGTGATCCCCGATCTCGACGCGCCGCTCACCCGCTTTGCGCCGCAGCTGAAGGGCTCGGGCTATGAGGGCGTGTCGATCCGCGATGCGCTGGTGATGTCCTCGGGCGTGGCCTTCAACGAGGACTATCTGGATTTCCATTCGGATATCAACAAGATGGGCCGTGTTCTCGCGATGGGCCGGTCGATGGACGCCTTCGCCGCCTCGCTCAAGATCCGCGAGGCGGAGCCGGGCGCGCGGATGCTCTATGTCTCGATCGACACGCATGTTCTGGGCATGGTGATCGCCGGCGCGACCGGGGCCGATCCGGCGGAGGTGATGCGCGAATTGCTGATCGCACCGATGGGGCTGGAGGCCGCGCCGGTGATGCTGACCGACGGGTTGGGCGTCAGCTTCGTCCTTGGCGGGCTGAACCTGCGGACGCGGGACTATGCGCGCTTCGGCCAGATGTTCCTGCAAAAGGGCTTCTGGAACGGGCGTCAGATCGTGCCCGAGGACTGGGTTGCGCAATCCACCGCGCTGCAGGCGCCGAAGGGCGAGGGCTACGGCTACCAATGGTGGGTACCCGTCGATACGGCGGAGCACGGCGGCGATTATTTCGCGCGCGGCATCTATGGCCAGCATATCTATGTCAGCCCCGCGACCGACACGGTGATCGCGCTCAACGCCGCCGACTGGCGTTTCAAGGAGGAGGGCGTCGAGGAGGAAAATCTTGCCATGTTGCGCCGCATCGCAGAGGTTTCCTGAAAGGGAGGGCCGCGCGATGCAGATGTATGAGGCGATCAACGTGCTGGGGGGTACATTGCAGCCCTGTTCGCTCAAGCCCCGAACCGGTTTTTTCCGCGATGGCAGCTGCAACACCTGCTGGGAGGATAGCGGCTCGCATACGGTCTGCGCGGTGATGACGGCGGAGTTTCTCGCCTTCTCGAAATATCTCGGCAATGATCTGAGCACGCCGCGTCCGGAATATGATTTTCCGGGGCTGAAACCGGGCGACCAATGGTGCCTGTGCGCCTCGCGTTTCTTGCAGGCGGTGCAGGAGGGCTGCGCGCCCGAGGTGATGCTGGCTTCGACGCATCGCGATGCGCTGCGGGTGGTGCCGTTCAAGATGCTGGCCGATCATGCCGCCGAGAAGAAGGGCGGGAAGGGCTGAGCCTCAGTCCGTCGCGCCGCCCACCGGCACCCAGAGCACATCCTCGATTTTCGGCGCGCCGGTCGCGAGCATCACCAGCCGGTCGAAGCCAAGCGCGATGCCGGACGCCTCGGGCATGATCTCGAGGGCGGCGAGGAAATCTTCGTCGATCGGGTAACGCTCGCCGTAGAGTTCTTCCTTCAGATCCATATCGCCCTCGAAGCGGCGACGCTGTTCGGCCGGATCGGTCAGCTCGCCGAAACCATTCGCGAGTTCGACCCCGCAGGCGTAAAGCTCGAACCGTTCGGCGACGCGACCGTCATCCGGGGTAGGGCGGGCCAGCGCGGCCTCGGCCAGCGGATAGCGGTCCAGAATCGTCGCGCGGCCGTGGCCCAGATGCGGCTCGACCTTCGCGACCAGCAGTTTCGAGACGATGTCCGACCAGCTATCCGCGTCGGCCACTGCAAAGCCGATCACCTCGCATTGCGCGCGCAGGGCTTCCGCGTCGGTCTTGGCCCCGTCGCAGGTGGCGAGCAGGTCGATCCCGGCATGGCGCTGGAAGGCGTCCGCGACCGACAGTCGTTCGGGTTCGGCGAAGGGATCGCATTCGTCGGTGCCATAGCGCAGCACCGTCGATCCCGCGGCCTTGGCCGCCAGCCGCAGCATCGCCGCGCAATCGGCCATCAGCGCGGTATAGTCTTCGCCCGCGCGATACCATTCCAGCATGGTGAATTCGGGCGAATGCCGCTTGCCCGCCTCGCGGTTGCGCCAGACATGGGCGAAGGCGGCGATGCGCCGCTCGCCCGCCGCCAGCAGCTTCTTCATCGCGAATTCGGGCGAGGTGTGCAGGTACATCCGGCGCGCCTCACCGTCATTGCCGATCATGTCGGTGGCGAAGGCGTGCAGATGCGCCTCGTTGCCAGGGGAGACCTGCAGCGCGCAGGGATCGACCTCGACGAAATCCTCCGCCGCCAGCCAGCCGCGGATCGCCGCCTGAATGCGGTTGCGCGCGAGAAGGGCGGGGCGGCGGTCGGCGTGGCGCTCGGGCGTCCAGAACGGGGGCATGACAGGCCTTTCAGGCTGGAAATCGGGGCGCAAATGGTTTAGGCGCTCTGCAATCCGGGCGCCAGAGCCTGTTTTATCCGAATTCAAAGGGGTCCTTTCATGGCGAAAGTCATCGCTTCCTCTGTCCGCAAGGGCAACGTGCTTGAAATCGACGACAAGCTTTACGTCGTGATCACCGCGCAGAACATCCATCCCGGCAAGGGCACGCCTGTCACGCAGGTTGATATGCGCCGTATCTCGGACGGCACGAAGGTGTCCGAGCGTTGGCGCACGACCGAGCAGGTCGAGCGCGCCCATGTCGAAGAGCGCGAATACGATTTCCTCTATGAGGACGGCGAAGGCTATCACTTCATGGACCCCGAGACCTATGAGCAGCTTGCGGTGCAGGAAGACGTGATCGGCGACGCGAAGGTGTTCCTGCGCGACGGCATCCGCGTTCACCTCAAGACCTTCCAGGAGAACGCGATCGCGATCGACCTGCCGCAGAAGGTCACGGTCGAAGTCGAAGAGACCGAGCCGGTCGTGAAGGGTCAGACCGCGTCGTCGAGCTACAAGCCCTCGATCTGCACCGGCGGGATCCGCGTGATGGTGCCGCCGCATATCGGCGTGGGCACGCGCATCGTGATCAACACCGAAGACACCACCTATGTGGAGCGCGCGAAGGACTGATCCGCGCCGCGATCTTATGAAAAAGGCGCCCCGCGGGGCGCCTTTTTTGTTTGCGGATTGGGTCGGTCAGGCGGGGCGTTGCGTGGCGCGCGCAGGCCAGACCTCCAGCAGGCCAGCGCCCAGCACCAGCGCGCCGCCTGCGATCTCCAGCGCGGCAAGCCGTTCGCCCGCGATCAGCGCGGCGGAGACCGCGCCGACGAGCACCTCGCTCATCAGCAAGATCCCGATCCGTGCTGGTTCGAGCCGCACGGTCGCCCACATCAGCGCTGCGGTTGCAGCCCCCCACCAGAACACCCCGGCGGCACCGATCAGTCCAACCGACGCGGCCCAATCGACCCCGCTCGCGGGCAGCGGCGCAAGGAACGGCGCGAGGCAAAGCGCGGTGAGGGCCGCGCCGAGCGCGAAGACGAAGGTGGCGGGGCCGGGGGAGAGCGTCGATCTGGTGCGCATCCCCGTTGTCGCGACCGACCAGATCACGCCGCCAACGAGCGTCATCCATTCTCCCAAGCTGCTGGGTAGCGGCAGGCCACCGCTTGCGCCCAGCATCAGGCCGAGCCCCGCGAGTCCGATGAAGATCGCGGCCAGTCGCAGGCGCGAGACCGGCCAGCCCAGCACGAACCGCCCGATCAGCACCGACCAGACCGGGGTAAGAAACCACAGCAGGATCACCAGCGCGACGCGGCCATAGAGAAAGCCGATCGAATAGAGCGCAAAGGCCGCCCCGCCAAGCGCGACCGAGATCAGCGCGGCTGGCGTGGCGGCGGCGAGTTCGCAGCGCTTGGTCCAGGCGATGGGCGCAAGGGCCACGCAGGCGACCAGGGTGATCGCGACCGTGCCCCAAGCGCCCGCCAGGCCGTGCCCGTCGAGCGCGCGCACCGGGAGCCAGTAAAGCCCCCAGAGCGCGCCCGTGATCAGCGTGATCGCGCTGGCGATGACGGTGACACGGGCCTCGCTCACCCTTTGATCCGTTCGACCCACGCTTCGAGGGCCGCAAGCGACTCGGGTTCGTCGAGGAAGGGGATATGGGCGCGGTCGGCGACGCGCGCATAGATCATGTCCGGGCGGCGGCGCTGCATCTCGTCCACCGTGGCGTCGGTCAGCAGATCGGAATTCGCGCCGTGGGTCAGGACGATCGGCAGTCCCTCGGTTGCCTCGAAGAGCGGCCAGGCTGGCTCCACGCCGCCCTTGAAGGCGCCGAGGAAAGCATCGCGCAGGGCCGGGTCGTAATTGATCTTCAACCCGTCATCGGTCTCTACGTAATGGTGGCGGACCTCCATCGCCCAGCGATTGGGCGGCACCTTGTCGAAACCGATCATCGCCTCGGGCAGCTTTTCAGCCATTTCCGCATAGCTCTTCGCCGCCGGGTTGCGCCCGATATAGTCGAAGATCTTGTTCAGCCCTTTCTCGTCGAGGACAGGTCCGACATCGTTCAGCGCGAGCCCGGTCATGCGCTCTTTCGCGGTCAGCGCGAGATACATCCCCACGAGCCCCCCGCGCGACGTGCCGAGGATCGCGGCTTTCTCGATCCCCAGATGGTCGAGCAGCTGCAGCGCATCCGCCGCTTCGCGCGGCACGGTATAGGTTTTCTCGCCGGTCCAGTCGCTCTCGCCGCGGCCGCGATAGTCCATGCAGATCAGCCGCACGTCCTTGAGATGCGGCGCGACGTAGTCGAAGTCGCGGGTGTTTCGCGTCAGCCCGGACAGGGCCAAGACCGGCACGCCGCTGCCACTGTCGCGATAGGCGATCTTCGCGCCATCATCCGCGGTAAAGAATTCCATTACGCCGCTCCTCTCTGGATTGCTGACCTGTCAGCGATCATAGTGCGTTAGAGGGAGATCGCCATGGCTGACACGCTGGAAAGATTACACGAAAGACTGAGTGCGCTCGAAGACGAAATCGAAGCGGAATGGGAGCGCAGGCGCGAGGCGATGGCGTTCCGGCTCGATCACAACCGGGTGGTGTTCGAGGCGGGCGTGCGCGATGCGCATCGGCGCGCGCGGGTAGGGCTTTTGCGTTTCCTGTCCTATGCGCGCCCGATGGTCATTCTGACCGCCCCGGTGATCTATTCGCTGATCGTGCCCTTCGTGCTGCTCGACCTTTTCGTGAGCCTCTATCAGGCGATCTGTTTTCCGATCTACCGCATCGCCAAGGTGAAGCGTGCCGATCATATCGTGGTCGACCGTCAGCATCTGGCCTATCTCAACGCGCTGCAGAAGCTGAACTGCGTCTATTGCGGCTATTGCAACGGGCTTCTGAGCTATGTGCGCGAGATCGCGGGCCGAACCGAGCAATTCTGGTGCCCGATCAAGCACGCGCATCGGGTGAAGGGGCCGCATCTGCGCTACCGCGATTTCGTGGAATACACGGATGCGGAAGGGTTTCAGGCGCAGACGGTGCGGTTGCGGCGCGCGCTGCGCGAGATGGACGAGTGAGCGCCTCTCAGATGTGGTCGGGCACCGCGCGCAGGTCCGTCAGGATCGCCGCCGGTTTGTAGGACAGGCGCTCGACCGGGGCGCCCGCGCGGTTGACCCAAAGGACGTGGAAGCCCGCCTTGGCCGCGCCCGCCGCATCCCAGCCGTTCGACGAGACGAAGCAGGTCTTCTCCGGATCGACGCCCATCTTCTGCGCGATCATGTCGTAGACGGTGGCGCGCGGCTTGTAATGGCCGATCTCGTGGATCGAGAGCACTTCGTCGAGCAGATGCCCGACCCCGGCCGCATGGACCGCAGCCCCCAGCATGTCCGGCGCGCCGTTCGACAGGATCGCACGCCCCACACCGCGGTGGTGCAGCGCGTCGAGCATCTCGGGCACTTCGGGGAAGGCGGGCAATTCGCGGTAAAGCGCCATCAGCCGCTCGGCCAGATCGGGATCGTCGAGGTCCTGCGCCGCCATCGCCCAATCGAGCCCGTCGCGGGTCAGTTGCCAGAAATCGACGTAATCGCCCATCACTTCGCGCAGCCAGCTATATTCGAGCTGCTTGCGGCGCCAATCGGCGGCAAGGCGCGGCCAGATCTCGGTCAGGCGCGGCTCCTCGGCGGCCAGATTGCGCGCGGCGGCGTCGACGTCGAAGAGCGTGCCGTAGGCGTCGAAGACGCAAAGCTGAATGGACATGATATTTCCTCCCGAGCCTCACCCTAGCGTCGGCGGGGCCGGGTGCAAGGGTCAGTAGATGTCGCGCGAGGCTTGCGTCGCGGCGCGCAGTCCTTCGGCCAGACGCTCGGCAAAGCCGTTGTCGCGCAGAGTGGTCAGGCCCTTCGCTGTCGTGCCCGCGTAGTCGATCATCTCCTGCACATGGGCCTGAGGGGTCGGGCCCTCGGCCATCATCTGCCCGGCGGAGAGGAATAGCTGGCGCACGGCGCGATCGGCGATCTCGGACGGAACGCCCTGATCTTCGGCATGACGCGCCATCGCGGCGGCGCAGGCCGCGATGAAGCCCGGCACTGGGCCGGTCATCGCGGTGAAGAGGTCGATCTGAGGCTCGTCGTGCAGCTCGTCCGTCTGCCCGCAGGCCTCAAAAATGGCGCGAGTGCGGGCGCGGTCGTCCTCGGTCACGGCATCGCTCGCGATCCATGGGCTATAGGCGAGGCCCATCGCGGCAGCCGGGCTCGACATGGCGCGGATTACACGCGGGCTGGCGCTGATGCGGGTGAGCTCGGCCAGTGGCACGCCCGCCATGACGGAGATCACCAGCTTGTCCTTCGCGTCGATCGTGAGGTCTCTCGCTGCGGCGGGCGGCACGCAGAGGATCACCACGTCGCAAGCCTCTGCCAGCGCCTGCGGATCGGTCAGGACGTTCTCCGGCGTGAAGCCGTCAATGTCAGGCCGCGCGCCTGAGCGGTTGGCCATCAGAAGCGACTTGGGCTCCGCGCAACAGAGCGCCTCGGCAATCGCTGCGCCGAGCATTCCTGAGCCGATGATGCCGATGGAGAAATCGAGTGCCATGCGCGCCTCCCTGCGTGTTTGCGAAAGACTAACGCGGGGCAGGGGATGGGGGGAAGGGAGGGAATGGGTAGCAGGGCGCGCGGCGGCCCGTGGGGTGGCGCACCATGACTTTGGGGGCTGGGCACTTTATCCCAGCCACATTCTTCGCTTGTTTGAGCAGTGTGCGCGGGTGTCAATGCGCCAGCCCGTCGGTACGGGCCGGCGCGCGCCCTGCGGCTTCGCCGCGTTCCGGGCGCGGATCGTCCGCGCGAGCTTCTTACAGGTTCTCCGCCGCGGGCATGCCCATGACGTGATAGCCGCTATCGACCGAGATGATCTCGCCGGAGGTGCAAGCGCCGTATTCCGAGAGCAGATAGACAGCCGTGCCGCCGATCGCTTCCAGCGTCGCGTTATGGCGCAGGGGCGAATTGTGCTCGGTGTGGCGGAAGGTCTTGCGCGCGCCGCCGATGGCGGCACCGGCCAGCGTCTTCATCGGGCCGGGCGAGATCGCGTTCACGCGGATGCCGTCGGGGCCCAGATCGGCTGCCAGATAGCGCACCGCCGATTCCAGTGCCGCTTTCGCCACGCCCATCACGTTGTAATAGGGCGTCACGCGCTGCGAGCCCATATAGGTCAGCGTGATCATCGAGCCGCCTTCGTTCATCAGTTCCGAGGCGCGCTTGGCCACGTCGATGAAGCTGTAGCAGGAGATCGTCAGCGAGTTCTTGAAGTTCTCGCGGGTGGTGTTGATGAACCGGCCCGCAAGCTCGGACTTGTCGGAATAGGCGATGGCGTGAACGACGAAATCGATCGAGCCCCATTCCTCTTTCAGCTTGGCGAAGGCGGCGTCCATCGAGGCGTCGTCATTCACGTCCACATCCAGCAGGAATTTCGAGCCCACGCTCTCGGCCAGCGGTTCGACCCGCTTGCCGAAGGCTTCGCCCTGATAGGAGAACGCCAGTTCCGCGCCTTGCTCGGCCAGTGCCTTCGCGATCCCCCAAGCGATTGAGCGCTCGTTGGCGACCCCCATCACGAGGCCGCGCTTACCCTTCATCAGTTCCGCCATTCCCGTCCCTGCCGCCGTTTCTGTCGCCGTTTGTTCTTGCCGTTAGTCTCGATACTTGCTCATCACGAGCGACGCGTTGGTGCCGCCGAAGCCGAAGCTGTTCGAAAGGACCGAGTCGAACTCGACATTGTCGATCCGCTCCATCGCGATCTCTTCGGGTTTGATCTCCGGGTCGAGCTCGGTGATGTTGGCCGAGGCCGTGATGAAGTTGTTTTCCATCATCAGCAGCGAATAGATCGCCTCATGCACGCCGGTCGCGCCGAGCGAGTGCCCGGTGAGCGATTTGGTCGAGGAGATCTTCGGCACGTTTTCCTCGCCGAAGACGCGGCGCACGGCCTGCACTTCGGTCACGTCGCCTGCGGGCGTCGAGGTGCCATGCGCGTTGATGTAGGAAATCTTGCGGCCTTCCGGAAGGGTGCCGACCGCGAGCTTCATCGACCGCTCGCCGCCTTCGCCCGAGGGGGCCACCATGTCGTGGCCGTCCGAGGTCGCGCCGTAGCCGGTGACTTCCGCGTAGATCTTCGCGCCGCGCGCCTTGGCGTGCTCGAGTTCCTCCAGCACGACGACACCGCCGCCGCCTGCGATGACGAACCCGTCGCGGGTCGCGTCGAAGGCGCGCGAGGCCAGCTCGGGCGTGTCGTTATATTTCGACGACATCGCGCCCATCGCGTCGAACAGGCAGCTCAGCGTCCAGTCCAGCTCCTCGCCGCCGCCGGCGAAAACGATGTCCTGCTTGCCCATCTGGATCAGCTCGGTGCCGTTGCCGATGCAATGCGCCGAGGTCGAGCAGGCCGAGGTGATCGAGTAGTTCACGCCCTTGATCTTGAACGGCGTGGCCAGACAGGCCGAGTTCGTGGAGCTCATGCAGCGGGTGACCATGAACGGCCCCATCCGCTTGGGCGAGCCCTTCTCCATGACGATGCGATGCGCCTCGAAGAAGTTCGAGGTCGACGGACCGCCCGAGCCCATGATCAGGCCGCTGCGCGGGTTCGAGATGTCGCTCTCTTCCAGACCGCTATCGGCCAGAGCCTGCTCCATCGCGATGAAGTTATAGGCCGCACCCGGACCCATGAAGCGCAGGTTGCGCTTGTCGATATGGTCCTCGAGCGTGATCTTCGGCTGGCCTTTGACCTGGCTGCGGAAGCCGCGCTCGGCGTAATCCTCGGCGAATACGATGCCGGATTTGCCGGCCTTCAGGCTGGCGGTGACTTCTTCGGCATTGTTGCCGATGGGCGAGACGATGCCCAAACCGGTGATGACGACGCGGCGCATGCGGGCCTCCTGTCTTGTCTGTCTATGGGGGTCAGCTCTCGGAGAGCGCGACCTTCATGTCCTTGACCTCGTAGATCACGTCACCGTCGGCCTCGACGATCCCGTCGGCGACACCCATGGTCAGGCGACGGGTCTGAATGGCCTTGGTGAAATCGACCTTGTAGGTCAGCATTTTACGATCGGGGCGGACCATGCCGGTGAGCTTAACCTCGCCCACGCCAAGCGCATAGCCACGACCCTGCCAGCCACGCCAGCCCAGATTGAAGCCGGTCAGCTGCCACAACCCGTCGAGGCCGAGGCAGCCGGGCATGATCGGATTGCCGGGGAAATGGCATTCGAAGAACCACAGGTCCGGGGTGATGTCGAACTCAGCGACCACATGGCCCTTGCCGTGCTTGCCGCCATCGCCCGAGATGTCGGTGATGCGATCCATCATCAGCATCGGCGGCGCCGGAAGCTGCGCATTGCCGGGGCCAAACAGCTCCCCACGTGCGCATTTCAGAAGATCTTCTTTCCCGAAGCTCGTCGGAAACCCAGCCATCGGCGCTCCTTCCCGGTTTTGGCGTGCTTTTGCATCCCTCTATCACCGCGTGGCCGCGTGGCGCAAGGGCGACGGTGACAGGCCGCGCCCCTGCGCGGTTGCATTGAAACCTGAGTGGAAAAGTCTCATATAGGTAGCGAGGAGACATGACATGGCTGTGACGAATTCGACCGAACAGCGCCGCGGGCAGGACTGGCTGAGCCGTGGCGGGCTGCGCCCCACCCGTCAGCGACTGGCGCTGGCCACATTGCTCGTGGGCGATGGGGAAAATCGTCATGTCACGGCCGAAAGCCTCTACGCGGCCGCCTGCGATGCGGGCGAAAAGGTCTCGCTCGCCACCGTCTACAACACGCTCAAGGCGTTTTGCGATGCCGGGCTGATGCATGAGATAACGGTGGATGGCGCGCGGAGCTATTTCGACACGCGCATGGACGATCATCCGCATTTCTTCTGGGAAGACGACAACCGCCTGTCGGATGCCCCGGCCGAGGAGTTAAAACTCGCCTCGATCCCGCAGGCTCCTGAGGGCGCCGAGATCACCCGCGTCGACGTGGTGATCCGCGTCCGCAAGGCCTGATTGCGGCTTCCTCTTGGCGAAAATATCCCGGGGTGAATGGCCGCAGGCCAGAGGGGCAGAGCCCCTTTTTTCTTGTTTCGTCGCCCTCCGGCGACGGGGGGCAGAGCCCCTAAACCTCACGGCAGGATCGCGAGCCACCCCCAGATCGTCAGAATCGACAGCGCCGTCGCGATCAGCACGGCCGAGGCCGCGACCCTGCGCGCCACCCCGTAGATATTCGCAAAGAGATAGGCGTTGACCCCCGGCGCCATCGCCGCCGTCAGCGTGGCCGAACGCAGAGCGGTCGTGTCCACCTTGAAGGCGAAATGCGCGAGGCCATAGGTGATCGCCGGATGCAGCATCAGCGACAGGCCCGTGACCATCGCGATGGCCTTCGCATCGCCCTCGGGACGATAGCGATAGAGCACGCCCCCTAACCCGAACAGCGCCGCAGGCAGTGCTGCGCGCGCCATCATATCCATCCCCTCGCGGATCGGATGGGGCAGGGGCTGGCCCGTCAGCGTGGTGAGGATCTTGATCGCGAAGCCCGTCAGGATGCCGATCACCAGCGGGGTCCGCAGCACGCCGATCAGTGCGTTGAGCCCGACGCGCCCCAGCGACGTGCCGGTGCCCGACGAGCGCACCATCTCCATCGCGAGAATGCCGATCGTGTAGAGGAAGGGCGAGTGCACCGAGATGATCGCGAAATTGCCCGACAGCGCATCGGTGCCGTAAGCGCGCTCGGTGATCGGCACGCCCAGCAGAAGCGAATTCGAGAACAGGCAGGCGAAACCGATGGCGACGCTCTCCGGGCCGTTGCGCCCCATCGCGCGCGCGCCGGTGATCCCGATCGCGAAGGAGATCAGCGCGCCCGCGTAGAAAGCCGCCATCATCGCCCAGTTGTAGCTCTGCGTCAGGTCCAGATTGGCGATCGAGCGCGCCAGCAGCACCGGCACGGCGAAGTTCTGCGCGAACCGCATCAGCCCGTCGATTGCACCCTCGGAGAACAGCCCGCGCCAGGCCACGACATAGCCGAAGCCGATGACGAGGAAGACCGGCAGGATGACGTCGATCAGAACGCTCATCAGAGACCGAAATCCAGAACCATCCCGTCATGGGCAGGGCGAATGTGATCCGGCGTTTCCTCGGCGACGGTGTCGTGGTCGAGGTCGATATGCATGTTGGTCAGCACCGCGCTTGCGGGCTGCGCACGCTCGATCCATTCCAGTGCGCGGGCCAGATGCGCGTGGGTGGGGTGCGGCGTGCGGCGCAGCGCGTCGAGCACCCAGCAATCGAGGCCTTCGAGATAGGCCCATGCCTCATCGGGGATGTCCGAGACGTCCGGCAGATAGGCCAGCCCGCCGATCCGGAAGCCGAGCGCGTCGATATTGCCATGCTCGACGCGGAAGGGCTGAAACTCGATCGAGCCGCCCGCGCCAGTGATCTGGAAGGGCCGCTCGCGATGGATCGATTTCAGCTCGCAGATCGGTTTGTAATTGCTGTCCGAGGGCTGGACGAAGGCATAGGCGAAACGGTCCAGAAGCGCGGCCTCGGTATCAGCATCGGCCCAGACGGGCAGGCGGGTGCGCATGTTGAAGACGATCTGGCGCAGATCGTCGAGCCCGTGGACGTGATCGGCATGGCTATGGGTGTAGACCACCGCATCCAGCTCGCCGACGCCCGCGGTCAGCAGCTGCTGGCGCATGTCGGGCGTGGTGTCGATCAGGACCCGCGTCGTGCCCGATTGCGAGACCCGCTCGACCAGCATCGAACAGCGCAGCCGGTGGTTCTTCGGGTTCGCCGGGTCGCACTCGCCCCAGTTATTGCCAAGGCGCGGCACTCCCCCCGAGGAGCCGCAACCGAGGATCGTGAAGCGCATCCGACTCATGCAGCGATGCTCCCGCGCTCGCCATGTTCGGCGGCTTTCCAGAACAGGCGGTCGAAATTGGCCTGCGTCGCGGCGGCGAATTCCTCCAGCGGCAGGCCGAAGACATCGGCGCCGACCTTGGCGGTGTGGGCGGTATAGGCGGGCTCGTTGCGCTTGCCGCGATAGGGCGGCGGCGCGAGATAGGGGCTGTCGGTTTCCACGAGGATCCGCTCGAGCGGCGCGGCGGCGAAGATGTCGCGCACTTCCTGGCTTTTCGGGAAGGTCGCGATGCCCGACATCGACAGGTAAAAGCCAAGATCGACCGAGACCTGCGCGAGGCGCGGCCCCGACGAATAGCAATGCATGACGCAAGTATAGGGCTTGGCTTTCATCCCCTCGGTCAGGATTGCTTCCATGTCCTCATCGGCATCGCGCGAATGGATGACCAGCGGCAGGCCGGTCTCTTGGGCTGCTTCGATATGCAGGCGCAGAGAGGTTTTCTGCACCTCGGCGCTCTCGGCGGTGTAGTGATAGTCGAGGCCGGTCTCGCCGATGCCGACGAATTTCGGGTGTTTCGCCAGTGCCACCAGCTCGTCCACCGTGGCCATCGGTTCTTCGGCCACGCTCATCGGGTGGGTGCCTGCAGCGTAGAAGACGCCGCGATGCGCCTCGGCGATGGCACGCACGGATGGCTCGTTCTTCAGCTTGGTGCAGATCGTCACCATCCGCGTCACTCCGGCGGCATTGGCGCGGGCGATGATATCATCGCGCTCACCGTCGAAATCCGGGAAATCGAGATGGCAATGGCTGTCTGTGATCTCGGGCGGGAGGGTCAAAATCGGCTCCTTTCGCGCCGCATCAGGAAGCGGCGGCTGTGATCTCCAAGACGATATCCATCACGAGCGCGGCAGGGTCAAGGTTGACCGCCCGACCGTGGGCGGCACGTGCCCCCATGCTCTGATGGAGGGCAGCCCATTTCATCGCTGCCTGATCGTCAGGCGACAATCGTGCGAGAAGCTGCGCCTCGCCGGGCGCCGCTTCGGGATGCGCCGGGCCCAACACACCCGCGCGCGCGGTACGCGAGAGAAAGAGGTCGATCAGGTTCAGGACGAGGATGAAGCGGTTCTCGTTCGCCTTGCCGACACAGCTTTCGGCCAGCGCCAACGCGCCCAGACGGTCGAGTCGGGGCAGGGTGCCCATCAGATCGACGAGCTTGGCATAGGTCGTCATGCCGTCCTGATTGATCAGCCGGATCGCGGCGCCCACGGATCCACCCGACAGCGCGGCCAGCGCGTGGTGGTCGAGATCTGGCGGCTCGCCTTCCTCTTCGGCGGCGGCAATGGCGGCTTCCATCTGATCGGGTGTGAGCGTGCCCAGCCGCAATTCGCGGCACCGCGAGCGGATCGTCGGCAGGAGCCGCGCGGGCTGATGCGCTATCAGCAGGAAGGTGACGCGCGGCGGCGGCTCTTCGAGCAGTTTCAGCACCGCGTTGGCGGCCTGGGTGTTCATCTCGTCGGCGGCGTCAATGATCACCACGCGCCGCCCGCCCTCGGCGGCAGACAGATGCAGGAAGGAGCGCAGCTTGCGCACCTCATCGACGCGAATGTCCTGTGACAGCGCGGATTCGGTGGCGTTCGCGCCGCGCTTGAGCACGAAGATGCCCGGCTCCGATCCGGCGTGGATACGGCTGAGCGCCGGGTGGTTCGGATCGGGATCGAGGCTGGTGGGTTGTTCCGGCTCGCCGAACAGGCCAGGCCCATTGTCCTCCGGCTGGGTCATCAGGAAGCGGGTGATCCGCCAAGCGAGCGTCGCCTTGCCCACACCGCGCGGCCCGGTCAGCAGCCAGCCGTGATGCAGCCGCCCCATGTTGAACGCGTCGAGGAAATCCTCTTCGGCCCGCGTCTGACCGACCAGACGCAGCGTGTCGCGCGGGTGTCGCGCACCTGGCGCAAGGGTTGGATCGGGAAGGTCGGCGAGGCTCATGGCGGCACTCTAGTTGCGCGCGCGGGCGGTTTCCAGCGGGGTTTTTGCGGAATGCTGTCGGCGCGGGGCGACCAGCCCCGGGCCGCGCCCGACCCTCCCACCGGGAGGGCGCATTGGCGATGACATCGAGGGCACGCGGGTTTTCCTGGGCTTTCGAGATAAAACGCCAAGCCACCAACGTTGCGAAGCGCCCACCCGAGGGTCTGGCGCTGCCCTTAGCTCTGCAGTTCCGCCTGCACGGCACTCAGCACATCGGCGGCAATCGCGTCGGCCTCGCGCGCGCCGTCGATTACGCGGAAGCGGGGCGCAAATTCTTTCGCCAGCGACAGGAAGCCCGCGCGCATCTTTTCCTGCAGGCCGACGCCGAAATCCTCGAACCGCTCTTCGGTGCCTTGCCGCCCCTTGGCGCGCGACAGCCCCACAGCGGGGTCGATGTCGATCAGCACGGTCAGGTCCGGCTCGCGCCCGATCATCAGGGCGTGCAGCTGATCGACCACCGCGCGCAGATCGCCGCGCGAGAGGCCCTGATACATCCGCGTGGAATCCGCGAAACGGTCGCAGATCACCACCTTGCCTGCGGCGAGCGCTGGTTCGATCACGCGCTCCAGATGGTCGCGGCGGGCGGCGGTGAACAGAAGGATCTCGGTCTCCGCGGACCAGCGGTCGGGATCGCCCTCAAGCACCAGACGGCGGATTTCCTCGGCCCCGGGAGAGCCACCGGGTTCGCGCGTCAGAACGACCTCGCGCCCCGCGTCCCGCAGGGTTTCGGCCAGCATCCGCGCCTGTGTGGATTTACCCGATCCGTCGATCCCCTCGAAGCTGATGAACATGCGCGCTTAGCTGTTCACCCGTTCCATCGCCGCCTCGAACGCCTTGCCCGACAGCCGTGCCAGCGCCGCTTTCACGCGCACGACAAAGCCGCCTTTCTTGACGTCCTCGGTGGCGACGAGCGGCACTTCGTTGGCATTGTCGAGGCCCGGCACGGTGATCACCAGCTTGCCGACTTCCTGACCCTGCTTGATCGGGGCCTGCAGCGGACCTTTGAACACGGCCTCGGCAGTCACCTTGTCCTTCGAACCCGCGGGGACCAGCAGCGACAGGTCGGTTTTCGGCGCAAGGCCGACGGTGGATTTGCCGCCCAGCCAGACCGGCGCTTCGGCGAGCTGGGTGCCCGCCTTCGCCACGTCCTTCATCACGAACTGACGGAAGGCCCAGTTCGCGACCGCTTCGCCTTCCGATCGGCGCGACTGCTCGGAGGGCATGCCTGCCAGCACGAAGACGATGCGGCGCTCGCCCATCACCGCGGAGCCTACGAGACCGTAGCCCGCTTCCTGCGTGTGGCCGGTCTTCATGCCATCGGCCTTCCAGTCGGCGGCGCGGATGTCCAGCAGAGGATTGCGGTTCTCGGCATTGGCCGGGGCGCGATCCTTATAGTTGAAATGGGTCTCGCTGAAGAAGTGATAATATTGCGGGAAATGGGTGATGATCCGGCTCGCGACGATGCCGAGATCATGAACCGACATGCGCTGGCCGGGGTCGGGCCAGCCGTTCGAGTTGGCGAACATCGAGTTCTTCATGCCCAGCTCATGCGCGCGCTCGGTCATCAGGTCGGCGAAGGAGGACTCGGATCCCGCCAGCCCCTCGGCCACCACGACGCAGGCGTCGTTGCCGGAGTTGATGATGATGCCCTGGATCAGATCGCGCACGGTGGGGCGGTCGGTCGTGTTGAGGAACATCGTCGAGCCGCCCATCGACTGCGCGTGTTCCGAGACCGGGAAGGTCGTGTCCATCGTGACCCGGCCGTCTTCCAGCGCCTCGAACAGCAGATCGAGCGTCATCAGCTTCGACATCGACGCCGGGGGCAGCGGGATGTCCGCGTTCTTCGCCATCAAAACGGTCTTGGTCGACAGGTCATAGACCCAAGCCGCATGGGCCTTGGTGTCGAAGGCGGCGGCGGGCAGGGCGAACAGGCAGGCTGCAAGCGTGGCGGCGATCAGGCGAATGAAGGTCATATCTTCTGCGTAGTCCTATTTCGAGACGGGGTAGGCGTCGGGATAGCCCAGCCCGTGAATTTTGGTCTTGAGCGCGTCGAGGTCGGATTTCGTGGGCGCAGGGCCCGCGATCACGCGCCAGAAGGTCTTGGAATGGCTCTGTTCCTTCTTGATCTCGGCGATAACGCCCGCCTTGGCCATCTGGCTCTGGGCGCGTTTCGCATTCGCCTCGACGGAGAAGATGCCGATCTGGATATAGCCCGCGCCGGTGCTCATTTTCGGCGTGCTCGGCTGCGGAGTTGCCGCAGCTACCGGGGCTGCGGGGGCGGGCGCCGGGGCAGGGGCCGCACCGATTGCGGGCTTGACTGGTTTCGCTGCGGGCTTCGGCGTGCCTTGGGCCTTGGCGATGCCGGCCGCTGCGGTCGAGGTTACCTCGTCGAGCGATTTCTGCTCCACCTCTTCAGGGGCCGCGATCACCGGCTTGTCGACGAGCGGCGCGGGCTTGTCTTCCTTGACCGGAACCGTCTCGCGGCGCAGCGCCACGACGGAGAGCTCGGTCGGCGCGCCCGCCAGCAGCCCCAGCGCATCGGCCGCATCCGAGCTGACCTGCAGTTTCGGCCCGGGATTGTCGGTCTCGCGCTTGAACAGCGCCCCGATCACGAATTTGCCGTTCGACGGGTTGCGGATGATCACCCGCTCGGGGTCTTTCACGTTCGGATGCGCGACCCAGACGCCGCCCAGCGAGGGACGCCCGTCCCAGAGGCCCTTTTCGTCGACCGAGAAGACCTGCGGCGCTTCGACGTCGCGCTCGATCATCTTCTGGCCGTTTTCGGTGACGGTCTCGGCGTCGCCGGGGCTTACGGTCTCGTCCGCAGGCTTCTTCTTGAACATCCCGAACGGGGAGCCGCCGCTTTCCTGACAGCCTGCCAGCGCGATCCCCGCGCCCAGCATCAGGGCAAAGCCCGTCACCCGCTTGCGCGTCATCTTCTTCTGCTCAGTCATCCTGTGCCCCTTTTCGCGCGGTTTGCCCGCCTCTTGCCTGCGCGTCAGCACCGCTTGCGCCATGCGTTACGCGCGATCCTAGCGATTTGCAGAGCCCGTGAAAAGCTGCCCCAACGCCCACGCGCGGAAAACGGCGCGCAAGACTTTCAGAATCGCGTGAAGCGGTCTAAGCGAAGCCGGTCGGAGGAGTGGCAGAGTGGTTTAATGCACCGGTCTTGAAAACCGACGTAGGTGAAAGCCTACCGTGGGTTCGAATCCCACCTCCTCCGCCAGCGCATCGCTTCCATGCCCAAGAACGATCCCGTCGTATGCCGGGAAAGCCTCCGCCAGCAGGGGGTGAGGGCTCATTCTCAGAACATCACACCTCGAAGGAGGGCGAGACCTGCCTGAGCATCCGGGTTGCGCTCAATTTGCGGGCAGTCTGCTTTGGGAACAGCTTCAATAACGTGCATGTGTGGGCATGAGAGGGGGGCGGCCACTGCGAAGTAACATGTCTATTGACACCTTCGTGATCGATTCCCTAGCTTGAGGTAAGCGCCGAGCAAATGTGCTCGTCATGGCGCGTTGAACCCTCAGATATGTCGGCAATTCCGCCTCCAAAGCAGTTTCTGCTTCTGGGGGTTTTTGTCGTTGGAAGATCGAAAATGACACGTCTCGACCTACAGATCGGCCTGCTTTTCTCGACCACCGGCGCATACGGTAGAGTTGCGCATACGCAGCTCAACGGCGCGCAGCTTGCCTGCGACGAGATCAATGCGGATCCGAGCGCGGCGGTCACGTTCCATCCCATCCATATCGACCCCGAGAGTGATCTGCACAAATACGCGCCGGCGGTGCAGAGCATGTTCGACCAAGGCATCCGCCATATCTGCGGGTGCTACACCTCGTCGAGCCGCAAGGAAGTGATCCCGCTCTTCGAGAAGCATGACGCGCTGCTGTGGTATCCGACCCATTACGAAGGCTTCGAGAGCTCGACCAACGTCATCTACACCGGTGCGGCCCCGAACCATCACATGTCGCCGCTCATCGATTTCCTCTGCGCCCGCTTCGGTCGCCGCGCCTATTGCATCGGCTCGAACTATATCTGGGGCTGGGAAAGCAACCGGGTGATGCGCGAAGAGCTGCAGCGGCGTCGCGGCGAAGTGGTGGCGGAGCGGTATCTGCCGGTCGGCGAGACCGATATGGCCGCCATCATCGAGGAGATCCTCGAGACCAAGCCCGATTTCGTGTTCAACGCGCTGATCGGCGAGTCCTCTTACGCGTTCTTCCGGGCGTTCCGGGAGACCTGCGAGGCGCGCGGGATCGAGCAGACCACGCGCTTCCCCATCGCGAGCTGTAACCTGTCGGAGCCCGAACTTCGCGCGATCGGCCCGGTCGGGGCCGATGGGCAGATCAGCTCCAGCGTCTATTTCTCGTCCCTCGCGGGCGAGCGCAACAAGCGCTTCGTCGAGGCCTATGGCAAAGCCTTCCCCGAGGGACCTGTCGTTTCCGCCGAAGCCGAAGCCGCTTATGTCGCCATTCATATGCTCGCGAAATCCATCGCCGATGCGGGCACCGCGTCGGTGGGGGCGGTTCTCGAAGCGGCTGCGGGTCAGGTGTTCGACGCGCCGCAAGGCCGGGTCACGATCGACCCTGAAACCTACCATGCCTCGCTCACGCCCCGCATCGGGCTGTCGCGCGCGGATTTCGAGTTCGACATCCTGCTCGAAGCGCCCGAACCCATTGCGGCCGACCCTTACCTTGTGTCCTCGACGACGACCTTCGAGCCGGCGGAGCGGCGCAGGAACGTGAGGGTGGTTCAATGAAGACACCCCGGATCGCGCAAAACTTCCGCGGCCGCAGGGCCGTCATCTTTACCACCGAGGGCCGCTCGCTGGGCATTCTCGAAACGACATTGCGTCGGTTGGGGCTGGAGCCGGATACCCGTCCCGTCTCGCCGCGCCAGGTTTTCGAACTGCCCGAAGACATGAGCCCGGAGTCCGACCTCGTCATCATCGACGGCGACCTGAACCTTCCGCAGGCCTGGCCCGAGAGTTACAATCTGTCGCCCCAGCATGCGCCGTGTCCGACGGTCGGGCTGGTCGGAACGGAAGCGCCGAGCCGTCTCAAGGCGATGCTCCAGCTCGGGGCCGCGTCCTTCCTGCAAAAACCGATCCATAGCGGCGCCGTCTATTCCGCTCTCTATCTGGGCGTGAACGCGTTCGAGCAAATCGACGGCCTCAAGGCGAGCCTCGACGATATGGGCGAACGCCGCCGCAAACGGATTTACGTCATCAAGGCTGTCGCTGCGCTCATGCGCCAGCGCGGGCTTAACGAAGATGCCGCATATGACCTTCTGAGAAAGGAGAGCATGCGCGCGCGCGTCAGCGTCGAGGACCACTGCGAGTCCCTGATGCTGGCAAACCCGGACAGCGATCTCGATCGCGGTGAAACGAAAAAGAGGTGTCAGGCGCGCTAGCCCAGCAAGGCACCCGGAAAAACCTCAACAAGGAGTTGAAAATGACCAGGAAACTGATCAGCACCGCTTCGGTGCTCGCTACCCTATTGTCTTTTGCAGGGCCCGTGATGGCTCAGGACGCCGAGCCGATCAAGATCGGTGTCCTCGAAGACCAGTCGGGGGATTTCGCCCTCGCGACCATCGGCAAGGTGCATGGCATCCAGCTGGCCACCAAGGAAATCAACGACGCGGGTGGTATCGCCGGTCGTCCGATCGAACTGGTGACCTACGACACACAGTCGGACAACACGCGCTATCAGGAATTCATGCGCCGCGTGCTGCAGCGCGACAAGGTGGACGTGGTCTTCGCGGGCTTCTCCTCGGCCTCGCGTGAAGCCTATCGCCCGATCGTCAACCAGTTCGACGGGCTGGCCTTCTACAACAACCAGTATGAAGGCGGCGTCTGCGACGCGAACATGATTGTCACCGGCGCGGTGCCGGAGCAGCAGTTCTCGACGCTGATCCCCTACATGATGGAGAAGTACGGCAAGAACGTCTACACCATCGCCGCCGACTACAACTTCGGTCAGATCTCGGCCGAATGGGTGCGCAACATCGTCAAGGACAATGGCGGCGAGATGGTGGGCGAAGAGTTCATCCCGCTCGGCGTGTCGCAGTTCTCGCAGACCATCCAGAACATCCAGGCGGCCAAGCCCGACTTCGTGGTGACGCTGCTGGTGGGCACGGCGCAGTCGTCCTATTACGAGCAGGCCGGTTCGGCGAATGTTGACCTGCCGATGGCGTCGTCCGTGAACGTGGGCCAGGGCTACGAGCATAAGCGCTTCACGCCCCCGAGCCTGAAGGACATGTATGCGACGGTGAACTATGTCGAGGAAATCGACACGCCGGAAAGCAAGGCCTTCGTCGAGAAGTTCCACGCGATGTTCCCCGACGAGCCCTACATCAACCAGGAAGCCGAGAACTCCTACGCGGCGGTCTATCTCTACAAGGAGATGGTCGAGAAAGCCGGCGGGTCCACCGCTCTGGAAGATGTGCGCGCGACGCTTGCCGATGGCAACCTGTGCTACGACGCGCCCGAGGGCGAGATGTGCATCGATCCGAAGAGCCAGCACACCTCGCACACGATCTATCTGGCCCATGTGCTCGAAGATCACTCGATCGAGTTCCCGAAGAAATGGGATGACATCAAGCCCTACTGGCTGGGCGATGTCGGCTGCGATCTGACCCAGAACGACCCGAGCGACCAGTACACCCCGTCGCACCTGCCGACGGAGTAATCCGACGCGTCGCGGATGCGGGGCCCCTTGGCTCCGCATCCGTCCCCTCCCGGATTTTCCTGCCCGGATTTCCCTGAACGACGGCCACCAAGAAAGGGACGGTCTATGGAGTTCCTCTACTCTCTTTTCAGCTTCTTCTATCAGTTCGGAGACGCGTTCGCCTTCCTCGTGCTCAGCGCCTGCGGCCTCGCGGTGATCTTCGGCATGATGGGCGTGATCAACCTCGCGCATGGCGAGTTCATCCTCTGCGGCGCCTATGTCTCGACGAGCGCCACCCATATGGGCGTGCCCCTTCCGATCGCGATCGCGCTGGGCTCTCTGGCCGCCGGTATCGCCGGGATGATCGTCGAGGTCGTGGTGATCCGCCCGCTCTACAAACGTCCCCTCGATACGATCGTGGCCACTTGGGGGATCTCGATGATCGTCACCCAAGGCACGCTGATCGTGCTGGGCACGACGATGGCCGGCAGCGGCACGCCCTTCGGCAGCTTCACCGTCGGCGACTATTCCTATTCGATCTATCGCATCGTGCTCGTGGTGATGGCGCTCGCGACGCTGGCCGCCTTGTGGCTGATGTTCACCAAGACGCGCTTCGGCATCCTTGCCCGCGCCACGATCCAGGTGCCGCATGTGGCCGAGGCGCTCGGGGTCAACACCAACCTGATCTACAGCCTGACCTTCGGTCTGGGCGCGGCGCTCGCGGGGCTTGCCGGTGGGCTTTACGCGCCGACGATGACGCTCGTGCCGACGATGGGGGCCGCCTTCATGGTCGAGGCTTTCGTGACCGTCGTCGTGGGCGGCGCAGACATCTTCCTCGGGACGGCGCCTGCCGCGGTCGTGCTTGGCTTCATCAAAGCGTCGCTGACCTCCTGGCAGGGCCAGCTTGCCGGCCAGATCGGCATGCTCATCGCCGTCATCATCGTGATCCGCATCCTGCCGCGCGGCATCAGCGGCAAGATCCTGAAAGAAAGGGCCTGACGTGAGCAGCGCATCCCGTTTCACTTCCATTCTGAAGCTCATCGAGGGGCCGCAAACCCTCGGCAAGGGACCGAAATTCTGGTCGGGCTTCACCGTCGTCCTGCTCGCCGCCTGCGCCTATCCGGCCTTCGCGGACAGTTACGACGTCGGCAATAACGTCTACTTCTTCAATTGGCTCTTCATGGCGATGGGGCTGAGCCTGATCTGGGGCTATGGCGGGGCGCTCAGCTTCGGCCAGACCGCCTTCTTCGGGGTCGCGGGCTACGCCTACGGGGTCCTGACGATCAACCTGGGCGACGCCTACGGCCTGACGCTGCTCTCGCTGGTGCTGGCGGTTGGCCTGAGCGCACTCTTCGCGGCGATCCTTGGCTACTTCCTGTTCTTCGGGCGTATCAGCGGCGTGTTCCTCGGCATCGTGACACTGTCGGTGACGCTGGTGCTCGAGCGCTTCATGGCGCAGACGGCGGGGCCCGAATGGGCGATCGGCAAGGCGCGTCTGAACGGCTTCAACGGCATGGGCGCGATGCCCTCGCTGACGATCCCGTGGCCGGGCGGCAATATCGTGCTCTATCCGGACGTGACCCTCTACTACGTCACGCTGGCGCTGCTGCTGGTCTGCTATCTCGGCCTGCGCATCCTCGTGAATTCGCGCTTTGGCAATGTCATCGTGGCGATCCGCGAGAACCCGATGCGCGCCGAGATGCTGGGCTATGACGTGCGCAAGTATCAGCTTGCGACCTTCGTCATCGGCTCCGCGCTCGCCGGGCTGTCGGGGGTGCTCTACACCTCCTGGGGCAATTACATCACGCCCGCCTCGATGGGGATGACGGCGGCCTCGCTGCCTATCGTCTGGGTCGCGGTCGGCGGGCGCACGGACCTCACGACCACGATCATCGGCACGCTCGCGGTGCTGATGGTGTTCCAGTCGCTCACGATCTACGGCAGCCAATACGCGCTGATCGTGATGGGGACGCTGCTGGTGATCACCGTTCTGATCGCCCCGCGTGGCATCGTCATCGCGCTGCTCTCACCCTTCATGCGCCGGAAATCCAAACTTGAAGGAGAGCGGTGATGGCCATTCTCGAAACACGCCAGCTCAACAAGCATTTCGGCGGGCTCCACGTCACGGGCAATGTCGATTTCGCGCTTCAGCCCGGAGAGATGCACTGCCTGATCGGTCCCAACGGGGCGGGCAAGAGCACCTTCTTCAAGCTGATCCTCGGCGAGCATCTGCCCGATAGCGGCGCGATCCTCTATGACGGCGAAGAGATCACCCGCGCGAAACCGTTCGAGCGCATCCGCAAGGGGATCAGCGTGAAGTTCCAGGTGCCCGGCATCTTCAAGGAACTGAGCGTCCAGCAGAACCTGACGATTGCGCTTCAGCACCATGTCGCGCCAGAGATCCTGCAAGAAGAGATCGACCGGCTGCTGGAGTTCCTCAAACTCTCGCAGGACCGCAAGCAGCTCGCGGGCAATCTCAGCCACGGTCAGAAGCAGTGGCTCGAGATCGGCATGGCGGTGGCGCTCAAGCCGCGCCTGCTGCTGCTGGACGAGCCGACCGCGGGGATGACGCCCGACGAGACTTTCGCCACCGGCGAGATGCTTCAGGAGCTGAACCGCGAGGGCATGACCCTGCTGGCGGTGGAGCACGACATGGCATTCGTGCGCCAGATCGCCCACCAGGTCACCGTGCTCCATTTCGGCAAGATTTTCGCGCAGGGCACCATCGACGAGATCACCGCCGATGAACGTGTCGCCGCCATCTATCTGGGAGAAGTCGATGCGTAAGGATGTCCTTCTCGACGTGATCGAACTCAATGCGGGCTACGGCGGCAAGCCGGTGCTGCAGGGCGTCGATTTTCAGGTCCGCGAGGGCGAGATCGTCGCCGTGATCGGGCGCAACGGGGTCGGCAAGTCGACCCTGATGAAAACGCTGATCGGGCTGCTGTCGACCGACAAGGGGTCGATCAACCTCGACGGCGCGTCGATCGATCTGCTCTCGGCGCATAAACGGGCGCGCAAGGGCATCGGCTATGTGCCGCAGGGCCGCGATGTCTTCCCGCGCATGACCGTGCTGGAAAACCTGCTCGTCGGCGAAAGCATCGCGGGCAAGTCCACGCCCGGTAAGGTCGAAGAGATCTTCCGCTATTTCCCGATCCTCAAGGAGCGCGCCGATCAGCGCGCGGGCACGATGTCGGGCGGTCAGCAGCAGCAGCTCGCCATCGGGCGCGTGCTGATGGGCGATCCGTCGATGATCCTGCTCGATGAGCCCTCCGAGGGGATCCAGCCGAACATCGTGCAGGACATCGCGCGCATCATGGTCGAGCTGAACCGCGAGACCGGCGTGACCGTCGTCTTCGTGGAGCAGAATGTCGACATGATCCGGGCGATGGCGCAGCGCTGCTACGTCATGGACAAGGGCCGGATCGTCGCCGAGCTCGACCGCGAGATGCTGCAGGACCGCGACACGATCCGACGATACCTGTCGGTCTGACCTCCCCGGAACAATCATGGAATTTGCAAGTAAAAGGAGCAACTTATGAGCTGGTTTGAAGAATCCATCATGGCGCGCAAGGGCGTGGCGAAAGGTCAGACCCTCGAGAAGCGCACGATCACCGAGGAAGAACAGGGAAGCTATCCCTACATCTACACCGCCGGGACCGAGCCGGTCCTGACCGTCGATCCGGGCACCGTCGTGAGCGCCGAGACCCATGACGCGTTCGAAGGCGCGATCAAGTCGGAGACCGACAAGCCGACCGAGATCCTGAACTTCCCGTTCCTGAACCCGCAAAACGGCCCGATCTACGTGAACGGCGCCGAGAAGGGCGACACGATCGCGGTCTATATCGAAAGCATCGTGCCGCGCGGGCCGCAGCCGCGGGGCACCACGGTGATCATGCCCGAATTCGGCGGTCTGGTTCCCACCTTCGAGACGGCGCTCCTGACCGCGCCGCTGCCCGAGGTGGTGCGCAAGCTCGACATCACCGTCGAGGAGGGCACCAAGTGGAACGACAAGATCAGCCTGCCTTACGAGCCCTTCATCGGCACGATCGGCACGGCGCCGATCGCGGAGGCGATCTCCTCGCTGGTGCCGGACTATTACGGCGGCAACATGGACCTTCCCGATGTCGCACCGGGCGCGGTCGTCTATCTGCCGGTGCAGACCGAGGGCGGGTATCTGTTCCTCGGGGATTGCCACGCAGCCCAGGGCGACGGTGAACTTTGCGGCGTCGCGGTCGAGCACCCGACCGTCACCACCGTGCGCATCGACCTGATCAAGAACTGGACGATCAGCACGCCGCGTCTGGAGAACGAAGAGTTCTACATGACGGTCGGCTCGGCACGCCCGATGGAAGACGCCGCGCGCGGCGCTTACCGCGAGCTGATCCGCTGGATGGCCGCCGATTTCGGCTTCGACGAGATCGACGCCTACATGCTGCTGACCCAATGCGGCCGCGTGCGCCTCGGCAACATGGTCGACCCGAAATACACGGTCGGGGCTTCGGTCCTGAAGTCGATCGTCGGCATCGCTGAATGAGCTTAGGGCCGCGCCCCTATCCCTTGTTGCGCGGTCTTTAACCTGTCGCCTCTGCCTTGGAGGGCAGCTTCTTGGGTGGAGGCGACCTTTTTCTTCCCGGCTTCGACCGTCCCTGCAGCCTCATCGGTTCGCGCCACGGGTCGAGCTTCGTCACTTTCGATCCACCCCGCCCGGCTCCGGCTCGGGCGATGGCGGCACCATGCCCGCCAAACGGAAAAGGAGTCTCTCATGTCCGCTCAAACGAAACCCGATTTGCCCGATCTCGGAACGCTCACCGTCGCCGCCGTTCAGGAGGGGCTGGCCTCGGGGGCGTTCACCGCAGAGGCGCTGACCGAAGCCTGCATCGCTCAGGTCAAGGCGCTGAACGGCAAATACAACGCGATCATCTTCGAGAATGACGCAGCCCTTGAGACCGCCCGCGACATCGACCGGCGGCGCGCTGCGGGCGAGGCGCTGGGGCCGCTGGCCGGGGTGCCGATCGTCGTGAAGGATCCGATGGACATGGCGGGCATCCCCACCACGGCCGGTTGGCGGCTGCTCTATTCCGGGACGGGCGGCGTCGATCTGATGCCCGAACGCGACAGCCCCGTGGTGGCCCGGATGCGCGCCGCCGATGCGGTCATCCTCGGCAAGACCAACGTGCCGATCCTCAGCTGGACCGGAACGCATGCCAATGACAGCTGGGCCGGTCCCACGATCAACCCCGCGATCGAGGACCGCGCGCCGGGCGGGTCGAGCGCAGGCACGGCGGCGGCGGTCGCTACCCATATGTGTGTGATGGGGCTGGCCGAGGAAACCGGCGGCTCGATCCAGAACCCGGCCTCGGCGCAGGGGCTGGTGGGTATCAAGCCGACCATCGGGCTGGTGCCGAATGCCGGTGTCGTGCCGCTCTCGGGCAATCGCGACGTGGTCGGGCCGATCGCGCGCACTGTCACCGATGCCGCCCTCGGCCTCGATGTGCTGGCGGGGTTCACCACCGAAGATCCCAAGACGCTCGCCTGCGTCGACAAGATTCCCGCGGGTGGCTATGCCTCGGGCCTGTCGAAGGACGGCCTGAAGGGCAAGCGGCTCGGGCTTTACGGGCCGGGCTGGCGGAAGAACGAACTCTCCCACGAGGCGTCGGATCTTTACGATCGCGCGAAAAGCGAGCTTGAAGACCTCGGCGCGGTTCTGGTCGACGACCCCTTCGCGGGCACCGATTTCGCAAGCTATCGCGAGATCACGCCGGGCACGCCCTTCTTCGACGGGCGGGGGCTGGAATCTATCCCCTATGACATGACGAAATATCTCGAGCGGCTGGGTCCGAATGCGGCGATCAAGACCTGGGAGGAGTTCGTCGACGCCACCAAGGAGGAAAACGTGCTCGCGAAGGGGGCGATCCTCGGCTTCCTCAACGAGCTGCCTGATTTCGTCGAGGCGGTGAAATCTCCGACCACGCCGCCTGCGCTGCCCGCGTTCACGGCCCTGAAGCGGACCTATCTGCTGCTGATGGAGGAAGTCTTCGCACGTCACGAACTCGACGCGCTCGTTTACCCGCAGATGCTCTGCGAATTGCCGGGCCTGCATTCGGGCGACGCGATCCTCGAGACCACCGTCGGGGAGCTGAACATCGCCGGTATCCCGGGTGTCACCGTGCCCGCGGGCTACTACGCTTCCGGCGCGCCGTTCGAGCTGATTTTCCTCGGCCAGCAGTGGAGCGAGCACGCCTTGATCCAATGCGCCTATGCCTATGAGCAGGGCACGCTGCACCGCAAACCTGCGGTCTGATCGGTGATTTCGGTTCGGTCTCGGCTGGTGCGCGAGACCGAACCGCGTAGCTCTATGCCTTCGGCGTAAGGCGCGCAGGTCAGGACGCCGGGATCAGCACGATCTTCCCGGCGTGGTGTTTTTCCTGAAACACTTTTTGCGCCTCGACGATCTGATCGAGCGGGTAGGTGGCGGCCAGCAGGGGCCGGATTTCGCCCTTCTCGACATAGGAGATCAGGTTGCCGAAGACCGGCGCGTCCCATGCGGTGCAGCCGATCAGCGTGATGTCCTTGAGATACATGTCGCGCATGTCCAGCTCCACGACTGGTCCGGCAATCGCGCCCGACGAGGCATAGCGCCCGCCGCGCCGGAGCAGTTTCAGCATCGTGCCAAATCCCGGCCCGGCGACGTTGTCGATCACCACGTCCACGCTGTTCTCGCCGATCGCCGCTACGGGATCGTCCTCGCGGCAGAGCACCTGATCCGCGCCGATCTCCAGCACGATCTCGCGCTTGGCGGCGCTGGTGATGGCAACGACTTCCGCGCCGCGCCGTTTGAGGAGCTGAATCAGCGCCGAGCCCACGCCGCCCGAGGCGCCGGGCACCAGCACGCGCTCGCCGTCCGTGACGCCTGCGCGGTGGATCATGTTCTCGGCGGTGCCGTAGGCGCAGGGCAGGGTGGCGAGTTCGGCGTCGCTCCAGTCGCTGTCGACGGCGAAGACCTCGCCTGCGGGCACTTTCACATATTGCGCGAAGGCCCCGTCGAAATTGGAGCCGAACCAGACCGTGTCCATCGAGGAGAAATCTTTCTCGCGCATGCAGGAGCGCACCAGAACGCGGGTGCCGATCAGAGCCGCATCGCCGCCGTCGCCCACCGCGACGACCCGGCCGCAGCAATCGGTGCCTTGGATCAGAGGGAATGGCGTGGCCCCGCTCCAGCCGCCATCGGCATGCTCGGCGTCTTCGCGCGACTCCTGCGTGCCGGATTTGACGTCAGAAGAGTACCAGCCCAGCCGCGTGTTGATGTCGGTATTGTTGATGCCCGCCGCGAGCACCTGCAGCAGCACCTCGCCGGGCCCCGGTTCGGGCATCGCGACCTCGCGGTAGTCGAGCCGCTCGTAGCCGCCCGTTCCCGTCGTGACCACGGCCATCATCGTGACTTTGGGCCTGTCGCTCATGCTGCTTTCCTCTCGAAACCGATCCGTCTGAGGAATGAGTTAGGGCGCGGTCGGGATAAACCGAGCCGCGCCCTGACATTGAGCCTCGAAGCTTGATCGGGCCCGCCTCAGCGCGCCACGCAATCCGCGAAGTAATATGTCTGGCCGTCCTCGCCGGCCTCCGTCACGAGGCCGTGGATATCGGTTTCGAAGCCGGGACATTCGCGGGCGAATTCGCGGTTGAAGCGCAGGTAATCCACGATCTTCGCGTTGAAGACCTCACCGGGGATCAAGAGCGGGATGCCCGGCGGGTAGGGGGTCACGAGGCTCGTCGTGATCCGGCCTTCCAGCTCGTCGATCGAGACGCGCTCGGTCTTGCGGCGCGCGATATGCGAGAAGGCCTCCGACGGGGTCATCTCGGGGTGATGGTCGGTCAGGTAGATCTCGGTCGAGAGCCGCGCGACGTCGTATTTCGCGTAGAGCGAATGGACGTGCTGGCTGAGATCCTTCAGCCCCATGCGCTCGTAGCGCGGGAATTTCGCCGAGAATTCCGGCATCACGCGCCAAAGCGGCTGGTTCTTGTCGTAATGGTCCTTGAACTGCTGCAGCGCGGCCAGCAGCGTGTTCCACCGGCCCTTGGTGATGCCGATCGTGAACAGGATGAAGAAGCTGTAAAGCCCGGTCTTCTCGACCACGACGCCATGCTCGGCGAGGTATTTCGACACGATCGAGGCGGGGATGCCGGTCTCGTCGAAGCGGCCCTCGATATCGAGGCCGGGAGTGATGATCGTGGCCTTGATCGGGTCGAGCATGTTGAAGCCCGGCGCCATGTCGCCAAAGCCGTGCCAGCTATCCGAGCCGGTGGTCTCGACGCCCTCGGCATCGGTCTTCTTGAGAACCCAGTCGCGGGTCGCGGCCATCCCGTCGCCATCGGCGCGGAAGTCGGTCGGGCCCCAGACCTGGAACCACCAGTCCTCGGGGCCGTATTCCTCTTCGACCTTCACCATCGCGCGGCGGAAATCGAGCGCCTCGACGATGCTTTCCTCCACAAGTGCCGTGCCGCCCGGAGGCTCCATCATCGCCGCCGCCACATCGCAGCTTGCGATGATCGAGTATTGCGGGCTCGTGGAGGTGTGCATCAGGTAGCTCTCATTGAAGAGATGCCGGTCGAGCTTTTCTTCCTTGCTGTCCTGCACCAGCACATGGCTCGCCTGCGAAATCCCGGCGAGCAGCTTGTGCACGGATTGCGTCGCATAGGTGATCGACTTGGTCGTGCGCTCGCGCTTGCGGCCCATCGCGTGATACTGGCCGTAGAACGGGTGGAAGGCGGCATGCGGGATCCACGCCTCGTCGAAATGCAGGTTGTCGACCCAGCCATCGAGAAGCGACTTGATCACTTCGGTATTGTAGAGAACCCCGTCATAGGTCGACTGCGTCAGCGTCATGATCCGGGGCTGGACATTGTCGGTGTCGTAATCGGCCAGTAGCGGGTTCGCCCTCATCTTGGCGCGGATCGCTTCCGGTTCGAATTCCGAGCGCTGGATCGGGCCAATGATGCCCCAGTGGTTGCGCGTGGGCTTGAGGAAGACCGGGATCGCGCCGGTCATGATGATCGCGTGCAGGATCGACTTGTGGCAGTTGCGGTCGACCACGACCACGTCGCCCGGCGCGACCGTGTGGTGCCAGACCATCTTGTTCGAGGTCGAGGTGCCGTTGGTCACGAAGAAGCAGTGATCGGAGTTGAAGATCCGCGCGGCATTGCGCTCGGAGGCGCCGATCGCGCCGTTATGATCGAGCAGCTGGCCCAGCTCCTCCACCGCGTTGCAGACATCGGCGCGCAGCATGTTTTCACCGTAGAACTGGTGATACATCTGCCCGATCGGCGATTTCAGGAAGGCGACGCCGCCGGAATGGCCCGGGCAGTGCCACGAGTAGGAGCCGTCCTCGGCATAGTCGAGCAACTGCTTGAAGAAGGGCGGCTGGATGCTTTCGAGATAGCTCTTCGCCTCGCGAATGATGTGCTTGGCGACGAATTCCGGCGTATCCTCGAACATGTGGATGAAGCCGTGCAGCTCGCGCAGGATGTCGTTGGGCAGGTGGCGCGAGGTCTTGGTCTCGCCATGCAGGAAGATCGGCACATCGGCGTTTTTCCAGCGCACTTCCTCGATGAAGGCGCGCAGCTTCTCGACCGCCGGGTCCAGTTCGGGGCCGGAGGAGAATTCCTCGTCGTCGATCGCCAGCACGAAAGCCGAGGCGCGGCTTTGCTGTTGGGCGAATTGCGACAGGTCGCCGTAGCTGGTCACGCCGAGCACTTCGAACCCGTCGGCCTCGATGGCTTGCGCGAGTGCCCGGATGCCGAGACCGGAGGTATTCTCGGAACGAAAATCCTCGTCGATGATGACAATCGGGAAGCGAAATTTCATCAGGGGGGTCCTCTCTCGGGCCTGTCTGGGTCGGGCGAATGGGGCGCGTGCGCCGCGCCCTGTTCATTTCAGCCGAATATAGGCAAGGTCAAGCCCGTGCGGGAGACCCTCTCGCACGGGCAGGGCCCGATCAGCTCTGGATATGGGCGAAGCCCTTGCCGAGGATCGGGCCGGTCGGGCGCCCTGTGGGCGAGCCGCCTGCGGGTTCCAGCGTGATCTCGTAGAGCTGCTGCGGCGCAGGAGCGGGCAGGTCGGGCCCGCTCAGTACCGCAGGCGCCACCCGGTCGAGCGTGCCGAGCGACACCGGGCCCGTTTCCGGCGAAGGAAGGGTCCAGGCCTGAATGGTCTTGTCCGAGGGCAGCGTCACATCGGCGACGAAGCGAATCTTGGCGTCGCGATTGCCATAATCCTCGATCACGGCCTGCGGCTCGCCCGATGCGTTCATCAGAACGGCGACCACGCGCGGCTCTGGCGTCGGGCGCAACGTGCCGGTGCCCAGACCCACCGCGAGACCGATGATCCCCGCCGCGATCAACCAGCGCCGCTTCGTGTGCGGGGCTTGCGGCAGGTTGTCGGCTTGCGGCGGGACCGGCGTGATCGTCACCCCCCGCGGGGTCGCATCGTCGCGCGCAGGTTCCGCCGCGATGCGTTCGCGCAGGCGCTCCATGAAATCATCCGGCAGGTCGGCCTTGGGCGCCGAGAGGTCGAGCGGGAGCAACCCGTCGCGCAGCGCCGCCACGCGGGCCTCCAGCGCAGGGTCGCGCGCCAGCAGTTCCTCGAACAACTCGGCCTCGGTTTCCCCGAGCAGGCCAAGGACGTAATCATCTGCGATGGCGTTGAGGTCGGTCCGGTTCAGGCTCATGACAGGCACTCCCTCAGGCTGGCCAATCCGCGCCGGATCCAGCTTTTCGCCGTGCCCAGCGGCACAGACTGACGCGCGGCGATCTCGCCATGGCTGAACCCGCCGACATGGGCGAGCAGGATCGAATGGCGGCTGGCCGGGTCGAGCGCCTCGAGGCAGTCGCGCAGGCGGCTGGAGCCTGCGAGCATCTGCCAGCCCTCTTCGGGCACGCTTTGCTCGCGCGCATCCTGCAACGCCCCCAATTCCTCGGGCGAGAGCAGGCTCAGCCGTTTGCCGTCGCGCAGAATGTTCAGGCAGCGGCTGCGCAGGACGGTATAGACCCAGCCCTTGGCCGAGCCGGGATTGCCGCTGAATTGCCCGGCCTTGCGCCAGATGCGCACCAGCGCCTCCTGCAAGGCTTCCTCGGCCAGATCGGTGCGGCCCAGGATGCGCTTGGCCACGCCCAGCATGCGCCCGCCTTCCAACGCCACCAGCCGCTCAAGCGCGCCCGCATCGCCCTCGGCGCACTCGTGCAGCGCCTGCGCAACGGGGCAGCTTTCCGCTTTCGTCATAAACGCTCCCATGTTCCGCCTGCCGCGCGGCGGTCTCTCCCGGACCAAGTTCTTCACGATTTTCTCCTGTTTCCAAGCTCTAGACCCGCGAAACAGTCGATTGGATGAAAATAATCTTGGATTTCGGTCGAAAAGCGTGGCGCTCAACGCAATTGCCGGGCGGCTTCGGCGATCATCTCTTGCGTATGGAGCACGCGCGCTGGGGCGCTGCGCCCGCGCCGGGAGGCCAGCCACAGCTCGTGCCAGCGACGCTTCGGCAACGGGGTGACGGAGAGCTGCGCCTTGTCCGCGAAGGCCTCGACCCCACTGCGCGGCAGGAGGGTGTAGCCGATCCCCTTTGCCACCGGGGCAGGGATCTGCCCGATCTGGTTGACCGAGCCGCGCAGGCGCAGCCGGTCGGCACCGGGATAGGCCTCGGGGAAGTTCAGCTTCAGCAGGTCGTCGGCATAGGCGTAGCCGTCTGGATGGGCGATGAAGCCGTGCGCGTCGAGATCGGCGAAGGTCTCGGGCGGCGCGGCCCCGGCAGGCAGCAGGAGGCACAGCTCCTCGCGCCCGATATGCTGCGCCTCGAGCCGGGCGTGATCCGGGTCCGCGCCGAGTACGCCGAGGTCGAACCGTCCCTCCAGCAGTCCCGCCAGAATATCCGCTTGTGGCGCGGCCTGCAGATGGACGCTCAGCTCGGGCGCGCTTTGCATCCACTCCAGCAGGATCGGGTAGAGCAGCATCGCGAAACTGCCTGAGCAGGCGATATGCACCGGCCCCGCATCCCGATCATCGGTTTCGATCGCGTCGCGCAGGCGTTTCTCCTCGGCCCGCCGCGACAGGCCGAGCGCGAAAACCGCCTCGCCCGCCGGGGTCAGCGTGAAGCTCTTGCCCTGCCACGTGATCAGCTTTTGTCCGACCTGAGCTTCCAGCTTCTTGAGGTGCTGGCTCACGCCCGGCTGGGTCATGTGCAACCGCTCCGCGGCGCGGGTGAAATGCCCGGCCTCGCAAAGCGCGGTGAAGGTTTCGAGCCAGGTTGCGTTCAGCATAAGAGATAACGGATCGTTATTGTTTGGATGAAGTATGATAATTTCACATGAGGGGTGCGGCAATCCATATCGCTGTCATCGCAACCTGAAAGGAGCCTTGAGATGGCAACCACCCCGCGCACCTTCTCCCATATCGGCCTGTCGGTTCCCGACCTCGAGGCCGCCGTGACGTTCTATTCCGAGGTTCTCGGGTTCTATGTCGTGATGGAGCCTTCCGAGGCCGTCGAGGATGACAGCGCCATTGGCGTGATGTGCACCGATGTGTTCGGGCCCGGTTGGGGCTCGCTGCGGATCGCGCATCTGTCGACCGCCGATGGCATCGGTATCGAGATCTTCGAGTTCCCTGGCAATTACGCGCCAGAGGACAAGCTGGAACACAAGCGCCACGGCACCTTTCATTTCGCCGTGCAGGACCCTGATGTGGAAGGGTTGACCCAGCGCATCGTCGACGCCGGCGGGCGGCAGCGGATGCCGATCCGGGAGTACTTCCCCGGCACCAAGCCTTACCGCATGGTCTATGTCGAAGACCCGTTCGGCATCGTCTTCGAGATCTACAGTCACAGCTATGATCTGACCTATTCGGCGGGCGCCTACGTCTGATCTTTCTCACCGGTCCCGTCACTCATGGGGCCGGTGTTTTCTTTGCCTCGCAGGGGGGCGCGCACGACCTCGCAGAAAAAATTTCGATTTCCTGCATCCAATCCGCATCTGGCCGGGTCTAGGGGGCATGGACGGCGCGAAAGGCGCTTGCCGCGAACAGGGAAACGAAAGGAATAACCATGCTGAAACTGACCCTCTCGACCGCTCTCGTCACCGCAATGGGCGCAAGCGGTGCCTTGGCGGCCTCGGCCATCGGCCTCGTGGGCGACAAGACGCTCGTGATGTTCGATACCGAGACGCTCGAAGTCACCGGCACGATGGATGTCACCGGCACCGCGAAGCTGCACGGGATCGACCTGCGCCCGTCGAACAAGACGCTGGTCGCGGTGGATGCCGATCAGGCGCTCTACACGATCGACATGGAAAGCGGCGCCGCGACGAAAGTCTCGCAGATGGACAAGATGCTGCCCGTGGACGGGCCGGTGATCGTCGATTTCAACCCGAAGGCCGACAAGCTGCGCTTCATGTCGGGCACCACCAATCACCGCGTGAACGTGGAAACCGGCGAAGTGACCGTCGATGGCAGCCTCGCTTATGAGGAAAAGGACATGCATGCGGGCGAGGCCCCGGCTATCGCGGCGGCCGCCTACGCCAACAGCTACGGGATGCCCGACAGCACCGCGATGTATGACGTGGATTCCACCATCGTCGCGCTGATCCAGCAGACCTCGCCCAATGACGGCACGCTCGCCGCCATCGGCAAGTTCGGCATCGACATGCCGGGCGAAGGCTATGCGTTCGACATCCAGACTACCGAAGACATGAAAAACACGGCGTGGCTCGCCACCGGGAACATGCTCTACACCGTCGACCTCGAGAGTGGTGAGGCGATGGGCAAGGGCATGGTCGAAGGGGCCGGCGGCGACATCCGTGACTTGACGATCCTGCCGGCGATGTAAGTGGGGCGCCGGTTGTGGCCGGTTCGTCAAGACGAGGCCACCCGGAGTCCCCCGGGTGGCCTCACCAATTCGGGTGCAGATCACGCGCGAAACCGCCGCAAGCGGGCGCGCGCAGGCGCAGGCTGAAGTAAACTATTCTTTCCAAACCCTTAAAATTCACCGTGCCGTGCCCCAATTGTGATCAATTCCCGATCCCAATTTCGAGAAGGGCGAGCCCCAGATGACCGAACCCACCAAACGACTGAGCGCGGCCGAGACCAAAGGCCTGCGCACCGCCAAGGAATTGGAGGGCCATCTGGCCTGGCTCGACACGATCACACCTGCGGCGCTGGGCGTGCTGGCGATCGCCTCGGGGATCTATACCTATCTCGGCGTGTCCTCGATCCTCGAGGATAACGGCGCGATGAGCTTCTTCGCGGCGCTGGCCTATTCCATCGCCGTCTCGGTCGGGATTTTCGTCTTCTGGAGCTACATGCTGCGGCTTCTGCCCGCGATGCGCACGGCGAGCGGGTTTCTGGGGCTGACGGTCTCGACCATCGTCGGCTCTCTGGCCATCGTCGCGATGTCGAGCTGGCTCAATGCGGCGGCGCTGGCGGGTTCGGCTGCGGTGGAGCAGCATCTGGACACCACCGTGCGCGACTACCAGTCCGCGCTGGAGCAGGCCCATGACATCGCGCTCTCGGCGCAGGCGCTGGGCCGCGAGGTCGAACGCGCGCGTGCCGCCTTCGAGGCGCTGGCGGATCAGGAACAATCGGGCCAGCTTTCGGGCACGGCAGGGCGGGGCGCGGTGTTCCGCGTGCTGACCCAGAAGACCGAGGAACTGGCCAATCTCGAAGAGCAGATCCGCGCGCAGCAGCCGCTGATCGACGACTCCTTCGAGACCGGCAACCAGATCCTCGGGCGGATGCGCGCGCTGATCGTGGCGCCCGGTCCGGTGGAGAAACGCTCGGTCGAATTCGCCGAGCAGAGCGTGCGACTGGCGGGCGTGATCGCGCGGCTTGATCAGCTGTCTGTCGCGCCGCTGGTGGCGCGGGCGGCGCAGGATCTGCCGGCGTCGGTCGTGCTGCCGGAACTCGACGGGCGCACCACCAATGTCCGCGATGCGCAATCTTCGACCATCGATTCCGTTCTGGAAGCGCTCGATCAGCGGGGCCGCACGCTCGAGCGCGCCGCCGACGAGGTTCTGGCCCGCGATCCGCCGATCCAGACGGCCTATAACCCGATCACCAGCGCCGAAGCCGTGATCCGCTACGCGGGCAGTTTCGTGCCTTCCTGGGCCGGTGCAATCGCGATCGACCTGCTGCCCGCTGTGCTGGTCTTCGTGCTGGCGGTGACGCAGGCCGCGATCCGTTCGGGCCGCGACGGGCTGCCGATCGAGGAGACGCTGACGCTGGCCGATCTGAAAGCCGCGCTGAACGCGATGCGCGATGTCGAGCAGACGATGGGGGGCGCCGATGCCGAGATGCTCAAGCGGGTGTCCGAAAAGGTCGATCCGCCTGCGCCCGCGGATCCGCCGCCGCGCCCTGCGGAGAGCTGAGCGATGCGCCTGTCGCTGCCAAACTTCGACCGGTTCGACGTGCGCCGATGGCTGCGCGTCGTCCTGCTGGTGCAGGTCGGCATCGCCGTGGTGATGATCGCGGGCGACTGGCTGGGGCGCTACCGCCCGCAGCCGCCCTCCGCCGTGCCGGAAATGACCGAGCCGGTCGCGCCGGGCGATCAGCGCCGCCGCTTCGATCCCGCACGCCCGACGCCGCGCCGCGATGCGCCTGCGCTGCCGCCGGGTATCGAATTGCCGTCGAACTATCCCGACCGGCTGACCTTCGAGCGCGAAGAGGTCGAGGGTATTGGCTCGGTGCTGCTGCTGAACGGCGCCATCGCGCCGGGCGATGCGGATCGGCTGGAAACCTATCTCGCGGGGCTCACCGAAGGCGACGCGCCCGAGGAGGCCCCGGCGACGATCGCACTCAGCAGCCCCGGCGGCGAAGTGAGCGAGGCGCTGGCGATTGGCCGCGTGCTGCGCGAGGCCGAGAAGAACACCGTGATCCTGCCCGGCATGGCCTGCATGTCGGCCTGTCCATATATTCTCGCCTCCGGACAGGAGCGCCGCGTCTCGCCCGACGGATATGTCGGGATGCACCAGCACTATTACGACGAGAACCTCTACATGCCCGCCTATTTCGCGGTCGAGGAAATCCAGCGCGGGCAGGGGCGGACGATGGAATATCTGATCGACATGGGCGTCGATCCCGGCGTGATGATCTATTCGCTGACCACCCCGCCGGAAGATATCTACATCCTGCTGCCCGAAGAGCTTCTCGACAGCCAGCTCGCGACGGCAATGCTTGAGTGATCCGGCGCGGCGATACCGCCTGACGACGTTGGGTCAACCTGCGATCCGAGCCTGCCTCTGCGCCTGAACACGAAAACTTCGTCTACTTCCGGTTGACGGCAGGATTTAGCCGAGTAGAGAGGCCATCGCGATTTTGTGCTGGCGTTTGCAGTGCGTGATCCGACACAACAAAGAAAAACAACGTGGGTGCACGATGCGCCCCGACTCCTGAGCAGAAGCGAGCTACCCTCGTGTCAGATACCCTATCTCCGACCGGGCAGAAGCCTGCGCCGGTCTCGGTTCAACCTTTCCAGTTCCGCGGTCTGTTCCTGACCGCCATCGCGCTACGGCTCGAGACAGACGCGCCCGATGACGTGTTCTATGCCGCGCTCGATGCGCAGCTCGCGAAGACGCCGCATCTGTTGGCCGGAGCGCCGATGGTGCTGGACTTCGCGCAGGTGCCGGAGTTCTCGAAACCGGCCGATGTGCGCGACATGATCGACAACCTTTTCGCGCGCGATCTGCAGATCTTCGGGGCGCAAAACGCCACCGAGGCGCAGCTAAACGCGGTAAAAGGCTACGGAATTATTCCGATCAAGGTGGGCCGCGAGACCGCGATGCCCGAGCCGAAGCCGCAAAAACCGCAAAAGCCGCAGCCCGCGGCGAAGCGGGCGGCCCCCCCGGTCCCGCGCAACAAGGTCGTGCAAACGCCGGTGCGTTCGGGCCAGATGATCGTGGCCGAACATGGCGATCTGACGGTGGTCGGATCGGTCGCGTCGGGCGCGGAACTGGTCGCGGCGGGCAACATCCACGTCTACGGCACGCTGCGTGGACGGGCGATGGCAGGCGCACATGGCGATGAGAGCGCGCGCATCTTCTGCCGCCAGCTCGACGCCGAATTGCTCGCGATCGCGGGCCTTTACAAAACGAGCGAAACCATCCCCGCGGAGCTTCGTCGCAAGCCCGTGCAGGTTTTCCTCGACGATGACAAACTCTGTGTGGAGGCGTTCGAATGACGCAACTCAAGGACGATTCGCCGCTCGGCAAGGTGATCGTGATCACCTCGGGCAAGGGGGGCGTGGGCAAGACCACTTCCGCCGCCGCAATCTCTGCCGGTCTCGCCAAGCGCGGCCATAAGACCGTCGTGATCGATTTCGACGTGGGCCTGCGCAACCTCGACATGATCATGGGCTGCGAGCGCCGCGTGGTGTTCGACTTCATCAACGTCATTCAGGGCGATGCACGGCTCAAGCAGGCGCTGATCAAGGACAAGCGGGTCGAGACGCTCTCGATCCTGCCGACCTCGCAGACCCGCGACAAGGATGCGTTGACGCAAGAGGGCGTCGAGAAGGTGCTCGACGAGCTGCGTCAGGAATTCGACTACATCATCTGCGACAGCCCCGCCGGGATCGAGCGCGGCGCGCAGCTCGCGATGTTCTTCGCCGATGAGGCAGTCGTCGTGACCAACCCCGAAGTCTCCTCGGTGCGCGACAGCGACCGGGTGCTGGGCCTTCTGTCGTCCAAGACCCGCCGGGCCGAAAGCGACGGCGAGCCGGTCAAGGCGCAGGTGCTGCTGACCCGTCACGACCAGTCGCGCATCGACAAGGGCGAGATGATGACGGTCGAGGACGTGCTGGAGCTTCTGGCGGTCCCGCTGATCGGTATCGTGCCCGAAAGCACCGCCGTTCTGCGTGCGTCGAACACCGGCATGCCGGTCGTGCTCGACGAGCCGTCGAGCGCGTCGGCGGCCTATGACGACGCGGTCTCGCGCCTGCTGGGCGAGGATATTCCGATGCGCATTCCGGGCGAGAAGCGTCCCGGCTTCATCGGTCGTCTCTTCGGGCGGTCCGCATGAGCCTGTTCGGTTTCTCGCTCAAACCCCGCCGCGCGAAATCGGCGCAGACGGCCAAGGACCGTTTGCAGATCCTGCTCGCGCATGAACGCGGAAGCGGGTCGGCGCAGGCCGACTACCTTCCCGATCTTCAACGCGACATCCTCGCGGTGATCCGCAAATACATGCAGATCGAAGAGGATGGCGTCGATATCCGGATGGAGCGCAACGACGATATCTCGAGCCTCGAGATCAATATCGAGATGCCCTCGGATTCGGAGAAAGCCGCCAAATCCGCGAAGTCCGCGAAACCGGCCGCCAAGTCGGCTGCACGGAAGTAAGCGTTACTAGAGATGCTCCGGCGCGGCGGATTGGCTGCGCCGGAGAACGCTTTGCCGATGGCCCGCGTGCCAGAGATAGAGCGCCAAGCTCCCGATCACGATCGCCCCGCCGATCAGCATCGCGCGGCTCGGAGCCTCACCCGTTCCCCACCAGACCCAGATCGGCCCGAGGATCGTCTCGAGCAGCATCAGCAGGCTGACATTCGAGGCCGAGGTGTAGCGCGAGGCAAACGACAGCGACATGAACGAGATCGGCAGCACCACGCCGCCCGCCAGCGCGATCGCCCAGATTTGACCGCCCGTCGCGGCCGCGCCTCCCGTCCAGAGCAGTGCTGAAAGTCCGGCCAGCCCGGCCCCGGAGCCGACGGCAAGCAGGATCGGCAAATGCGGATTGCGCCGGATCGTGACGAAGGTCGTCGACAGGCTCAACGCGACCCCAAGCCCCGCAAGCGCGCCGTAGATCGGATTGCCGCCCACGCTCGCCGGGGCAGGGCCGAAGACGGCCAGCCCGATTCCGCTGAGAACGGCGGCGATCGCGAGCCATGTGGACCAGTGGGTGTTTTCACGCAGGAGCAGCCGGGACAGCAGCGCCGCGAAGACCGGCACGGTCGAAACGCTGAACAGCACGACCGACACCGGGGCGGCGGCGATCCCCACGGCAAACAGCGTCATGTTCGAGAAATGGCAGGCGATCAGCACCAACCCCGCGCCGCTGGCGAGCGCGCGCAAGTCCCGCTTCAGGTGTCGTCTGCGCAGGGTGATGGAGGTCAGCCACATCGCGCCGCCCATCAGCAAGCCGCGCCACATCACCATCTGCGCGCCGCTCATCTCCGACCAGCGCATCAGCAGCGTGTCGGGCGAGATTGCCAGCGCGCCGAACAGCGCGAGGAATATCCCGAACATCGGATGTCTGGTCATGATGGGGCTCCCTTCGCGCGGACCGCGCGTCTGGCGATCTCTAGCGGTCCGCGCGCGCGGTTCCAAGGCCGGGCAAGAGAACACCGGCCCGAGGGAAGCGGGCCGGTGTCCCAGATCGCAAGGATTTTGGGAGATCAGTTCGGCAAGGCTCCGCAGAACCCGCCGCTTGCGACCTGACCGGATCCGAAGGCGAAGGCCGGAGGGGCTTGGTAGGGATTGAGCGGCGCTCCGATTAGATCGGCGCCGATCAGAAGAAGCAGGGCCGCGAGGGCGGTGAAGGCAGTCGCTTTCCGGGTCATGCGCGTGCCTCCAGTCCAAGGCGGGGCCGTAGCCAGATGCCCAGATAGGCGCCCGCGAAGGCTGCAGCGAACCATACCCAGCCATGAAGGCTGCCGGTCGAGATCCCCGAGAAGAACGCGCCCACGTTGCAGCCGAAGGCCAGTCGCGAGGAATAGCCCAGCAGGAAGCCTGCAATGATCGTCGCGGCCCAGGCGCGGGCCGGATAGCTCGGCAATTTCTGCGACAGCCCGCCCTGACGCCAAGCGGCGACCCCGAACGCGCCCGCGATCAGGCCGATATCGGTGAGCGAGGTGTAGTCGGTCAGCAGGCTCTCCTTCACACGGGTGATCGAGCCGGGGGCTGCGTAGAAGGCCGATTGCGTCAGGTCGAAGCCCATTCCGTTCACGCCCTTGGCGACCCAGAGGCCCAGCCCGTAGACCACGCCCCAAGGCTGCCCTGCGACCAGCAGGTTCGCGATGGCGAGCGCTGCGAGGACGAGGGCCGCGATGATGTAGCGCCGCGGCAGGCTTCGCGAGCCGCGCTTGCCGAGGAAGAAGACCGTGGCCGCGACCAGCCCGAGAAGAACCAGCGTCACGGCAAGTCCGCTCGTGCCACGCAGGGTCAGGATCGGCAGCGCGCCGAGATTGGTCCACCAGATCAGCCCGTAAGCGCCGAAGAAGCTGCCGATGGCGAAGAACGGCAGCGCGAGCAGCCCGATCGGGTTGCCCGAGCCTGCGTTCACAAGCGTGCCCGAGCCGCAGCCCATCACGACCTGCATCGCCGCACCGAAGACAAACGCGCCGCCGACCATCGCGAAGCCGATCGGGGCCTGCGCGCCGGTCAGCTCGCCCGGATGGCTCGAGATTGCCGGGATCGCGACGATGGACACCAGCGCGATCGCCAGAAGCTGCGCGAGGATGCCCGCAGGCTCACGCCGCACGATCATCGCGCGCCAAGGGCCCGCAAAGCCGAAGCGCAGCCCTTCGAGCGCGATGCCGAAGCCCAGCCCGATCGCAAGCATGAAGCCGTAGCGCGCGCCGCCGAACAGGGCGAGCGCACCGATCGCCACGAGAGCGGCGACGATCAAAGCACTGCGCCGGGCGATACCGCCCGACGCCGCCTGCCGTTCAAGAATGGCAGTATTCATCGTCAGCCTCCGGTGAGCTGGTTGAGCAGGTTGCGCAACAGGCCGGGCGTGTTCGCCATCTCACCGTCGGTCTTGGAATATTCCACCATCGAACCGGGGTAGAGCTTCACGTTCTCGATGCCTGCGAGCTCGGACATGGCGAACCAGTCGGTCGCCGCCCAGTGCCCGGTATTGCAGAAGGACACGACCTCTTCGCCGTCCTTGATGCCCAGCTGCTCTTTCAGAGCGGCCGCATCGGTTTTCGCGTCGATGACCGTCGCGCCCGAGCGGAAGAACTTGGTGTAGGGCAGGTTCTCGGCGCCGGGCAGGGTGCCGGGACGCGAAGCGGCGGAGTGCGCTTTCTTGCCCTCGAAGAAGGCGGGCGGACGCGCATCGACGAGCACAGCCTTGCCCTTGCCGTTGACGACATCGCTCACGGCGGGCGTTTCCGCCGTCCAGCGGTCGTTCCACGTCAGATCGAGATCGGTGGGCATCAGGTTCTCGGTCACGTCCGACATCGGCAGGCCAGCGTTGGCCCAGGCGGTCGTGCCACCATTGAGGATCGACAGCTCGGTGAAGCCCGTGCTTTTCAGCGTCCAGTAGACGCGCGCGGCTGCGCCGAAGTCAGTGTCGGTATCGCCCTGCGCGATGATCACGATGGGGCGGTCGGGCTCGAGGCCGATCTGCTCGAAGGACGCCTGCAGCTTCGTGATCGGCGGCACTTGGCCGGGATTGTTATCCGGGCCGCGGAACAGCGAATAGGGCGCATAGACGGCTCCGTCGATATGGCCTTTTTCATAGCTGCCGGTGCGGATGTCGAGCAGCACCGGATCGACCGTGTCGATCTCGGCGTTCAGTTCGCTCGGGGTGACGAGCGGGCCGAGGTCGCTGGCCATCGCAGAGCTGGCGGCGAAGAGAGCAGCGCCGGTCGCGACGGCTGCGGAAATACGTGCGAGACGGGTCATGGGTAACCTCGCTGGTTAGGGATTTTGTCCCAAATTGTTCAGGATTTTCGTGATGGCAAGCTTATGCGGTTCACTGCTTCTATTGCGCGTGAGGAAAATATTCCAAATTCGTGATCGTTCGTGAGATATGCGTCCCTTTCCGTGTGGTGGGGTGGACGCGCGGTCCATCGCGGCGCTGAACCGCACGACCGCGTTTTTATTCGCAGCGGCACGCCTTTCGGCCTCGATATCGGGGTTCCGGCGGCGCGGCTGCTCTGTGTTGCGAGAATCGCCTGCCGCGCCCCCGGGTTGGCAGTTCGCGCCCGATACCGTTAAGGATTGGGCAAGATGCGCGTCTGGGGAGGATCAACGTGAGCAAGTTATTCGTCGGTGTCGATGTCGGAACCGGTTCGGCGCGCGCCGGGATTTTCGATCGGGAGGGCACGCTTCTCGGCGTCGGCAAGCACCCGTTGGAGATGTGGCAGGACGATCATGGCCATGTCGAGCAATCGAGCGCCCAGATCTGGCAGGCGGTTTGCGATGCGGTGAAAGGGGCCTTGGCGGCCTCGGGGGCAGACCCGCGCGATGTCGCGGGGATCGGGTTCGACGCGACCTGTTCGCTCGCCGTGATCGGCCCGGAGGGCGGTTTGCCCGTGGGCGATCCTGATGCGCCCGAGCGCGATGTCATCGTCTGGATGGATCACCGCGCCCGCGATCAGGCGGCGCGGATCAATGCGGGCGATCACGACGTGCTGCGCTATGTGGGCGGCCGGATCTCGCCGGAGATGCAGACGCCGAAACTGATGTGGCTGCGCGAGGAGCTCCCCGAGATCTACGCGCAGGCCGTGCAATTCTTCGATCTCGCCGATTTTCTGACATGGAAGGCGAGCGGCGCGCTGGAGCGCTCCGCCTGCACGGTCACCTGCAAATGGACCTATCTCGCCCATGAGGGCCGCTGGGATCCGGACTATTTCCACGCGATCGGCCTTGGCGATCTGGCCGAGGGCGGCTTCGAACGGATCGGTGCGCGTATCGTCGATCCGGGCACGCCGCTTGGGGCAGGGCTGACCGAGGCAGCCGCCGCGCAGATGGGCCTGTCGCCCGGAACGCCGGTCGCCGCCGGGCTGATCGACGCCCATGCCGGCGGGATCGGCACCGTGGCGGCGCAGGGCGGGTCGGGCGATCCGGCGCACTGTCTGGGCTATGTGTTCGGTACCTCGTCTTGCACGATGACTTCGACGCGTGAGCCTGCCTTCGTGCCCGGCGTCTGGGGGCCGTATTTCTCGGCGATGATCCCGGGGATGTGGCTCAATGAGGGCGGCCAATCGGGTGCGGGGGCGGCGATTGCGCAGCTCGTGCAATTGCATCCCGCGGCGCAGGAGGCGCGTGACCGGGCAGAGGCCGCCGGCAAATCCGTGCCGGAATTCCTCGCCGATCTCGCGCTCGAGGCGGCGGGTTCACCTTCGGAGGTCGCAACGCTTGCTGATGGGCTGCACGTGGTGCCGGAATTTCTTGGCAACCGCGCGCCCTTTGCCGATCCCGATGCGCGGGCGGTGATCGTGGGGCAGGGGATGGAGACCGGGCTGGACTCGCTCGTGGCGCTCTACGTTGCGGGGGTTTGCGGGCTGGCCTATGGGCTGCGCCAGATCATCGAGGTGCAGGCCGAACATGGCGCGCCGATCTCGGAGATTTCGATCTCGGGCGGGGCGGGGGCGCATCCCGTCACCCGCCAGATCATCGCGGATGCGACCGGGCGCGACGTCGTGGTCACCCGCTGCGAGGAACCGGTCCTGCTGGGGGCGGCGATGCTTGGCGCGGTTGCGGCGGAGGGGTTCGACGACCTGCAGGCCGCGATGCGCGCGATGTCGCAGGTCGCATCCCGTTTTGCGCCCGCAGGCGGCGCGGTGGAGCGTTTGCATGCGGCCCGGTTCGAGGCGTTCCTGACGCTGCAATCGATGGCGCGTTCGGTGCGCGAGAGCATGGCCAAGGCGGCCGAGTGACGGGATTGGGTAACAAGGTGTGACGCTGCGGCGCAGTGCGGTTTGGAACGCAGTGCTTGCTTTCGCAGGTCCGGTTTCGGACACTCTGCGGATTATAGAATGCGTTTCGAAACCCAAACCTTGAAAGCCAAATCGTGACCAGACCCAGCCGCCAACAAGAGCGGATCGACCAGATAACCGCCTTGCTCGATGTCTCGCCCGCCCTGCGTTTGCGCGACCTGTCCGAGCAGATGGGCGTGACCGAGATGACCCTGCGGCGCGATGCGGCGCAGCCCGAAGCGGGGTTTGCCTGCCGGGGCGGCTATATCGTCACCACCCGCACGACTGAGCATTACGACTTCGACGCGCAGATGAACCGCGCCATCGACGCCAAGCGCGCGGCTGCGGGCCATGCGCTGGATCTGGTGCCCGAGGGGGCAGTCGTGTTCCTCGATACCGGCACCACGCTGCCCCATCTCGCGCGGCTTCTGGCGCAGGGCAAAGCGCGGCGAATCATCACCCATTGTCTGACCACGGCGGAGATCCTGCAGGGGCGCAGCAGCGTCCCGGTCGAGTTTCTGGGCGGCGAAATCAAGTCGAGCACGCGCTCCTGCCATGCGGGAAATCCGCACGACCGATTGGCGCCTTTGAACATTGATGTGGCGTTCCTGTCCGCGGGCGGGCTCGATTCCGACGGGGCGCTCAGCTGTTCGCACGACTATGAAGTCCCCTTGAAACGTGCGGCGATAGAGCTTTCAAAACAGTGTTTTGTTGTCATGGATGCCAGCAAGATCGGCCAGCGCAAGCCGGTCGTTTTCGCGTCTCTCGACGAGGTTTCCGGCGTCGTCACCGAGGCCGGACTTCTCGCTGCAGCGCAGCTTAAGATGTAGTTGACACTTCCCTTCATCCCCTAGATGGTCCCGAGTTATGTTGCGATCGTAACATTACTTGGAGGGCCGGTTTCGGCATGCGCCTGAACCGGGAAACGCGGACGAGGAGGTCCGCTTGAAGGGAGAATTATCATGAAGCTCGGATTCATTCCGGCCGCTGCATTCGCGGTCGCCATGGCCACCCCGGCACTGGCGCAGCAGGTCGTCGACACGAGCAATGTCGACAAGGAAATGCTCAGCTCCGACAAGACCTATCACATCGCGACCGTTGTGAAGGTGGACGGCATCGCGTGGTTCGACCGGATGCGTGACGGCGTGAAGCAGTTCGGCGACGACACCGGCAGCGACACCTGGATGGTCGGCCCCTCGCAGGCGGATGCGGCAGCGCAGGTGCAGCTGATCGAGAACCTAATCGCGCAGGGCGTGGACGCCATCGCCGTGGTGCCGTTCTCGGTGGAAGCGGTCGAGCCGGTGCTCAAGAAGGCCCGCGATCGCGGCATCGTCGTGGTCAGCCACGAAGCCTCGAACATCAAGAATGTCGATTACGACATCGAAGCCTTCGACAACAAAGCCTATGGCGCGGAGCTGATGGACCACCTCGCCAAGCAGATGGGTGAGAAGGGCAAATATGTCGCCACCGTCGGCTCGCTGACCTCGAAGTCGCAAAACGAGTGGATCGACGGCGCGATCGAGCGTCAGAAGGAAGCCTATCCGGACATGTCGCTCGCGACGGATCGTCTCGAGACCTACGACGACGCCAACACCGACTACAACAAGCTGAAAGAGGCGCTGACCGCGCATCCCGACATCGCCGGTGTCGTGGGTGGTCCGATGCCGACCTCGGCAGGTGCCGGTCGTCTGATCGCCGAAGGCGGTCTGCAGGGCAAACTGCATTTCGCGGGCACCGGTCTTCCGTCGGTCGCGGGTCAGTACATCTCGCAGGGCGATATCAGCTACATCCAGTTCTGGGACCCGGCGGTTGCAGGCTATGCGATGAACATGATCGCACTGGCCGAGCTGAAAGCGCGTGATGCGGGCAAGGACCATGCCGACATCAAGGCGGGCACCAACCTCGGTCTCGAAGGCTATACCGATCTCAAGGAAGCCGATAGCGCGGACGCGAAAGTGCTCTACGGGGCCGGCTGGGTCGGCGTGACCAAGGACAACATGGATCAATACGACTTCTGATCCCTGACGGTTCTCAAGCTCGGGTGGCGCGCGCGGTCGCGCCACCCGTTGCCGACCTGCCTGCGAGGAGACCCCCATGGCCACCGCTCCCCTGATCGAGCTGCGCAACATCTCAAAGCGCTTCGGCGGCGTGCGCGCGCTCGATGACGTGTCGCTGACGCTCGACGCTGCCCGCATCCACTGCCTCGCCGGCGAAAACGGCTCGGGCAAATCCACTCTCATCAAGATCGTCTCGGGCGTCTATCAGCCCGACGAGGGCGAGATCCTGATCGACGGCAAACCGGTCGGCAAGCTCGACCCCGCGACCTCGATCGCCCATGGCGTGCAGGTCATCTACCAGGATTTCTCTCTGTTCCCGACACTGACAGTGGTCGAGAACCTCGCGCTCAACACCTTCCTGCGCGAAGGCAAGACCCGGATCGACTGGACCCGGGCGCGCAAGATGGCGCGCGACGTGCTGGCGCGGCTCGATGTGACGCTCGACCTCGATGCGACCGTTGAGACGCTGCCCGCCGCGGGCCGTCAGATCGTGGCGATTGCGCGTGCGATGCTCGCCGATGCGCGGCTGATCATCATGGACGAACCCACGACGACGCTGACGGGCCGCGAAGTCGAACGCCTCTTCCGCATCGTGCGGGATTTGCAGGCCGACGGCATCGCCACGCTCTTCGTCAGCCACAAGATGCGCGAGATGCTGGAAATCTCCGAGCGTCTCACCGTCTTCCGCAATGGCAAGAAGGTCACCGAAGGCCCGATCTCGGATTATGACGAACGCTCGATCACCCGTGCGATGACCGGGCGCGATTTGCATCAGGGGCATTTCATAGCCCCCGATGTCAGCGGCCGCGAACCGCGTCTGGAGCTGCGTAACGTGACCGTCGGCGACAAGGCGCAGGGCATCAACCTGACGCTGATGCCGGGCGAGATCGTCGGCATGTCCGGCCTGATCGGCGCGGGACGCAAGGCCATCGCGCAGGCGATTTTCGGTCTGCGCAACGACATGACCGGCGAGATGCGGGTCGATGGCAAGCCCGTGATGCCGAAGAACGTCCCCGAGGCGATCGCGGCTGGCATCGCCTATGTGCCCGAGGATCGCCTGTCGGAGGGGCTGTTCCTGACCCGCTCGATCCGCGACAACGCCATCGTCTCCTCGCTGAGCCGCTTCGCGCCGCATCTGTGGCTCGATGCCGAGAAGGCGGGGGAGGAGACCCACAAGATGTTCGGCGAGATGGCGATTTCCGCGCCGGGGATCGACGTGCCGGTGGGCACTCTCTCGGGCGGGAACGCGCAGCGCGTCATGATCGGCCGCTGGCTGATGACCGATGCGCGCGTGCTGATCCTGAACGGCCCGACCGTGGGCGTCGATGTCGGCTCTAAAGAGCAGATCCACGGCATCATTCAGGACCTGACCCGCAATAACGATCTGGCGGTTCTGATGATCTCGGACGACCTGCCGGAGCTGGCTGCGAACTGCAACCGCGTGCTGTGCATGACCGAAGGCCGCATCACCGGAGAACTCGCGGGCGACGCGCTGACCGAAGAGGCGCTCGACGCGGCGCTGTCCAATGAAAAACAAGGAGAGCCCGCATGAGATTCCTGCGCAGCTCCGACGCGATCATTCTGGCGATCCTTGCGGTCGCGATGATCTTCATCGGGTTGGTGAACCCGGCTTTCTGGCAGATGTCCAACCTGTTCAGCCTGCTCAAGGAAAACGTCGTGATCGGCATCATGGCGCTTGGCGTTCTGCTGGTGATGATATCGGGCGGGATCGACGTGTCCTTCACCGCCTTCGCGGTCGCGGGGATGTATCTCGTGGTCCGCTCGATGGTGGCGCTCGACTATAACGGGCTGGTGCTGCCCTTTGCCTCGGCGATCATAATCGGCGGGCTTCTGGGCCTGATGAACGCGGGCATCATCCACAAGTTCAAGATGATCCCGCTGATCGTGACGCTCGGCACCGCGTCCGTCGTGCGCGGGCTGGTGTTGGGCCTCGTCGGCACCTCGAACGTGAACATCAACAAGATGCCCGAGGCACTGGTGAATTTCGGCAAGACCGATCTGTTCGTGCTTGAGCGTGCGAACGGCTCGACCTACGGGCTGACCGCGATGATCGTGATCTATCTGGGCCTCGCCGTCGCGCTGCATCTGGTGCTGAAGCACACGATGATCGGGCGCTCGGTTTATGCCTATGGCGCGGACCCGGAAGCGGCCAAACGCGTGGGCTTTTCGACTGGCCGCACGATGATCTTCGTCTATGTCACGGCGGGCGCGCTGGCGGGCTTTGCGGGGCTGTTGCACAGCTCGATGATCTGGCTCGCCAATCCGCGCGACTTCGTGGGGCTGGAGCTCGACGTGATCGCGGCGGTCGTGCTGGGCGGCGCGTCGATCTTCGGCGGGCGCGGCACGGTGCTGGGCACGGTGCTGGGCGTGTTCATCCTCGTGATGATCCAGAATTCGCTGATCCTGATGGGGATTGATACGACATGGCAGCGGGTCGTCGTGGGCGCGATGCTGGTTGCGGCTGTGACCGTGACGGCGCTGCGCGACCGTCGGGCTTTGGTGTGAGGCAGGGGAGATGATGATGAGCGAGACCAAGACCAACGCCACCTCCCGGCCCGGCCTGCGCGGCTGGCTCAAGGGCGAGGCGGCACAGACCAATGTCATGCTGGCCGTATCCTGCGTGCTGGTGCTGATCGCGATGACGGCGCTGCGGCCTTCGATGTTCCTGTCGTCTTATAACTTCGAGTCGATGGCCTTCTTCATGCCGGAACTCGGCATCCTGTCGATCGCGATGATGATCGCGATGCTGACTGGGGGGATCGACCTGTCCATCGTGGGCGTCGCGAACCTTGCGGGCATCACCGCGGGCACGCTGTTCGGCGCGATGGCGGGCGATGGCGGCTCGGGCGCGTTGGGCCTCGGCCCGGTGACGCTGGGCGTGAGCGCGGCCCTGATCGTGGGGCTGCTGGCGGGGCTGTTGAACGGCTTCCTGATTTCGGTGCTGAAGATCACGCCGATCCTCGCGACGCTGGGCACGGGCCAGGTCTTCATCGGGATGTGCCTGGTGCTGACGGGCGGGCCTGCGATCGTCGGCTTCCCGCCGGGTTGGAACGCGATCGGCAACGGCAAGCTGCTGGGCATTCCGGTGCCGCTGGTGATCTTCGTGCTGGTCTGCATCGCGCTGTCGCTGCTGCTCGCGCGGACCTCCTTCGGCCTGCGGCTCAAACTGATCGGGACCAACCCGAAAGCGGCGGTCTATGCGGGTGTGAAGCGCGGCCAGATGATCCTCTATTCCTATATGCTGACGGGGATGCTGGCCGCGATGGCGGGGATCCTGCTGTCGGCGCGGACCAATGCGGCGAAGTCGGATTACGGCGCGTCCTACCTGCTGCAGGCGGTGCTGATCGCGGTGCTGGGCGGGACCAACCCCGCAGGCGGTCGCGGCAATGTGCTGGGCGTCGCCCTTGCACTGATCTCGCTGACGCTGTTGTCCTCGGGCTTCCAGATGATGCGGGTCTCGAACCACCTGATCGATTTCGTCTGGGGCGCCTTCCTGATCGGGGTGATCGCCCTCAATTCCTGGCGCCGCCGGAAAGGAGCGTAAGATGAGCGTGATCATTCCTCTTCCGCGCGAGCGGTTCGGGCTGGCCCCGAGCGTGCTCGCCAAGACAGACAGCTTCACCGTCACCGGCTGGCGCACCGCGCTTGGCATCGAGATGATCGGCGTGGACACCCCGCGCGGCCGGGTCGAGATGCTGCCTTACATGGGCCAGATGCTCTGGGATGCGGTGTTCGACGGGGTGCGCCTGACGATGGACAGCGCCTTTGACGAGCCGCGCCCGGCGCAGGTGATCGTCGAGACCTATGGCTGCCTTGCCTATCACTCTGGGTTGCTGCGCAACGGCTGCCCCGGGCCGCAGGACGACCATCCCCTGCATGGCGAGATGGCCTGCGCCTCGATGGATGCGGCCCATCTGGAGATCGGCGAAGACGGGCAGGGCGCCTTTGTGCGCCTTGGCGGTCACGTCGATTACATCCGTGGTTTCGGGCCGCATTACCGGGCGATGCCCTCGATCACGGTGCGGGAAAACACGCTCATCGAGATGGCGATGGCGGTCGAGAACCGCTCCGCCCTGCCGATGGACCTGATGTATATGTGCCATGTGAACTTCGCCTTCGTGAGCGGCGGGCGCATTCATCAGGCGGCCCCCTTCACGCCTGAGCGTACCCGCGTCCGCCGCGACGTGCCCGCCCATGTGCAGCCGACGCGGGCCTATACCGATTTCATCGAACTGCTGGCCGAGGCGCCCGAAGACAGCGCCACGCTGGACGCACCCGAGAAATGGAACCCCGAGCAGGTTCTCTATATCGAGCGCCCCGCAGCCGATGCATCGGGCGAAAGCCATGCGCTTCTGGAGCGGCCCGCGGGCGACGGCTTCTCGATGAGCTGGCGGCCCGATCAATTCGACCACCTCGCGCGCTGGATACTAAACGGCGAGGATGCCTCGGTCGCGGCCTTCGCGCTGCCGTCCACCTGCGAGCCCGAGGGCTACACGGCGGAGAAGGCGAAGGGGCATGTCCGCAGCCTCGCAGCCGGAGAGACCGCGCAATTCGCGACCCGCTTCGGCTATACTGACAAGGCCGAGACCACCGCGCTCGCCAAGACGATTTCCGACCTGACGGAGAAAGAGAATGCCTGAGAAGATAGCCGTCGTCGGCTCGAACATGATGGATCTGGTGACCTATATCGACCGGATGCCGGGTCGCGGCGAAACCTTGGAAGCTCCCGATTTCGCAATGGGCTTCGGGGGAAAAGGCGCGAACCAGGCGGTTGCCGCCGCGCGTCTGGGCTCGGATGTGGCGATGGTCACCTGCGTGGGCGATGACGGGTTCGGCCCGCAAGTCCGCGCCAATCTGGAAACCAACGGGATCGACACGACCCATGTGCGCACCGTCGAAGGCTCGGCCTCGGGCGTGGCGCCGATCTTCGTCGAGCGCGATGGCGAGAATGCGATCCTGATCGTGAAAGGGGCCAATGCGGCGCTGGCGCCTTCGGATGTCGATGCGGCGGCCGAGACGTTGCGCGCGGCCTCCGCGATCCTGATGCAGCTCGAGGTCGACCTGGAAACCGTCTATCACACCGTGGCTTTCGGGGCGCGCGAAGGGGTGACGACGATCCTCAACCCCGCGCCTGCGCATCCCGATCTGGATATCGCGCGGCTCGACGGGCTCGACTGGTTCTGCCCGAACGAGAGCGAGCTGGCGATGCTTTCGGGGCTGCCCACCGGCACCGATGACGAAGTGATCGCCGCCGCGCGCAGCCTGATCGAACGCGGCATCCACAATGTCGTTGTGACGCTCGGCGGTCGCGGCGCGCGCCGGATCACCGCGGACACCGTCGAAGAGATCGCACCCGTCTCGGTAAGCCCGGTCGATACCACCGGCGCGGGCGACGCTTTCATCGGCAGCTTCGCGCATTTCCTCGGCCAAGGAATGGAGCCCACCGCGGCGCTGACCCGCGCCGCGCGCTATGCCGCATTGTCGATCACGCGTCGCGGCACGCAAACAAGCTACGCGACGCCCGCCGAATTCGACGACTTTCTTTCCGAGCATGGGCTCGGCTGACTTATGCTGATCTTGTCCCGATCGCGCAGGCCCGGGGAAATCCCCGGATGTGGCGGCGTGGGTGTGACGAGTCCCGATTTAGGAGACACGCAATGAAAACCGAAATGAAGACCGAGACGCGTGCGGAAGGGGCTTTGGTGCCCACCGCCGCGGCCGCAGGGGAGCATGCGCGCAACCCCGGCATGGCGCTCGATGTGGGCATGTTCGAAGGCCACCGGGTGAACCGCGCCGCCGCCGAGCGCCGCTGCGCGACGCTCACCACCCGGCGCAGCGTGAAGAAGGCGCATCAGGCGGCGTGGCTGGTCAACGCGGTGCGCTGCGTCGATCTGACGACGCTTGCGGGCGACGATACCGAGGGCCGGGTGAAACGCCTCTGCGCGAAGGCGCGCAAGCCCTTGGCTTCGCATATCGAAGCTGGGTTGGGCCTGAGCGCGGGCGAGCTGACCGTGGGCGCGGTCTGCGTCTATCCGACGATGGTGCCCCATGCCGTCAAGGCGTTGGAAGGGTCGAATATCCCCGTGGCCTCGGTCGCGACAGGCTTTCCGGCAGGTCTGATGCCGCTGCATCTGCGGCTCGAGGAAATCCGCTGGGCGGTGGCGCAGGGCGCAGCCGAGATCGACATCGTGATCAACCGCGAACTGGCGCTCACCCGGAACTGGCAGGGCCTGCATGACGAGATCGCGGCGATGCGCGAGGCCTGCGGCGACGCCCATATGAAGGCGATCCTGGCGACTGGCGAGCTGGAGACGCTCAACAACGTCTATTCCGCCTCGATGGTGGCGATGCAGGCGGGGGCCGATTTCATCAAGACCTCGACCGGCAAGGAAAGCGTCAACGCCACGCTGCCCGTCAGTCTGACCATGCTGCGCGCGCTGCGCGATTACGGGATGGCGACCGGCCACCGCATCGGCTTCAAACCCGCGGGCGGGATGAAGCAGGCGAAAGAGGCGCTGGCCTGGCAGATCCTGATGAAAGAAGAACTGGGCCGCGACTGGCTCAACCCCGACCTGTTCCGCTTCGGCGCAAGCTCGATGCTGGGCGATATCGAGCGCCAGCTGGAGCATTACGTCACCGGCCGTTACGCCGATAGCAGCCGTCACGCGCTGGCCTGAGGAGAGACAAAATGACCATTCAGAACATCCTCGAAACGATGGAGTACGGCGTGGCCCCCGAAGACGATAGCCAGGCGCGCAAATGGCTCGCCAAGCATGAGGGCGGCTTCGGCCATTTCATCGACGGCGCGATGACCAAGCCGGGCGATCTGTTCGAGGTCCGCGATCCGGCGAGCGACACGGTGCTGGCGCGCGTCACGCAGGGCACGGCGTCGGACGTGGATGCCGCCGTCTCCGCCGCGCGCAAGGCGCAAAGCGGTTGGGCGAAGCTGTCGGGCCATCAGCGTGCGAAGCACCTTTATGCGCTGGCCCGCCACATCCAGCAGCATTCGCGCCTTCTGGCGGTGCTGGAGACTCTCGACAGCGGCAAGCCGATCCGCGAGAGCCGCGACATCGATATCCCGCTGGTCGCGCGCCACTTCTATCACCATGCGGGCTGGGCGGAGATCTTGGAGGACGAGCTGCCGGGCCACACCGCGCAGGGCGTCTGCGGCCAGATCATCCCGTGGAACTTCCCGCTGCTGATGCTGTCGTGGAAGGTCGCGCCGGCGCTCGCCGCTGGCAATACGGTGGTGCTGAAGCCCGCCGAATATACGCCGCTGACCGCGCTGGCCTTCGCCGAGATTGCGCAGGAATGCGGCATCCCGAAAGGCGTGATCAACATCGTCACCGGCGACGGCGAGACCGGCGCTGCCATTGTCGGCCATGAGGGGATCGACAAGCTGGCCTTCACCGGCTCGACCGATGTGGGCCGCATCCTGCGCGAACGCACCGCCGGGTCCGGCAAGGCGCTGACGCTGGAACTGGGCGGCAAATCTCCCTTCGTTGTCTTCGAGGATGCCGATCTGGACGCCGCCGTCGAAGGCGTGGTGGATGCGATCTGGTTCAATCAGGGTCAGGTCTGCTGCGCAGGCTCGCGCATCCTCGTGGCTGAGGCGGTGGCCGAGCGGTTCGAGACGCTGCTGCGCGCCCGGATGAAGACGCTGCGCACCGGCGATCCGATGGACAAGAGCACCGATATCGGCGCGATCGTGCATCCCTCGCAACTCGCGCGTATCCGCGATCTGGTCGAGAAGGGCGCAAGCGAGGGCGCGACGCTGACCCAAGGCTCCGCGCCGCAGGGCTGCTTCTTCCCGCCGACGCTGGTGACGGATGTGGAGCCTGCGAGCGTTCTCGCGACCGAGGAAATCTTCGGCCCCGTGGTCACGCTCACCACCTTCCGCACGCCGTCCGATGCGGTCGCGCTGGCCAACAACACGCGCTACGGGCTGGCGGCCAGCATCTGGTCGGAGAACGTGAACCTGTGCCTCGACATCGCGGGGCAGGTGAAAGCCGGGATCGTCTGGATCAACTCCACGAACATCTTCGACGCGGGCGCGGGCTTCGGCGGCTATCGTGAGAGCGGCTTCGGCCGCGAGGGCGGGCGCGAAGGCATGCGCGCCTATCTGCGCAACCCGGCGGCGGCAACCGGCAAGGGTAAGGGCACGACGCCCGCCGAGCTGGAAACCGGCCCCGCCGACACGATCAAGGGCGGCGATATCGACCGCACCGCGAAGCTCTATGTCGGCGGCAAGCAGGCGCGGCCCGATAGCGGCTACAGCTATCAGGTGAAGGGCGGCAAAGCGGTCGTGGGGCTTGCAGGGCTCGGCAACCGCAAGGACATCCGCAACGCGGTCGAGGCCGCGCATAAGGCCAAGGGCTGGGGCAAGACCACGGGCCATAACCGGGCGCAGGTGCTCTATTATATCGGCGAGAACCTCTCGGCGCGCGGCGCGGAATTCGCCGCCCGTCTGGAAAGCTTCGGCGCCTCGCGCAAAGCCGCCGAGGCCGAGGTCGAGACGGCGGTCGCGCGCTGCTTCTGGTATGCAGCCCAGGCCGACAAGTTCGACGGCGCGGTCCATGCGACCAAGTCGGACTTCGTGACGCTGGCGATGAACGAGCCGATCGGGGTGATGGGGCTGGTGGCCCCCACCGCGCAGCCGCTTCTGGGGGCGATCTCGCTGGTGCTGCCTGCAATCGCGATGGGCAACCGCGTGGTGCTGGTCCCGAGCCAGACGCATCCGCTGGCCGCGACCGACCTCTATCAGGTGCTCGACACGTCCGACGTGCCGGGTGGCGTGGTCAACATCGTCACCGGCCCGCGCGACGAGCTGGCGAAGACGCTGGCCGCCCATGATGGCGTCGATGCGATGTGGTATTTCGGCAATGCCGATGGCTGCCAGATGGTCGAGGCGCAAAGCGCCGGGAACCTCAAGCAGACCTGGGTCGAAGCCGATGACGCCCGCGACTGGGGAGCCCGTGCGGGTCAGGGGCGTCTGTTCCTCGACCGCGCGACGCAGGTGAAGAACATCTGGGTGCCCTACGGCGCGTGAGGCCTCTGAATGGGAAACGAGAAAGCGGCCCCGAAACGGGCCGCTTTTTCATGCGGGATCGGCGCGCGCAAAGGCACGCCAGGCGATAAACGCAAACACGCGCGACCAGGTGGCGCGCGACAAAATCGTTTTTAAATCAGGGGAGTATTGGCAGTCCGTAGGGGAATCGAACCCCTCTTTCCAGGTTGAAAACCTGGCGTCCTAACCGATAGACGAACGGACCGCACAACGCTCAGTCAGGGCTCGGAAGTGGCAGTCCGTAGGGGAATCGAACCCCTCTTTCCAGGTTGAAAACCTGGCGTCCTAACCGATAGACGAACGGACCACTCTGAACCTTCCGGGCATACCTGCCTAAGGTGGAGCGGTGTTTAGGCCAGAGAACCGTGACTCGCAAGAGGGTAATTGCGGATTTTCGGAAAGTTTTTGTCCCTCCGTTACGGCAGCGGCGAAGCCTTGGAAATATAGCCCTTTTCCGCGTGCGATGGCGGGGTGGCGGTTACGCTTCGGCGGCGTCTTCGAGGCGCAGCTGCACCTTGTTGCGCCCGCCCCATGTGTTGATCTCCAGCCGCCCGGCGAGGTGGAAGCGCTGCGCGCCCGGCTGGCTCAGCGCGGGGCCGAGCGGGCCGTCGAAGGCGCCGAAGCAGATCGCCTCGATCCGCCCGCCCATACCGTCGCCGAAATTGAAACGCAGGTGGCTTTCTCCGATCCGGCGCGCGCCCACGACCTCCATATCTGCGAAGGCGAAACGCGGGGCAGGGGCGCCCTGGCCGAAGGGGCCTGCGCGGTCCAGATCCTCGATCAGCTGCGGCGTCGCGGCGCCCGGCATCAGCATCCCGTCGAGGCGCAGGTCGCGCGGTCCGATTTCGCCCGCGCCCTGTTTGGCCAGAAGCTCCGACAGGCGCGCCATCGCGGGCTCCAGCTTGTCTTCCTCGACCGTGAGGCCCGCCGCCATCTTGTGCCCGCCGCCTTTCAGCAGCAGTCCCTCGGCAGCGACGCGTTGGATCGCGGCCCCGATATCGACGCCCGCGACCGAACGGGCCGAGCCTTTGCCGATCCCGTCATCCACGCCGATCACGACGGAGGGGCGGTTCGTCGCCTCTTTCAGCCGCGCGGCCACGATGCCCACGACGCCCGGGTGCCAGCCAGCACCCGCCGCCCAGACCAGTGGCGCGTTCAGGCCACGCTCCTCGGCTTGTGTCAGTGCGGCTTCCCGCACGGCGTTCTCGACCTCTCGGCGCTCGGTGTTGAGCTGGTCGAGCCGCTCGGCGATGGATTGCGCCTCATGCGGGTCGGTTGTCGAGAGCAGCCGCGCGCCCAGATCGGCCGCGCCGATCCGTCCGCCCGCATTGATCCGAGGTCCCAGCACGAAGCCCAGATGATAAGCGGCGGGCGCGCGGTCGAGCCGGGCCACATCCGACAGTGCCACGAGGCCGGGCCGCTCGCGCCGCGCCATGATCTTGAGGCCCTGACGCACCAGCGCCCGGTTGCAGCCCGTGAGCGGCGCGACATCGGCCACCGTCGCCAGCGCCACCAGATCGAGCAGCGTCATCAGCGGCGGTCCCTGCACGCCTTCGTCGCGCAGTTGCCGGTTCGCCTCCACCAGCATCAGGAAGACGACCGAGGCCGCGCAGAGATGGCCCAGCTCGCCGGTCTCGTCCTGACGGTTGGGGTTCACCACGGCCAGCGCGGGCGGCAGGGTCTCGCCGCCCAGGTGGTGGTCGAGAATGACGACATCGGCGGGTTTCGCGGCGGCCACAGGTTCGTGGCTCAGCGTGCCGCAATCGACGCAGACGATCAGCGGATGCTCGGCGCCGAGACTTTCCATCGCGGGCACGTTCGGCCCGTAGCCCTCGTCGATCCGGTCGGGAATATACAGCGTCGCCTCGCGCCCCATCGCGCGCAGCCAGTTGATCAGCAGCGCCGCCGAGGACCCGCCATCGACGTCGTAATCGGCGAAGACCGCGATCTTCTCGCCGGACTTCACCGCCTTGAGAAAACGTGCGGCTGCCTGCTCCATGTCGCGTAAGCTGCGCGGATCAGGCAGCAACTCGCGGATCGTGGGCTCGAGGAAGCCCTCGCTCTCCTCCGGCGTGACGCCACGCGCGACGAGGATACGGGCAAGCGGCAAGGGCAGGCGCGTCTGTTGCGCCATCGCCTCGGCCAGCCGATCGGCCTCGGGTGTGGGGCCGATCCAGCGGCGGCCTGTCAGGGATTGCTCGACGGAAAGGAAACTGCTCATGCCTTCGGGTGTAGCCAAATCATGCGAGCCCTGCCAGCCACTATGAAGCGGAGCTCACTCCGGAATGTCTTGCAGCAGAGCTTGGCGCGAGTCCGAGGCGAATTCGCGCCGCCAGAGCATCCCCGTCGTGAACAGCGTCGCCGCAATGAGCGCATAGGGCCCAAGCAGCCACGCCAGCGTCGCCAGCGCGAAATAGACCGAGCGCAGCCCGCGATTGAAGCTTTTCGCGGCGTTGATGTTCACCTGCGCCGCCTGCTCGGCGCGCGGATAGGCCAGCGGGTCCTCTGGCTCGTTGGGCACCGCCGCCATCGCAATCGCGGCATAGGAAAACAGCCGGTGCGACCAGACGAATTTCAGGAATGCGTTCGCGCCGAACAGAACGGCCGTGAGGATGCGCGCCTCCCAGAGCAGATCGGGGCCGCGCGCGATGTCGAAATCATCGGCGAGATTCGCGAGCGGCTGCGGATTCGCGATCAGCGCCAGCCCGGCGCCGATGGCGATCAGCGAGGAGGAGGCGAAGAAGGTCGTCGATTGTCGCAGCCCGTCCACCATCGCCGAATCGAAGATCCGCGGCTGGCGCGTCACAAGCTGGCGCATCCATTCGCGACGGTAACTCTCCATCAGCTTACCCATCGAGGGGCGGGCGGCGCTCGGATGCTCGGTCGTCCAGCCGATCCCCATCCAGCAGGCGACCAGAAGGGCGAGGGCCGCGAGGTCGAGCGGCCCCAGCGGGCCGATATGAAACGTTGTCATCATATCGACAGTTAGCGCGATGCGGCTTCTCTTGTCACCGGGGCTTATTGGTTATATTTTCTGACCAACCGGGAGGAGTTTGCCATGGAAATGCCCAAGCCGAAGGAGGATCTGCTGGCGCGCAAGCCGCAGATCATCGCCCGCCTGCGTGAGGTTCTGCCCGCGGATGCGGTGATCGACGATCCGAGCGAGACGCGTGCTTATGAGTGCGATGCGCTTTCGGCCTATCGCTGCCAGCCGCTGGGCGTGGTTCTGCCGCGCTCGACGGCGGAGGTCGCGGCGGCGCTGAAGGCCTGCCACGAGCTGGGCGTGCCGGTGGTGCCGCGCGGCGCGGGCACCTCGCTTGCGGGCGGGTCGATGCCGCAGGCGGATTCGGTGGTGCTGGGCCTCGCGCGGATGAATGCCGTGCTCGAGACCGATTACACCAACCGCTTCATCCGGGTCGAGGCGGGGCGCACGAACCTCTCGGTGACCGGGGCGGTGGAAAGCGACGGCTGGTTCTACGCCCCTGATCCCTCGTCGCAGCTGGCCTGCGCGATCTCGGGCAATATCGCGATGAATTCCGGCGGCGCGCATTGCCTGAAATACGGGGTGACGACGAATAACCTGCTCGGTGTAACGCTGGTCACGATGGAGGGCGAGGTGGTCGAAGTCGGCGGCCCTTATCTGGACGCGGGCGGGCTCGATCTGCTGGGTCTGATCTGCGGCTCGGAGGGGCAGCTGGGTGTCGTCACCGAAGCCACGCTGAAGATTCTGCCCAAGCCCGAAGGCGCGCGCCCCGTGCTGATCGGGTTCAACTCGAACGAGGTCGCGGGCGCCTGTGTCGCCGATATCATCAAGGCGGGCATCCTGCCGGTCGCGATCGAGTTCATGGACCGCCCCTGCATCGTCGCGACAGAGGCCTTCTGCCACGCGGGCTATCCCGATTGCGAGGCGCTGCTGATCGTCGAATGCGAGGGCAGCCCGGCCGAGATCGACGAGCAGATCGGCATGATCCGCCAGATCGCGACCCGTCACGAGCCGGTCGAGTTCCGTGAGGCGCAATCGGCCGACGAGGCCGCGCGGATCTGGCTGGGCCGGAAATCCGCTTTCGGCGCGATGGGGCAGATCAACGATTACATGTGCCTCGACGGGACGATCCCGGTCTCGGAGCTGCCCTTCGTGCTGCGCCGGATCGGCGAGCTGTCGAAGGATTACGGGCTGGACGTCGCAAATGTCTTCCATGCGGGCGACGGCAATATGCACCCGCTGATCCTGTATAATGCCAACGAGCCGGGCCAGCAGGAGCAATGCGAAAAGCTGGGCGCCGAGATTCTGAAGCTCTGCGTCGAGGCGGGCGGCTGCCTGACCGGCGAGCATGGCGTGGGGATCGAGAAGCGCGACCTGATGGATGTGCAGTTCGAGCCCGCCGATCTTGAAGCGCAGATGCGGGTGAAGGACGTGTTCGATCCGAAATGGCTTTTGAACCCGGCGAAGGTGTTCCCGCTGGGCGCGAGCGCGAGCCGCCGTGCGAGCTGACGGCGCGAGCTGAGGGCCGGGAGGGGCGCTGCCCCGCTCGCTGACGCGAGCCCCCGGGATATTTTTGCCAAGAGGAAGGCAGATTTCATGAGAGTTGAGAGCGAGGCGCAGCTGGCCGAGGCCGTCCGGGATGCGGGTGGCGCGCTGGCGGTGCGCGGAGGCGGTACGCGGCCTGTGGGCCGGTGTCTGGGTGAGCCGCTGGAAGTCGGGATTTCGGGCATCACGCTCTATGAGCCGGGCGCGCTGACGCTGGTCGTGGGCGCGGGGACGCCCTTGGCCGAAGTCGAGGCGGCGATTGCTGCCGAGGGCCAGCGCCTGCCCTTCGAGCCCGCGAATTGGGGGCCGGTTCTGGGTGTGCCGGGTACGAGCACCGTGGGCGGTGTCGTGGCGGCGAACGTCTCGGGGCCGCGTCGGGTGCAGGCTGGGGCCTGTCGCGACAGCCTGATCGGGACGCGTTTCGTCGACGGGCGCGGGCAGATCGTGAAGAACGGTGGCCGGGTGATGAAGAACGTCACCGGCTACGATCTGGTTAAGCTGATGGCCGGAAGCTGGGGCACGCTCGGGGTGATGAGCGAGGTGGCCTTCAAGCTGCTGCCAGCAGCCCCGTCTCAGGCGACGGTTGTGATCGACTTGCCCGCAGGGGCCGCGCAGGTGGCTCTGGCGGCGGCTTTGGGCTCGCCCTACGACGTGTCCGGTGCGGGCTGGCTGCCCGGTCACGGTGCGGTGGTGCGGGTCGAGGGGCTGGCCGAATCCGTCGCCTACCGGGCGGAGCAGTTGCGCAAACTGATGGAGCCTTTCGGCCCGGTGCGGGTCGAGGAAGAGGGCTCGGCCGCGATCTGGCAAAGCCTGCGCGATCTGGAGCCGTTTATCGGCAAGGACGGCGATCTGTGGCGGCTTTCGGTGAAGCCGTCGGAGGCCTCCGAGATCGTCGCGCGTCTGGGTGGCGAGGTGCTGCTCGACTGGGGTGGCGGGCTGATCTGGGCGCTTCTGCCCGAAGGCAGCGACGCCCGTGCGTTGGCCTCGCTCTATACCGGCCACGCGACCTGCATGCGCGGCGCGGCGGGCGTGACCTTCGAGCCCGAACCCGCGCCGATCGCCACGCTGACCACCGCGCTGCGTGCGCAATTCGACCCCAAAGGTATTCTGAACCCCGGAAGGATGGGCTGATGCAGACGAATTTTTCGCCCGAACAGCTGAAAGATCCCGGCGTCGCGCGCTCCAACGAGATCCTGCGCGCCTGCGTCCATTGCGGGTTCTGCACCGCGACCTGCCCCTCCTATCAGGTGCTGGGCGACGAGTTGGACAGCCCGCGCGGGCGCATCTACCTGATCAAGGATATGCTGGAGAACGACCGGCCCGCGGATGAGAAGACGGTCAAGCATCTCGATCGTTGTCTGAGCTGTCTGGCGTGCATGACGACCTGCCCCTCGGGCGTACATTACATGCATCTGATCGACCATGCCCGCGCCCATGTCGAGAAAACCTACAAGCGCCCGATGATGGATCGGTTGCTGCGCTGGACGCTGGCGAAGATCGTGCCCTATCCGGGCCGCTTCCGTCTGGCGATGGGCGGGGCGAAACTGGCGAAACCCTTCGCGGGGCTGCTGCCGGACAAGCGTTTACGCGCGATGGTGGGCATGGCGCCCAAGACCATCCCGCCGGTCAGCCGCAACGATGACGCGCAGGTCTTCGCGCCGATCGGCGAGAAGAAATACCGCGTGGCGCTGCAGATCGGCTGCGCGCAGCGGGCGCTCAACACCGATATCAACGACGCGACGATCCGGCTGCTGCGGCGGCTGGGCTGCGAGGTGGTGATCCCGAAGAACCTGGGCTGCTGCGGGGCGCTGTCGCATCACATGGGCCGCGAGGACGAGAGCCATTCGCAGGCCGCGCGCAACATCCGCGCCTATCTGAGCGAGGGCGATCTGGATGCGGTGATCATCAACACCTCGGGCTGCGGCACGACGGTGAAGGATTACGGCCATATGTTCCGCAACGATCCGATGGCCGAGGAGGCGGCGAAGGTTGCGGGTCTGGCCTGCGATGTGTCGGAGTTCCTTGTGAAGATCGGTCTGCCCGAGGGTAAGGGCGGGATGCGTGTCGCCTATCACGCGGCCTGTTCGCTCCAGCACGGCCAGCAGATCAAATCCGCGCCGAAGGACCTGCTGAAACGTGCTGGCTTCGAGGTGGTCGAGCCTGCCGACAGCCATCTGTGCTGCGGCTCGGCGGGCACCTATAACCTGCTGCAGCCCGAGATTTCCGACGAGCTGAAGAAGCGCAAGGTGGCGACGCTCGAGGCGAAGCAGCCCGAGGTGATCGCGGCGGGCAATATCGGCTGCATGGTGCAGATCGGCGGCGGCACCGAGGTGCCCGTTGTCCACACTGTCGAACTTTTGGACTGGGCTACGGGCGGGCCGAAGCCGCCGGCGCTTGCGCAGGCCTGATCCACGCCACAATCTGGCCGCATCGGGGCGCTACGAAAGGCAAAACGCCCCGCAATCTTCGGAGCCCCGATGCGCCTTCTTGCTCTCGCTCTTGCCTGTCTGACCGCGCTGCCTGTGCTGGCGCGGGCCGAGACGATCACCCATGCGACGCCCTTGCGCGCGCTGGAGACCGGCGACGATACGCGCGGCTGGCAGGCGGTGGGGCGGCTCGATCTGGGCCATGGCAGCTTTTGCACCGGCACGCTGATCGCGCCCGATCTGGTTCTGACGGCGGGGCATTGCCTCTATGACAAGCGCAGCGGCGCGCTGATCGATGCGCGCGAGATCGAGTTTCGTGCGGGCTGGCGCAACGGCCGCGCCGAGGCCTATCGCAAAGTGTCGCGCGCGGTGCTGCACCCCTCCTATCACTATGGCGGGCCGGTGGGCGTGAAGCGTTCGGAATTCGATCTGGCGCTGATCAAGCTCGCGCAGCCGATCCGCCTGCCGCAGCTTCAGCCCTTTGAGGTGTCGCGCAGCGCGCCCTATCGCGGCGAGGAAGTGGGCGTTCTGTCCTATGCGCAGGGCCGCTCGGAGGCGCCGTCGCTGCAACGCAATTGTTCGGTGCTGGAACGTGCGGGCGCGACGGTGGTGATGAGCTGCTCGGCCGATTTCGGGGCCTCCGGCTCGCCGGTTTTCAGCTTCGCCAATGGCCGCCCCGAGATCGTCTCGGTGGTCTCCGCCAAGGCCGAGATGGGCGCGCGCCCGGTCTCTATCGGGGCGCTGGCCAGTGGGGTCGCCGATCTGCGGCAGGCCATCGAGAGCCGCGACAACGTCGCCACCACCCGCGAAATTCGCGCGGGCGGGGCAAAATTCATCAAGGCGAAATAAGCGCGATGGGTGTTAAGCGGATCATCTTCGGCGTGGTGGCTCTGGCTCTGCTGGGTGGCATGGGCGAGGCGCAGGAGGCGCGCAATTCCGCGCTCGACCGACTGTCGCAACGCGCCGATCTTTTTGGCTGGGAGGCGGTGGGCAAGGTCACCATCGGCGCTGACGGCTACTGCACCGGCGTTCTGATCGCGCCCGATCTGGTGCTGACGGCGGGCCATTGCATCTTCGACCGGCGCGCCAAAGGGCCGCGAGACCCGGCGACGCTTGGTTTTGCCGCAGCCCAAACCGACGGGGCGGAGATCGCCGCGCGCCCGGTCGCCGCGATGGTCGTCGATCCGGAATATAACCCGTTTGTCCCGCTCTCGGTGGACACCGTGCGCCATGACGTTGCCCTTCTGCAGCTCTCCGCGCCGATCCCGACTTCGATCGCCGCACCTTTTCGCGTCGGCGATGTGCCCGCCGCAGGGGCCGAAGTGTCGGTGGTGTCTTACGCGCAGGGCCGGGCCGATGCGCTGTCCTGGCAAAAGGCCTGCAGCGTGTTCGGTCGCGCGAAAGGGTTGATCGGGTTCGATTGCGACGTCGACCATGGCTCCTCGGGCGCGCCGGTTTTCGACCGCTCGGGGCTGGCCGCGGGCGGGCGGGCGCAGATCGTGTCGCTGGTCTCCTCGGGCTCGCGCAAGAATGGCGTCTCGCGCGCCTATGGGATGGAATTGCCCGCGATCGTCGCGCAGCTGAAATCCGCGCTGCGCTCGGGGCGGGGCGTGATCCGCGCCGTATCCCCCAGCGCTGGCCCCAGCGCCTCCGCCGCACCGCAAATCCGGGGCACTTTGCCCGCGCAGGGCCAGCCGCGCATCCTGTCTGGCGGGGGCGCAACCGGGGCGAAATTCCTGCGCCCCTAAGGGCTTGGCCCGAAGCGGCGCCCCTCTTGAAACGTCGCGAGAGATTTCCCAAATTTATGAGTGCCGGAATGCCTGATGAGGGTTCTGGCGTCCAACTGCCCGGCCCCGGAAAGGGGCGGGTTTCATAACCATCGCTCAAGAGAGGATGATGATATGCGAAACTTTGATCTTTCGCCCCTTTACCGTGCCACCGTGGGCTTCGACCGCGTGGCTGATATGATGGACCGTGCGCTGACCAGCGATCTCGCGCAGCCGACCTATCCGCCCTACAATATCGAGAAGACCGACGAGAATGCCTATCGCATCTCGATCGCCGTTGCGGGCTTCGGGTCGGAGGAGCTGAGCGTCGAACTGAAAGACGGCGCGCTGATCGTGACCGGTCGCAAGGCTGAAGACGATTCCGGCCGCACCTACCTGCATCGTGGTATCGCGACCCGCGCCTTCGAGCGCCGCTTCGCGCTGGCCGATCATGTGAAGGTCACCGGGGCCACCCATGAAGACGGGATGCTCCATCTCGATCTCGTCCGCGAAGTACCCGAGGCGCTGAAGCCGCGCCGGATCGAGATTGCAGGCCCGACCAAGTCGGAGGCCAAGCAGGTCGAGACGGTCGACGCCTGAGGCATCTACGATCGGTAAAAATGACGGGCGCGGGGGGTAACTCCCGCGCTTTTTGCTGTCTGGGGGCAGGTCAGGGCGGCGTGAGATCGGTGCCGCCGCGCTGGAACACCATCACATGGTCGCCGCTGCCGGTGAAGGTGACAGCCGCGCCTTCGACCTGCGCCTGCTTCATGTCGAAGAACAGCTGCACGAGGCCCGCATCTGCCTTGAACTCCGGCGTTTCCTGCTCGCAGGCGAAAGTGGGCGAGGCCGATGTCGGCCGGATGCCAAGCGCGGGGTAGGGGGCGAACATCACTCCGGTCACGCAGAGGCAATGCCCGCAGACGGCGAAGCGCGAATTCTCCCCGATATAGAAGCGGATCGCCCGCGCGGGCGCCTTGCCGTCCACCGTGGCGAGGTCATAGGCGCGCAGGGTCTCCACCTTCGAGGCGAGCGTCTGGGCGTCCGAGGTGCCGCTCGGCATACAGGCCGCAAGCGCGGCTGCGAGCCCGAGGGGTGCGATGCGCGCGGCCATCTTTCTTGGAAGATCGGTCATGGTTTTGGTCCGTTACTGGCGACTGCCAGCAGGATGCGTGGTCCCGACCATAGGCGCATTGATCCGGCGCAAGGACCTTGGGGACCTCAGTCGGCGACCATCGCGCCGATCAGGGCGATCTCTTCGCTGCCCGCCTCGCGGGCTTTCTCCTCCAACCGCCGATAGGCTGCGAGGACCGCTTCGCCCTCGGGGGTCAGCGACGCACCGCCGCCCTTCGCGCCACCGCGCGCGCGATCCACCAGCGGCGACTTGAAACCCGCATTCATCTCTTCGACCAGCGACCACGCACGTTTGTAGCTCATCTTCATCGCGCGCCCCGCCGCCGAGATCGAGCCGTGTTCGGCGATTTCCTCCAGCAGCCGGACCTTGCCGGGGCCCAGCATCGCCTTGTCGAAATAGAGGCGCATCATCAGGCGGGTCAGTTCCATTCGGGCATCCCTCGCGCTCGTCACGTCATGCGTCCCTTATCCTGATCCTGTGCACGGGCCAAGACAAGGGGGCGGGGCGAATAGGAAAGGGGGCGAGGGCGCATGCGACAGGGCTCGTGCGCTCTTGCCATTGCCCGCGCCTTGGGCGAGCGTGCGCGCGAAGGAGCCCCCGCATGTATATCTCGATCGCCTCGCTTGTGGGCGCCTATCTTCTGAGCCAGTTCTACCGCACTTGCCTCGCCGTTCTGACGCCCGTTCTGGGCAAGGAAATCGGTGTGACGCCAGGCGATCTCGCCGTGTCTCTGGGGCTTTGGTACGGGGCGTTTGCGCTGATCCAGATCCCGATCGGCGAAGCGCTGGACCGGATCGGGCCGCGCCGCACCGTGGGCGTACTTATGGCGCTTGGCGGGGGCGGGGGCGCTGCCGTCTTCGCGATGGCGCAGGGGCCGATGGGGATCCACATCGCGATGATCCTGATCGGGGCGGGCTGCGCGCCGGTGCTGGTGGGCAGCTATTTCATCTTCGCGCGCAGCTTCAAGCCGGCGCTGTTCGGCACGCTCGCGGCCTCGATGATCGGGGCGGGGAGCCTTGGCAATCTCGCAGGCGCGGCGCCGCTTGCGGCCTCCATCGAGGCTTTCGGCTGGCGTCCGACGCTTTGGGCGCTCTCGGCGCTGACGCTGCTGGTGGCGGCGCTGATCCTGTGGCTCGCGCGCGACCCCGAGCGGGTGGAGCAGCCTGCAGGCCGTCGGGGCACCGCACTCGATGTGCTGCGCCTGCCGGGCTTCTGGGTGCTGCTGCCGCTGACGGTCGCGAATTACACCGCCGCCGCCGGGATCCGCGGCGTCTGGGCGGGCTCCTATCTGGCCGATGTCTTCGGAGCCGATGCGCAACTGATCGGCAAGGTGACGCTGGTGATGGGCCTCGCGATGATCGCGGGCAATTTCGCCTATGGTCCGGCGGACAAGATTTTCGGCAGCCACAAGCGGGTCGCGCTTTACGGCAACGCGGTGCTCGCCGTGGCCTTGGCGGTGCTCTTCGTGCTGCCGGGACAGTCGCTGTGGTTGGCGACTGTGCTTCTGGCGGCGATCGGCTTCTTCGGCGCGTCCTTCCCGGTGATCATGGCGCATGGCCGTACCTTCTACCCGCCGCATCTGACGGGCCGAGGAGTGACGCTGCACAACATGTTCTCGATCATGGGGGTTGCCGCGATGCAATTCGCTTCGCGCCCCGTGTTCGATGCGGTCTCGGTGGGGCACACGCCTGCGGTGGCCTATGGGCTGCTGTTCGCGTTCTTCTTGGCGCCGCTGATGATCGGGCTGGTTTTCTACGTTTTCGCCCGCGACAGCGGCGATGGCATGAGCTAAACCCATCGCATGACCCGGCTCGGATTTCTGATCAATCGCACGCTGCGGCGCGAGGCCCCGCTTGCCGCGCTCTCCGTCTCGCAAAAGGCATTGCTGGGCGATATAGCGGGCAAATCCGTCGCACTTGTCGGCAATGCCCGCGCACTGGCCGAGGGGCAGGCGGGGGCGGAGATCGACGCGCATGACGTGGTGATCCGGATCAACCGGGCGCCGATGCCCTCGGCGACAAGCCACGGCACGCGCACCGACTGGCTCGCGCTTGCGACCTCGCTTCCCGAGGCCGAGCGTGTCCGCATCGCGCCGTCGCGCATCCTGTGGATGAGCCATAAGCGCAAGCGGCTCGATTGGCAGACCGCCACGAGCCCCGGTTTCTACCTGCATCCGCTGGACGACTACGAAGGGCTGAAGCTCAAGCTCGGCGCGCAACCCACGACCGGCGCGATGCTGATCGAGATGCTCCTGCGCTCGGATCTGGCGCGGCTCGACCTCTACGGCTTCGATTTCTTCGCCTCGCTTTCGCTGTCGGGACGACGCTCGGCCGACAAGGTGCCGCATGATTTCGCCGCGGAAGCGGAGATGGTTGGCGGGTTTCTTGCTTCCGATCCACGTATCATTCGGAACTAACGGGGCGTCGAACCCCTTTCATTTCCTGACGTAAAGCGGTAGGAAGCCGCGTTCTATTCGAGCAAGGAGGTCCTCATGGGCTATAAAGTCGTCGTTGCGGGCGCCACGGGGAACGTGGGCCGCGAAATGCTGAACATCCTGGCCGAGCGCCAGTTCCCGGTCGATGAACTGGTGCCGCTCGCGTCGCGCCGGAGCCTCGGCACAGAGGTCAGCTTTGGCGATCAGACCCTGAAGACTAAAGATATCGATGGGTTCGACTTCACCGGCTACGACATCGCGCTGTTCGCGATCGGCTCGGACGCCACGAAGAAATACGCGCCCATTGCCGCCAAGCAGGGCTGCATCGTGATCGATAACTCGTCGCTCTACCGCTACGACCCGGACGTGCCGCTGGTCGTGCCGGAGGTGAACCCGGAAGCCGTCGACGGTTACGCGAAGAAAAACATCATCGCGAACCCGAACTGCTCGACCGCGCAGATGGTCGTGGCGCTCAAGCCGCTGCATGACCGCGCCAAGATCAAGCGCGTCGTCGTCTCGACCTACCAGTCGGTGTCGGGCTCGGGCAAAGAGGCGATCGACGAGCTTTGGAACCAGACCAAGGGCATGTATGTCCCCGGTCAGGAAGTGGAGCCGAAGGTCTATCCGAAGCAGATCGCGTTCAACGTGATTCCGCATATCGACGTGTTCCTCGACGATGGGTCCACCAAGGAAGAGTGGAAGATGGTCGCCGAGACCAAGAAGATCGTTGACCCGGCGATCAAGCTGACCGCGACCTGCGTGCGCGTGCCGGTCTTCGTGGGCCACTCGGAAGCGATCAACATCGAGTTCGAGGAGTTCCTCGACGAGGACGAAGCGCGCGACATCCTGCGCGAAGCGCCCGGCATCATGGTCGTCGACAAGCGCGAAGATGGCGGCTACGTCACCCCGGTCGAATGCGTCGGCGATTTCGCCACCTTCATCTCGCGCATCCGTCAGGACTCGACCATCGAGAACGGCCTGAACATCTGGTGCGTGTCGGATAACCTGCGCAAGGGCGCGGCCCTGAACGCGGTGCAGATCGCCGAGACGCTGGGCAAGCGCGTGCTCAAGAAGGGCTGAGCGTTCGGCCTTTTGGGATTTGGGAAACGCCCGGTCGGAAGATCGGGCGTTTTTCTTTTGGCGGTGTTTTCTGAGACGAGGGTTTGCCCGGGCGTCCAGCCCGGGCCGCGCCCGACCCTCCCCCCGGGAGGGCGCATTGGCGATGTCTTCGCGCGCATAACCGTCACTCGGGCTTGCGAGATAAAGCGCCTGGCCACAGGCGGATCGAAGCGCCCACCCAAGGCTCGGGCGCGTCCCTTACCGCGTGACCCGCTTCACCCCCAGATACGGCCCTTCGCCCGCCGCCGCGATCCGCGCCTTGGCGGCCTCGATGCCCTCATAGGCCACGCTCATCGTATGACCGTTGGCATGGATCATCTTCTCGCCATTGCAGGCGAGCGCGACATGGCCTTTCCAGAACAGCAGGTCGCCACGCTGCAGCGGCGCGCCCTCCGGCACCACCTCGCCCATCTCCGCCCATTGCAGGTCGCTGTCGCCCGGCACGGATTGCCCGCACAGCGCGAAACCGATCTGCACCAGACCCGAGCAGTCGATCCCCGCACGGCTGTTGCCGCCCCACAGATAGGGTGTGCCCAGCAGCCGCTCGGCCACCGCGACGGGATCGTCCTCGGGCCGATCGAGAGCGCGCAGATGCTGGCGCGGCACGAAGCCCTCGGCGGTCACGGCGAACATTCCGTCGTCCCCGGTCACTGACAGATGCGCGCCCATCGAGATCTGCATGACTTCGCCGCGCTTGATCGCCGCCTCGCGATAGACATGCGTGGCCGGCGCAGTGACGACATGGGTGGCAGGTTCGGGCGTGCCAAAGGCATCGGCGGCGACCCAGCCGCAATATCCGTCCCATGCGGCCTGCACGAAGGCGAAGCCGTCGCGCTGGTCGATCACCGTCACCTCGGCGCCAAAAAGAAGCTGCCGGTCACGCAGGCTGCCCGGCTCTGGGCAGAGATCGGTCACGGGAACGACGATCCGCGCGGGCATCCCGTGGGTGAAACCCTCCGCCTCGATCTGACCGCGCAGGGTCTCCAACGCGATCTCGCCTGAATAGGGCAGGCGGCGACGGTCGGTCATTTCAGCACCTCGGGCAGGGCCGCGAGGATCGCCCGCGCGCCTTGGCCGGCCCCGCCTTTCGGGCGGGCGGGGGCGGCGGCGGGTTGCCAGCCGTAGATATCGAAATGGGCGAAACGCTCGGTCTGGGTCACGAAGCGGCGCAGGAACAGCGCGGCGGTGATCGAGCCCGCCATGCCGCCCGAGGGGGCGTTGTCGAGATCGGCGATGCCGGGCTCGATCTTCGCCTCGTAGGGCGCCCAGAACGGCATCCGCCAGAGCGGGTCTGCCACCGCGCCCGAGGCCGTCGCCAAAGCCTGCGCGACGCCCTCGTCATCGGTGTAGAACGGGTGGATATCGGGCCCCAGAGCGACCCGCGCCGCCCCCGTCAGCGTCGCCATGCAGATCATCAGATCGGGCGGGGTTTCATCGGCATAGGCCAGCGCATCGGCCAGCACCAGCCGCCCCTCGGCATCGGTATTGTTGATCTCGACCGTCAGCCCCTTGCGGCTGGTCAGGATGTCGCCGGGGCGGAAACTGTCGCCGCCGACCGAGTTCTCTACCGCCGGGACCAACACCCGCAGGCGCAGCTTCGCGCCGGTCGCCATGATCATATGCGCAAGCCCCAACACGGTGGCCGAGCCGCCCATATCCTTCTTCATCAGCCCCATCGAAGCGCCGGGCTTGAGGTTCAGCCCGCCGGTGTCGAAGCACACGCCCTTGCCGACCAGCGTCAGCGCCGGTCCTTCGCTGCCCCAGCTCAGCTCGATCAGCCGCGGCGTGCGCGGGGAGGCGCGGCCCACCGCGTGGATCATCGGGAAGTTCTGCGTCAGAAGATCGTCGCCCTTGATCACCTTGGCCTCTGCGCTGTGACGCTCGGCGAGCAGTCGAGCGGCGCCCTCCAGCTCGTCCGGGCCCATATCGGAGGCGGGGGTGTTAATCAGGTCACGGGTGAAAGCCTCGCCCTCGGCCACGGCTTCGATCTGCGCGGCATCCAAGCCCTCCGGGCAGACCAGCCGCGCTTTCGGCGGCGTGGCTTCGGCATAGCGGCCGAACCGATAGCCCGCGAGCAACCAGCCGAGCGCCGTTTCCGCCTTCAACTCTTCAGACAGGTCGCCCTCGATCCGCCATGCGCCTTCGGGCAGGGCCGAGGCCGCCCGCGTGAGCGAGAACCGCTCGCGCGCCCGTGCCGCATCAGTCCCGAGACCCAGCAGCGCCGCCTCCGCGCCATCCGGCCCAGGCAGAAGCGCGACCTGACCTGCGCTCGCCTTGAACCCCGTGGCCTCGACGAAGGCGCGCTGCGCGGGAGGCAGATCGGCCAGAGCCTGCTCCAACCCCTCGGGTGCGACGGCGATTAGCGCGCGCGCGGGCGCACCCGCCTCGGCGAAGCGCATCGCGGGGCGCGGGGCGAGAAAGGAAAAGTCGGCGGGCACGTTTGCGGTCTTGTCTGCGCTCATGGGGGGCGGCTCCTTGGCTCTGGTGGTTGCTTTCGTCCCAGAGCCTAGCGTTGCCGCGCCTGCCCGCAAGGGCCGATCGCTCACGCCTCAGGAAGACAGGTTGCCGATGTCCCAAACCTCGGTGAGCGAGCGTTCCGCGATCCGGCCCAGCCGCGCCATCACCGCCGCCTGCGCCACCGCATCGCCGCCCGAGAGGCAGTCCAGAAGGTCGCGCGCCGTGCTGACCATCGACACCAGCCCGACTTGTTCGGCAAGCTCCATCACCTCGACGATCGCGCGGCGCAGCTTGCCGCATTGGCCCGACTTCGTGGCCTCTTCCAACGCGCTGAGATGGAAAGCGAGATCTTCGACCGTGGCGCAGATCACCCGCTCCGCCGCGTCCTGTCCCAGCTCCGCATAGAGCACCACCAGCCGCGCCGTATCCAACGACATCTTTTCCTTGCAGCGCAAGCGAGACACCTGTGTCACCCCGACACCCCCTTCGATTTCACCATCACCCGGGCGGTAACGTGATCGAGAGGTCTCAAGATTTCGTTGAGCGATACGGAAAATCTTCTCGAAACCCGGCGCACATCGCGCTATTTGACGCAGCGATAAGACGCAAGACACCAGACGAGGGATCGATGAGAGAGCATGTGAAACCGCTGCCCAGCTACCTTGTGAGCCGATATCAAGGATGGCACGCCACCGCCTATGACGAGAACCGCGCCTGGTATCGCCGTCTCGCCTCCGAAGGGCAGCGCCCGCGTTCGATGATCATCGCCTGCTGTGACAGCCGCGTGCATGTGACCTCGATGTTCGGCGCCGATCAGGGCGAGTTCTTCATCCACCGCAATATCGCGAACCTCGTGCCGGAATTCACGCCCGATGGCGATCACCACGGCACCTCGGCTGCGGTCGAATATGCGGTGACCAGCCTGAAGGTCGCGCATCTGATCGTGCTGGGTCACTCCAATTGCGGCGGTGTCGCGGGCTGCCATGCGATGTGCTCGGGTCATGCGCCGGAGCTGGAGGAGAAAAGCTCCTTCGTCGGCACCTGGCTGAACCTGCTGCGCCCCGGCTACGAGCGCGTGAGCGAGCTGCCCGAGGATCAGCAGGTGCTGGCGCTCGAGCGTGAGGCTGTGAAAGTCAGCCTCGAGAACCTGATGACCTTCCCCTTCGTGCGCGAGGCGCTCGATGCCGACCGGATGACGCTGCACGGGCTGCGCCACGACATCGGCGAAGGCGTTCTCGAACAGTATGACGCCGACACGGATCGGTTCGAGACGTTCTGAGGCTTTGCCATTCCCGTTGGCCCCCGCGCGGGGCCGACGGCTCCGCTGCGGCGGAAATCCGACTGGTGTTCACGGGCTGTTAAGCTCGATGCGCGAGGCTGGGGAGACCCCGCCAATGCGAACGAGCTTCGATCCGCCATGTCACAATCTGCATCCCGCTCCCATTCTCAGCATCGCCTTGTGTCTCTGCGCCTGCCGCTCGATCTGATCGACCGCATCGCGGCGGAAGCGCGTGCGTTCGGTCTGCCCCCGGCAGAGCTGATCCGGCGCGTGTTGCAGGACGGTCTGGCGGAGGAGGCAGCGCTCGAAGCGCCTGCTGCGAAAACGCCGTTGCCGGAAATGCACGCGGTGCAGGAGGCGCTGGATCAGGCGCGCGACTGGTTCGATCTGCAACATCGGCTGCGGGGGGAGGGCTTCGTTCTGCGGCTTGCAGGCGGCGGGGCTTTGGGGCTGCATGCATGGCCTACCAACCGCTTCCTGATGCTGCTCGACGAAATCGGGCCGAGCCTGACGGAGCTTGTGCTGCGCTTCGGCGCGCCGTTTCCGGGCGACGATGGCGGGCGCACCAAGATCGTCGGAGCAACGGCGGGGCAGGGTGCGACCGTGGCGGAGGGCGCGACGGCACGGGCGGCTGCCGCCGAATATGCGGCAGCGCAGGCCGCGCAGGCAGTGGGGCCGCAAGCCGCGCCGGAGGAGAGGGCGCCCGAGGCGACAGAAAAGACCAGCGATGCAGAGGCACAGCCCCCCGAGGCAGCGAAGGCCGAACCTCCCGCGCGCGGGTTTTTGCGCCTGTCACCGGCACTGCTCGCGAAACTGCGCGCTGCGGCCGATCCGCGAAACGCAGCCTGAACGCGCGGGGCTGTTCGCGCAGCCTTGCCTTAGCGCAGCACCTGATCCGTCGGCCAGCTGAGCGTGGTCTCGGTGCGGATCGTCTTGGTCTCGCCTGCGCCCAGATCGAAGCGCCATGCGAGCACGCCGCGGCGATGGTCGTAATCGCTCTCGCTTGCGGGCGGGGTCGCCTTGGTCGTGATCTTCAGGTCTTCCTGTTCGGAATAGGGCACACGGTCGATCACCCGCATCGGCCAGCCTTTGTCGGTGAGGTTCTTCACCTCGATCTCGACCACCTCGCGGCGCTCGTTCGATTTCGAGATGAAGCCGCTATCGCCCTCCATCGTGTCGGGCATGCGGCGGTCCACGCGGATGCCTTCGATCGGTCCGAAACCGAGCGTCAGATCGTCACCTGCGGCCACCATCGGCAGTTGCGACTGGCCGACCAATGCCCCATCCGCATAGAGGTTCGCGGGGCCGGGCAACAGGATTTCGCCGGTGTCGTTCTTGCCCTCGGCTACGCGATAGGCCTGCGGATCGGTCAGCGGCGCGGCCTCTGCGAAGACCTCCATCGGAAGGGTCTTGGAATCGAGGCTCAGGCGCAGATCGTCCACCCCGTCGCGCAGGTCCACCGCGCTTGGGTAATGATAGGTCACCGTCTCGCCTTGCATCTGCAGATCGGCGCGGTCGCTGATCGCCGCCTCCATCATCGGGGCAGAGGCAGCGCCATCGGACGCGGCGAGGGAGCGCTTCATCGGCACCGGCGTGGGCGGCGCATCGGGATCACCGATCCGGGCCAGCCGCGGATAGACTTCGCCCGGCTCCGCCCGCCCGCCGGGACGTGCCGTCGAGAGGGTCAGGTCGACCCCGCGCCAATCCTCGCCCGTCGCCTGATGGACCGAGACGAACCGCTCCATGTCCACCGCACCCTTGTCGCGGTCGAGCCGTAGATCATAGGAGGGCTGCCAGCCCGCATTCTGGACGTAGGAGGTGATGGTCAGCGTGCCCGAACCCTGAACCTTGGCGCTCAGCACGTCACGATCCGTCGCCGGGTTCAGCAGCGCATCGAGCGCAGCCTGTGCCTGTTTCACCGTCTCTTTCGCGGGATCGAGCGCGGCTTCGGCGCGGCGCGCCTCGGCTTCGGCGGCAATTGCGCGTTCCGTTGCTGAGAGGATCTGATCCTCTACCATCTGTGCCAATGCGCGAAGCTGTTCGGGTGCGGTTACCTGCGAGTCGGTGTTCTTGAGATAGGTGATCTGGTCGCGCGCGGCCTGCGCCTTGGCGCGGATCACCGCCACCGCGTCTTCCTGTTCCGCAAGCGCCTCTTGCGCCGAGGCCAACCGATCGCGCGCAGATTTCACTGCGGCGCTGTCCTGCCCGCTGATCGCAGGCGCGCGCCCGGAGAGCAGGCTCACCGCGCCGATCTGCACACCGTCGCCCGACACGCGCAGCGTCGAGATGTCGGTGCCTTCGGGAAAGCCCGGCACCAGCAGGTCATGGCTGCCCTCGGGGGCGTCCAGCGTCACCTGCCGCACCACCTGCGCGCCTTGCGGAAAGAGCGTCACGGCCGTGATCTTACCCGGTGCCTCGATCGTGTCGGCCAAGGCGGGCAGGGCGGTCGCGGCCAGCAGGGCCGCCGTGAGGGTAATGCGCATCGGTTCCTCCCAAATCCGTTCTAGATCGAGCCTGCGTCGCGCCGCGCGCAGTTGCAAGCCATTGAAATCCGGCGCGGGTCGCCACTGGCGGGAACTCGCCAGAGCGTCCGTGCGCGGGGCAGGGACACTGTGCCTGCTTGCCCTTGCGTCCGCAGCCGCGCGCGCTTACGTTGCGCCCTACCTCGGGGTGCCGGACGATCCGGCTGAGATGCGATCCACGCGAACCCGTTGAACCTGAACCGGTTAAGACCGGCGGAGGGAAGGTAGCCGGATCTCCCGGCCCCACTCCGCCCGGCAAGCCCAAGGAGTGAGGCATGAAAACCCACCTGATGCTTGCGGGAGCCCTGAGCCTGATCGCCACGATGGCGGCGGCCGAGGACAAGCCCGTACTCACCGTCTATGCGCCCGATTATTTCACGAGCGAATGGGGCCCCGGCCCCGCGATCGAGAAGGGGTTCGAGGCGACTTGCGATTGCGATCTGAAATTCGTGGCGGGCGATGTGCTGCCGCGGATCCTGCTCGAAGGCGACAAGACCTCAGCCGATATCGCGATCGGTCTGAACACCGACGTGACCGCGAAGGCGCGCGCCACGGGCCTGTTCGCCCCGCATAACGAAGACACCTCCGATCTGACCATGCCGGTCAAATGGGACGATCCGATCTTCCTACCCTTCGACTGGTCGGAGCTGGCCTTCGTCTATGACAAGACCAAGCTGAAAAACCCACCCGCGAGCTTCCAGGACCTGCTCGATGCGCCCGATGACGCCTACAAGATCGTCATTGAAGATCCGCGCAGTTCGGTTGCGGGTCTGTCGCTGCTCTTGTGGGTGAAGGACATCTACGGCGACAAGGCCGAAGAGGCCTGGACGAAGATCGCGCCGAAGGTGTTGACCGTGACGCCGGGCTGGTCCGAGGCGTACGGGATGTTTACCGATGGCGAGGCGGATATGGTGCTCAGCTACGTCACTTCGCCCGCCTATCACATCATGGCCGAGGAGGATGACAGCAAGGTCGCGGCGATCTTCCCCGAGGGGCATTACTTCACCCCCGAACTGGTCGCGCAGCTCAAGACCTCGAAGCATCCCGAGCTGGCGCAGAAGTTCCTCGATTACGTGCTCAGCCCCGATTTTCAGGGCATGATCGCGACGGCGAACTGGTCTTTCCCGGCGAAACTGCCGAAGGATCAACTGCCGGAGGTGTTCCAGAACCTGCCGATGCCCGACAAGACGCTTTATCTGGGTGAGACCGAGGCCGAGAAACTGCGCGGTCCGGCGCTGGACGAATGGCAACGCGCCTTCTCCAGATAAAACGCGCGCCCCTCTGGGCGATGCTGGCGGGTGCGGCTTTGGCCGCGCTCGTCCTTGGCACGTTGGCGGCGGTGACGCTCCGCGCGGGCGGGCTGACGGGGCTGCGCGAGACCGACCTCGCCGCGATCCGCTTCACGCTCTGGCAGGCGGCGGCCTCGGCGCTGATCTCCTGCGTGCTGGCGATCCCGGTCGCGCGGGCGCTACATCGCCGTCGCTTTGCGGGGCGGGGGCTGCTGATCTCGCTCCTCGGGGCGCCGTTCATCCTGCCGGTGATCGTCGCCGTCTTCGGGCTGATCGCGGTGTTCGGGCGGCGCGGGCTGGTCAATGCGGCCCTCGCGCCCTTCGGCATCGATCCGATCTCGATCTATGGCGCGCAGGGCGTCATCATCGCCCATGTCTTCTTCAACCTGCCGCTGGCCACGCGGATGATCCTGCACGGTTGGGAGGCGATCCCGGCCGAGCGGTTCCGCCTTGCGGCCACCCTCGGCTTCGGCCCGGCCGAGGTCACCCGCCACCTCGAACGCCCGATGCTGCGTAGTGTCCTGCCCGGTGCGTTTCTCGCGATCTTCCTCGTCTGCCTGACCTCCTTTGCGGTCGCTCTGACCTTAGGGGGCGGGCCGCGCGCGACTACGGTGGAGCTGGCGATCTATCAGGCCTTCCGCTTCGATTTCGACATGGGTCGCGCGGCGAGCCTTGCGCTGGTGCAGGTCGCGATCTCGGTCGCAGCCCTGCTGGTCGCGGCGCGCGCCACTCTGCCGTCGAGCTTCGGTGCGGGGCATGACCGCCGCGCTACGCCGATCCCGCAGTTGTCCGGCGGGGCGGATCGCGTGGCCTTCGATACGCTCGCGATCCTTCTGGCGGCCGTCTTCCTGCTGCTCCCCATCGGGGCGGTCTTCGCCCGTGGGCTGCCTGCGCTGGCCGATCTGCCCGAGATGATCTGGCCCGCCACGCTGACCTCGCTGGTGATCGCGTTGGCCTCGACGATGATCACTCTTGCCATCGCCCTGCCGCTTGCGCTGGCCGCCACGCGGCAACGCTGGGCGGAGATCGCGGCGATGCTGCCGATGACCGCGTCGAGCCTCGTGATGGGCACCGGCGCTTTCCTGATCGCGCGGCCTTTCGTGAACCCCACGGACCTCGCCCTGCCGATGGTGCTGCTGACCAATGCCGCGTTGTCGGTGCCTTTCGCGACCCGCATCCTGATGCCCGAGATCCGCACGCTTCAGGCTGATTACGACCGGCTCGCCGCCTCGCTGAACCTGCGCGGTTTTGCCCGGCTGCGCCTGCTGACGGTTCCGCGCCTTGCCCGGCCGCTGGGCTTCTCGGCGGGGCTGGCCGCGGCCTTCTCGATGGGCGATCTGGGCGTCATCACGCTGTTCTCCGACGGGCAGACCCGCACCCTGCCGCTGGCGCTTTTCCAGCTCATGGGCTCTTATCGCATGGATCAGGCAGCGGGCGCTGCGAGCCTGCTCCTGATCCTCACCTTCGCGCTTTTCTGGGCGCTCGACCGCGCGGGGCATTATGCTGACCCTCGATAGACTGACCCTCACACAGGGCGATTTCCGCCTCGATGCCGATCTCACCATCCAGACGGGTGCGCGCGTCGCGCTGATCGGCCCCTCCGGCGCGGGGAAATCGACACTGCTTTCGGCCATCGCAGGGTTCTTGTCGCCCGCAAGTGGCCGCATCCTCTGGCAGGGCGAGGACATTACCGCGATGCCGCCGGGGGAGCGCCCGCTCTCGATCCTGTTTCAGGATCAGAACCTCTTCCCGCATCTGCGGCTCGAGACCAATCTCGCGCTTGGCCTGAACCCGAAAGGCAAGATCGACGCCACCGACCGCGCCCGGATCGAGACCGCGCTGGCGCGTGTGGGCCTTGAGGGGATGGGGAGGCGCAAACCCGGCGCGCTGTCGGGCGGGCAGCAAAGCCGGGCGGGGCTCGCGCGGACGCTGCTCCGTGGCCGCCCGATCCTGCTGCTGGACGAGCCTTTCGCGGCGCTGGGGCCCGCGCTGAAATCCGAGATGCTGGCGCTGGTGGCCGAGATCGCGCGCGAACAGGGCACGACGGTGCTGATGGTCAGCCACGATCCCGAGGATGCGCGTGCGCTTTGTCCGCAGACGGTTCTGGTGGCCGAGGGCCGCGCCCATGCGCCGCAAGAGACAGGGCCGCTTCTCGACGATCCGCCGCCTGCGTTGCGAGACTATCTGGGGAGTTAGGGGCGCTGCCCCTCTTCGCTGGCGCGAATTCACCCGGGGATATTTGACCAAGAGCGAAGGGGAGATCACTCCCTTGTCTTCGCCTTGGTTCAAATATCCCGGGGGTCCGGGGGCAGCGCCCCCGGCCTTGGGGTCAGTAGATCACGACCGAGCGGATCGACTCGCCCGCATGCATCAGGTCGAAGGCCTTGTTGATGTCTTCGAGCGGCATCGTGTGGGTGATCATCGAGTCGATCTCGATCTTGTCGTTCATGTACCACTCGACGAATTTCGGCACATCGGTCCGACCCTTGGCGCCGCCGAATGCGGTGCCTTTCCACGTCCGGCCCGTGACGAGCTGGAACGGGCGGGTGCCGATCTCGGCCCCCGCGGGTGCGACGCCGATGATGACCGACACGCCCCAGCCGCGATGCGAGCATTCCAGTGCGTCGCGCATCACCTGCACGTTGCCCGTGGCATCGAAGGAATAGTCCACGCCGCCGATCTGGTCGCGCTCGGTCTTGGTCAGGTTGACGATCTGCTGCACCACCGGAACGTCCGATTTCGACGGGTTCACGAAATGGGTCATTCCGAACTTGCGCGCCATTTCCTCTTTGCCGTCATTCAGGTCCACGCCGATGATCATGTCGGCACCCGCCATGCGCAGGCCCTGAATCACGTTCAGACCGATCCCGCCGAGGCCGAACACGGCGGCGGTCGAGCCGATCTCGACGCCAGCGGTGTTGATCACTGCGCCGATGCCGGTGGTGACGCCGCAGCCGATATAGCAGATCTTCTCGAACGGCGCGTCGTCGCGGACCTTGGCGAGCGCGATCTCGGGCATCACCGTGTGGTTCGCGAAGGTCGAGCAGCCCATGTAGTGATAGATCGGCGTGCCATCGAGCATTTTGAAGCGCGTGGTCCCGTCGGGCATCAGGCCCTGACCTTGGGTGTTGCGGATCGCGGTGCAGAGGTTCGTCTTGCCCGAGAGGCAGGACGGGCATTCGCGGCATTCCGGCGTGTAGAGCGGGATCACGTGATCGCCCGGCTTCAGCGTGGTGACGCCTTCGCCAACCTCGAGCACGACGCCCGCACCCTCATGGCCGAGGATGGTCGGGAAGATGCCCTCGGGGTCAGCGCCCGAGCGGGTGAATTCGTCGGTGTGACAGATGCCGGTGGCCTTGATCTCGACGAGCACTTCGCCCGCTTTCGGGCCGTCCAGCTCCACTTCCATGATTTCGAGCGGTTTTCCCGCCTCGAGCGCGACTGCGGCACGGGTTCTCATGGGCGCATACTCCTTGTATAAATTCCGCAATAGCCTGCGTTATCGGCGCGGCCAATGCAATGAAGGGTGCGACATGTTGAAACGATTTTTCGTCATGGGTTCGATGCTGGCGCTTGCGGCCTGCGATCCCGCGGGTCCGATGAGCGAGACCCCCACGGATGGCGCCGCTCCCGCGCCTCAGGCCGAAGCGCCCGCGCCCTATGTCACCCCGCCTGTCACCCTCACCAAAGGCGGCCTGCAGGAGCGCGAGCCCGACACTTGCGGCGCGGTGAACTACACCTCGGTCCTGGGTCAACCGGCGGCGCAGATCCAGACGCTGGGGATCACCAAACCCTATCGCATCGTGGAATGGCGCGGCGTCGAGGATCAGGTCTACAACCCGCAGCGCGTCGTGTTCCGGCTCGACTCGCGCGGGAACGTCTACAACATCGATTGCGGGTGAGCCTGATGGAACGGAGCAGGGCGCGGATCGGTCTGATCGTCACGCTTGGGGTCGCAGCCCTCGGGCTCGCTGCGTGCCAGCCGCACCGCATGCCGCCGCGGTCGGGTGCGCCCGCGGCCGGCACCTGTCCGCCGCCGGGGCTCGCAGCGCTGGAAGGGCGGCCTGAATCGGTGCTGGCGGGGCTTACCCTCGCGCGGCCCCATCGCATCATTCATCCGGACGATGCGGTGACGATGGATTACGCCCCGGATCGCGTGAATTTCGAGATCGACGAGAGCGGCACGATCGCGGCGGTGCGCTGCTACTAGGGCAGAGAGTGCGACGGATCGGGAAAAGGAAAAGCCCCGTGTCTGACCAGGACACGGGGCTTTTCTGCAGGAAGAAAAGCGCCCGACGATACGAACTGGGTGGGGGCTGTTTACCGCACCGTCGGGCTTTAGCGTTTTCCGCTGATTTGAAGATGGCGTGGAAACCCGGCAGGAAGGCGCAGGAATTCAGGCATTTTCGCGGTCTTATTCCGGCGCGGCAAAGGCGCATGCAACCTTAGCGCGGGTGGGCTTGATTTGCGCCACGCGCGATGTACCCTTTGAAAATGACGGTTCAAACGCCTTCCCCTCATCCGAACCCTTCCGGCGTGCCGGAGCAGATCGCCTTCGATCGCTCCGAGCTTGGCGTGATCCTGTCGCTTTACGGGCGCGCGGTCGCGGCCGGGGAGTGGCGCGATTACGGGATGAGTTTCCTGCGCGATGTCGCGGTCTTCTCGATCTTTCGCCGCGCCGCCGAAGTGCCGATCTACCGGATCGAGAAACGGCCCGCGTTGCGCTCGAAACAGGGGCAATATGCGGTGATCGGGCAGCAGGGGCAGGTGCTGCGGCGCGGCCATGATCTGCGCCAGGTGCTGCGCGTGCTCGAGCGCAAGCTGATCCGCGCGGTGGAGTGAGCGCGCCACGTGCAGTGACGGAGAGTGCCGCGCCGAATGCCATGCGCGTTGCCTCGCAGCCCCTGACTTGCTAAGCCAGCGCCGAAGGAAACCTGCGAGGCGCGCGTCCCATGTCGTTCAACACTTTCGGTCATCAGTTCCGCGTCACCACCTGGGGCGAAAGCCACGGGCCCGCGCTTGGCGCGACGGTGGATGGCTGCCCGCCCGGCATCGAGATCGACGAGGCGTTCATCCAGCAATTCCTCGACCGTCGCCGTCCGGGCCAGTCGAAGGAGACGACCCAGCGAAAGGAGCCCGATGCGGTGCGCATCCTGTCGGGGGTGTTTGAGGGCAAGACGACCGGTACGACGATTCAGCTCATGATCGAGAATACCGATCAACGCTCGAAGGATTACGGCGAGATCGCGCGGCAGTTCCGCCCCGGTCATGCCGATATCACCTATCACCAGAAATACGGTGTCCGTGATTATCGCGGCGGCGGGCGGTCGAGCGCGCGCGAGACGGCGGCGCGTGTGGCCGCCGGCGGTGTCGCGCAGGCCGCGCTGCGCCAATTGATCCCCGATCTGCAGATCTACGGCTACATGGTGCAGATGGGCGCGAAACATCTGGACCGCGCGAAGTTCGACCGGGACGCGATCCTGCAAAACCCGTTCTTCCTGCCCGATGCCGAGGCTGCGGATGAATGGGCCGATTACCTCGCCGCGATCCGCAAGGGTCAGAATTCGGTGGGAGCCGCGATCGAAGTTGTGGCCGAAGGCTGCCCGGCAGGTCTGGGCGCGCCGATCTACGCCAAGATGGATACCGAGCTGGCCGCTGCGATGATGTCGATCAACGCTGTGAAAGGCGTCGAGATCGGCGAAGGTATGGCTGCCGCGGCTCTGACCGGCGTCGAGAATGCCGACGAGATGGTGATGGGCCCCGAGGGCGTGGAATATCTGTCGAACCACGCAGGCGGCATCCTTGGCGGGATCACCACCGGCCAGCCGATCACGGTGCGCTTTGCGGTGAAGCCGACCTCGTCGATCCTGACGCCGCGCCGCTCGGTCAATGTCGCGGGCGAAGAGGTGGAGGTGATCACCAAGGGTCGCCACGATCCTTGCGTTGGTATTCGTGCGGTGCCGGTGGCCGAGGCGATGATGGCCTGTGTGATCCTCGATCAGTTCCTGATGGATCGGGCGCAGACCGGCGGTGTGCGCGGCACGGTCGGCTGAGGGGGGCTCTGCCTCCTTCGCGGGAGGGCGGCATTTGCGAGGAGAGAGGGGGCTCCGCCCCCGCTCCTGCGGAGCCCCCCGGGATATTTTGGCCAAGCCGAAGACAGGCAGCGGTCTGCCGGATCGCCGGTGCAGAGCGCCATGACGTCACGTGTGCGACCTTGCGGGATGTGAACCGCCCGGTTTATTCTGCGAGCCTGGGTCGGTTGCCCGGGACCGGAGGGCAGATGTCACAGGCAGATCAGATCAATCGCGGGCGTAAGTTCGATCAGGTGCTCGAAGGGGCGCGGACGATCTTTCTGCGTGACGGGTTCGACGGGGCCTCGGTCGATGACATCGCCAAGGAAGCGGGCGTGTCGAAAGCCACGCTTTACAGCTATTTCCCCGACAAGCGGCTGATGTTCGTCGAGGTCGTGCGCTCGCAACTGAAAGAGCAGACCGACAGCGCGGTCGCCACGATCGATTTCGGTGCGGCGCCCGAGGTGGTTCTGTCGCTCGCCGCTGCGCAGATCGTCGACTCGATGAGCTGCAAGCTGAATCAGGGGCTCTACCGGCTCTGCGTCGCCGAATCCGAGCGGTTTCCCGAACTGGGCCGCGCCTTCTACGCGGCGGGGCCGGAGTTGGTGCATGAGCTGCTGATGGAGTACCTGCGCTGTGCTGCCGATCGGGGCGAGCTGGTGATCGACGATATCGACCTCGCCGCCTACCTCTTCATCGAGCTGTGCAAGTCGGAACTGCACCCGAAGCTCCTGTTCGGGATTTGCGACAGCTTCACCGGCGAGCAGAAGGAGCGCGTGATCCGGGGCGCGGTCGCGATGTTCCTCGCACGCTACGGGGCGAAGGCCTGATCAGGCCAGATCGCGCACCATCCACTGATTGCCCTCGCCGCGCTGCAACTGGAAGCGGCCGGTCTTGATCAGCAGGTCCGAGAGTTTCGCGCTGCCATAGGTGCGGGTGTCGAAATCCGGGTTTGCCTGCGTGATGAACTGGCCGAGCTGGCCCAGCGAATACCATTCTTCTTCCAGACCGATCGCTTTCATCGCGTTGACGATGATCGGGATAGCAGCTTTGGGTTCCTGCTTGCCGCTCGAGGATTTGGGGGCGCTGGAGCTGCTGGTCTTGTCCGAAGTCGGCTTGGCGGTGGTGTCGGCGGTGCTATCGCCATTGCCGAGGTTCTCGACATAGATGAAGCGTTTGCAGGCCTTGCGGAAGGCCTCAGGCGTCTTCTGTTCGCCGATGCCGTAGACGTCCAGTCCCTGTTCGCGGATGCGGGCGGCGAGGCGGGTGAAATCGCTGTCCGAGGAAACCAGCACGAAGCCGTCGAACAGATCCGAATGCAGGAAATCCATCGCCGCGATGACGAGGCCGATATCGGAGGCGTTCTTGCCCTTCGTGTTGGCGAATTGCTGATCCGCGACGAGGCCCAGTTCGGCTACGCGCTTGGCCCAGCCCGCGAGGCGCTGCGCCGACCAGTCGCCGTAGATCCGGCGCACCGAGGCTTCGCCCAGCGACGCGATCTCTTCGAAAATCGCTTCGGCATATCCGGCGGGGACGTTATCGGCGTCGATCAGCACGCACAGGCGCGGGGCGCGGGAGGCGGGGCTGATATGGGGCAGCTCGGAAATGTCGGGCATTGTTACTCCTGTTGTCCCTTCCCAGATAGCCCTCTTGCCCGCGACATCCAAGAGTGCGGGCGCATTGCGCCGCGTCAGCAGAGGGAGAATTTCAGCGGCTCTCCGGCCCGTCATACTGGCGTTCGACCTTGGCGACACGCAACGCGTAGTGGCCATACCAGCGATCCTTGCCGAGTTGCTGCGCGAGCTGATGCTTCGCCACCGCCTTCCACGCGATCAGCGCGGCCTCGTCGGCCCAGTAGCTGACGGTCAGGCCGAAGCCTGTTCCATCGCGTGCGCTCTCCATCCCGATATATCCGGGCTGCTCTGCGGCGAGCGCGGCCATCTGTTCGGCCATCGCGCCATAGCCCTCATCGGTTGCCCCGCGCAGGGAGGCGAAGATCACCGCGTAATAGGGCGGGTCGGGCAGGGGCGCGAAACCGGGGGGCGGGGTGGACATCGGGCATCTCCAGAGAACGGAAAACGCCCCCTCGCGGGCGAGGGGGCGTTCATCAGTCTAGCAGGTCGAGCCCGGGCTTACAGGTCGAACTTCTTGCCCTTATGGGGCGCCCAGAGCTTCTTGTTGGTCAGGTACAGGAGCGTGCTCAGCACCGCCAGCATCAGTACCGCGACGAAGCCCCAGCGCTTGCGCGATTCCAGCTTCGGCTCGGCCGTCCACATCAGGTAGGCAGCAACGTCCTGAGCCATCTGTTCGACGGTGGCGGGCGTGCCGTCCTCATATTCGATGAGGTCTTCCGAGAGCGGCGGAGGCATGGCGATCCAACCACCCGGGAAGGTGTGGTTGCCGTAGAAATACGAGCCCGCCTCTTCCTTCTCTTCGCCGGTGTAGCCGGTCAGCACCGAGTAGATATACTCGGGGCCGCCGATGCCGCGGAAGAACTGGTTGATGCCGAGACCGTAGGGGCCGTGGAAGCCCGCACGCGCTTTCGCCATCAGCGACAGATCCGGACCCATGCCCATGCCGGAGATGAACGGGAAGTGGTCAGTCTCCTTGCCGGGGCGCTCTTCGCCGGTTTCCTTGTCCATCACGGTGAACTCGGCAGCATAGGCGCGCACCCAGGCCGGGTCCATCATCGGGCCGCCCTGATCAGCGAGTGTGCGGAAGGCGACATAGCGCAGGCCGTGGCAGGCCGAGCAGACCTCCCGGTAGACCTGGAAGCCGCGGCGCAGCTGCTGTTGGTCGAAGGTCCCGAAGGGGCCCTCGAAGGAGAAGTCGATATCCTCGACATGGCTTTCGCCGCTTTCGGCCGCCATCGCCGGGGAGGCCAGGGCGCTTGCCCCGATCACCAGCGCCGACAGGGCAGAGATCAGAAGATGTTTCATTTGGTGTCCCTCTTCCTTACTCATTCAGCCGATTTGATGTCGTAGTGGTGGTTGAAGTCTTCCTCGATCGTCGCCGGCATCGGTTGCGGCTTCTCGATCAGACCCAGCAGCGGCAGGATCACGAGGAAGTAGACGAACCAGTAGGTCGCGCCGATCAGCGAGATGTAGGGGTAGATCCCGTCGGTCGGCATCGCGCCCACCCACATCAGCACCATGAAGTCGATCGCCAGCAGCCAGAACCACCATTTGAACATCGGGCGGTAGGCGCCCGAGCGCACTTTCGAGGTGTCGAGCCACGGGGCCAGCGCCATCACGAGGATCGCGCCGAACATCGCGAGCACGCCGAAGAACTTCGCGTCGACGATGCCGAAGGTGATCCAGTTGACGAACATCACGGCCCAGACGTCCGAGGTGAAGGCACGCAGGATCGCGTAGAACGGCAGGAAGTACCATTCCGGCACGATGTGTGCGGGCGTCGCCAGCGGATTCGCCTCGATGTAGTTGTCGGGGTGGCCGAGATAGTTCGGCATGAAGCCCACGACCGCAGCGAAGACCAGCAGGATCACGGCGAGCGCGAAGAGGTCCTTGATCACGAAATAGGGCCAGAAGGGCAGAGTGTCCTTCTCGGCTTCCGCTTTCGAGCCGGTGCGGACCGGAACGCCGGTCGGGTTGTTGTTACCCGTGGTGTGGAAGGCCCAGATGTGAACGACGACGAGCGCCGCGATCACGAAGGGCAGCAGGTAGTGCAGCGAGAAGAAGCGGTTCAGCGTCGCGTTGTCCACCGCCGGGCCGCCAAGCAGCCAGGCCTGGATCGACTCGCCGATGCCCGGGATCGCGCCGAACAGGCCGGTGATCACGGTCGCGCCCCAGAAGGACATCTGACCCCAGGGCAGAACGTAGCCCATGAACGCCGTGCCCATCATGCACAGGTAGATGATCATGCCGATGATCCAGGTGATCTCGCGGGGCGCCTTGTAGGAGCCGTAATAGAGGCCGCGGAAGATGTGGATATAGACGGCGAGGAAGAACAGCGAGGCGCCGTTCGCGTGGATGTAGCGCAGCATGTAGCCGCCATTCACGTCGCGCATGATGTGCTCGACCGAGGCGAAGGCCAGATCGACATGCGGGGTGTAATGCATCACCAGAACGATGCCGGTGACGATCTGCAGCACGAGGCAGAAGGCCAGCACGATGCCCCAGATCCACCACCAGTTCAGGTTCTTGGGGGTGGGGATCATGATCGTGTCATAGATCAGCCCGATGATCGGAAGACGCTTATGCGTCCATTTCTCGAAGCCCGTCTTGGGCTCGTAATGGTCGTGGGGAATGCCCGACATTTAAATGCCTCCTCAGCCCAGCTTGATGGTGGTTTCATCGGTGAACTGGGCCACCGGGATATCGAGATTGCGCGGTGCGGGGCCTTTGCGGATCCGGCCGGCGGTGTCGTAATGCGACCCGTGGCAGGGGCAGAACCAGCCGTGGTAGTCCCCGGAGCCGTTGCCGATCGGCACGCAGCCCAAGTGGGTGCACACGCCGATCATCACCAGCCATTCGCCCGCTTCGTCGAGGGTGCGGTTCTCGTCGGTCGCTTCGGCGCCCGGCTTGTTCGCGTTCTCGGCGGAGGTGTCGACCAGATCGGAGAGCGGCACTTCACGCCCCAGTTCGATCTCTTCCTCGGTGCGGCGGCGGATGAAGACCGGCTTGCCGCGCCATTTCACCGTGAGCTGCGTGCCGGTCTCGACGCCCGAGATGTCGACATAGATCGACGAGAGCGCCTTGACGTCGGCCGAGGCATTCATCTGGTTCACCAGCGGCCAGACGGCTGCGCCGGTCACCACCGCGCCGGTGCCGGCGGTGGCGTAGTAGAGGAAATCCCTCCGGGTGCCTGCGTTATTATCTGCGTGGGACACGTTGTCTCTCCTTCCCGGGCCCGCGAGGGGGCCGATAGTGACGTGCCGGGGCACGTCGCGAGGTGCCGCCAAACATGGCCGCTCTCATACCAATCACGAATTTGTCAGTCCAGAACACATTCGCCTGAATTTGTGTTGAGGGGCAGTTAAATGTCGCTCTTGCAACAGATCACCCAAGGTCAATGGCCATGCGCATCGGCGAAGGGGGCCGCGCGAGAAGCTCGACGCACAAATACTGCTCCCTATTGGGGAAAAGCGATTCGTGGCCTTAAAAACATATAACAAATTCGCATTTTTGAAGATGATCGGGCCCCACGCGGCGCCTATCGCACCCCGTATGCTGGCCCCTCAACATGTAGTATCCGCCGTCCTTCCATTCAGTCGGGCGCGAGCAGGTAACCCAGACCGCGCACCGTCTGCAGATAGCGCGGCTCGCGGGGGTCGCGCTCGATCTTTCGGCGCAGGCGCGTGATCTGAACGTCGACCGCCCGATCGCCGCCGCCTTCCTCGCCACTGCCGCGCTCGCGGCCCAGCTCCTCGATCAGTTCCGTGCGGCTGACCACGTCGCCCGCATGAGTCGCGAAGATACGCATCAGCTGCACCTCGGTTGCGGTCAGCTTCACCAGCGCATCGCCATCCCACAGCTCGCCCCGCTCCTGATCGTATTTCAGGGGCCCCAGCGAGAGGTATTTCGGACCGCTCTCGGTCTCCTGCGGCACCCGGCGCAGGATCGCGTTGATCCGCAGCAGCAGTTCCTTCGGCTCGAACGGTTTCGCGAGATAGTCGTCGGCGCCCGCTTCCAGCCCCTCGATCCGCTCGCGTGTTTCGCCGCGCGCCGTCAGCAGCAGGATCGGCGTGGCGATCGATCTGGCGCGCAGATCGCGGGTCAGCGACAGCCCGTCCTCGCCCGGCATCATCACATCCATCACGATCAGGCTGAATTCCAGCCCCGACAGCAGCGACCGCGCATGGGCCGCGTCGCGCGCGGCAGTGACGAGAAAACCGTTGCGCTGCAGAAAGCTCTTGAGCAGCGTCCGGATGCGCTCGTCATCGTCGACGATGAGGAGATGAGGGTCGGCCGAGTAGGGCATCAATCGTCTTTCATCATTTGATAGAGCTTGTGCAGGTCGGGGCCCATCATCGCCTCCAGCACCTGCCGGAAGCCTGCCACCGCCTGCGGCCCCGCTGCGCGATAGGCAGAGCGCATCCGACCGCGCTGCGCCTCGGACAGCGCGCGTTCCAGCGTCTCGCCCTCGGCGGTCAGATGCAACCGCCGCTCGCGCTTGTCGCGGGTGCCGACGCGGCTTTCCACCAACCCGTCCTCGATCAGCGTGCGCAGCACCCGGTTGAGCGATTGCTTGGTCACGCCCAGAACCGCGAGCAGCGTCGTCACCGTCAGCCCCGGCTGGCGGTTGATGAAATGCAGCGCGCGGTGATGTGCGCGCCCGTAGCCGTATTCTTCGAGCAGACGGTCAGGATCGGCGGTAAAGGCGCGATAGGCGAAGAACATCGCCTCGATGCCCTTGCGCAATTGTTCGTCCGTCAGGAAAAGAAGTGTCTCGCCCCCGGGGCTTCCGCTATCTGCCATATCGTCCCTCTCTTTTGCGTGACTTTATGTCAGCCTTGTTGACTATCCAAGACTCAACTGCTACCGCAGAGCAGTTTTGACGCAACAAAGTGTCCACTTCGGACGCAAGTTGCGCAATATTCGTAAAATGGCGTGACTGCAAGGAGAGTAAGATGTCGGGCTCGTATGACGATCGTGACGGCAAGATCTGGATGGATGGACAGCTTGTGGAGTGGCGTGACGCCAATGTCCACATCCTGACTCACGCGCTGCATTACGCGTCCTCCGTCTTCGAAGGCGAGCGTTGTTACAACGGCAAGATTTTCAAAGGCGAAGAGCATTCCGCCCGCCTGCGCAAATCGGCGCAACTGCTCGACATGGAAATCCCCTATTCGGTCGAGGAGATCGAAAAGGCCAAATACGACATGCTGAAAGCCAATGGCTGGACCGACGCCTATGTGCGCGCGGTGGCCTGGCGTGGCGCGGGCGAGGATATGGGCGTCTCGGCGCGCAAGAACCCCGTGCGTCTGGCCGTCGCTGGCTGGGAATGGGGCAACTATTACGGCGATGCGAAGATGCAGGGCGCCAAGCTCGACATCGCGAAATGGCGTCGTCCCGATCCGCGTACCATTCCCGCCGAGGCGAAGGCCGCGGGTCTCTACATGATCTGCACCATGTCCAAGCACGCCGCCGAAGATCGCGGCTATTCGGACGCGCTGTTCATGGATTGGCGCGGCTACGTGGCCGAGGCGACCGGTGCGAACATCTTCTTCGTGAAAGACGGAGAGGTTCACACGCCCAAGGCAGACGTGTTCCTCAACGGGATCACCCGTCAGACCGTGATCGGCCTGCTTAAGGAAAAGGGCATCACCGTCCACGAACGCCTGATCGAGCCGACCGAGCTGGCCGAGTTCGAACAGTGCTGGCTCACCGGCACCGCAGCCGAGGTGACCCCGGTCAGTCAGATCCGCGACTTCAACTTCGAGGTCGGCGCGCTGACCCGCGACATCGCCGAGACCTACGAGAAACTCGTGCGCGCCTGATCCGCGCCTCGGTCGAGAAAACAGAAGGGCGTGCCCCCCGGCACGCCCTTTCGCGTTTTCACAGCTAGTGAGCGCCGATCAGGTCGTCAGGTGGCTTCAGCCCGCTCGATCCGCAGGAACTGTTTCATCCGCGCGCCGTGGTCGGGCCGCCCGCGTTTGCTGAGCTCCTTGATCGCCGGGTGGATGCCCTCGCGCCGCTGCAATTCGAGAAACCGCTTCACGCGCGGCCCTTCCGCCTTGAGTTCGGCGCGGTCGATGATGTGACGGGACATATCTTCCTCCTCTCGTCATCGCCTCTGATAGCGGGACTATAGCACGATTCGACCGAGTCGTGACGCAGGGGCAGGCAGGTTTATTGTCGCAGGCGGATCGGCGCTCAGCCTTGGGGGGGACCGGCCTTGCGTGCGCGTTTGCGCTCCAGTCCCAGCTGGTGTTCGCGCAGAATGATCGCGATGCCCGCGACGATGATCAGCGCCGCACCCGCGAGCGTCGCATGGGTCGGAACTTCGGCAAAGACGAAATAACCGATCAGGAGCGCCATGAGCATCGAGGCATAGTCGAAAGGTGCTATCAGCGAGGCGTCGGCGAAGCGATAGGCTGAGGTGATCATGATCTGGCCAGTGCCGCCGATGAGCCCGGCGAGGATCAACAGCGTCGCCTCCCACACTGTCGGCACGACCCAGCCGAAGGGCAGAGACAGGAGTGAAAGCACAGTGGCGGTGCAAGAGAACCAGAAGACGATGGCGGAGGTGCGCTCCGATCCGACCATGCGGCGGATCTGAATTTGCGCGAGCGCGGCGCAGGTAGCCCCCGCGAGTGCCAACCCCGCGCCAAGTGCCTCCGCGCCGCCTTCCGGCCCGCTACCGCCAAGCTTCGGCCAGAGCACGATCAGAACGCCGACCATCCCGAGCCCCACGGCGGAGAACCGGAACACCCGCACCGTCTCGCCCAGCAGGAGCGCCGCGAAGACGACCGTCAGCAGAGGGGCCGCATAGCCCAGAGCGGTCGCCTCGGGCAGTGGCAGGAAGGCAAGTGCGGCGAAACTCAGCGCCATCGCGGTGGTTCCCACGACCCCGCGCATGACGTGGTTGATCGGTTTCTCCACCCGCAACCCGCCCTGCAGCTCACCGCGCCACAGCAACCAGAGCAGGATCGGCACGATGCCGAAGAAAGACCGGAAGAACACCGCCTCGCCCGGCGGCACCCGGTCGGAGACCGATTTGATCAGCGCCTGCATGATGACGAAGCCCGTGACCGTGCCGAGCTTCAGCGCGATCCCGAGGAGTGGGCGAGGGGTCTGGGTGGTAACCGGTGTCATGACCGCGATCAGATAGGCCGTGAGCGGGGCGCGGCAATCGGTTTCGTCACGCTGCTTGCTCCAGCCGTGAGAGCGCCCATTGCGCGGCCTCGGCCACCACTGGATCGGGATCGTCCAGATGCGGGCGCGCAGCCTCGGCCAAACCCGGATCGCCAGAGTTTCCAATCGCATAGAGCACATTGCGCAGGAAGCGGTCGCGGCCGATCCGCTTGATCGGCGAGCCCGCGAACCGCGCCCGGAACCCGGCATCGTCGAGTGCGGCCAATTCCGCCAGAGGCGGCGCGCCGACGCCGCCGTGATAGCGCGCCTCACGCGCCTCGGCGGCGAACTTGTTCCACGGGCAAACGGCCAGACAATCGTCGCAGCCATAGATGCGGTTGCCCATCTTGGCGCGCAGCTCCTCATCGATCGGCCCCTTATGCTCGATCGTCAGATAGGAGATGCAGCGTCGCGCATCGAGTTGGTAGGGCGCGGGAAAGGCCTCGGTCGGGCAGATGTCGAGGCAGGCCGTGCAAGACCCGCAATGACTGATCTCCGGCGCGTCGGGCGGCAGCTCCACCGTGGTGAAGATCGCGCCGAGGAAGAACCAGCTGCCCAGATCGCGCGCCAGAAGGTTCGTGTGCTTGCCCTGCCAGCCCAGCCCCGAGGCCTCGCCCAAGGGCTTTTCCATCACCGGGGCGGTGTCGACGAAGACCTTGATCTCCTCACCTTCGGGCGCCTGATCGAGCAACCAGCGTCCGACGCGTTTGAGCCGCTTCTTCACCAGATCATGGTAGTCCTTGCCCTGCGCATAGGCCGAGATCACCCCGTGATCGCGCGCTTTCAGCAGGTCCAGCGGGTCGTATTCGGGCGTGTAGGTCTCGGCCAGCATCACGACCGAGCGCGCCTCGGACCACAGCGCTGTGGGATCGCCGCGCCAGCCCATGCGCTCTTCCATCCAGCCCATCTGGCCATGCATGCCCGCGCCCACGAAGGCGGCCAGCCGCTCGGCGGCCTGCGGGATCGCGTCAGGCGTGGTGATGCGCGCCTTCGAGAAACCCTCGGCAAGGGCCGTCTCGATCAACCGCGCTTTCAACTCCGCACTCATGGCTTCGCCTTGGTCCAAATATCCCGGGGGGCCGCGCCGCAGGCCGGCGGGGGCAGAGCCCCCTCGGCGCGTGACGAATGCGGCCCGATCGCACCGTCGCCGTATCCTTTCGAAGCCGGGCGGGCAAGACAAGGGGCGGGGCAGCACGCGTCAGGTGGCGAAATGCGCCTCCGCGTAAGCCGCCACCGCGCGGGCTGCGTCGGCAAGCGGCGCGCTCAGCGCGACATATCCGTCGGGCCGCACCAGCACCGCCGCGCCGTCGCGGCCGAAGACTTGCGTGAATTCCTCCGCGTGATCGGGCGCAGGGCGCAGTTTCAGGCTTTTGGCAAAAGGGCTTTCCGGGGCGGGGCCATCCCCCGCGCAGAGCAGGACGAAGCCCGACGGATCGACCAGATCCTGCGCGCGGGCCGGATGCCATGCCCCATCGCGCGCCACCTCCAAGAGCGGGTCGGGAAGCCGCGCACCCGGTGCGATGGTGCCGCGCGCATGCGGGCCGTCGGCGAGCGGCCCGCCCTCATAGCCGATCGCGATCTGGCCCATCCGGGCCGCGACTTTCTCCTGCACGAGGTCGCGGCTGCCGAGATAGGGGCTGATATGGTCGATCAGCATCCGGCGCACCGGCGAGGTCGAAGCCATATTGGCGGTCAGCGCCTCGGTCCCGTGCAACAGGTCGCGTATCACCGGCAGGCGCTCGGCCTCGTAGCTGTCGAGCAGGTTTTCGGGTGCCGTGCCCTCGATCACCCGCGCGAGTTTCCAGCCGAGGTTCATCATGTCCTGCATGCCGGTGTTCATTCCCTGACCACCTGCGGGCGAGTGGATATGCGCGGCATCGCCGCCCAGCAGGAAGCGCCCCACGCGCAGCGTCCCGACCATCCGGCTGTTGATCGCGAAGCGCGAAGACCACGTCAGGTCATGCAGCGTCGCAGGCAGATGGGCGCGGGCGTCGAAGACCTGCTGCAGCGTTTCAAGGTCGGGCTGTTCGCTGTCCGCAACATCCGAGGCGATCAGACGGAAACGTCTGCCACCTAAGGGGAACATGCCCAGAAAGCCCTCGCCGGAGGAAAAGATATGCAGTTCCTCGGGGGCCATCGCGCCGCTGACCATCTGGTCGCCGAGTACGAAACCCTGACCCACGGATTTTCCCTCGAAGGGCAGATTGAGCGTGCGGCGGATCAGGCTATGCGCCCCGCCGCTGGCGATCACCCAATCGGGGCGCAGCTCTTCGAGCGTGCCGCCGGGGCCGCGCAGCACCGCTATGGGGCCCGCCTGCGCATCATGGCCCTCGCGGGCGATCGCGACGAGTTCGGTGTTCCACTCCGTCTCGACGCCAAGGGCCGCGCAGGCCTCGCGCAGCACGGTCTCGGTTTCGACCTGTGAGACGAAGAGGATATAGGGGAAGCGGCTCTCGAGATGGGCGAAGTCGAGCCGGAAGAGCGGGGCGCCCTCGCCATAGAACTGCGCGATCCGGGTCTGCACGCCGCGCGCGACAAGGGCGTCCGCCAGACCGCGCTGCGCCAGCATCTCCAGCGTGCGGGCCTGAACCGCGATCGCGCGCGAGGTGGTGGCGGGGCTTGCAGATTTCTCGATCAGGCGGACGGGCACGCCCTGGCGGGCCAGTTCGTAAGCGGCGGTGAGACCGGTCGGGCCGGCCCCCACGATCAGCACGGGATGGGGCATGGCAGTCCTCGCTTTGCAGTCCGGGCCAAGCTCTGGATCGGCTTGGGCCTGTCCCTGAGGTAGCGAAGCGAATGATTAAATCAATTGTTTGAATTTTGCGAGACGCGCACCTTTGCGTGAGCCAGCACCGTGCCGCGCCAAATGACTGCGCCGCCCGCTGGGGCGGACGGCGCAGTGTAAGAATGGCGAGTTTGGGTAGGACGCGCGCGGCGCTTAGAAATCCAGCTCCGCATATTGCGACGCGGGCGGCATGCCGGGCAGCTGATCGGCCAGAAGCGAGCGGAAGGCCGGGCGCGACTTGATTTTCGCATACCAGTCCTTCACGGCCTCCTGCCGGTTCCAGTCGACGTCGGAAATGTAATCGAGGCAGCTCAGATGCGCGGCCGCCGAGAAATCCGCGAGCGTCATCACGTCGCCCGCAAGCCAGCGCCGCTGTTCCAGCAGCCAGCCCATGTAATCGAGGTGATACTTGATCGCCGTAAGGCCCGCCTTCACCGTCTTGCTGTCCGGATAACCTTCCTTGCGGACCTTCTTCCAGACCCGCTCGCCCATGATCCGCGCGGTGACCTCGGCGTTGAACTTGTCGTCGAACCACGCACACAGGCGGCGCACCTCGTAGCGCGCGGCCGGATCGCGCGGCATCAGCGGCGCGTCGGTATGGGTCTCGTCGATATATTCGCAGATCGCCTGACTTTCGGCCATCATCATGCCGTCCATCTTGAGAACCGGGACCTTGCCCGCCGGGTTGCGGCGCAGGAAATCGGGCTGCTGTTCCCAGTAGCGTTCCTCGACGAGTTCGACCTCGAGTTTCTTCTCGGCCAGCGTGAGGCGGACCTTGCGGCAGAACGGGGAGAGGGCGACATGGTAGAGGCGGATCATCGGGGCGACGCTCGCAATTCTCGTTGGGGGATTTGAGAAACTGATAACGGCGGGCGCGGGCGGGTTCAATGGCGACAATCCCGCCGATGGCGCTCCCTTGCCGGAAGGTGATCGGGACGGCACAGGTCAGATGCCTCCGGCGGGGATATTTTTGCCAAGTCGAAGGGGCGCCGGGACTAGGCTTTCGGTTTGGGTTTACGCTTTGGTTTGGGGGCGGGCAGGGCGGTCTCGATCACGCTCAGAAGGCCCACGAGCCACTCCGTGTCTTCCCAGAGGTCCGGGTCGATCTGCCAGTGATCCTTGGCGCGCGGATGGGGTTTGCCTGCGACGGGCGCGTGGCCGCTGTCTTCAAGGTAGCGCGTGGCCTCGGGCAATTGGCGCACGAACAGCGTGTCGTCGCACAGAAGAGCCACCGTCTTGCCGCCCATATAGACCGCGTATTCGCCGAACATCGGCCGGGTCGCGATCCGGTCGCCGAGACAGTCGCGCAGCAGCGCCTCCGTCTCGGGTCGGGTGCCCATCAGAAACTTTTGCGGGCGCGCAGCGCCGCCTGGATCGTGCCGTCATCGAGATAGTCCAGCTCGCCGCCGATCGGCACGCCTTGGGCAAGGCTGGTCACTGCGATGCCGCGCCCTTCGAGCGCCTCGGCGATGTAATGCGCGGTGGTCTGGCCCTCGACGGTGGCGTTGAGGGCGAGGATCACCTCGGTGATGCCTTCCTCGGTGGCGCGTTCGAGAAGGTCGGGGATGCGCAGGTCTTCCGGGCCGATCGCATCGAGCGCAGACAGCGTGCCGCCAAGGACGTGGTAGCGGCCCTTGAAGGCGTGGCCGCGCTCCATCGCCCAGAGATCGGCGACATCCTCGATCACGCAGATCTCGCCGGTGGCGCGTTTGGGGTCTTCGCAGATGTCGCAGATCGGCGCGGTCGAGATATTGCCGCAGCGGCTACATTCGCGCGCGGTGCGGGCCACTTGCGCCATCGCCTCGGCCAAGGGGCCCATCAGCTGCGCGCGTTTCGAGATCAGATGCAGCACCGCGCGCCGGGCGGAGCGGGGACCAAGCCCCGGCAGCCGCGCCATCAGGGCGATCAGCGCCTCTATCTCGTCGCGCGCGCCGCTCATCGGATCAGACCGGCAGGTCCATGTTCTCGGGCAGACCGAGTTCGCGCAGAAGGCGTTTCTGCTCTTCCTGCTCGCGGAACTTGGCCTTTTCCTGCGTGTCCTTGATCGCGGCGAGGATCAGGTCTTCGACGACTTCCTTTTCGGAGGCCTGCAGGATCGAGGGATCGATGGAGAGCCCGGTCAATTCGCCCTTCGCGGTGGCGCGGGCCTGCACGAGACCGGCCCCGGCCTCGCCGGTGACGACGATGGATTTGAGCTCTTCCTGGAGCTCGCCCATCTTCTCCTGCATTTCCTTGGCGGCCTTCATCATCTTGGCCATGTCGCCCATGGCGCCCAATCCCTTGAACATCGCTTTCTCCGTCACGTTTGGCTTGAGTGAGAGATACGCATCGCTGCGCGAAGGGACAAGGGACAAGGCGGGAAAACGGCGCGGCAGGGCGGCGCGTGCGATCGCGCGGGGCCGCCCTTGGCGTGGCTCAGCCTTCCTCGAAGGGGTCCCATTCGTCTTCGACCTCGGCCAGGGCCTCGGCCTCGATCGCGGCGGTGTCTTCCTCGGGCAGGATTTCGATCTTCGCGCCGGGGAAGCGGGCGAAGATCTCCGCCACCAGCGGGTTCTTCATCGCCTCGGCTTCGGCCTTCGCCATTTCCTCGGCCTTCACCTCGGCAATCGTGGGCGCGCCGCCTTCGGAGACGACCGAGACGCCCCAGCGCGCGCCGGTCCAGCCTTGCAGCCGTGCCGAGAGCGTCGCGGCGAGATCGCGCGAGGCCCGCGGGGTCGGTTCGAATTCGATCCGGCCGGGGCGGTAATTCACGAGACGCAGATTGCTCTCGACCTCCAGCAGCAGGGTCATGTCGCGCATCCGGGCGATCAGGTCGACAACGTCGTCGAAGCTCGCGAAACGGGCGAGCGCGTCGGCCATCGGATCGTGCTGCGGGGCAGGGGCCGCGGCGGCGACCGCGCCGCCACCGGCACGCCGGGCGCGCAGCGTCGCGCCATGGACCGGCCCGGTCGAGGGCGCGGGACCCCGGCCTGCGGCTTGCGTGTTCGTGCTGCCCTGCTGGATCTTCTTGATGAGCGTTTCCGGGTCGGGCAGGTCGGCCACATGGGTCATGCGGATCACGGCCATTTCGGTCGCCATCATCGCATTGGGCGCGCTCGCGACTTCTTCGAGCGCTTTGAGCAGCATCTGCCAGAGCCGCGAGAGCACCCGCATCGGCAGGGCGGCCGCCATTTCCTGACCGCGATTGCGCTCCTCGGGCGGAACGGTCGGGTCTTCGGCGGCTTCGGGCGTGACCTTGATGACGGAGACCCAATGGGTGATCTCGGCCAGATCGCGCATGATCGCCATCGGATCGGCGCCATCGGCATATTGTGCGGCAAGTTCGGTCAATGCCTCTGCCGCCTGACCGTGCAGGATCATGTCGAAGAGATCGAGGACGCGGGCGCGGTCGGCCAGACCCAGCATCGCGCGGACCTGTTCGGCGGTGGTCTCGCCTGCGCCATGCGCGATTGCCTGATCGAGCAGCGAAGTCGCATCACGGGCGGACCCTTCGGCGGCGCGGGTGATCAGCGCGAGCGCGTCATCGGCGATCTCGGCGCCTTCCGCATCGGCGATCCGGCGCAGCAGCGCGATCATTTCCTCCGGCTCGATCCGGCGCAGGTCGAAGCGCTGGCAGCGCGAGAGCACGGTGACTGGGACCTTGCGGATTTCGGTGGTGGCGAAGATGAACTTCACATGGGCGGGCGGTTCCTCGAGCGTCTTCAGGAGCGCGTTGAAAGCGCTCGTCGACAGCATGTGAACCTCATCGATGATGTAGACCTTGTAGCGCGCCGAGGCCGCCCGGTAATGCACGCTCTCGATGATCTCGCGGATATCGCCCACACCGGTGCGCGAGGCGGCGTCCATTTCCATCACGTCGACATGGCGGCCTTCCATGATCGCGCGGCAATGTTCGCACTCGCCACACGGGTCGGTCGTGGGGGTGCCGTTGCCGTCGGGGCCGATGCAGTTGAGCCCTTTGGCGATGATCCGCGCCGTGGTGGTTTTCCCGGTGCCGCGAATCCCCGTCATGATGAAAGCCTGCGCGATCCGGTCGGCCGCGAAGGCGTTCTTCAGCGTGCGCACCATTGGCGCCTGTCCGATCAGGTCGGCAAAGGTCTCGGGACGGTACTTGCGGGCGAGAACCTGATATTGGGTGTCGGTCATCGAAGCTCCGGTGTCATAGGCAGCCGTCAGACTAGGCCCCCGGGGCGTCGGCGTCCACCCGGCTCATTCCCATTCCATCTGGCTGAACACCGCCTGCGCGTTGCGTTTGGCGAGCGTGTCGAAATCCTCGAGATATTCGAACTGCGACTGGTCGACATTGACCGAACCGATGATGTCGCCGCCCTCGTCGATATAATCCGCCATCTGGCTGCGCAGATTGGTCAGGTAATCATAGGTGTCTTTCGTCGCGGTCGCGAGATCGGTGGCGGGGCCGTGGCCCGGAACGACATGGGCGGGCTCATAGGCGGCCATCGCCTCGAAGGCCTCGACCCAGCCGATTGACGAGGACATGTCGAGCACGCCGAGGATGCGGCCCACGAAGACGATATCGCCGGTGAACATCACCTTCTCCGCGGGCAGCCAGACGAAGCTGTCGCCGGGTGTGTGGGCGGGGTCGGGATGGGAGATCTCGATCTCGCGCCCGCCGAGGGTGAGCGTGTAGCTCTCGTCGAAGGTCGTATCGGCATAGACGGGTTCGGTGCCCGCGAGCGCCTCATTGCCCACCAGCGCATCCAGCATCGTCAGCTCCAGCGACGCGCGGGCCTTCTGGTCGGCGAGCGCATCCTCTGAGGTGATGATCTCGGCACCATGCTCTTTCCAATAGCCATTGCCGAGCCAGCGGTGATCCTGCCCGCCGGTGTCGATCACGTATTTCACCGGCTGATCGGTCAGCGTGCCGATCACTTCGTCGAGTGCCGCCGCCCCCTTATAGGTGCCGCCCGCATCGACGAGCACCGCGCCCTCATCCGTGACGATCAGCCCGAAGGTCGCGTTATTGCCGAGATTCTCGGCATCGCGCTGCCCGAAAGGGCCCTCGATCGCGTAGGTGTTCGGTGCGACTTCGACGGTTTTGAGCGTGCCCGCGAAGAGCGGCACAGGCAGAATGGCCAGAGTGGCCAGAGCGAAACGAAACATGGTGAACCTCCCTTTTGACGGGAAGATTAACGCGACGACGTCATCTCACAACCGGGCATGGTGACGCGGCGGTAAAACAGAAGCGAGCTTGTAGGGGATAGGGTGAGAGGCTGGACAGCGACCCAAGCGGGGCTCGTTGCGGCTGCTTCCTTCCGGACCTGACCGGGTTGGCGAGGCGCTCGCCCGCGCCAACCTCTCGAGGGGCGATATAGGAAACCCGGATCAGATTCGCAAGCGTTGTGCAGGAAGAGGTTGAAGGAGAGGGGGCGCTGCCCCCTCGGCGCGTCCGCGCCTCACCCCCGGGATATTTCAGCCAAGCCGAAAATGGGCCGATTTGTGCGGTCGAGCGGCCCGGCTTTACTCAGGCTGGAAGCCGTGGATCAGCTGGCGCAGGCCGATCAGACCGCCGATCACGATGGAGGCCAGCGTGACCGGTGCGGAGAAGGAGAGCACAGCCATCGCGCTCACCCCCTGGCCGATCGAGCAGCCGACCGCGATCGTGCCGCCGATCCCCATCAGGGCCGCGCCGCTGACCTGACGGCCCAGTTCGCGCGGGTCTTCGCAGGCTTCCCATTTGAAGAGGCCGCGAATGGCCGAGCCGAGGAAGGCCCCGCCCAGCACGCCCGCGACGAGACCCACGGAGAAGGTGAGCCCGCCTGCCGTGGAGGTCATGAAATAGAGGATCGTGCGCCCGAGCGGGGCGGTGAAGGACGGCGCTTCTACGCCGGTTTCGCCCATGCTCTCGGCGAAGAGATAGGAGGTGCCGACGTAACACCAGACCACTGCGAGACCCGCGGCCACGCCCCAGGCGAGGCGGCGTTTGTCGGCGCGCAGCGGCTGATAGCTCAGCGCCCAGGCAAGGAAGCCGGCGGCGACGGGCAGGGCGAAGACCAAGGGCGGAAGCCCGGTCCGCGCCGAGAGCCAATGCGCGATGCCTTGCGGGGTGTCGGCGGCCTGCTGGTCAAAGATCAGAAGGCGCAGATGGGCGAGGGGGCCGGACAGCGTCACGAAGGCGAAGATGCCCATCACCACGACCACGACCATCGCGCGCAGATCGCCGCCGCCGAAGCGCACCAGCGCTCCGAAGCCGCAATTGCCGGCGAGTGCCATGCCATAGCCGAAGACGAGCCCGCCGACGATAGAGGCGAGCGGCGACCATTTGATCGTGTGATAGAAGCTGCGGGTGATGTCGGCATAGCCCAGGGCTTCGGCCACGAAGGCGCCGGTGATCGCCACGCCCAGCACGATCCCCCAGAGACGCAGGCGCCTCTGGTCGTCGCCATAGGCCGCGCTCTCCAGCGCACCGAGGGTGCAGAAATCGCCCAGGCGCGCAGCGAGGCCGAGAATGATGCCGCCGATCGCCCCGACCATGGCTGCCAAGGCACCCATCGGAATCTGTTCCATTGCCCTTCTCCCTCCCGGATCACCCAGTGTCCGGTCTCATGGCTCACCGGCGTCAGTCGGTGGCGCAGAACATGTCGTAAATCGTCTCGACGAGGCGACGCGCACGCGGATCCGAGAGCGTGTAGTAGATCGCCTTGCCTTCGCGGCGTGCGCTGACGAGCCCCTCGAGACGCAGCCGCGCCAATTGCTGGCTCACCGCGGCCTGGCGCGATTCCAGCAGGTTTTCCAGCTCGGTCACCGATTTCTCGCCCGAACTCAGATGGCACAGAATCATCAGCCGCCCCTCATGGGCGAGCGCCTTCATGAGGTTGGAGGCGTCTTGCGCGCGATCGAGTAGCTCTTCTGCATCCATGCGGGAACACCTCGACTCGGCCGTGGCAGAGGCAAGCTTTTCGGCATGACCGTCAGGCACCAGATGCCGCACCGCATCGTCCTTCCTTGGAAGCCGCACAGAGTGCGACCGTATTGATCGAATGACTCAGGCTTTAGCATGTCGATTCGCTGGAACAAAGCCCGAGAGCGCAAAAACCCGCCAAAAGCGAGACAAAAGCGCGCAGGTCAAACCTCAGTTCGATGGGGCCTGATACGTCGCGCCATTCTTTTTCAGGGCCTGATCGAGCAGGCCCCAGAAGAAATCTTCGCTCGCATAGCCTTCGATGCGGGCGACTTCGACCCCGTCTTGCAGCAGGATGAAGGTCGGTGTGAAAAGCGGTTTGCCCCCGGTGATGGTGATGTCCTCGGGGAAGGGTTTGTGCAGATCGACTCGCTGCAGAGGGGCCGTCTTGCCCTCGGGAGTCTTCGGATAGATCGGCGCGAGGTCGTTGTTCCACATCCGGCAATAGATGCAGCCGACCTGCTCGACCATCAAAAGCCGGAACTCGCTGTCGGCTATCGCCTCGCTGGTCTCGGCCTCGGAGGTGGCGGCGACCGTCGTGTCGGCGGCTTGCGATGCGGTCTCGGCGCGCGCGACAACGCCCGTCGCGCCCAGCGTGACCGCCAGCGCCGCGGTGATGGAAATCGTATGCCACACAATGCGGAACATTGACGGACCCCTTTTTACATATAAAGATCGTAATGTGTTTGACGGGCCCCTTCAAGGACGGTTGGGAGACCGAGGCCATATAGGCTAGGGCGCGTCACGAGGGAGGAAACAGTGCCGATCGATATTACCTATGGCGGGGCGTTTTTTGCTGGCCTGCTGTCTTTTCTGACGCCGTGCATTCTGCCGATGGTGCCGTTCTACCTGTCCTACATGGCCGGGCTGTCGATGTCCGAGCTGCGTGGCGACGGCAAGATCGCCCCGGGCGCGCAGGCGCGCATGGTCGCGTCTTCGGTGGCCTTCGCGCTGGGCGTGACCACGATCTTCGTGCTGATGGGAATGGGGGCGACCGCGCTGGGGGCTGCATTCCGCGAATGGATGGGGCCGCTGAGCTGGGTGGCCGCGGCGATCCTGCTGGTTTTCGGTCTGCATTTCCTCGGCGTGATCCGCATCCCGTTCCTCTATCGCGAGGCTCGGATGGAGGCGAAGGCCGATCCTACGACCTTCCTCGGTGCCTATGTGATGGGGCTCGCCTTCGGCTTCGGCTGGACGCCCTGTGTCGGCCCCGCGCTTGCGGCGATCCTGATGGTGGCGTCGGGCATGGGCGATATCTCCAAGGGCGGGTTGCTGCTCTTTGCCTATGGGATCGGGATGACCTTGCCCTTCATCATCGCGGCCTTCTTCACGCGGCCTTTCCTCGCCTTCATGGCGAAGCACCGTGCCAAGCTCGGCTATGTGGAGAAGGCGATGGGGGTTATGCTGATCCTGTTCGCGGTTCTCATCGTGACCGGGGGGCTGCGCTACATTGGTGAGTTTCTGATCGACGTCATGCCGAGTGGGAGTCTCGGCTGACGGTCTGTTTCTAGGGAGGACGATCATGCGTCATTTTCTGACTGCCGCTTTCACCACCGCGATGCTGGCCCTGCCGGTCCATGCGGCCGAGCTGGGCGATGACGGGCTGCACAAGGAGCCGTGGTTCCACGACACGTTCAAGGACATGTCGGACGATCTTGCGACTGCCAATGACGAGGGCAAGCGCTTCATGGTCATCTGGGAGCAGCGTGGCTGCATCTACTGCAAGAAGATGCATGAAGAGGTCTTCTCCGACCCCGAGATCGCGAAATACATTACCGATAACTACTACGTGGTGCAGATGAACCTCTTCGGCGATGTCGAAGTGACCGATTTCGACGGCGAGGCTTTGCCCGAAAAAGAGATGGCGATGAAGTGGGGCGTGATGTTCACGCCGACCATGATGTTCTTCCCCGAAGAGGCCTCCGACCAGCCCGCCAACAAACAAGCTGTCGCGCAGATGCCGGGGGCTTTCGGGAAGGGCACGACGATGGCGTTGCTCGAGTGGGTAAAGACTCACGGCTATGAGAGCGGGCAGAACTTTCAGAAGTACGTTGCCGAGAAAGTTATGGCGAAGTGAGCGCTCTCTTGGCGATTCTGACAGAGTCGTGATCGCTTGCTTGCCAGTGCAGCATTCGTGCTGCACCCGCGAATGTTTCTGATTTTGCTAAAAAAATCTTGGGTATACGGCTGTATGCTTCGATATATCCGAGTGAACATATTGGAAAATATGCGGTTTTTTGAATTTATCCATTGCACCACTGTAGCGCGCTCGCTTAAAAGTGAGTCAGGGAGAGAATTTGGGAGGACTTCTATGAAACGCCACGTTGCGTGGGCCGCAATGGCCGTCACCTTCGCAGCCAGCGCCGCGATCGCAGAAACCGCGCCGATGGATGTCAAATTCACCGATGTGGGCGCGGTGGCCGAGTCGCTGACCGGCCAGCCGGGCGATGCAGCTAAAGGCGCAGAAGTCGCGGCGACCAAGTCGCTGGGCAACTGCGTGGCCTGCCATAAGGTCTCGGCGCTCGACGCGTCGTTCCAAGGCAATGTCGGCCCGGAGCTGAACGGCGCCGCCGACCGCTGGGACGAGTCGCAGCTGCGCGGCATCGTCGTCGATGCCAAGCACACGTTCGAAGGCACGGTAATGCCGGCGATGTATAAGACCGGCCCCTTCATTCGCCCCGGCGACGGGTACACCGGCAAGGCTGCGCCTGCCGATCTGCCGCCGATTTTGAATGCACAACAGGTTGAGGATGTGGTCGCTTTCTTGATGACCCTCAAGGAAGAGTGACCCTCTGAACGACAAACCCGAGAGGAGAAGATACAACATGACCATGACCAGACGTGACGCGCTGGCGCTGGCGATGGGCGGCGTTGCCGCTTCCATGCTGCCGCTGCCCGCGCTGGCCGATGCCGGTGCCGACGCCATCGCCAAGTTCACCGGCGGCGCCGACGCCGCAATGGGTGACGGCGTCACCCTGACCGCGCCGGAAATCGCCGAGAACGGGAACACCGTTCCGATCTCCGTGGATGCGCCCGGCGCAACCGAGATCGCGGTCTTCGCGACCGGCAACCCGACGCCCGACGTCGTGACCTTCAAGTTCGGTCCGTTGGCTGGCTCGCAGATGGCTTCGACCCGCATTCGCCTCTCGAAGACCCAGGACGTGATCGCTGTCGCCAAGATGGCTGACGGCAGCTTCGTCCAGGCGAAATCGACCGTGAAGGTCACCATCGGCGGCTGCGGCGGCTAAATTCGGTATCTGAGGAGACAAGACCATGAAAGGCGTGAGACCCCGCGTAAAAGTGCCGAAAAAAGCTTCGGCCGGTGACACGATCACCATCAAAACCCTGATCTCGCACCCGATGGAATCGGGTCAGCGCAAGGATAAAGACGGCAACGTCATCCCGCGCGAGATCATCAATCGCTTCACCTGCGACTTCAACGGTGAGAACGTCGTCGACGTGACCCTCGAGCCGGCGATCTCGACGAACCCCTACATCGAATTCGAGGCGAAAGTCCCGGAATCGGGTGAGTTCAAGTTCACCTGGTACGATGATGACGGCTCGACCTACGAAGACAGCCAGAAGATCGAAGTGAGCTGATCGGCCGAATGGCTAGCGGCGCGTGAGGGAGCGCGCCGCCTCACCAAGAACAGAGAACCGCGCCTGTTTGGGGAGATCGATGGGCGCGGGGCACACCCAGGGAGGACACAGAATATGACGTTGCGCACCAGCCGCACCATCCTAGCCGCCACTGCAGCCTTCGCGCTCAGCACCGCGGCGCTGCACGCCGAAATGGCTGACGACGAACTCGTCATCAACGGCGACACCCCGATCACGGTGAAGGCGCCCGCCGCCGATCACCTCGAAGGGCACCTCGACGAGGTCTATTCCGGCTGGCTCTTCCGCACGGACGAGACCCGCGCGATGGAACAGGACGACTTCGACAACCCGATCATGATCTTCGCCGAGCAAGGCCAGGAAACCTGGTCGACCGCTGACGGCTCCGAGGGCAAGTCCTGCGCGGATTGCCACGGCGACATCAGCGAAGGCATGAAAGGCGTCCGCGCCTCGATGCCGAAGGTGAACGAAGCCGGCAAGCTGTGGTCGATGGAAGATTACATCAACGATTGCCGCACCAACCGCATGGGCGCCGAAGCCTGGGGCTGGGACAGCACTCCGATGCACAACATGACCACCGCGATCGCGGTCGAGTCGCGTGGTATGCCCGTCAGCGTCAAGATCGACGGCGACGCCCAGCCTTTCTGGGAGAAGGGCAAGGAGATGTACTACACCCGCTACGGCCAGCTCGAACTGTCCTGCGCGTCGTGCCACGAAGAGAACTACGGCAACTACATCCGCGCTGACCACCTCAGCCAAGGCCAGATTCAGGGCTTCCCGGTATACCGTCTGAAGAACGCGGGCGTGGTTTCGATCCACAACCGCTTCAAAGGCTGTATCCGCGACACGCGCGCGGAAACCTACAGCCCCGGTTCGGACGAGTTCCGCAATCTTGAGCTCTACGTCGCCTCGCGCGGCCTGGGTCTCGACATCGAGGGCGGCGGCGTCCGTCCCTGACCTTTGACTTGATGCGCGGGGCAGGGGCCTCCCTGTCCCGCGCATTTCGTTTCAACATATTCAAAATTTCATATCTGTCTGAATTTGTTTGTCAATTTACCCGAATGAAACGACCGCCGGGCGCACGGGCCCGGTGAGAAGAAGGAGACACATCGCATGATTTCCCGGCGGGAATTTCTTCAGGCGAGCTTGGCCGCCTCGACTATCCTCGGTGCTTCGGGCCTGTCGCGCTGGTCGCGCGCCATGGCGCAGCAGTCGCTGACTCAGGACCAGCTCCTGCAGTTCGAGCCGCTGGGCAACGTCACGCTGATCCACATCACCGACATCCACGCGCAAGCGATGCCGATCTATTTCCGCGAGCCGGAAATCAACCTCGGCGTGGGCGAGGCCAAGGGCCGTCCGCCGCATGTCACCGGCGCGGATTTCCTCAAGATGTTCAACATCGAGCCGAACACGCCTGACGCCTACGCGCTGACCTACGAGAACTTCACCGATCTCGCGAAGTCCTACGGCAAAATGGGCGGCATGGACCGCGTGGCGACGATCGTGAAAGCGATCAAGGCCGAGCGTCCCGAAGCGCTGCTGCTCGATGGCGGCGACACCTGGCATGGCTCGATGGTCGCGCTGAAGACCAAGGGCCAGAACATGGTCGACGTCATGAACACGCTCGGCGTCGAGGCGATGACCTCGCATTGGGAATGGACCTATGGTCAGGACCGCGTGAACGAGATCGTCGACGGCCTTCCCTTCCCCTTCCTCGGCGCGAACATCTTCGACGCGGAGTGGGACGAGCCCGCCTACGAGCCCTACAAGATCTTCGAGCGCAACGGCACGCAGATCGCGGTCATCGGTCAGGCCTTCCCCTACATGCCGATCGCGAACCCCGGCTGGATGTTCCCCGACTACTCCTTCGGCATCCGCGAAGAGCGTATGCAGGCGGTGGTCGACGAGGTCCGCGAAAGGGGCGTCGATCTGGTCGTCTGCCTGTCGCATAACGGCTTCGACGTGGACCACAAGATGGCGAGCCGCGTGAAGGGCATCGACGTGATCCTCACCGGTCACACCCATGACGCCATTCCGGAGCCGGTCCTCGTGGGCGAGACGATCCTGATTGCCTCGGGGTCGAACGGCAAATTCGTCTCCCGCGTCGATCTCGACGTGCGCGACGGCAAGATGATGGGCTTCCGCCACAAGCTGATCCCGATCTTCTCGGACGTGATCGAGCCCGACAAAGAGATGACCGACGTCATCATGGGCCATCGCGAGCCCTACAAGGCCGAGCTCGAGGAAGTCGTGGGCGAAACCAACTCGCTGCTCTACCGCCGCGGCAACTTCAACGGCACCTGGGACGACCTGATCTGCGAAGCGATGCTGTCCGAGCAGGACGCCGAGATCGCGATGAGCCCGGGCGTGCGCTGGGGGCCGTCGCTGATCCCGGGGCAGAAGATCACCATGGAAGACGTGCTCAACGCCACTTCGATGACCTATGGCGAGAACTATCGCACCGAGATGACGGGCGAGCTGATCAAGACCATTCTCGAAGACGTGGCCGACAACATCTTCAACACCGACCCCTACTACCAGCAGGGCGGGGACATGGTTCGTGTGGGTGGCATGGGCTACCACATCGACGTTTCGAAGCCGATCGGCGAGCGGATTTCCAACATGACGCTCCTGAAGGACGGCTCCGATATCGACCCGGCACGCAACTACGTCGTGACGGGCTGGGCCTCGGTCAACGAAGGCACCGAAGGGCCGCAGATCTGGGACGTGATCGCCGATCACCTGCGCAAGATCAAAACCGTTGACTTGAAACCGAATGACTCGGTGGTCGTGACCGGCATTTAAGCCGGTCCCGCCCGTCGATGATTGCGCCCCGCAGGGGGTTAGAGACTGGAGGAAAACACATGGACGACAAGGAACGCCAGGGCAACCCGGCCACCAATGCCGCCCTCAGCCGCCGCGGGTTCCTCCGCGCAGGGGCTGCGGTCGGTGCGATGGCCGCAGGTGCTGGTGCCGCGCGCGCGCAAACGCAACCCGATCCGTTGATCACCGAAGTTCAGCCTTGGGCTTCGGGCTGGGGCGACGGGGTCGATGCAACCCCCTATGGCCTGCCGATCGAATTCGAAGATGACGTCATCCGCCGCAACGTCGGCTGGCTGACGGCGGACACGATTTCGTCGATCAACTTCACGCCGATCCACGCCCTCGACGGCACGATCACCCCCACCGGCTGCGCTTTCGAGCGTCACCACTCGGGCGCGATCGAGCTGAAGAAGGAAGACTATCGCCTGATGATCAACGGCCTCGTCGATAAGCCGCTGGTCTTCACCTACGAGGATCTGGAGCGTTTCCCGCGTGAGAACCGCACCTACTTCCTCGAATGCGCCGCGAACTCGGGCATGGAATGGGCTGGTGCACAGCTCAACGGTGCGCAGTTCACCCAGGGCATGATCCACAATATGCAATATTCGGGCATCCCGCTGCGGACGCTGCTCGAAGAAGCGGGGATCACCAATCTCGGCGACCAGATCAAGGACAAGTGGGTCTATGCCGAAGGCGCCGATGCGTCCTCGAACGGCCGCTCGATCCCGCTGGAGAAAGCGCTCGACGACTGTCTCGTGGCCATCAAGGCCAACGGCGAGGCGCTGCGCAAGGAGCACGGCTATCCGGTGCGCCTCGTGGTTCCGGGCTGGGAAGGCAACATGTGGGTGAAGTGGCTCCGTCGCCTCGAAGTCACCGACGAGGCCGTGCAGTCGCGCGAAGAAACCTCGAAATACACCGACACGCTCGCCGATGGCACGTCGCGCAAGTGGACCTGGGTCATGGACGCCAAATCGGTCGTCACCTCGCCCAGCCCGCAGATGCCGATCAAGCACGGCAAGGGCCCGCTGGTCATCACCGGCATGGCCTGGTCGGGTCGCGGTCACATCACCAAGGTCGACGTGTCGATCGATGGCGGTGCGAACTGGCAGGAAGCCCGTCTGGCCGAGCCGGGCACCGACAAGGCGGTCTCGCGCTTCTACCTCGAGATCGACTGGGACGGTTCGGAGATGCTCCTTCAGTCCCGCGCTACCGATTCCACCGGCTACGTTCAGCCGACCAAGGACGCGCTCCGCGCGATCCGTGGCGAGAATTCGGTCTATCACAACAACGGTATCCAGACCTGGTGGGTCAAGGAAAACGGGGAGTCCGAGAATGTCGAAGTGTCGTCGTAATCTGCTGCTGGCCACGTTTCTGGCCGCTCCGCTCGTCGCGACGCCCGCTCTGGCCGAGAAATACGGTCTGGGGCGCGAAGCGCTGCCCGAGGAAATCAACGCCTGGACCGTCGAGGTCTTCCCCGATGGCAAGAACCTTCCAGAAGGGTCGGGTTCGGTTGCCGATGGCGAGAAAATCTTCGGCGACAATTGCGCGGCGTGTCACGGCGACTTCGCCGAGGGCGTCGACAACTGGCCGAAACTGGCCGGGGGCGATGGAACGCTGGCCGACAAGGACCCGGTGAAAACCGTCGGTTCCTACTGGCCGTACCTGTCCACCGTCTGGGACTATGCGCACCGCTCGATGCCGTTCGGCAACGCGCAGACGCTGACCGTCGACGAGACCTACGCCATCGTCGCCTACATCCTCTACTCGAACTATCTCGTGGACGACGATTTCGTCCTCACGAAGGATAACTTCCTCGACGTGGAGATGCCGAACGCCGATGGGTTCATCGTGGATAACCGCGATGAGGTCGAAGTGCCGAAGTTCTCGGAAGCCGCTTGCATGAGCGACTGTAAGACCGACGTGCAGATCACCAAGAAGGCGACCATTCTCGACGTGACCCCCGATGAGGGCAACGGCGAGGACACGGCGGCTGCCGATACTGCGGCGGAAACCGACACGGCCCAAAGCGATACGGCCCAAACCGACACTGCCGAAGCTCCGGCGCAGGACGCTCCGGCGGCTGCGGAGGAAGCCAAGGCAGAGGCCGCACCGGCGGAAAGCCTCTCGGCTGACCCGGAGCTGGTCGCAGCTGGCGAGAAGGTCTTCAAGAAGTGTAAGGCCTGCCACCAGGTCGGCGACGGCGCGAAGAACCGTGTCGGTCCCGTGCTCAACGGGCTGATCGGGCGCCAGGCCGGGACGGTCGACGGCTTCAAATACTCGAGCGCGATGACCCAGCACGGCGAGGACGGTCTGGTCTGGACCGAGCAAACCGTCGAGGAGTATCTCGCCGACCCGAAGGGCTACATTCCGAAGAACCGGATGTCCTTCGCCGGTCTGAAAGACCCCGAAGACGTCAAGGCGGTGCTCGCCTATATCGAGAGCCAAGGTGGCTAATACCCTCCCCGGGCGGGGGCTTCGGTCCCCGCTCACTTAAACCGACAGGGGCCTTCCGCCTGATCGTGTTTCGACGCCCGCGCTCCCCGCGGGCGTCTTTTTATTTGGTTCTGCCTTTGGCTTGTCTTCCCCCGGCGGGGTTGCAGCCCGCCGCTCCCCGGGGATACTTGCACCAAACCACGGGGGGCAGGAATGGATCTGGAAGCACGCGCGCGCGAATTGTTCGACATCGGGGTGAAGACGGCCGACCCGGCAGCGGGGGTGACCCGCGCGATGGGCTGGGCGATGGACAACCCGCCGGGACCGGGCGGGCGCTGGCAGGTGATCGCGCTCGGCAAGGCGGCGCTAGCGATGACTGCGGCGGCGCTGGACGCGCTGCCCGAAGAGGCGCAGGCGCTGGTTGTCACCAACCCCGAGAATGCCGAAGCGGCGCCCCCGCGCGCGGGCGTTACGCTGATCGCGGGCGACCACCCCGTGCCGGGAGACGGCAGCGAGCGGGCAGGGCGCGCGATCCTGGAATGCCTGCAGGGCTGTGGGCCGGAGGATCGCGTTCTGGCGCTGATTTCCGGCGGTGGCTCCGCGCTGGCCGTCGCGCCCGCCGAGGGCTTGAGCCTGTCGGACAAGGCCGAGGTCAGCCGTCTGCTGCTCGGCTGCGGGGCGGATATCACGCAGATGAATCTGATCCGCCAGCAGCTTTCCCAGCTCAAGGGCGGCGGCTGGCTGCTTGCCAGCGCGGCCCCCGTGACCGGCCTGATCCTGTCCGATGTGCCGGGCGACGATCTGCGCGTGATTGCCTCGGGGCCTACGGTCGAGCCGATCGGCACGCGGGCCGAGGCGGCGCAGATTTGTCGTGATCTCGGGATCTGGGAGGCTTTGCCCGCCCCTGTGCAGGCGCATCTCGAAGCCTTGGGCGCAGAGCCCGCTTTGCCCGCCGCCCGCAACCGTCTGATCGGGGCGAACGGGCTGTCGGTCGCGGCGATGGTCTCGGCTGGAGCCGAGGCGGCGCCCTTCGCGCTCGACGGGGACGTGGCCGATCTCGCGCCGCAGATCGTGGCTCTGCTGCGCGATATGCCCGCAGGCGCTTTGGTCATGGGCGGTGAGACTACCGTGACGATCAAGGGTGACGGCCGCGGCGGGCGCAATCAGGAGCTCGCTCTGCGCGTGGCTTGCGCGGCGGAGGCGGCCGGGGTCGAGGGCGCGTGGCGCTTCCTCTCGGGCGGCACCGATGGCCGTGACGGGCCGACGGATGCGGCGGGCGGTCTGGTGGGGCCGGAGACCTGCGCGGCGGCGCGGGCGGCTGGCGTCGATTGCGACGCGGCGCTTGCGCGCAATGACAGCTATCACGTCCTGCAGGCGGCCGATGCGCTGCTGATGACGGGGGCGACCGGCACGAATGTGGCCGATCTCGCGGTTCTGGTGAAAGGCTAGCTTAGCCGCGCTCTGCTTCGGCAGAGCGCATCATCGGGCGCAGGCGGAGATAGGCTTCGCGAATGGCGGCGACGGTGATGATCGCGAGAGCGAGGGTGTCGAAAGCAACCATGCGTGTTTTCCTCGTAACGAAGCCTGAGTGGCGCGGCCTGAGCGGCGGGCGCCCTCGGAGCCTCGGCAAAGATTGAGGCGCAAAAAAGGCAGGATCACGACGATTGCGGGCCGGGCCCGCTCAGCGTTCGAGGATCAGCGTGCCGCGCGCGAATTCCACCTTCGCGAAGCGGGTGAGATAAGTCATGCCCAGAAGCGAAGTGTCCATCGAACCGCGATTGACCACGGCGCGCAGGTTGCTGTCGTGGATCGGCCCCAGATCGAAGCGCTCCAGCCGTACCGGCGCGGTCGCGACGATGCCATTGGCGGTGCGCGCCTGCCCGATATAGGCGAGATCGGAGGTGTTGATGCCCGCGCGCTCGGCGGCGCGCTGGGTCAGCACGATCTGGCTCGCGCCGGTATCGACGACGAAGCGGATCGGCGTGCCGTTGACCTCTGCGGTGAGGTAGTAATGCCCGTCGGCCGCTTGCGGAACCTCGATCCGGCCATCGCGCATCACCGCCTGATCGGGAATCGAGACCTGCCGCTGGATGTCGGTCCAAAGCCCGACCGCGGCGAGCGTGCCGAGAAAGATCAGCCCCCAGATCGCGGCCTGTTGCATGGTGCGACCGGGGCGGCGGCGGATCTCCAGCACGAAATACCCGCCCACGGCGACGAGCAGGAGGCTCAGATAGACCAGCCGTCCCCAGTTTTCGCTGATGATCGTCTCCACCATGATCCTCGTTACCCCTACCGATCTCTTTCAGATAGGTCCGCTCAGGTGACTTTCCCAGAGGGCGGATTGCCTCAGCCGGTCGGGACGCTGCCCATCAGCCCCGCACCGTGCAGCCCGTCGAGGATGAACTGGATCGCCAGCGCGGCCAGCAGCATCCCCAGAAGCCGGGTGACGACCATCGTGCCGGTGCGCCCCAGCGCGCGCTCGATCGGCGTGGCGAGCAAGAACATCACGAGGACGCAGCCCAGCACCAGAAGCATCATGGCGATGATCGCCACGACATGCAGCCAGTCGCCGCCCTCGCGCCCTGCCAGCAGGATCATCGTGGCCATCGCGCCGGGCCCGGCCAGCAGCGGCGTCGCCAGCGGGAAGACGGACGGATCGGTTTCGGGGTCGGCCTCGTGCTCCTCGCCTTGCGCCTCGCGGCGCTTGGTGCGGCGTTCGAACAGCATGTCGAGCGCGGTGAGGAACAGAAGGACCCCGCCCGCGATGCGGAAGGCGGGCATGGAGATGCCAATCCCGGCAAGGATCTTGTCGCCGAAGATACCGAACAGCGTCAGCAGCACGGCGGCGATGATGAGCGCGCGGAAGGCGATGCGCAGACGCGCGCGGTGGCTTTCGCCCAGCGTCAGCGCGATGAAGACCGGGGCCAGACCGATTGGATCGATGATGACGAAAAGCGTCACGAAAGCAGTGATGTATTCGGCACCGATCACGTGGGGGCATCCCTTCCAAGTTTCGCAGGCGAGCCTAGCGTCATCCCCGGTCCCCCGCCAGCCCTTCCCCGGCGTCTTCGGGAGAGGCTTCGGCGGGTGCAGAGGGCAGGGCGGCGCGGATCTTCGCGGCCAGGCTCGCGGCTCCTCCGGCAAGGCGCGGATCGTCCACCGCCTCGGCCAGATCGAGCAGGTGATCGAGTGCCGCCAGCTCCTCGCGGGTCAGCACCAGAGGCGGCAGGCCCACGGCCCGGCGCAGGATGTAGCCCACGCCGCGTTCGCCCTCTACCGGCACCCCATAGGCCGAGATTTCCGCCATGTCGCGCCAGATCGTGCGGGCGGAAACGCCCAGCCGCTCGGCCAGATCGCTGGCACGATGCATCTTGCCGTCGCGCAGGATGGCGATGATCTGTTGCAGCCGCTCGTCGCGGGTCATGGGGCTCTCCGATCGGGTCGCTAGAAGGGTAACGCGAGGGAGGGCAACTGACAATGAACTGTCAGTAATCTGCCCCTCAAAGCCCCGTTTGGGCGGAATCGGTCTAGGATTGAGGCCCGCATGATCCTAAAACTCGGGACCGACATAAGGCGCGGGCGGCGGGCCCGTGACCAGAGGAGAGACAACAATGCTCAACAATATCGGCCTTCCCGGCCTTCTTCTGATCGCCGTCGTGGTTCTGGTTCTTTTTGGCCGCGGCAAGATTTCCTCGCTCATGGGTGAAGTCGGCAAAGGCATCACCGCCTTCAAGAAAGGCGTGAGCGACGGCTCGAAAGAAATCGAGGACGGTACCGTCGACGAGGCACGTGACGTGACCCCGGCTGACGAAGTCCAGAAAGAAAAAGACAAGGCCTGAGCCTGATCGCATTCGGGGGTTGCGGGCGATTGCCCGTTTGCCTTTGCGTCCTCAATCGGCCGGAGGCCTGAGCACTCATGTTAGACATCGGTTGGAGCGAGCTTCTGCTGATCGGCGTCGTGGCGCTGATCGTCGTGGGGCCGAAGGATCTGCCCAAGATGTTCCACCAGCTTGGCCGCATCACTGCGAAGGCCAAGGCGATGGGGCGCGAGTTTTCGCGGGCGATGGAAGATGCGGCGAAGGATACCGGGCTCGATGAAGCCGCGGGCTCCGTGCGCGACCTGAAATCGCTGGCGTCCAAGAAATCGCTCGGGCTCGACGCGCTGGAAAAAGCGACCGACGCTTTCGAGAAATGGGAGCCGGGCCGGTCCGAGAGCGGGAAGACCTCGCTCAAGCCCGATCCCGAGGCGGAGCCGCCCAAGCCTGAGGCAGCCCAACCCGAGGCGAGCCCGGCCGAGACGGCCAAACCCGAGACATCCAAGACGGCAAGCAAGCCGGCGGCCAAGCCCGCTGCGAAGAAAGCCGCGCCGAAGACCGCAGCCAAGACTGGCGCCAAGACGACTGGCACCAAGACGGGCACTTCGACCGCCGCGAAATCCAGCGCCAAGCCGGCAACCAAGTCGAGCAGTAAACCCGCCGCGAAAACCGGTGCCAAACCGGCGGCCAAAAAGACGGCGGCGAAGAAACCCGCCGCGAAGAAGGGTGACGCATGAGCGACAATAACGAGATCGAGGAAAGCTCGGCCCCGCTGATCGAGCACCTTGCCGAACTGCGCACGCGCATCCTCTATTCGCTGGGGGCCTTCATCGTCGCGATGGTGGTCTGCTACACGGTCTGGAACCCGATCTTCAACTTCCTGACCCGTCCGGTCTGCTCGGCACTGGAATCGCGCGGCGAGCAATGCGGCCTCTACCTGATCAAGCTGCAGGAAGGCTTCTTCGTCGCGATCAACATCTCTTTCCTCGGCGGTTTTGCCCTGGCTTTCCCGATCATCGCCTATCAGATGTGGCGGTTCGTGGCGCCGGGCCTCTATCGCAACGAGAAGAACGCGTTCCTGCCCTTCCTGATCGCCTCGCCGGTGATGTTCTTCCTTGGCGCGGCGTTTGCCTATTACATCATCCTGCCGCTGGCCTTTAACTTCTTCCTCGGCTTCCAGCAGGGCGAGATCGGCGCGACTTCGGGCGCGAACGAGATGGCCGCCATCGGCTTCCAGGGTTCGGTGCAGGAATATCTCAACCTGACGATCAAGTTCGTCATGGCTTTCGGGATCTGCTTCCAGCTGCCCGTGCTGCTGTCGCTGATGGGCAAGGCGGGGCTCGTGTCCTCCGAAGGTCTCGGCAACATGCGCAAATACGCGGTGGTCGCGATCCTCGTGGTGGCGGCGATCGCCACGCCTCCGGATGTGATCTCTCAGGTCATTCTGTTCACGGTGGTTTACGGTCTCTACGAGATTTCCATCCAGCTCGTGAAACGGATCGAGAAGACCCGCGAAGCCCGGATGCGCGCCGAAGGCACCTGGATCGACCCCGACGAATGGGACGATGACGAGGACGAAGAAGACGAGAAGGACGGCAAGGCATGAGTGACGCGGCGCTGAACCGGATCGCCACGGCGCTGGAGCGGCTCTCGCCCGCTCCGCAGCCCGCGCCCGACTTCGCCTCGGCCAGCGCGTTCATCTGGCACACCTCGCCGGATCGGCTGGAGCCCGTGCCGCAGGTGAACCGCGTCGACCTCAGCCTGCTGCACGGCATCGACCGCTCGCGCGACACGCTGCTGGCCAACACGCTGCAGTTTGCGCGCGGGGCGGCGGCGAACAACGCGCTCCTCTGGGGCGCGCGCGGGATGGGGAAGAGCTCGCTCGTTAAAGCGGCCCACGCGGCGGCGGTGGCCGAAGGGCTGCCGCTCAAGCTGGTGGAGCTTGCTCGTGAAGACCTTCCCTCGGTCGGCCGTCTGCTCGCGCATCTGCGCGACGCGCCCGAGATGCGCTTCATCCTGTTCTGCGACGATCTCTCGTTCAGCCATGACGACCAGCATTACAAATCGCTCAAGGCGGTGCTGGATGGCGGGATCGAGGGCCGGCCCGCGAACGTGATCCTCTATGCCACGTCGAACCGGCGCCACCTGATGCCGCGCGACATGATCGAGAACGAACGCTCGACCGCCATCAGCCCGTCCGAGGCGGTGGAAGAGAAGGTCTCGCTGTCCGATCGGTTCGGGCTGTGGCTGGGCTTCCATCCCTGTTCGCAGGACGAATACCTCACGATGATCCGCGGCTATTGCGACAGCTACGGCGTGGAGATTTCCGACGAAGACCTGCGCGCCGAGGCCATCGAATGGCAGGCCACGCGCGGGGCGCGTTCGGGCCGCGTGGCATGGCAGTATTTCACCGATCTGGCCGGGCGGCGCGGCGTCGCGCTGTAAGCGCGTCTCTCCGCATCACTGGCGTCGCGGGCAGGGGGCTTACACCCCCAGCCGGTCGCGCAGCGCATACCACCACGACCCCGCGACCGAGTAAGGCACGCGGAAGGTGCGCCCGCCGGGGAACGGGATCCACGGCAGTTTCGCGAACGTGTCGAACCGGGTCAGATCGCCGTTGATCGCCTCCGACAGGATGCGTCCGAAAGTGTGCGAGCCGGTGACGCCGTGGCCCGAGTAGCCATGCGCGAAATAGGTGTTCTGCCCGATCCGGCCCATCTGCGGCACGCGGCTGAAGGAGAGCGCGAAATTGCCCGACCAGGCGTAGTCGATCTTGGTGCCCTTCAATTGCGGGAAGACCTTCTCGAGGTTCTTCCAGAGCTTCGCCTTGATGTCCTTGGGGTCGGCCCCGCCATAGACCGTGCCGCCGCCAAACAGCAGGCGGTTGTCGGCAGACATGCGGTAATAGTCGAGGATGTAGCGCACGTCCTCGATACAGGCGTCAGACGGCATCAACTCGTGGGCTTTCGCCTCGCCCAGAGGCTCGGTCGCCATCACCTGCGTCGAGACGGGCATCACGCGGCGCTCCAGCGTGGGCACCACATGGCCGAGATAGGCATTGCCACACAGCACCAGCGTCTTCGCGGTAATCTGGCCCTTCGCGGTCTTGATAACCGGGCGCGCGGCCTCGGTATCGACGGAGGTCACAGGCGACATCTCGTAGATCGTGCCGCCCAGTTTCTCGACTGCCGCCGCCTCGCCAAGTGCGAGATTGAGCGGATGCAGATGGCCGCCCTTATGATCAATCATCCCGCCCGCATAGAGGTCGGAATTCGCATGCTCGCGCATCTGCTCGCGGCTCAGCATCTCCTGGCTTTCGATGCCGTAGCTGCGCCAGAGCTTCCAGCGCGCTTCCAGTTCCTGCATGTGCTTGGCCGTAAGCCCCGCGAAGACATTGCCGGGCTTAAGGTCGCATTGGATGTCATAGGTCGCGACGCGCTCGCGGATGATGTCGCCGCCTTCCATCACGAGGCCGGCTACGAAATTCGCGGTGTCCTGCCCGTAGCGGCTCTCGATTACGTCGAGGCTGGCGTTCAGCCCGTTCACGACCTGACCGCCATTGCGGCCCGAGGCGCCCCAGCCGATGCGTGCGCCCTCGACGACGGTGACGCTATAGCCCTTTTCTGCCAGATGCAGCGCGGTGGACAGCCCCGAGAAGCCTGCGCCCACGACGCAGATATCCGCCTCCTGTTCACCCACCAGTTCTGCGCGCAAGGGCGCCGGATTGGCCGAAGCCGCGTAGTAGCTGCCGGTGTGGCTGCCGTCGCCCGCATAGGGATGGGTCTGATGGGTCATGTCGCGCACTCGTCTGAAAGGGGCGTTTGGCTTTCGGTGCCACGCGCGCGCGCCGAGCGCAAGCGGGGCTCAGCCCGCCCGCGTCAGCATCCCGAACAAATCGCGCGGATCGTCGGGGTCTGCCATAAGATCGAGCATCTGCGCGTAGTCGCCCCCCTTCACACGGTCGTGGATGTAGCGCAGCGCGCTGAAATCCTCGATCGCGAAGCCGACGCTATCGAACAGCGTGATCTGTTTCGCGTCGCGACGGCCCTCGGCCTCGCCGCGCATGACCTTCCACAACTCGGTCACCGGATGGTCTTCGTCGAGTGCCTGGATCTCGCCCTCGATGCGGGTCTGCGGCGGGTATTCGACGAAGATCTCCGAGCGGGTGAGGATGTCGCGGTGCAGTTCGGTCTTGCCGGGGCAGTCGCCGCCGATCGCGTTGATGTGGATGCCGGAGCCGACCATGTTGTCGGTCAGGATCGTCGCATATTGCTTGTCGGCGGTGCAGGTGGTGATGACCTGCGCGCCCTCGACGGCTTCCTCGGCCGAGCGGCATTTAGTGACGTTGAACCCCTGCGCGGTCAGGTTCTTCGCGGCCTTCTCGGTCGCCGTCGGGTCGATGTCATAGAGCCGCAGCGTGTCGATGCCGCAGATCGCACGGAAGGCCAGCGCCTGAAACTCGCATTGCGCGCCATTGCCGATCATGCCCATGACCGTCGCGCCTTTCGGGGCGAGGTATTTGCCCACCAGCGCCGAGGTGGCGGCGGTGCGCAGCGCGGTCAGCATCGTCATCTCGGTCATCAGCAGCGGATAGCCCGTCGCGACCGAGGACAGCACGCCGAAGGCGGTGACAGTCTGGTGCCCCGTGCGGCCGTTCTTGGGGTGGCCGTTGACGTATTTGAAGCCGTAATTCTCCGCGTCCGCGGTCGGCATCAGCTCAATCACGCCCTCCGCCGAGTGGCTCGCGACGCGCGGGGTCTTGTCGAAATCCGGCCAGCGGCGGAAATCTTCTTCGATATAGGCGGCGAGGTCGCGCATCACCTGTTCGGGGCCGATCTCGTTCACCAGCTTCATCATGTTGGCAACGGAAACGAAGGGCACGAAGGCCAGTTTGGAGGGGGCGAGAGGGGACATATCCATCAAAAGCTCCGTGTCATGCGGTCGAGAACGCGGCGGCCAAAGAGGCTGGCTGCGAGGTCGCAGAGCAGTTTCGCCGTGCGGCCGCGTTCGTCGAGGAAAGGGTTGAGCTCGACAATGTCGAGCGAGGTCACGAGGTCGCTGTCGCCGACCTCTTCCATGATCAGATGCGCCTCGCGGAACGTGGCGCCGCCCGGCACGGTGGTGCCCACGGCGGGCGCGATGCCGGGGTCAAGGAAATCGACGTCGAAGCTGACATGTAGAAGGCCGTTGGCTTCGCGCACGCGGTCGAGGAAGGCGCGCAGGGGCGCCAGCACGCCGGTCTCGTCGATGGCGCGCATGTCATGGACTTCCAGGCCGATCTGCTTGATGCGCGCGCGTTCCGCCGGATCGACCGAGCGGATGCCCATCATGCAGAAATTCTTCGGATCGATACTGGCTTCCAGCGGCGGGAAGGCCTCGAAATCGGGCTGGCCGGTGACATAGGCCACGGGCGTGCCATGCAGGTTGCCGCTGGTGGTGGTCTCCAGCGTGTGCAGGTCCGGGTGGGCGTCGAGCCACAGGACGAACAAGGGGCGATCTTGCGTCTTCGCGTGCCGTGCGAGGCCGCTCAGCGTGCCTGCAGCCAGCGCGTGATCGCCGCCGATGAAGATCGGGCGGTCATGGGTCTGCGCGGCATCGAAAGCCGCCTGCGAGAGCGCCTCGATCCAGGCACGGGTTTCGGCCAGATCGTGGATCGCGGGGTTCTTGTGCGGCACCGGCTCTTGCGGGGGAATCGACAGGTCGCCCAGATCATCCACCTCCCAGCCCAGCTCGGTCAGGATGTCGCCCAGCCCGGCGATGCGCAGACTGGCCGGCCCCATGATACAGCCGGGTTGCGAAGCGCCAGTTTGAATAGGCGCGCCCAGAATCGAAACTGTGCGTGTCATCGAAATCTCCCTTGTTGGTCTTAGTCTGACGAAATGGCGCAGAGGTTTCGCTTGTCAATTTGCGCAAAACGGAACTAAATTTGATCAATTCGACTAGACGATTGATCAAAACGGAGGGTAAATGCAGCTCGACGATACGGACCGCGCGATCATGGCCGCGCTGCGCGCGGATGCGCGGCTCTCGATGACCGATCTCGCGCTGCAGGTGGGGGTGTCGCGGACCACCGCGCGCGCCCGGCTGGAAGCGCTGGTCGCCTCGGGGCAGATCCGGCGCTTCACCATCGAGACAGAGACGGATGTCGAGGGGCAGGTGCGCGCGATCACGCTGGTCGAGTTGCAGGGCAAGATGTCGCGCGCGGTGATCCGGGCGCTGCACCGCATCCCGGAGGTGACGACGGTCTTCGCGACCAATGGCAACTGGGATCTGGTGGCGGAAATCCGGGCCGAGACCCTGGGCGAATTCGACCGGGCCTTGCGCGATATTCGTGAAATTCCGGGGGTGCTCAACAGCGAAAGCTGTCTGCTGCTCGCGCCTGTCGCGGGGTGAGCGGGCAGGGCGTGCGGGCGGGCCGGAACATCTCCGGCCCGCCGCGCAAGATCAGTTGAGGTAGGGCATCGGATCGACGGAATCGATCCCCTTGCGGACCTCGAAATGCAGATAGCCCTGATCGCCGGACGCGACCTTGGCGATGGTCTGGCCGCGCTTGACGCTCGCGCCTTTCTTCACCGTGATGCCGGTCACGTTGTAATAGACCGTCACCAGATTGTCGGGATGCTTGATCGCGAGGAAGGCGACATCGTCGGTGTCCTGGCTGATCAGCAGCACGGTGCCGCTCTCGGCGGCTTTCACCGCCGTCCCGGCCGAAGCCGAGATATCCACGCCGTCGTTCGAGCCCTTCTTGTAGGGTCGGATGATCGAACCCGGCACCGGCATCGCCATCTTCGACGTGTCCGACGCCTTGGTGCGATCGGTGCTCATGTCCGGAGTCTGCGTCTTGACCGGCTCGGATGCTTTCGGCGGCGTCTTCTGGGGCAGGGGCTCTGCCGCGGACGGCGGCACCGGGGTCGGCGAGCCGGTGCCCGGCGCGGTCGTGGCCGTCGCGGTCTCGACTTTCGCGGGCTGACGGCTCGACGCGACCGGGATGATCAGGACCTGACCTTCGCGCACCCGCAGATCGTTCGGCAACCCGTTCCACTCGGCCAGCGCCTTCACCGGCACCGAGTAGTAGCGCGCGATGGAATAGGCGGTCTCGCCGCGTGCGACCTTGTGGCGGATCGGCTCGGCGCTGTTTGTGGAGACCGGGGCCGAGGCCGGGGTCGGTTTGGCGGGTTGGTTCGCCTGCGATCTATCGATCGCGTTCGAGGCGAGCGAGGTGATGTCGATCGTCTCCGAGGTCAGCGCGCTGGAGTTGCCCGGCGTCGCGGAGCCGCCCGTGGTCGCGACCTTGTTGGGTAGGGCCAGGACTTCGCCCGCGTTCAGCACCGCATCGGGGGCGACCGCGTTATAGCGAGCCAGCGCGCCCGGATCGGTGCCGATCCGCTGCGCGACGGAGTTGACCGTATCGCCGCGGCGCGCCACGACGACCTGATAATTCGGGTAGGTGATGATGCCCTGATCATTCGGGCGCGGGCGATCCTGCACCGCCTGCCGGGCGGCGGCGCTCGTGTCGAGCCCGCCATTGCCATAACCGCGCATGTCCAGATCGAACCCGTTCGGGTTACAGGCGGCCAACGCCGTCAGCGCGGCTCCACCTGCCAGGATCAGCCGCAGCCGGGAAATCTTCGTTGCCATCCGCTCGTCCTCACTGTCTCTCAGACCTCTTCGGGGTCCGTTCTTACCTGCCACTTAGTCGTTTGCCACGCCCTCTACGAGGGGAACAAAGCGCACCGGACGTAATTCTTCGTAATCGAAACCCGTCTCGAGCCGGCGCACCCGGATCAGGCTTTGCACCGTGTCCGACTGGCCCACGGGCAGAACCATGATACCCCCGATCTTCAGCTGGGCCAAGAGCGGCCCGGGAGGGTCTTCCGCGGCGGCAGTCACGATGATTCGATCAAAGGGCGCCTGATCGGGCAGCCCGTGCGAGCCATCCCCGGAAATCGCGACGATATTGGTGAGCCGCAGCGCGTTGAAGACGCCTTCGGCCTCGCGCACCAGCCTGCGGTGTCGGTCCACAGTATAGACGCGGCGGGCGAGCTGGCTCAGGATCGCGGCCTGGTAACCCGAGCCGGTGCCGATCTCGAGTACGGTGTCGCGTGAACCCACATCTGCGGCTTGCGTCATCAGCCCCACGACCGAGGGCTGCGAGATCGTCTGCCCGCAGGCGATGGGCAGCGGCATGTCCTCATAGGCACGATCGGCGAAAATGCCGCGCACGAACTGGCCGCGGTCGATCCCCTCCATCGCGTGCAGCGTGCGCGCGTCGGTCACGCCCTTGGAGCGCAGTGCGAAGAGGAACCGCATCTTGCGCTCGGCCAGATCCTCTTCTGCGTCCTCGCTCATCCCAAACGGGCCTCCAGATCGGCGATCACGTCATGCGCGGTCAGATCGGCGCGCATCGGCGTGACCGAGATATAGCCGTCGAGGTTCACCGCCGCATCGGTGCCCGGCTGCGTCGGCGTGTGCTGCGGACCGCCCTTGATCCACAAGAAGCGCCGCCCCGAGGGCGCGTGATGCGCCTCGGTCGAGAAGAAGCAATCCTTGCGGAAGCCTTGGGCTGCGACCTTGTGGCCTTTTACGTCCTTGGCCAGCACCGGCGGGAAGTTGACGTTGTAGAAGACCCGGTAATCGCCGTCGTCCCAGATGCCATCATCGATCAGCTTGCGCACCAGCGCCGCGCCATGGACCCGGGCTGCCTCGAACATGTCGGGGGCGTTGAAGACCTCGGGGCCGATGAATTGCGACAGGGCGATCGCGGGCACGCCTTGCAGTGCCGCCTCCATCGCGCCGCCCAACGTGCCGGAATAGAGCGCGTTATCTGCGGAGTTGTTGCCCCGGTTCACACCCGAGAGCACCAGATCGGGCCGCTGACCTTCCAGCACGTCATACAGCCCAGCCATCACGCAATCGGCGGGGCTGCCTTCGGCTGCGAAACGGCGTTCGGCCAGTTTCGAGATCATCATCGGCCGGGTGTACGAGATGCAATGCCCGACGCCCGATTGCTCGAAAGCCGGCGCGACCGTCCAGACCTCGCCATCGGGGCCTGCAAGTTCTTCGGCGATCTCGCCCAGAACGGCCAGTCCCGGTGCGTCGATCCCGTCGTCATTGGTGATGAGAATACGCATGTTGCCCCCAGTTCGCCGTCGCGTCACCCGATGCTTACCGTGCGGCGGATGAAGGGTAAAGCGGGGGCGGGCGACAGCGCGGATGTGTCGCCAAAGCGCCGCAGCCGAAGGGCATTTCGGCGGCGCTTTGGTCGTTCTCAGAGCGTGTCGAGGATGCGCCGCGCCTCGGCGTGGCGGTCGGCCAGCGCGTCGCGATCTTCGCCGGGGAAGAACCGTCCGCGCAGCGCGGTCGCCATCGGCGCAGGCTCCGCAATCATCACGCGCGGCCCGATCTTCACGGTCTCGGCCTGCCACGAGCGCATCATCGCCATCTGCGCGGCTTTCGTAGCCCCATAGATGCCGAAGAATTTCTGCCCTGCACGCGGATCGTCGAAGGCCAGCGCGGTGCCTTCGCGCGCGAGCAGCAGCGGCTCCATCAGCCCGATCAGCTGCGCGGTCGCGGTCACGTTCACCTTGACCGAATTGGCCAGTTCCTTCGCGTCGATATGACCCGTCGGCGACAGCGGCGCGGCATGGATCGCCGTGTGCACCCAAAGATCGAGCCCACCCCAGCGCGCGCCGATCGACTGCGCGAGATGCGCCATCTGATCGGGTTCGGTCACGTCGAGCGGACCGAGCGAGGCGGTACCGCCCTTCGCCTGAATGCGGTCGTCGAGCTCTTCCAGCGCGCCGGTGGTCCGTGCGACGGCCATGACATGCCAGCCATCTGCGGCCAAAGCTTCGGCGATCGCCCCGCCAAGGCCACGCGAAGCGCCTGTGACAAGCGCCAGTTTCTTGCCCTGCGAAGGGTCTTGGGTCTGATCCGTGCTCATGGCGCGTTTCTTGCCACCACGCCCGCCGTCGCGCAAGCGTGCAGATGCACGTCCCGCGCCTTTCCCGCTGTTTTGCAGCTTGGCGCGCAGGCCGGGTTGGTCAGCTTTGCGGCGCCGCCACCCTCCTGACGGGGGGCGGCGCTACGCCTCGTCCTGAAGTCGCGCGAGAGCGGCGGCGCACATGCCCGCGCCCAGCCATTGGCATTCGGCGCAGATCGTCTGATGCACATCGGCGGGCAGGGCGGCCATCCGCTCCTGCGCCTCGCCCCATGTCAGCACATCGCCCGGCGCAATATCCAGCGCCTCGGCATGGGCCGCGTCCAGCCGGTCGATCTTCGCCTGCGCGGTGCATCCCGATCCGCGCCGCGACGGGCAGGGGCCGCAGATGTCATCCGCCGCGCCCACCACTTCGATCTCCACTGCGGCGCCCTCCGGTTGCCGCAAGCGTCCTTCGACGATCTCGGTCATATTCGCGGTGAAGCGATCCGAATATCCCTTCCCCTCGAAACCGAGCGAGCAGAGGAAATGATGCGGGCGATATGTCAGACGGTCAGCCATGTCTTCGCTCTTGGGTAAATATCCCGGGGGATGAATGGCGCAGCCAGAAGGGGGCAGCGCCCCCTTTTCCCGGGTATCAGAATAGAAAACGGGCCGGAAGGTCTCCCCTCCGGCCCGCAATGATTTGGCATACGCTCAGCGCTTGGCGATATCGACGTAATCGCGATAGGTCGCGCCGGTATAAAGCTGACGCGGGCGACCGATCTTGCCGGTCGGATCCTCGATCATCTCTTTCCACTGCGAGATCCAGCCGACGGTGCGCGAGAGCGCGAAGATCGGGGTGAACATCGAGGTCGGGAAGCCCATCGCCTCGAGGATGATGCCCGAGTAGAAGTCGACATTCGGATAGAGCTTCTTGGAGACGAAATAGTCGTCCTCCAGAGCGATCTTCTCGAGTTCCTTGGCGACCTGAAGGGTCTCGTTGTCGTGGATGCCGAGCAGGTCGAGCACCTCGTCCGCCGATTCCTTCATGACCTTCGCGCGCGGGTCGAAGTTCTTGTAGACGCGGTGGCCGAAGCCCATCAGGCGGAAGGGGTCATCCTTGTCCTTGGCGCGCTTGATGTATTCCGGGATCTGATCGACGGTGCCGATTTCGCGCAGCATCTCGAGGCAGGCCTGGTTTGCGCCGCCGTGGGCAGGGCCCCAGAGGCAGGCGATGCCGGCTGCGATACAGGCGAACGGGTTCGCGCCCGAGGAGCCTGCCAGACGCACGGTCGAGGTCGAGGCGTTCTGCTCGTGATCGGCATGGAGCGTGAAGATACGGTCCATCGCCTTCGCGAGCGCCGGCTCGATCTTGTAGTCTTCGGCCGGGACCGAGAAACACATGTGCAGGAAGTTCTCGGCGTAGCTCAGCTCGTTCTTCGGATAGACGAAGGGCTGACCGATCGAATACTTGTAGGCCATCGCGGCGATCGTCGGCAGCTTCGCGATCAGACGGATCGAAGCGACTTCGCGCTGCCACGGGTCCGAGATGTCGAGGCTGTCGTGATAGAAGGCCGAGAGCGCGCCCACGACGCCGACCATGGTCGCCATCGGGTGGCTGTCACGGCGGAAGCCCTGGAAGAACTGCTTCATCTGCTCGTGGATCATCGTGTGACGGGTCACGCGATATTCGAAATCTTCCATCTGCTGCTTGCTCGGCAGTTCCCCGTAGAGAAGCAGGTAGCACACTTCGAGATAGTGCGATTCCGAGGCGAGCTGGTCGATCGGGTAGCCGCGATACAGCAGCTCGCCCTTGCCACCATCGATGAAGGTGATCTTGGACTCGCAGGCTGCGGTCGAGGTGAAGCCCGGATCGTAGGTGAAGACGTCGGCTTGACCGTAGAGCTTGCGGATATCGAGCACGTCGGGACCAGCCGAGGGCGAGAGCACGGGAAGCTCATAGGTTTGTCCGTCAAGCGAGAGCGTGGCGGTCTTCGAGTTGTCTGCCATGTAAATTCCCTTTCATCCTCCGGCTGGGCCGCGCCGGTCTATCGCGTCCGGACAGGCGTCCGGAGAGGGCGGCCAGGCCTCAGGCCGCCTGATCGTCGAGTCGTGCCAGAGTTTCCTCTTGGCCCAAAACGAGCATCATATCGAATACGCTGGGGGTAGCCGCTCGCCCCGCCAAGGCCGCCCGCATCGGAGCAGCGACCTTCCCAAGGCCCAGTCCATGCGCTTCGGCAACCTGTCCGACGGCGGCTTCCAGGTCTTCCCGCGACCAATTAGCGCGTTGCAGCGCAAAGGTCAATTCACTCAGTATACCACGGGATACATCATCGAGCGCCTTGGCCGCTTTCTCTTCGATCTCGAGCGGGCGCTGCGTCAGAGAGAAGTGCGCCTTTTCAATAAGTTGCGGCAACATCTTCGCCGAGCCCTTTACGACGGGAAGCGTGCGCATAAGCGCAGATTTCTGTGCGTCACCCAGCGGGGGTTTTTCTGCAGCTGCGAGATAACCCTCAATTTCACGCAGCAATTCGGCCTCATCGGTGATGGCGATATGCTGACCGCAGATATTCTCGAGCTTCTTGAAATCGAGCCGCGCCGGCGCCTTGTTGATGCCGGTAATGTCGAACCATTCCTTCGCCTGATCGTCGGTGAAGAATTCGTCGTCGCCATGGCTCCAGCCGAGCCGCGCGAGGTAGTTGCGCATCCCCGTCGCCGGATAGCCCATCGCCTGATACTGCTCGAGGCCGACCGCGCCATGGCGCTTCGACAGCTTCTTGCCGTCGGGGCCGTGGATCAGCGGGATATGCGCGAAGGTGGGCACGTCCCAGCCCATCGCGCGATAGACCAACATCTGCCGCGCGGCATTGACGAGATGGTCGTCCCCGCGGATCACATGGGTCACGCCCATATCATGGTCATCGACGACAACGGCCAGCATGTAGGTGGGTGTGCCATCGGAACGTAAACAAATCATGTCATCGAGCTGATCGTTGCGGATCGTCACCTCGCCCTGCACGGCGTCGGTGATCACGGTCGTGCCTTCGCGAGGTGCTTTCAGGCGGATCACATAGGGCGCATCCGGGTGCGTCGCGGGATCGGCATCGCGCCACGGCGAGGGAAACATCTGCCCCTTGTTCGCCGGGTCCTCGCGGAAGGCCGCGATCTCTTCCTGCGTGGAGAAGCACTTGTAGGCGTGGCCCTTCTCCAGCATCTGATGGGCGACCTCGGCATGGCGCGCCGCGCCCGCAGCCTGGCTCACCACGTCGCCGTCATAATCGAGCCCCAGCCATTCGAGCCCCTGCAGGATCGCCGCCGTCGCCTCGGGGGTGGAGCGTTCGCGATCGGTATCCTCGATACGGAGCAGGAATTTGCCACCGCGCCCACGGGCATAGAGCCAGTTGAACAGGGCCGTGCGCGCACCGCCGATATGCAGATAGCCGGTGGGAGAGGGGGCGAAACGGGTGACAATCTGGTCGGACATGTCGGGACCTTTCTTCGCGGGCTCTTACCGGCCCGCGTTAACCTATCGGAAACCATCAAGCGCATAGGCTTTCTCGGCTCGATGCATAAGCAGGGACGGGGCCGAGGACAAGCATGGCGATCAATGCCGAACCCGGCGACTGGGCGCAGGCGGAGGGCGCGACGGGCGCGGGCCGCGCTCCGCGTCTGATCGCGGCGCTCTTCGGGGGGCTCTCCGATCCGCTGGGCGCGCTGGCGCGGGCGCGCGCGCAGCTTTTCCTGTGGATGCCGGTGGCGCTCGGCGTCGGGGTCGGGGCGTATTTCTCCCTCGGGGTCGAGCCGGGATGGTCTATCTACCTGACCGCACTCACAATCTGCGCGGTCTCGCTGACGCTTTGGCTGCGCGGCGCGGCGTGGTTTCGGCTGCCCGCGGCGCTGATCGCCCTCTCGGCTCTGGGGCTGATGCTCGCGGGGCTGCGCGCCCATCTCGTCGCCGCCCCGGTGCTGCAGTATCGCTACTACGGCCCCGTCAGCGGGCGGATCGTGAAGATCGATCGCGCGCGGTCGGACCTGATCCGGCTGACGCTGGACCGGGTGCGGATCGACCGGATTCCCCCCGCCAAGACCCCGGCGCGGGTGCGCGTGACGCTGCATGGCGATCAAAGTCAGTTCAGCCCCGAGCCCGGCACGCAGGTCATGCTGACGGCGAATCTCTCGCCCCCGCCGCCGCCCGCTGCGCCCCGGGGTTACGATTTTCGCCGCACCGCCTGGTTCGACCGGCTCGGCGCGATCGGCTATACTCGCGCTCCGGTGCTGCGCATCGCGCCTCCCGATCCCGGCGATTGGGCGATGGCGGCCCACCGTGCGCGGATGCGGCTTTCTGCGGCGATCCAGTCGCGGATCGCGGGCCAGCCCGGCGCGGTCGCGGCGGCTTTGATGACGGGCGATCGCTCGGGCCTCAGCGAGGCCACGCGGGAGGCGATGCGCCGCTCCAGCCTCGCCCATCTGATCGCGATTTCCGGGCTGCATATGGGGATGCTCGCGGGCTTCGTCTTCGGTCTGGTGCGCTACGGTCTGGCGCTGGCGGGGCGCCCGGCCCTGATCTGGCCTACGAAGAAACTGGCCGCCATCGCAGCGCTGATCGCGGCCAGCGGCTACCTCTGGCTCGCGGGGCCTGCTGTCTCGACCCAGCGCGCCTGGATCATGGTGTCGATCATGCTTCTCGCCGTACTGGCCGACCGCCGCGCGCTGAGCCTGCGCACTGTCGCGCTCGCCGCCTCGCTCCTGCTGATCTGGCGGCCCGAGAGCCTGACCGAACCCGGCTTCCAGATGTCCTTCGCCGCGACCACCGCGCTGATCGTGGCGCTGGGTCCGTGGACCCGCACGTCGCGGCATCTGCCGCGCCTGCTGCGCCCGGTGCTGATGCTGGTTGCGACCTCTCTGATCGCAGGCGCAGCCACCGCACCGATCGTGGCCGCGCAGTTTCACAGGCTCTCGGAATACGGGGTGCTGGCCAATCTCTTCGCGGTGCCCGCAATGGGGCTCGTGATCATGCCGATGGGCGTGCTCGCGGCGCTGCTCGCGCCCCTCGGCCTCGCTGGGCCCGCGCTTTGGGCGATGGGGCAGGGCACGGCGTGGATCTTGCGCGTGGCGGAGTGGGTGAGTGGCCTCGAGGGCTCGGTTCTCGCGATCGTCCAGCCGGGGCCGTGGGTGATCCCTTCGATTGCGCTTGGCGCGTTGGGGGGGATCCTGACGCGCGGGGCCGGGCGCAGCGCGAGCGTTGTGCTGATCCTTCTGGGCGGCGCCCTTTGGCTGCGCGCCGGGGCGGAGCGTCCGGCACTGCTGATCGCGCCCGAGGCGCAGCAGGTCGGTCTGATGACCTCGCAAGGCCGGGCGCTGTCGAAGCCGGGCGCGGGGTTCATCTCCGAGCGCTGGTTGGCTGCGGATGGCGACGAGGCCACGCTCGAAGAGGCCGCGGCGCGACCTGCTTTCTCTGGGCCGCGCGGTGCGCGGATTGCGCAGTTTAGACGCGCGCCGCTCACCCATCTCACGGGAAAATCGGCAAAAGAGGTCCTGCCTGCGATTTGCGCGAAGGGCGGCATTGTCGTGATTTCCACCGGGGTCGAAACCCCCACGGGCCCCTGCGATCTATGGGACGCCGCGCGCCTGCGCGAAACTGGTGCGGTCGCGATCAGCGCCAAGGGCGAGGTTACGACGACCGCGCAAATCAAAGGCCGCCGTCTCTGGACGCGCCCCTGATCTTCGCTCTTTCCAAATATCTCCGCCGGAGGCTCCAGCCCACGCCACCCGCGCGACATACGAAAAAGAGCGCCCCGCAGGACGCTCTTTCCCAGGAATTCACCAAATCTCAGTAGCTCCGGATCAGCCCGACGAGCCGCCCCTGCACCTTCACCTGATCGTCGCGCAGCAGCCGCGTCTCATAGGCCGGGTTCGCGGCTTCCAGCGCGATCATCCCGCTGCGCCGGTAGAAGCGTTTCAGCGTCGCCTCATGGCCCTCGACCAGCGCGACCACGATATCACCATTGTCGGCGGTGCCCTGTTCGCGGATCACCACAACATCGCCGTCGTTGATCCCGGCCTCGATCATCGAGTCGCCTTTGACCTCGAGCGCGTAATGCTCCCCACGACCGCTCAGCATGGAGCCGGGAACGGCAACATGATGCGAGACTTCCGAGATCGCCTCGATCGGGACACCGGCGGCGATCCGGCCCATCACAGGCAGTTCCAGCGCGTGAATCACGTCGACCGGCATCGCGCCGCGCGGCGGGTCGGTCTTGTCACCTTCGATCACCTGCGGCGCGAAGCTGCCAGCGCTATCGCCTGCGGGCGCGCCGAATTTCTTCTCCAGCGCCTCGGGCAGTTTCACGATCTCGATCGCGCGGGCCCGGTGGGCGAGGCGGCGGATGAAGCCACGTTCTTCCAGAGCGGTAATCAAACGGTGGATGCCGGATTTCGAGCGCAGGTCCAGCGCGTCCTTCATCTCGTCGAAAGAGGGTGGAACACCGTCCTTCATCATCCGTTTTTGAATGAATTCCAGCAATTCCAGCTGCTTGCGCGTCAGCATCCGCGACCCTCCGTTCCCCGGTCAAGGCACATGTTCAAGGATTGTTCTACCCTTGTTCACGGGGGCTGTCAACGCCCGAGGCGGGTGCGGCTCAATCCAGCGGCAGGATTTCGACCGTCTCGCCCGCCTTGCGCGGCCCGTCGCCCAAGGGCCGGATCAGCAGGCAATCGGCCTGCGACAGGAGGCTCAGCATCGCGGAGTCCTGATTGTCGAAGGGCGTGACGCGGGGCAGGGGATCGCCGGGCGCGAGGCGCGCGCGCATGTAATGGGTGCGCGGGCCGGTCGGGCCGGTATCGGTCGCGAGGATCGCCTGTTGCACGCGGCTTTCCGGCGGCAGACCCGAAAGCTTGCGCAGCATCGGGCGCAGGAACAGCTCGGCGCAGACGGTGGCCGAGACGGGGTTGCCCGGCAGGCCCAGCATCGCGGCCTCGCCGATCCGGCCCGCCATCAAGGGCTTGCCGGGGCGCATCGCGATCTTCCAGAAGCTGCGGTCGAGCCCCAGTTCCGCGGCGACCTCACCCACCAGATCATGCGCACCGACCGAGGCGCCGCCCGAGGTCACCACCAGATCGGCGCCTTTCGCGAGCTCGAACACGGTGCGCAAGCTGTCGCGGTCGTCGCGCGCGATCGGCAGCATGCGGGCCTCGGCGCCCATGCGCTCGGCCAGTGCCGCGACGATGAAGCTGTTGGAGCAGATGATCTGGTCCGGCCCCGGCTCTTCGCCCGGCATCACCAGCTCGTCGCCGGTGGCGATGATTGCGACGATGGGGCGGCGGCGCACGGTGACCGCGGCCACGTTCATCGCGGCCAGCAGGCCCAGATCGCGCGCGGTCAGCGGGCGGTCGGGGCAGAAGCTCTCGCCCTGCGCGAAGTCCTGACCCTTGGGGCGGATATTGGCGTTGCTATCAAGCTCTTGCGGCAGGGTGATCGTGTCGCCTTCACGCGTCACGTTCTCCTGCAGAACGACCACGCCATTCGGGCCCGGCACCGGTGCGCCGGTGAAGATGCGCACGGCTTGGCCCGGAGTCGGCGTGCCTTCATAGGCGCGACCGGCGGCGGCCTCGCCCTCGACGGTGAGCGTCGCGCCGGGCAGGTGGTCGGCCACGTCGATCCAGTAGCCATCCATCGCCGAGCCCGAGAACGGCGGCTGGGTCAGTTGCGCCGTGGCGGGCTCCGCCATGACGCGGCCAAGGGCGTGACGCAGGCTCACGCGCTCGGTGCCCAGCGGCTCGACCAGTGCCAGAACCTTTTCCAGCGCCTCTTCGACGGGCAACAGGCTCATGATGCGCTCCCTTCGGCCTCGTATTTGCCGGATTTCCCGCCGTCTTTCAGCACGACGCGGATACCTTCGATCTGCATGGATTTCTCGACCGCCTTGAGCATGTCATAGACCGTCAGCGCCGCCGCCGACACCGCCGTCAGCGCCTCCATCTCGACGCCGGTCTGACCCGAGGTCTTCACGGTCGCGCGAATCCGAACGCCGGGCAGCGCCTCGTCGGGCTCCAGGTCCAGCGTGACCTTGGTGATCGGCAGCGGGTGGCAGAGCGGGATCAGATCGGAGGTCTTCTTCGCGGCCATGATCCCCGCAATCCGTGCGATGCCCAGAACGTCCCCCTTCTTCGCGGTGCCCTTCAGGACATAGTCCAGCGTTTCGGGCAGCATCACCACGCGGCCCTCGGCCACGGCGATGCGGTCGGTCACCTCCTTATCGGAGACGTCGACCATATGGGCCTGACCGTCCTTGTCGAAATGCGACAGGCTCATGCGACCTCCAGAAGCGTCCGGGTGGCGCCCGCGACATCGTCCTGCCGCATCAGGCTTTCGCCGATAAGGAAGCGGCGCGCGCCGACCTCGGCCATCGCGGCCATGTCGTCGCGGGTGAAGATGCCGCTCTCGCAGACCAGATCGCGGCCTTCGGCGAGGATGCTCGGAGCAAGCTCGCGGGTCACGTCGAGCGTAACCTCGAAGGTCTTCAGGTTGCGGTTGTTCACGCCCAGAAGCGGCGATTTCAGATGCTTGAGGGCGCGTTCGGTCTCTTCCATGTCATGTACCTCGACGAGCACATCCATGCCCCAACCGAAGGCTGCGTCTTCCAGCTCGGCGGCCAGATCGTCCTCGACCGAGGCCATGATGATCAGGATGCAATCGGCGCCCCAGGCACGGGCTTCCGCGACCTGATAGGTGTCATAGAGGAAATCCTTGCGCAAAGCGGGCAGCGAGCAGGCCGCGCGCGCCGCCGACAGGAATTCCGGCGCGCCCTGGAAAGAGGGCGTGTCGGTCAGCACCGACAGGCAAGCCGCGCCGCCCTCTTCATAGGCTTTCGCGAGCGAAGGCGGGTCGAAATCGGGGCGGATCAACCCTTTCGAGGGCGACGCCTTCTTGATTTCGGCGATCAGCCCGTAGCCCGTTTCCGCCTTCGCGGTAAGGGCGTTGGCAAAACCGCGCGTGGACGCCTGCGCCTTGGCCTGAGCCTCAACTTCGCTCAGCGGGCGCGCGGCTTTGGCCGCTTTGATCTCTTCCAGCTTATAGGCTTTGATCTTGTCGAGGATCGTGCTCATCCGGCGACCTCCTGCGTGATGCGGGCGAGCGTTTCCAGCGCGGTCTTCGCCTTTCCGCTATCGATGCTCTCGGCGGCCATTTCCGCCCCGGATTTCAGGTCTGCGACCTTGTCGGCCACGACGAGCGCGGCAGCCGCGTTGAAGATCACCGCGTCGCGATAGGCAGAAGCCTCGCCATCCATCAGCGCGCGCAGGGCGGTGGCGTTCTCGGCCGCCGTGCCGCCAACCAGATCCTTGAACTTGTGCACGGGCAGGCCCGCATCCTCGGGGTGGATCTGGATCGACTCGATGCGGCCATTTTCCAGCGCGGCGACTTCGGTCGTGCCGCAAATGGTGATCTCGTCGGTCCCGTCCGAGCCATGCACCAACCATGCCTTCTCGGAGCCGAGCATCTGCAGCGTCTCGGCCATCGGGAAGATCAGGTCGGGCGCGAAAGCCCCGGTCAGCTGCCGCTTCACGCCTGCGGGGTTGGTCAGGGGGCCGAGGATGTTGAAGATCGTCTTGCAGCCCAGTTCCTGACGCACCGGCATGACGTGGCGCATCGCGGGGTGGTGGATTTGCGCCATCATGAAGCCGATCCCGGCCTCGGCCAGACCACGCTCGGTCGCCTCGGGACCGGCCATCACGTCGATGCCCAGCTCGGATTGCACATCCGCCGTGCCCGATTTCGACGAGGCCGCGCGGTTGCCATGTTTCGCGACCGGCACGCCCGCGCCCGCCACGACGAAGGCCGCAGCCGTCGAGATGTTGAGCGTGTGCATCCCGTCGCCGCCGGTGCCCACGATATCCATCGCGCCTTCGGGGGCTTTGACCGGCACGCATTTCGCACGCATCGCGGCGGCGGCGGCGGCATATTCCGACACGGATTCCCCGCGCGCCCGCAGCGCCATCAGCAAACCGCCGACCTGCGCGGGCGAGGCTTCGCCTTCGAACAGCAACTGGAATGCCATCTCGGCCTGCGCGCGGCTCAGCGGACCTTCCGACGCCGCGAAAATCAGCGGCTTCATCGCTTCGCTCATCGGTTGGCTCATGCGGGCACCTTCAGGCTGACGCCTGCCTCTGTCAGGAAATTCTTCAGCATCGCGTGGCCATGCTCGGAGGCGATGGATTCCGGGTGGAACTGGACGCCCTCGATCGGCAGCTCGCGATGGCGCAGCCCCATGATCGTGCCGTCGTCCAGCTCGGCGGTGATCTCGAGGCAGTCGGGCAGGCTATCGCGCTCCACGATCAGCGAGTGGTAGCGCGTCGCTTTCAGCGGAGAGGGCAGGCCCTTGAAGCAGCCTTTGCCCTCGTGGCGGATCTCGCCCATCTTGCCATGCACGATCTCGGAGGCGCGCACGACTTTCCCGCCAAAGGCCTGACCGATGGTCTGATGCCCCAGACAGACGCCGAACAGAGGCAGCTTCGCCTCGGCCGCGGCCATCACCAGAGGCAGGCAGATGCCCGCCTGATCGGGATCGCAGGGGCCGGGCGACAGCACGATCGCCTCCGCGCCCATGCCCATCGCCTCCTGCACGTTCAGAGCGTCGTTACGCCAGACCTTCACATCGGCGCCCAGCTCGCCAAAATAGTGCACCAAATTATAGGTGAAGCTGTCATAATTATCGATGAGCAGCAGCATGGCCGGGCCCTTTCGTTTGTTGGCCCCCGGCGTCCCCCATGCACTCAAGCGCCGATGCGCTTATCAAGGGGGGTGAACCGGGGAACGGGTCGGGCTATAGATGCTATCAGCGAAGGGTCGGGGTCAAGGGCAGTCCCCGGGAAAAGCCGCGCATCAAGAGCGGTGAAGATGGAGGCAGGCAATGATGCGATCTGTGATGAAGGGCGGACTGGCCGGTCTGCTGGTCGCGGTACTCGGTGCGGGCGTGATGTCGTTGATCTTCCCGGCGCCGAAAGAGCCCGGCGCAGAAATCAAGCTCGCCGGAAGCCCGACGCCCGAAGAACCGGCGAATGTGGACCTGCCCGCAGGCTCCGATTTCTCGCGCCCTGCGACCGATCGCACGCCCTCAATGCCGACGCCGGACGGGGCGCCGATTTCAGCGCCGACCAAGACGCCGCGCGTGTCCGAGCCGCAGCCGAGCCTCGCGCCGCCCAGTGCCGACGAAATCCAAAGCGCCGCACGCCCGGAGATGGCGACCGAGATGGCCGAGCCGCTTCCCGACGCGGACGGGGAGACCGTCGCGCTCGCCGAGCCGGTCACGCCGGAGGCAGGGGCCCAACCCGACAGCGCGCCGCCTGCCTCTTTGCAAGGCGCGCCCGCGCCCGATGCCACGCCCGAGATTGCCGCCGCGCGCGCGCCTGCGCCCGAAGCACAGCCGGAGCAGACCGCTGAAACTGCGCCCGCAGCCGAAATGCCCGCGCTGCCCGACGTGACCCTGCAGCCGCCGAAAGCGCCCGAGCAAGCGACACCGCCTGCCGATGAGGGAAACACGATTGTGGCGGCGAGCGAGATGCCCGCACTGCCTGAGGCCGAGATCACGCCCCCCGAAGCGCAGCCTCAAGCGGCCCCGTCGCTCGGTGAGATGCCCGCGGCGGATCAGTTGCCGCCCGAGGGCGAGGGGATCGACACTGCGCAGGCGGACAAACCCGAGATATCGAACGACCCGACCGCAAGCCCGGACCTGCCCGCCGGGCGCGCTCTGCCGCAAGGCGGAGATGCGGCCCCGATCAAGCCGCGCATCTTTTCGTTGCAAGACGCCCCGTCGCTGCCGGGCAAAGCGATGGGCGGGTTCAAATCCGCGCCCGGCGTGGTGGTGGATCGCCTGCCGCAAGTAACGCCTTCGACCGCGCCTGCGCCGGGGGAGGGCCCTGACGCGCAGTCTGCGCAGGACATGCCCGAGGTCGCCGCGGTCGATGCGGCCGATCTGAACCCGATCCGGAAATTCGCAGCCCCCGCACCGATCAGCGACAAGCCGCAAATATCGCTGGTGCTGATCGATCCGGGCGTGACGGCTGGCGGGCTCGACCCGGCGACGATCACGGCGAGCGATCTGCCGATGACCATCGCGATCGATCCGACCCGCGAAGGCGCGGCTGACGATGCGAAAGCCTTCCGCGCGGCGGGGTTCGAGGTCGCGATCCTTGCCGCCGGACTGCCCGCGAACGCCGCGCCCGAAGATGTCGAGGTGGCGCTGGAGGCCTGGCGTCACGTGATCCCCGAGGCGGTCGCCGTCGTGGAGCCGCCGCAGCCGCAATTCCAGAACAACCGCCCGCTTGCGCGCCAGATGATCTCGGCGCTCAGCCGCGGCGGGCTGGGTGTTGTTACCCAGAAGAAGGGCTTCGACAGCGCCAACCAGATCGCGACCTCCGCCGATCTGCCGCGCGCTCAGGTCTGGCGCGTGATCGATGACGGGCGCGAGAAGGCTGCCGTGATCTCGCGGATGCTGGCGCGCGCCGATTTCGAGGCGGAGCGCAACGGCTCGGTCGTGGTGATGCTTTCGGCCTGGCCGGAGTCGGTTCAGGGGATTGAGGACTGGTATGTCGATGCGCAAAACAAGGTGACGCTGACCCCGGTTTCTGCGCTGGCGCTGGATAGCGTGGTGGCTGGCGCTCCTGAAGCGGAGCCGGAAATGGAAAACGCGGGCCAGTAAGCCCGCGTTCTCAAAGCTTGGGAAAAGGCGACTGCCTCAGCCGTTGCCGCGAGTGGCCACGAACAGCCCCGCATCCTCGGCCGCCTTGCGCAGCGCCTTGGACTTGTTGACCGTCTCCATCCATTCGGCCTCGGGGTCGCTGTCATAGACCACGCCGCCGCCCGCCTGAATATAAAGCGTCTTGTCCTTCACCACCGCCGTGCGCAGCGCGATGCACATGTCCATCTCGCCATTGGCCGCAAAATAGCCCACGGCGCCGCCATAGATGCCGCGTTTCTCCGGCTCCAGCTCGTCGATGATCTCCATCGCGCGCACCTTGGGCGCGCCGGAGACCGTGCCTGCGGGCAGACCGGCCAGCAGCGCCGAGAGCGCGTCCTGATCGTCGGCCAGCTCGCCCACGACGTTCGAGACGATATGCATGACGTGGCTGTAGCGCTCGATGATGAATTTCTCGGTCGGGTGGACCGAGCCGATCTTCGCGACGCGCCCCACATCGTTGCGCCCCAGATCGAGGAGCATCAGGTGCTCGGCCAGTTCCTTCTTGTCGGCCAGCAGGTCTTCTTCCAGCGCCTTGTCCTCGGCAGGGGTCGCACCACGCGGACGGGTGCCCGCGATCGGGCGGATCGTCACCTCGCCCTCGCGCACGCGCACGAGGATCTCGGGCGAAGCGCCGACGATCTGGAAGCCCCCGAAGTTCAGGAAGAACATGAAGGGGGAGGGGTTGGTGCGCCGTAGCGAACGATAGAGCGCGAAGGGCGGCAGCGGGAAATGCGCCGACCAGCGCTGTGCCGGAACCACCTGGAAGATGTCGCCCGCGCGGATGTAATCCTTCGCCTTCTCCACTGCGGACATGTAGCCCTCTTTGGTGAAGTTCGAATGCATCTCGCCGACCTGCAGGCTCTCGCCCAGATCGCGGCTCTCCACCGGCGTGCGGTCGAGATCGCGCAGCGCATCCGAGACCCGCTCGGCGGCCTGCGCATAGGCCGCGCGCGCGGACTTGCCCTCGGCTTGGAAGGCCGGCGCACAGATGATCACGTCGCCCTTCACCCCGTCGAGCACGGCCACGACCGACGGGCGCAGCAGCATCGCGTCGGGCACGCCCAGCGGATCGGGGTTCACGTTCGGCAGCTTCTCGACCAGCCGGATCGTGTCATAGCCGAGATAGCCGAACAGACCAGCCGCCGCGGCGGGCAGATCGTCGGGCATCTCGATGCGGCTTTCCGCGATCAGGGCGCGCAGGCTGTCGAACGGGTGGCCCGGAAGGTCTTCCCACGCCTCGTCGAAGCGCGCCGAGCGGTTGATCCGCGCCTGCTCGCCACGGCATTCCCAGATCACGTCAGGCTTCATGCCGACGATCGAGTAGCGCCCGCGCACCTCGCCGCCGGTCACCGATTCCAGCATGAAGGAATTGGGCTGCGCCTCGGCGAGCTTGAGCATCAGCGAGACGGGCGTGTCCAGATCGGCCGCGAGCCGCGCGTAGACCAGCTGGTTTTCACCCTTGGCCCAGCGTTCCTCGAACGCCTCGAAAGAAGGGGAGAGAGCGACCACGGTGGGCCTCCTTACTGCATCTGCGACTGCACGGCGGTCACGGTCTGGTTGTCGAGATCGAGCCCGGCCTCCGACTCCACGGCGGTCGCGTAGAAATTGAGCAGGTCATTGGCCAGCGAATTCGACAGCTGCGTGCCGATCTGACCCGAGATCAGCTTGGTGTCGGCATCTTCCATATCCGCCGGGATGACCTTGTCGGTGACGAAGACATAGACCTTGCCGTTGGCGGTGATCTGCGCGGGCTTGCCCGGCTCGGTCTTGAAGACCTTCGAGATCACCGGCGGCGGGAGTTCGTCGGAATAGCCGCCACGGCCGATGCTCGCGACCTTCGTGGTCAGCACGCCGGTCTCGCCCAGCGACTTGCCGCCCTCGACCGCCGAGACGATCTCCTTGGCGCGGTCCTCTTCGGCTTTCACCACCTGATCGGCGCGCCATGCCGCTGCGACCTCGTCCTTCACATCGGCGAAGGGCTTGGGCTGGGGCGGCACGATCTTGTTGAGGCGCAACGCGAAGACGCCGCCATCCGAGAGCGTCTGCAGATCGGGATAGGCGTCGGTCGTTGCCTCATCAGCCGCTTTGCGGAATTCGTCATAGCCCGCGATGCCATCGGTGCTGTCGGCGGTGTAGTCGATCTGGCCAAGCTCCATATCGGTTTCCTTGGCCATCTCTTCGAGCGTCGCGCCGCCTGCCAGACGGTCCTGCAGGTCTTCGCTCATCTTGCCGATCTCGTTGCGCGCCTTCTCGGCTTCGGCATCGCCCGCGAGTTCGTCGCGCGCTTCGGCAAAGGAGGTTTCCTGCGCATCTATGATGCCGTTCACCTTGAAAAGGGCCGGGCCCAGATCGGTCTCGACCGGGCCGACCACGGTGTTGTTCTCGGCCGAGAAGACCGGATCGGCGGCCTTGCCCAGATTGTCGCGGGTCACATCGCCCAGATCGGCGTCGTCGAGCGACAGGCCGCGATCCTTGGCGAGATCGGCGAAGGTTGCGCCGCCATCCAGCTTGGCTTTCGCGGCCTTGGCTGCGTCCATGTCGGAGTAGACGAGACGCTCCACGAGGCGCTTCTCGGGCTGCTTGAACTCGTCGGCGCGGCGCTCGTATTCGGCCTTCAGCGTGGCGTCGTCGATCTTGACCTTGTCGGCCAGCATGTCCGGCGTCAGCCACGCATAGGTGATGTCGCGCGTCTGCGGCGCGGTGAACTGATCGATATGGTCGTTGTAATAGGTCTGAAGCTGATCGTCGGTCGGGTCCGGGATCGCCTTGGTCAGATCGCTTTCGCTTACCTCGGCCCAAGTGAAGCCGCGCTTCTCGCTGACATATTTGGTATAGGCGTCGACCACCGGTTTGGGCGCATCCACGCCGCCCGCGACGGCGCCCTGAATGATCGAGCGCGAGAGATCGTCGCGCAGCTGAGCCTCGAATTGCGGCTCGGTATAGCCCTGCTGGCGCAGCGCGAATTTATAGGTTTCGCGGTCGAATTTACCCGAAGCGTTCTGGAACGCCTGAACGTCGTAGAGCTGCTTTTGCAACTGCTGGTCGCCCACCGACACGCCAAGACGCCGCGCGCCTTCGCCGATCGCGGCCTGACCGATCAGCTTGCCCAGCACCTGCTGGTCGACGCCGGAGGACCGCATCTGCGCCATCGTGACCGGCTGGCCAAGCTGCTGGCTGCGTTGCTGCATCTCCTGACGCAGGGCGCGGGCGTAATCATCGACGGTGATCTTGGTGTCGCCGACCGCGCCGACCGCTTTGGCCGAACCGGAGAAATTGCGTAGCCCGAAACCGCCGAGACCAAGGATCAGCATGGCCAGCAAGATCCAGACGACGACACTCTTGCCGTGGCTGCGCATCTTCATCGGGGTTCCTCCTCGGGCATTGTTTGTTGGGCGCTGTTTAGGGCTTTGATTACTGGCCTGCAAGGCTAGCCGCGCGCGAGGCCCGCCAGCCGGTCGCGAAGGGCCGCGATCCCGTCCGTATCGACATTGGCGAAGGCGATCCGCATCTGCTGCGCGGCCCCGTTTGCGCCTTGCGGCATGAACATCGTACCGGGCAGCATCAGCACGCCCGCCTCGCGCACCAGAGCCTGCGCAAAATCAGGAGAGGGGCGGGGATCGGGATGCGTCACATAGGCGAAATAGGCCCCGCAGCCGAGCATCTTCCAGCCTTCCAGATCGGCGAAGGCGGCCTCCATGGCCGCGCGCCGGCGCAGGATTTCCGCGCGTTCGCCCGCCACCCATTGCGACAGGTGCAGCATGCCCCAAAGCGCGGCCATCTGACCAAGCTGCGAGGGACAGATAGCGACCGTGTCGAGGAATTTCTCGACCTCGGCGAGGCGTGCCTCGCCCGCGACGATGGCGCCGACGCGGTGGCCCGTCAGGCGATAGGCTTTCGAGAAGGAATAGAGATGGATGAAATAGTCCGGCCAGTCGGGATCCGAGAACAGGTCATGCGGCGCGCCGCTACGCGAGTCGAAATCGCGATAGGTCTCGTCCACGATCAGCGCGAGCTTGTGCTGCTTGGCCAGATCGGCGAAGGCGCGCAGCAATTCGGCCGGATATTCCGCCCCGCCCGGATTGTTGGGCGAGACCAGCACGATCGCGCGCGTTTTGCCGGTGATCTTCGCGGCGGCCTCATCGGGGTCGGGCAGAAGCCCCGCGCCGGGGGCCAGCGGCACCGTCTGCACGCCCGCCATGTCGAGCCACATCTTGTGATTGAAATACCAAGGCGTCGGCAGGATCACCTCGTCGCCGGGACCTGCGAGCGTGGCCAGCGTTGCGCAAAACGCCTGATTGCAGCCTTGGGTGATCGCGACCTGACGCGCTGCGATCTCGCCGCCATAGGCGAGGCCCCATTGATGCGCGAGTTCCGCACGCAAATCGGGCAGGCCCAGAACGGGGCCGTAAAGATGCGCCTGCGGATCGTTCAGCGCGGCCTCTGCGATCGCCTGACGCAAAGCCTCGGGCGGCGGATCGACAGGGGCTGCCTGAGAGACATTGATCAGCGGGCGATCGGCAGTGAACTCGACCCCGTCGAGCCAGCGCCGCGCCTCCATGACCGGGGGCGGGAAGGTGGCGGCGAGGGCGGGATTGAGCGGATGCGGCATGGGGGTCCTTCTGGATGATCGGCGCGAGATCAGCAGAGCGTCGCGCGCTTGGCAAGAGGCGGGAGCCTCCGGCGGGGATATTTGGATCGAGAAGAAGGGAGACTTTCTTCCTCTTGGCGGAACTATCCCGGGGGGCAGGCGCAAGCGGTGGGCAGAGGGGGGGGGGCAGCGCGCCCTAGCTGCGTCTCTCACGGTGGTTGCGCCAGGCAAAGCTGTGGCGCACGTACCATTCGCGCAGCGTCAGCGCGATCACCACGAGGTCCAGCACCGTCAGCGCCAGCATGCCCGCGCCATGGTTCAGGCTATAGAGATACATCTGGTAGGCCACGAAGCCCGTCATCATCACGATCGCCATCGGATAGGCCCAGATCAGCCCGCGGATCAGCAGCAGCACGACGACAAGTTTCAGCAGGCCGTGGCTGGTGAAATAGAAGCCGTAGAAATCCTGCGTCTGGATCGAGAAGTGATGGGCCGCGTTCAGGAATGCGTTGGCGATCCGGTCATTGGGATCCTCGCGCAGCTCGCGCGCGGTCAGCCAATGCGCCGCATCGAACAGCGCATTCTTCGGCAGGCCGAGCAGCGCGAGGCCAGACAGCGTTTCCGCGATCTCGAAGATTGCCTTGATGATCAGGCTGACCTCGAAGAGCCAGTGCAGGAACCGACCCAGAGGGGTTCCGGGCGCGCCGAATTTCACCGATCAGTCCGTGCCGCGATACGGCTGCACATATTGCAGCGCCATGTCCCAGGGGAAGAAGATCCAGGTGTCTTGGCTGACCTCGGTGATGAAGGTGTCGACCAGCGGCGCGCCCATCGGTTTGGCGTAGACGGTGGCGAATTGCGCCTTCGGGAAGAGGTCGCGCACCAGCTTCAGCGTGTTGCCGGTGTCGACGAGGTCGTCGACGATCAGCACGCCTTCGCCGCCGTTTTCCATCAGGCTCACTTGCGTCGGCTTGATGACCTGCGCTTCGCGCTGTTCCTGATGGTTGTAGCTTTTGACCGAGATCGTATCGACCGTGCGGATGTCCAGCTCGCGCGCGACAATTGCCGCCGGAACGAGCCCACCACGGGTGATGCCCACCACCGCGCGCCAGCTGCCGTCGCCCGGGCCCTTGCCGTCGAGGCGCCATGCGAGCGCGCGCGCATCGCGGTGGATCTGGTCCCAGCTGACATGGAAGCCTTTTTCATGCGGCAGACGATCGGACATCGGGGGTCTCCTCAGCTCAGAGCGAGTTTCAGACCGAGCAGCGCCAGCAGGCCGCCAAAGCAGCGCTCGATCACGGTTTTCAGGTTCAGATAGGCCGCGCGCGTTTTCTCGAGCGAGAAGATCCGCGCGACGATGACGTTCCATCCCGCATCGTTGAACATCACGATGCCGAGGATCGCGACATAGGCCCAGGCGGGTGCCGACGGCGGGATGAAGGTCAGGAAGACAGTGCCGAAGAACACGGCGGGTTTGGGGTTGGCGAGCTGGGTCGAGACGCCGAGCCAGATCAGCCGGGGGATCGAGCGGGTGCGCGGCAGGTCGGGGATTTCTTCATCCATCGGATCGCCCGCATGGCGCCACATCTTATAGGCGAGCCAGAGCAGATAGGCGGCGCCCGCGATCTTGAGCGTGGTCAGCAGGGCAGGGGCGACCTTGAAGACGAGGGCGAGGCCGAAAAGTGCCGCCGCTGCCCAGATCACCGCGCCCAGGCCGATGCCGAGCGCGAGCCAGATGCCGCGTCCGAAGCCTTCGCGCAGACCCGTGCGCGCAGCCAGCAGCACCGCTGGCCCCGGCGACATCGCCGCGGCCAGATGCACGAAATAGATCGCGGTGAGGGCCGCGAGGGTCATCTCATTCCTTCCGCTTGGTGACCACGTCGATATCGGGCGCGTCGACCGCTTTCATGCCCACCACGTGATAGCCAGCGTCGACATGCAGCGTCTCGCCGGTGGTGCCGGAGCCGAGATCGGAGAGCAGGTAGAGCGCGGCCTTGCCGACCTCTTCCTGCGTCACGTTGCGGCGCAGCGGCGAATTCAGCTCGTTCCACTTCATGATGTAGCGGAAGTCACCGATGCCCGAAGCCGCGAGGGTCTTGATCGGGCCGGCGGAGATCGCGTTGCAGCGGATGCCGTCCTTGCCCAGATCCTCGGCGATATACATCACGCTGGCTTCCAGCGCCGCTTTCGCCACGCCCATCACGTTGTAATGCGGCATGACCTGCTCGGCACCGTAATAGGTGAGCGTGAGCAGCGAGCCGCCCTCGTTCATCATCGCTGCGGCTTCCTTGCACACGGCAGTGAAGGAATAGACCGAGATGTCCATCGTGGTTTTGAAATTGTCGCGCGACGTGTCGACGTAGCGTCCGCGCAGCTCCGACTTGTCGGAGAAGCCGATCGCGTGGACGACGAAATCGATGCTGTCCCAATGGGTGCGCAGCGTCTCGAAGAGCGTCTGGATCGAGTCGCCGCTGGCGACGTCGCATTCCACGAGGATATCGGAGCCGAGCTGTTCTGCCAGCGGCCCCACGCGCTTCTTGAGCGCCTCGCCCTGGAACGAGAAGGCCAGCTCCGCACCGGCATCCGCGAGGGCTTTGGCGATGCCCCAGGCGATGGATTTGTCATTCGCAAGGCCCATAATCAGCCCGCGTTTGCCTGCCATCAGGTTGTTTGACATGTCAGGTTTTCCCCCGCTTCGCTCTGGTAAGTCCGAATGCTTTAGGCGAAAGGTGGAGACGCATCAAGGCTACTGACCTCCGGTCAAGCATGATCGTGTGGATCGTGTTGCAGATCGGGGCGTTGCGCCTGATGTGCGAAGCGGCGGCGAGACTGGAGGCGAGTATGAGTGACAGAACCGGAATTTTCGCAGGCGACGATCCTTTTGCCATCGCGCAGACATGGCTGGATGAGGCCGCGGACACCGAGATCAACGATCCCAATGCGATTGCCCTGGCGACGGTCGATCCGGACGGGTTGCCCAATGCGCGTATGGTTCTTCTCAAGGAAATCGAAGGGCGCGACATGCCCTCCGGCGGGGCTTTCGTCTTCTACACCAACTACGGATCGGTGAAGGCGCAGGAGATCGAAAGCGCCGGAAAGGCCGCCTTCGTGATGCATTGGAAATCGCTGCGCCGGCAGATTCGGGTTCGCGGTATGGTTGAGCGCGAGGAGGGGCCGCAGGCTGATGCCTACTACAAGTCGCGCTCGCTGAAATCGCGTCTCGGCGCCTGGGCCTCACGGCAAAGTGAGCCACTGAGTTCGCGCAGCGCCTTGATGGCGGAGGTCGCGAAGGTGACCGCGAGCCACGGCGCGAATCCCGATCGACCGCCGTTTTGGGGAGGGTTCAGAATCAAGCCGTTGGAGTTGGAATTCTGGGCGGACGGTTCTTTTCGCCTTCATGATCGCTTCCGCTGGAGCCGGCAAACCCTTGCCGATCAGTGGGTTGTAACCCGCCTGAACCCCTGACACTCGCGCTTCGTGAATTGCATAGGGTCTTGAAACTTTGGGCAATCTCTTGAAGTGTCCCCTAAACACCGCATTTCCAGAAGGACGTGCGGAGGAAATGCGAACAGGAAAGCCCGCGAATGCAAACGGGATGGAATATGCTGGGGGAGTCCGAGGCAGAGCTTCGTGAGGTGACCGGCACCGTCAAATGGTTCGACCCTGTCAAAGGGTTCGGCTTCATCGTCGATGGTGAAGGGGGGCCGGACATCCTTCTTCATGCGAATGTTCTGCGCAATTTCGGTCAGGGCTCGATTGCCGACCACGCACGGATTCGCGTCCAGATGCAGCTGACCCCGCGCGGCGCGCAGGCGGTCGAGGTTTTGGAGATTCTTCCTCCGGAAGGCGAGCCCGTCGCTCCGATCGAGGATTTGGGCGACAACACGTTCGACGATATCGCGGCGCTGCCATTGGAGCCTGCGCGGGTGAAATGGTTCGAAAAATCCAAGGGCTTCGGCTTTGCCAATGTCTTCGAGAATGACGAGGACATCTTCATCCATATGGAAGTTCTGCGCCGGTCGGGTTTTGCCGATCTTACCCCCGGCGAAGCGGTGTGCCTGCGCGTGATCGAAGGCAAGCGCGGTCGGATGGCGGCACAGGTTCTCGCATGGGATGCAGGCTTGAAATCCGGGCGCTGAGCGCCGCGCTTTTCCTTGCCGTAACGCCGGGCCTCGCCGCGGCGGAAGGGGCGCAGTGCCGCGATGACCTCGCCATTCTGCGCACCGGGGACCAGCCGGTCAGCTTCACCGTCGAAATTGCCGATAGCAGCGCCGAGCGCGCGCAGGGCCTGATGGGGCGGCGCGAGATGGACGAAGGGGCAGGGATGCTCTTCATCTACGAGCATGCGCGGGAGGTTGCCTTCTGGATGCATGACACGCCGCTGCCGCTCGATATGGTGTTCATCGACCCGACGGGCGAAGTGGTGAAGGTCGCGGCCAATACGACGCCCAATGACGACACCCCGATTCCCTCCGGCGCACCGGTGCGCTACGTGCTCGAGATCAATGCCGGGATGGCGGCGCGCCACGGCATCGCGCCGGGGGCGCAGCTGGCGCATCCCAGCGTCGATCCCGCGCTGGCCGCATTTCCCTGCGAATGACCCTTTCCTTGGGCCGAACCTCTTTGTAAGGAGAGGGCGTCGGGGCGTAGCGCAGCCTGGTAGCGCGTCTGTTTTGGGTACAGAAGGTCGTGAGTTCGAATCTCGCCGCCCCGACCATCCCCTCGAAATCGCCGGAATCGGGCCCTCTATATCTAGTGGTAGGCTCTTGATTGTGACACTAGCGACACGCTCTTCGGCTTTGCCCAATTTTTGCGCAACCTCGGCGAGGCTATCCACAAGATATTGCGTTCTGTGGATTGAAATTGCCAGATGAGCGGCTAAAGCCCCCGAATCTTCAATGAAATTTGGCCCTTATTGGTGCCGCAATGCAGCGCCCATGCGTTAACCAAATGTGGAGGAATCGTGCAGCGCGCTTCCCTTGGGGTCGGTCAACTGAAAAATGGACTGACTCAAGGTGAAAGTTTCGTTGACGGCGCGGTGCGCCTACGGCAGGTTGTGTGGTGTCGGAGGCTAACCCACCAGATGTAGTGGAGCCTAGGGCCAAGGGACAGATTTCGGACATTGCACCCCCGAATCCGGGGCGCGCAGCCCTCGCGGTGTCGACTGCGAGGCCCGGGCTTCTTTGTCTTCTGCGGCTCCCGCCGGCACCGGATTGGACTGACTGCAAACGGGGACAGGGCAATGAAGATCGAACGGAAGTTCACCACCGACGAAACCGGCGCTTACGGCGCGCTGGAATTCACGACGACCACGTCTGAGATTCGCAACCCCGACGGGAAAGTGGTGTTCCGAAATGAGTCGGTCGAAGTGCCCGGCCGCTGGAGCCAGGTGGCATCCGACGTGCTCGCGCAGAAATACTTCCGCAAGGCCGGCGTTCCGGCGGCGCTGAAGAAGGTCAAAGAGAAGGGCGTGCCGGAATTCCTGTGGCGCTCGGTTCCCGATGAAGAGGCGCTTGCTCAGCTCCCCGAAGAGGCGCGCTACACCGGTGAAAACTCGGCCAAGCAAGTGTTCGACCGTCTCGCTGGTGCCTGGTGCTATTGGGGCTGGAAGGGCGGCTACTTCTCCACGGAAGCTGATGCGCAGGCTTACTATGACGAGATGCGCTTCATGCTGGCCGAACAGATGGCCGCGCCGAACTCGCCGCAATGGTTCAACACCGGCCTGCACTGGGCTTACGGCATCGACGGCCCCGGTCAGGGTCACTTCTATGTCGATCACAAGTCGGGCACGCTGACCTCCTCGACCTCGGCCTACGAGCATCCGCAGCCCCATGCCTGCTTCATTCAGTCGGTCTCCGACGATCTGGTGAAAGAGGGCGGGATCATGGACCTCTGGGTCCGTGAGGCGCGCCTGTTCAAATACGGCTCGGGCACCGGCACCAATTTCTCGAGCCTGCGCGCCGAAGGCGAGAGCCTCTCGGGCGGCGGCAAATCCTCGGGCCTGATGGGCTTCCTCAAGATCGGCGACCGCGCAGCGGGTGCGATCAAGTCGGGCGGCACAACGCGCCGCGCGGCGAAGATGGTGATCTGCGACATGGATCACCCCGATATCGAGGAATTCGTCAACTGGAAGGTCATCGAAGAGCAGAAAGTGGCCTCGCTGGTCGCGGGCTCCAAGCTGCATGAGCGTGAGCTGAACGGCATCTTCACCGCCATTCGCGAATTCGACGGCTCGACGGAAACCTCGGTCGATCCGACCCAGAACGAGGCGTTGAAAGACGCGATCAAATCCGCCAAGCGCGTGATGATCCCGGAGACCTACATCAACCGCGTGCTGCAATATGCGCGGCAGGGTTATGCCAGCATCGAATTCCCGACCTACGACACCGACTGGGACTCGGAAGCCTATGTCTCGGTTTCGGGCCAGAACTCGAACAACTCGGTACGCGTCACCAACGCTTTCCTGAAAGCGGTGAAGGACGATGCCGATTGGGAGCTGGTGCGCCGCACCGACGGCAAGGTCGCGAAGACCGTGAAAGCCCGCGATCTGTGGGAGCAGGTTGGCCACGCCGCCTGGGCCTGCGCCGATCCGGGCATCCAGTTCCACGACACGGTCAACGAATGGCATACCTGCCCCGAAGACGGCGCGATCCGCGGATCGAACCCGTGCTCGGAATACATGTTCCTCGACGACACGGCGTGTAACCTCGCTTCGATGAACCTGCTGACCTTCTACAAGGACGGCAAGTTCGACGCGGAAAGCTACATGCACGCCACCCGTCTGTGGACCGTGACGCTGGAAATCTCGGTGCTGATGGCGCAGTTCCCCTCGAAGGAAATCGCGCAGCGCAGCTACGACTTCCGCACGCTGGGCCTCGGCTATGCCAATATCGGCGGCCTGCTGATGAACATGGGTCTGGGCTACGACAGCAAAGAGGGCCGGGCGCTCTGTGGCGCGCTGACTGCCGTGATGACCGGTGTCTCCTACGCCACCTCGGCCGAGATGGCGGGTGAGCTGGGCGCTTTCCCGGGCTACGAGAAGAACGCCAAGCACATGCTGCGCGTCATCCGTAACCACCGCAACGCGGCATACGGCAAGACCGAGGGCTACGAGGGGCTCGAGACCAAGCCGGTCGCGCTTGATCACAAGGGCTGCCCCGATCAGGATCTGGTCGCGCTCGCCACCCAAGCCTGGGACGAGGCGCTGGCGCTGGGCGAGAAGCACGGCTACCGCAACGCCCAAGTGTCGGTGATCGCGCCGACCGGGACGATCGGTCTCGTGATGGATTGCGACACCACCGGGATCGAGCCGGACTTCGCGCTGGTGAAGTTCAAGAAGCTCGCAGGCGGCGGCTACTTCAAGATCATCAACCGCTCGGTGCCGGGCGCGCTCGAGACGCTGGGCTACGGGTCGGCGCAGATCGAAGAGATCATCGCCTATGCCGTGGGTCACGCGAGCCTCGGCAACTGCCCCGACATCAACACCACGGCGCTGATCGGCCACGGCTTCGGCCCGCGCGAGATCGAGAAGGTCGAGGCCGCGCTGCCGACCGCCTTCGATATCCGCTTCGTCTTCAACCAGTGGACGCTGGGCGAGGAGTTCTGCACCCAGACGCTGGGCATCCCGGCCGAGAAGCTGAACGATCCGACCTTCGACATGCTGCGTCACCTCGGCTTCACCAAGAAGCAGATCGACGCCGCAAACGACCATGTCTGCGGGACGATGACGCTGGAAGGGGCGCCGCACCTGAAGGACGAGCACCTGAGCGTGTTCGACTGCGCCAACCCCTGCGGCAAGAAGGGTAAGCGTTACCTCAGCGTCGACAGCCACATCTACATGATGGCCGCCGCGCAGAGCTTCATCTCGGGGGCGATCTCGAAGACGATCAACATGGCGAACCACGCCTCGATCGAAGACGTGAAAGCGGCTTACGAGCTCAGCTGGTCGCTCGGCATCAAGGCCAACGCGCTCTATCGTGACGGCTCCAAGCTGTCGCAGCCGCTGGCCGCCGCGCTGGTCGAGGATGACGAGGAGGCCGAGGAAATTCTCGCCACCGGTTCGACCCAGGAAAAGGCCGCCGTTCTCGCCGAGAAGATCGTCGAGAAGGTGCTGGTCAAGGAGATCGTGCGCAGCCACCGCGAGAAGCTCCCCGAGCGCCGCAAGGGCTACACCCAGAAGGCGGTCGTGGGCGGCCACAAGGTCTATCTGCGCACCGGCGAATACCACGACGGCACGTTGGGCGAGATCTTCATCGACATGCACAAGGAAGGCGCTGGCTTCCGGGCGATGATGAACAACTTCGCGATCGCCGTGTCGGTCGGCCTGCAATACGGCGTGCCGCTGGAGGAGTTCGTGGACGCCTTCACCTTCACCAAGTTCGAACCCGCCGGGATGGTTCAGGGCAACGACTCGATCAAGAACGCGACCTCGATCCTCGATTACGTGTTCCGCGAACTCGCCGTGTCCTATCTCGACCGCACCGATCTCGCGCATATCAAGCCGCAGGGCACCAGCTTCGACGATCTGGGCGGCGGCGAGAACGAGGGCAAGCGCGCCGATGGCAATGTCGAGCCGATGTCCGAGAACGCGTCGAAATCGCTCGAAGTGCTGCGCCAGATTTCCTCGACCGGCTACCTGCGCAAGCGCCTGCCGCAAGAGCTGATGGTGCTGCAGGGCGGTGTGGACGTCGTGACCTCGCAGATGCCCGCGCAAAGCGCGCAGGCCCGTGCGTCCAGCTCCACGGCGGTCTCCTCTGGCGGTGTCCAGATGGATGCCCGCGCCAAGGCGAAGATGCAGGGCTACGAGGGCGAAGCCTGCGGCGATTGCGGCAACTACACGCTCGTGCGCAACGGCACCTGCATGAAGTGCAACACCTGCGGGGCGACCAGCGGTTGCTCTTGAGGGACAGGGGTCTCGGTCTGGCGGCCGGGGCCCCGACGACGACGCCACGCGATCCGCGTGGCGGGGACTGGGACGTGACGACCGGGGCCCATTCGCATGGCGGGCTGAGGGACAGAACGACCGCCAAAGGCGGCAAAAGGAGCGGAAATTGGATCTGATCGTCGGCAATAAGAAGGTGACCCCGAAAGCCACGCGCCGGATTCCCGGTGGCATCGAGGCCGAGCTGGTGGGCGAGGAACTGACCTCGCTGATCGACGCAACCTTCACCGGCATCGAGATCGCCTGCCTCGGCGGCGACCTCGATCACCACGCGCTGGACGTGACCGATATCCGCATGGCCGGTAGCGCGACAACCGTCACGCTGATGACCGCGCGCGAGATGGCGCTGCACTAAGCGCCGCGCGCGAAAACGAGATCCGGGGCGGGTGCGCTCGCCCCAGACGCTGAGAAGGCCCAGGCAAAACGACGATAAATTCGGGCGGTCAACGAATGAGCCTGATCGGCGAAACTGGCCCTCTCCAACCCCCCGGAGAGGGCCGCATTATTTCTTGCGGAGAGGGCAGGGGCGGGTTCTGGTCATTTGCGCGGCCTCGCGTCACGATATGCGCTGGGGCCCGAGGGGGCCGAGGATCGAAACCCGCAACCGGAAGGACCGCAGATGACCGCATCCGGACCGACAGTCTCCTTCACCCAGATGAAAGACGGCACCCGCGAGGATTACGAACTGCTCGAAGAGCTGGAAAAGCCCTTCCTTGCAGGCACGGCGGACCGGCTGTTGCGCGAATTGGCCGCGCAGGCGGAGGAGACGCTGTCGGGCTACCAGATCACGCGGCTCGAACACGGGCTGCAGGCGGCGACGCGGGCCCGGCGCGACGGGGCGGATCTCGATTGGGTCGTAGCGGCGCTGCTGCACGATATCGGCGACCGGCTCGCCCCGCAGAACCACGACCGGATGGCCGCTGAAATCCTGCGCCCCTATGTCCGCGAAGAGGTCTCGTGGGTGGTGGAGCATCACGGCATCTTCCAGATCGCCTATTACGGCCATCACTACGGCTGGGACCCGGAAGAGCGGCAGAAATTCAAGGATCATCCCTGCTACAACAGCTGCGAGCAATTCTGCGAGCGCTGGGATCAGTCGAGCTTCGATCCGGCCTATCCGATGGACCCGCTGGAGAGCTTCGTCGAGGATGTCCGCGAGGTGTTCGCCCGCAAGGCCTATGCGCCCGAGGTGCTGCGTGCGGGCGAGGTTCACGGCCTGCCCGATCCCGCCTGAGTGGGCTGGAGCCGCGCCGGTCGCACCGGTGCATCTCGCTTTTTGTCGCAGGTGAACGATTTTTCTGGCGATAACAGGCGCGTGAGACTAAGGGCATGACCCATGAGCGATACCTTGCCCCCGTGCCCCGAATGCAACTCGTCCTTCACCTACGAGATGGACGCTCTCCTGATCTGTCCCGAATGCGGCCATGAATGGTCGGCCTCGGGTGACGCGGATGCGCCCGCCGAGGTGCGCGATGCGGTCGGCAACGTACTGAACGACGGCGACACGGTGACGGTGATCAAGGACCTCAAGGTGAAGGGCTCCTCCTCGGTCGTGAAGGTCGGCACCAAGGTGCGCGGCATTCGTCTCGTGGATGGCGATCACGACATCGACTGCAAGGTGCCCGGCATCGGTCAGATGGGGCTGAAGTCGCAATTCGTGAAAAAGGTTTCCGAGTAAGCCTCCTCACTGTCGCGTGGCGACCCAGCTGCCCCTGCATCCGTCGACGTTTTCATAATTCCCCACGAGGCGCCCCTCGACGAGGTGCCCCTTGAGCGAGCCGACAGAGCGCGTCCGGAAGTAGAAATTCCCGACGATCCGGTCGGCCCCGACGACATGCCCGGAAATCCTGTAGGATGCTCCGTAGGTGTTGGTGGCCTGGCCCGAAAGCCGGCCGCCCCGGATGAGTATCCCGCCGTAGCCCGGCGTGCAGGGGCGATCCATCACATGCATGGTCTGGGGAGTGTACCTTCCGACCCAGTGCCCATCGAGCGGGCTTGGCCGTCCGTCGGGTGGCTCTGGAACGCAGGCTGCGAGCGCGATCAGGGTCACGCCCGAGAGGATCGCGGTTGCGGCCCTGCGTGTGAGTGTCGTCATCCTCGTCATCTAGCTGTCCTCCCCGATTTGCGCCGCCCGCGCTCACTCGATCCCGACGATCATCGTGAAGGGGGCCGGGGCGTCACCGATATTGTAGACCGTGATCCGGTTCTCCCCGTTGAGCCAGAGCTGGCCGCGATAGTCCCGCCTGCCGCCGCGGCTCTCGTAGAGAAGCTCGCCGTCCGGGGTGAAGATGTTGAAATGCACCGCAGGCGAGTCGGTCTGGAGCTGTGCCGTCAGGAACTGCTTTTCCCGGGCGCCGAGCCGGTAGTTCACCGCGGCTCCGGGGGCGAGGGTCGATCTCAGCACCGCGCCGCTCGTGCCGGGGGCGAACTGGACCTGCTGATCGCGGGTCTCGGGTTCGGCCACGCGTGGCGGCGGGGAGGAGCCTTCACGAAGGTAGCGCCCGGCAACCCAGCCGGTCAGAGACCCTTCGGTCGCCGCGACCTGACACCAGCGCTGGCCCTCGGCCATCCGACAACCCATGTTGCGCAGGATCGCCCCCTCGGGGAACCGCCCGAGGATCGCCGCCCCCGTCGAGGGCCCCGCGCGCAGGTTCAGCGGGTCGTTGATATCGCCGGTCTGGACCTGCCAGAAATCCGGCCCGCCCTGTAGCCCGTCGGCATAATCGCCCTGCACGATCGCGCCGGTCTTCCCGGTGATCCCGATCCGGATGTCGAATTTCGCAACTTCGTCGCGCCGCGCCGCCGAGCGCATCATGTAGACCGAGATCTTGTAGGTTCCCGAACTGGGCAGCGTGCCTGTGTAGTGGTTCAGCTCGGGCGTTAACTGGCTGGTCATGATCGCCTGATCGCCCGGGCCGCTCCCGGGACCGTAGAGGTTGAAATACGTGGCGGTGTGGTTCGTGGACAGCTTGATATCGATCGTCTGTCCGGCCTCGGCGCCGATCGTGTAGATCACGCTATCATAGCCCTTGATGCGGTCGCTCAGAACCGCGTTATCCGCTCCGGCTGAGAAATAGACCGGAACCTCACGCATCTCCTCGGCAAGGACAGGTGTGGTGAATGACAAAGCCGCGACGAAGACATAACCCAGAAACCGGTTCATACCGATCCTCCCTCTTTGGTTTATGGCGCGCGTCATCGGGGAGTGTAGCACGAAAATCGTACAGAGGCGCGGGGTCAGGCAGTGCCGATCTGCGGGCGTCCGAAATAGGCCCGCAGATGGGGCAGGGCGGCAAGTTGCACCGCGATCAGGATCAGCGCGACCGGCCAGATCACCAGCGTGCCGGGCGCGGCGAGTGTGATCAGCGGGATCGCGACCAGCACGAGTGCGGTCGTCAGCGCGGCGCGGCCGACCTGAGGCAGCGCCATGATCCGCGACAGCCGCCAGAGCGCCACGCCAAGACCGATCGCCTCGCCCGCGACCCCGAGCCAGATCACCGGCACGACCGAGGCGGTCTCAATCAGCGCCCAATAGCTCAGCGGGAGAACCGCGATCCGGGGCAGGTTCCCCCAAAAGCCGTTATCGGTCTGCCCCGCCGAGAGCGCGACCGTGCTCGGCCCGTTCTTGATCGCGCGGATCGCGTTCATCAGCGCGAAGGGGATCAGGAGCGGCAGGAGGTTTGCATATTTCGCCCCCAGAAGGGCCGTGACGACGAGCGGTCCGATCAGGACCGTGCCCAGCAGCAGGATCGATCCGGTGAGGAACATCCCCTCGAAGGTCGCCCCGGCAAGCTGGCGATGCGCGGAGGCGTCCGTACGGCCATGCGCGGCCGAGAGTTTCGGCAGAAAGAGATTCTGCACCGATTTCGCGCCAATCAGCGTGGGCGTCAGCGTCAGCGTCATGCCCATCGCGAAGATCGCCAGCGCTTCCATCCCCGCCAGCCGCCCGACGATGATCTTGTCGCCCTGAAAGACCAGATACATCAGGGCAGCATTGGCCAGAAGCGGTGCGCCGAAACGCAGGTTCGCGCGCATCTCGGCATGGTCGAGGCGCGGGCGGTAGCGGCGCTCGGCCATCAGGTGCGAGACCAGAACGCCGAGGGCCGCGTGCAGCAGGATCGCCCAAAGCGCCACCTGCCAGTCGTCGAAGAGGCGCGAGAGCGGCCAGATCGCGATCAGCGCGGCCAGTGCGGGCAGGGCGCCTGTCAGCAGCATCGGGCGATAGTGGCCCCTGCGCTGGGCGCGGTGGATGTCGAAATGCTGCGCCGCCGTCAGGAGCGGCACAAGCGCGAGCCAGCGATAGGCAGATGCGGCCTCGGGGATATCGAGGAAGCCTGCGATCGGCCCGGCCAGCACGAACAACGCCGCCGCCGCAATCACGCCGCGCAGCAGTTGAAAGCCTTGCAGTGCTGCCTGAAACGCGGGGTCGTCGCCGCGTTTCGACTGCACGATCTGCTGCTGCAGCCCCAGCGTCGAGCCCATCTCGATCACTGCCATTACCATCGCGAAAGTCGCGGCCACGCCGTAATCGGCGACCGGGATCAGCCGCGCGATCAGCAGATTGCGCGCGAGCATCAGCGCCGAGGTGGCGGCGTTCCCGCTGAGGATGAGGATCGCGGTGCGAAGCATGTACTGTCCGATATGGCGCGGGGTTTGGCCGCCCGCGCATGTTTTGCGCCCATAATCCCGCCCGAGGGGCCGTCGGGTCAAGCGCGCTGTGACGGCTGTGGCTTGACGGCCACGTCACGCGCGCCGACCGACCCAGCCAAGCCTTGCCAGATTCACGGCTTTGCTGTTCAACTCCTTGAAAAACCAGATCGGCCGAGCATGACCCATCACAGCCCCATTTCGACGCCTTCGAGCGAGGCGCTCGCCCATGTCGCGGCGGGCGATCTCTGCGCGGGCTGCGGGCTGTGTGCCGGGGTCGCGCCGGACGCGATCGCGATGGCGCCCGATGCGCGGGGCTTCCTGCGCCCGGTGCAAAGCGCCGAGATCAGCGCGCGAGCGGAGACCGCGATCGCCGCCTGCTGCCCGGGCTTGGGCCAGAGCGCGCAGCGCGTCGCGCCCGGAGAGGAGCCGCTCTGGGGGCGCTTCATCGAGATGAAAAGCGGCCATGCCACCGATGCCGACCTGCGCCATGCGGGGGCCTCGGGCGGGGCGCTCTCGGCGCTGGCGCTGCATCTGCTGCAATCGGGTCGCGTCGACGCCATCGCCCAGATCGAGCCCGATCCCGACAACCCGATCGGCAACCGGATGCGGCTGAGCACCACGCGCGACGAGGTTCTGGGGGCGGCGGGCTCACGCTATGCGCCTTCGGCCCCGCTGGCCGATCTGTCGTTGCTGATCGCGGACGGGCGGCGCTTCGCGGTGATCGGAAAGCCTTGCGATGCGGTGGCTTTGCGGGCGCTGGTCGCGCGAGATCCGAAACTTGCGCGGAGTTTCCCGGTGATCCTGTCCTTCTTCTGCGCGGGCGTTCCCAGCGCGGAGGGCGCGCGGGAATTGCTGGCGGAGATGGGCGCGCCCGAGGCTCAGCTGGCGGGCCTGCGCTATCGCGGCAATGGCTGGCCGGGAAAGACGGTGGCCGCGCTGCATGATGGCTCTACCCGCGAGACGAGCTATCACGCGGCCTGGGGCGGGGTGCTCTCGCGCCATGTCCAGCACCGCTGCAAGATTTGCGCCGATGGCACCGGCGTCGCCGCCGATCTGGTCTGCGCCGATGCGTGGGAGGCCGACGATGCGGGCTATCCGCTGTTCGAGGAGGCGCCGGGACGCAGCCTGATTGTGGCGCGCACGCGGCTCGGCGCGGAAATTCTGAGGGAGGCCGAGGCGGCCGCGGCGGTCGAGACCGCGCCGTTCGATGTGGCGGAACTGGCCGCGATCCAGCCCGGTCAGCGCGAACGTCGCCGCGCCCTTTTTGCGCGTCTCGCCGCGCTCAAACTGATGGCCCGTCCGATCCCGTGCTACGAGGGGATGAACCTGCGCGCCTGCGCGCTGCAAAACCCGGTCACGCGGAACCTGCGCAATTTCGCGGGCACGGTCCGACGTGTGTTGCGGGGCCGAAAATGAGCCGCACGCTGCGCGTCTGCCTGATCTTCCACTCGACGCGCTCGGACAATCTTGGCGTCGGCGCACTGACCGTGTCGGAGATCGCCCTGCTGCGCGATCTTGCCGCCAAAGCGGGGCGCGAGATTGCGATCACCGTGCTCGACTGGAAGGACCGACGCGCGCCCTATGTGTCAGGCGATGATTTGCGGCTGATCGAGGTGGATGGCGCGTTTCTGAAATCTCCCAAAGGGTTGTGGGCCGAAGTTAAGGCTGCTGATCTGGTGATCGACATTGGTGGCGGCGACAGTTTCGCCGATATCTACGGGGCCTCGCGGTTGGTGAAGATGTTCTGGATGAAGTTCGCCACCCATCTCGCGGGCACGCCTCTGGTGGTCGCGCCGCAGACCGTGGGACCCTTCACCAAAGGCTGGTCGAAGCGGCTGGCGCGGTTGAGCCTCAACCGCTCAGCTTTGGTGGCGGTGCGCGACGAACGCTCGCGCGCGGCGCTGGACGATCTGGGCTATCGTGGCGTGCCGGTTCTGGCCTCCGATCTGGCGCTGCGGCTGCCCTATGATCCGCCCGCGCCGCGCGACGGTGGGCCGGTGCGCGTCGGGATCAATGTCTCGGGGCTGTTGATGGCAGGGGGCTATCACGGGGGCAATGATTTCGGGATGGCGCTGGATTATCCCGCGCTGATCTCGCGCGCGATTGATTGGTTCAAGGGGCAGGGGGCCGAGGTCCATTTGGTGCCGCATGTGATCGTTCCCGAAGGCCCGATGGTGATCGAGGATGACCTGCGCGCCTGTAAGACGCTGGCGGCTGCGCATGAGGTGATCTGCGCGCCCGCCTTCGCAAGCCCGTCCGAGGCGAAGAGCTATATCGCGGGGCTCGATTTCTTCACCGGCGCACGGATGCATGCCTGTATCGCGGCGTTCTCGTCCGGTGTCGCTGTGGTGCCGCTCGCCTATAGCCGCAAATTCGCGGGGCTGTTCGGCGCGCTGGGATTTGACCACACGGTCGATGCGACCTCGGCGGATGCGGATGCGGTGATGGCGGCGCTGGAGCAGGGCTTCACCAATCGCGGCAGGCTTGCGGCAGAGGCGAAGGCGGCGCTGGTGCGCGGGATCGACCGGCTTGGGGCTTATGACGCGGCGCTGCTCGAGTTGATGGAGGCGCTGTGATGGCCGAGGCCGCGATCATCATTCCGCATTACAACGACGTCACGCGGCTCTTGCGCTGCCTCGAGACGCTTGCGCCGCAGCTGGATACGCGTTGCGAGCTACTGGTGGTCGACAATGGCTCGACCGATGATCTGGGCCCCGTCCGCGCCGCCTATCCCGACCTTCGGATCGTGACCGAGACCAAGAAGGGCGCGGCAGAGGCCCGCAATCGCGGGGTGGCGGAGACGACGGCGGCGAGGCTGTTCTTCATCGACAGTGACTGCGTGGCCGACCCGGACTGGATCGCGACCGCCTTCGCCGTGGCCGGGCAGGGCGATCTGGTTGGCGGGCACGTCTTCGTCTTCGACGAGACCCCGCCGCCGCGATCCGGCGCAGAGGCCTTCGAGACCGTCTTCGCCTTCGATTTTCGCCGCTACATCGAGGAGAAAGGGTTCTCCGGCACCGGTAACCTGCTGACCCGGCGCGATGTCTATGAAGCCACCGGCCCCTTCATCGCGGGGCTGTCGGAGGATCTCGACTGGTGCCGTCGGGCGACCGCGAAGGGCTATTCGCTGGTCTATGCGGAAGGCTTGCGTGTGGGCCACCCGTCGCGGCAGGACTGGGCGGCGCTCTCGCGCAAATGGCGGCGCCTGACCGAAGAAGGCTTCGGCGTGAACGGCTCGAACCTGCCCGCGCGGCTGCGCTGGGGGGCGAAGGCGCTCTTGATGCCCGTCTCGATCCTCGCCCATCTGCCGAAGGTGCTGCGCCATCCCGACCTGCGCGACGCGACCGAGCGGTGGCGCGCCGTGGCGACGCTTGCGAGGCTGCGGCTCGCGCGGATGGGCTGGATGCTGCGGCAGGCGATTTTCGGGCGGCTTTAGCGGCGCGAAGGCCACAATGGCGATGTGCAAGGTTTAATCTGGGTTAAAGCGCTTGCTGCGTCGATCTTCCTCACGCTAGCGTGACGTCAAGATATCAGAGCCGCAAAAAGCGGCCCGGAACAGGCAGGCAGCGATGGAGCAGATCGCATTCACCACGAGGCATGCAGCCCGCGTCGGACGGCGTGGGCTTTTGGCCGTCGGTTTTCTGGTGCTCGGGGCGTGGCCCGCGATAGCGCGCGACTGGCAGGTCTCGGATACGGCCGGGCTGGCGCGGATCGGGGCGAAGCTGGAGCCGGGCGACACGGTTCTGATCGCGCCGGGCGACTATGACGCGCTCGATCTGCGGGGGCTGACAGGGCGCGAGGATGCGCCGATAACCTTCCGCTCTGCCGATCCGGGCAACCGGGCGGTGATCGCGCAGATGAACCTGCGGGAAGTCAGCCATGTCGTGATCGAGGCCGTGACCTTCGATTACCGTTACACCGAGGGCGACCGATCCAACTTCCGCCCGTTTCAGGTCTTCACCACCCGCGATCTGACGATCCGCAATGCGCTGTTCGATGGGGACCTCGCCCCCGCCGATCCCGATCTGATTGAGCAGGGCCCGCTGCCCACGGCCTTCGGGCTGGCGGTGCGCGCCTCGACCGGGATCACGGTCGAGCGGTCCGAGTTTCGTCGCTTTTATCGCGGCGCGATCTTCACCGACTGCACCGATCTGGTGGTGGTCGCCAACGACATACATGACATGCGGATGGACGGGCTGAACTTCGCCCAGATCGAACGCGCAGAGATCGCAAACAACCACATTCACGATTTTCGCCGTGCGGTCGCGTCTGGCGATCATGCCGACATGATCCAGTTCTGGACCGCCGGGACCGAACGGCCCAGCCGTGACATCGCGATCACGAACAACCTGCTCAATTCCGGCGAGGGCGGCTTCACCCAGTCGATCCTGATGCGCAACGAGCTGGTCGATCGCGGCAAGGCGGGCGCGGAGATGTTCTACCGCAATGTCGAGATCAGCGGGAACGTCATCATCAACGCCCATCTGCACGGGATCACGGTGGGCGAGGCGGAGGGCGTGAAGATCGCCAACAACACGCTCATCCATGACGTCTATTCCGAGGGCGAGAAACGCGATCCGGTTCTCTGGATCCCGCAGATCCGCGTGGCGCGCGATGCCCGCGCCGTGGAGATCGCCCGCAATGCGGTGAGCGAGATCGCAGGCCCGGCGGGGCAGCCCGACTGGAAGCTCCGCGACAACCTGCTGATTCAGGACATCACGCCGCAGCGGGCGAGCTATTACGACCAGCTCTTCGTCGCCGCGCGCACCGGTGCGCCGCGTGAGATCATGAATTACGCCTATCTTCCGGGTGGGGCTTTGGCCGGGAGCGGGATCGGTGCGCCGATGCTCGATATCCTCGGCGGTCCGGACGCGTTCCAGCCGGTCATGCGGTTCGCGCGCAGCGACGGCGGCGGCACCACGCTGCAATTCGACGCGAGCGAGAGTGTGCTGCCCGAAGGGGTGGCCCCTGCCGAGGTTGCCTATCGCTGGGGGATCGACGGGCAGACCAGTCTCGAGGGCGCGCAGGTGCCGGTGGGCTTCCGCATGCCGGGGCGGCACAAGGTGACGCTGTCGCTGACGCTGCCCGACGGGCGGAGCGCGCAGAGCAGCGGCTATGTCATGGTCCGCGACGACCGTATTCTCAGCTATGATCCCGAACTGGGCCGTGTGATCTCGCATGCCGGGGCGCAGCCCGAGGCGCTCGACTCGATCCCGCTCAGCCCCGGCGCGCTGGAATTCGGATTGGGCGGCGGGGCCGTGGTAATCCCGCGCGAGATGGTCGCGCCGCTCTACGGGGCGGACCGCTTCGCGCTGCATATGAAGCTGCGCGCGGTGGGCGACTACAAATCCGCCGGAGAGCTGTTGCGCCTGCATCAGTCGCTGATCGTGCGGGTGACGGGGCGCGGCACGTTCGAGGTCGAGTTCTGGCCCGAGAGCGGGCAGCGGCTGTTCCTGCGCACCAAGCGCGTGCCGTTCTATGACGGCAAGTGGCACGACATCACCTTCCGCTACGCCTCGGAAGGCAGCCTGTTCGAGGTGCTGGCGGGCGAGAAGGTGATCGGCAAGGGCACCGTCTCGGGGCGGCTCAAGCCGATGGAGTATTGGGGCCTCGCGCTGGGCAATCCCTTCGGCAAGGGCAGCTTCCACGGCGAGATCGAGGCGCTTGATCTGACCGCGAGCCGCCCGGCGGTGAGCGGGGCGATGCGCTGATGCGCGCCGGGGCGATTGGCAGTGTCACTCCGCAACGTGCGCGCCCGACAAGCCGCGCGGGCGGGCGATCCCGTATCGCCGAGACCGCCGCGCTCGCGACCGCGAAACTGCCGTGGCCGGTGCTGCTGTTCGTGCTGTCGATCCTGCTGCCCTTCAAGTTCAACCTCGGCCCGCTTGCGATCACCGGGAGCCGCCTTGTGCTGATGGCCTTCATCCTGCCCGCCTTCGCGCGGGTCTTCAGCGGGCGGGCAGGGCGGATACTGCCGGTCGATTGGCTGTTCCTGTTCCATGCGCTGTGGCTGTCGGTCGCGCTGGCGGTGAACAACCCCGACCGGGTGATCCAGCAGGCGGGCTCGGTCGGGCTGGAGGTTCTGGGCGGCTACCTGATCGGGCGCGCCTATATCCGCTCGCGCGAGGATTTCGCGGCGCTGGGCAAGGTGCTGATCTGGTCGGTGCTGATCCTGACGCCCTTCTCGCTTTACGAGACGAAGACCGGCACGACCCTGATCCCGACGCTGATCGACAAGCTGCCGGGGATGGGCACGATCACCTACAACTTTCAGGAGCCGCGCCTGGGGCTGGAGCGGGTGCAGGGCCCCTTCGCGCATCCGATCCATTTCGGGCTCTATTGCTCGGTCGTTTTCGCCTTCGCCTTCGTGGCCTTCGACGGGATCAAGTCGCTGGGCTGGCGGGTGGTGGCGAGCGGACTGATCCTGCTCAACGGCTTTCTTGCGCTCTCCTCGGGGGCGCTTCTCTCGCTGCTGCTGCAGCTGGGGCTGATCGGCTGGTACATCACGTTCGTGCGGATCGAATGGCGCTGGTGGCTGCTGACGGGGCTGTGTGCCTTCGCCTATGTTACGGTCGACCTGCTGTCGAACCGCTCGCCGATCATGGTGTTTCTTAGCTACGCGACCTTCTCGGCCCATACCGCCTATTGGCGCACGATCATCTTCGACTGGGGGCTGAAGAATGTCTGGGCCAACCCGATCTTCGGCATCGGGCTGAATGACTGGGTGCGGCCGTGGTATATGTATTCCGGCTCGATGGATAATTTCTGGCTGGTGATGGCGGTGCGCTATGGCATCCCGGGCTTCCTGCTGGTCACGAGTGGCTATGTCTGGGGGCTGTTCAAGGTGATGTTCCGCGATTTCAGCGGCGATCCGCGAATGCAGAATTTCCGCCGCTCCTGGGTGTTCACCTTCGCGGGGATGACCTTCACGCTCTGCACCGTCTATGTCTGGGAGTCGATCTACGCCTTCACCTTCTTCCTGTTCGGGGCAGGCATGTGGATGCTGACCGAGGCGGTGAAGGAGCGGGCCGATGAACCCGAGGACGCGGCACGGCCTGAGGCGCGCGGTACCAGCTACACGCGGTTTGCGCAGACGCATCGGCGGGGCGATTAACGCCCGATCTTCGCCCGTGTATCGGGGCTGAGCGCGGCCAGCACCGCTCCGGGCGGCGCCATCCCGAAGAAGCCCCGCAAGAGCGCTGCGGCTTCCGCCCCATGCCCCTGGGCCCGCAGTTGCGCGGCTTTCGCCAGCGACCACGCCGCACCGCCGATCAGCCCGGCGGGGAAATGGCGGCGCAGGAACATCGCCCGTGCGCGATGCTTGAAGTACTGCGAGAAAGGCGAGGCGACCGAGCCCATCCGCTGCGAGCCGATCGCCGTGCCCGCGACGTGATGGACGACCGCGCCTTCGCAATAGGAGATCGGCAGATCGCCCCGGCGCAGCGCCCAGTCGACCTCCTCGTAATAGAGGAAATAGTCTTCTGTCATCGGCCCTGCACGCTCGAGATGGGCGCGGGTGGCGACAAGGCTCGCGCCGGTGACGAAGTCGATGCGCGCAGGATCCGGAGTAGGGCTGTCGGCGGGGGCGAACTGATTGAGGTTATGGGTGATCCCGGTGCGCCGGTCGATCACCCCGCCGTCGATCTGGATCGTGTCGGGCGCTTCGCCATAGACCACCCGATGCGCGATCATCGCGGCGCCCTGCGGTCCGGGATCATGGGAGGCGAGAGCGGCTGGCGTCTCGGGCGGCACCACGCAATCGGGGTTGAGCAACCAGAACCGGTCGACCGCGGGATTGGCCGCGAGCCGCGCCAGCCCCAGATTGACGCCCGCAGCAAACCCTCCATTGCTCCCCGCTTCGATCAGAGCAATGCCTTCCTGACCCGCCTCCGCTGCCCCCATCAGATCGGGGACGGCTGCGCGGATCACCTCCACCGTGTCATCGGGCGATGCATTGTCGACTACCACCACATGCAGCGCCACGCCGGTCGCTGCCCGCAGCGAGGCAAGGCAGGCCGCGATCACGTCCGAAGACCGATAGGTGACGATGACGACACCCAGAGCAGGACCTGAGGCGGGATGCGGCTCGGCCATGTCGCTCTGGCTCAGGCCCCGCGCGAGAGGGCCGCGACCCCGGTGCGGGCCACTTCGGCCAGACCCAGCGGGCGCATCAGATCGGCGAAAGCGTCGATCTTCTCGGGCGTGCCGGTGATCTCGAAGACAAAGCTCTCCAGCGTCGAGTCGACCACATTGGCGCGGAAGATCTCGGCCAGACGCAGCGCTTCGATGCGCTTGTCGCCCGTGCCCGCAACCTTGATCAGCGCCAGTTCGCGCTCGACCGGGTAGCCCTCGACGGTGAGGTCCTTCACCTCATGGACCGGCACGATCCGGCCCAGCTGCGCCTTGATCTGGTCGATCACGTTCTCGGTGCCGCGGGTGACGACGGTGATCCGGCTACGGTGACCCTTATGATCCACCTCGGCCACGGTCAGGCTGTCGATGTTGTAGCCGCGGCCCGAGAACAGCCCGATCACACGGGCCAGAACCCCGGCCTCGTTATCCACGATCACCGCGAGCGTATGGCTGCGCTCAATCTGGTCGTGGCTGTCGCGCAGGTCGTAAGCGGAATGGCTCGAGGAGCCTTTCTTGATCTTCAGAGCGGCCATTGCCTCTCTCCTTTTCCTAGTTCGGACCCGATCTTCGGCTTGGTCCAAATATCCCGGGGGTCCGGGGGCAGCGCCCCCGGCGTCGCTCACACCAGCGCCGCGCCTTCCTTGAAGACATCGGCATCGGCCGCCAGCAGCATCTCGTTATGCGGCTTGCCGGACGGGATCATCGGGAAGCAGTTCTCGTGCTTCTCCACGAGGCAGTCGAACAGCACCGGGCCGTCATGCTTGATCATCTCCATGATCGCATCGTCGAGATCGGCGGGGTCGGAAACCTGCATCCCCTTCCAGCCGAAGCTCTCGGCGAGCTTCACGAAATCGGGCAGGCTTTCGGACCAGCTATGCGAGTAGCGCTCGCCATGCAGCAGTTCCTGCCACTGACGGACCATGCCCAGACGCTCGTTATTGAGGATGAACTGCTTCACCGGCACGCGGAACTGGGTCGCGGTGCCCATCTCCTGCATGTTCATCAGCCAGCTCGCCTCGCCCGCCACGTTGATCACGAGGCTCTCGGGATGGGCGATCTGCACGCCGATCGAAGCCGGGAAGCCGTAACCCATCGTGCCCAGACCCCCGGAGGTCATCCAGCGGTTCGGGTCCTCGAAGCCGAGGAACTGCGCGGCCCACATCTGATGTTGGCCGACTTCGGTGGTGATGTAGCGATCCATGCCCTTGGTCAGCTCTTCGAGCCGCTGCAGGGCATATTGCGGTTTGATCGTCTTTTCCGAGTTGGTGTAGGCGAGGCAGTTCACCTTCTTCCACTCGGCGATCTTCTTCCACCATTTCTCGATCGCGGGCTTGTTCACCTTGCGTCCGCGCGATTTCCAGACCTTGAGCACGTCTTCGAGCACATGGCCGATGTCGCCGAGGATCGGCAGGTCGACGGCGATGATCTTGTTGATCGAGGAGGCGTCGATATCGACATGCACCTTGGTCGATTTCGGCGAGAAGTCCGCCACGCGGCCGGTGATCCGGTCGTCGAAGCGCGCGCCGAGGTTGATCATCAGGTCGCAGCCATGCATCGCGAGGTTGGCTTCATAGAGACCGTGCATCCCGAGCATGCCGAGCCAATTCTTGCCCGAGGCGGGGTAGGCGCCCAGACCCATCAGGGTCGAGGTGATCGGGAAGCCGGTCGCGTCCACCAGTTCGCGCATCAGCTGGCTCGCGGCGGGGCCCGAGTTGATCACGCCGCCGCCGGTATAGAAGACCGGTTTCTCGGCGGTCTCGATTAGCTCGACCAGCTTGGTGATCGCGTCGAGATCGCCCTTCACCTGCGGCTGGTAATGGTCGACCTTCGCGGCTTTCGGCTCGGTATAGGTGGCCACCGCGAATTGCACGTCCTTGGGCATGTCGATCAGCACCGGGCCGGGACGGCCCGAGGTCGCCACGTGGAAGGCCTGATGGATCGTCTCGGAGAGTTTCGCGGGGTCCTTCACCAGCCAGTTATGCTTGGTGCAGGGGCGGGTGATGCCCACCGTGTCGGCCTCCTGGAAACCATCGGTGCCCACGAGGAAGGTCGGCACCTGACCCGACAGCACGATCAGCGGGATCGAGTCCATCAACGCGTCGGTCAGCCCGGTCACCGCATTGGTCGCGCCCGGACCCGAGGTCACCAGCGCCACGCCCGGCTTGCCGGTCGAGCGCGCATAGCCTTCGGCCATGTGGATCGCGGCCTGCTCGTGGCGGACGAGGATGTGACGGATGTCGTTTTGCTGGAAAATCTCGTCATAGATCGGAAGGACCGCGCCGCCCGGATAGCCGAAAATTACCTCGACCCCGTGATCCTTCAGCGCCTGAACCACCATCTTCGCGCCGGTCATCTGCCGTGCCATATGCTCACTCCATCCTTGCGCGAGGGCCATGCCGCCCACCGCTAACTCTCAAGCATCCACCTGTCCAAGAAAAAGCCCCCGGCTTTGAGGCGGGGGCGCATGGGAACCTTCATGGTTGTACCGTTACCGGCCCATGCGCTTGGCTCCTACGACGACAAGAAGAATCGCATCCATTGCGGATCCCTTTCGGACTGCTTTGCGCGGACATTAGGATCGGGCGTTGGGGGCGTCAATGCCCAAACGCTGAATAAAATGTCGCGGGCGGCGGATTTTCCTTCCCGATTATTGCGCGCCGCGACCTGCGAGTCGCAACTTTGAGAAACATGAAGGGGCTCCCGAGCCGCGTGCCGCAGGGGCAGTCGCGGTGAATTGATCTCGTTGACGCTTGGTTAGTCGCGATATCGGTCTCAGAGACGGGGCTTTTAGGCCGATCTGGTCAAGTGAACAGACCAGATGAAGCCTTAATTGCTTGACCTTTCTCCCCCACTCGGCCAATCACGGGCAAAGCCTCAGGCAGGCTTTCGGGACAAAATTAGGGAGGAAGTGAGATGGGCGCTTTGCTGGCCCTTTCACGCGCGATCGACCGGATAAACGAGACCATCGGCAAGGCGGTGTCGTGGCTTATTCTGGTGTCGGTCCTCGTGAGTGCGACCAACGCCATTGTGCGCAAAGCCTTCGACATGTCGTCGAACGCTTGGCTGGAATTGCAATGGTATCTTTTCGGCGCGGCGTTTCTGGGCGCTGCCGCTTACACGCTCAAGCAAAACGAGCATATCCGCATCGACATCGTCTATGGTGCCTTCTCGCGGAAAGTGCAGCACTGGATCGATCTGCTCGGGCATATCTTCTTCCTGATGCCGTTCGTCTTGCTGATGCTGTTCAAGCTGACGCCCTTCGTGATGATCTCGATCCGCTCGGGCGAGATGTCGACGAATTCGGGCGGTCTGATCCTGTGGCCGGCCAAGCTCCTGCTGCTGATCGGCTTCTGGCAGCTGTTCTTCCAAGGCGTGTCCGAGATCATCAAGAAGATCGGCGTGATGCGTGGGTTGATCGAGGATCCCCATGCCGACAGCGCGGGCCATCACGGCCATGATCCCATCGCCGAAGAGGAGGGTCTGTAATGCTCGAGCTTATCGCTCAGAACATGGCCCCGATCATGTTCATCTCGCTGATCGTCTTCCTGCTGATCGGCTATCCCGCGGCCTTCGCGCTTGCGGCCAACGGTCTTTTGTTCTTCGTCATCGGCGTTGAACTGTCGGGTTACTCCGGCGGGACGATCAATCTTGACTGGCCGTTGTTGAATGCGATGCCGCAACGGTTCTACGGGGTCTTGTCGAACGAGACCTTACTTGCCATTCCATTCTTCACATTCATGGGCATCGTGCTCGAGAAATCGGGCATGGCCGAGGATCTCCTCGACACGATCGGTCAGCTGTTCGGCCCGGTGCGCGGCGGTCTCGCCTATGCGGTGATCATCGTGGGCGCGCTTCTGGCGGCGACCACGGGTGTCGTCGCGGCCTCGGTGATCGCGATGGGCCTGATCTCTCTGCCGATCATGTTGCGCTACGGCTATGATCGGAAGGTGGCCACAGGTGTCATTGCGGCGTCAGGGACACTGGCGCAGATCATCCCGCCCTCGCTCGTGCTGATCGTTCTGGCTGACCAGCTGGGCGTTTCGGTGGGCGACATGTACAAGGGCGCGCTGATCCCCGGTATGGTGCTGACCGGCATCTACCTCGGCTATGTGCTCGTGATGTCGATCATCAAGCCGAAGTCGATGCCGGCTCTGCCGAAAGAGGCGCGCACGCTGGGCTCCGGCGTGATGTCGCTCCTGGTGGCGCTGGCCGGTGCGGTCGCGATCTTCATCTTCGCCGAGAAGTATTTCGAGGCGAGCGGGTCGAGCGTCAACAACTCCGAGATCCTCGCAGCCGGTGTGGCCGTGATCGCGATCTATATCGTGGCGTTGCTGGACAAGGCGCTGAAAACCAACCTGATGAGCCGTCTGGCGCAGCAGGTAGTGATCGTGCTGATCCCGCCGCTGGCGCTGATCTTCCTCGTGCTGGGCACGATCTTCCTCGGCGTCGCGACGCCCACCGAAGGCGGCGCAATGGGCGCAGTCGGCGCGCTGGTGCTGTCGGCGGTGAAGAAGCGTCTGACCTTCCCCGTCGTGCGTGACGCGCTGGCGGCGACGACGCGCCTGTCGGCCTTCGTGCTGTTCATCCTGCTGGGCGCGCGGGTCTTCTCGCTCACCTTCTACGGGGTGAACGGGCAGGTCTGGGTCGAGCATCTGCTGACCTCGCTTCCGGGTGGCCAATTGGGCTTCCTGATCGTGGTGTCGTTCCTGGTGTTCTTCCTCGCCTTCTTCCTCGATTTCTTCGAGCTGGCCTTCATCATCGTGCCGCTTCTGGCGCCTGCCGCACAGGCGCTGGGGATCGACCTGATTTGGTTCGGGGTGATCCTGGGCGTGAACATGCAGACCTCGTTCATGCACCCGCCATTCGGCTTCGCGCTGTTCTACCTGCGCTCGGTCGCGGCCAAGGTGCCCTATATCGACAAGGTCACCGGCAAGAAGATGGAGCCGGTGAAGACCTCGCAGATCTACTGGGGCGCCATTCCCTTCGTGTTCATCCAGGTTGCGATGATTGCCATCGTGATCGCCTTCCCGGCCATGGTGATGCACTACAAGGGGCCGCAGGTGGATCTGAAGGATGTCGAGATCAAGCTGCCGCAGATGCCCGGCATGGGCGATGGCGGCGGCCTCGGTGGCCTGCCGTCGCTGGCGCCTCTGGGCGGGTCGACCTCTGGCGGGTCGGGCTCGGGAAGCGCGGCTCCGGGCGGGCTGCCCCCGCTTCCCACACCGGGCAGCAACTGATCGACCGGAAAATGAAAGATCGGGGCGGCCTTCAGGGGCCGCCCCTTTTTTATAGAGAGAGAGTGGAGGGCGAGGGATGCAGTATCCTCTTTTCGTTATTGTCGGGGTTTCGTTGCTTGCGCTGGCGGGCTGCGGCGAGACCAAGGAACAGCGCGCAGCGACGGGCGGCGTGGCCGGTCTCGTGGTGGCGGGACCTGTCGGAGCGGTCGTCGGAGCCGGGCTGGGCGTCGTGACGCGCAAGAATTGACGACCAGCTATTCGCGGTACTTGGGAACCGCGGCGGGCGTTTCGGCGTCTTGTCCTTGGGGAAGCCGCGCGTTGCGGCTGCTATCGAAAGGACGAGAAGATGCGAATTGCGACGATCTTGATGGCGGGCGGCCTGCTGGTTTCGCTCGCGGCATGTGGTGATAACGCGACCGAACGTGCAGCCACCGGCGGTGTCGGCGGCCTCGTGGTTGCAGGTCCGGTTGGTGCGGTGGCCGGTGCCACGGTTGGCGCGGCCACGACGAAGTGAGTTTTGTGACCAGACCAAGAGAAAAGGCCCCGGGGCGCGAACCCCGGGGCCTTCTCAATTCACGCTAGACGCGGCTTAGACCTTCAGATTGCCCGCAGCCTGCTGACGCATCATGAAGTAGTCAGAGTTGAACTCCGACAGCTGCCACCAGCCATAGGCGTCGTTGCGGAAGCCGAACTGGCTGTCGTAGATCTTCTTGAACGCTGCGTTCGAGCTGTTGATCTCGGCGTAGACTTCGTTCGCTGCGTTGAAGCAGGCTTCCAGGATTTCCTGGCTGAACGGACGCAGCTGCGCGCCTTGGCCCAACAGCTTCTTCAGCGCGCTCGGGTTCTTGTAGTCATAGGACGCCATCATGTCCGAGTTCGCCGCCTGCGTCGCCGCCGTCAGCGCGATCTTGTAGGCCTCGGGCAGTTGCTCATAGGCGTTCTTGTTGAACATCGCGTGCAGACAGGCGCCGCCTTCCCACCAGCCGGGGTAGTAGTAATAGGGCGCGACTTTGTAGAAGCCGAGCTTCTCGTCATCGTACGGGCCGACCCATTCGGTGGCGTCGATCGTGCCTTTCTCGAGCGACGGGTAGATGTCGCCACCCGCGATCTGCTGCGGAACCACACCGAGCTTCTCGACGACCTTGCCGCCGAAGCCACCGATGCGCATTTTCACGCCCTTCATGTCTTCGACGGTGTTGATTTCCTTGCGGAACCAGCCACCCATCTGGGCACCAGTATTGCCGCACGGGAAAGCCGTGATGTTGTAGTTCGAATAGAACTCGTTCATCAGGTCGTTGCCGCCGCCATAGTAGAACCAGGCGTTCTGCATGCGCATGTTCAGGCCGAACGGCACTGCGGTCGCGAAGGCGAAGGTCGGATCTTTACCCCAGTAGTAGTAGGAGGCGGTGTGGCAGGCCTCGACGGTGCCGTTCGACACCGAGTCCATTGCCTGCAGGCCGGGGACGATTTCGCCCGCCGCGAAGACCTGAATGTTGAATTTCCCGTCGGTCATGCCCTTGACGTAATTCGCCATCGTCTCGGCGGCGCCGTAGATCGTGTCGAGCGATTTCGGGAAAGACGAGGTCATGCGCCACGTCACAGTAGGGGTTTCTTGCGCAATAGCCGGTGCGGCGAGCGCGCTACCTGCAGCTGCGGCTGCCCCGCCAAGCGCACCTTTGCGCAGGAAAGAACGACGATCCATATGGTATCCTCCCAAGTCGTGGATGTCTGTCAATTTTTCTGACCACACCGCTCCATTATTAGCGTTCCCTCCGGTGTGGGCATTGCGGTCACAATACTTGACCGGTTCCGCGTGTAAACCGACCTGCAAGTAATTTTATGTCGCATATGGTCACAGTTTCGAAAGCTTGCTGCAGTGTGGCAATGCAGGCGCAGAATATCCGTTGGGTATCTTCGGTCGTCAGGGCATAGAAAAAGCCCCGGCGCAGGTTGCGCCGGGGCTTCGGTTATCTGGCTTGACCAGTTTGGGCGGCTTACAGCTCGCCTTTGTTGGCTTCGCTCATCATGAAGTAGTCGTAGTTGAACTCGGCCAGCTGTTCCCAGGTGAACCAGTCCTTGCGGAAGTCCTTGATCGAACCCCAGATCTTCGCGAATTCGGCGTTGTTCGCCTCCATCTCCGAATAGACCTCGTTGGCTGCCTTGAAGCAGGCCTGCATGATCTCGGGGGAGAAAGCGCGCAGCTGGGTGCCGTTGGCGACCAGCGTCTTGAGCGCCTTCGGGTTCTTCATGTCGTATTTCTGCAGCATGTCCGCATCGGCCGCTTGCGATGCGGTGTGCAGGAGCTGCTGGTACTGTTTCGGCAGGCTTTCCATCTTCTCTTTCGAGAACATGAAGTGGACCGTCGGGCCACCTTCCCACCAGCCGGGGTAGTAGTAGTAGGGCGCGACTTTGTAGAAGCCGAGCTTCTCGTCGTCATAGGGGCCGACCCATTCGGTCGCGTCGATCGTGCCTTTTTCCAGCGCCGGGTAGATGTCGCCGCCGGCGATCTGCTGCGGCACGAGGCCGAGCTTTTCCATCACCTTGCCCGCGAAACCGCCGACACGCATCTTGAGGCCCTTGAGGTCTTCGACCGTCGAGATCTCCTTACGGAACCAGCCGCCCATCTGTGCGCCGGTGTTGCCGCCCGGCAGACCATAGAGGCCCTGCTTGCCGAGGAACTCGTTATAGAGCTCGATGCCGCCGCCGTGGTAGTGCCACGCGTTCATGCCGCGTGCGTTGAGCGAGAAGGGCACCGCTGCGCCGAGCGCCCAGGTCGGGTCTTTGCCCCAGAAATAGTAGCCGACGGTGTGGCAGGCTTCGACCGTGCCGTTCATCACCGCGTCGGCGACCTGAAGGCCGGGGACGATCTCGCCAGCCGCGAAGACCTGAATCTTGAAGTTGCCGTCCGAGGCTTCCTCGACCATCTTCGACATCACTTCCGCGCCGCCATAGATCGTGTCGAGCGACTTCGGGAAGGACGAGGCGAGACGCCAGGTGATTTGCGGATTGCTTTGTGCGATCGCGGGGGCTGCCAGCGTGCTCGCGGCCGCGCTACCCAGCGCGGCTTTCGTCAGAAAGGAACGACGGTCCATTTAGGATCCTCCCATTATTGCTCCGTTGTGCGAGGCCGGTCCTCGCCGCCCGCCTCGTGTCCTCCGCGGCGGGTCTGTCGGGACCGTTTCACCACGGGCCGGGAGTGTCCAGAGTTCACGGGCCCGTAATCGTCGGAAGTCACGGAATAGTTTTGAAAAAATGAGTTGACAGATGGTGTCTGCCGAACGGTTGAGCAATTGCCTGCGAGAGTGACGTCCGTTGCTGGGTGTTGCTCAACTATTGCGTGTATCGGGGAGTTGAATCCGGGCGACCTGTTCCGCGATGGGCGGCACGGAAAGCGGATGAGTCTCCGTCTCGTGCGTGGCCGGATCGCCAAGATCGGTCCATTGCCCGCCCTTGTAGATTTCGAGCGCGGAGAAGTTCGCCTTGTAGTTCATCTTCGGCGAGCCGGGCACCCAATAGCCCAGATAGACGTAGGGCAGGCCCACGCGTTGCGCGATCTCGACATGGTCGAGGATCAGGTAGGTGCCGAGGGAGTCGCGGATTCGCTCGGGCTCGTAGAAGGAATAGACCATCGACAGCCCGTCATCGAGCACATCGGTCAGGCAGGTCGCGATCAGGGCGCGCATGCTGTCCGGCGTGGCGGCGGTCTCGCGATATTCGATGACGCGCGACTTCACGGGCGTCTCCTCGATCATCGCGGCGAATTCGAAGATATCCATGTCGGCCATGCCGCCATCGGCATGGCGTGCATCGAGATAGCGGCGGAACAGTGCGAATTGCTCTTCAGTCGCCCAGGGCGAAGTCGCGGTACGCTTTAGGTCGCCGTTTTTCTTCAGCACCCGGCGTTGCGATTTCGACAGTTTGAAATCTGCGACCCGGATGCGGGCCGACAGGCAGGCGGTGCAATCTGCGCAGGAGGGCCGATAGAGCACATTCTGCGAGCGCCGAAAGCCTTGCCGCGACAGCGCATTGTTGAGCTTCTCGGCCGACTCCCCCTGCAATGCGGTGAACAATTTCCGCTCCGACCTGCCGTCCAGATAGGGGCAGGGCTGCGGCGCGGTTACGTAGAACTGCGGTGCAAGCGGAAGCGAATGGCGCATTAGTAGCCTCGTCGGGGAGGGGTCGCGGCAGGCTAGCAAAGGAGCGCGCACCCGCCAAGTGTTTCATGTTGATGACATAGAAAGCGCCCCGGTTACGTCAACCGGGGCGCCGAAATCGCATTGCGAACTGTCTATATGGTTAGGCTTTCGCGTCCTCGGAGGTGTCCTCTGACTGAGCCGCTTCCTTGGCGCGCTCTTCCATGTACTGGTCGAACTCTGCCTTGTCGCGGGCTTCGCGCAGACGGCCGAGGAACTCTTCGAATTCCTGCTGTTCGCGCTGCAGTCGGTCGAGCGTGTCGGCCTTGTAGGCGTCGAACGCCGCGTTTCCGGTCGAACGCGAGACATGGACGCCACCGACGCCAGAGCAACCGAAGCTGCGTTTTTGAACCGCCTGACCCGTGCGCCAGCGACGCCCGAAGCGGCCGGTGAACAGGATGAAAGCGAGAATGACGAGGCCGAGGGGGCCTGCGAAAATGAAACCGGCCACCATCAGCGCGATCCAGGCGCCGGGGCCGTTCCCATCCATCCAGTTAACGGCGCGGGTAAACCAGTTACCAACCGCGACGGGCATGGAGTTGGTGGAATAGGCGGACATTTGAACCTCCGGGTTGAGCATGTGAATTCCTTTCACATACCCAAGATCGGAAGTCAGGGCGGTTCTTGCAAGGGGGTATGTAAATGATTTTTACATTTTCTCGCAAATCACTGGATTCTCTTTGTTTTATTCGGTGAAATCGGCCTGTTTCGCACCGCTGATCCGCTCCAGATCGGCCGGGGCGATGGCGAAAACATGCCGTGGCGTGCCTGCTGCAGCCCAGACGGTATCAAATTCGAACAGTCGGGGGTCGAGGAAAGCCGTCACCGGGCCGACATGGCCAAGGGGCGCGACGCCGCCGATCGCGAAGCCCGTCTCCGCCCGGATCAGCGCCGCATCGGCCTTGCCCAAGGGCTGGCCCGCGACCGCGTTTGCCTTCTCCGCGCTCACCCGGTTGCCGCCTGCGGTGATGAACAGCACGACATGGCCGCTGTCTTCGCCGCGAAAGATGATGGATTTGGCGATCTGGTCGACCTCGCAGCCTACCGCCTGTGCGGCCATCTCGGCGGTGCGGGCCTCGCCCGGCTCGGTGATCTCGAAGGGCACGCCTGCGGCTTCGAGGGCGGCACGGACGCGTTTGAGGGATTTGCTCATGGCGAGGCTCCGGAGGATCTGAGGTCGGGCGCGGAGGCGCCGGGGCGGGGTGTAGTTATGGCCAGATGTCGCGCGACAGCAATCCCCATTGACCGGCTCGCGTGGCGGCGTAAGCATGGCGCCATGCCGTTTGCCTCGCGTCTCACCCGTTCGCCCCTGCCTTTCGAGCGCGACCGCGCCGCCGAAGCCGAAGAGCTGTTCTCCGATCTCGCGCCGGAGCTGCGCGAATTGCTCGGGGGGACGGCAGGGTGCAGCCCTTATCTCAAAGGCCTGATGGAGAAAGAGGCCGAGTGGCTGCGCCCCGCGATTTCGGGCAATCCCGAAGCCGCGCTGGCCGAGGAATTCGCGCGGATCACGCCCGTCAGCCTCGCCGATCTGCCGTCAGAGCTGCGTCGGGCGAAGCGTCGCGTCGCGTTGCTGGCCGGGCTTGCCGATCTGGGCGGTGTCTGGTGTCTCGAAGAAGTGACCGGCGCCTTGACCCGGCTTGCCGATATTGCGGTCGATCTGGCGATGAAGCGGCTGGTGGCCGAGGAAATCCGCCGCGGCAAAATCCCCGGGGCGACCAACGATGATATAGATAGTGCCGCCGGGATGGTCGCGCTCGCGATGGGCAAGATGGGGGCGGGGGAGCTGAACTACTCCTCCGATATCGACCTGATCTGCCTGTTCGACGAAAGCCGCTACGATCCCGACGATGCGATGGAGGCACGCAGCGCGCTGATCCGGGCGACGCGCAAGATGGCGGCGATGCTCAACGACCGCACCGCCGAGGGCTATGTCTTTCGCACCGATCTGCGTCTGCGCCCCGATGCCGCCGTGACGCCGGTCTGTATCTCGATGGGCGCGGCGGAATTGTATTACGAGGCAGAAGGCCGGACATGGGAGCGCGCGGCCTATATCAAGGCGCGTCCCTGCGCCGGTGACATCGCGGCGGGCGAGCAATTCCTTGAGCGGCTGCGGCCCTTCGTCTGGCGCAAGCATCTCGATTTCGCGGCCATTCAGGACGCCCACGACATGCGCCTGCGCATCCGCGAGCATAAGGGGCTGCATGGCCCGATCGAAGTGGCGGGTCACAATATCAAGCTCGGCCAGGGCGGCATCCGCGAGATCGAGTTCTTCACCCAGACCCGGCAATTGATCGCAGGCGGGCGCGACGAGAGCCTACGCGACCGGACCACCGTGGGCGGGCTGCGCGCGCTCGCGGCGAAGACTTGGGTGCCCGAGGATGTGGCGGAGGAGTTGATCGATCACTACCGCGAGCATCGCGAGATCGAGCACCGTCTGCAGATGGTGGGCGACGCCCAGACCCAGATTCTGCCCGGCAACGAAGAGGGGCTCGCGCGGATCGCCGCGATGATGGGCGAGGGGGATGTGGCGCGCTGGCGCGACCGGCTGCGCGACCGGCTGGAGCGGGTCGAAGGGCTGACGAATGATTTCTTCGCCCCCGATGCCGCCGCCGAGCGTCCCGACCTGAGCGAAGCCGCGCGCGAGATCGTCGAGGGCTGGACGGGCTATCCGGCGCTGCGATCCGAACGGGCGCGCGCGATCTTCAAGCGGCTGGAGCCGGAACTGCTCGACCGGATGCGCCGCGCGGCGAATATGGAGGAGGCGCTGACGCAGTTCGACGGCTTCCTCAAGGGGCTGCCCGCCGGGGTGCAGTTGTTCTCTCTCTTCGAGGCCAATCCGCAACTCGTCGATCTGATCGTCGATATCTGCGCCACGGCGCCGGGGCTGGCGAGCTACCTTTCGCGCAATGCCGGTGTGCTGGACGCGGTTCTGGGCGGCTCGTTCTTCGCGCCATGGCCGGGCAAACCGGCGCTGGAGGCCGATCTTGCGCGGCTGCTGGGGCGGGCGGGCGACTACGAGGCCGCGTTGATCGCGGCGCGGCGCTGGGCCAAGGAATGGAAGTTCCGCGTCGGCGTCCACCACCTGCGCGGTCTCGTCGATGCGTCAGAAGCCGCGGGCCAATATGCCGATGTGGCGGGGGCGGTGCTGGGCGCGCTCTGGCCGATTGTACAGGGCGAATTCGCGCGTCGCTACGGGCCGTGCCCCGGCAAGGGCGCGGTGGTTCTGGGGATGGGCAGCCTTGGAGCAGAACGCCTGAACGCGCAATCCGATCTCGATCTGATCGTGATCTACGATGCGGACGGGCAGGAGTTTTCCGAAGGCAAGAAGCCCATCGCCTCAAGGGCTTATTACGCGAAGCTCACGCAGGCCCTGATCACCGCGCTCAGCGCGCCGATGCCGGAGGGGATGCTCTACGAGGTCGATATGCGGTTGCGGCCTTCGGGGCGACAAGGGCCCGTCGCGACCTCGGTGCAAAGCTTCGAAAGCTACCAGATGGAAGAGGCCTGGACCTGGGAGCATCTGGCGCTGACCCGGGCGCGGCCCGTCGCGGGATGCGCCGATCTGGCCGACCGGGTCGAGGCGATCCGCCTCAAGGTTCTGGAGGCGAAAGGCGGCGGAGACGCGGTGCTCCACGAGCTGGCGCAGATGCGCGCCCGGATCTTCGCGGCCAAGGCCCCCGATGGCGATTGGGAGGCGAAGGTCGGCCCCGGACGGCTGCAGGATATCGAGCTTCTGGCGCAAAGCTTCGCGCTTCGTGCGGGCGTCCCGGCGCGCAAGGTCGAGGCACAGCTGCGCGCGGGGCCGCGTGGCGGCTTCGTGACGCGCGAGGAGGGCGAGCAGCTCGCCACCGCCTATCGCTTCCTCTGGCGACTGCAGGCAGGCGGGCGCTTGCTGAGCGAAAAACGCCTGGATATGGCGGCGATCGGAGAGGGCGGCCGCGCTTTCCTGTTGCGCGAGACGGGGCTGGATGATCTCGATGCTCTGGCGGCGCGTCTGAACGAGGTCTCGACCGAGACGGCCGCCATCGTGGACAGGGCTCTGGAGGGCTGAATGGCGCGCAAACTGATGGAATTGAGCGAGGCGGACCCGAAAGGGCTGATCCGCGAGAGCTTCAAGATCGACGGAATCACCACGGAAGAGTGCCGCTCGATCTTCATGGATTGGGCGCTGAGCCTCGGGCCGGGGATGGACGCGAACGAAGCGATGCGCACCGTGCTCGCGGCCTATCAAGCGCCGCCCGAGCACCCGATGACCCGGGTGCTCGAGGAAGGTCTGACCCGCGAGAGCGGCCCGCCGATGCGGCGCGGCGGCTGGCGGGCGCGCCGTCCCTAGCAGGGTGATTAGCGCGGCAGCGCTGCCGCCTCGCGTGCAAGCGCCTCGATCCCGGCCCAGTCGCCCGATTGCACCATCGCATCGGGCGCGACCCAGGACCCGCCTGCGCAAAGAACGTTCGGCAGGCTCAGGTAATCATTGGCGTTTTTCATGCTGACGCCGCCGGTCGGGCAGAAGCTGACCTGCGGGATCGGCGCTCCGATCGCCTTCAGCGCAGGCGCGCCGCCCGAGGCTTCCGCCGGGAAGAACTTCAGCACGTCATAGCCCATCTCGAGAAGCTTCATCACCTCCGACGCGGTGGCGGCACCCGGCAGAAGCGGCAGGCCTTCATCTTCGCAGGCTTTCACCAGCGTTTCGGTCGCGCCGGGCGAGACGCCGAATTTCGCGCCCGCGGCTTTCGCGGCTTTCACGTCGGCCGGGGTCAGCAGCGTGCCCGCGCCGACCACGCCGCCTTCGACATCGGCCATCGCGCGGATCGCGTCGAGCGCGCAGGGCGTGCGCAGCGTCACTTCCAGCGCAGGCAGGCCGCCCGCGACGAGCGCCTTGGCCAGAGGGGCGGCATGGGCCACATCCTTCACCACGATCACCGGCACGATCGGGGCCAGTTCGCAGATCTTGCGGGCGGATGCGGATTGTTCGCTAGGGGTCATCGGATCACTCCAGTCTGGGCCGCCCGCGCGGGCGGAGAGGGCAGGACGCTCCGCGGGGGATATTTATCGCCAAGCCGAAAGCAGAACCCTGTCTTCGCCTTGGTACAAATATCCCCGCCGGAGGCAAGAAAACTCAAAGCACCACGGAGGCGCCTTTGGTGGACGGGCCGACATGGGTGCGGAAGGCGCCGAACAGCTCGCGGCCGAGGCCGAACTGGTTGCCGCTGAGGTCGGGCACGACCGGCGTGCGGCTCTCGAAACCTTCGGTCAGGCAGGTCAGCTCGCCCGTCGTCGCGTCGAGCCGCACCATATCGCCGTCCTGCAGCTTCGCAAGCGGTCCGCCATCGGCGGCCTCCGGCGAGACATGGATCGCCGCCGGGACCTTGCCCGAGGCGCCCGACATCCGGCCATCGGTGACCAGCGCCACTTTCAGCCCGCGATCCTGCAGAACGGCGAGGGTCGGGGTCAGCGAGTGCAGCTCCGGCATCCCGTTCGCTTTCGGCCCCTGGAAGCGGACGACGACGATCGTGTCCGAGGTGAACTCGCCGTTCTTGAAGGCGTCCTTCACCTCGTGCTGTTCCTTGAAGACGCGGACCGGCGCTTCGATCACATGGCGCTCGGGCTTGACGGCGGAGACCTTGATCACGCCGCGCCCGAGATTACCCTCGAGCTGCTTGAGGCCGCCCGTTTTCTGGAACGGATCGGCGGGCTTGCGCAGGATTTTCTCGTTCTGGCTCTCGGGATCGGACTCTTCCCAGATCAGACCGCCCTCGGTGATCTTCGGCTCCTGCGTGTAGCGAGTGAGCCCGTCGCCGGCGACGGTCTTGGCGTCCTCATGTAGCAGGCCTGCCTCGAGCAGGTGGCGGATCATGAATTGCAGCCCGCCCGCCGCATGGAAGTGGTTCACGTCGGCGAGGCCGTTCGGATAGACCTTCGCCATCAGCGGCACGACCGAGGAAATCTCGTCGAAATCTTCCAGATCGAGCACGATCCCGGCGGCGCGCGCCATCGCGGGCAGGTGCAGGACGTGGTTGGTCGAACCACCCGTCGCCATCAGACCGACCATGCCGTTCACGAAGGCTTTCTCGTCGAGCACTTCCGAGGCCGGGCGGTAGTCGTTGCCAAGCGCGGTGATCTCGGCGGCGCGTTTCGCGCCTGCGACCGTCAGTGCCTCGCGCAGCGGCGTGTTCGGGTTCACGAAGGATGCGCCCGGAAGGTGCAGACCCATGAACTCCATCAGCATCTGGTTGGTGTTCGCAGTGCCGTAGAAGGTGCAGGTGCCCGGGCCGTGATAGGAGGCCATCTCGGCGGCCATGAGCGCGTCGCGACCGACTTCGCCGGCTGCGAATTGCTGGCGCACCTTGGCTTTCTCGTCGTTAGGCAGCCCGGTGGTCATCGGCCCCGCGGGGATGAAAATCGCCGGGATATGCCCGAAGGTCGCCGCCGCCATGATCAGGCCGGGCACGATCTTGTCGCAGACGCCCATGTAGAGCGCCGCGTCGAAGGTGTTGTGGCTCAGAGAAACCGCCGCCGCCATCGCGATCACGTCGCGCGAGAAGAGCGACAGGTCCATCCCCGGCTGGCCCTGCGTGACCCCGTCGCACATCGCGGGCACGCCGCCCGCGACCTGCGCCGTGGCGCCGACTTCGCGCAGCGCGGCCTTGATCGTCTGCGGGAAGGTCTCGAAAGGTTGGTGCGCCGAGAGCATGTCGTTATAGGCCGTCACGATGCCCACGTTGGGGGCGCGATCGCCTGCCAACGTGTCTTTGTCCTCGCCCATGGCCGCATAGGCGTGGGCCTGATTGCCGCAGCTGAGATGCGCGCGGGCGGGGCCTGCATCGGCAGCCGCCTGCATCCGCGCAAGATAGTCGCCGCGCGGGCCTTCGGAGCGGGCGCGGATTCGGTCGGTCACACGGGCGATTGTGGCATCGAGGGTCATCGGCGGGGCCTTTCCTTGCTATGCATCTGATGCGGAACACGCAGCCCTAGCGGGCCGCTCGCGCAGCGGGCGCGGATCGCGGTCGCCTCTTCGCTATCATGTTAGCGCTAACGTCGCAACCCGTTCTCTTTGTCGATTATCTGGGGCAGAGCGGGGATGCGGCAAGCGCGAGGGCTTTCGCGCACCGCCGCTTGGCGCTAGGAAGGCGGCGCTTGAGACAGCGCGCGCAAGGAGCATCCGATGAGCCAGTCCGAAGACACCGCCACCCGCCCGACCGTCCGGCTGCGCCCGAAGGCCGAGGCCCGCGCGATCCGCCACGGCTTTCCTTGGGTCTATGCCGATGAGCTGGTGACGGACCGGCGCACCAAGGCGCTGGCGCCCGGCACGATCGCGACGTTGGAGGATGGCGAGCGCCGTCCGCTGGCTACGGTGACGGTCAACCCGAACTCCAAGATCATCGGTCGTGTGATGAGCCGCGACGCGGAGGCGGTGATTGACCGCGACTGGATCGCGGCGAAGCTGTCCCGCGCGTTGGAGATGCGTGCGCGGTTGTTCGATGCGCCGTTCTATCGTCTGGTCCATGCCGAGGCGGACGGGCTGCCCGGCGTCATTATTGACCGTTTCGGCGATGCGGCGGTGATCCAGCCGAATGCGGCATGGTCGGAAATAATGATCGCCGATCTTGAGGCCGCGCTGGCCGAGGTCACGGGCGTCACGACGATCATCAAGAACGCGGCGGGGCGGGCGCGCACGCTCGAAGGGCTGGACGAGGAAATGGTCACGCTGCGTGGCGGTATCGAGGCGCCGGTCGAGGTGCCGATGAACGGCGCGATCTATCTTGCCGATCTGATGGGCGGGCAGAAGACGGGCCTGTTCTATGACCAGCGCCCGAACCACGCTTTTGCCGCAAGGCTGGCGGAGGGCGCGCGGGTCCTCGACGTGTTCTCCCATGTGGGCGGCTTCGCGCTGGCCGCGCTGGCAGGAGGTGCGACGTCGGCGCTGTCGGTCGATGCCTCGGCCCCGGCGCTGGATCTTGCGACCAAGGGCGCGGCCGCGATGGGCATGGCGGACCGCTTCGCCACGCGTCAGGGCGATGCCTTCGACACGCTTGATGCTTTGGGCCGGGAAGGGGAGCGCTTCGATCTGGTGATCTGCGATCCGCCCGCATTCGCGCCCGCCAAGCCCGCGCTGCAGGCGGGGCTGCGCGCGTATGAGCGGATCGCGCGGATGGCCGCGCCGCTGGTCGAGCCGGGCGGTTATCTGGTGCTGTGCTCCTGCTCGCATGCCGCCGATCTGTCGCAATTCCGCGCAGCCTGCACCCGCGGAATCGGCAAGGCAGGGCGGTCCGCGCAGCTTATCCACACTGGCTATGCCGGGCCCGATCACCCGATGCTGCCGCAGCTGGCGGAATCGGGCTATCTGAAATCGCTGTTCTTCCGGCTCGACTGATGCGGGTCGTGCTCGATGCCTGCGTGCTCTACCCGACGGTGCTGCGCGAGATCCTGATCGGGGCGGCCAAGGCGGGGCTCTACCGTCCGCTCTGGTCGGCGCGCATCCTGGAGGAATGGGCGCGCGCCGCAGCCCGCCGCGCGCCTGCCGACGAGGCCATCGCGCGCGGCGAGATCGCGCTCTTGCGCGCGGGGTTCCCGAAGGCCGAGATTTCCGCTCAGCCGGGGATCGAGGCGCGGCTGGTGCTCCCCGACGAGAATGACCTCCATGTTCTGGCGGTGGCGATTGCGGGCAGTGCCGATGCGATCCTGACCTTCAATGCGCAGGATTTTCCGCGCGGGACCTTGGCGGGCGAGGGGCTGGAGCGGCGCGATCCGGACGGCTTCCTCTGGCAGCTTCTCTCCGAGCATCCCGTGCAGATGGGCGCCATCACCGAGGCCGTGCGCGCCGAGGCCGAGCGCCTCTCGGGCGAGCCGCAGCCGATCCGGGCGCTGATGAAACGCGCGCGTCTGCCGCGCTTCGGCAAGGCACTGGCGGCGTGATCTCGCGCTGCCTGTCCGGGTGTCGCCCCTTGACCGCCCGCGAAAGCCTCGCCAAACAGGCGCAATGATCGGGTTCATCACATGCCAAGAGCGCGGCGCGGCCGACAAGCTCCTTGCCCAGCTCGCCGAAAGGCTGCTGTCGCAAGGGCGCGACGTGATCGGCATGGTGCGCGCCGAGGTGCCGCAGCGCTTCGAATGCGAGATGCATCTGCGCCTTTTGCCCGAGGGCGAAACCCGCACGATCTCGCAGGATCTGGGGCAGGGCGCGGGGGCCTGTTCGCTCGATGCGGGCGCGCTCGAAGAGGTCGTCGCCCAGGTCGGTCATGCGCTCGAAACGGCGCCACCGGGCGCCATCGTGATCCTCAACAAATTCGGCAAACAGGAGGCCGCAGGGCGCGGGTGTCGCGACCTGATCGCGCAGGCGATGGCCTCCGATTTTCCGGTCCTTCTGTCCGTTCCGCCCGAAACGCGAGCCGATTTCGCGATTTTCGCAGATGGTATGGCCGAAGAAATCGTGCCGGAAATTCAGGCGCTTGAGGCGTTTCTTTCGCGTGAGAGCGCTTAATCCGCGCCCTCGCGTTGTCTCGTGTCGCTCCCATGCTAGACTTGTTCAGGTAAGGTGAGTAAAAGGGGGTCGTTAGCGCTAACGGACCCCAAACACGGAGCAGCCCATGGTTTCGCGCGTCATTCCCGTCGATCGTTTCGACTTGGTGATTTTCGGCGCCACTGGCGACCTCGCCAATCGCAAAATTCTCCCCGGCCTGTTTCGTCGCTATTGCGCCGGTCAAATTCCCGAAGGATCCACCATTATCGGGGCCGCGCGCTCGGAGATGACCCCCGAGGAGTTCCGCGACCAGACCCGCGCCGCGATCGCCGAATTCGGCGGCAATAAATGCGACGACGAAGGCGCGCTGGACGGCTTCCTGCCGATGCTCGACTATGTCGCGATCGACGCGAAAGGCGATGGCGGCTGGGACGATCTGAAGTCGAAAGTGCGCGACGACACCGTCAATGCGTTCTACTTCTCGGTGGCACCGGCGCTGTTCGGCGATCTGGCCGAGCGCCTTCACACGCGCGGCATCGCGGGGCCGGAGGCGCGGATCGTGGTCGAGAAACCGTTCGGGCGCGACCTCGCCTCGGCCAAGGCGCTCAACGCGGCGCTGGCGGAGTATTTCGACGAAACGCAGATCTACCGGATCGACCATTACCTCGGCAAAGAGACCGTGCAGAACCTGATGGCGGTGCGCTTCGCCAACATCCTGTTCGAGCCGCTCTGGAACAGCCAATTTGTTGATCATGTGCAAATTACCGTGGCCGAAACGGTCGGTGTGGGCGGTCGCGGGTCGTATTATGACAAGTCGGGCGCGATGCGCGACATGGTTCAGAACCACATGATGCAGCTTCTGTGCCTGATCGCGATGGAGCCGCCCTACCACTTCGATCCAGACGCGGTGCGCGACGAGAAGCTCAAGGTGATCCGCGCGCTCCAGCCCGTTCAGCCCGCCGATATCGTGCGTGGCCAGTACGCGGCCAGCAAGGATGCGCCCGGCTATCTCGAAGATGCTGAGGATCCGGAGTCGACGACCGAGAGCTATATCGCGATGAAATGCCATGTCGCGAACTGGCGCTGGGTGAACACGCCCTTCTATCTGCGCACCGGCAAGCGGCTGCGCGCGCGCACCTCCGAGATCGCGATCACCTTCAAAGAGCCGCCGCACCAGATCTTCGACGAAGCCGAAGGCGAGTGGCGCGAGAACGTGCTGGTGATCCGGCTGCAGCCCAATGAGGGCATGAACCTGAAGATGATGATCAAGGAGCCGGGGCCGGGCGGGATGCGCCTCGTGCAGGTGCCGCTCGACATGTCCTTCGCGGAAGCTCTGGGCGACGAGGCCGACATCACCGACGCCTATGAACGCCTGATCATGGACGTGATCCGGGGCAACCAGACGCTGTTCATGCGCGGCGACGAGGTCGAGGCGGCCTGGGCCTGGACCGACCCGATCATCGAGGGTTGGGAGGCGCGTGGCGACAAACCTCAAACCTATGACAGCGGCGCGTCGGGGCCGGATGACGCGCTGATGCTGATGCATCGCGACGGACGCCGCTGGCGGGAGATTCGTGAATGAATTTTGAGAGTTATCCCGATCGCGAGATGCTGATGATGGGGCTTGCGGACCGCATCGCGAGCCAGTTGCGCGCGTCGATCAACAACGAGGGCCGCGCGACCTTGTCGGTGCCCGGCGGCTCCACACCCGGTCCGATCTTCGACATTCTTTCCGACATTGATCTGGACTGGTCCAAGGTCGCGGTGCTCCTCAATGACGAGCGTTGGGTGCCCGAGACCTCGGAGCGGTCGAACACGCGCCTGATCCGTGCGCGGCTCCTGAAGGGCCGCGCGGCGGCGGCGACATTGGTGCCCCTTTATGCCGAGGCGGAGCGCCCCGAGGACAAGATGGAAGAACTGGCCGAGGGCATCGCGCCGCATCTGCCGATCTCCGTCCTGCTTCTGGGCATGGGTGCGGATATGCACACGGCGAGCCTGTTCCCGGGCGCCGACCGGCTGAAAGAGGCGCTGTCGAACGATGCGCCGATCTTGCTGCCGATGCGGGCCGAAGCTGCGGGCGAGCCGCGTATCACACTGTCCGCACCCGTGCTGCGCGACGCGATGTATACGCATATCCTGATCACCGGCGCGGAGAAGCGCGCGGCGATCGAAGCGGCCGAGAAGCTCCCCGTGGAACAGGCGCCGGTGCGCGCCGTTCTCAAGGACGCGACCGTTCACTGGGCTGAATAACTGGGCAGAGCAAGCGATGACCATCTGGCAAGACCTCCTCGACAAGGCGCAATCCGTACAATCCCGCGGAATCGGAGAATTGTTCGAAAAGGACAATCGCGCAGGCGGTTTCAGCCGCGAAACCGGGCCGTTTCTGTTCGATTTCTCCAAGACCAATATCGATGTGGAGACGCTCGATCTGCTGGTGAAACTGGCCGAGGTGAAGGATGTCGCGGCCCGCGCCGAGGCGATGTTCACCGGTGAGAAGATCAACGACACCGAGGGTCGCGCGGTGCTGCATACCGCGCTGCGCAATCTCGACACGGATGTGTTCGTCGATGGCGAGAACGTCATGCCCGAGGTCCGCGCGACCTATGCCCGGATGGAAGCGTTTGCGCGCGATGTCCGCGAGGGCAAGTTCACGGGGCAGGGCGGCGAGATCACCGATGTGGTCAATATCGGCATCGGCGGCTCTGATCTGGGCCCGGCGATGGCGACGCTCGCGCTCGCGCCCTATCACGACGGGCCGCGCTGCCATTTCGTCTCCAACGTGGACGGGGCGCATATCCATGACACGCTGGCCGGTCTGAACCCGGAAACGACGCTGGTGATCGTCGCCTCCAAGACCTTCACCACGATCGAGACGATGACCAATGCCGAGACCGCGAAGCGGTGGATGGCCGAGAAGGTCTCGGACCCGGCGCAGCAATTCGCGGCGCTCTCGACCTCGGCTGAGAAGACCGCCGCCTTCGGGATCGATCAGGCCCGCGTCTTCGGCTTCGCCGATTGGGTCGGCGGGCGCTATTCGATGTGGGGGCCGATCGGGCTGTCGCTGATGATCGCGATCGGGCCGGAGGGTTTCGCGGGTTTCCTCAAGGGCGCCGCCACGATGGACGCGCATTTCCGCGAGGCCGAATTCAAGGACAACCTGCCGGTGCTGCTGGCGCTGGTCGGTATCTGGCACAACCAGTTCTGCGACTATGCTACGCGCGCAGTTCTGCCTTACGATCAACGGCTTGCGCGTCTGCCGGCCTACCTCCAGCAGCTGGAGATGGAAAGCAACGGCAAGCGCGTCAGCATGGATGGCAAGGATCTGCCCTACAATTCCGGCCCCGTCGTCTGGGGCGAGCCGGGCACCAACGGCCAGCACGCGTTCTATCAGCTGATCCACCAGGGCACGCGGGTCATTCCGTGCGAATTCATGGTCGCCGCCGAGGGGCACGAGCCCGATCTGGCGCATCAGCATACGCTGCTCGTGGCCAACTGTCTGGCGCAATCCGAGGCGCTGATGCGCGGGCGCTCGCTGGCTGAAGCGACTGAGATCATGCGCAAGAAGGGCTTCGAGGGAGACGAGCTGGACCGTCAGGCGCGGCACCGCGTCTTCCCGGGCTCGCGCCCGTCGACCACGCTGCTTTATCCGAAACTGACCCCCGAGGTCTTCGGCGGTATCGTCGCGCTTTACGAGCACCGCGTCTTCGTCGAGGGCGTGATCCTCGGTATCAACAGCTTCGACCAATGGGGCGTGGAACTGGGCAAGGAGCTGGCGCTGGCGCTGGCGCCGGTGCTGAAGGGCGAGGATGCGGGCGAGGGCAAGGACGGCTCCACCCGGCAGCTTGTCGCGCGGGTGCAATCGCTGCGCGGCTGAGCTTGCCACGTGGTAACGGTGTGGTAACGGTCGCGCCTGTGGCCGGAACCGCGCCGATCATCCTTCCGTTCAGCTTATAGGCGGGGCGCAGCGCCTCGCCTTTTGGTGTTCGAACAAAGGAATTCCACGATGATCGAGTCGATGGAGAAAAGCCCCGCAGGTGTGGTCGGTCTGATCGCCTCCGGCACTGTTCTTAAACATGATGTGACCGAGGCGATGCGCCTCGTCGGGGCCGCGGATCGGATGATGGTGGTCGTCGCGCCGCGCTTCGATGGCTACATGGCGGAACTGATCGGCGGGCTGCGTCAAAGCTGCGAAGACGGTCAGGCTGGGCGCTGTGCGCTGGTCGTGCCGGAGGATATGCGCTCCGAGGCGAGCATGCAGGGCGAGGGCGGCGCATTTCGCATCTTCACCGCGCAAGGAGAGGCGGAAAGCTGGCTCGCCTCTTAACGCAGGCCGATCTCGGACAGTGCCACGGCAAGCTCGCGGGGCAGGGCCTCTTCGCGGTCGCGACCTTTGGGCAGGTCGCGGGGCGCATCATCGGGGCTCAGGTAGCGCCAGCCCTGGAACGGGCGGCGCGACAGGGCCTCGGTGCGGACAACCTCGCGGTCGAGCACGATCGCGCAGCGCGCGATCCCGTCCGCGCCCATCACTTCGGACAGTTCCAGAATGCGTTGACGTGCCAGCACCGCGCCCTTGAAGACCCAGTATAGCGACCCGCCGTTCAGGATCTCGTCCGCGCGCTTCGGCCACATGCGCGTCACATGCATGGCCGGGCCTTTGCCATAGCGGCTGGCCTGCCACGCGATCAGGTCCTCGACCTTCTCGGCGCCGACGCACAGTTTGATCAGATTCACCACTTTGTCACCCATGCCCCTTAATTAGGTTTTCGGTCCCGCGACGGCAATGTCCGATTTGCGTCTGGTCATGCGAAGAGGCCTTAGGTATAGTGTCAGCCCGCCCCCGACGCACGATATGCGGAGGGGGCGCTCGATTTTTACCTCACTCGAACTGCTGCCAACGAGGACCTCATGAGCCGTTTTGCCGCCCCGATTGCCGAACAGATCTGGGACATGAAATACCGTCTGAAGGAACAGGACGGGACCCCGATCGACGCGACCGTCGAGGATAGCTGGCGTCGGATCGCGCGCGCCTTGGCCGAGGTCGAGGATAAGCCCGCGAAATGGGAAGAGAAATTCTACGGCGCGCTGGAAGATTTCAAATATCTCCCCGCAGGCCGGATCGCCGCAGGTGCCGGCACCGGCCGCGCGGTGACGCTGTTCAACTGCTTCGTCATGGGCACGATCCCTGACAACATGGGCGGCATCTTCGACATGCTGAAGGAAGCCGCGCTGACGATGCAGCAGGGCGGGGGAATCGGTTACGATTTCTCGACCATCCGTCCGCGTGGCGCCGAAGTGAAGGGCGTCGCTGCCGATGCGTCCGGCCCTCTGAGCTTCATGGACGTCTGGGACGCGATGTGCCGCACAATCATGTCGGCGGGTTCGCGTCGCGGCGCGATGATGGCGACGATGCGCTGCGATCACCCCGATATCGAGAGCTTCATCACCGCCAAGCAGGATTCGGCCCGTCTGCGGATGTTCAACCTGTCCGTGCTGGTGACCGACGCGTTCATGGAGGCCGTGAAGGCCGATGGTCCGTGGGATCTGAAATATGGCGACAAGGTCTATCACACGCTGAACGCCCGCGATCTGTGGAACAAGATCATGCGCGCGACCTATGACTACGCCGAGCCGGGCGTGATCTTCATCGACCGCATCAACAAGATGAACAACCTCAACTATGTCGAGCAGATCGCCGCGACCAACCCCTGCGGCGAGCAGCCCCTGCCGCCCTATGGCGCGTGCCTGCTGGGCTCGATCAATCTCGCGCGGCTCGTGACGAACCCGTTCGAGGCCGATGCGGGTCTGGACCCGGAGCAGCTCGACGAGATGGTGCGCCTAGCCATCCGCATGATGGATAACGTGGTCGATGCCTCGCGCTTCCCGCTGGAGCAGCAGCGCGAAGAGGCGCAGAACAAGCGTCGCATCGGTCTGGGCGTGACCGGTCTCGCCGACGCGCTTCTGATGCTGGGCCTGCGCTACGGCTCGGAAGAAGCGGCGGCGCAGACCGAAGCCTGGATGAAGCAGATCGCGCGGGCGAGCTATCTCGCGTCGGTCGATCTGGCCAAGGAAAAGGGGCCGTTCCCGCTCTTCGACGCAGAGAAATACCTCGCCTCGGGCAACATGATGCAGATGGACGATGACGTCCGCGAGGCGATCCGCGAGCACGGTATCCGCAATGCGCTGCTGACCTCCATCGCACCGACCGGGACGATCTCGCTTTACGCGGGCAACGTCTCCAGCGGTATCGAGCCGGTCTTCGCCTATGCCTACAAGCGCAAGGTGCTGCAGCCCGACGGCTCGCGCACCGAGGAAGAGGTTGTCGATTACGCGGTGCAGATGTGGCGCGACAAGTTCGGGGACAAACCGCTGCCCGACTATTTCGTCAACGCCCAGACCCTCGCGCCGATGGATCACGTCCGGATGCAGGCCGCTGCGCAGAAATGGATCGACAGCTCGATCTCCAAGACGATCAACTGCCCCGAGGACATCCCCTTCGAGGCGTTCAAGTCGGTCTATATGGAAGCCTGGGACACCGGCTGCAAAGGCTGCACCACCTACCGTCCGAACGACGTGACGGGCTCGGTTCTCAGCGTTTCCGAGAAGTCCGAAGACGCGCCGGAAGTCGATGAGGGCGCCGATGTGGTCTACCTGACCGAGCCGCTGGACCGTCCCGCGGCGCTGGAAGGCTCGACCTACAAGATCAAATGGCCGGGTTCGGAGCACGCGATCTACATCACGATCAACGACATCGTCCAAGGCGGCCACCGCCGTCCCTTCGAGGTCTTCATCAACTCGAAGAACATGGAGCATTTCGCCTGGACCGTGGCGCTGACCCGGATGATCTCGGCGGTGTTCCGGCGCGGCGGCGATGTGTCCTTCGTGGTCGAGGAGCTCAAAGCTGTGTTCGATCCGCGCGGCGGGGCCTGGATGCAGGGCAAATACATCCCCTCCATCCTCGCGGCGATCGGCGGCGTGATCGAGCGGCACATGATCTCGATCGGCTTCCTCGAAGGCGAAGGGCTGGGCCTGAAATCCGACCCCGAGGCCGACCGCATGGCCATCGGCGAAGCCCCCCGCGGCAAAGCCTGCCCGTCCTGCGGCTCCTACGCCCTGCGGATGGTCGAAGGCTGTATGACCTGCGCCGATTGCGGCCACTCCAAATGCGGCTGAGCCGGGTGAGTTGAAGCCAAAAAAAGTAAATGACTGCGCAGGCGAAAGCATAAGCCTGCCCACGGGCCGCCCAAGCTGGTCAATGAATGATCCCAGGGCGTCAGGCTGAAACAGGAACGGGGCGAGGATGCACATCCTCGCCCCGTTTGGTTTTCGCTTGTCTCCTGCGTCAGAACTGCTTGGACAGTCTCAGCGAGATACTGTTGCTGTGGCTGTTCGACCCCGAGGTGTTGCGCAGGTCGATGCTGAGCTGCGTGCCCCCCTCGAAGGCGATATTCGTGCCCAGCCCGATCGTCAGCAGGTCCTCATCGGATTGCGGCAGGTTCAGCACATATTGCGAGCCGTTCACCAGATCCGCATAGCTCATCCCCGCGGCGATATCGCGGTTCAGCACCCGGTTATATTCCAGCCGGAAGTTCGGCGAGACCGTCCCGAAGCTCGTTTTTCGGGTGAAGCCGCCGCGCAGGCCGAAGTCGAGCTGGGTCGAGCCGAAGCTTTGACGGTCGAAGCTCAGCGCATCGGCCGGGTCCGCAGTGCGCTCGGTAAAGGCATTCAGATGCCCCGAGATCACCTGCATCCCCGCATAGGGTGAGAGCATCCAGTTATCCTGCCGGAACTCCATCCCGGTGCGAACCTGTGCGAAGACCTGAGAACCCTCGCGCGAACCATAGGCCATATCCGGCCCGCCCGAGATCGCGCGGCGGCTGTCGAAGCCCAGCGTGCCATAGCCCGCCAGCACATCGACAAAGCCGCGTTCGCCGGTGCGGAAGGTCCCGTAGACCACCGCGTTCACGCTATGCCCGCTGGTCTTCGAGCCATCGCTGCCGATATCCGAACGCCCGTTGCCATAGCCAAGCCCGAGCCCGAGGATCGCGTCCGCGCTGGGTTGGTAGTCGAGACCCGCGCTGAGCCCGTTGCTATGGAGGTCGATCGCGCCGTCCTTCGTCAGGTTCAGCGTGCCCGCCGTCCAGATCGCGGTTTGCGGGCCGAACAGGTTTTCGGAGGTGCCGCTGGTCGAGACGGATGGGGTCGGCGTAGCAGCTGCGCCACGCGTAGCCCCTCGACTCGGCGCGGGCGTACCGCCCGTCTGGGTCTCGAACGGATCGACCGGGTCGGCAAAACCGCGCGCGCGGGTCACGCTGGGAATGCCGAGACGCGCGCCGAAACTGTCGCGCAGGCCATTGCCGTCGCGCAGCGCTTCGAGATGCGAGGAGAAGTTCCCGATCTGCGTGCGGGCGAATTGCATCGCCATCGTGTTCTGCGCGGTCACGATCCCGATCACATCCGGATCCTGTGTCGGATCGGGGGCCACCTCGACCAGAACCGTCAGCGTGGCGCTGCCCGGCGCGTAGCTCGCATTGCCGGCGGTCGTGCCGGTGATCTGGCAGCTACCCGCCGCGACCGGCGTGACCACGGCGCCGCTAAGCGTGCAGACCGAAGGTGTCGCGTTGCTCAGCGTCACGGTCAGGCCGGAGCTCGCCGTCGCGGTGGCTGCGAAAGGCGCACTGCCGATCCGCACCGGAGAGCTGACCGGGGCGAAGGTGATCGTATCGGTCTGGCGCGCCACGGTGGCGGTGATGGTGTAGCTTTGCGTCGCGATCCCATCGGCTGCGGTGGCTACCACGGTGATCGTGTTCGCCCCCGTCGCCAGCGAGACCGGCGCCGAGGCGCTGCCCGAGGCGGTCGCATTGCCGTTCACGGTGAGGCTCGCGCCGCTATCCGTGGCCGTCGGCGTGACGGTTATCGAGCCCGTGCCATAGGGCAGGTCCACCGAATAGCCGCTCGTGCCCGAACTGAACACGGGGCTCAACGTGCCCTGGCTCACGCTCAGCGCCGAGAGCGTCGCGACATTTGACAGATAGGCGAACTGATCCGCGCTGGTGGCGCTCGAGGTGCCGCCCGGCGCGGTCACGCTTACATGCACCGTGCCGGTGCCCGAAGGCGCGGTCGCGGTGATCTGGCTGTCGGAATTGACGGTGAAGCCGCTCGCGGCCTTCCCCCCGAAGCTGACCGCCGTCGCGCCGGTGAAATCGCTCCCCGTCAGCGTGACGGAGGTGCCGCCGCTGGCCGACCCCTGTGCCGGGCTGATCGCGGTGATCGTGGGGGCGGCGCGCTGGATCGCGATGGTGATCGTGGCGCTTTGGAAGCTCGCATTCGGTGTGCTTGAATCATGGCCGCTTACGGTGAAGCTGTAGCTGCCATTGGCGCTGGGCGTGCCGCTGAGCGTGCCGGTGGATGAGAGCGATAGCCCCGGCGGGAACGAGCCGGTCTTCGCGGCTGTGTCGAACGTGTAGGGCCCGGTGCCGCCCGAGACGCTCAGCGTGGCCGAGTAGCTCGTGCCGACCTGCCCATCCGACAGCGCGCCCGAGGTCACGGTGAAGGTGGGCGCCGAGACGGTGATCGTGACCGTCGCAGGGGCGGAGGTGCCCGTCGCGTTCGTGCCGGTATAGGTGAAGCTGTCCGCGCCGTGATAGCCCGCCGTGGGCGTATAGCTGATCGTGGTGCCGCTCACCTTGGTCGAGCCGTGGCTGGGCCCCGAGGCGACCGTGACCGATGTCGCCGCGCCGCCGGAGAAATTCAGCGGCACCGCGGTGTCGGTCGAGCCATATCCTACGGTGAGGCTCACGGCATTCGCGGTCGGCGCCGCCAGCGGCGAGACGCTGTTCGACGCGGCCGAGGCCGAGCCGGTGCCTGCAGAGTTGGTCGCGGTGACGGTGAAGCTGTAGCTAGTGCCGTTCGTGAGGCCCGACACGGTAATCGGCGAGCCGGTCCCGGTTCCGGTGAGCCCGCCCGGCGTGGAGGTCACGGTGTATCCGGTGATCGTCGCGCCGCCGTCGGAACCGGGTGGGGTGAAGCTGACCTCGGCTTGACTATCGCCCGCCTTCGCGGTGCCGATCGTCGGCGCGCCCGGTACGACCGCGTTCACGGCGAAGTTCTGCGTGACGGTCGGGGCGGGATTATAGGTGCTGTCGCCCGCCTGATCGGCGTCGATCGAGCAGGTGCCCCCTGAGACGAAGGTCAGCGCGCCACCTGCGGTGATCGTGCAGACTCCGGCGGTGGTCGAAGAGAAGCTGACCGGCAGGCCGGAGGACGCGGTTGCGCTCAGCGTCGGCGAGGTGCCGTAATCCTGCGCGCCCGGATTGGCGAAGGTGATGGTTTGGCCCGCCGTCGGCGTGACGCTGTTCGAGGGCGCTGAGAACCCGGCCGATCCGTAGCCGTTATCGGCGCTGACCGTGAACGTATAAGCCGTACCGGCGGTCAATCCGTTGACGGTGATCGACGTGCTGGTGCCATTCGCGGTTTTGTTTCCAGGTGAAGACACCACCGTGTAATCCAGGATCGGCGCGCCCCCGCTGTCGGTGGGTGGGGTGAAGCTGACGGTGGCGCTCTCGACGCCGGCGACGGCTGTGACATTCGTCGGCGGAGGGGTCGTGGTCGGGTTGACCGTGAAACTCTGCGTGACGGTTTGCGCCGCAAGATAGCTGCCATTGCCCGCCTGATCGGCGTCGATCGAGCAGGTGCCCGCCGAGACGAATGTCAGCGCACCGCCCGAGGTGATCGTGCAGACGCCGGTGGTGGTCGAAGAGAAGCTGACCGTCAGGCCGGACGAAGCGGTTGCGCTCAGCGTCGGCGAGGTGCCGTAGGTCCGCGCGCCCGGATTGGCGAAGGTGATCGTCTGCGCGGCCTTCGGGGTCACCGCGTTCGAGGCGCTGGAGGCCGGGCTCGTCCCGACGGAGTTCGCCGCTGTGACGGTGAAGGTATAGCTGGTGCCGTTCGCGAGGCCCGTTACCGTAATCGGCGAGCTAGCCCCGGTTCCGGTGAACCCGCCCTGCGTGGAGGTCACGGTGTATCCGGTGATCGTCGCGCCGCCGTCGGAGGCGGGCGGGGTGAAGCTGACCTCGGCTTGGCTATCGCCTGCCGTCGCGGTGCCGATTGTGGGTGCGCTTGGCACGACCGCGTTCACGGCGAAGCTCTGCGTGACGGTCGGGGCGGCGTTATAGGCGTTATTGCCCGCCTGATCTGCATCGACCGAGCAGGTGCCCGCCGAGACGAATGTCAGTGCACCGCCCGAGGTGATCGTGCAGACACCAGTGGTGGTCGACGAGAAGCTGACCGTCAGGCTGGACGAGGCGGTTGCGCTCAGCGTCGGCGAGGTGCCGTAGGTCCGCGCGCCCGGATTGGCGAAGGTGATCGTCTGCGCGGCCTTCGGGGTCACCGCGTTCGAGGCGCTGGAGGCCGGGCTCGTCCCGACGGAGTTCGCCGCTGTGACGGTGAAGGTATAGCTGGTGCCGTTCGCGAGGCCCGTTACCGTAATCGGCGAGCTAGCCCCGGTTCCGGTGAACCCGCCCTGCGTGGAGGTCACGGTGTATCCGGTGATCGTCGCGCCGCCGTCGGAGGCGGGCGGGGTGAAGCTGACCTCGGCTTGGCTATCGCCTGCCGTCGCGGTGCCGATTGTGGGTGCGCTTGGCACGACCGCGTTCACGGCGAAGCTCTGCGTGACGGTCGGGGCGGCGTTATAGGCGCCATTGCCCGCCTGATCTGCATCGACCGAGCAGGTGCCCGCCGAGACGAATGTCAGTGCGCCGCCCGAGGTGATCGTGCAGACGCTCGTCGTAGAGGACGTGAAGCTGACCGTCAGGCCGGACGAGGCGGTTGCGCTCAGCGTCGGCGAAGTGCCGTAGGTCTGAGCGCCCGGATTGGCAAAGGTGATTGTCTGCGCGGCCTTCGGCGTTACTGCGTTCGAGGGGTTCGAGGCTGGGCTCGTCCCGAAGTTATTCGTCGCGGTGACGGTGAAGGTATAGCTGGTGCCGTTGGTGAGGCCGTTCACCGTGATCGGGGAGGCGGTCGTGCCAGTGCCGGTCAACCCGCCCGGCGAGGAGGTCGCGGTATAGCCGGTGATCGGGTCGCCGCCATTCGAGGCCGGGGCAGAGAAGCTGACCTGCGCGCTGCTATCGCCGGCCGTGGCCGAGACATTCGTTGGCGCATCCGGCGCGGTCGCGGGGGCCGGGAAGGTGAAGGTGACGGTGTAGGTGGTATCGGTTGTGGTATTTCCGCCCGACGAGACGCCCGATGCATAATAGAGCGTGACCGGAACTCCGCTGGCCGGATAGGTCGTGGGGGGCGTGTCCAGAGTGACAGAGTAGGTGTTGAACACCAGATTGCCACCGAGGCTCGGATCGCTTGAAGAGGGGCCGGGAGTGATCGTGATCTTCGCCCCTGAGGCCGGATCCGAAAAGGTTTTAGGGGTTGGGCTATTGCCCGCCGCGATGGGTTGGGCCGTAATTGGGTAGAGGTTCGCGTTGAGGCCGCTGGCGTCGAACAGGCCCCAGCGGACATCGCCGCATTCCGCACTCACGTCGAGCGTCTTTGTCGAACCCTGCCCGCCATCCAATAACAGCGTCGTGCCGGTGCCGCAGGCGGCCAGAGAGGCGCTCGCCCCGGCGGTTGTCAGAAGCACGCCTGCCAGAAGTCGCAAAATGAAAATCCGGAGGGTCGAAATTCGCGTTATGCGAGAAAATCGGTTGGATGCCTGATTGACGGCGCATGCAATGCGACCGCTCAGCGTCAATGCCCTGAACATATCTTGTTGTCCCCACTGAAATTGCAGCGTGGCCCGGACGCATCAATGCAAATCGTCTGAAAATCCCCGTGGGGCAATTGGTAAAATAATGCGCGAGTCTCTGCTCCCTGATGTTGACGCTATGTCGCGTATTAATTTTCGTCAATCTTTAGCGCGTATTGCCGAGATCTTGCCGAAATGTGCCGACAGGGCTGTGGCGCGAAGAGCGCAGTCGCCGGGTGGCCAGGGACGCCATCTGCAGCGCTCTCGCGCGCGCATCGCGAGCTCCCGTTTGGGTAATTTGTCAATATAGGAACACAACACATAGTTGTAAGTTGTCGCAGGACATGTTCGCCCGTAGCCTCGCCTTAGAGGAGAATTCAAGGGAACAGTTCGATGGAACCATTTCTGGGCATGATCATGCCCGTAGCCTTCGATTTCGCGCCGCAGGGCTGGGCGTTGTGTAATGGACAGTTGATGAGCATCGCGCAGTATTCTGCGCTTTTCTCGCTTCTCGGGACCGAGTTCGGCGGGGACGGGCGGACCACGTTCGGCCTCCCGGATCTTCGTGGGCGCAGCCCGCGCGGTGCCACCATGCAGGCGCGCGGGCAAAAACTGGGAAGCGAGGCGGTCACGCTCACGGACGCCACGATGCCCAGCCACAGCCACCCTTTCGTGGCCTCGCAGCTGGCGATCGCGGGACGCGCGCCGATTGCGCCCGACGACATGGTGATCGCTTCGGGCAATATCCCCGCTGGCAATCTCTATGGCAGCGCCGAGGCGCCGGTCGCGCTGGCGCAGACCAATATCGGTCACACGGGCGGCGGCATCGCGCATCCCAACATTCAGCCCTCGCTTTGCGTCAATTACGTCATCGCCCTCCAGGGCATCTTCCCGCAGCGCGCGTAAAGCGCGCAACGGATCCGCCGGAACGGAGAGGATATATTCATGGACCCCATTGTCGGACAAATCACGCTGTTTGCCTTCCCGCGCACGCCGCGCGGCTGGCTCAGCTGTCAGGGGCAGTTGTTGCCCATCAACCAATATCAGATGCTGTTCTCGCTTATCGGAACCCAATATGGCGGCGACGGCGTCACGACTTTCGGCGTGCCGGATCTGCGCGGGCGTATTCCGCTCGGCATGGGACACGCGCCGGGGCTCTCGGTCTACAAGGTCGGCGACAAGGTCGGGGAGGAGACGGTCACGCTGAGCGTCGCGGAGATGCCGTCGCATTCCCACGCGATCCAGGCCTCGAGCCAGAGCCCGGCAGCCAACGCGACCGCCGTGCCCGGCCCGGAGGTCGAGTTCGCGACCGCAGATGGCACGGGTGTCACGCGCTACTCGGCCCAGCCCGGTGGCGCGCCCGCAACGCTGAATCCGGCCTCGATCGGGTCGAGCGGTGCGTCCCACCCGCACCAGAACATGATGCCGACCACGGTGATGAACTACTGCATCGCCTATGACGGTATTTACCCGCCGCGCTCGTAAGCGCGCCCGGTCTTTTCGGAAAGGACAGGATATGGAACCCATTCTTTGCACGGTTATGCCATTTCCCTACAACTTCATCCCTCAGGGCTGGATGCCGTGTGACGGTCAGCTTTTGCCGATTTCGCAATACCCGCCCGTGTTCTCGTTGATCGGGACGACCTATGGCGGGGACGGGCGCACGACCTTCGGGCTGCCCAATCTCAACGGAGGCAGTGGTTCGCCGTTGAGCGTTGTTGCCGGGCAGGGCGCAGGGCCGGGGCTTACCCCTCGCGCGCTCGGCCAGCATTTCGGCAGCGATACGGTGACGCTGACCGAAGCCGATCTGCCGCCGCATTCGCATTCGCTTTCGGTGTTTCCCGAAGGCGCGGATGCGAGTGCCGCGCCGACTGCGGGCGATACGTGGATCTCGACGGGGGCCAATGGCTATACCGGCACGCCGATCCAGGATGCGACCAGCTTCGCGCCCGGCGCGATCGCACCCACTGGCGGCAGCCAGCCGCATGAGAACGACCAGCCGACGCTAGGGCTCGTCTATTGCATCGCCATGCAGGGAATCTACCCGAGCTTCGACTGAAAACGCCGCGCGCCCCGCGAGGCGCGCGACCTGCAATTCAAAGGGGCGGCCGCAGCGCGGCGCGCCCCTTTTTGCTGGGATCAGGTGCCGTGAGAAATCGCGACGCGCTCCGACCTGATCCGAACCCCTTGCCGAAGCGGCTCAATCCAGCGTCTGCCGGTAGCGCAGCATCGAGATCAGCATGATCGCCGCGCCGATGATGAGGATCGCCCGCAAGTCGCCGGTAATGTCGGCCAGATGGGCGCCTTTGAGCATCACCTTGCGCACGATGCGCAGGAAATGCGTGGCGGGGATCGCCGAGCCGATCACCTGCGCCCAGCCGGGCATGCCGGCGTAGGGGAACATGAAACCCGAGAGCAGGATGGTGGGCAGGATTGTCATGAAGCTCGCCTGCATCGCTTGCATCTGGGTGCGCACGAGGGTCGAGATCAGGAAGCCGAGGGCGAGGTTCACCACTATATAGAGGTTGAAGCCGATGAAGAAGGCCAGCCCCGATCCGAGGAACGGCACCCCGAACAGAAGCTTCCCGGCGATCAGGAACACGACGGTCTGGATGTAACCGATCACGACATAGGGCAGGATCTTGCCCAGCATCACCTCGAGCGGCCGGACCGGCGTGGCGATCAGGGTTTCCATCGTGCCGCGCTCTGTCTCGCGCACGATCGCGATTGCGGTGATCAGCACCATCGTCATCGCGAGGATCACGGCGATCAGGCCGGGCACGATGTTCAGCGAGGTCTTGCTCGCCGGGTTGAATTGCTTGTGCACCACGACCGAGAAGGGCGGGGGCTGGCCTGCGACCGGGGCGAGGGGGCCTTGGAAGGTCTGTTTCACCGCAGTGTCGATGATCCCCGACAGCGCGCCGACTGCGGTGCCCACGGCCGTCGGATCGGACGCGTCGGCGCTGACGAGAAGCTTTGGCGACAGGCCCCGCACGATGTCGCGCTCGAAATTGGGTGGGATGACCACGACGAAATTCGCGGTGCCGTCGCGAAGCGCCTGATCGCCTTCCTCGGCGCTGGTGACGATGCCCTCAAATTTGAAGTAATCCGAGGTCTCCATGCCCGACAGCACCGCACGCGCCACCGGGCTCTCATCGGCCATCTCGATCAGGGTCGGCAGGTGGTGCGGGTCGGAATTGATGATGTAGCCGAACATCACCAGCTGCAGGATCGGGATGCCGATCATCATCGCGAAGGTCATCCGGTCGCGCCGCATCTGGATGAATTCCTTGTAGAGCACCGCTCCGAAACGCGATACCGAGAACCAGCTCATGCGGAGGGGCCTCCGTTGACACCGAAATTGTCGGCCGCTGTCGCCATCAGGTAGATGAAGACCTCCTCAAGCTCGGCCTCTTTCTTCTCCCATTTGCGCGCGTCGTTCTCTCCGCTCTTTTCAGCGACGACCGCGTCGAGCCCGGCGCTGTCGGTCGAGGACACATGAAGCTGGGCGCCGAAGCGCGCGACCTGCTCGACCCGCGGATCGGCGCGCAGCTCTTCCTCGAGCTGGATCAAGTCGGGGCCGGAGACCCGCCATGTGGTCAGGCCGACCTGATGCGGGATCTCGGTCGCCGGGCCGTCGATCAGCTTCTTCCCATAGGCGATATAGGCGATGTAATCGCATTGCACGGCCTCATCCATGTAATGCGTCGAGACCAGCACCGTGACGCCCTGTTTGCTGAGCTGGCGGATTTCGTCCCAGAAGTCGCGCCGCGCCTTCGGGTCGACCCCGGCTGTGGGTTCGTCGAGCAAGAGGAGCGCGGGCTTGTGCTGCATGCAGGCGGCCAGCGCCAGACGCTGTTTCCACCCCCCCGACAAAGTGCCCGCCAACTGCTTGCCGCGCCCTTCGAGGCCAAGGGTCCGCAGGGTCTCGTCCACCACCTTCTTGCGGTTCTTCACCCGATACATCCGCGCCATGAAGTCGAGGTTCTCGCGGATCGTCAGATCGCCATAGAGCGAGAACTTCTGGGTCATGTAGCCGACGTTTTCCTTGATCGCGCGCGCGTCCTTGTGGATGTCGTAGCCAAGGGTGTGACCTTCGCCGCCATCAGGGGTGAGCAGGGCGCACATCATCCGGATCGTGGTGGTTTTGCCCGAGCCGTTGGGGCCGATGAAGCCGTAGATCGCGCCTTTGGGCACCGACATATCGACCGCGTTCACCACCTTCTTGCCGTTGTAGATCTTCGTGAGCCCCTTCACGACGATCGCGGGCTCGCTCCGGTCGCTTACGCTGTCGGCGGGTGTCGTGCTCATTTCAACCGCCTCAGGCTGACCGGCTGGCCCGGCAGGAGCGACACGCCCGCCGGGATGCGCGCCTCGGCCCGGAATACGAGCCGCGAGCGTTCTTCGCGCGAATAGATGATCGGCGGCGTGTATTGCGGCTCGGAGGCCATCTTGCTGATCGTCACCTTGATGCCCGGATCGCAGCCGTCGCATTCCATCTCCAGCTGATCGCCAATGGCGAAATCCGCGCGCTCGGCCTCGGGCAGGAAGAACAGGACCTTGAGCGCGTTCGGCGGCAGGATCGACAGCACGGGCGCCCCGGCTGCGGCCACTTCCCCGGCCTTGTAATAGACCGTCTCGATCCGACCGGCCACGGGGGCGGTGACCGTCATGTCATCGAGCTGCGACCGGGCGAGATCGGCATCGGCCTGTGCCGCCTCAAGCGTTTTCTGGGCGGCCAGAACCTGCGCACTGCGCGCGGGCAGGGCGGCCACTTCGAGCTGGGCCTTGAGCTGGGCCACCTGCGCCTCGGCCTCTTCCAGAGCGGCGCGGTCGACATCCACCTTGGCCTGGGCGACGATCTCGCGGGCGAACAGATCCTCGGTGCGTTTCAGCGCGGATTCCGCGAGATTACGATGCGCGATGGCTTGCTCCAGCGAGGCCTTGATCACCTCGATCTCGGGGTCGCGCGAGCCGGTTTCGAGGTTGTTCAGATTGGCGCTCGCGGTCCCGATCTTGGCCTCGGCGGCGCGTACTGCCGCCTGCTGTTTCGTCGAATCCATATCAAACAGGAACTGATCTGCCTTCACGCTGTCGCCTTCGATCGCCGCCAGCGTTTTGATGCGTCCGGTGACCGAGGGGGCGACATAGACATATTCGCCCTCCACATAGCCCGAGTAATGCGGCACCGGGGCGTCCCCATAGCCGGGAATGATCGCGGTGAGCAGCGCGCTGATCCACGCAACAATGGTATCAAGCATCGGTCGAACCCTCCGGTGACAGGAAAACGCCGTGGAATAGAATGTCGAGGTGGTTCTCGATCAGCTGATCGAGCGACAGCCCGTCCTCCGGCACGACGTCGAAGATCTCCGCAAGAAGGAGATGGACGACGATCGGGCCTATGATCGAGCGCAGGGTCAGTTCGGGATCGACCGGGCGCAACTGGCCCGAGGCGATGCCCTGTCGGATGATTTCGGTGGCGGCGGGCAGGACGTGGTCGAACACCTCGCGCCGATACATCGCGGCGATCTCGGGGGCGACGACGGCCTCGCGGATCACGACCTTCGGGACCGCCAGAACCTTCGGATCCCCCAGCGAGGTCGCGATCAGCGAGAACAGCGCGCGCAGCGTGGCGCGCGCGTCTTCCGATGTCAGATCGACAAGCGCTTGCGCCCGCGTGGCGATCGGAGACACCGCCCGGCGCACCAAGCCTTCGAGGATCGCCTGTTTCGACGGGAAATAGAGATAGACGGCCCCCTTCGAGAGACCCGCCGTCTTGGCGATCTGCGCCACCGACGTATGGGCGTACCCCTTTTCATCGAACAGCGAGAGCGCCGCGTCGAGCACCTCGTCAGGCCGCGCCTCTGCGCGACGTCGAAATTTGGGCTCGGGCGAGTCGGGATCCGTCATGGGCAAAAAATAACTGACCGGTCAGTCAGTAGCAAGAATTTTGACTCAGCCCCCTATGTCTTTCGACAATTTCAAGGAAAAGGCGAGGGGCTAGGCCCGACGCCGTTGGTCTTTCGCGGAAGTTGAGGGAAAAATCGCTCAAGGCGAGCAGGCACGGTTGCGCCATGCTTCGCTCAGAGTTGCGCCGCCACGAGCTCGAGCGCCACGATGGCGCGCGGGGCTTTGGGGCAAGCCTGTCTCAGCTTTCCTTGGTCACACGGTGGCGAAGCCAGACGATCCCATTCTCCAGCGTCTCGGTCTGCACCAGCTCCAGAGATTGCACGGGGCCAGTGCCTTGTTCGTAGATCGCAGGCGCGCCGCTATTGCCGTCGATCACCGGCAGGATCAGGGTGCTGGTCGCGTCGATCAGCCCCTTGGCGAGGAAGGTGCCGTTCAGCGTGCCGCCGCCTTCCAGCAGCAGCCGGTCGATCCCGAACCCCTCGGCGATGCGGCTCAGCGCGCCCTCGATGTCGTCCCCGTCGGGACCGCTGAACACGACCGAGATTCCGCGCTCTATCAACCGTTCGACATGGGCCTGCGCGACGCGCTCGGAGAGCACGATCGCCAGATGGTCGCCCTCGAGTTCGTCCGTATCCGGCAAGAGTCGCCCCTTGCGGTCGAACACGACGCCGAGGGTGCGACCCGCCAGATCCGCCAGTCGATCGGGCCGTGCGGTGGGCGCGGGGTCGAGCATCGGCTCGACATGCGGCACCCAGCCTTCGAGCGAGGCGCGCCCGATGATCCAGCCTTGCCCCTCCAGACGCGCACCGACCGCATCGTAGATCTTCAGCAATTCGTCTTCGGAATAGGGCCACCCTTCGGTCTTCAATCGTCCGTCGAGCGTAGTGATCATATGGCAAGTGATATGCGGCCGGGGCATTGCGGGGCCTCGTGCTTTGAAAAAAATTGGGAAGACGAAAGAGAAGGCCGAGCCGCGCAGACCCGGCCCTCAAGGTCAGCCGTTATAGTCTTCGTCGGCGACTTTCTCGAGCCAGGTGACCGGCGAGCCGTCGATGCTCTCCTGCACCGCGATATGGCTCATCGCGGTCTCGGACGAGGCGCCGTGCCAGTGCTTTTCGCCTGCCGGGAACCACACGACATCGCCTTGGCTGATCTCTTCGACGGGGCCGCCTTCGCGCTGAACGCGGCCGCGCCCGAAGGTGACGATCAGGGTCTGGCCCGCCGGGTGGGTGTGCCATGCGGTGCGCGCGCCGGGCTCGAAGGTGACATGGCTGCCCGAGGTGCGGCCGGGCTCTTCGGCCTGAAACAGCGGATCGACGCGGACGGTGCCGGTGAACCAGTCTTCGGGGCCCTGCATCGAGGCGTTGGTGCCGGAGCGAATGATTTTCATGGGAAAACTCCTTTCTTGGGGTAGGGGCGCGCGGGCTTAGCCGCGCAGTTTTTCGAAACGATAGGTCAGGGCGGGACCGCCGGGTTGCCCATAGGCTAGCTCGGCGGTGACCATTGCAAAGGGTTCGACGAAACGCCCGGTGCGCAGCCCGCCCGCATCAACCGGCGTAAAGCCGATATCTTCGATCAGCCCGCGGGCGACGGATTTCGCGCCTTCGTCATCGCCGTAGAACAAAAGCTGTGGCGGGTCGGCCTGTCCCTTGCGGGCGAAGACCGGGGCGAAGCTCTCGGAGGGAGAGGTGTTGAATGTGGCCACCCAGCGCGCATCGGGGCGCATCGTGGCGAGTTGCTCGGCCCCGGAAGTCTTGGGGCCGAGCACGAGATCGCTATTGCTCGTATCGAGCGGAACACAGCAGTTGAGCACCACCTGGCCTGCCATGTCGCCAGCCTGAGACAGAACATTCTCGACCCGGCTCCAATGCACGGCGAGCAGGATCGCATCCGCATCCGCGACCGCCTCGGAGACGCTCGTCGCCCGCCCGCCGGTCTCGGCGGCGAGCCGGTCCAGCTTGGCCTGGCTGCGCGAATAGGCGAAGCGCAGCTCGTGGCCGCATTGCGCCCAGATCCGTCCGAGCTTCGCGCCCATCAGTCCAGATCCGAGAATGGCGATCTTCATGGCAAGGTCCTTTATTCGGCGCGTTTCTCGAAGACGTCCTTGGCCACCGGCAGGGCGGAGAAGACCTTGGGCCAGCCCGCGTAGAAGGCCAGATGCGAGAGCATCGCGCCCGCTTCCTCCTGCGTCAGCCCGTTATCCATCGCGCGGTTGAGGTGGAAGGTCATCTGCTCGGGCTGGCCCGCCGCGATCAGGGCCGCGACGGTGACCATCGACCGGTCGCGCGGCGCGAGGTCGGGACGCAGCCAGAGGTCGCGGAACAGAAGCTCGCGCGTGTTGTCGACCACGCCCATCGAGACGTCGCCATAGGTGCCGCGCACGAAACTCTCGCGCGATTCCTCGGCCTCCTCATCGAGCGGCAGCAGATCGACCTCTGCGCCGGGAAGGCTGTCCGCGGCGATCCCGCGCGCCTCATAGACCGGGGCCATCGCCTCGGCCGCGGCGGTCGCATTGCCCCAGCCGGTGTAGAAGGCGAGATGGGTGACGGTTTCCGACAGTTCGGCCGGCGTCACGCCGCTATCGAGCGCGAGTTCGACGAAACGCTGGAGGTTTTCGGTCTCGTGGCGGGTCATCAGCGCCGCGAAGGTCACGAGCAAACGGTCCCGCATGGACAGCTGTTCGCCGGTCCAGACCGAGCCGAGAAGGTCATTGGTGGAATAGGCCTCGAGGGCGGGGGCCGCGCGGCCAACGGCGTCGGGGATAGTGCGATCGAGCGCCTCGCCGGAGGCCGAGGACGCGATCAGAGCGAAAGCAGAAGCTGCAAAACGGGTTTTCATATCATCTCTCCTGTCGGGTTGATCTTGTCCTTCAGAGATGGGGGAGGCGGCGTTCAGGTTAATGCCGCATCAAGCCAAGTCACTCATGAGCGAGATTCATCGAAAGGCCTGAGAGGCACCGCCGGGACAGGCCCGGCGGTGCGATGGTCTGGTTTAAAGCTGCCCGCCATAGACGGGGAACATGCTCGCCTCGCCGTAATCCTTGATCTCCTCGATCGATTTCAGCGCCTCCATATCGGCGTCGGAAATCTCGAAATCGAGCGCCGCATTGGAGCGCATGTGATCGGGATTGGCGGTCTTCGGCAGCGCGACCATGCCCAGCTGCAGCACGTAGCGGATCGACAGCTGCGGGACGCTGACGCCGTATTTCTCGGCCATCGCCTTGATCTCGGCATTGTCGAGGATCTGGCCGTGACCGATCGGCGAATAGGCCTCGGCGACCATGCCGTTGCTCTGGATGTAATCGATCAGTTCGAAGGGTGTGTTCGACACGTGCGCGAGGATCTGATCGATCATCGGCTTGACCTTTGCATTGTCGAGCAGGTTGTCGAGATCCGACTTCTCGAAGTTCGACACGCCGATCGCGCGCAGCTTGCCTGCCTCGTAGGCTTCTTCCAGCGCGCGCCACGCCTCGAGGTTGCCCTCGAAATAGCCATCGTCACCGTGGAACTCGCTCCAGGGCTTCGGGCTGTGAATGATCATCAGGTCGATCTTGTCGAGTCCAAGCGTCTCGAGCGAGCCGTCGATCGCGGCTTTCGCGTCAGCATAGTTCTTGATGCCCGCGTCGAGCTTCGTGGTCAGGAAAATCTCGTCGCGCGGAACACCGCAATTGCGGATGCCTTCGCCGACGCCACGCTCGTTGCCATAGGCCTGCGCGGTATCGATATGGCGATAGCCCATCTCGACGGCGGCCTTCACCGCATCGGCCACCTTGTCATCGTCGATCATCCAGGTGCCAAGGCCCAGTTTCGGGATCTCGACGCCATTGGGGAGGGTAAGGGTTTCGTTCAGGATCATGTCTGGCTCCTTGCATTGGAGTGCGCCGCGCCCCTCATTTTTCAAGAGCACGGCTTCGGTTCATGTCCTGCAATCTATGGCGCACTGGGCCAGAGGATAATCGGCAGAATTTTTATAGCACTCATGAGCTGGAAACATGAATGCGCACGTTCATTCACCCAAGAGTGATAATAGGGGGCCGATCAGCTCCGCTCGCGCAGCGCTTCCAGCACAGCCCCGAAAGCCGAGGAGGGGCGTTGGCGGCTGGGGTAATAGAGGTGAAATCCCGGGAAATAGGGGCAATATTCCTCGAGGCAGGCTTGCAGGACGCCACTTTCCAGATGCGGGGCGGCCAGCCGGTCCGGCACCAGCGCCAGCCCGTGCCCATCCAGCGCCGCGTGCTGCACCAACCCGATCGTGTTGAAACAGGCCTGACCGGAGACCTTCACCCGGATCTCGTGGCCCTCGGCATCCTCGAATTCCCACGCATAGAGCGCGCCATGCGTCGCCAGCCGCAGGTTGATGCAATTATGTTCGCTCAGATCATGCGGGGTCTGGGGCACGCCCGCCGTTTCGAAATAGGACGGCGCGCCGACACAGAGCATCCGTTCGTCCGGGCCGATCCTTGTGGCGATCATCCCCTCGCTCACGCTGTCGCCATAGCGCACCCCGGCATCGCATTGCGCCGAGGCCAGATCGGTGAAGCCGTAATCCATCACCAGTTCGACATTGATCGACGGGTATTGCTTGAGCAGCGGCGAGAGCTTCGGCCAAAGCACCGTCTCGATCGCGTAATCGGTAGAGACGATGCGCACGGTGCCCGTGGGCTGGTCCTGCGCGTCATCAAGCGCGCGCAGCCGTGCCTCGATCATCTCGAAACAGGGGTTGAGCGTGGCCAGAAGATCCTCGCCCTCGAGCGTCGGCGCGACCGAGCGCGTGGTGCGCGTCAGCAGCCGCAGCCCCAGCCGCTGCTCCAGCGCCTTGATCGTGTGGCTCAGCGCCGATTGCGACACGTTGAGCCGCGCCGCGGCCTTGGTGAAGCTGCGCTCTTCGGCGACGGCGGCCAAGGCGATCAGATCGTTGATATTCTCGCGCAGCATGAGGGAGGCCTCGCTGAATGTTGGTGTCGCCATCGGGCGGGTCTCCCTCACGATATATGCGCGTGGTTCATGACGTCCACGGATTATTCAGCCGTGGATCACTCCAGATATTCCGCGTCGCTCACCTTCTCGCCCCAGGTCACGGCGGAGCCATCCACCACCTGCTGGATCGCGAAATGCGTCACATGGGTCGTGTCTGTCGCGCCATGCCAATGCTCGATGCCGGGCGGGCACCAGATGACGTCGCCTGCCTGCATCAGCTGCTTGGGCTGGCCGCGTTCCTGCACCCAGCCAGAGCCTGCCGTCACGACCAGTTTCTGCCCCGCCGGATGGGTGTGCCAAGCCGAGCGCGCGCCGGGAAGGAAGGTCACTTCGCCCGCGCTCACATCGCCCATGTCAGGGCCGAAGACGGGGGCGACGAGGGCGGTGCCGGTGAAGGTCTCAGAGCTGCCGATCGTGGCCGCGCGGCTCTCCGCCGGGGTCAGTTCCATCGACTGCGCAACGGCGGCGGGGGCGGCGAGAAGGACGGCGAGCGTCGTGAAGGTGCGGATCATCAGGGGTCTCCCTTGGATTGCGTTTCAATGGCAAGGCCGTGATCTCCCTGGCCTCGCTTTCATTGAGGTAAGGACCGCAGACGCGGGGTTAATGCCGCAAAAGCCGGAAAGCCTCATGAGCAGGATTCATGGATGCTGTGCGCAAAGCGGTGATTATCTGCGGCGCGTTTCGCGGCATGTTGAAAGGCAGGCGCCACCCTTGTTCCGGCGCTCTTCGTCAGTTCCCGAAAAAGGAGGCCCGAGATGTGCCAGTCCTGCAATGACACGTTCCAAACCTTGACCCGCGATGGCGAAAGCCGCCGCAATTTCCTGCGCAGCGGCGCCGCGCTGGCCGCGGCCCCCTTGGCGGCGAGCGTCGCCACGCAAGCGACCGCGCAAGAGGGCGGCGCATCGCTCGAAGCCTCCGAGGTGCAGGCTTGGGCGGCCTTCGACACGGAGGGCAGTTTCGCGCCCCATACGATCTCGCGCCGTGCCGCTGGCCCGAAGGATGTCGTGGTCGAGATCATGTATAGCTCGATCTGCCACTCGGACATCCACACCTACAAGGGCGACTGGGGGATGCCGCAGTTTCCGCTCGTTCCCGGTCACGAGATGGTCGGCCGGGTCGTCGGCATCGGCGCTGAGGTCACCAAGTTCCGCGAGGGCGATATCGCCGGGGTCGGCACGATGGTCGACAGCTGCGGCACCTGCGCCAATTGCCTGGCCGACCGCGAGCAGAACTGCCTCAACGGCACGACCTTCACCTATAATTCCGAGGACAAGATTTCGGGCGGGGTGACCTATGGCGGCTATTCCAAGAAGATCGTCGTGAAGGAAGACTTCGCGCTGCGCATCCCGCCTGGGGTCGATCTGGCCGGGTTCGCGCCGCTTCTGTGCGCCGGGATCACCACCTTCTCGCCGATCAATCACTGGGATCTGCAGCCCGGCCAGCGTTACGGCGTGATCGGCATGGGCGGTCTGGGCCATCTCGCGGTAAAGCTGGCGGCGGCGAAAGGGGCCGAGGTCGTCGTCTTCACCACTTCCGAGGACAAGATCGCCGATGCCAAGGCTTTCGGCGCCGCCGAGGCCTTTCTCTGGTCCGACGAGGCCGCGATGCGGAGCCAGATGGGCAGCTTCGACCTGATGCTCTCGACCGTTCCGGTGGCCTATCCGATGCAGCAATTCCTGAACCTGCTCAAGCTCGACAAGACGCTGGTCAATGTCGGCGCGCTGTTCCCGATCGAGGGGGCGCATGGGATGATGATGGGCTTCGGGCGTCAGAGCCTCGCGGGCTCGATGACCGGCGGCATTGCCGAAACCCAGCGCGTGATCGACTTCGCCGCGCATCACGGGGTCGCGGCCACCTACGAGATGATCACCCCTGAGCAGATCGGCGAAGCCTGCGAGAAGGTCGTGAACAAGCAGGCGCGCTATCGTTATGTGATCGACATGACCCAGGCCTGAAACGGCGACTGATGAGCGCGGCTCATCTGTGGCAGTATTGCGCGGCGGGTAATCCTCCCGCGCAATCGCGCTTAGATTTGTCTCCAGACAGCAGGAGGGCATCGGCCATGAGCGTCACGAAGTTTCTGACACCCGTCGCGGCGCTATGCGTCGCCGCCAGCATGGCCTGCGCTCAGGAGACGAAAGGAGACAGCATGATCCCGATCACCGTGACCGCAGGCGAGACGGTTCTGACTGCCAAGCTCGACGACACCCCTGCAGGGCGCGATTTCGCGGCGCTCATGCCGCTGGAGTTGACCTTGCGCGACTACCACGGCATCGAGAAGATCGCCGATCTGCCGCGCAAGCTCGACACGACCGGCGCGCCGCGCAGCTACGAGCCGAAGACGGGCGACGTCACGCTTTATGCGCCTTGGGGCAATCTCGCGATCTTCTACAAACCCTTTGCCAACTCGCCGGGCCTCGTGCGGCTGGGCGCGTTCGACGGGTCGCTCGAGGCGATGATGAGCAATCCGACGGTTCGGTTCGAGCGCGCGGAGTGATCGCATAGCCTCTCGGCGGCGTAATTCGGTAGCCCGACCCGGAAGGAGATGCCGTGACCGCCGCCGAGCCTTTGCCATTGCCTACAGCCACCCGCGCTGCGGGTGAGGGCCGTCTGACGCGGTTCGCCCCGAAGATGGGCGCGGATTACGCGCAGGGGCGCAATTTCGATCACGGGGCCGGTCGGCACTCGGGGGTGTCGCAACTTTCGCCCTATCTGCGCAGGCGTCTTGTGCTGGAGCGTGATGCGGTGGCGCGGGCTTATGAGGCCCATGGTGCAGGGGCTGCAGAGAAATTCGTGCAGGAGGTGCTCTGGCGGGGCTATTTCAAGGGCTGGCTGGAGCACCGACCTGAGATCTGGGCGCGCTATCGGGACGGGTTGGCGCAAGACCTCGCCGCGCTCGACGACGCGCCCGATCTGGCCGCGCGCGTGGCCGAGGCCGAGGCGGGGCGCAGCGGGATCGCCTGCTTCGACGCGTGGGCGTGTGAGCTGCGCGAGACCGGCTATCTGCACAACCATGCCCGGATGTGGTTCGCCTCGATCTGGATCTTCACGCTTCGGCTACCATGGCGGATCGGAGCGGATTTCTTCTACCGCCATCTGCTCGACGGGGATCCGGCCTCGAATACACTCAGCTGGCGCTGGGTCGCGGGGCTGCATACGCGGGGCAAGTTCTATGCCGCCGAGGCCGGAAATATCGCGCGCTATACCGGAGGGCGGTTCGCGCCCGATCCCGCGCAATTGGCGGAGGTGAGTGCGGGGTTGGAGGCGGAAGAGCCCGAGGGCCTGCCCGCGGTCGCGCCATTGCGCGTGCCGCGCGCCCCGCAGCCGGGGCTGCCCACGGCGCTTCTGATCACCGAGGAAGATTGCCGCGTCGAGGATTTCGATCTGAGCGCGTTCGATCTGCGCGGGACCGCGACTGTCACCGCAAGTCACCTTCGCTCACCGCGCAAGGTGGCGCCGCATGTCGCCCGGTTCGAACGGGACGCGCTCGCCGATGCTGCCGCGCGCTCAGGGTTCTCGGAAGTGCAACGCATGAGGGCCGAGGACTCGTCAGCACTGCTCGATTGGGCGCAAAGCCTCGGCGTGCAGCAACTCGTCACGCCGTATGTCCCGATCGGACCGCTCGGCGATTGGCGCGAGCGCGCGGAGGCGGCGCTGGGCGAGTATGACATCGCGCTGTGCGAGCTAACGCGGGAGTGGGATCGCGTGATCTGGCCCCATGCCACGGCCGGGTTCTTCAAGGTCAAAAAGAAACTCCCTCAAATCCTTGCAGAGCTTGGCTTGGCCTGAGGGCAGGGGGAATTGCGCGCGCCCTTGCCGATCATCGCCGAGTGATCGCGCTTCTTCGGAATTTTCCTAGTCATCTCAAAGCTTTTGGGCTACGATTCCGATCAGACCCGGAAAACGGGCGTATTCGAGGCAGTAACGGCAGTATAGCCCATGACAGAAATGGCATTCGGCACCGTCCCCGTGCGGGCCGGTGAACCCGTCTTACCGAAATGGTGGCGCACGATCGACAAATGGGCGCTCGGCGCCGTTTTGGCGTTGTTTGGCCTTGGCATGCTTCTGGGGCTGGCAGCCTCGGTGCCGCTGGCAGAGCGCAACGGCCTTGAGCCTTTCTATTACGTCAAGCGACAGGCCTTCTTCGGGGTGGTGGCGCTGGGCGTGATGCTGGGCATCTCGATGCTCGACCCGAAACAGGTGCGCAGGCTGGGCGTGATCGGCTTCGTCGGCGCCTTCGTCGCGGTGATGCTGCTGCCAGTGCTGGGCACCGATTTCGGCAAGGGCGCGGTGCGGTGGTATTCCTTCGGCTTCGCATCGATCCAGCCGTCCGAATTCCTCAAGCCCGGTTTCGTCATCATCTCCGGCTGGTTCATGGCCGCAGCCCATGACGTCGGGGGCCCGAAGGGGCGGCTCTATTCCTTCCTTCTGATGGTCATCATCGTGGTGGCGCTCGCCTTGCAACCCGATTTCGGGCAGGCCTCGCTGGTGCTGTTCGCATGGTCGGTGATGTATTTCATTTCGGGCGCGCCGATTGCGCTGCTGACAGGGATCGGGGCGCTGACCGTGGCGGGCGGCTTCTTCGCCTATAATTTCTCGGAACACTTCGCGCGCCGGATCAACGGCTTCCTGTCGACGGATGTCGATCCGCGCACGCAGATCGGCTACGCGACGAACGCGATCCAAGAGGGCGGGTTCTTTGGCGTCGGTGTGGGGCAGGGTTCGGTGAAATGGTCGCTGCCCGATGCGCATACCGACTTCATCATCGCGGTCGCGGCTGAGGAATACGGGCTGATCCTCGTCCTCGTGATAATCGCGCTCTACGCGACGGTCGTGATCCGGTCGCTGCTGCGCCTGATGCGCGAGCGCGATCCCTTCACCCGGCTTGCGGGCTCCGGTCTGGCCTGCGCCTTCGGCGTTCAGGCGATCATCAATATGGGCGTCGCGGTGCGCCTTCTGCCCGCGAAAGGCATGACTTTGCCGTTCGTCAGCTACGGGGGCTCTTCGGTCATTGCTTCGGGGATTGCGGTGGGTATGTTGCTCGCGCTGACTCGGACCCGGCCGCAGGGACAGATTTCGGATATTCTCGCCCGGCGCGGTCGCTAAAACCCTCAGGAGGGGGACATGGCCAAGGACACGACCCCGCTACTGCTGATCGCCGCTGGCGGCACCGGCGGGCATATGTTCCCCGCACAGGCGCTGGCCGAGGCGATGGTGCGCCGGGGCTGGCGCGTCAAGCTGTCCACGGATGCGCGCGGGGCGCGCTACGCGGGCGGCTTTCCCCATACGGTGACGGTCGAGCAGATCGCCTCGGCGACGTTCGCGCGCGGTGGTGCGCTCGGCAAGCTGGGCGTGCCGTTCAAGATCGCGGGCGGCGTGGCTTCGGCCATCCGCAAGAACCTGTCGGACAAGCCGACGGTGGTGGTGGGCTTCGGCGGTTATCCGACGATCCCGGCGCTGTCCTCGGCGGTGTTCCTGGGCATCCCCCGCGCCATTCACGAGCAGAACGGCATCATGGGCAAGGTGAACCGCGTCTTCGCCAAGAAGGTGAACCGCTTCGCCTGCGGCACCTGGCCGACCGATCTGCCCGAGGGCGTGCAGGGCGAGCATACGGGCAACCCGGTGCGCGCCTCGGTGCTCGAGCGTGCGGGCGCGGCCTATATCCCGCCGGGCGACTACCCGATGTCGGTCCTCGTGATTGGCGGCTCTCAGGGTGCGCGCATCCTGTCGGACACGGTTCCGGCGGCGATGGCGAGCCTTCCGGAAGCCGCCCGCGCCAATCTGCGCGTCTCCCATCAGGCGCGCCCCGAAGACCTCGACCGGGTCGTGGCCGCTTATGAAGCTGCAGGCATCAGCGCCGAGGTCGAGCCCTTCTTCAACGACGTGCCGCGCCGTCTCAGCGAATGCCAGCTGGTGATCTCGCGCGCCGGTGCGTCCTCGGTCGCGGATATCTCCGTCATCGGACGACCCGCGATCCTGATCCCCTATGCCGCCGCCGCGGGCGATCACCAAGCGGCCAACGCGCGCGGTCTTGCGAAGACCGGCGGCGCGATCACCATCCCCGAAAGCCAGCTCTCGACGGAGAGCCTCGCGGATCAAATTTCACTGGTGCTGGACAACCCCGAGGGCGCGCTGCAGATGTCGCGCGCGGCCCTCTCCTACGGGGTGCCGGACGCCACCGAGCGGCTCGTCGCCCTCGTCGAAGACCTAGCAGGAAAGACACAATGAACGCGACCAAACTGCCCGGAGAACTCGGCCCCATCCATTTCGTCGGTATCGGCGGGATCGGCATGTCCGGCATCGCCGAAGTGCTGATGACGCAAGGGTTCACGGTTCAGGGCTCGGATGCGAAATCCTCCAAGATCACCGACCGTCTGGCGAAGCTGGGCGCGACCATCTTCGAGGGCCAGCGCGCCGAGAATATCGGTGAGGCGGGCGTCGTGGTGATCTCCACCGCGATCAAGCCGGGCAATCCCGAGCTGGAAGAGGCGCGCCGCCGCGGTCTACCGGTCGTGCGCCGCGCCGAGATGCTGGCCGAGCTGATGCGCCTGAAATCGAACATCGCGATCGGCGGCACTCACGGCAAGACGACGACCACGACGATGGTCGCGACGCTTCTGGACAAGGGCAATTTCGACCCGACCGTGATCAATGGCGGGATCATCCACGCTTATGGCTCGAACGCGCGCGCAGGCGCGGGCGAGTGGATGGTGGTGGAGGCCGACGAGAGCGACGGCTCGTTCAACCGTCTGCCCGCGACCATCGCCATCGTGACCAATATCGACCCCGAGCATATGGAGCATTGGGGCTCCTTCGATGCGCTGCGCAAAGGGTTTTACGATTTCGTCTCGAACATCCCTTTCTACGGGTTGGCTGTCTGCTGCACCGATCACCCGGAAGTGCAGACTCTGGTCGGCAAGCTCAACGACCGCCGCGTCGTGACGTTCGGCTTCAACGCGCAGGCCGATATCCGGGCGATCAACCTGCATTACGATGCGGGCGTCGCGCATTTCGACATCGCGTTGCAGGGCGAAGAGGGCAAGCCGGTGATCGAGGGCTGCACGCTGCCGATGCCGGGCGATCATAACGTCTCGAACGCGCTGGCCGCCGTTGCGGTGGCGCGTCACCTCGGGATGAAGATGGGCGAGATCAAGGAAGCTCTGGCGAGCTTCGGCGGCGTCAACCGGCGCTTCACCAAGGTCGGCGACGTGCTGGGCGGGGTCACGATCATCGACGATTACGGCCACCACCCGGTCGAGATCGCCGCCGTGCTGAAAGCGGCGCGTCAGGCGGTGAAGCCGGGCGCACGGGTGATCGCGGTCCACCAGCCGCACCGCTATTCGCGCCTGCATTCGCTGTTCGACGATTTCTGCACCTGTTTCAACGAGGCTGACGTCGTCGCTATCGCCGAGGTCTTCTCGGCGGGAGAGGAACCGATCGAGGGCGCCACGCGCGACGATCTGGTCGCCGGGCTGATCGCGCATGGTCACCGTCATGCTCGTGCCATTTTGTCGGAAGATGATCTGGCTCGGCTGGTGCGTGAACAGGCGCGTCCCGGCGATATCGTCGTCTGCCTCGGGGCGGGGACGATCTCGACCTGGGCGAACAACCTGCCTGCGAAGCTGGGGGGCTGAGCAGGCGCCGGGGCGACCCGGCACGACATCGAAAAGACTTGCGGCGCTGCCACGTCGTCTCATGTGGGCAAGAAGGGCCGCGTCATGCGTGACGAGACGCATCTGAAACGCCGATTGGGTCCGTGGCTGATGACCGGCTACGGGGTCGGCGTCATGGTCGGTGCGGGCATCTATGTGCTGGTCGGCGCGGTCGCGGCTCAGGCCGGGATCTGGGCGCCGCTGGCCTTCGTGCTGGCGGGGCTGATCGCGGCGCCCTCCGCGCTGTCCTATGCCGAATTGTCCTCGCGCATCCCCGAAGCCGCCGGAGAAGCCGCCTTTGTCGAGGAAGGCCTGCGCAGTCACGCGCTGGCGCTGATCGTGGGGCTGGGTATCGTGGTCGCAGGCACAGTGTCGGCGGCGACGGTGCTGCGTGGTGGGGCTGGCTATCTGACACTGCTGGTGCCGCTGCCGGTCGAGGGCGTGATGATCGCCTTCGGGCTGGTGCTGATCGGCGTCGCCTGCCTAGGTGTGCTGGAATCCGTGGGGCTCGCCGTGGCGCTGACGCTTGTCGAAGTGGTCGGGCTGGTTTTGGTGATCTGGGCGGGACTTTCGACCGATCCAAGCCCCGATCTCACGCCGGTGCCCGCACCGCAATGGGCCGGCATCGCGGCGGCCGCCTCGCTCGCTTTCTTCGCGTTCATCGGCTTCGAGGATATGGTGAACATGTCCGAGGAGATGCGCGACCCGATCCGCGACATGCCGCGTGCGATCCTCGCCGCGCTCGCGATCACCGCCATCCTCTATCTGACCGTAAGCTACGCTGCCGTGCGCGCGGTGCCGCTGGCCGATCTCGCCCGCTCCGAGCAACCGCTGGCGCTGGTCTGGCAATCGGCGGGGCACGGGCCGGGCATCCTCGCCGCGATCGCGGTGGCGGCGGCGCTCAACGGAGTGCTTGCGCAGGTGGTGATGGCGGCGCGCGTGCTGTTCGGTCTGGGCCGCCGCAGTCCCGCGCTGTCCGTTTTTCATCAGGCGCATCCGCGTTTTGGCACCCCGGTCCTCGCGACTCTTCTTTGCGGTATGGCGATGATTGCGCTTGCGCTCGCTGCCCCGGTCGAGCAATTGGCCGGTATCACTTCGAAGGTGCTCCTGGGCGTCTTCCTTCTCGTTAACCTGTCGCTCGTCGCGCTGAAAAGCCGGTCCGACTATGCGCCGTTCAAGGTGCCTATGGCCGTTCCGGTCGTGGGCGCATTGGTCGCCGGAGCGGCCCTGATCGCAGCCCTGGGAGGTTTCTCATGACCGTCTCGCTCGTTCTTGCCTGTGTCTGGGCGCTCATTGCCACGCTGATCGCGATGGGACCGAGGCGGTTCCACTGGCCGGGCGCGTGGGGGCTGATCGCGTTGGGCGTGCCGCTGGTGGGCTGGGTGACCTATCAGAACGGCCCGATCATGGGGCTGCTGGTGCTGGCGGGCGGCATGTCTGTGCTGCGCTGGCCGGTCATTTTCCTTGTCCGTGCGCTGCGGGGTACGCGTGACCCCGCTGAATGAGATCGGGATCGCTTGCCTCGCCCTGCGCGCGGGGCTACGAAATGCGCCATGACTGATTGTCCTTCGACCTATACCCCGCGCGGCGCGCTAACGCCGAACCGTCCGCTCGACTCGCTGACCTGGCTGCGCGTGGGCGGCCCGGCGGATTGGCTGTTCCAGCCTGCCGACGAGGATGACCTTGCAGAGTTCCTCAAAGGGCTGCCCGAGGAGATCGCGGTCTTTCCGATGGGCGTAGGCTCGAACCTGATCGTGCGCGATGGGGGACTGCGGGCGGTGGTGATCCGCATGGGGCGGGGCTTCAACGGCATCGCCTGCGAGGGCGACACGGTCACCGCGGGCGCCGCGGCGCTCGACGCCCATGTCGCGCGCAAGGCGGCGCAGGCGGGGCTGGACCTGACTTTCCTGCGCACCATTCCCGGCGCGATCGGCGGGGCGGTGCGGATGAATGCGGGCTGCTACGGCTCTTACGTCGCCGATCACCTGATCGAAGCGCGCGTGATCACGCGGGCAGGGGAGCGGGTCACGCTCACGCCCGGGGATCTGAACTTCGCCTACCGTCAGAGCGATTTGCCCGAAGGCTGGGTGCTGACCGGCGCGACGTTCCGGGCGGAGGCCGGTGACCCCGACGCGCTTGAAGCGCATATGGCCGAGCAACTGGCCAAGCGCGACGCGACCCAACCCACCAAGGACCGCACCGCCGGATCGACCTTCCGCAACCCGGCGGGCTTTTCCTCGACGGGCCGGGCCGATGACACGCATGAGCTGAAGGCGTGGAAGGTCATCGACGACGCCGGAATGCGCGGCGCGCGCATCGGTGGCGCGCAAATGTCGGAAAAACACAGCAACTTTATGATCAACACTGGCGGGGCGACCGCGGCCGATCTCGAAAATCTCGGGGAAGAGGTGCGCAAAAAGGTTGTGCAATCGAGCGGAATTTCGCTAGAGTGGGAAATCATGCGTGTAGGAGAATTCGAGGCGTAAGACCTCTACCCTGCAACGCAATTACCGGACGGGGGTCAACCCCCGCATGAGGCGAAAGTAGCGGGTATGTCGAGCAGGGCATCCCACCGTGTGGCGGTTCTTCTGGGCGGCCCTTCTGCTGAGCGGGAGGTGTCTCTGTCCTCGGGGCGCGAATGCGCCAAGGCGTTGCGCACGGCGGGTTTCGAAGTGATCGAGATCGACGCGGGAGAGGATCTCCCGCAACGGCTGAGTGATGCCGCGCCCGATTGCGTTTTCAATGCTTTGCATGGTCGCTGGGGCGAGGATGGCTGCGTTCAGGGCATGCTCGAATGGCTCCGCATTCCTTACACGCACTCCGGTGTGCTGGCCTCGGCGCTGGCGATGGACAAGGCGCGCGCCAAGCAAGCCTATGCCGCCGCGAACCTGCCGATCGTGCAATCCGTGATCGCGACCAAGGACGACGTGATGGCGCGGCACGTGCTGCCCGCGCCTTATGTCGTGAAGCCGAATAACGAGGGCTCGTCGGTCGGCGTCTATCTGGTGATGGATGGCGCGAACTCGCCGCCGCAGCTATCGGCCGAGATGCCCGAAGAGGTGATGGTCGAGACCTACGCCCCGGGCCGTGAGCTGACGGTTTCCGTGATGGGCGATCGCGCGCTTTGCGTGACCGAGATCATCACCGAGGGCTGGTACGACTATGACGCGAAATACCGCCCCGGCGGCTCGCGCCACGTTCTGCCCGCCGAGATCCCCGTCGAGATCACCGAAGCCTGCCTCGATTATGCGGTCCGCGCGCATCAGGTGCTGGGCTGCCGGGGCCTCTCGCGCACCGATTTCCGCTGGGACGAGGGCAGGGGGCTCGCCGGTCTCGTGCTGCTGGAGACCAACACCCAGCCCGGCATGACGCCCACGTCGCTTTCGCCCGAACAGGCCGCGCATTGCGGCATCGATTTCCCCGAGCTTTGCGCTTGGTTGGTGGAGGACGCCTCATGCGGCCGCTGAACGGTGCCCCGCCGCGCGAAGCCCCCGGGCATCGCCAAGGCCCTTCGGGCGGTATGGCCCCTCGCGTTTACCAACGCTCCAAACGTCCCGCCCGCCGCGATCCCGCGCCGTCGCGGCTTGCTTTCAAACTCGAACGGCTGTGGCTCACGCCTGCGGTGCGCGCCTTCACCCGGATCGGCGTGCCGATTGTTCTGATCGTCGCGGGTCTCGGCCTGTGGCTGGGCGATCCGGGCCGCCGCGCCGATCTCGTCGCGCAGGTGCAGGATGTGAAGGACGCGATCGAACATCGCCCCGAATTCATGGTCAAGCTGCTGAAGATCGAAGGCGCGAGCCCCGAGGTCGCCCATGCCGTGCGCGCGATGCTGCCGGTGGGGCTCCCTGCGTCCAGCTTCGATATCGACCTCGACGCCTATCGCGACACGATCCGCCGCCTCGATGCGGTGGCCGATGCGCGGCTGGTGATCCGCCCGGGCGGCGTGCTTGAGGCCGACGTGACCGAGCGCGTCCCCGCGATCCTCTGGCGCCAGCCTGCGGGGCTTGAGATGCTCGATGCGTCTGGCCACCGGGTCGCCACGCTGATTTCGCGCGAAGCGCGCCCCGATCTGCCGGTGATTTCCGGCATGGGCGCGGATAAGGCGGTGCCCGAGGCGCTGGAAATCATTGCCGATGCCGGTCCGCTTCTGCCGCGTCTGCGCGGGCTGGAGCGGCTGGGCGAGCGGCGCTGGGATCTCGTGCTCGATCATAACCAGCGGATCATGCTGCCCGAGACAGATCCCGTCGCCGCACTCGACCGCATCCTCGCGCTCAACACCGCCGAGGATCTGCTCGCCCGCGATTTCACCGTGATTGATTTTCGAAACAAGGACCGTCCGACGATCCGGCTCAGCGATAACGCGCTCGCCGAATTCCGCCGGGTGCAGTCTGACATTCTCAAAGCGAGGGCCACGCAATGACCGATCTCTACGAGTTCCAGCGCGCAATGCGCAACATGCGTAAGGCAGCGATGCAACGGGGCGTGATCGCGCTTCTCGATATCGGCAGTTCCAAGATCGCCTGCCTCGTTCTGAAATTCGACAATCCGAACGGGTCCGAGGATGAGGACTCGCTGGCCGGGCACGCCTCGGTGCGGGTGATTGGGGCCGCGACGACGCGTTCGCGCGGGGTGCGCTTCGGCGAGATCGACGCGATGGCAGAGACCGAGCGCGCGATCCGGACCGCCGTGCAGGCCGCGCAGAAGATGGCCAATACCCGCGTCGATCACGTCATCGCCTGTTTCGCGGGCGCCGAGCCGCGGTCCTACGGGCTGGCGGGCGAGATCGAAGTGCAGGGCGATCAGGTCACCGAGGTCGATGTGAGCCGCGTGCTGGCATCGTGCGATATCCCGCCGCTCGGGGCAGGGCGCGAGGTGCTTCATGCGCAGCCGGTAAACTTCGCACTCGATCACCGCTCGGGTCTGGCCGATCCGCGGGGCCATGCGGGGCAGCGCCTCGCGGTCGACATGCATCTGCTGACCGTCTCCGACACCGCGATCCAGAACCTGATCTATTGCATCCGTCGCTGTGATCTCGAACTCGCGGGCATCGCCAGCTCGGCGTACGTTTCGGGCGTCTCCAGCCTCGTCGAGGACGAGCAGGAACTGGGCGCGGCCTGCATCGACATGGGCGGCGGCGCGACCGGCGTGTCGATCTTCATGAAGAAACACATGATCTATGCCGACGCGGTGCGGCTGGGCGGCGAGCATGTCACGCGCGACATCGCGGCGGGGCTGCGGGTGCCGATGTCGGTGGCCGAGCGGATCAAGACCTTCCACGGCGGCGTCGTCGCCACCGGCATGGACGATCGCGAGATGATCGAGCTGGGCGGCGACTCCGGCGACTGGGAGAAAGACCGCCGCCAGGTGAGCCGCGCCGAACTGATCGGAATAATGCGCCCGCGCGTCGAGGAAATCCTCGAAGACGTGCGCGCGATCCTCGATGCTGCGGGGTTCGAGCACCTGCCTTCGAAGCAGATCGTGCTGACGGGCGGGGCGAGCCAGATCCCCGGTCTCGACGGGCTGGCCGCGCGAATCCTCGGCCAGAATGTGCGGCTCGGACGACCGATGCGGGTGCAGGGTCTGCCGCAGGCCGCGACCGGGTCGGGCTTCTCTTCCGTGGTGGGTCTGTCGCTTTTTGCGGCGCATCCGCAAGACGAGTGGTGGGATTTCGAGATGCCCCCCGAAACGCTGGGCGGGCGCTCGCTGCGCCGGGCCATCCGCTGGTTCCGCGATAATTGGTGAAATGTTGCAAAAGTGAAAATCGACTGATCTCAGACGCCTGTCGCGCGAAGTTCAAGTTCGCGTAGCGGCGGCGGTCTGGCCGCATCATCCACACAATATGCTGACGTCTGCGCGAAATACCGCTGGTCACGGAATCTGGAGCTCCAGATTTTGTGGTCCGAAGCGGTTTTTTACGTGACGCTGCGGCGATTCATCGCTAAAATCGGTCTAATTTCCATTGAAATCGGCCTGGGACAGGGTCGGGCAGCAACAACAGGCGGACATACCACATGGCGTTGAATTTGATGATGTCAGAGCACGAGGACCTGAAGCCCCGGATCACCGTATTCGGCGTCGGGGGCGCGGGCGGGAACGCGGTCAACAACATGATCGAGCAGCAGCTTGAGGGCGTGGAATTCGTGGTCGCGAATACCGACGCTCAGGCGCTGCAGCAGTCCAAGTCGCAGGCCCGGGTCCAGATGGGCACCAAGGTCACCGAGGGTCTGGGCGCAGGCGCACGTCCCACGGTGGGCGCGGCCGCGGCCGAAGAAAGCATCGAGGCGATCGTCGATCACCTCGCAGGCGCGCATATGTGCTTCATCACCGCTGGCATGGGCGGCGGCACCGGCACCGGGGCTGCTCCGATCATCGCGCAGGCCGCGCGTGAGCTGGGTGTTCTGACCGTCGGCGTCGTGACCAAGCCGTTCCAATTCGAAGGCTCCAAGCGGATGCGTCAGGCCGAGCAGGGCCTCGAAGAGCTCCAGAAGGTCGTCGACACGCTGATCATCATTCCGAACCAGAACCTGTTCCGTCTGGCCAACGAGAAGACCACCTTCACCGAGGCCTTCTCGATGGCGGACGACGTTCTGTATCAGGGCGTCAAAGGCGTGACCGACCTGATGGTCCGTCCGGGCCTGATCAACCTCGACTTCGCCGACGTGCGTGCGGTGATGGACGAGATGGGCAAGGCGATGATGGGCACCGGCGAGGCGACGGGCGAAGATCGCGCGGTTCAGGCCGCCGAGAAGGCCATCGCGAACCCGCTTCTCGACGAGATTTCGCTGGCAGGCGCCAAGGGCGTGCTGATCAACATCACCGGCGGCTACGACCTGACGCTTTTCGAGCTCGACGAAGCGGCCAACCGCATTCGCGAAGAGGTCGATGCGGATGCCAACATCATCGTCGGCTCGACGCTGGACCCCGACATGGAAGGCGCGATGCGTGTCTCCGTGGTCGCGACCGGTATAGATGCGCTGGCCACCCCGGCGGAAGTCCCGGTGCCGCGTCGCTCGCTCGCCGAGCCGCTGAAGCCCGCGGAAACCGCAGCCGAAGCTACCATCGAGCATGCGCCCGCTCCGGCGCCGCAGCCCGCTCCGGCCCCGCAGCCCGCGCCGCAACAGGCACCGGCCGCTCAGGCAGCCCCGCAGCCCGCGCCGCAGCAGACCGCACAAGAGCGGACCCTGTTCGACGCGCCCGCAGCCCGCGCCACGATGGAGCAGCCGCGCGCTCAGGAAGCCGCTGACGACCTGCCGCCGCCGGCCTATCGTCCGCAGCCTGCGCCCGCGCAGGATCTGCATGTCGAAGACGGCGCGCATGACTATGTCGCACCGCGTCCGCGTCAGCCCGGCACCCCTTCGCCGGAAGCCCTGCGCCGTCTCGAGGCGGCGGTGAACAAGGCTCCGTCGAGCGCGCCCGCGCAGCGTCCGATGGCGGCGACTCGCCCGGCCGCACCGCAGCAGCCGCAACCGCAGCCGCAGGCAGAGCGTCCGCGCTTTGGCATCAACTCGCTGATCAATCGCATGACCGGCCACGGCCATGCCGAGCAGGGCCACGCGCCCCAGCAGCATGCTCCGCAGCAGCCCGCGCCGCAGCCCCAGCAGCAGCGTCCGCAGACTGCACAGCCGCGCGCCGAAAGCTATGACGACGAGCAATCCGATGATCAGGATCGCATCGAGATCCCGGCATTCCTGCGCCGTCAGGCGAATTAATCGCTCACAAAGACTTCACGAAACGTCGAAAAAGGCCTGCGAAAGCGGGCCTTTTTCTATTATAAATCAGGGCCTTATGTGCGTTTGCGCGGCGTTCCGCCCGATCGCGGACGCAATGTTTCAGGCCGTTACAAAGAGTGAATTGTTAACCCCGCCGTCTCTGACTAACTGATGCTGCGGCTCTCGGACCCGTGTGTTCGTGGATCGCCAGAGAAAAAAGTTGTGAGGTTATCGTGCAGACGACGCTTGCCAAATCCGTGGCCTTTTCCGGCGTTGGGCTCCATTCGGGCGCCCCGGTCGAGATGCATGTGCATCCGGCGCCTGCAGGCCATGGAATCGTGTTCCGTCGCACCGATGTGTCCGGCGTGAACCCGCGTGTGCCCGCTTTGTGGAGCAACGTGCCGAGCGCGACGCTCTGCACGCTGATCGAAAACGAGGACGGCGTTCAGGTCTCCACGATCGAGCACCTGATGGCGGCTCTCGTGGGCTCGGGCATCCACAATGCGCTGATCTCGCTGGACGGGCCGGAAGTGCCGATCCTCGACGGGTCTTCGGCCCAGTTCGTCGCGGCGTTCCGCGCGGCTGGTTTGCGTGAGCTTGCCGCTGAACTGCGCGCGATCCGCATTCTCAAGCCGGTCGAAGTGCGCAACGGTCAGGCCGTGGCGCGCATCGAACCTGCCGCGGGCCTCGAGATCGATTTTGCGATCGACTTCACCGACGCCGCGATCGGTCGTCAGAGCAAGCGCCTCAAGATGGCCAATGGCGCCTTCGTGCGCGAGTTGATGGACAGCCGCACCTTCTGCCGTCTCGCCGATGTCGACGCGATGCGCGAGAAAGGGCTCAGCCTCGGCGGCACTTTCGAGAATGCCGTGGTCGTCGATGGCGACAAGGTGCTCAGCCCCGGCGGTCTGCGTCACGCGGATGAACCCGTGCGCCACAAGATGCTCGATGCGCTTGGCGATCTCGCGCTTGCGGGCGCGCCGATCCTCGGTCGCTATCGTGGCAATCGCGCGGGTCACGCGATGACCAACCAGCTTCTGCGGGCGTTGTTCGAGCGCCCCGATGCGTGGTGCTGGGAAACCTGTTCGCCCGCGCAGGCTTACAGCTTGCCCGGCGCTGGTGTATGCTCGGCAGCGGCACTGGCATCGGCCTGAATGCATCGCGGCCCGGTCACGGGTTCGCGGGCATCGGGAAAAGGGGCGTCAAAACCCGCAAAGGCATTTTGCGCCCCGGATTTTTCTATGCTAGGACATGCCGAACGGCCTCCGAAACGGGGTAGTGATTGACGGGTCCGGGGCCTTTCTCCGGCAACGAAAGAGGGATGGGGCAGGGCATGGCGCGCGGCAAACTGGCGGCAGCGAAACTCGGGGCTCTTGGTCTTGTAATGGCGCTTTCCGCCTGCGGTACTGACCCGAACAAAGCACCGAACCTCGAAAACTTCACGGCGAAGCAAATCTACGAGCGTGGCGAATACGAGCTGGAGGTCGGCAATCCGCGCCGCCCCAATACCGCGCTGAAGTATTTCTCCGAGGTCGAGCGGCTTTACCCCTATTCGCAATGGGCCAAGCGCGCGTTGATCATGGAAGCCTATGCCCAGCATAAGGCGAAGAATTACGAAGAAGCCCGCGCTTCGGCGCAGCGATTCCTCGACACCTATCCGGGCGACGAAGATGCGGCCTATGCGCAATATCTTCTGGCGCTCAGCTATTACGATCAGATCGACGAGGTCGGCCGCGATCAGGGCCTGACCTTCCAGGCGCTGCAGGCGCTGCGCGACGTGATCGAGAAATACCCGGATTCGGAATATGCCCAGTCGGCGATCCTGAAATTCGACCTCGCCTTCGACCACCTCGCGGGCAAGGAGATGGAGATCGGGCGTTACTACCTCAAGCGCGGCAACTACACCGCGGCGATCAACCGCTTCCGCGTGGTGGTGGAGCAATTCCAAACGACGAGCCACACGCCCGAGGCGCTGGAACGTCTGGTGGAGGCTTATCTGGCACTCGGCATCACCGATCAGGCCCAGACCGCAGGCGCGATCCTCGGCCACAACTTCCAGTCCTCGCCCTTCTATCAGGACGCTTTCAACCTGCTGCAAAAGCGTGGGTTGAAGCCCGAGGCGAAGGGCAACGGATGGCTGTCCAGCGTGTATCGTCAGGTGGTTCAGGGCAAGTGGCTCTGATCGGGGCCCTCATGGTCTGAAATGCTACATTCGCTGGATATCCGCGACATTCTGATTATCGAGAGGCTGGAGCTGGACTTCGGCCCCGGCCTCAATGTGCTGACCGGCGAGACCGGGGCGGGCAAGTCGATCCTGCTCGATTGTCTGGGCTTCGTGCTGGGCTGGCGCGGACGGGCCGAACTGGTGCGTCAGGGCGCCGATCAGGGCGAGGTGACCGCGGTGTTCGAGCTGCCCTCCGATCACCCCGCGCGCGAGGTACTGGCCGAAGCGGGCATCCCTGTCTCGGACGAGTTGATCCTGCGCCGGGTGAATGCGCGCGACGGGCGCAAAACCGCCTGGATCAACGACCGCCGGGCGTCGGGCGACGTCCTGCGTCAGGTCTCCGCCTCGCTGGTGGAACTGCACGGCCAATCCGACGATGGCGGTCTGCTCAACGAACGCGGTCACCGGGCGCTGCTCGATGCCTTCGCGGGCCATTCCGATCTGCTGGAGGCCACCCGCACGGCGTGGAAAGCGCGGGCCGCGGCGGCGCGCAAACTGGAGGCGGCGCGGAGTTCTCTCGCGGCGGTGAAGGAGGAAGAAGAATTCCTGCGCTATTCGGTGAAGGAATTCGATACGCTCGATCCGAAACCCGGCGAGGAAGCCGAGCTCGACAGCCAGCGCCGCCTGATGCAGGGCGCTGCGAAAATCCGCGAAGATGTGTCGCGTGCCTTTTCCGCCCTCGGCCCGGAAGGGGCGGAGGGGATGATGCGTGACGCCGATCGCTGGCTGCAAGGTGCAGCGGACAGGGCCGAGGGGCGGCTCGATGCGCCGCTGGAGGCCTTGGAACGCGCCTTCCTCGAACTGGGTGAGGCCGCGCAGGGCGTCGAGACCGCGCTGGATGCGCTCGATTTCGATCCCCATGCTTTGGAGGCCTGCGAGGAGCGTCTGTTCGCGATCCGTGGCCTTGCGCGCAAACATGGTGTGCTCGCCGATGAGCTGGCCGATTTCGCTGAAGGCCTGCGCGAGAAGCTGACTGCCTTGGACGCGGGCGAGGAAGGGATCGGCGCGCTGGAAGCCGAGCTCGCCAAAGCAGGCGCGACCTATGACAAGGCCGCCGCTGCGCTGTCGAAGGCGCGTGCCGAGGCCGCAGGGCAACTCGATACCGCGATGGCGGGCGAACTGGCGCCGCTGAAGATGGATCGCGCCGTGTTCGAGACGCGGCTGTCGGAGGGCGAGCCCGGTGCCGAGGGCACCGACACCGTGCGCTTCACCGTCGCCACCAACCCCGGCGCGCCGGCAGGGCCGCTCAACAAGATCGCGTCGGGCGGCGAGCTGTCACGCTTCCTGCTGGCGCTGAAAGTCGTGCTCGCGCGCGGCGCCGATACGCTGACCCTGATCTTCGACGAGATCGACCGCGGCGTGGGCGGAGCCACAGCCGATGCCGTGGGTCGCCGTCTCGCGAAGCTCGCTGAGGGCGCGCAGGTCCTCGTCGTCACCCATTCCCCGCAGGTCGCCGCCCGCGGCGCGACCCATTTCCGCGTCGCGAAATCGGTCAACAACGACATGACCACCTCCGAGGTCCGCGCACTGGCCACAGCCGAGCGCACCGACGAAATCGCCCGCATGATCGCAGGCGCCGAAGTCACCGAAGCCGCCAAGGCTGCTGCGCTGGATCTGCTGAAGGGTTGAGCGTCGGTCGCGCGTGTTTCGTGGTGGTCTGCCTACCGGGCTTTCAGCCGGTTGCGCAGTGTCTTGCGATGCATCGAGAGATAGTAACGCGCGACCGAAAGCGCCCCGCCGGAGCGACCGCTGAAATGCGGCATCCGGATGAAATGCGGGTTCGGGTGACGGAAGGACCAACCCCACCGGTGGACCGATAGATCGACCTTTTGCAGTACCCACGGCAAGGCCAGCTGATCGCGCTTCGAGTTTTGACGATATTCCTCCCACCAGAGTTGCATCGCCGGCGCGAGGTTGGTGGCGCAATGGTTGCGGAAGATGATGCTGTTTTCGGAGAGCGGCACGCCGCACCCGGTCGGCATATCCTCGCGATACCGGTTTAGCTGCGCAAGCATCGCAGCCTTTTCCTCGGGCGAGAAGCGGGGGGAGTCGCACAGTTCGGTGCATTCCTCGTCAATGGTGGACCGCGTCGGGTGTTTGAACAGCCCGATCGCGGCATGCGAGGCGATGAATTCGTCGCGCAAAACCTTGAGGTTGCTGACGATCCGAATGTTCCCGTCGAGATAGACCGAATAGCCGTATTCAGGGAAAATCTCATGCGCGAACATTTTGCACCAGCGGTTCGCATCGCCCGAGGGCAGGTCACGGGCCGGTTCGGGAAGCGGCCGGACGGTCCAGCCACGCGCCTTGGGCATGGGGGTGTTGGACAGTAGAATATAGTCGACGTCCGGATCGGACTGGCGCGGAGGCAGGGGTAAGTCGTATTCGTCGATTATGGCAGTATAGACGACAACCCTTGGCCGATCTGAAGAGGATGAACTGGGGGTCATGATGTCTTCCCCCTTATCCAAAGCGCCACTCGGCTCAAAGTGAAAACACGCTCCCGCGCGCGATTTTCACGAGTTCTCTGAATCTTTGAGCAATGGCGGGGGCGGAAACACGCGCGGCCATCGCCTGTGTCGCGCTCAAGGCCTGTGTCCAGTTCGGCCGGCCGAACTCGGCGGCCATCTTCTGGAAAGCCGCTTCTACCGCCGTGTCGCTGTCGTCTTCGGTGAAATAGGGATAGTCCGCGCCAAGCAGCGCTTCGGCATCGGGCACCGAGCGGTTCACCAGCGGAACGGCTCCGCAGGCGGCGGCGATCATCCCCTTGGTGAATGGTTTCGTCACGCGGCCGCCTTGCGCGTCGGGGCGGACGCAGTAATGCGCGCTATAATCTCCAAGCGCTTCGAAAGTGGCCTCGAAATCTTCGGCATGGGCCGCGTTGAGCACGTCGATCTTGTCTCGCAGTGCCTCGCTCATTTGGCAGTTCAGCGGGTCGCCGAAATAGACCATGCGGAATGTGTCCTGCTGCGCGCGCACAGCCTGATTGGCAAGGCGGATGTCTGGGCCATGCAGGATCGTATGAACCTTGGGCGCGATATGCGGTCCATCGGCGTTCCGCTCAGCGATAAGGTCGACCAGCTGACGTTCGGATTGGTACGAGCTTGCGATATGCAGATCGGCGGCGGGCAACAAAAGCCGGTCGAGATCGCCATCGACATAGTCGGCACAAATTGTCCCCCCGCGTTTCTTCAGGATCGCGGCGACCTCGGGGCGCAGCACGGGCAGGGCGCTTTTCGTGACGAAGAAGATCGCGTCTTCAGGTTGGCGTGCAGCCCAGAGACGGCGCGCGATCTTGCCCCAAAGCTTCGACTTGCGCGGCGCGAGGGAAATGGAGAGATCGATCTCGTCGCCAAGCTCGGGCGAAATCAGTTCAATCAGCTGATGGGCGCGCATGAAGGTGCTGCCCAGCGAGAGGTGCCGGTCGCTGCAAACGAAGACGATTCTTGGTCTGATTTCTCCCATGTCGCAACCATAGGTTAAGCGGCTGGGAGCCGCCATACGGCGTCTTACCCCGCCTCCACCACGAATTGCGCGGCGACGATTTCCCAGCCCGCTGGCGTCAGCCCAAGCGTTGCGGCCAGCGTGCAGCCGATCCGGCCCGCATCCGCGCCGTTTTCGGTGATGATCCCGGTCAGGACGAAGCGTTGGAGGACGACCGCGGCCTCGGCGCCGACGGCGCGCGATTTGGCCTTGCCGGTCACCAGCCGCGCGCGCGAGAAGGCGCCGGCGAGTTCGCCTGCGAACAGTTCCGCGATCTGGGTGCGGCCCGAGGCGATCCCGCCGGTGAGCGAGATGAAATCGGCATCTTCCGCGAAGAAGCCCGCAAGCGCCTGCGCGTCGCGCGCGCCCCAGGCTTTCGCAAAGGCGCGCGGCAGCGCGTCCGGGGTCTCGAAGCTCATTCGTCCTGCTCCACCAGTTTGCCGGGATTGAGAATGTTCTGCGGGTCGAGCGCGCGCTTGATCTGGCCCATCACGTCCCAGCCTGCACCATGCTCGCCGCGCATATAGCCCATCTTGCCCATGCCGATGCCGTGCTCGCCGGTGACGGTGCCCTGCATCTCCAGCGCACGTTCGGCCATCTTCGCGGCCACCTGCTTGGCGCGTTTGAACTCGTCCTTATCCTCGGGATCGAGCAGCAGGACCGAGTGGAAATTTCCGTCGCCGACATGGCCCACAACGGGGCCGATCAGCCCGGCTTCGAGGATGTCATGCTTCGTCGCGGCCACGGCCTCTGCCAGCCGCGAGATCGGGACGCAGATATCGGTCACCAGCCCCATGCAGCCGGGGCGATGCGCGATCGTGGCAGGGTAGGCACCGTGGCGCATCTTCCACAGCTTGTTGCGGTCCTCGGTCGTCGTCGCCCATTGGAAATCGGCCCCGCCCATCTCGGCCACGACTTCGCCGAAGCGCTCGGACGCCTCGGCCACGCCGCTTTCCGAGCCGTGAAACTCGATCATCAGATGCGGTTTCGCGGGGAAATCGGTGCCGTTGGCCTCGTTGAAAATCTGCGCAGTCAGGTCGTCGACGAATTCGATGCGAGCCATCGGGATACCCATCTGGATCGTCATCTGCACCGTCTCGACCGCCGCTTCCAGCGTGTCGAAGGCACAGACCGCCGACGAGATCGCCTCGGGCTGGCCGTGCAGGCGCAGCGTCAGCTCGGTGATGATCCCGAGCGTGCCTTCCGAGCCGACCATCAGCGCGGTCAGATCGTAGCCCGCCGAGGATTTCTTCGCGCGGCTGCCGGTGCGGATGATGCGACCATCGGCCAGCACCACTTCCAGCGCCGCCACATTGTCGCGCATCGAGCCATAGCCCACCGTCGTCGTCCCGCTCGCCCGGGTCGCGGCCATGCCGCCAAGCGAGGCATTCGCGCCCGGATCGACGGGGAAGAACAGCCCCGTCGCGCGCAGGTCTTCATTCAGCGCCTCGCGGGTCACGCCGGGCTGGACGCGCACCTGCATGTCCTCGGCCAGAACGTCCACCACGCGATCCATCTTCATCAGATCGAGGCTGATCCCGCCGCGCACCGGCACGGCATGGCCCTCCAGCGAGGTGCCCGTGCCATAGGGCGTGATCGGCACGTCATGGGCGGCGCAGGTTTTCACGATCGCGCTGACTTCCTCGGCGCTGATCGGATAGGCCACCGCATCGGGCGGCGCGAAAGCGAACCATGTCTCGTTGCGGCCGTGCTGGTCGCGCGCGCCTTTCGAGGTGTCGAGCCGGTCGCCCAGCAAAGTTTCGAGTTCCGCCAGCGCCTCTGCCAATGCCATGCACGCCTCCCATTTTTGCTGCCCAAGCTTTAGGCTCAGCCGCGCGCGAGTGAAAGGGTTCCTGCGGTTTGTCGGCGGTTTTTGTCTCGGATCAAGGATTTGTCGCGAATCTCTGCCTAGCTAGCAGCGCGCGGGTCCGGCAGACTTGCGCCGCAGGCAATGAAGAAGGAGCGCGCAATGATTTTCGAGAGCCGGAAATGGGACGAGATCGAGGTCGGTCAATCGGCCGAGTTGAAGCGGCTGTGCACGGCCGATGATTTCTACGTCTTCGCGGCGGCTTCGGGCAATCACAACCCGGTTCATCTGGAGGCCGAGGACGGCGATGGCGACGGCCAGAAGGAGGCCTATGCGCCGGGCATGTTCGTGGCCTCGCTGATCACCGCCGTGCTAGGTAATCTGCTGCCGGGGCCGGGGACGCTCTATCGCTCGCAAAGCCTGCGCTTCCACGATCTCGCGGCCGCCGGGCAGGAGCTCTGCGCCCGCGTCGAGGTGCTCGAGAAGCTGCCTGGCGATCTTCTGCGGATGAAGACGGAAGTGCGCCGTGTGGGTGACGACGCGCTGATCGTCGAGGGCGAGGCCGAGGTTCATGCCCCGCAGAAACATTTGAAATTCGATGCGCTCGAAGTGCCGGGACTGATCTCGCAGCGCCATCGCCATTTCGAGAAACTGCTGGAGAAGGCCGAGCCGCTGCCCGATCTGGTCACCGCCGTCGTCTGCCCCGAAGAGCCGGTGTCACTCGACGGTGCGCTCCTCGCCGCCGAACATCACCTGATCGAGCCGCTGCTGATCGGCCATCCCGAAAAGATCATGTCCGTCGCGAAGGAGCTGGGCCGCGACGTGACCAAGTTCGAGATCCTGCCCGCCGAGACCGCCCGCGATGCCGCGCGCATGGCGGTGCAGCTGGTCAACGAGGGGCGCGCGGGCGCAGTGATGAAGGGCCACCTGCATACCGATGCGCTGCTGAAGCCGATGCTCGACAAGGCGACGGGGCTGCGGGTCGGCAAACGCTTCACCCATGTCTTCGTGATGGATGTGCCCGGCGTCGTGCATCCTCTGATCGTCACCGATGCCGCGATCAACATCGCGCCCGATCTCGAGACCAAGGTGCATATCGTGCAAAACGCGATCGACGTGGCGATCTCGATCGGGATCGAGGTGCCGAAAGTGGGCGTGCTGTCTGCGGTCGAGACCGTGACGCCCGCGATCCCGTCGTCCCTCGATGCGGCGCTCTTGTCGAAGATGGCAGAGCGCGGGCAGATCACCGGAGGCGAGGTCGATGGGCCGCTCGCGATGGACAATGCCGTCGATCTGGCCGCCGCGCGTACCAAGGGCATCCGCTCGGCCGTGGCGGGCCGGGCCGAGGTGCTGGTAGCACCCGGGATCGACTCCGCAAATATGCTGGCCAAGCAGCTCGCCTATATCTCCCATGCGGAAGGGGCGGGGCTGATGCTGGGCGCGAAAGTGCCGGTGATCCTGAACTCGCGCTCCGATAGCGGTATGGCGCGGCTGGCCTCCGCCGCCGTGGCCTCGATCCACTACCACCGGACCTGCGGGGATCGCGCATGAGCACCCGCGCGATCCTGACGCTGAACTCCGGCTCCTCCTCGCTGAAACTGGGGCTGTTCTCGGAAGACCTCGACACGCTCGCACTTGGACATGTCGACCGGATCGGGCGGCGCGAGGCAGCGATGAAACTCAGCGGCCCCGATGGCGCGCCGCTACCGCTGCCCGCCTCCGCCCCGGACGATTTCGCGACCAATGCGGCGGCGCTCCACACCGCGCTCGCGGCGTTTCAGGCGGCCTTTCCGGGACTGGAGGTGATCGCGGTCGGCCACCGGATCGTGCATGGCGGGATCGACCATGCCGCCCCCGAGCCCCTGTCCGAACCGCTGATGAAGGAGCTCGCTCAACTCGCTCCCTTCGCGCCGCTGCACCAGCCGCATAACCTCGCGGGCGTCCGCGCGGCGGTCGATACCTTCCCCGGCACGCCGCAGGTCGCCTGCTACGACACGGCCTTTCATCGCGGCCATCCCTTCGTCAGCGACACCTTCGCCCTGCCGCGCCGCTATTACGAGAAGGGCGTGCGCCGCTACGGCTTTCATGGGCTGAGCTATGATTTCATCAATGGCGAGCTGACCCGCACCGAGCCCGACTTGCACAAAGGGCGGATGATCGTCGCGCACTTAGGCTCGGGCGCGTCGATGTGCGCGATCGAGAACGGCCAGTCGGTCACCTCGACGATGGGGTTTTCCGCCCTCGAAGGGCTGCCGATGGGCACGCGTCCGGGCGAGCTCGACCCCGGCATCCTGCTCTACATGATGGATCAGGAGGGGATGAGCGCGTCCGAGATCTCGACGCTGCTCTACAAGGAATCCGGGCTTCTGGGCATGTCCGGCATCTCCAACGATATGCGCACGCTGGAAGGATCAGGCGACCCCAAAGCGAAAGAAGCGATCGACTATTTCTGCTTCCGCATCAAGCGTCAGATCGGCGCGATGGCGGCGGCGATGGGCGGCCTGGACGGGATCGTCTTCACCGGCGGGATCGGAGAGAATTCGTCCCGCGTGCGCGCGCAGGCCTGCGACGGTCTGGGATTCCTCGGGGTCGCGGTCAATCCTGCCGCCAATGCCGAGAATGCGCGCGAGATCGGGGCGGGCGCGGTGCGGGTGCTCGTGATCCCGACCAATGAGGAAATCGTCATCGCGCGGGCGGCAAAGGCCGTGCTGGACCTGTAGGCGACGGCGCTTGCGGCCCCTGCGGAACGCTCCGCGGGGGATATTTGGAGCAGTTGGAAGCAGAGCGCAGGCTTCCCTTCCAATTGCCCTAAATATCCCCGCCGGAGGCATCCGACGGCTTGCTGCGCGCGCCCCCTCAGATCGGCGCGCAGGCGGTTTGCAGCCACGCCTTGGCGCGCTCGCTGACCTTCGGCGCGATCCGCTCCAGCACCTCCGCGTGATAGGCGTTGAGCCAGTCGCGCTCCTCGGGGCCGAGCAGATCGACGTCGATCAGGCGGCGGTCGATCGGCACCCAGGTCAGCGTCGAGAAGGAGAGCTGGTCGCGATTGTCGCCCTTGGCCTCGGCCTCTTCGGTGAGGATCAGGTTCTCGATCCGGATGCCGAATGCGCCCTCGCGGTAATAGCCCGGCTCGTTCGACAGGATCATTCCGGGTTCGAGCGGCAGGGTCGACACGCGGGAAATCCGCGCGGGGCCTTCGTGCACGCAGAGCGCAGCGCCGACGCCATGGCCGGTGCCGTGATCGTAATCCCAGCCCTCGGCCCAAAGCGGCGCACGGGCGAGCGCATCGAGATGGGCGCCTGCCACGCTGCGCGGGAAGCGCGTGCGCGATAGCGCGATCATGCCTTGCAGTACGCGGGTGAAGGGGCGTTTGGCGTCTTGTGGCACGTCGCCAACGGCCACGGTGCGGGTGATGTCGGTGGTGCCGTCGACATATTGGCCGCCCGAATCCACCAGCAGCAATTCACCCGGTTTCACGGGGCGATTGGTGTCCTCGTTCACGCGGTAATGGACGATCGCGCCATTGCCGCCCGCGCCGCAGATCGTCTCGAAGGAGATGTCGATCAGCGCGTTGGTGTCGCGGCGGAAGCCCTCAAGGGCGGTGACCACGTCGATCTCGGACAACTGGCCTTTCGGGGCTTCCGTGTCGAGCCAGCTCAGGAATTCGACCATAGCGGTGGCGTCGCGCAGATGGGCTGCCTCCATGCCCGCGACTTCGGCGGCGTTCTTGCGCGCCTTCGGCAGGATGCAGGGATCGCGCGCCTCATGGATCTTGGTGTCGTGATCGGCCAGCAGCAGCGAGACGGCGAGCGGCGCGCTGTCGGGGTCGACCAGCACCGGGCCTTCGATCGCCTCCAGCGCGGCGGTCAGGCTGTCGGGCGGCAGGATCGAGACCTCATCACCCAGATGGGCGCGCAGGTCGGCGTCGAATTTCGCGTCATCGGCAAAAAGCTTAACCGCGCCATCGTCGAAGAGCACCGCGAAGGATTGCACCACCGGGTTGCGGGGAATGTCGGAGCCGCGAATGTTCAGCAGCCAGCAGATCGAGTCCGGCAGGGTGAGCACGGCGGCCGCGATATCGTCGTCGCGCAGCGCCTTTGCCAGACGGGCGCGTTTCTCCGCCGCCGTCTCGCCCGCGAATTCCGGCGGGTGAATGCGGGCCGGTTCGGCGGGCGGGGCAGGGCGGTCCTCCCAGACGCGGTCCACGAGGTTCTCGCTCTCGATCAGCGCGATGCCGGTGCCTTCCAGCCCCTCGCGAATATTCGCGATCTCGGATTTGGTATGCAGCCATGGGTCGAAGCCGATCTTGGCGCCGGCATGGGCGTTTTCCGTCAACCACTCGGCCGGTTTCACCTCGGGCCAGTTCACCGGGGTGAAATGGTCGAGCGAGACCTCGGCGCGCACTTGCACCCGGTAGCGGCCATCGACGAAGACTCCCGCGATCTCGGGCAGGGCGATGCAGAAGCCTGCCGATCCGGTGAAGCCCGTCAGCCAGCCCAGCCGCGCATCGCAGGGCGCGACATACTCGCCCTGATGCGCATCGGCGCGCGGGATGATGAAGCCGTCGAGCCCGGCGGCAGACATGGCTTCGCGCAGCGCCGCCAGCCGGGGCGGGCCCAGTTCGGGGCGCGATTGCACCGAGAAATCCTGAAACATTAGATAGCCTTCTTGATCCCGAGGAAGCGGGCGCGCGCCCGCGGATCGCTGTCGAAGAGGGAGGCGAGCTGTTCGGTCATGGCGCCCGCCAGTTGCTCCACATCGGTGATCGTCACCGCGTGCTGGTAATAGCGCGTCACGTCATGGCCGATGCCGATGGCGATCAGTTCCACCGCGCGGCGGCGTTCCACCATCGCGATCACGTCGCGCAGGTGTTTTTCCAGATAGATCGCGGGGTTCACCGACAGCGTCGAGTCGTCCACCGGCGCGCCGTCCGAGATCACCATCAGGATCTTGCGCTGCTCCGAGCGGGCCAGCATCCGGCGATGCGCCCATTCCAGCGCCTCCCCGTCGATGTTCTCCTTCAGCAGGCCTTCCTTCATCATCAGGCCCAGATTGGTCCGCGTCCGGCGCATGGGCGCATCGGCGCGTTTGTAGATGATGTGGCGCAGATCGTTGAGGCGACCGGGGCTTTGCGGGCGGCCATCGGCGAGCCATTTCTCACGCGATTGCCCGCCCTTCCAGGCGCGGGTGGTGAAGCCGAGGATCTCGACCTTCACGTCGCAACGCTCGAGCGTGCGGGCGAGCACGTCGGCGCAGATCGCCGCGATCGAGATCGGCCGGCCGCGCATCGAACCGGAATTGTCCAGCAGCAGCGTCACCACCGTGTCGCGGAACTCGGTGTCCTTCTCGACCTTGAAGCTGAGCGGCGTCGTCGGGTTCGCGACGACACGGGCGAGGCGGCCCGCATCGAGCATCCCTTCCTCGCGGTCGAATTCCCACGACCGGTTCTGCTGCGCCTGCAGACGGCGTTGCAGCTTGTTGGCGAGCCGCGAGACCGCGCCTTTCAGCGGGTCGAGCTGCTGGTCGAGATAGAGGCGCAGACGCTCCAGCTCGGCCGGTTCGGCGAGGTCCTCGGCGGCGATCTCCTCGTCGAATTCGGTCGTGTAGACGGCGTAATTCGGATCGGCCTGCGAATGCGGCGGGGGCGGCGGCGGCTCCAGCGGCGCATCGGCCTGCGGCATGTCCATCTCGTCGCTCATTTCCTGATCGGCGAGATCGTCGGAGCTGACGGAGGTCTGGGTCTGGTCGTCCTGCGCTTCCTGGCTGGATTCCGGCGTGGCCTCGGCCTCGTCGTCCTCCTGCTCGTCGCGGGCCTGATTTTCGCCCTGTTCTTCGTCGGCGTTCTCTTCCTGCTCGTCCTCGGACTCGTCGCCCATATCCTCGTCGGGATCGTCGCCCAGCTGATCGGCATAGCCGAGATCGGCGATCACCTTGCGGGTAAGACGCGCAAAGGCGGCCTGATCCGCGAGGACGTGATTGACGTTCTCCAGATCGTCGCCCGCCGATTGCTCGATGAAGGGGCGCCAGAGGTCGAGCACGTTATCCGCGCCGGGCGGCAGTTTCCGGCCCGTCGCCAGTTCGCGCACGAAATAGCCCGCGGCGACCGAGAGCGGCGCCTCTTCGGGGGCGCGGATCTGGGCATAGCCCTTGCGCTCGGCCTCATGGGCGATCTTGGCGTCGATATTGCTGAGCGTGCCGGGCATGTCGCGCGCGCCCAAAGCTTCGCAGCGCGCGGTCTCCATCGCCTCGTAGATCGCGCTCGCCAGATCGCCCGAGGGCGCATAGCGGCTGTCGATCGCGGCATCGTGGTGGCGGCGGCGCATCGCCATCGCATCGGCCGTGCCGCGCGCCAGCAGAACCTCGTCACGCGTCATCCGGCGCGAGACCTGCGGCAGGCGCATCGTGTCGGCGGTCATACCCGAAGGGTCGACCGAATAGCTCACCGTCATATCGGGCGCGTCGGCCATCGTCTTGGTGGCCTCGGCCAGCGCCTTTTTGAAGGGATCCGCGGGGTTGTCGGAAGGCTTGCTCATAGCCTCAGATAAAGCATCGCGCGCGTCCGCCCGCAAGAGCCGATCGCGCGAGACGCGCGCGGCGGATCGGCCCGGTTTGCGCGGGGCGGGGGGCTGGGAAAGTTCCCGCTGCTGGCGCGCGGCATCCGTTCACCTGTGCACATAGCGGACGGGTTGGATGGGCCGGAACATAGCTTACGTAGAGTTGAACACGAGACGCACGCCTCCCCCTGTGGCCCGACTTCCCCAATCGAGGGCCCCGTGCGACACACCGGACGACATACCCGAAAGGAGTTCGACATGAGCGAGACTTTGAACATCGGCCTGATCGTCGGCACGACGCGCGAAGGGCGCTTCGCTGACCGCGCACTCGAATGGTTCGAGACCAAGATCGATGCGCGCGACGACATGTGCTACGAGGTTCTGGATCTGCGCGAAGCCGCGCTGCCCTTCTTCGACGAGGTGGCTCCGCCTGCAGCGAAGCCCGTGACCAGCGAGAAGGCGCAGGCCTGGGGTGAGAAGCTCAAGGAATTCGACGGGTTCATCGTGGTGACGGCGGAGTACAACCACTCGATCCCGGCCACGATCAAGAACGCCTTCGACTATGCGTTTGAGGGCTGGCGTCGCAAGCCGCTGGGCACCGTGGGCTATGGTGGCGTGGGCGCTGCCCGCGCGGTCGAGCATCTGCGGCTCGTCGCGATCAACTTCGGCATGGTCCCGGTTGCGGGCGCGGTCAGCATCGGCGGTGCGGATTTCGTGAAGGCCGCGCAAGGCACGCCGATCGCGGAGCTGGGCGATCATTTGGACGGCCCGGCGAAAACGCTGCTCGACGACATGGCGTTCTGGGGTCAGGCGGCGAAGCTGGCCAAGGGCGAGACAGAAAATCGTCAAGCCGCATGATCCAAACGGATCTGCCACACGTAGTAGTAGAGTAACGAGTTTGCCCGGCCCCCGCGCCGGGCGTTTTTATGCGCGCCTCCAGGGGCTGCGATTACTGGAAAAGCCCCGTGCAGATCATCGGCATCCAGTCCGCGTGCAACGTACTCAGCGGGAAGGCGCGACGATCCTGCGAGCCCTTCGCGGTCTGCCCGCGCCGCGTCATGACGTAATCGCCATTGAGCAGGTTCACGTCGCAGGTGCCGGTATCCTCGGGATCGATCCGGTCGTAATAGCGGTAGCTGTAGCCCGAGACGACGAAGCCGCCATTGCGCCACGCGATGGAATAGGCGCTTTCCCACGGGGTGCGCCCGATCCCGATCTGTTCGGAATGCAGCTTGAACGCGCTGTCGGAAAGCGGCTCGAGCGAGGGTGTCTGACCGCCCATCTGGCCCGAAAAGACCACCCGTTCGACCGTCATCTCGCGTTTCAGCCCGAAGGTCGGATCACCGAGATAGATCACCAGATCGGCCGCATCCGCGCCGTTCTGCACCAGCATCGCCGCATCCTGCGTGCCGTCGCCGTTCCAATCCCCGGTGAGGGCCGCGAAAATCTCGCCATCCTTGGGCGCCTCCTGAGCTGCCGCCGCGAAGGGCAGCAGCGCCGCGAAGAGCGCGCCCCGGATCGCGAGGCGCGGGATCACGAGGCGATAGCCGCCGCCGATTCCGGCAGTTCCTCGTCGAAGAGGCGCTGGTAGAACTCGGCCACGGTCTGGCGCTCCAGCTCGTCGCACTTGTTCAGGAAGCTCAGACGGAACGCATAGCCGATATTGCCGAAGATGCGCGCGTTCTGTGCCCAGGCGATCACCGTGCGCGGCGACATCACTGTCGAGAGATCACCATTCATGAAGGCGGTCCGGCTGAGATCGGCCACGGTCACCATCTGGCTGATCGTCTTGCGCCCGGCCTCGGTGTTGTATTGCGGGTTCTTCGACAGAACGATCGCGACCTCGGCGTCATGGCTGAGATAGTTCAGCGTCGAGACCAGCGACCAGCGGTCCATCTGACCTTGGTTGATCTGCTGGGTGCCGTGGTAGAGGCCGGTCGTGTCGCCCAGACCCACCGTGTTCGAGGTCGCGAACAGGCGGAAATAGGGGTTCGGCGTGATCACTTCGTTCTGGTCGAGCAGCGTCAGCTTGCCGTCGGCCTCCAGCACGCGCTGGATCACGAACATCACGTCGGCGCGGCCCGCATCGTATTCGTCGAAGACGATCGCGGTGGGGTTGCGCAGAGCCCAGGGCAGGATGCCCTCGTGGAACACGGTGACCTGTTTGCCATCCACGAGCTTGATCGCATCCTTGCCGATCAGGTCGATCCGGCTCACGTGGCTGTCGAGGTTGACGCGCACGCAGGGCCAGTTCAGCCGGGCGGCGACTTGCTCGATATGCGTCGATTTGCCGGTGCCGTGATAGCCCTGGATCATCACGCGGCGATTGTAGGCAAAGCCCGCGAGGATCGCCATCGTGGTATCGGGGTCGAATTTGTAGGTGGAGTCGATCTCCGGCACGCGGTCGGTGCGCTCTGCAAACCCTTTGACCTTCATGTCGGAATCGAGGCCGAACACCTCGCGCAGGTCGATTTCTTCGGTGGGCTTGGCGGTCTGGTCGAGCATCGCGGACGTCCTTTCGTGGTTGGGTCGATTTGTGAACCATCGCGCGCAGGCGTGCAAGGGGGCGATGACGCGTGATGCGCGAGGCTGCTATCGGCCCGTTCCCGCCAGCGTGGCTTGGTTTGAGTTGACCCGGACCCGCCATCCGCTAGAAAGGCCGCAAAGCTTGAGGTGCATCATGCAGCATTACGAATACAAGGTCATCCCGGCGCCCGCGCGCGGCGACAAGGAGCGCGGCCTGAAATCCGGCGCGGACCGCTTCGCCCATGCGCTCTCGGGCGTGATGAACGAGATGGCCACGCGCGGCTGGGAATACCTGCGCGCAGAGACCCTGCCCGCGGAAGAGCGCACCGGCCTGACCGGCAAATCCACGGTCTATCACAACCTGCTCGTCTTCCGCCGTCCCACCAGCGCCGATCCGGCGCGCGCGGTCGGCGCGCATCCCGATCCCGAGGATGCGGCCAATGACGAGGACGCGCCCGAGGCCAAGCGCCGCGCGCTTCTCGCCGATGCGCCGGAAGGCCGCGCGCCGAAACTGCGCGCCAATCGCGACGGGACATTCAAAGACGAAGACTGACGCGGGGCAGGGGCGTTGCGAAGGCGGCGTCCCGAAAGCGGGGCCGCGCGTCCTGAGCCGCCAGTCCCAATACATGCCGCGCGCCCGATGTCGGCGCGCCGGTTGCGTTGCCGTCGGGGCGCCCCGCACCGACCCTTGATCCGAGCAAATAGCGGCCCCATTTCCGCCCGACCCCCTTTCAACATCCGTCATTTCCAGTAGACTGCGTGACCCGACTCGGAGGCAGGCCTCAAACGCCGCCCCGAAGTGGCATTCGGGCAGCAGGCAAGAGGCAAGCATGAGCAACAGCGATCCTTTCGGCTTCAACATTTCGGCCGCGGCGGACAAGAAGCGCCGCTCGCGTGGCAGGCGCGGCATGTCGGGGGCGTTCGAGACCTCGACCCGGATCTGCGACAAGGAAGGCTGCAACGAGCCGGGCAAGTACCGCGCGCCGAAAAGCCCGAAAATCCTCGATGACTACTACTGGTTCTGCAAGGACCACGTCCGCGAGTACAATCTGAACTGGAACTATTTCCAGGGTCAGTCCGAGGAGGAATTCCAGGCCTTCCTCGACAATGCGACCGTCTGGGAGCGGCCGACCAAGCCCTTCAGCAAGGCCAAGGAAGAGGCCGGCTGGGCGCGTCACGGCATCTCGGACCCGCATGAGATTCTCGGCGACAACGCCACGAAGAACCCCGGTCGGACGATGGGCCGCAAGCTGCCGCCAACTGAACGTCGCGCGCTCGATATTCTCGAGGCGAAGGACTCGATGACCAAGGCCGAGGTCCGCAAGTGCTACAAGGCGCTGATCAAAGTGCTGCACCCGGATATGAACGGCGGCGACCGCTCTCAGGAAGAGATGCTGCAAGAGGTCGTCTGGGCCTGGGATCAGCTGAAAGACAGCCGCAACTTCAAGTGACGGCAGGGGCTCTACTTCCTTCGTCTGAGGGCGACAAATCTTATCTTAAGGAATTGGGGGCTCTGCCCCCCGCGCTAACGCGCGTCCCCCGGGATATTTGCGCAAGAGCGAAGACGCCTTTTTACATGTCTTCGCTCTTTTGAAATATCCCGGGGTGAATGCCGCAGGCAGAGGGGCAGCGCCCCTTAGACCCCTTCCCATCCTGCGCCCCCGCCCCATCTCTAGGGGAGGAGGTGCTTCATGAACCCGTTCCCGAGCCTGCGCGCCGTACTGGCGCTCGCCCTGACGATCCCCGTCTTCTCGAGTCTCTGCCTCGCGTCACTCGCCACCCCTGCCGCCGCGCAGAACGTGGGCGAGAAACCCGCGAGCCACGATCTGCCTTTCGTGCTCAAGCCGATCGCGCAGCTGGAAAATCCCTGGGCCATCGCGCCCTTGCCCGACAGCTCGGTTCTGGTGACCGGCAAGGCGGGCAAGATGTGGCATGTCACGGGCGGCAGAGCGCAGGCGATCAGCGGTCTGCCGAAGGTGCAATATAGCGGCCAGAACGGGCTGCTCGACGTCGCTGTCCCGCCCGATTTCCCGGACACGCACGCGGTCTATATCACTTACGTCGCGCCGGATAACGCGCTGCATCTGGCGCGCGGCGTGCTGGACGGCAGCAAGCTCACGCAGCTGAAGACGATCTGGCAGCAGACGCCGGGCGGGCGTGGCCAGCCCGGCGGGATCGTGGCCTTCGGGCCGGACGGGATGCTCTACCTCACGGTGGGCGACCGGATGCAGCCCGACACCGCGCAGGACCCCGACAATCCGCGCGGCAAGATCCTGCGCCTGACCCGCGACGGCGAGCCCGCGCCCGGCAATCCCCATGAGGGGGCAGGCGGCGTGCGCGCCGAGACCTGGACCGAGGGGCACCGCAACCAATACGGCCTCGCCTTCACGCCCGACGGCAAGCTCTGGGAGCATGAGATGGGGCCGCGCGGTGGCGACGAGTTGAACCTGATCGAGAAGGGCAAGAATTACGGCTGGAACGAAGTCTCGAACGGGCGGCACTATTCCGGCCTGTCGATCCCCGATCACGACACGCGGCCCGACTTCTCGCCGCCGAAACTGTGGTGGACGCCGGTGATCGCGCCAGCGGGGCTCGCGGTCTATGAGGGGCGCGACTTTCCCGACTGGCAGGGCGATATGCTGATCGGCGGGCTTGCGGGCAATGGGCTCGCGCTGATCGCGGGCGACGGCTCGGATCAGATCGCGCGCTGGGATTTGCAGATGCGCGTGCGCGACGTGGCCGTGGGGCCCAAGGGCGAGGTCTGGATCATCGAGGATGCGGGGGACGGCGCGCTCTATCAGCTGCTGCCGAAGTGATCTGCGCACGAGCGTAAATGAAAACGACGGCGCGCGCTTCTCAGCGCAGCGCCGCCGCCTTGGACATAGGCCGGGCGGATCATGCCCGGCCTTTCGCGTTGCGGGCTTACATCCGGCCCTTCCACGGCACGACTTTCTTCTCGACCCAGCGCATCGCCAGATCGAAGCACCACGCGATGCCGCCGATCAGGAAGATGCCCACGAGCACGGTCGAGGTCTGCAGGAATTGGCTGGCCGAAAGGACCATGTAGCCAAGCCCCATCGTCGCGGCGACCATCTCGGCGGCGACCAGCGTCGTCCAGCCGAAGCCCACACCGATGCGCATCGCTGTCAGGATTTCCGGCAGCGCCGAGGGCAGCACCACCTCGCGCAGCACCTGCGCGCGGCTCGCGCCCAGCGAATAGGCGGCATGGATCTGCTCGATCGCGACCGAGCGGACGCCTGCGCGCGCACCGAGCGCCACCGGGGCCAGCACCGACAGGAAGATCAACAGCACTTTCGAGGTCTCGCCGATGCCGAACCAGATGATCATAAGCGGCAGATAGGCCAGCGGCGGGATCGGGCGGTAGAACTCGAGGAAGGGATCGAACAGCCCGCGCATCACCGGGCTCATCCCCATCGCGAGGCCCAGCGGAATTCCGATGATACAGGCCAGCGCGAAGGCGGCGAAGACGCGGCCTGCGGAGACGAGGATATGCTCCCACAGCGGCACGCCGGTGAAGCCGGTCGAGATCAGCCCGAAGAGCTTCTGCACGACCGCCACGGGCGAGGGCAGGAACAGCGGTGCGATCAGCCCGGAGGCGGTCACGATCTGCCACAGGCCCAGCACCACAAGAACGGCCACGACCGAGATCTTGATCGTGTTGCCTTCGCCCGGCACGCCATAGGTCTGGCCGGGTTTCGTGGGCGCTTGGCGGAAGATGCGTTTGATCATCGGGGCGGGGCGGCTGTCATCTTGGATATCCATGGTCATGCGGCCTTCTCCTCGTCTGCGAAGATGATGCCGAGAATGGTCTCGCGCATCGCGATGAATTCGGGGGATGCCTTCACGTCGCGGGCGCTCTCGCCTGCGAGGAACCGGCGCGAGAAGGGCAGGTCGAAGCGGTGCGTGATCCGGCCCGGACGGGGCGACATCACGATCAGCTTGGAGCCCATGAAGAGCGCCTCTTCGACCGAGTGGGTGATCAGGAACACCGACTTGCCCTGCGCTTCCCAGATTTTCAGGATCAGTTCCTGCGCGCGTTCGCGGGTCAGCGCATCGAGCGCGCCGAGCGGTTCGTCCATCAGCAGGATGCGCGGATCGGCGGTCAGCGCCCGGCCGATGCCCACGCGCTGCTGCATCCCGCCCGAGAGCATGTAGACGGGGCTGTCCTCGAACCCCTCAAGGCCCAGCACGGTCAGGAATTCGCGGGCGACCTTGTAGCGTTTCTCCTTGGCGACGCCCTGCAGTTTCAGCCCGAAGGCGAGGTTGTCGAGCACGTTCATCCACGGCATCAGCGCGTGTTTTTGGAACACCACGGCGCGGTCCTGGCCGGGGCCGGTGACGGGGGCGCCGTCGAGTTTGATCTGGCCCGAACTGGGCGCGAGGAAGCCCGCGATCAGGTTCAGGAGCGTCGATTTCCCGCAACCCGAGGCGCCGAGGGCGACCACGAATTCGCCCGGCTCGATGGTCAGCTCGACATTGCGAAGGGCTTCGACCGGCTCGGATTTGTCACGGGCGGGGTAGAGTACGGAGGCGCGGCGGATTTCAAGCATCTGGGCTTCCTTTCCGGGGCGGAGCTGGGGAATGGGAAACGCCCGGCCAGAGGGCTGGCCGGGCGCTGGGCGTGTCGTTACTCGCCCATCGCGTCTTGCAGCGGCTTGAGCGTGATGAACTGCGAGTAGTCATCCGCGACGGTGTCGATCCGGCCCGCTTCCTTCAGGAATTCGGCGGTCGATTTGATCGCGGGGGCCATCGCACCACCCAGCCAGTCGGAGCCGACCTGATCGGCGGGCTTGAGGAAGGTGTAGCCACCGAGGATGCCCGGAACCTGTGCTGCGTCCGCGCCGGTATTCGTGGCGATCTCTTTCACCTCGTCGCTGTCGGCGGTCCAGGCGTCCTTGTTGTCGATATAGGCGGCGTCGGCCTCGGCGGTGACCTTCACGAAGCCTGCGACGGCTTCCGGGTTTTCCTCGGCCCACTGGCTGTTGACGACCCAGCCGTCAAAGGTCGGGTAGCCCCATTTCGCGGTCTCATCCGCGCCCATGATGCGGGTGCCCGATTTCAGCAGCTGCGACTGAACCGGATCCCAGATCCAGGCGGCGTCGATGGCGTTCTGCTCCCACGCGGCCGCGATCTGGTCGGGCGACATCGACAGGATGGTCAGGTCGCTTTCCGAGATGCCCTCATGCTTGAGCGCGCCGGTGAGCGAGAAATGCGCGGTCGAGCCGACCGGCACGGCCACGCGCTTGCCCTTGAGGTCGGCCAGCGACGAGATGCCCGAGCCTTCATGCGCGATCAGGCTCTCGGCCTGACCGATCACGTCGCCGATCATGAACAGCTTGATCGGAACGCCCTGGCTGGCGGCGATCGCGAAGGGCGAGGAGCCGAGCGCTGCGAGCTTCACGTCGCCCGAAGCCATCGCGGCGATCACGTCGGTGCCCGAGGCGAATTTGCGCCACTCGACATCGTAGCCCATCGCCTTTGCATAGTCCTCGGTCTTCACCTTGGTCATCATCGGGATCGGCGTCCCGAAATTGCCGATGATCAGCGTTTCTGCCGAGGCCACCGTGGCCATCGGCAGCAGGCCGATCAGCGCGAGCGTCGCGTAACGGGCGGTTTTCTTGAACATGTCTATCCTCGTCTGTTGGTTGAGCGGGCCGTTTGCGGCCTCTTTCGGGGAGGGGCCGGGGCGGTTGCCCGCCCGGGCCAGTGTTGATCCGTGTCAGGCGCTGAGCTTGGCCAGCGCGCGGTCGATCGTCTCGGTGATCCGGGTGATCTCGGACGGGCCGACAATCAGCGCGGGGCTCAGGCACAGCGTGTTGTTGAAGCCTTTGAACGAGCGCGAGGTCTTGCCGATGATGACGCCTTCCGCGTCGCAGGCACCGACCACACTTTCGACGAGCTTCTCGTCGAGCGGCTCTTTCGTGGCGCGATCCGCGACCAGTTCGAGCCCGCAGAACAGGCCCTTGCCGCGCACATCGCCCACGACGGCGTGCTTGTCCTTCAGTTCCATCAGGCGGTCCATCAGCAGATCGCCCATCGCGTTGGTATTCGCGAGCAGGTTCTCGTCCTCGATGATGCGCATGTTCTCCAGCGCCGCCGCCGGGCCCGCCGTGCAGCCGCCGAAGGTCGAGATATCGCGGAAATAGCTCATCGGATCGTCGGGGTCGGAGCGGAACTTCTCGAACACGTCCTCAGTCGTGATCAGGCACGAAATCGCGGCATAGCCCGAGGCCAGACCCTTCGCGGTGGTCACGAAATCGGGCTTGATGCCGTAATGCTGGTAGCCGAACCATTCGCCGGTGCGGCCCATGCCACAGACGACCTCGTCCATATGGATCAGGATGTCGTATTTGGTGCAGATTTCCTGAACCCGCTCCCAATAGCCCGCGGGCGGGGTGATGACGCCGCCGCCTGCCGTGATCGGCTCGAGGCAGATCGCGCCCACCGTGTCGGGGCCTTCGCGCAGGATGACCTCTTCGATCGCGTTCGCGGCGCGCAGGCCGTAATCCGCGTCATCCCATTGCGCGCGATATTCGAGGCAATGCGGCACGGCGACGAACCCGTCGGGGAAGGGGCCATACTGGTCGCGGCGCTGTTCCTGACCGCAGGCCGCCATCGCGCCCAGCGAGGTGCCGTGATAGTCGCGCTCGCGGTAGAGGATCTTCCACTTCTTGCCGCCGTGATGCTTGTGCGCGATCTGGCGGACCATCTTGAAGGCTTTCTCATTCGCCTCGGAGCCCGAGTTGGCGAAGAAGACGCGGCTCAGGCCCGGCGTCTTTTCGACCAGACGGGCGGCGAACTGCGCCGCCGGGATCGTGCCCGCCGAGCCTGCGAAATAGTTCATCTTCAGAAGCTGGTCGCGCACGGCATTGGCGATGCTCTCGCGGCCATAGCCGACATTGACCGTCCACACGCCGCCCGAGACCGCATCGAGATAGTCGCGACCATTCTGGTCCCAGACCGTCATGCCCTTGCCCTCGACAAGAATGCGCGGATCGCGGTGGTCCAGGGCTGCGTGCTGGAACAGGTGGTGCCAGACATGGGCGCGGTCGGCTTCGACCGTGGCGCTGATATCGTTGAACTGACCGTCCATCGGGGTTTCCCTTTCCTTTGGGTTCGGCGCCAATCAAGCATTGCGGCAGCGCAGCATGTGAGGGCCAGAGCGCCAATTCCGATGGGGCCAGATTTCGGCGTCGATGTATTTCGGGCAGAGGTTTTAAGCCCTGAGCTGGGCAAATGACCGGAAATTGGGCGATTGCCGAAGATCGGGCGGCGTCTGGACCGCTCGACCTTGCTCTTCGATGGGGCCAGAGCGCAGATGCGAGGGCAATTCAAAGGAGCCAGATCATGGATCGCTTGCCCGTCTCCATCGACCGTAACAGCCCCGAGCCGCTGCAAAGCCAGCTGCGTCAGGCGCTGATCGCGGCGATTCACGCGGGCAAGATGGCGCCGGGGCAGAAGGTGCTGTCCTCGCGCGCGCTGGCCGAGAAGCTGGGCATCGCGCGCAACACCGCCACCGCAGTCTATGACGAGTTGGTCGCGCGCGGCTATCTCGAGGCGCAGCCGCGCCGCGGGCTCTTCGTCGCCACCCGCGGACAGGGAAAGGGCCAGAGCGTCGCAGGCGCTTCCGTCGTCGATTGGCAGGCCCGCATCGGCGTCACCCCATCGAAACTCAACCATATCCGCAAGCCGCTGAACTGGCAGGACTATCCCTATCCGTTCATCTTCGGGCAGGTCGATCCGCGGCTGTTCCCGCTCAACGCGTGGCGCAATTCCTCGCGCGATACATTGGGGCGGGCCTCGCTCGACTGGTGGGCGGCGGATCGCGCGGTCGATGACGATCCGATGCTGATCGAACAGATCCGGACCCGCATCCTGCCCGAGCGCGGCATCTATGCGCGGCCCGAGGAGATCCTGATTACGCTCGGCGCGCAGGAGGGGTTCTACCTGCTCGCGCAGCTTCTGGCGGGGGCGGGCAAGCGCGTGGGCTGCGAGATGCCGGGCTACCCGGATTCGCGCTTCATCTTCGAGATGTCCGGCGCGCAGAGCGTGCCGCTGCCGATCGACGAGAAAGGTGCGCGGATCGCTTCGGGGCAGGGGCTCGATCTGGCACTTCTGACGCCCGGCGCGCATTGCCCCTCGATGGTGATGATGCCGGGGCCGCGCCGCGACGAGATCCTCGCGCGGGCTTCGCAGGACGATTTCCTGATCATCGAGGACGACTACGAGGGCGAGGTCGCCTTCGCCCGCGAACCGGCGCTGAAATCGCGCGACCGGGACGGGCGGGTGATCTATCTCGGCACGCTGTCGAAGACGCTCGCGCCGGGGGTGCGCCTGGGCTTTCTGGTGGCCCCCGAGCCGCTGGTGAAAGAGGCGCGCTGGCTGCGGCGGCTGGTACATCGCTCGGTCCCGCTCAACAACCAGCGCACGGCGGCGATCTTTCTGGCCGAGGGGCATTACCTGTCGCTGCTGCGCAAGCTGCGCGCGGCCCATGCAGACCGTTGGTATCGCGTGATGGAGCATCTGCCCGATCTGCTGCCCGGCTTCCGCGCGCCCGACCCGTGTCATGGCGGCTCATCTGTCTGGCTGGAACTGCCCGAGGGCGTCAACGGGCGCGAGCTGATCGCAGCGGCGGGGGCGGAGGGCATCTTGCTGGAAAATGGCGATCCTTTCGTGGCCCCGGAACAGGCGGGGCGTTTCATCCGGCTCGGCCTGTCGCTGATCCAGACCGAAGCCATCGTGCCGGGGATGCGCCTCTTGGGCGAGATCGCGGCGCGGCTGGCGCAAGAGGGCGTCTCTGGCCCCAACGAAAATGCCGCTCTGGACCAATCGGGCGCGCAGGCGGCGAGCTAGGGCGAGGGAACGACCCTGACGGAGCCGATGATGTTCGACGCCACGACCCTCTATGTGATCCTCGCCGTGGCCTATGCGGCGGTGCTGCGCGGCATGGCGGGGTTCGGTTTCGCGATTGCCGCCGTGCCGATCCTGTCGCTGTTCATCCCGCCTCTGGAGGCGGTCGCGATGGCGGTGCTGTTGCAGGTGGTCGTGGGGCTGCACGATCTGGTCAAGCTGCGCGGCGCGGTGCATCGGCCCTCGCTGCTGCGGCTCTGTGCGGGGTCACTGATCGGGACGCCGCTGGGGATCTGGGCGCTCAGCGCGCTCAGCCCCGATGCAGCGCGGATGGCGATTGCAGTGCTGGTGCTGGGCGGGCTCGCGATGCTGCTGCGCTACAAGCCCGCCGCCCCGCAGCCGCATTCGGGGCTGGCGCTGCTGGCGGGTGTGGCCTCGGGGGCGTTTTCGGGTCTGGCCGCGATGCCCGGGCCGCCGGCTGTGGTCTATTATCTCGGCGCAGGTACGCCGCCTGCGCAGACGCGGGCCTCATTGCTGCTGTTCTTCTTCGTGGCTTCGGTGATCGCGGTGCCGGGGCTGTGGCTCGCAGGTGCGATTGACGGAGAGGTGCTCTGGCTCACCGCGATTTCCGTGCCGCCGATGGCGCTGGGCACCTGGGCGGGCACGGCGGCTTTCGCGCGGCTCGATCATGCGCAGTACCGCAAGATCGCGATCGGGGTGATGGCGATCTCGGCGGTGCTGGCAGGGTGGCGGGGCCTCTCGGTCTATCTGTGATCGGCCCCGCGTAACTTCAGTCGCGGTGGATCTGGAACGGCGCCCAGCTCTGGCTCACCGGCATGATCTCGATCGAATTGATATTCACATGCGGCGGAAGCGCAGCCACCCAGTAGATGCTCTCGGCGATATCCTCGGGCTGCAACGGATCGGCCCCGGCATAGAGCTTGTCATAGGCTGCCTTGTCGCCCCCGGTGCGCACGAGGGTGAATTCGCTCTCCGACAGGCCCGGCTCGATCGAGGTCACGCGCACGCCGGTGCCCGACAGGTCCGAGCGCAGCCCGAGCGAGAACTGCTGCACGAAGGCTTTCGTCCCGCCATAGACATTGCCGCCCGGATAGGGCCAGTTCGCCGCGATCGAGGCGAGGTTCACGATCAACCCCCGGCGCGCAATCAGCCGATCCAGCGTGAGCCGCGTCATCACTGCGAGCCCGGTGATATTGGTGTCGATCATCGCGCGCCAGTCATCCAGATCGCAGTCCTGCGCAGGGGCGGTGCCGCGCGCGAGGCCCGCATTGTTGATCAGCGCGTCGATCTGCGCGAAGCCTTCGGGCAGGCTGTCGAGCGCTGCACGCGTCGCCGACTCGTCGCGGATGTCGAAACACAGGGGATGCGCGACCTCCGGACCGCCGAGCGCCTCGACCAGCGCGTCGAGCCGTTCCTGACGGCGCCCGGTCACGATGACCTTCCAGCCCTCATGGGCGAAACGGCGGGCGATGGCGTCGCCGAACCCTGCGGTGGCTCCGGTGATGAGGGCGGTTTTGGTCATGAAGGGGCCTTCCTGTCTTGCTGCCTGTCGGGCCGCGCATCTCGGCGCGGCGGTCGCGGCCAGTCTGTCTTCGTGGTCTGCCGGTGCGACAGGGCCAGTCGGGGATTTCCCATGGGGCCAGTCCTGCGCGCCCGCGCACCGCTTGCCGCGGCACGATAGGGGCAGGGGGGCGGAACTGCAATTTCACGGGCGCGTGATTGCGACTATATGATCCGCGTGGTGCGGTCGGTTCTCGGGCTGCGGGGGCGCCCAACGGATCGAAGCGCGTTGAGTCTTTGTGCTATCCTGACGTTCGGGACGGCGCGCAATTGGCGTCTCGCGGATCGGATATGGAAAGGTAGCAAACTCGCATGGCTCTTTGGGTTCTGGCCATCGTCGCTATCGGGCTGCTCGGTCTGTTCGCAAGGCGGCGTCTCGACCTGCGGGCAGACGGGGCCGAGATGGCGCGCCTGAGTGCATTTCAGCCCACCGATCCGCCGCGCTTCTCCGCCGATATGGTCGCCGATCTCCCCGAGCCCGCGCGCCGATTTTTCACCTTCGCCATTGCGGAAGGAACGCCGCTCTACACCGTCGCCCGGCTGGAGATGCAGGGGCAGTTCGGCATGGGCGACAAATCCGCCCCCGGCTACATGCCGATGCGCGCCACGCAGGTGCTCGCCGCGCCGCAAGGCTTCGTCTGGGCGATGTCGGGCGGGACCGGCGGGATGCGTCTCAGCGGCTCCGACAGCGCCAAATGGACCCGGTTCTGGATCGCGGGGCTCGCCCCCGTGGCCCGGTTCGGCGGTAGCGCGGATCACAAACGCTCCGCCTTCGGGCGCTACGTGGCCGAGGCGGTGTTCTGGACGCCCGCCGCCGTGCTGCCGGGCCCGAATGTGACGTGGGAGCCGATCTCGACGAACATCGCCCGGATGACGATGCGCCATAACGGGCTGGAGCAGGCGGTCGACCTCACCGTCGCCGAGGATGGCCGCCCCGAGCAGGTCCGCTTCCTGCGCTGGAGCAATGCGAACCCGCAAAAGCGCCACCGGCTTCAGCCCTTCGGCGGCTATCTCTCGGAGTTTCGCGAGGTCGAGGGCTTCCGTTTGCCGACCCATGTGGAGGCGGGGAACAACTTCGAGACGGAGGCCTATTTCCCGTTCTACATCGCCGATGTCACCGAGATCCGCTTTCCCAGGTGACTGCGCCTACCCGTGCTTCATGGTCGCTCTTCACCGGGGATCACTTCCGTCACGGCGCCTTCACGCGTGAACATCATGTCACGCTTCCACCAGACGACGATCGCGGCGACGCCCACCAGAATCCATGTGTCCCAAGGCTGCGCATCCGGCCAGAACGGGTTGATGAGCTGCCAGTGGAACAGCATCGGCAACAGAAGGCTGCCGCGCGTCGCGTTGAAGATCGGCGTGACCAGAACCGCGAGGGTGATATTGCCGATGAAGAAGGGCAGGAAGCTCCATTGCGCGAAAACCACCCCCGCGAGGTAGAAGGCGGGCAAGTGCCAGACGCCCCAGATCGCGCCGATCAGCACGCCCGCCCAGAATGGGGCCAGATGACGCTGCAACAGCGGTTGCGCGACGCCGCGCCAGCCGAACTCTTCGATCGGGCCGAGAAGCAGCATCATGAACATCACGCTGACCATCGCGCCCACGCCCTCGGGCGGCATCGGCGCAAGCAGGGGGCCGCCCTTGATCAGCGAGCCCGCCATGAAGACGAGCGGGATCACGAGCAGGATGAAGCCCCACCACGGCTCGGGACAGCGCCAGATCAGAAGCCGCGACAGAAACCTGCGCAAACCGCCAATCCCGGCGGAGGCCAAGACCACCGTGAAAGCCGCGATGGCCGGGGCCCAGGTGGCCAGAAAGAAGAGCGGGTGGGAACCGCTGATCTGGCCGAACCGCGCGGCCATGGCGTCAGGCCAGAAGATGTAGCTACCGATCACGCCCCAGGTGATCGCGAAGGTCAGCGCGAGGAAGGCGAGCAGGGCGCGCGCCGTGGATTTCGGGGTACGGTATTCGCGCGCGACAGACATTGGGTTGGCCTTGGAGCGTGACGTCAGGAAGCGCGTCACCGTCGCCGCTTTTCGCGCGGATTTCCTTGTTCTGGGTCAACCAGATCGACCCTCGAACACCCGCGTCAGGCTAAGGGGCCATGAACCGCCGCCGCGCCTCCACCGCGATGTTGTAGCGCTGTTCCAGATCGGCGATCAGCGCCATCGCGACGCGCTTGGCATCGTCGCCCTCGGCCTCCCGGTAGCTCTCTTTGGCGGCCTCCAGCAGCTTCTTGAGCTTGAACTCCTCGGGCAGCGCGCCGGCTTCGGCCATGATGCGCGACGCCACGGCCGTCGCCATATCGGTGAACGCCTCGCCCGAGCGATCCGGGAGCGGCTTGCCCTCGCCGGAAAGCCCGCTCAACTGGCCCTCCGCGAGGGCCTTCTGGATTTGCCGCTCGACGAGGCGGTTCAAGGATTGGGTCATGCGACGGTCCTGCCTGTTCCGGCGCCGCGCGAGAAGCGCGGCACTGCCGCGAGCATAGCGCGCTTAGAGCGATGCGAACACTCAGAGTTCTGTGCGAACCCTGTGAAAGACGGCGCGCGGGTTCAGGCCGGTCGCGCGAATTGCGGCAGCACCCAAAGCCCGTCCGGGGCCGCCGCGCCCACCTGCAACTCGCATCCATAGGTGCGACTGAGGACCGGCCCGCGCATCACCGCCTCGGGCGGCCCATGCGCCTCGATCCGGCCTTCGCGCATCAGCACCATCTCGTCGGCCAGCTGCGCCGAGAGGTTGAGGTCATGCATCACCGCGACCACGCCGCCGCCCGCATCGGCGAAGCGGCGCAGGATCGCCATCACTTCGAGCTGATGCGCGATATCGAGGCTCGCGACCGGCTCGTCGACCAGAAGCCAGCGCGGCCCCGCGTGACTGACCGGTTGCCAGACCTGCGCCCGCACCCGCGCCAGATGCGCGCGGGCCTGCTGGCCGCCCGAAAGCGACTGGATCGCGCGATGGGCGAGATCGCTCAGCCCGACCTCGGCCAAAGCGGCGGACACGATTTCGGGGTGATCCGCCTCGATCCCGGCATGCAGCCCCATCCCCACGACCTCGGCCACGGTGAAGGGAAAGGCGACGCTGTTCGATTGCTCCAGCACGGCGCGCAGCGCGGCCAGCCGCCAGGCGGGCGTCTTCGCGATCTCATGACCTTGCAGCGTGATCCGCCCGCGATAGGGCAGCGCCCCGGAGGCCGCTTGCACCAGCGTGGATTTGCCCGAGCCGTTCGGGCCGAGGATCACCGTCACCGCGCCGGGTTTGGCGCTCAGCGAGAGGCCCTGCAACACGTCGCTACGCCCTCGCGCGACATGCAGATCAGAAATCTCGAGCATGTTCAGACGCCTCCCAGTCCTTGACGGCGGATCAGGATCCACAGGAAGACCGGCGCGCCCAGAATGGCGGTGACGATCCCGATGGGCAGTTCCGCGGGCGCGACCACCAGCCGCGCGATCAGATCGGCGAGCACGAGAAGCGCCGCGCCGAGGAGGGCCGCATCCACCAGCAGCGTCTTGTGATCCGGTCCGCCCGCGATGCGCAGCAGATGCGGCACCACGATGCCCACGAAACCGATCCCGCCCGCCATCGCGACAGCCGCCCCCGCCAGCGCCGCGACGCCGATCACCGCGCGATGCTTGAGCCGCTCTATATCGTGGCCCATATGCGCCGCCGTTGCCTCGCCCAGTGCCAGCGCGTTTAGCCCGCGCGCAAGCCGCGGGGTCAGGATCAGCGCGGGCCCGATCAGCAGCCCGCCCACGAGCAGCTTCATGTCGCTCGCGCTTGCCAGCGACCCCATGCCCCAGAAGGTCAGATCGCGCAGCTGCGTGTCATCGGCGAGGTAGGTCAGGATGCCGGTGAGCGCGCCCGCCAGCGCGGCCAGCGCGATCCCGGCCAGAAGCAGCGTCGCGATCGAGACCTGACCGCCCCGGCTCGCAACCCGGTAGAGCAGCAGTGTGGCACTCCAGGCCCCGCCGAAGGCTGCGACCGGCACCAGCCATGTGCCGAAAAAGGCGGCGATGGCGGCGGGGAGGAAGCCGCTCAGCACGATCATCGCAACGGCCCCGAAGCCCGCGCCTGCGCCGACACCGATGATGCCGGGATCGGCGAGCGGGTTGCGAAACAGCCCCTGCATCACCGCGCCCGCCACCGCGAGCGCCGCCCCGACCATCAGCCCCATCACCAGCCGCGGCAGCCTAATATCGAGCAGCACGACGCGGTCGCGGGTCGAGATCTCCGCGCCGGTCAGCCACTGTCCCAGAACCTGCGGCAGCGAGACCCCCGCCGCCCCGGTCCCGAGCGACAGGGCCGCCGCGATCACCAGCAGCGCGATCAGACCGAGCCGCAGCGGCGCGCAGGGGCTGCGCATGGCGTCGGGCAGGGCGAGGGAGGTCATCGCCATCGCCTCAGCCCTCCGCCTCGGGATAAAGCGCTGCATGCAGAGCTTGCGCGGCCTGCGGCGTGCGCGGCCCGAAGCCCAGTAGCAGCATCCCGTCCATCGCGACCAGCGCGCCGCTTCGGGCCGCGCGGGTCTGCCCCAGCGCGGGGTGGGCGAGGATGTCGCGCTTTGTCACCGCCATCTCGCCCTCGCGATCCATCGTCAGGATCACATCCGGATCGGCGGCAAGGATCGCCTCGTCGGTGACGGGCTTGTATCCGGCGAACCCTGTCGCGGCATTCACCCCGCCCGCAAGCTCGATGATCGCCTCCGCCGAGGAGCCTTCGCCCCCCGCCATCACGCGGCCATTCTGCAGAGACAGCACGAAGAGCACCCGCTTCGGCGTGGCGACAGCGCCCGCCAATTTGCGCACCGCGTCCATTTCGGCGTCGAAACTGGCGGTGAGCCGTTCGGCTGCCTCCTCGCGACCAAGCGCAGCGCCGACCACCGCGATCTTCTCGCGCACGCCTTGCACGCTCGGATCGCCCGGCAGCGCGACGAAATCGACGCCCGCCGCCTTCAGCGTCTCGACCGCTTCGGGCGGGCCTGCCGTGGCTTCGGCGAGGATCAGGTCGGGATCGAGCGCCAGCACTCCCTCGGCCGAGAGCGCGCGGACATAGCCCACATCGGGCAGCTCGGTGATGCGCTCGGGATATTGCGAGGTGGTGTCGCGCGCGACGAGTCGATCCTCCGCGCCAAGGGCCACGACGATCTCGGTCACGGCCCCGCCGAGCGAGATCACGCGGGCGGGCTCCGCCAGTGCGGGGCCTGCGGTGAGAAGGGCTGCGATCAGGGCAAGACGCTTCATGCCTGACCCTCCAGATGCGGCAATGCGCGGATCGTCGCGTTGAACGCCTCGACGCCGCCATCCTTGCGCGAGGCGAAGATCTGCGTGATCAGCGCGCCGTGCCTGTCGAAGGCCTCAAGGCTGAGCGCGGGGCCGTTCTTCGTCGGCTTGTCGACCAGCCAGACCTCAGCGATGTGATCGCCGCGCAGATGCAGGTTGAAGCGCAGGTCGAGCACGTTGATCCACGGGCCCATCGGCTTCACCGTCTCGATCGTGCCGCCGTGGATTTCGATGCAGCCCGCATTGCCGACGAAGATCATCAGCGGCGTCCGGTCGGCGGCGCAGCGGGTCAGCAACGCCTCGACCGCGCTGGGCGACATCTCGGTGGCATAGGGCGCGCCCGCGATCCGGTAGGCGCCGAGCCGGTTCATCTTAAGCTTCGAGACCAGACGCAGGAACTGATGCGTGTCGGTCAGCTTGTCCCATTCCGCGCGCAGGGTCTCGGCCTTCTCGGGCAGCGATTTCGCGGCCTCGACCGTCGCACGCGGCGCAAGGTCGAGCTGATCAGACTGTTCGGGCAGGCGCAGCGCCGCGACGAGCGCGTGGAAGGCCGCCACGTCGCTCTCGGGTTTCAGATGCACCTTGTGGATCGCATCGCCCGCCCGGTCGAACACCTGGATCGAGCGTTTCTCACCATCCTCCAGCGCGAAAGCATGGGCCCAGTGCTGCGCGAAGAGACGCAGGTCGATCTCCTTGCCGAGCACCATCTGCGCATGCGCGCCCGAGTGATACTCTTCGTAAGTGCCGCGCCGTTCGATCACGCAGCTCTCGTTGCGGGTCAGCGCCATCACGTCTCCAAGCGCGGTCAGGCGCGGCATGATCGCATCGGGATGGGCTTCGATCGCGGTGGCGGTCGTGCCGATCTGGGCGGCGACCAGTTCGGCCTCCGCGATGCCATGCTGCGAGGCGAAATCGCGCGCGCGCATCTCGGGGCGTTCGGCGCGGAGCGCGCGGATACCTTCGGGGGAAAGCTGTTGGGGCAGGGTGCCGTCTGCGGGCATGGGGGAGTCCTCTCGTCGTTTTCGCAAGGAGCGCGAATCTGGCGAGAGGGCGAAGCCTCGAGCTGGGCGCGGATGGGGTCAAATATATCTCAGGAATATACTTGACTAGTTTTGTCGGATTCTCTAGCTGGTCACATCATCGAGATCAAGACAGTTTCTGCGCTGCCAGCGTCACGCCAGCCCCATGCAGACCACAAAGGGGACACTCATGGCTACGACGCCTCGCGCCGCGCGGATGCGGCTTTTCACGACAGTTACCAGCCTCGCGCTGATCGCCGCCGCAGGTCCGGCACTCGCACAGGAAAGCGGGACCGATGACGGCTACACGATGCTGGGCCGCCTGATCTATGGCTGGGGTACGCCGAAAGTGGCGATCGACACGCCGCAGGCGGTGACGGTGATCGACCAGCAGGACCTCGACGAGGAACAGCCCCGCACGATGGGCGATCTCTTTGCCGACGTGCCGGGCGTGCAGGCGGCGGGCGCCTCGGCGCGGATGCTGGGGCAGGCCTTCAACATCCGCGGTATCGGCAATGCCGAGCAGACCGGCAGCCAGAACCGCATCATCATCACCGTCGACGGCGCGGTGAAATTCTTCGAGCAATATCGCACCGGTTCCTTCTTCGGCGATCCCGAGCTTTACAAGCGCGTCGAAGTGCTGCGCGGCCCGGCCTCGTCCACGATGTATGGCTCGGGCGCGATCGGCGGCGTGGTGAATTTCACCACCAAGGACGCCACCGATTTCATCCCCGAGGGGCAGACCGGCGCGGTGCGGCTCAAGGGCGCGTATGACAGCAATGGCGACGGCAAGATCGGCACGCTGACCTATGCCCAGAAGCTGGGCGAGGATGCGGATATGCTGTTCAGCTATTCGCAAGGCTCGTCGGATGACATGGAAGACGGTGCAGGCGAAACGATCCCGGCCACCGCAGGCGATCGCTGGTCGGCGCTGCTGAAGTCGAACTACTATTTCGGCGAGAACCGCGATCAGCGCCTGACGTTTTCCGCCTCGCGCACCGATAGCGACCTGAAGGATGCGGCCGTCGCGCAGACCGGCGGGGCGCTCGCCTCGGCATTCGGCACCTCGGATCTGCATGCGATCGACGACACGCTCAGCCTGACCTACGCTAATGAAGGCGTGGGCAACCCGTGGGTCGATCTCGAAGCGCAGCTGAGCTACTCGAAAACCTCGACGGAGCGCGACAATTTCTCGCTCGGGATGATGTGTTCGCCGGGCCGTTTCTCAGTGCTCTGCCCGAATACGGCGAGCTACGAGACCACCGCGCTCAAGCTGGAGAACACCGTAGAGATGTCGCGCGGCGCGTGGGAGAATTACCTCACCTTCGGCACGCAGCTCTCGCATCAGAACCGCTACGCGAATTCCTCGGTGGGCGAACCCGCCTTCCACCCCGGCGGCACCGAGGACAAGCTGGGCCTCTATGTGCAGGGCGAATTCGTCTGGAACGACAAGCTGACGATCACGCCGGGCCTGCGCGTGGACCGGGCGTGGCTCTCGCCCGATGCGGCGGCGGCAGCGCAAGGCGGCACCGATCAGGACGGCACGGCGGTCTCGCCGAAGATCGCGGCGCTTTATCAGTTCAACGACACCTGGGGCGTCTTCGGCTCGCTCGCGCGGACCGAACGGATGCCGACGTTGGACGAGCTCTATCAGACCGACGGGATCGGGGCGGCGGGTCGCACCGCGAGCCTCAATCTCGACAAGGAGAAAGCCACCACGGTCGAGCTGGGCGTGACCTATCAGACCTCGGGCCTGCTGTCGGAGGGCGACAGCCTTTCCGCGAAAGCCACGCTGTTCCACAACGATCTGACCGATCTGATCGCGGCCAACCCCTCCGGCTCGGTCGGCGTGCCCTATTTCCGCAACGTCGATTCCGCGAAAATCTGGGGCGGCGAGATCGAGGCGTCTTACGAGGCCGATCGCTGGTTCGGCCAGCTCGCCTATTCAAAGGTGAAATCCAAGGACGAGGCGACGGGCCAAACCCTGACCGACACGCCCGCCGAGAATATCGCGCTGACGCTGGGGGCGAAATTCCCCGATCAGGGTGTGCGCGCGGGCTGGCGCGTGCAGGGCTTCAGCGGGATCGAGACGGCGTCCGCCTCCACCTCCGCGCCGGGCTACGCCACGCATGATCTCTTCGTCAGCTGGAAACCCGAACGGCTCGCCGGGATCGAGGTGAACCTCACGGTCGAGAACGTCTTCGACCGCGAGTATCGCAACAACCTCTCGCTCGACAACGCGCCGGGCCGGAACGTGAAACTCGCCGTCGCGAAAGCCTTCACATGGTGAGGGCGGCGCTTCTGACACTGCTTTGCGCGTGCCTCCCTCATGGCATTTCCGCGCAGGGCGCGCCCCGGCTCAGCTTGACGCTGGCCGGGGCAACCGAGGCCGAGGACGCCTGCCGGTTGAGTTTTCTCGCCGAGAACGGGCTGGGGCGCGATCTCGGCGCGCTGGTGGTGGAGGCGGTGATCTTCACCCGCGCGGGCGCGGTCGAGCGGTTGTTGCTCCTCGATTTCCGCGACTTGCCCGCGGGCAAGCCCCGCGTGCGGCAATTCGATCTGGCCGGGCTGCGCTGCGAGGCGCTTGGCCAGATCCTGATCAATGGCGTCGAGACCTGCGAGGGCGGGGACGAAGCGGCCTGCGCGGACGCTCTGGAAACCGGCTCGCGCGTCGACGGAACGGAGGTGACGGGATGATCTCTCTTGCGGCAATCCAACAGGGTTTGAACGATTTCGTCGCGCTGGGCGGCTGGGTCGTGGCGCTGCTGCTATGTGTCTCAGTGATCGCCGGGGCGGCGGTGCTGTGGAAGCTCTGGCACCTGATGAGCTTGCGGATCGGTGCTCACGCGCGGTTGGAGACCGCGCTCGACCTGTGGCAGGCGGGCCAGCGCGGGGCGGCGCGCCAGAGCCTTGCGCAAGCCCGTGGCCCTCTGGCCGAGCTGACCCGCCGCGCGATGGCTGCGTCTGAGCCGCAGGCGCTGCGGCCCCGCCTGCAGACGGAGACCGAAATCCAAGCCGCCCGCAGCGAGGCCGGGATGCGGCTGCTGGACGCCATCGCGCAGACTGCGCCGCTGCTGGGCCTGTTCGGCACGGTTCTGGGGATGATCGAAGCCTTCCAGACCTTGCAGAGCGCAGGCGCTTCGGTCGATCCGGCGCAGCTTGCGGGCGGCATCTGGGTGGCGCTTCTGACCACCGCGCTCGGCCTCGGGATCGCGATGCCGGTCTCGCTGTTTCTCTCCTTCGTCGAGAGCCGCATCGCCCGCGAAAGCCAGACTGCCGCGCTGATGATCGAGGCGCTCTGCGGCCCGGCGCTGCCCGAGGGCGCACCTGCCCGGGCCGAACTCAATCGCGCTGTGCAAACCGCCGGGGAATGACATGCGCAAGCCGCTTCGCCGCCGCAGCCTGTCGATGACCTCGCTGATCGACGTGATCTTCCTGCTGCTGATGTTCTTCATGCTGGCCTCGAGCTTTTCACGCATGACCGAACTGCCGATCGCGGCGCGCGGGGCAGGGGGCGCGGCTGCGCCCGAGAGCAAGCTGGCCTTCCTTAAGCTCGGACCCGAGCGGATCAGCCTGAACGGCAATGCGGTGGACTTGGGCGCGCTGGAGGCGGCCCTGCGAGTCGATTTCGGACAGTCCCCGCCGCGCCTGCTGGTCAGCCTCGATCCTGACACGTCGAGCCAGCGGCTCGCCGATCTGCTGGTGAGGCTGCGCGCGGTGCCGGGGCTGCAAGCGGAGGTGCTGGGATGAGCGCCCGTTTCACCCGCCGCCGGAGCGAGCCGATCCTGACCCTGATCAACGTGGTCTTCCTGCTGCTGGCCTTCTTTCTCGTGGCCGGCACGCTCGCCGCGCGCCCGCCCGCCGACCTGCAACTGCTCGCATTGCCGGAAGGCGCTCGCGCGCCCGAGCCGGGCCGGGTGGCGCTGAGCGCGCAGGGCGACATTCTCTGGCCCGAGGGCGTCGCGGATGCGTCCGCCTTCATCGCGCAGCTTCCGCCCGAGGCAGGCGGCGTGGCCCGTATCCTGCCCGATCGCGCGGCGCCCGCGCCCGCGCTCGTGGCGCTGGCCCGCGATCTCAGCGCGGCCGGGGCGCAGGGCATCCGCCTCGTGGCCGAACGGGGAGAGGCGCCATGACCCGGGGCGCGCTCATCGCCTGCGCGGCGCTTGCGGTCTCGGCCGGGCTGCACGCGCTGGGACTGGCGCAGACGCCTGTCGCCGCACCGGACCTGCCGCCCGCAGGCGGGCAGGCCGCGCAGGAGGCCCCGCTTCTGGGCAATGATTTCGCCGATCTCGCGGCAGGACGCGCGACGCCGGTTGTGCCGGAGCGCGCCGAACCGATTGCCCGCAAGGTCACGCGCCCGGTGCAGCCGGAGACGCCCACCACACCAGATGCGGCAAGCCCGTCCGCGCCCACAGCGCCGGACCGCCTCGCCGCCGTCACCCCCACGCCCGAGACTCTGCGCGCCGAGAGCGCGCTCGCCCCGCAGCAAAGCCAGCGCCCCGAGGCGCGCCCCGAACGCCCCGCGCCGCAGCAGGTCGCCAAGCCCAGCAAACTGGCCCACAGCGAAGCGAGGCCCACACCCCCAAGCAACGCGGGAAATGCCGCCCGCGATGCCCGGCGCGGCACCTCGCAAGGCGTGGCCAAGGCGCGCAACACCGCCGATAAAGGCCAGCCCGCCAAGGCCCCCAGCGCGGCCCGGTCCGGTCAATCGCCCCGGCAATACGCGGCCTCGGTCATCCGCAAGATCCAGTCCACGCCGAAGCGACGCGGGCAGGGCCGGGGGCGCGCCGTGGTCGGCTTCGTGATCTCAGCAAACGGGCGCCTGAGTACGGTGCGCATCCTGCGCGGCTCCGGCTCCTCGGGCCTCGACGCGGCGGCGCTCGACCATGTCCGCCGGGCCGCGCCGTTCCCGCCGCCTCCGAAGCCGGGAATGAAGTTCTCCTTCGAATTCGTCGCCCGCGGTTAAGGCTCCGACCCTCAAACGACCCGGAAGGCAACTCGCACAGGTCAGGCAGAACCGGATTCATCCGGTAAAACAGAGCTTTGCACGGCGTTCTTGCCAGCGCTTGAATTCCGTATCGCGTGGTCGCATTCTCGACGACGAAGGGTGGAAAACCATGTCGGAGACACTGTCGGCACTGGGCGGAATCGGGTTGTTCCTGCTCGGCATGAAGATAATGACCGAGGCGCTGCGCGAAGCGGCAGGCGCGAACCTGCGCCGCCTGCTGGCACGGTTCACCACCACGCCGCTCAAAGGCGTCGCGAGCGGTTTGGTCACGACGGCAGTGATCCAGTCTTCCTCAGCGACCACGGTGATGACGGTCGGCTTCGTCGGCGCGGGGCTTCTGAGCTTCACGCAGGCGCTCGGCGTGATCTACGGCGCCAATATCGGCACCACCGTCACCGGCTGGATCGTGTCGCTGGTCGGCTTCAAGCTAAAGCTGGGCGCGGTAGCGATGGGGCTTTTGTTCTTCGCGAGCTTGACGCTGTTTCTCTCGCATGGCCGGGCGGCGCGCATCGGGCGCGTGCTTGCGGGGTTCTGCCTGCTCTTCATCGGGCTCGACATGATGCAGCAGGGCATGTCGGGGGCCGCGGACTGGATCACGGTGGAGCGCATCCCCGGTACCGGAGTGGGCGGCTTGCTCGCGATGGCGGCGCTGGGGCTGGGGGTCACGGTGGTGATGCAATCCTCCTCGGCGGCCATCGCGGTGGTTCTGGTGCTGGTCAGCAACGGCGCGCTGCCGCTGATACAGGCGGCGGCAGCGGTGATCGGGATGAACCTCGGCACGACCTTCACCGCCCTGATCGCCGCCTTCGGGGGATCGCGGGCGATGCAGCAGACCGCAATCGCGAACCTGCTGTTCAATTGCGGGACGATGGTGATCGCCTTTCCGCTGCTGCAGCTAATCGCGGGGCCTCTGGAAGCGCTGGCCGCGCGCACCGGTGTGGATACCGCGCTGGTGCTGTTTCACACCGGCTTCAACCTGCTGGGGACGCTGGTCTTTCTGCCCGTCACACGCCAATTCGCGACGCTCGTCGCGAAGCTGCGCCCCGATCTGGGCGGGCGCGCACCGCCCGAGTTGGACCGCCACCTGCTGAGCGACGAGGGCGCGGCGATGCAATCGGCCCATGCGATGGTGATCTGGGCCGCGCGCGAGGTCTTCTCGGCCTATTCGCTGGCCATCGGCCCTGCGCGCGATCTGCGGCGGATGTCGGCACTGGGCCCGCGGGTCGGGATCGCGCTCGATGAGCTGAAGGATTACATGGCGCAGATTTCGGTCCCGCGCGACAAGCCCACCGAGGCCGCCGCCTTTGCGGCCCTCATGCATCAGGCCGACCATCTGATGCGGCTGGTGGAGCAGGCCGAACATCGCGGCTATATCGCGATCCTGCTGCGCGGCAAGATCACGCCGCGGCCCGCGCAATGGTTCGCCGCCTGCCTGTCGCCCGAACGTCCGCTCGATCTGCCGCAGATCGGGGCGCGGATGGGGCTGATGGCCGATCCGGTCGCCCATCGCTTCGCGCGGCACCGGCGCGGGCTTCTGCTGGGCGAGCATGTCGGGCTTTATACGATGCAGGAGACGTTTCAGGCGACCGATGCGATGCGCTGGTTCACGCGGATCATGCACAACGTCCAACGCGTCGGGGAATATGAGCGCGAGGTGCGCAGCAATCTGGACCATGAGGCCGTCTCCGCCCCCGAGGCCGCGCCGCCGCCTGTCGCCGAGCTCGCCTGATGATATCCGTAAGCCGGCCGAGCCGTCCGCTCATGCGGCATGGGTCGCGCGCATCCCACCGTGCCCCCGTCAATTACCCACGGAGGGTCCGTCTAGGGGCTTTGGGGCATCCCGAAGTGGATGACGTGTCGACCTGCCATCCAAAAATTAGATCCACAACGTTCGTCGAGAATAGCCATATGCAGATCGAGCACGTGGTCCCGCGCTTTCTCCGCTGCAGTCAGCCAGGTCGAATAGGTAGAAACCCAGTAATCGACGTGACGAAGCGCAGGCTCGCGCTCCACGAGGGGAGAGGAGCACCTTCACAAATTCCGGGAAGAGCATCAGGATCGCCGTCTCGATGCCGCATGTCGGGCGATTGCTTCAACCTGCACCGCCCGGCGTGAACGCTGCCCGGGCGCCAGTCTCGGCCGGTTAAATGACCCGGGGCTGCTCAGCCAAGCGTTACCCCCGAGCGCGAGGGGCCAGCCAGCGGGAAGCAGTCTCAGCCCGCGGATCGGACGGCGTCGAGAATTCGGTTCTCCGCGTCTCTCAGGCCGCGTTGGGGCGATTTCCCGTTGAAGACGATGTCGTGGATTTCTTCCCCGAGCGTGCGTTCGATCAGGTTGAATTCCGGCACCGGCGGGCGCGCCCAGGTCACCAGCTCGTTCTTGCGCGCCATCCGGTCGACCATGCTGACGATGGGCGAGGAGGCCAGCGCCTCCGGGTCGGCGCAGACCGAGAAGCGCGGAGCCACGGGGAAGCCGTTCTTCACGTGCTCCTTCATCGCTTCGGGCGAGACCATCCAAGCAATCGCGTCGATAATCTGCTTCTGCCGCGCGGGTTCGACATAGGCGGGGATCGTCAGAAGGAAGCCGCCGATAGGGGCCGACACGCGACGCATCCGGCGCGACGGTGGGGGGAGATAGGCAACACGCCGGGCAACGCGGGAGCTCAGCTCATGCTCGAAGCGCGCCGCGCGCATCGTCCAGCAATAGGCAAGCGCGGTCTGACCCGACATGAAGTAGTGGATCCGCCGCTCCCAATCCATCGTCGCGATGTCGGGGGGAGAAACCTCGACGAGCTGCTTCATGTATTCGATCACTTCGAGCGCATCCTCGGTATCGATCTGAAGCTTCAGCTTCTCGAACGTGTCGAAGCTCCAGCTCTCCTGATTGCGCAGCGGCATGTCGATGACCGTAGTCCGGCAGGCTGCGAGGAAGAACATGAAGGAGTTCGCGATCGGCATGCCACGCTGACCGTTCCACGCGATGCCGTAGAAGTCGTCCTGCGGGTTATGGAATTCCCGCGCGGCGGCGATCGTCTCGTCGAAGGTCTTTGGATAGGCGAGGCCGCGGCTCTCGAACAGATCCTTGCGGGCCGCGAGAATCTCGATCGTGCAATAGAGCGGGATGCCGTATTGCGTCCCCTTCCAGTTGCCGGTCCCCCAGACCGAGGGATGGAAATCCAACGCGTTGATCGCGGCATCCGAGATGAGATCGTCCAGCGGGGCGAGCTCCCCACGCTCCGCGAATTCCCCAAGCCACGGCATGTTCATCGCGACGACGTCATAGCGCGGCGACATTTCCGAAAGGGTGCGCCGCGTGTTGGCATAAAGGTCTGGCAGACGCTGAAGATCGAAGCTGCTGCGCTTGCCGAAATCGTTGCGGAAATCCGACCACATGTTGCGCATGGCGATGAAGTAGTTGTCGTCGTTCAGCAGGAACTTGATATCGCCAAGGTTGATCGAGGAGATGTCCTCGCCGCGCACGGGGGAGATGATCTGCGAGGCGAAATAGCTGCCACCGAAATAGTATTCGCTGGTCTCCATCCCGCGCCGCAAACCGAAGGTCTTCGCCAGATGCCCCTTCACGTAGGTGGCGTAGTCCATGAAAGTGTTGAGCAGGGTGTCGGAAGGTTCGAGGAAATGCGTCTTCAGGCCGTTGCCGCGCGGCACCTGCCGGATCAGGCCATCCTCGATCATCTTCAGGATCATGCGGTTGCCGGTGCTGTAGGGCACATCGGCGAGGCTGATCAGGCCCGACTTGTCGATCGGACTCACACGCAGATGCGCGTCGACCAGTTCGAGCGTGATGTTGAAATACACGTCCGGCTTGCCGCCGGGCATGTTCGCGTCGAAGGGCGCACGAAGCTGCCGGAGGAAATCGACGATCCGGGACAACTCGTGACTCGTGAGTTCAGCATCCTGAGGTTGCATGGCCTCCGAATGCTGCTCCGCCAATTTCATCTTGTCGACAACTTTTCCTGCCATTTCACCAATGCGAAGAAATCTTCGTCCTGCATGCCCGCGTTCGAGGCGCTTCTATAAAGCTCGAGGATCAGGCCGGTTGTCATCAGCGGCACGCTGTTGCGTCGGGCGGCTTCGCTGATGAGCGTGAAATCCTTGATCATCTGAGACACTGTGAAAGCGGGCGTGAAGTCATCTTCGACGACCGGCTTCTGCTTATATTTGAACAGCGGCGAGGCCACTGCGCTTTCGCAAATTACATCCATCATATCGGCTCGGGTCAGGCCGCCGCTGGCGCCGATCGCCAAGGCTTCGGAGAGCACCGCGGAAGAGGCGCCGACCAGAGTGTTCAAAACGAGCTTCATGTAGCGCGCTTCTTCTCCGTTTCCGAGGAAAAATTGCCGTGCAGAGAGTTTGCGGATGTAGGGGAGCGCTTCGTCCCAGCCCGCGCGGTCTCCCGAGGCGAGCACGGTGAGCGCGGCACTCGCCGCCATGTCTGTGCTGCCGGAAAGCGGCGCTCTGACATAGTTGATTTTCTTCGCTGCGAGAACCTTCGCAACGCTTTCGGAGCATTCGGGGGAGACTGTGCTCATCTCGACCAGCGTCGCGCCCGCGGGCAAGGTGGTTGCGAGGCCGAGGTCTTCGTCATTGCCGACGACATCCAGCAAAGCCTGATCGTTCGGCAGCGTCGAGAAGACGATACCCGCATTAGCGAAGTCCGAGATAGACGTGGCCTCGGATGCGCCCACAGCGGTCAGGCGATCACGGCTCTCCTTCGCCGGATCGGACACGACGAGTTTCGCGCCGCTCTCTACGAGGTTGCGCGCCATGGGGCCGCCCATTTTGCCCACGCCGATCCAGCCAAGCGTCTGTTGCGTATCGATCTGATCCGTGTCTGCCACTTGGGTCTGGCTCATGCTGATATCTCCCACTTCTGTACTGGGCCGACATTACGTCGCCAAAATGGTGGTGATGGATGTAATTTATCCGAAGCGGAAATTTTTCTGCAGTGATGGCCGGATTGGTTTGTTACGAATCGTCGCAGCCAAATGGCGATCTCGATGTCGGGGTGATCCCGGCAGACCCAGAGGATCGCGAGACTTGGAAAGGGAGGAAAAGCTTTGAAAGCTGTTCGTTTTCACGGAGCGAAGGACATCCGCGTCGAGGATGTCGAAGAACCGTCGAGCAAACTGGCGCCGGATGACGTTCTGGTCGCGCCGATCGTGACCGGCATCTGTGGCACCGATCTTCACGAATATATCGCGGGGCCGATCGTCACCCCGTCCGAACCGCATATCTATACCGGCGCGTCCAACCCGCAGATTCTTGGCCATGAATTCTCCGCCAAGGTTCTCGCAGTGGGCGACGAGGTCAGCAATGTCACGGTGGGCGAGCGTATCTCGGTTCAGCCGCTCGTGGCGCCGCGCAATGACTACTATGGCAAGCGCGGTCTCTATCACCTCTCGCCGCAACTGGGCTGCATCGGCCTGAGCTGGGCTTGGGGCGGCATGGGCGAGAAGGCCGTCATCAAGGATTACAACGCGCAATCCGTGCCCGAGGGGCTGACGGATGATCAGGCCGCGATGATCGAGCCGGCTGCGGTGGCGCTTTACGGCGTGGATCGCGGCGGCGTCGAGGCGGGCTCGACCGTTCTTGTCTCGGGCGCCGGTCCGATCGGTGCGCTGACGGTGCTGTCGGCCCGTGCGGCGGGTGCGAGCACGATCATCGTGTCGGAGCCGAACCCGAACCGTCGCCGGATCATCTCGGAAATCGCGCCCTATGCGCATGTCGTCGACCCGCGCAGCGGCGAGCTGCCGACCGTCGTCGGCGATCTGACCGAAGAGGGCGTCGGCGTCGACGTCGCGCTTGAATGTGTCGGGCTCGAAGCCTCGCTCAACGCCTGCGCCGAAGCGGTGCGCCGCCAGGGCAAGGTCGTGCAGGTGGGTCTGCACATGAAACCCGCCAGCATCGACGCGATGCTCTGGGCGCTCAAGGACATCTCGGTCGAAGCGACCTGGTGCTACCCGACGCAAATCTGGCCCCGGATCGGCCGCATGGTCGCCTCGGGCAATTTTCCGATCGAGAAAGTCATCACCTCGCGGATCGCGGCGGAAGATGTCGTCGACAAGGGCTTCGAGGCGCTTCTCGATCCTGCCGGGGAACATCTGAAAATTCTCGTCACCACCTGACGAAACGGAACTGCAAGAAAGGGGCGAAAACCCATGGCTGAACAGAATATTGCGTTGATTGTCGGGGCGACCGGCCTCTCGGGCAGCTACACCGCGCGCGAATTGAAATCTCACGGCTGGACGGTCGTGACGGTGTCGCGCAGCGATGTCGATCTCGAGTGGTCCGACCGGCACATTGCCGCAGACCTGACCGATGCGGAAGCCAGCAAGGCCGCGCTGGCTGCGGCCAAGGACGTGACGCATGTGTTCTATTGCACCTGGTCGCGTCAGGCCAACGAGGAAGAGAACGTCCGCGTGAATGGGATGATGGTGCGCAACCTCTTCGAGGGGATCGCAGGCGCGCCGATCAAACACGGAGCGCTGGTGACGGGGCTCAAGCATTACCTCGGTTCGTTCGACGATTACGCCAAGGTCACGCCCTACACGCCCTTCCTCGAATCGAGCCCGCGTCTGCCGGGGCCGAACTTCTACTACGCGCAGGAAGATGTGCTGCTGGAGATGGCCGAGAAATACGGCTTCACCTGGTCGGTGCACCGCCCGCACACGATGATCGGCTTCACGGTCGGAAATTACATGAACATGGCGGTCACGCTCGCGGTCTATGCCTCGATCTGCAAGCACACCGGCAAGCCGTTCCTCTATCCCGGTTCGCCCGAGCAATATAACGCGGTCACCGATGTGACCGATGCGCGCATCCTCGCCAAACAGTTCTACTGGGCCGCGACGACGCCGGAAGCTGCGAACACACCCTTCAATACCGCAAATGGCGATGTCTTCCGCTGGACTTGGCTCTGGGCGCGGATCGCCGAGTATTTCGGCCTCGAGGTCGCAGAATACCCCGGTCACACGACGCCGCTCGAAGAGCAGATGGCGGATGCGCCCGCAATCTGGTCGGAGATGGTGGCTCGATATGGGCTGCAGGATATCCCTCTGACCAAGCTCGCCTCGTGGTGGCACAGCGACGCCGATCTCGGCCGCGAGCTGGAATGCTTCACCGACATGACCAACAGCCGGAAGCTGGGCTTCGACGCTTATCAGAGCACGCCCGACAGCTTCTTCGACGTCTTCGAAGAGCTGCGCGAGCGCAAGATCATTCCGGCGAAGTGAGGAGACTGAGATGCATTACGTGATCCATTGCCTCGACCATGACGGTGCCGTCGACAAGCGGCTGGCCAATTACGAGGACCACAAAGCCTATCTGGCTCAGGCGCCGGTGAAGACGGTGATCTCGGGCCCGCTTCTGGCCGATGACGAGGAAACCATGATCGGCAGCTGCTTCGTGCTGGAGGCCGACAGCCTCGCAGAGGTCGAAGAGTTCAACCGCAACGACCCCTTCGCGAAGGTCGGTCTGTGGAAGTCCGTCTCGATCCGTCCGTTCTCCAAGCGCGTGGACAACCGCTGATGTCGGGGCCGGTCAAAATCGCCCTCGTGGGCATGGGATGGTGGGGGCAGAAGATGCTCGCCGTTCTGTCGAGCGCCCCCGACGACATCACGGTCGTCCGCGCGGTGGAGCCGAATATGGATGCGGTGCGCGATCTCTGCGCCGAGAAGAGCGTGACGCTCAGCGCGGATTACGCCGATGCGCTGAACGATCCCGAGGTCGAGGCCGTCGTGCTGGCGACGCCGCACTCGCTGCACACGGATCAGATCGCCAAGGCCGTCGCGGCAGGCAAACATGTCTTCTGCGAAAAGCCGCTCGCGCTCACCGCCGAAGAGGCCGCGCGGTCGGTCGCGCTTTGCGCCGAAGCTGGGTTGGTTCTCGGCATGGGCCATGAGCGCCGCTGGGAGCCGCCGATCGCCGAGATGCTGGCGAAGGCCGATGCAGGAGAGCTGGGCCGTATCCAGCAGATCGAGGCCAATTTCAGCCACGACAAGTTCGTCGGCATGGACCCGAGCAACTGGCGCGTTCAGGCGAGCGAAGCACCCGCAGGCGGCATGACCGCGACGGGCATTCACCTGCTCGATCTGTCGGTCCGCCTTCTGGGCCGCGCGGAAAGCGTGCTGTGCATCTGCGAGCAGCTGTCTTCGGAACTGCCGCAGGGCGACACGGTCGCGGCCTATGTGAAATTCGCCGGGGGAGGGACCTCCTACGTGTCGGCTTCTCTGTCGAACCCGTTCATGTCCCGCTTCACGGTCTATGGCTCGAAAGGCTGGATCGACATCCGCGACAAGGCGCATGTCGAGGCGCCGGATGGCTGGATCGTCACCTCGGCCATGGCTGGCGGGCCGATCGAGACCGTCGAGATCGGCAAGGCCGAGCCCGTGAAGGACAACCTGGTGAGTTTCGCCCGCGCCGTGCGCGGACAGGAAACCTACCCGATCACCGCCGATCATCTGGTCGACAATATCGCGCTGCTCGAGGCGGTCTTCGCCTCCTCCCGCAGCGGTCAAATCGAACGCGTGGCGCAACCCGCCGCAGCGAAAGTTGGAGCCTGACATGAAAGCCCTGATCTTCGACGAACCGAACAAGCCCATCGTGACGCAGGTGCAGACGCCCGGCATCACGGACAACGAGGTGCTAATCCAGTCGCGCCGCGTCGGGATTTGCCACTCGGATTACGAGCTGCTGGCCGGTCAATACATCATCCCGATTTCCTATCCGGTCGTTCCGGGCCACGAATGGGTCGGCGAAGTCGTCGAGGTCGGGAAGAATGTCGACGGGCTCAAGCCCGGCGATCGTGTGGTCGGCGAATGCGTGATCAACACGCCCGAGCGTATCCACCACTTCGGCTTCTCGATGGACGGTGCGGATCGCGAATTCTTCGCGGCACGTCCCGAATGGCTGCACAAGCTGCCCGATGCGGTGGACGACGCGAAAGGCGCGCTGATCGAACCCTTCACCTGCGGTTATTACGCGGTGCTGCGCCATGGTGGCGTCTGCGCGGCGGATACGGTCGTCGTCTCGGGCGGCGGCACGATCGGCCTCGTCTCGGCTGCTGCCGCGATCGGCATGGGCGCCCGCGTGATCGTGGTCGACCCGGTGCCGCTGCGCCGCGAGATCGCGATGAAGCTCGGTGCGGACGGCACGATCGATCCGACCGCCGGCGACCCGATCGAAGCGGTGCAGGAGATGACCAAGGGCGGCGCCGATCTCGTGGTCGAATGCGCGGGCCATCCGGCCTCGTTGGCCAATGTCTTCGACTATGCCCGCGACGACGGGAATGTCTCGATGGTCGGCATCAATATCGGCCAGAAATTCCCGGTCGAGCTGGGCAAGATCCAGATCAAGAACCTCAACGTGAAAGGCTGTATCGGCTCGCCCGGCGTCTGGCCGGCAGCGATCCGGTTCCTGGAGCGCACCGGGCTCGATCTCTCGCCGATCCAGACCCACAGCTACAACATCGATGACGCGATGACCGCGCTGGAGCTGGGCAAGTCGCCCGACAAGGCGGTCAAGGTCACCTTGGAAATCAGCTGAGACGCGACGCGAGGGAGGAGGAGAAAACATGGCTGAGACGACGCCGCATAGCTTCGGAGGTTCGATGGGACTTTCTTCGATGTCCCTGTCGAAGGGCTTCGTCACCATCGTCGCCTCGACGCTGGCGCTCATCCTCCTTTGCATCATCTTCGCACCCTCGGCGGTCACCGCCGGGTCGCTGATGGGCAGCCTACCTTTCGCGGCGGTGCTTGGCATCGTCGGGCTCGGCCAGATGCTGGTGGTGCAGCAGGGCGGCTTCGATCTGTCGGTGCCGGGCTCGGTATCGCTCGCGGTTGTGATCGCGACCCACATGCCCAATGGGCAGGACGCAGGGCTTCTGCCCGCCCTGATCATCGCGGTCGGCTTCGCGCTCGCCGCGGGGGTGCTCAACGGCATCATGGTCGCCTATTTCCGCCTGAACGCGATCGTCGCGACCATCGGGATGAACGCGCTTCTGTTCTCGGCTGTCTTCGCGATCTCGGGCGGCGTGCCGCGGATCACGACGAACTTGCTGGCCCATATCGCGGGCGGTCAGACCCTGGGTATTCCCCATTCGGTGCTGTTCGCACTCGCCATTCTGGCCCTCGTGTCCTTCGGCCTGAAAAAGACGGTGGTTGGCCGTCGCTTCGAGGCGATCGGGGCCAATCCCAAGGCGGCCCGCGCGGCTGGGCTGAGCGTCAAACCCTATCAGGCGATGGCCTATGTGGCGGCGCAGATCCTTTACTGCACCGCGGGCATCCTGATCGCAGGGATCACCCGCGAACCCACGGCATTTCAGGGCAACAGCCTGCTTCTGCCCTCGGTCGCCGTCGTGGTGCTGGCAGGGACATCGCTTCTGGGAGGGCGCGGCTTTCCGATCTCGGTCGTGATCGCCGCCTTCTTTCTCAATCAGCTCAGCCAGTTCGCTCTGTCGATCGGTGTGCCTTACTCGGCGCAGACCATCGTGCAGGCGCTCGCTCTTGTATTCGGCATCGGGGTCTACTCGATCGAATGGACGACCCGTTTCAAGAAAGAACAGACAAGTTCTACAGAGGAGGAGAACCATGAAACTGTCTAACCTGAAAGGATGCGCTGCCTATATGGCGCTGGGGCTTGGAATTGCCCTTTCGGCCTCGGCGGCCAGCGCAGAGGACGCACCCTCCTGGTGCGGCCCGAACAAAGCCTCGCTGGCGCTGCTCGACGGTTTCGGGGGCAATAGCTGGCGTCTGGTGACGACCGCTTCGGGCAAGGAGGAAGCCGCGAAGTGTCCGAGCATCACCGACTACTACTATGCCGACGGTCAGGGCGACACGCAGAAGGCGATCTCCGACATCAACTCGATGGCGGCGCGCGGTGTCGACGCGATGGTCGTCTTCGGCGATGCTGGTCCTGCAATCCTGCCCGCGCTGACCAAAGCCTATCGCTCCGGCGCGGTCGTCGTGCCCTACCGCGTGAATGTTGGCGGTGAGGCTGGCAAGAACTACACCCGCTTCGTCGGTGCCGACTTCGTCTATGATGGCGAAAGCTGGGGCAAGTGGATCAAGGAGAACTTCCCGGACGGCGCGAACATCCTGTTCCTGTCGGGCCCGGCGGGCAACAGCCAGGGTCTGGACGAGCTCAAGGGGATGAAGAACATCCTCGACGACAGCTACAAGTTCCTGAACCCGGACCCCTTCGCGGTCACCAACTGGGACCCGTCCCTGACGCAGCAGGTGCTGTCGGCCGCCATCGCGCAGCATGACAATATCGACGTCATCGTGTCCGACTTCGGCCCGTCGCTCGTGGGCGCGCTGCCGGTGTTCGCGAATTTCGACCGCTCGATCCCGGCGCTCGCGACCTCGGATGGCAACTCGCTCGGCTGCTTCTGGGAGAAGACCCACGCGGACAACCCTGATTTCAAGCTCTTCACGGTCGCGACCGGCAACGACAACGTTCGTCTCGCCGTGCAATGGGCGATCGCAGAAGCGACCGGTGGCACCCCGCCGTCGGAAGAAATCTTCAAGGCTCCGAACTTCGAGGACTCGACCGATGGGGATCCCAACCCCGTCCAGTGTCGCTCGGATCTGCCCGGCGCGATCTATCTCTCTGCTCAGCTTTCGGGTGACGAGCAGGCGAAGGCCGTCGGCCAGTAACCTCCCCCTGTCTCCGGGCGGCGCGATCCGCCCGGAGACTGCCGCGCCAACCCCCTCAGATCGGCGGAACTAAACGGATGATAGCATTGGCTGAAATCGAACCGATGGAGAAGGCGGACGGGCTCCGCGAAACGTCAACGGGCACCCCCGTGATCCGCTTGCGCGGCGTGTCGAAATCCTTCGGGGCGGTCCGCGCCCTGAGCGACGTGAGCGTCGACATTCACGCAGGCGAGGTGCATGCGATCCTGGGCGAGAACGGGGCCGGGAAATCGACCCTGATGAACCTGATCACCGGCGTTCTCCAGCCTAGCACCGGTCGGATCGAATTCGACGGGCGGGACGTGATGCCGCTGTCACCGGAAAGCTCGTCGGCGCTTGGCGTCGCGATCTCCTATCAGCACCCGGCAATCCTGCCCGACATGACGGTGCTCGAGAACCTGCAGGTTTCTCTGCCTGCCTCTGTCTTCCAAGGCGACCGCAAGGACCGCGTCGGCCAGCGTATGCTGGAAGAGGTCGGCCTCGAGGTGCCGCTGAACGCGCGTGTCGATACCCTGACCATCGCGCAGAAACACCTGCTGGAACTGGCGAAAGCGCTCGCCGTACAGCCGCGTGTGCTTATTTTGGATGAACCGACGGCCGCGCTTGATCAGGACGCGACGGATATGCTGTTCGCGAAGGTGCGGGCGCTGAAGGCCTCCGGCACCGCCGTCATCTATATCACCCACCGTCTGGCCGAGTTGCGCCAGATCGCGGATCGCGTGACCGTGCTGCGCGATGGCCGCCACCGGGGTAGCGCGCCTGCGAGCGAGATCAGCAATTCGCAGCTTCTGGACCTGATCGTCGGGCGCCGTCTGGCCTCTGCCTTCCCGCCGAAATGCGCCGACGCCAATCCCCCGATCAACTTTGAGGTCGAAGGCCTCAGTGGTCGCAAATTCTCGGACGTGGCCTTCGCCTTCGGGCGCGGCCAGATCATCGGCGTCGCCGGTGTCGAGGGCAACGGCCAGTCCGATCTGATGCGCGCCTTGGTCGGCCTTCAGTCCTACCGCGGCGCGATCAAGCTCCATGGTCGCACCCTCTCGCCGAAAGAGCTGAAACACGCGGCGGCCTTCATGCCGTCGGATCGCCATACCGAAGGCCTCGCCGCGGATCTAACGATCCGGGAAAACGCGACCTTCGCCTCGCTCGACAAATATGCCTCGAGCGGCGTGCTGGATCGCGGCAAGGAAATGCAGAAGGTGCAGGAGGTGTTCTCGTCGTTGGCGGTGAAGGCCGCGGGCGTCGAGGCGAAGGTCTCCCAGCTTTCGGGCGGCAACCAGCAGAAGATCGTGATGTCCCGCGCGCTTCTGTCGGAGCCGGGCTTCATCGTGGCCGACGAACCCACGCAGGGCGTCGATGTCGGCGCGCGCTTCGAGATCTACCGGATCCTGCGCGAAGTCTCCGATGCGGGCACCCCGGTGATCGTCAACTCCTCGGATGCGGCGGAACTGGAAGGGCTGTGCGACATCGTTCTTGTCATGTCGCGGGGCCGCATCGTCGAGACCCTGCGCGGAGACGACATCACCGAGGCCCGTATCGTGGGGGCTGCGGTCGAGGCCGACACGCATGCGCATCACGTCGATGAAGAGCATCGGGCGAAAGAGGGCTTCGGCGCGAAGCTGCGCCATTTCGTGCAAACCGATAACGCGACGATCGTGCCGCTCGCGCTGGTGACGGTGCTGCTCGCGCTGTTCGTAAGCGCGCAGAACGAGAATTACCTGTCGTCCTTCAACGTCTCGAACATCCTGATCCTCGCGACCGCGCTCGGCTTCATCGCCTTGGGGCAGACCATCGCCCTGCTGATGGGCGGGATCGACCTCTCGGTCGGGCCGCTCGCGGGTTTCCTCGTGGTGATCGGGTCTTTCTTCATCAACGATGGCAGCCCGGCCACGACGATGGCGCTCGGTTTCACCCTGATGTTCGGCGCGGCGATCGTCGTCGGATTGATCAACGGCGTGCTGATCCGTTTCGCCAATTTCACACCCATCGCAGCCACTTTGGCGATGTTCATCGGTTTGCAGGGCATGAGCTTCGTGCTGCGCGAAGGTCCGGGCGGCTACATCTCCTTCGATGTGATCGACACGCTCACCCGCAGCTTCGGTCCCGTGCCGGTCGCCTTCGTCGTGATGATCGCGATCGCCATCGCGATGGAGCTGGGCCTGCGCCGCAAGCGGGCAGGGTGGCAGCTTCGCGCAGTCGGCTCGCATGAGGAATCCGCACGTCGGATCGGTGTGCGCACGGACCGGACCTTCGTGCTCGGCTATATCGCCGTGTCGCTGCTGACCGCACTTGGTGCGATCATGCTGATGGCGCAGATCGGCGTCGGCGACCCGGCGCAAGGCGTGAACTACACGCTGGGCAGCATCACCGCGGTCGTCCTGGGCGGCACCAGCCTTCTCGGCGGGCGCGGCACCTTCATCGGCTCGCTGCTGGGCGCGGTGCTTTTGACCGAAGTGCTCAACGCCGTGTCCTTCCTCGGTCTGTCGCAGGCCTACCAATACGGCTTCCAAGGGGTGCTGATCCTCGTGGCGGCGCTCATCTACACGACCGCGCGTCGGCGTCGCGAGGAGTAACCTCGCGGCCCACGCTGGCTCAATTCAACGCCTCGTCTGTGCGAGGCGCAGGGAGGAACCATGCCTGAAGCGTTCATCTACACATCCACTCCGGGGCGCATCGTCTTTGGCTCCGGGACCCTGGCGAAAGTCGCCGAGGAGGTGGAGAGACTGGGCTGCGCCCGCGCGCTGATCCTGTCGACGCCGTTCCAGAAATCCGATGCCGAGGCGCTTGCGAACAAGCTCGGGGAGATGGCGCCCGGAACCTTCACCGAAGCCGCGATGCACACGCCGGTCGCCGTGACCGAGGCCGCGCTCGAAGTCTATAACGAGACCAAGGCCGATTGCGTCGTGGCGCTCGGCGGTGGTTCGACCATCGGCCTGGGCAAGGCCATCGCCTGGCGCAACGATGCGCCGCAGGTGGTGATCGCGACGACCTATGCGGGCTCCGAGGTCACCGACATTCTCGGCCAGACCGAGAACGGGCAGAAGACGACCGTCCGCGATCCAAAGATCCGCCCGGAAACCGTGATCTACGACCCCGATCTGACGCTGGGCCTGCCGGTCGCGATGAGCGTCGCGAGCGGCCTCAATGCAATGGCCCACGCGGTCGAGGCGCTCTACGCGCCCGATGCGAACCCAGTCACCTCGCTGATGGCGGTCGAAGGGCTGCGTGCGCTGAAATCGGCGCTGCCGCGGATCGTCGAGACGCCGGAGGATCGCGATGCCCGGGCCGATGCGCTCTACGGGTCGTGGCTCTGCGGCACCGTGCTGGGCGCGGTCGCCATGTCGCTGCATCACAAGCTTTGCCACACGCTCGGCGGCGGGTTCGACATGCCCCACGCGGAGACCCACGCGATCCTGCTGCCGCATACCGCCGCCTATAACGCCGAGGCCGCGTCGGCGCAGCTCGCCCGAGCGACCGAGCTGTTCGGCGGCGATCTGGGCGGCGGACTCCACGACTTCGCGCGCTCCGTCGGCGCCCCGCTCGCGCTGGCCGACTTTGACCTCAGGGAAAGCGATCTGGCGCGCGCCGCCGATATGGCCGTGCAGAACCCTTACAAGAACCCGCGCGACGTCACGCGCGACGGCATTCTCGACCTGCTGACCCGCGCCCATGCCGGGCAACGCCCCGTCACGACCTGATAGGAATGAATGACATGACCCAAGAGCCGAAGATCGCCTATTTCACCGAGGACGCCTCGGTCGAAACCGTCAACGCCCGGGTTTCGGAGAGCACCGATGCGCGCCTCCAGACCGTGATGGCAAGCCTCGTCCGTCACCTGCATGCTTTCGTCAAGGACGTCGAACTGACCCAAGCCGAGTGGGATATCGCGATCGATTTCCTCACCAAGACCGGACAGATCTGCGACGAGAACCGTCAGGAGTTCATCCTGCTTTCCGACGTGCTGGGCGTCTCGATGCTGGTCGATGCGATCAACAACCGCCGCCCGACCGGGGCGACCGAGAACACGGTGCTCGGGCCGTTCCACGTCGATGACGTGCCGGAATACGAGATGGGCGCGAACATCACCCAAGCGGGCGGGCGCGAGACCTGCCGCTTCTATGGCATCGTCACCGATCTCGACGGCAACCCGGTCGAAGGCGCGCGCATCGACGTCTGGTCGGATAGCGAGGACGGCTTCTACGACGTCCAGCAGCCCGACATCCAGCCGCGCAACAACAATCGCGGCGTGTTCACCACGGGGCCAGACGGGCGCTACTGGTTCGAGGGGATCAAGCCGGTCTCCTACCCGATCCCCGATGACGGTCCGGTGGGCAAGATGCTGGGCAAGCTCGGGCGTCACCCGTATCGCCCGGCGCATATGCATTTCATCGTCAGCGCCGAGGGCTTCGATCCGGTGACGACCCATACCTTCGTCGCGGGCGACAAATACCTGACCTCGGATGCGGTGTTCGGCGTCAAGGAATCCCTGATCGCCGAGTTCACCCCGGTCGAGAATGGCGAGACGCTGTGGGAGTCCAATTACGACTTCGTGCTGCATCGGACCGAGTGAGCGGGGAGGCTATCATGTCGAACAAAGACGAGATGGGCGGCGTCGTCGTCACGGGCGCTGCGCGGGGCATCGGCTTCGAAATCGCCCGGCGCGCGGCGGCGGCTGGATATGGCGTGGTGATCGCCGATCTCGATGACGCGGCAGGCGAGGAGGCGGCAAAAGCCCTGACTGCCGAGGGCGGTCGCGCGATCTTCTGCGAGACCGACGTGACGGACCGCGCCGCCACCCGCGCTGCCATTGTCGCCTGCGAGTCGGAGTTCGGCTTTCTCCATGCCATCGTCAACAACGCAGGTTTCAACCGTCCGCAGCCGTTCCTCGAGACGACCGAGGAGAACTGGAACCAGATCATGACGGTCAACGGCATGGGCGTGATGATCGGCATTCAGGAAGCGGCGAAGGCGATGATCGCGGCCAAACGGAAAGGTAAGATCATCAATACCGCCTCGATGGCCGGTCGCGCCGGCTTCGGTGATTTCGCCCCATATTGCGCAAGCAAGGCCGCCGTCATCAGCCTGACGCAGGCCGCCGCGCGCACCCTTGCCCCGCACGGAATCACCGCGAACGCCTTCGCTCCCGGCGTGGTGGAGACCGATCTCTGGACGGTGCTCGACAAGGATTTGATGGAAATGGGGGTGTCTTCCGAGCCGGGCGAGGCCCTGCGCAACTTCGCCGCCGGAATCCCGCTCGGCCGGACTTCGACGCCGGCAGATGTGGCCGGAACGGTGGCTTTCCTGCTCTCGCCGGACTCCGACTACATGACCGGCCAATGCCTGCAGATCGACGGCGGGATGATCATGCAATGACCGCAACCGAGGAGACACGACCCATGACCAAGCATACCCCATTTCCCCGCATCGCCTTCATCGGAACCGGTGCGCAGGGTGCCTCCATCGCGGCGGATTTCACGCTCGCAGGTCTGGACGTCACCTTCATCGACCAATGGCCCGCGCATGTCGAAGCGATGCGGGCGAACGGCCTGACGGTCAATATGCCGACCCGCCAGCTGCGCACGCCGGTCAAGGCGCTGCACCTGTGCGAGATCGCCGAAATTAAGGAACCTTTCGATCTCGTCTTCATGGTGGTGAAGGCCTACGACACGCGCTGGGCGGCGGAGTTGATCAAGCCGGTTCTGGCGGAGCACGGCTTCGTCGTGGGGCTGCAGAACGGTATGACCCAAGAGGCGATCGCAGAGATCGTCGGCAAGCATCGCACGATCGGCGCGGTGATCGAGATCGCATCGAACATGTGGGAACCCGGCATCACCACGCGCCAGAACGACACCGATGAAAGCTGGTTCGCGCTGGGCGCGCTCGACCCCGAGCAGCAGCCGCGCGTGGAGGAGGTCGCCAATATCCTGCGTCATTCCGGCACCGTCGAGGTGGTCGAGGATATCCACTCCGCCAAATGGATGAAGCTCGTGGTGAACGCCGCGGAACTGATCCCCTCGGCGATCATCGACACGGCACTCAACGATGCCGCGCGCCAACCCGAATTCCTCGAGGTGATGCGCAAGGCGGGCTATGAGGCGATGGACGCGGCGCTGGCCGACGGCGCCACGGTCATGCCGATCATCGGGATGCCGCCGGTCATGAGCAACCACCCAGAACGCTTTGTCGACGAGATCTTCGACGAGGTGCTGCGCACTTTCTCGCGCGAAGATACGCTGACGACCTCGCTGCAGGACTGGCGCAAGGGCAGGCGGGCCGAGGTCGACGAGGTGAACGGGCTCGTTGTCGATATCCTCGAAGCGAAGGGGGAAGCCGCGCCGATGAACCGCAAGGTCGTCGAGATGGCCAAGGAGATCGAAGCGGGCAAACGCGTCCTCAGCCCCGCGAACGCGGGCGAACTGGTGGCGCATTACCGAGGGCTAGTGCAGTAGGGACGTGCCTGCTCAGCTCGTAAACCCTTCGGCAGCTTGCACGGGGCTGCGCCGTCGCCGGTGGTTTTTCGGTAGCAAAGGTTGTCGCACGTTCAGCGGATTGCGCCTGAATTCGGATAAATTGCTTGGATGATGCCTCGCGCAAGGCGATAAGCGGAGGGAAATGGCAATAGATCGACGCGCGACGTGAAGATACATAAGTTCGATATCAGTGGACATCCTGGGGAGACTGTCGGTGACATCACCCACCGGCGCCTGCGCGGCGACATCGTGCATGGGCGGTTCAAACCGGGGCAGAAGCTGAAGCTCGATCTGCTGCGCAAGAAATACGATATCAGCGTGACGACGCTGCGCGAATTGCTCAGCAGCCTGACGAATGAGGGGCTCGTCACCGCCGAGGGGCAGCGCGGCTTCGAGGTGGCGCCGATCAGCAAGGCCGATCTGCGCGATCTGGCCGACTTGCGGCTGCTGCTCGAGACCCACGCTCTGCGCCAGTCCATCGCGAATGGCGACATAGAGTGGGAAGCGGGCGTCGTGTCTTCGCATTACAAACTGGAGACGATTGAGCGCGAGCTGATCGCGGGCGGCGACGGGCCGGTGCAACCTTGGGTGCGTCACGACTGGGATTTCCACTTCGCGATGATCGCGGCGTGCGACAGGCCGAACCTGATGCGCACGCATTCCTCGGTCTTCGATCGCTTCATGCGCTATCACATGATCATTCTGGAGTTCCGAGGTGAGAAGGCCAAGGAAGACCACATTCGTTTGCGCGATCTGACCTTGGCCCGGGATGCGGATGCCGCCGTGGAACTGCTGATCTCCCATGTCGAAAGCGGCGTCGACCACATTCTGGCGACCGGTCGCGTTCCCTGAACTCTTTGAAAGACGGTGTCTGACAGTCGGCAAGCGGGTGGAGAAGAACACCCGCTCGTGATTTTGTCCGTCGAAAATAAAAATGTATGATATTTTTAAAGTTGACATATGAAATTGGAGATGCCGAATTGAATGAGCCGCTTTCGATGCGGCGAAAGGGAGGAACTATGACCAAATTGACTCGCCGCAGCGTGCTGGCGACAGGGGCCGCTGGTGCAGCCGCGACCCTGATGGCAGGCACTGCATTCGCTCAAGATCGCCAACGGCTCCGCCTGTCTTCGGTGGTGTCGAATAACGACATTCGCGCCAAGGCCTTCGCCCGCATTTCCGAGGATGTCGCCAAGGATTTCGACCTGCAGGTCTACAACCAGTCGACGCTTGTTCCGCAGGGGGGTGAACTGACCTCGATCCAGCGCGGGACGCTGGAAATGGGCCTCGTCGCGCCGCAGAAGCTGGCCGATCAGGTGCCGGAATGGTCGATCCTGACTGCCGCTTACGTGCTGCGCGATGCGGCCCATATGAAAGCCGTCTTCGACAGCGACGTGGGCAAGCAGTTGAACGATCTTGCGGCTCAGGCTGGGCTCCATGTCCTCGCGCCGGTCTATTTCGGCGCGCGTCAGGTCAACCTGAAGCCCGAGAAGAAGATCAACACGCCCGAGGATCTGAAGGGGATGACCCTGCGCATGCCGGGCGGCGACGCGTGGCAGTTCCTTGGCGAGGCGATCGGCGCCAGCCCGACGCCGCTGGCCTATTCCGAGGTCTACACCGCGCTCCAGACCGGGGCGATCGACGGTCAGGACAACCCGCTGCCGAACGACTACAACATGAAGTTCTACGAGGTCACGAGCCAGATCGCCCTGACCAGCCACCTTGTCGGTTTCGATGTGCTTGGTATCTCCAAGAAGGTCTGGGACGACATGAGCGCCGATCAGCAAAAGCTGCTAAAGGACTCCGTGGACAAGGAAATCGCCGCCAGCACCGAGGAGCACCTCAAGCGCGAGCAGGAACTGGTGGACTTCTTCAAGGAACAGGGGCTCGAGGTCTACGAACCCGACCGCGCCGCCTTCCGGGACTACGCCCAGAAGAAGTATCTCGCCAGCGACTTCGCCAAGAGCTGGCCCGAGGGGATGCTCGAACAGATCAACGCGATCCAGGCCTGACCCCCGGACACACTGAGGGCGGGGGGCCATGCGGGCCCTTCGCCCCTCGAAAGGCAAACCGATGCAAAACACGAGCCGCCGCTGGCGGAACGTAGCGCGCCGTCTGGCAGACGCCGTTCCGGCGCTGCTTCTGGCCGCCATGTTCCTGGCCTTCATCGTTCAGGTCTTCATGCGCTATGTCCTGAACCACCCCGTCGGCTGGACGGTCGAGCTCTGCGTCATCGCGTGGCTCTGGGTCGTGCTGTGGGGGCAATCCGTCTCAGCGCGCGAAGAAGACGAGATCCGCTTCGACATCATCTACGGCGCGGTGCGGCCCAAGGTGCGCCGCGTGTTCCGCATCCTGTTCTCGCTCTTCATCGTCGGGATTTATGCGGCCTCACTGCCGGATGTCCTGAGCTACATCTCCTTCATGAAGATCGAGAAGACGGCCTATATGAAGATCCCCTTCAGCTACGTCTTCTCCGTTTTCGCAATTTTCACGGCGGTCACGATCCTGCGCTATGGCTGGATTCTGATCAAAGAGCTGCGCGGTCAGGGGCCCGAAGATGACAATCCCGACCTGACGCATGTCGCGCGCAAGGATTTCTCCGAATGAGCTGGGAATTCACCCTCGCCGTGGCGGCCATCGTCGCCACCGCTATCGTCGGCCTGCCGATCGGGCATGCCATGCTGGGGGCCTCGATCCTCTATCTTCTGCTCGAACAGCAGGACATGAGCATCGCCGCCGAGCAGGTCCTGCGCGGGCTCTACGGTTCCTACGTCCTGCTGGCGATCCCGCTGTTCATCTTCGCGGCGGACCTGATGAATATCGGCTCGCTCTCCGACCGGCTGCTGGATTTCTGCCGCGCACTGGTGGGGCGCTTCCGGGGCGGGCTGGGCCATGTCAACGTCGTGTCCTCGCTGATCTTCTCGGGCATGTCGGGCTCGGCCATCGCCGACGCGGTGGGGATCGGCAAGATCATCATCCAACTGATGACCAAGGACGGGAAATATCCCCCGGCCTATGCCGGAGCGATCACCGCCGCCGCCGCGATTATCGGCCCGATCATTCCGCCCTCGATCCCGATGGTGCTCTATGCGCTCGTCTCCGACACCTCGATCGGCTACCTCTTTCTCGGCGGCGTGGGGCCCGGTCTGATCCTCGCGCTTCTGCTGATGGTAATGAACGCCATTCAGGCACGCCGTCACGACTTCCCGGTGGAAGTGCCCGTGCCGGTGCGCGAGATGCCCCGCATCACGCTGCGCGCCGTGCCTGCCCTGCTGATGCCGGTGATCCTTCTTGTCGGCATCTATGGCGGCATCACCACGCCCACCGAAGCGGCCGCACTCGCCGCGCTCTATGCCTTCCTGATCTCGACCTTCCTCTACCGCTCCGTCAGCCTGCGGGCGGCCTATGAGACCGTGTGCCAATCCGCGCGATCCACGGCGAGCGTGGGCATCCTGATCGCAGGGGCGCTGGCCTTCAACTACGTGGTCACGGTCGAGCAGATCCCGAATGAGATCCGCGGTGCCTTGGGCGACATGCAGCTCGACCGCGTCACCTTCCTGCTTCTGGTCAACGTGCTCCTGCTGGTGCTCGGGTGCCTGCTCGAAGCCAATGCGATCCTCCTCGTGATCGTGCCGATCCTGCTGCCGACAGCCGTATCGCTCGGTGTGGACCCGGTGCATTTCGGGGTGGTCGTCGTGGTCAACACGATGATCGGGCTCGCAACGCCCCCCTACGGATTGCTGCTCTTCGTCGTCAGCGGGATCACCAAATCCCCGATCGGCCAGACGATCCGCCATCTCGTGCCCTTCCTGATCATCATGATCGTCGGGCTCGCAATCATCACTTTCGTGCCGGGCACCGTGCTGTGGCTGCCCCGGCTTTACGGTTACGGCGGCTGACAGGCCGCAAATCAGGAGACCCCACATGGCCCAGAAAGACCTTCCGATCCTGGTCATCAATGGCCCCAACCTGAACCTGCTCGGCACGCGCCAGCCCGAGATCTACGGGCACGACACGCTCGAAGATGCCGAGCGGCTGAGCCGCGATGCGGCCGCTGCGGCGGGGGTGGAAATCGACTTCCGCCAATCCAACCACGAGGGCGAAATCGTCGACTGGATCCAATGGGCCCGCACCAACGCCTGCGCCATTCTGATCAACCCGGCGGGCTTCACCTCGACCTCCATCGCGATCCTCGATTCCCTGCTGATCTTCGACGGGCCTATCTTCGAGGTTCACGTCTCGGCCCTGTTCCGGCGCGACGAATTCCGCCACCCCTCCTACGTCTCGAAAGCGGCGACGGCGAAGATCGAAGGCTTCGGCATTGCAGGCTACGGCTTCGCGATCACCCGGATCGCCCAACTCGTGAAAGGCGCCAAGTGATGCCTGCCCCCGAGAGCCCTTCCGAGACCGCGTCGGACGATGCAGTCATCCGGCTGGGTCTGATCGGTGACAATATCGCCGTCTCGCAGGCCCCCCGCCTGCACCGGCTGGCCGGGCTGCAGAACGGACGGAAGGTGTCCTATGACCGGCTTGTCCCGCGCGAGCTTGGTCAGGATCACGCGACGATCCTCGCCAACTGCGCCGCACAGGGTTATCGGGGGCTCAACATCACCTATCCCTACAAGGAGAAGGTGGCGGCGCTGGTCCGCATCTCCGACCCGATGGTGCGGCGGCTGGGCGCGGTGAATACCGTCCTCTTCGAACCCACCGGAGCCGAGGGCCACAACACCGATCACTCCGGCTTCATCTCCGCCTACCGCGCCGCGCGAGGGGGCACTCCGCCCGGAGCCACCCTGCTTATCGGCACCGGCGGCGTGGGGCGAGCCATCGCCTTCGCGCTGGTTGCGCTCGATGCCGCCGAGATCCGCCTTGCCGACCACGACATCGAGAAGGCCGAGGTTCTCGCGTCGGAACTCGAAGCGGCGAAACCGGGACTTCGCGTCACCGTGGGGCGGGACGCCGCCGAGATTTCCGAAGGCGCCGAGGGGCTCATCAACGCGACCCCGGTCGGCATGACCGGCCATCCGGGCTCGCCACTTGAGGCATCCGCAATCACCGGCGCATGGGCCTTCGACGCCGTCTACACGCCGGTCGAGACTGAATTCCTCGCTGTGGCACAGGCGGCGGGCCTGCAGGTCATCTCGGGTTACGAGCTGTTCATCTGGCAGGGCGTCGATGCCTGGAAGCTCTTCGCGGGTCTCCCGCTCGACGTCGCCCGCTTGCGCAGCGACCTCGCGAAAACCGACCCGGCCACATCCTGAAAGGAGGCCTTCCATGAAAACCGCCATCGCCACTGTCTCGATCTCGGGAACGTTGCAGGAAAAGCTGGAGGCGATCTCCGCTGCGGGCTTCGACGGGATCGAGATTTTCGAACAGGATTTCATCGCCCATGACGGTGGGCCGCGCGAGGTCGGCCAGATGGTGCGCGATCACGGGCTGGAGATCTTCCTCTTCCAACCCTTCCGCGACTTCGAGGGTCTGCCGGAGCCATTACGCCACCGCGCTTTGAGACGCGCCGAGCATAAGTTCGAGCTCATGCGCGAGCTCGGCACCCGCGACATGCTGGTCTGTTCCTCGGTCCATCCCGAGGCGCTTGGCGGGATCGATCGCATGGCAGACGATTTCGCCGCCTTGGGCGAGCTTGCCGCAGGCTACGACGTCCGCGTCGGGTTCGAAGCGCTGGCATGGGGGCGCCATGTCTGGGACCACCGCGACGCGTGGGAAGTCGTGCGCCGGGCCGATCATCCTAATGTCGGCCTGATCCTCGACAGCTTCCATACGCTCGCCCGCAAGATCGACCCGGATACGATACGGCGGGTCCCGGGAGACAAGATTTTCTACGTCCAGCTTGCCGATGCCCCGGCGATCGACATGGACCTGCTCTACTGGTCGCGCCACTTCCGCAACATGCCGGGGGAGGGCGATCTGGACGTCACGGGCTTCATGCGCGCCGTGATGGCGACCGGCTATGACGGACCGGCGAGCCTCGAGATTTTCAACGACCAGTTCCGCGGCGGCCCGACGCGAACCATCGCACGCGACGGCTACCGCTCCCTGGTGGCGCTGATGGACGATGTCCGCCGCACCGAGCCCGGGCTGGAAGACAAGATCGACGAAATTCCGGCGCGCGTCGCCGTGGACGGGGTCGAGTTCATCGAGTTCGCGGCGCAGGGCGCGGAGGCGGAGGCGCTGAAGACGTTGCTCACGACCCTCGGCTTCCGCATGTCGGGGCGGCATCGCAACAAGATGCTGGAAGTCTGGCGTCAGGGCGATATCCGCATTCTTATCAATGCCGAGACAACGGGCTTTGCCGCCTCCACTTGGACCGCGCGCGGCACCAATGTTTGCGACATCGGCCTCAAGGTCGCGGATGCGGCCTCGACGGTCACGCGTGCGCGAGCGCTCGGCGCCAAGACCTTTTCGCAGCCCGTCGGGCCGGGGGAACTGGACATCCCGGCGATCCGTGGGCTTGGGGGCTCGGTGCTGCACTTCGTGGATGCCTCGAGCGGTCTCAGCGAAGTCTGGGACGTCGAGTTCGAGCCCGCAGAAGACATGTCGAACCGCGACGCTGGCCTGACCTCCATCGACCATGTGGCGCAGACGATGGAATATGACGAAATGCTCAGTTGGGCGCTGTTCTACACGACGCTGTTCGACATGCAGAAAGCCCCGATGGTCGACGTGATCGACCCGGACGGGCTCGTGCGCAGCCAAGCCATCGCATCGCGCGCGCGCCCGGATGGAAAGGGCCTGCAGGTTACGCTCAACGGAGCCGAGACGCATCGTACCCTCGCGGGCGATTTCCTGACGCATGGCTTCGGCGCGTCCGTGCAGCATGTGGCTCTGAGAACCGACGATATGCTCAAGACCGCCGCCGCGCTGGCCGATCTGGGCTTCGACCCGCTGCCGATGCCGGCCAACTACTATGCGGATCTCGAAGCGCGCTTCGACCTGTCGCCGGAATTTCTGGAGCGGCTGCGCGCGTCGAACATCCTCTATGACGAGGATGCGCATGGCGCCTTTCTTCAGCTTTACTCGCGGCCCTTCGCAGGGGGCATGTTCTTCGAAATCCTCGAAAGGCGGGGCGGCTACGAGGGGTTCGGTGCGGCCAACGCCCCGTTCCGGATCGCCGCGCAGAAGCGGTTTGGCCGCGTGAAGGGCATGCCCGAGGTCTGAGTGACGGCGACTCGGTGAAATGTCCCCAAGTGTCTTGGCGACGGGAGCAGCGAGATGCCGAACTCGGCTTGCCGCTGATCCTCCATTCTCCCGCGTACTGTCCGTTTCCCCGTTTCGCAGTGAATGGCGGCATGCTCAGTCTCTGGTGTGATTATCACCAGAAATCAGTCTCTTACGATTTCGAGGAAGCTGGAGCGGGTAGCGGGAATCGAACCCGCGCGTTCAGCTTGGGAAGCTGACAGGCTACCATTACATCATACCCGCATGGTGCGAGCGCAGAGGTATTCCAGCCGAAAGCCACGGTCAAGAGGGATCGCGCGGGTCCTCGTGCCCTCCAATGAAAAAGCGCCCGGCGAGGATCAACTCACCGGACGCCAGGCGCCGCGCGAAAATTAGGGAGACGAGGCGCGGGGTCGATTTACATCTTCGGCTGAAGCACGGTGTCGATCACGTGAACCATGCCGTTCGACTGCTTCACGTCAGCGGTCTGAACCGTCGCGACATCGCCTTTCGGATCCTTCAGCATCACCATGCCGTCCTTGACCATAGCGGTCAGGTTACAGCCGCCGAGCGTCTCAATCGTGGCCATGCCGTTGCCCTTTTGAACGGTCGCCATGATGTTCTCGGCGGTGATCACGCCCTTGGCGACGTGGCAGGTCAGGATATGCGTGAGCATTTCCTTGTTCTCGGGCTTCACCAGCGTCTCGACGGTGCCCGCGGGCAGCTTGTCGAAGGCCGCGTTGGTCGGTGCGAAGACGGTGAACGGACCGTCGCCTGCAAGCGTGTCGACGAGACCCGCAGCTTTCACCGCGGCGACCAGCGTGGTGAGGTTCGGAGCGGCCGAGGCATTGGCTGCGATCGGCTTGCTCTCATACATTTTCGCGCCACCGACCATCGGGTTTGCCAGCGCGGGCAGGGCGAGGCCCAGCGTTGCGGCTGCGGTGAGCGATGCGGCGAATGCGCGGAATTTCATGGACATAGGTTTTCCTTCCCTGTTGAGTGACGGTTGTTCCCGCCAAAGCACAAGGGTTACGGCGCGCCGGGGGCGAGCCGATCACTTATGTCTTATCACGAAACCGTGTGCAGCCTGATCCGGCCTGAAATCGGGCGTCTCGCAGCGCCCCGAGGCGAGGCCCGAAGGCCCGCCTCAGCCGCGCCGGCGGCGCCTGCGCCCGCCATCCTCGCCCGATCCGCCGGTGTTGAAGCTGACCTCCGGAAGCGGTGCGATCTTGCGCAGCTCGGGGAAGGGGGCGGTGGCGTGCGGCAGCGCGTTCGCGGCCACGAAATGCTCCTGGAAGCGGGGCTCGATCGCGGTCTCGACCTTGGTGATCTGATGCACCTGCGCCTCGATCTCGCGCCGCGCCTTCACCGAACACAGTGCCATATGCGCCCCGGTGCCCGCCGCGTTGCCCGCCGAGGTGACGTGATCGAGCGGCGCATCCGGGATCATCCCCAGCACCATCGCGTGCTTGGGCGAGATATGCGCGCCGAACGCACCGGCCAGCACCACGCGGTCGACCGTGTCCACGCCCATCTCGTCCATCAGCAGACGCGCGCCCGCATAGAGCGCGGATTTCGCCAGCTGGATCGCGCGGATGTCGCCTTGGGTGACAGTGATGCGCGGGCCTTCCTCGCCGCCGTCATAGATCACGTATTCATGGGTACGCCCGTACGGCTCGCAGCGCGGCGTGCCGACCTGCTCGGCCGAGCCGATCAGCCCCGACGTGTCCACGATCCCGGCCATCCGCATCTCGGCCACGGCCTCGATGATGCCCGAGCCGCAGATGCCGGTGATCCGGGGCGTGCCGAATTCGGGATCGGTCGACCAGTGGTGATTGCCAATGATCTTGAAGCGCGGCTCCTTGGTCGCGGGGTCGATCTCGATGCGCTCGATGGCGCCCGGAGCGGCGCGCTGGCCGCTGGAGATCTGCGCGCCCTCGAAGGCGGGGCCGGTGGGTGAAGAACAGGCCAGAACCCGTTGTTTATTCCCAAGAAGTATCTCGGCATTGGTGCCGACATCGACGATCAGAGACAGGTCGTCGCGCTTCTGCGGGGCCTCCGACAGCGCCACCGCCGCCGCATCCGCGCCGACATGGCCCGCGATCAGCGGCAGGATATAGGCGCGCGCGCCGGGGCTGGCCTCGATGCCGATCTCGCGCGCGGCGAATTCAAGGCTTTCCGAGGTCGCCAGCGCGAAGGGCGCCTGACCCAGCTCCACCGGATCGATGCCCAGCAGCAGGTGATGCATCACCGGGTTACAGACCACGACCGCCTCGACGATCTCACCCGTCTCGACCTTCGCCTCGCCTGCCAGTTGGCGCGCCAGATCGCCCATTGCGTCCCGCACGGCATTGGTCATTTCCTGATCGCCGCCGGGGTTCATCATCACGTAGGAGACCCGGCTCATCAGGTCTTCGCCGAAGCGGATCTGCGGGTTCATCACGCCCGCGCTCGCCAGCACTCGCCCGTCATCGAGCGCGACCAGATGCCCCGCGATGGTGGTCGAGCCAAGGTCGATCGCCAGCCCATATAGCGGCACCTCGCGCACGCCGGGGAAGATGCCGGTCACGCGCGGCCCGTCGCCCGCATCGTGGATCGCGACCGTGACTTTCCACTCGGCCTTGCGCAGCGCGGGCTGCAGCATCCGAAGCACATCAAGATCGGCGCACACGCCCTTGATCTGCCATTGCTTTTCCAGCGCCTGCGAGAGCCGCTGCAAGTCGCCCTCGGGGCGGTGCATATCCGGTTCCGCGACTTCGACATAGACGGGCCGCGTCGCCGGATCCATCTCCATCACGCGCTCGGAGGCTGCCTTGCGCACGACCTGTTTGTGCACCTGACTTTCGGGCGGCACGTCGATCACCACGTCGTCGAGGATCTCGGTCTGGCAGCCCAGACGCCGCCCCGGTTTCAGCCCGCGAATCCGGTCGTAGCGCTCCTCGACCGCATTGATCGGGCTGACCGCGTCCGGCTCCACATGCAGGCCGAGTTTCGGGAAATCTCCGAAGGAGGGTGTGCATTGGCATTTCGAGCACACGCCGCGCCCGCCGCAGACGGAATCGAGGTCGACCCCCAGCTTGCGCGCCGCTGCGAGCACCCTTGTGCCACGCGCCACGCGCCCCCGCTTTCCAGAGGGGGTAAAGATCACCTGCACGTCGTCGGCCATATCGCGCTCCCGTTTTCCTTGCCCCCGTTCTAGGGCCCAAGCGGGGCAGAGCAAAGCCCGCAACCGACGCGCCTGCATGAGAAATCGTCATCATCATCATGCAGCCGATGCGCGCCGCCCATTGCTCTCCCCAGCGCCGCGTTCTATCTAATCGGGCCATGAAGATACTCTTTCTAGGCGATGTGATGGGCCGCGCGGGCCGCGCCGCGATCACCGAAACCCTGCCGAAACTTCGCGAGGAGTGGCGCCTCGATTTCGTCGTGGTCAATGGCGAGAACGCCTCGGGCGGCATGGGGCTTACCGGTGATCATGCGAAGCTTCTGCTGGATGCGGGCGCGGATGTGGTGACGCTGGGCGATCACGCCTTCGATCAGAAGGATATGCTGCGCTTCATCGAGAGCGAGCCGCGCATCATCCGTCCCGTGAACTACGCCAAGGAAGCGCCGGGCAAGGGCGCGCGGGTGTTTCAGGACCGGCGCGGGCGCAAGGTGCTGGTGGCGCAGGTTCTGGGCAACGTCTTCATGAAACGCGCCTTCGACGATCCCTTCTCGGCCATCGAGGCAGAGCTGAAACGCTACCCGCTGGGCGGGGCGGTGCAAGCAGCCCTGGTGGATGTGCATTGCGAGGCGACGTCGGAGAAGATGGCGATGGGCCATTGGTGCGACGGGCGTGCAAGCGTCGTCGTGGGCACCCATACACATGTGCCCACCGGCGATGCGCAGATTCTCGAGAAAGGCACGGCTTACCTCTCCGATGCGGGCATGTGCGGCGATTACGATTCCGTCATCGGCATGGCGAAGGCCGAACCGATGCGCCGTTTCGTGACCGGCATGGCGAAGGAACGCTTCTCGCCCGCCCGCGGTCCGGTGACGCTCTGCGGCTTTTATGTCGAGACCGACGACAAGACCGGGCGCGCCACCCGCTGCGAAGCGGTGCGCACCGGCGGCAGGCTCGCACAATCGGTGCCAATCTGAGCGTCGTTCGCGTCCCGAGTTGCCCGAACCTCATGCCGTTACGTGGAAATTTCCTCTGCCGCGGGCAGAGCGCGCTTGCTCGTGCAACACGTGTCGATAGTATCGGGCCGATGCGCTTACGCGAGAGCCTGACATGATCCAACTGCCCTTCACCGGCACCGAGACCGCCGTCGCGGCCCTTCTCGTCGTGGGGTGGATGTTCGTCATGTTCGTCCGCGAGACATGGCCGCCAGAGGTCACCGCCATGGCGGGCGCGGCCCTGATGCTGATCTTCGGATTCGTGCCCTACGAGAACGCCGCCGCGATTCTGTCGAACCCGGCGCCCTGGACCATCGCCTTCATGTTCCTGATCGTCGGCGCCCTTGTGCGGACCGGCGCGCTCGACGCGATGACGCGCTATGCGGAATCGCGGATCGACCAGAACCCGAAGCTGACCGTACTGTTGATGTTCGGGGTCACGATGTTCGCGAGCGCCGTGATGAACAACACGCCGGTCGTCGCGGTGATGATCCCGGTCTTCATTCAGGTCGCGCGCAAGCTGAACCTCTCGCCGTCGCGGCTCTTGATGCCGCTGAGCTATGTCACGGTGATGGGCGGCATGATCACCCTGATCGGCACCTCGACCAACATTCTCGTCGATGGCGTCGTGCGGGGGCGGGGGATGGAGCCTTTCACCATTTTCGAGATCGCGCCTCTGGGCTTCGCGATCTGTCTGGTCGGCGGGACGTTCCTCGCGATCTTCGCGCCGAAGCTGATCCCCGAGCGGCAATCGCTCTCCTTCATGCTCGGCGACCGTCCGAAGATGAAATATTTCACCGAGGTCGCGATCCCCGAGGAAAGCGGGCTGATCGGCGAGTCGGTGCTCGAGACCGACACGTTCAAGCGCGAAGGCGTGCGGGTGATCGACGTGCTGCGCGGCGATGCCTCGCTGCGCCGGGACCTCGCCTCTGTCGAACTGATGGCGGGCGACCGCGTCGTGCTCCGCTCCGAGATGGAAGAGCTTCTGGGGATGCAGAAGAACCGCGACCTGCGCATGGTCGACAAGCTGTCCTCGGTGCAGACCGAGACGGTGGAAGTGCTGATCTCGCCCGGCTGCCGGATGATCGGGCAGCGTCTGGGCGATATGCGCCTGCGCCGCCGCTACGGGGTCTACACGCTGGCCGCGCACCGCCGGAACCAGAATATCGGCCGTCAGCTCGACGATCTGATCGTGGTGGTGGGCGATACGCTGCTGCTCGAAGGCGCGCCCGAGGATATCGCGCGTTTGGCCGCCGATATGGACCTCGTGGACGTCTCGAAACCGCAGGCGCGGGCCTATCGCCGCTCGCATCTGCCGCTTGCCATGGGCGCGCTCGGCGCGGTGGTGATCTTCGCAGCCCTTGGCGTGGCCCCGATCCTCGCGCTTGCGATGGTGGCGGTGGCGGGCATCCTCGTGACCCGCTGCATCGACACCGACGAGGCCTTCACCTTCATCGAGGGCCGCCTGCTTGCGCTGATCTTCGCGATGCTCGTGGTCGGCGCGGGGCTGGAGCATTCCGGCGCGGTCCAGCTGATCGTCTCGGGCGTGGCTCCCTTCCTGAAGATGCTGCCGCCGCAGCTCGCGCTGATCGTGGTCTATTTCCTCGGTCTCGTCATGACCGAGTTGCTGTCGAATAACGCGGTCGCGGTGATCTACACCCCGATCGCGATCTCGCTGGCTGCTGCCCTCGGGCTCGATCCGCGGCCCTTCGCGGTGGCGGTGATGTTCTCGGCCTCGGTGGCCTTCGCGACCCCGATCGGGTATCAGACTCACATGATGATCTATGGCCCCGGTGGCTATAAGTTCACCGATTTCCTGCGCGTCGGCATCCCGATGGATATCGTAACCGGGTTGACCGCCTGCCTGCTGATCCCGCTGATCTGGCCCTTCTGAGGAGGTTCCCCCATGCGCTTTGCCGCCCGTCTCGCCGCCCTGTCGCTTCTCGCACCGCTCGCGCTCGCCGCCTGTGTGCCGGGGCAGGGCACCCGCGCACCCTCCTGGCCCGACCGGGTGACCTTTCAGGGCACCGTGATGCGTGTCTCCTTCATCGACGGCACGGTCTGCCACGCGAATATCTCGGGCCAGTATACCGGCGATCTGGCCGGGTGCCCGCATCCGATGCGCTATCAGGTGACCCGGTTCGAGCCGAGCTATCTCGGCGGCGTCGCGGTCGGCAATATCTTCCAGCCCTATGCCGAGGTCACGCTGAAGGACGCGCAAGGCCGCCGCTGGAGCTTCAAGACTCCCGAGCCGATCCCCTCGCGCAGCCAGCCCGACGGGGTCCTCAAGCTGCCGCATTGATCGGCAATGGCGGGCGCCCGGCACCGCCTGCAACCCATCTATCTTGAATCATCCCCCCGTTGCGCACTATACGGGGTCGATTTCGCGACTATTCCGAACGGAGATACCCATGGCAGGCCACTCAAAATGGGCCAACATCCAGCACCGCAAGGGCAAGCAGGATGCGGCGCGCTCGAAGATGTTTTCCAAGCTCTCGAAGGAGATCACGGTCGCCGCCAAGATGGGCGACCCCGATCCCGAGAAGAACCCGCGCCTGCGCCTCGCCGTGAAAGCGGCCAAGTCCCAGTCGATGCCGAAAGACGTGATCGACCGCGCGATCAAGAAATCGCAAGCGGGCGATGGCGATGACTATACCGAGATCCGCTACGAGGGCTACGGCCCCGAGGGCATCGCGGTGATCGTCGAGGCGATGACCGACAACCTCAACCGCACCGCGTCGAACGTGCGCTCCACCTTCACCAAGAACGGCGGCAATCTGGGCACCACCGGCTCGGTGTCCTTCATGTTCGACCGGATGGGCGAGATCATCTATCCCGCCTCCGTGGGCGATGCCGAAACCGTGCTGATGGCCGCGATCGAGGCGGGCGCCGAAGACGTCGAGAGCGATGACGAAGGCCACTGGATCTATTGCACGATGGAAGACCTCTCGGATGTCTCCGACGCGCTGGAGAAGGAACTGGGCGAGGCCGAGGAAGCCAAGCTGATCTGGAAACCCCAGAACCGCACCGAGGTCGATCTGGAGACCGCGCAGAAGCTGATGAAGCTGATCGACACGCTCGAAGACGATGACGACGTGCAATCCGTCACCGCCAATTTCGACGTGCCCGAAGAGGTCGCAGCGCAGCTGTAAGGCCCAATGCCCTGAAAATCGTCAAAAGCGCCCTCCGGGGCGCTTTTTGCGTCCCAAACGGCCCAAAACCACCCGAATTCCGGCCCCCCGGTTTACATTCCGGGTCAGAACCCCCAGTTTGTCGCGTGACGCTCCGAGCACCCGCGTAACCCCGTGGCCTCGGCAAATTCATCTCCCCGCGAAAGGATATCACCATGACCCAAGCAAAGGCTGGCGACACCCTGCATCTTCACTACACCGGCAAGCTGGACGACGGCTCCGTCTTCGATAGCTCGGAAGGCCGCGACCCGCTGTCCTTCACGCTCGGCTCCGGCCAGATCATCCCCGGCCTCGACAAGGGCGTGACCGGCATGGAAGAGGGCGAAAAGCGCACCGTGCGCGTCGAGCCCGCAGAGGCCTATGGCGAGCATCACCCCGAGCGCATGCAGTCGGTCGACCGCGCGAACATCCCCGACGACATCCCGACCGAGCCGGGCACCCAGCTTCAGGTTCAGACCCAGGACGGTCAGACCGTGAACGTGACCGTCGCCGAGGCGAACGAGAAAGAACTCGTCCTCGACGCGAACCACCCGCTCGCCGGCAAGGCGCTGACCTTCGACGTGGAACTCGTCAAGATCGACGCGTAAGCCTGCGTTTGCTTCCAGAGCTTGAGAAGGCGCCCTCGTGGCGCCTTTTTTCATGCGCGCGAGCGTGCGCCGCGTCGCAGGAGCCTGCTCAGGCCGCCAGTTCGTTTCGCGCTGCGGGTGCCGTGACCTTCCTGCGCATTGCGGGCCCGGCACAGCGCGAGCAGGTCCGCATCGCTGCTCTCCGGATCGGCCCCCAGATAGGCGGCAAGTTTCGTCCGCAGAACGGTGAGATCCGCGGTCTTGGTCACCTTAGTGTGGTCCGTGCGCAGGGGCGTCTCGAAATCACCCCAGCCGAAAAACTGCCAGATGGCCTGAAACTGTCGCTCCGGGTCTTCGATCAGGTCTTCATAGGTGAGGGCGAAAACGGGCTGGTCGAGTTGCGCGAGAACCGCATCGAGATGGGCTTCGTCCTGATCGATCCGAAAGATTTCGTGGGCAAGGTCCGCCCCGGTGATCTCGTCGACCGGATCGCCGCTGCCGGCTTTGTGGTTCGGCGTGCGTTGCGCCTCTCCGGCTTTCACATGGGCGACGCCGCTCTTTCGATGCACGAGACGCGAGACCGCCTGCGCGACGCGGTCGCTGCGAGAGATGCGCAGATAGGCGCTCGACCCGAAGATATTTGCATAGGCGTCGATGAACTGTGCGTGAGCCGCCACCGGCTCCAAAGCCTCATAGGCCGGTTTGCCGAAAAAGGCTTCCGCGATCGGAGCAAGCTGGTTCGACATCACGTTGATCGCCGAGGTTCCGTTTTCGCCACGCCCCATTTCAGCCGCGGCGAAGAAATCCGCAGGCGTGATCTCATTGCGGGGTTTGCTGCGCATCAAAAGCAGGAAAAATTCGCCCGCTTTTCCCAAACCCGCGCGTTGCAGATAGTCGCAAAGCAGCGAGCTGCCGGTCCTCTGGGTGGAAAAGACGAGCAGGCAAGCCGGTCTGTAGCTATCGTTGGGCGCCATTACTCACCTTTTTGTCCCGGGGCGTTTTCGCACCTGTATCATGGACGGTCTCGAGGCGCACGACCAGCCCGGTCCAGCGGGTTCGGCTTTCCGGCGTGCGATAGGGAACCAAACCCTCGGCGCCCCCCTTTCCCCACCGACGTGTCTCTGTTACGCGGCGCGCTCCATCCCAGTGACACCACCTGAATCCCGAGAGAAGGAGCCGCCATGCGCATTTCGGTCGACGTGCAGATGCAATACCAGTTCCCGCAGCCGAATACGGTCGCGCTGGTGCTCGAAGCGGCGCAGGCTCCGGGGCAGGAAATCGTCAGCGCGTCGATGAATCTCGGCGATGCGAGCGTGGGCCGCATCGCGGGCGATTGCGGCGTGGGCGAGCGGATCTGGGCGCAGGTGGGCACGCAGATGACGCTGCATTATCAGGCGCTGATCGACATCACGCGTCCGGCGATCGACCTCACCCAGATGCGGGCGGCACAGCTGCACGAACTGCCCGCCGAGGCCGCGCCCTATATCCGGCCCTCGCGCTACGTGCAGTCGGACAAGTTTGTCTCCTTCGTGAGCAAGCGCTTCGGCGATCTGCAGGGCGGGGCGAAAGTCGCCGCAATCCGCGACTGGATCGAGAAGAACCTGTCTTACGTGCCCGGCGCGTCGGACAGCGACACCAACGTGCTCGAGACCTTCGCGGGCCGGGCAGGGGTGTGCCGCGACTACGCGCATCTGTTCTGCGCGATGGTGCGCGCGGCTCAGATCCCGGCGCGCATGGCGTCCTCCTACGGGCCGGATGTGTGGCCGCAGGATTTCCACGCCGTGGCCGAGGTCTGGCTCGATGGCGCGTGGCACCTCGTCGATGCGACCGGCATGTGCGGGGCCGAGAATATGGCGCTGGTCGCGGTGGGGCGCGATGCCTATGACGTGGCCTTCATGGAATCGCAGGCCCCCGCGATGCTGATCAACCAGAGCGTCTCGGTGGTCCGGGTCTGAGCGTGGTCCCTCAGGCTTTCAGCGGATAGCGATCGGCCTCCTCGAAGGCGTCGATCACTTTCGTCCCCGCCTTGAGCCGCGCCGAATGTTCCGCGCCGGCGGGGATTTCATAGCTCTCGCCGGGGCGATAGACCCGGGTCTCGCCTGCGATGGTCAGCTCCGCCTCGCCTTCGAGCACCGTACCCCACTGGCCCTTATGGGCATGGGCCGGCAGGTCGAAATCGGTGAGGAAGTGCAAGAACACCACCAGCCCCGTCTCCGATCGGATCGCGTGGCTGCGTACCTGATCTTCGGGAAAGGGCAGGTCGAGGGCGGGGAAGGCCTGAATGAAATCGGGTAGCTCCATGGGCGTCTCTCCTCCTGACAAGCCTGCGGGACATCCATCACTATGCGCGCCGCGCAGGCCGCGGGCAACGCGCGCTCAGGCCGGGGAGCCGCTCTGGCCGGAACGAGCCGCGCGCAACGCCCTGTAATCGGCCCCTTACAACAACACCGCTTTCGCCGCCTGCCGCAGCGCTTTGGTCAGCGGCGCGAGCGGGGCTTTCAGCCGCCTCGCGCTTTGCCAGTAGAGCGGCACGTCGATCGGCGCCGGGCCCAGCCGTTCCAGCGCGCCGCTTTCCAGATGCGCGCGCACCAGCGCCTCGGGGTTCAGCCCCCAGCCCATGCCGCGCAGACAGGCCTCCACGAAACCTTCGGTCGAGCCGATACGATGCGCGCGCAGCCCCATCGGCATGCCCGCGATCATCGAGGCCCAGCGGTCCTGCAGCCGATCCTTGGCGTTGAACTGCAGGGCAGGGGCCGCGCGCAAGGAGTGCCGGTCGATCCGGTCCGGGAAATAGCGCGCGACGAAATCCGGGCTCGCCGTCGCGATATAGCGCAGCCGCCCGAGGCTCACGCTGTCGCAGCCCGCAATCGGCCCCTCATCGGCAGTGATCGCGCCCGCGACCTCACCGCGGCGCAACAGCCCCGCCGAATGGTCTTGATCGTCGATCACCAGATCGAAACGCACACCCTCGACCTCGGCCAGCGCGGGCAGCACCCAAGTCGCGAGGCTGTCCGCATTCACCGCGATGCGCAGAACCGGCGGGGTCTCGGAGGGCGCAAGCTCGGTTTCCAGAAGCGCCACCTCGCGCAGATGGGCGATCAGCCGCGCGCCATCCTCGGTCGCGCGGCAGGGCGTGGCGCGGATCACCAGAACCGCGCCCATGCGTTCCTCCAACTGGCGGACCCGTTGCGAGACGGCCGATTGCGATACCCCGAGCCGCGCGCTGGCGGCCTCGAAGCTTCCGGTCTCGATCACGGTGGCGAGCGCATCCAGCGCGGCATAGTCGAACATAAGTTTTACTTATACAGAGTTAGTTTAATTAAGTTGAACTTATACGCACGCCCCGGCACTGAGAAGCGTCTCTGAGCAGACTGGGGGTGAGGCGGATGGAATTGGTGGCATTCTGGGCAGGGTTGAAGCTGGGGCTCGGGCTGATCGTGGCGATCGGCGCGCAAAACGCCTTCGTGCTGCGTCAGGGGCTGCGGCGCGAGCATGTCTTCGCGGTGGCGCTGTTCTGCGCGCTCTCCGATGCGGTGCTGATCGCGCTTGGCGTGTCGGGCTTCGCTGCCGCCTCCACCGCGCTGCCATGGCTGCCGGAGACGCTGCGCTGGGGCGGTGTCGCTTTTCTTAGCTGGTATGCGATCCGCTCCGCTTTGGCGGCGATCCGCGGCGGCGAGCATCTCGACCCGAGCGCAGGCAGCGCGCCGTCCTTACGCGCCGTCCTCGTGACGGTGGCCGCCTTCACCTGGGCGAACCCGCATGTCTGGCTCGATACGGTGGTGCTGCTGGGCGCGGTCTCGGCGCAGTTCGCGGGCGCGCGGATCAGCTTCGCCTCGGGCGCGATCTTGGCCTCCTTCGTGTTCTTCTTCGCGCTGGCCTATGGCGCGCGGCTTCTGGCGCCGCTTTTCGCCAAGGAGAGCGCATGGCGGGTGCTCGATGCGCTGATCGCGGTGCTGATGGGCTCGATCGCCTGGAAGCTCGCGGCGGGCGCATTATAACCGACACAAAGCCGCCCCTTGCGCGCGGTGCCGAACCAGCGTCCAAGAGGTGTCATGACCGCGCAAGACAAACCCAACAAACCGCTGATCGGCATCCTGTGGATGCTCGCCACCACCGCCTGTTTCGTGATGGTGAACATCATCGTTCACTGGCTGGGCGATCAGGTGCCCGCCGCGCAATCGGCCTTCGTGCGCTTCATGTGGGGGCTGATCTTCTTCGCGCCCGCGTTGGCCCGCATCCTGCGCCAGAAGTTTCCGCCTCAGGTCTGGGCGCTGTTCGGGGTGCGCGGGGCGCTGCATGCGGTGGCGGTGGGGCTTTGGTTCTTCGCGATGAGCAATATCCCGATCGCCGATGTCACTGCGATCAACTACCTCAACCCGATTGTGGTGACGGTGGGCGGTGCGCTCCTGCTGGGTGAGGGGCTGGCTTGGCGACGCGTGACGGCGGTGATCGTCGCACTGATCGGGGCGCTGATCATCCTGCGCCCGGGGATGCGCGCGATCGAGCCGGGCCATCTCGCCCAGCTTGGCGCGGCGCTGTTCTTCGGCGGCGCCTATCTCGCGGCGAAGCGGCTGACGGATTACGTGCCCGCCGGCACGGTGGTCGCGATGATGACGCTGGTGGTGACCGTCGCGCTCGCCCCGGTGGCGATCTGGAAATGGGAGCCGATCACGCTGTCGGAGACGCTCTGGCTGGGCGCGGTGGCAGTGTTCGCCACGGGTGGGCATTATTGCATGACGCGGGCCTTCGCCGCGGCGCCTGTGACGGTGACGCAGCCGGTGATCTTCCTGCAGCTGGTCTGGGCGGCGATTGCGGGCTGGACGATTTTCGGCGAGCGTCCCGACCCTTACGTGATCCTGGGCGGTGCGATCATCATCGGCGCGGTGAGCTACATGACCTTCCGCGAGGCGCAGCTCAAACGCCGGGTGACGCCGCCTCCGCCTGCCACCAAGATCTGATAGCGCGGCGCTTTCCTGCAAATGTCGGATGCCTCCGGCGGGGATATTTGAGCCAAGCCGAAGGGGCGCGCGCGCCTTGGTTTCGGCTTGGTCAAAATATCCTCCGCGAAGCGTCCCTCAGCTCGCCTCGGCGCTGCGCTGGGGGTCGATGAGCCGCGTGATGACGCCCTCGCGGGTCACGACACGGCCATCGGTGAGCGGCACGGCGGGCTCGTAGCGCAGCCGCTCCATCACGTCGCGCACGGGCGCGTCGGCGGGCATGGGCGCGCCGGTGGCGTCGCCGGTGGGCGTGCCGACCGGGTCGGCGATGTCTTCTGCGGTCAGCACGCCGAGCGGGTTCATATGGGCCACGAAATCGGCCACATAGCCGTTGGCGGGCTTGGCGATGATGTCGCGCGCGGTGCCGCATTGCACGATCCGCCCGCCTTCCATCAGCGCGATCCGGTTGCCGATCTTGAAGGCTTCGTCGAGGTCGTGGCTGACGAAGATGATCGTGCGCTTGAGCTTGTTTTGCAGCTCCAGCAACTCGTCCTGCAGCTTGGTGCGGATCAGCGGGTCGAGCGCGGAGAAGGGCTCGTCCATCAGAAGGATCGGCGCGTCGGTCGCGAAAGCGCGGGCGAGGCCCACGCGCTGCTGCATGCCGCCCGACAGCTCTGCCACCTGACGGTCGGCCCAGTCCGACAGGCCCACCAGTTCCAGCTGGGTGTCGACCTTCTTGCGGCGTTCCGCCTTGCTCATGCCGGCGAGTTCGAGGCCGAGGCCCACATTCTCGCGCACGGTCCGCCAGGGCAGCAGGCCGAATTGCTGGAAGACCATCGCGATCTTGTTGAGGCGCATTTTGCGCAAGGTCGCGGGGTCGGCATGGGTGACGTCGACGAGACGCTCGCCGTCATGCACCTCGACCTGACCGCGCACGACCGGGTTCAGCCCGTTCACCGCGCGCAGCAGCGTCGATTTGCCCGAGCCCGAGAGGCCCATCAGCACGAGAATCTCGCCTTCGGGCACCTCGACCGAGCAGTCATGCACGCCCAGCACCTGATCGGTACGCTCCTGAATCTCGGGGCGCGAGAGCCCTTCATCCATCAGGGGCAGCGCCTCTTGCGGGCGGTCGCCGAAGACGATGGAGACATTGTCGAATTTGACGGCGGTTTTGGCTTTGGTCTGGGTCATTTCGAACCTCCGCGGCGCAGCATGCGGTCAAGGATGATGGCGACGACGACGATCACGAAGCCGGACTCGAAGCCGAGCGCCGTGTTGACGGTGTTGAGCGCGCGCACGACTGGCACGCCGAGGCCGTCAGCGCCGACAAGCGCGGCCACCACGACCATCGAGAGCGAGAGCATGATCGTCTGGTTCAGACCGGCCATGATCTGCGGGGTGGCATAGGGCAGTTCGACCTTCCACAAGAGCTGGCTCTTGGTGGCGCCGAAGGATTGGGCGGCCTCGGTCAGCGTGTCCGGCGTCGAGGAGACGCCCAGATGGGTCAGGCGGATCGGCGCGGGCAGCACGAAGATCACGGTCGCGATCAGGCCCGGCACCATGCCGATGCCGAAGAAGACGATGGCCGGGATCAGGTAGACGAAGGCCGGCAGCGTCTGCATCAGGTCCAAGACCGGCTGCAGCACCGAATACAGGCGCGGACGGTGGGCGGCGGCAATGCCGATCGGCACGCCGATGCCCATGCAGACCACGCAGGCGGCGATCACGAGGGTGAGGCTCTCGGTGGTTTCCTCCCAGTAGTCCTGGTTGAGGATGAACAGGAAGCCCACGATCACGAGAAGGGAGATCTTCCAGCTGCGCTGCAGCAGGTAGGCGATCACCGCGAAGGCGAGGATCACGAGAAGGGGCGGGGGGCCTTGCAGCACCCAGAGCGTTGCGTCGATCAGCGCTTTGAGCGCCACGGAGAGCGCGTCGAAGAGCGGCGCGGCGTGGTCCTGCAGCCAGTCGATCACGATCTTGGCCGTCTTGCCCACGGGGATTTTGGTTTCGGTCAACCAGTTCATAACTGTCCTTGCGAGTTGTTATTTCTGGCGCGTTTCGATGCGGTCGAAGGCGACTTGCGATTGTGCCTTGCCGGTTTCGGGGTCGAGCTTGGTGACGCGCAGGACCAGCCCGGCCTTGGGGGAAAATTCCTTGAGGAAGGCGGTGCGCAGCTTGCCCATCGCGATCCGTTCGACGACCTGCCAGACATCGTAGCGGCACGCGCCGATCTGCACCGAGCCGGTGCCGCGATAGGCGTAGGAGATGGTGCCGCGATCCTTGGTCTCGCCGTCGACTTTCAGGCTCACCGGGGTGCGCCAGTTGCCCAGCTGCGGCAGTTGGTCGAGCCGCGTGGGGTCGTCGTCATAGATGAGCGCGAAGCTGCGCCCGTCCATTTCCTGCAGGCTCACCGCCAGCGGATGGTCGTAGCGCTCGCGCTTGGGCGGCCGGCCAAGCTCGGGATCGTCGACCCGGTAGGAGGTCAGCGTGCCGTTCTCGTAGCGATAGGCCTGCGCCATTTTCGGGCTGTTGCGGGTAAGCGTGACGCCCGCCGCGTGCAGGGCCTCGGCATCTGGGCAATCCGCGGCGCGCGCCGGGGTGAGGGGCGCTGCGATCATCCCCGCGAAGAGAAGGGCCGCGCCGGTGAGGGCGCGGACCGAGGGGAAGCGGGGGCGGAGGGTCATGCCCTGTCGCCCGCGCGAATATTTCGCCCAAAGGCTCACGAGTTCAGCGCTTTCTCGACCGCTGCCTGCGCGTCGCCGCCGTCCTTCGCGGTCACACCGTCGAGCCAGGCTTTCCAGGCATCGGGATTGGCTTTGAGCCAAGCCTTCGCGGCGTCCTTGGGATCGTCGCCATCGTCGAGGATCTTGCCCATGATCTCGTTTTCCATCCCGAGGGTGAACTTCAGGTTGGAGACGAACTTGCCCGGGTTCGGGCATTCGTCGACATAGCCCGCGCGGACGTTGGTCATGACCGTCGCACCGCCGTAGTCGGGGCCGAAGAAGTCATCGCCGCCCGAGAGATAGGTGATGTCGAAGTTGGAGTTCATCGGGTGGGGCTCCCACGCGAGGAAGATGATCGGCTTGTCGGCCTTGTCGGCGCGCGCGACCTGCGCGAGCATGCCCTGCTCGGAGCTTTCCTTAAGATCGAAGTCCTTCAGACCGAACGCGTCCTTGTCGATCATGTCGAGGATCAGCGCGTTGCCGTCATTGCCCGGCTCGATGCCGTAGATCTGGTTGTCCAGTTCGTCGGCATGCTTGGCGATGTCGGAGAAATCCTTGATGCCGGCCTTGGCGCCGGCGGCGTTGGTCGCGAGCGTGTATTTCGCGCCCGTCAGGTTGGTGCCGAGCGTTTCGACCGTGCCGTCCTTGGTGTAGGGATCCACGTTGGCGGCCATCGAGGGCATCCAGTTGCCGAGGAACACATCGACATCGCCCTTCGAGAGCGCCTCGTAGGTCACCGGAACCGAGAGCACCTTGGTGTCGGTCTCGTAGCCGAGCGCTTCGAGGATCGTGGTCGCGACCGCGGTGGTCGAGGTGATGTCGGTCCAGCCGACATCGGAGAAGGTCACTTTCGAGCAATCGGCGGCCTGTGCGGGTGCGGTACCTGCCAGTCCGAGCGAGAGCGCAGCCCCCATTGCGAGGAGCGTGGAACGAAGTTTCATGCTTTTTTCTCCCTGTGCAGCGTTAAGAAAAACCGCGGGATGCGGTTGTTGATTGACGAGTCAATAAACATGTTCTAGCTCGACATGCAAGCAAGCCACCCGGAAGGAGGCCGAACATGCCGAAGCTTGGAGCAGAGCCTATACGGCGCGCAGCCTTGGTCAAAGCCACTATTGAGACAGTGGGCGAGGCGGGATCGCTCGACGTGACGGTCGCGCAGATCGCGCGGCGCGCAGGTATGTCCTCGGCGCTGGCGCACCATTATTTCGGGTCGAAAGACCGGATTTTCCTCGCCGCGATGCGGTCGATTCTGTCGATCTATGGCGCGGAAGTCCGTGGCGCGATGGCGATGGCGCAGACCCCGCACGAGCGTGTTCGCGCAGTTGTGATGGGCTCTTTCGCGGCTGGCTCGTTCCGTCACGAGGCGATCGCCGCGTGGCTGAACTTTTACGTTCTCGCGCAGTCGAGCGCCGAAGCCCGGCGCCTGCTGCATATCTATCAGCGCCGTCTGCGCTCCAACCTCATGCACGGGCTGCGCCCTTTGGTCGGCGACCGTGCGGGCTCCGTGGCCGAGGGTTTGGGCGCGATGATCGACGGCGTCTACATCCGCGCGGCGCTGGTCGCGGGCGAACCCGACCGCGAGGCCGCCTGCGAACTGGTGCTGGCGCATCTGGAAAAAGAATTGGAGGTCCACCAATGAGGGCACAGCCGAAAGCAAGCCATTTCGTGAATGGCGACTGGATGGAAGACACGGACGGCGACGAGCTGATCGTCACCTATCCCGGCACCGGCGAGGTGATCGCCAAGCTGCACGCGGCGACCCCTGCGGTGATCGACGCCGCGATTTCCGGGGCAGTTGAGGCGCAGAAGGACTGGGCCGCACTGCGCCCGGTCGAGCGCGGTCGCATCCTGACCCGCGCCGTCGCGATCATCCGCGAGCGCGGTGAGGAACTGGCGCTGCTGGAAACCCTCGACACCGGCAAGCCGATTCAGGAAACGCGCGAGGCCGACTGGCCCTCGGGCGCCGAGGCGCTGGAATATTTCGCAGGTCTGGCGCCGACGCTGACTGGCGAGACGATGCCGCTGGGCGGTGATTTCGCCTATACGATCCGCGAACCGCTCGGCGTCTGCGCAGGGATCGGCGCGTGGAACTATCCCAGCCAGATCGCCTGCTGGAAATCCGCGCCCGCGCTGTCGACCGGCAACGCGATGGTGTTCAAGCCTTCCGAGATGACGCCGCTGGGCGCGCTGAAGCTCGCGGAGATCTTCATCGAAGCCGGGATGCCCGCGGGGATCTTCAACGTGGTGCAGGGCTTCGGCCGGGTGGGGGCGGCGCTCTCGACCGATCCGCGTATCGCGAAAGTCTCGCTGACGGGCTCGGTGCCGACGGGCGCGAAGGTCTATCAGGCGGCTTCGGCGGGCATGAAGCACGTCACGATGGAGCTTGGGGGCAAATCCCCGATGATCGTGTTCGACGATGCCGATATCGAGAGCGCGATCGGGGCTGCGATGCTGGGGAATTTCTATTCTTCGGGTCAGATCTGCTCGAACGGGACGCGGGTCTTCGTGCAGAAGGGCATCAAGGAGAAATTCCTCGCCCGGCTGAAAGAGCGCACCGAGACCATCGTCGCGGGCGATCCGCTCGATGAGGCGACGCAATTCGGCCCGCTGATCTCGCAGGCGCAGTTCGACAAGGTCATGTCCTATGTCGAGAGCGCGAAATCCGAGGGCGCGCGGCTGGTCTGCGGTGGCTCTGCGGGCAACGAGGGAACGCTTTTCGTGCAGCCCACGGTCTTCGCCGATGTCACCGACGACATGACCATCGCGCGGGAAGAAATCTTCGGCCCCGTCATGTCGGTGCTGGATTTCGAAACCGAGGAAGAGGCGATCGCGCGGGCCAATGACACGCAGTTCGGCCTCGCCGCGGGTGTGTTCACCGGCGATCTGGCGCGCGGCCACCGCGTCGTCGGCCAGCTTCAGGCGGGCACGACCTGGATCAACGCCTATAACCTGACGCCGGTGGAGATGCCCTTCGGCGCGGTCAAGCAATCGGGCTTCGGGCGCGAGAATTCCCGCGCGGCGGTGGAGCATTATACGCAGCTCAAATCCGTCTATGTCGGCATGGGACCGGTCGAGAGCCCGTACTGAGTTCGAATTTGACGAGGCTTGGGGGCGCTGCCCGTTGCCGGTTGGTCCTCGGACCGATGGCGCACCAACCGGCGCCCCCGGGATATTTCCGCCAAGGGGAAGATATGAGTGTTTCGGCAGAATTTGTGATCGTAGGCGCGGGCTCGGGTGGCTCGGCGCTGGCGTATCGGCTCGTGGAAGCGGGGCGCGACGTGGTGGTGATCGAGCATGGCGGCTCGGATGCGGGGCCGTTTATCCAGATGCCCGGCGCGCTGAGCTATCCGATGAATATGGGGATCTACGACTGGGGCTTTCAGTCGGAACCCGAAGAGCATCTGGGCGGGCGCCGTCTGGCGACCCCGCGCGGCAAGGTGCTGGGCGGCTCGTCGAGCATCAACGGCATGGTCTATGTCCGGGGCCACGCGCGCGATTTCGACCATTGGGAGAAAAGCGGCGCGACTGGCTGGGGCTATGCGGATGTGTTGCCCTATTACAAGCGGATGGAGCATTGGCATGGCGGCGAAGAGACCGAATGGCGTGGCCGTTCGGGGCCGCTGCATGTGACGCGCGGACCGCGCGCCAACCCGCTGTTCGACGCTTTCGTCGCGGCGGGCAAGGCGGCGGGCTATCCGGTGACCGAGGATTACAACGGCCAGCAGCAGGAAGGCTTCGGGCCGATGGAGGCCACGATCTACAAGGGGCGTCGCTGGTCGGCGGCCAATGCCTATCTGCGCCCGGCGCTGAAGACCGGCAAGCTGCGGATCGTGCGCGGTCTGGCGCGGCGCGTGGTCTTCGACGGCAAGAAGGCTGTCGGCGTCGAGATCAAGCGCAAGGGGCAGATCGAGGTGGTCCGGGCGAGCTCGGAGGTCGTGCTGGCGGCCAGCTCGATCAATACGCCGAAGCTGTTGATGCTGTCGGGCGTGGGCCCGGCAGAGCATCTGCGCGAACATGGTGTCGAGGTGCTGGCGGATCGCCCCGGCGTGGGTGCGAACCTGCAGGATCACCTTGAGATCTATATGCAATTCGCCGCGAAGCAGCCGGTGACGCTGTTCAAATACTGGAACCTCTACGGCAAGGCGCGGGTGGGCGCGCAGTGGCTCTTCACCAAGGGCGGGCTCGGCGCGTCGAACCAGTTCGAGAGCTGTGCTTTCATCCGCTCGGATGCCGGGATCGATTACCCGGATATCCAGTATCACTTCCTGCCGATCGCGGTGCGCTATGACGGCAAGGCTGCCGCCGAGGGCCACGGCTTCCAGGCGCATGTCGGGCCGATGCGCTCGAAATCGCGTGGGCATGTCCGGCTCAGCTCGGGCGATCCCGAGGCCAAGCCCGAGATCAAGTTCAACTACATGAGCCATCCCGACGATTGGGCCGAGTTCCGCAAATGCGTGCGGCTCACGCGGGAGATTTTTGCGCAAGGACCGATGGCCGCGCATGTAAAGCACGAGATCCAGCCGGGAGCTGCGGTCGAGACGGATGAGCAGATCGACGCTTTCATTCGCGAACATGCCGAGAGCGCCTATCACCCCTGCGGCACCGCGAAGATGGGGGCGGCGGACGATCCGAGCGCCGTCGTCGACCCTGAAGGCCGCGTGATCGGGGTGGAGGGGCTGCGGGTCGCCGACAGCTCGGTCTTCCCGCGGATCACCAATGGCAACCTGAACGCGCCTTCGATCATGGTGGGCGAGAAGATGGCCGATCACCTGCTGGGCCGCGCGCCGCTCGCGCGCGAGAACCTCGAGCCGTGGGTGGCGCCGAACTGGCAGGTGGCGCAGCGCTGATCTAACGGTTCTTGCGGCGCGGGAGGCTGAGGGCATAGCGTCCCGGCCCCTGCGCCGCGAGGATCAAGAGCCCGCCGGCGATCGCCCAGTTCTTCACGAAGATCGTCACCTGCCACGGGTCGGCGCGCAGCTGCCAGTGAAACCAGCTGGTGAAGATGCAATAGGCGGCAAGGATGAGGGCCCAAGCCCGCACCTTCGGGCCGAAGATCAGGCCGAGCGCCGCGATCAGGTTGAACAGCGCCACAGGCCAGACCAGCCAGCCGGGCAGGCCAAGCCAGCCGATCATCTCCTCGACCATTTGCGGATCGGTGACTTTCTGCACCGCGCCGCCGAAGAACAGCAGAGCGATCAGGATGCGGCCGATCAGGTTGAGTGCGTCGGACATGTGGGGCTCCCAAGTTTCGCGTTTACCAATCGGCTACGAAATCTGTTGCGTGCGAGATCAGTTCCGCCGATATCTGGGGCATGTTAAGGATTTGTTCACTCCTCGTTCTTCTGGCGGTGCCCGCCGCATCGCAGCTCTCGGCGGCCACGGTGACCGGTCTGCCGCGCGTCGTCGATGGCGATACGCTGGTGGTCGCGAATACGCGGGTGCGGCTTTTCGGGATCGACGCGCCGGAGGCGAAGCAGAGCTGCAAGACGGCGCAGGGTGTGCGCTGGGCCTGCGGCCGGGCGGCCACGGCGGAGCTGCAGCGGCTTGTGGGGCAGGGGGTGCGCTGCTCGGGCGATGAGGAAGATCGCTACGGGCGGCTGATCGCGGTCTGCCGGGCAGGCGGGCGCGACCTGAATGCCGAGATGGTCGCGCGCGGGGCGGCCTTCGCCTATCGGAAATATTCGCGCGATTACGTGTCGCAGGAGGAGCGGGCGCGGCGCGCGGGCCTCGGTGTCTGGCAGGGCGCGGCGCAGCGCCCCGCAGAGGTGCGGGCAGCGGCCAAAGTTCAGAATCCGCCGGGAAATTGCGCGATCAAAGGCAATATTTCCGGGCGCGGACGGCTCTATCATCTGCCGGGCACGCGCGCTTATGCCGCCACGCGGATCAACGAGGCCAAGGGCGAGCGGTGGTTCTGCTCGGAAGCCGATGCAAAATCGGCCGGATGGCGTCGCGCGGGCGGCTGATTTGATGCGCATCAAGGTGGGACGAGTCGCGCTGGCCTAATGTCGACCCGACAGCAAGGAAAGGGAGCGACATGGCCAATACGCCGCACACGCTGCAAGAAGAATTCCCGACGAAACTCGATCGGATTCACGAGTTGAAAATCTCCAACGCGCATTTTGCAAAATTGTTGGACGATTACGACGCGCTCAACGATCGCGTGCACCGGGCCGAGACGAATGTGGAGCCGATGGACAGCTTGGCCGAGACCGACCTGCGCAAGCAACGCGCCGCAGTGAAGGACGAAATCGCGCGGATGCTGGGCACCGCCGACGCCTGAGTTGTAGGGTAACGAGTGATTTGGTGGGACGCCTCGAGGCTTCGGCCCCGGGGCGTTTTTCTATGCGATGTCGTAGGGCAGAAGGCCGCGATGGTCGGGGTCGACATGCAGGCGGCGTTCCAGCGGCGGAACCGAGCGCTGGTGGCAGTCCTTGCGCTCGCAGATCCGGCAGGAGATCCCGATCGGCTGGTAGGCCTTCGGATTGCCGAGCTCCATATCGTCGGCATAGACGAGCCCTTTCGCGTGGCTCACCTCGCAGCCCAGACAGATCGCGTAGCGCCGCACAGGCGCGGTGAAGCTGCCACCCGACTTCGAGACGTCGCGCGCGAGGCAGAGATAGCGAACGCCATCGGGGGTCTCGGCGAGTTGGCGCAGAAATTTCGTGGGTGTCTCAAAGGCTTGGTGGACGTTCCAGAGTGGGCAGGCGCCGCCGAACCGGGCGAATTGCAGTCGCGTGGCAGAGTGACGCTTGGTGATCGTGCCGGCCTGATCGACGCGGACGAAGAAGAAGGGGATGCCCTTCGCGCCGGGCCGCTGAAGGGTCGAGAGGCGGTGGGCGACCTGCTCGGTCGAGGCGGTGAAAATATCGCAGAGCCGCTCCAGATCGTGGCGGGTGTCCTGTGCCGCCTCCAGAAAGGGGCGATAGGGCAGAAGCGCCGCGCCCGCGAAGTAATTGGCCAGACCGATCTTGGCGATGGCACGGGCGGTGTCGGACTGAAAACGCGCGAGGTCGAGCGTGGCCTCCAGCAGGTCGTTCTGGGTCATCAGCGCGACCTGATGGAGCAGTTGGAACGCCTGCGTCGGGCGGCCCGCATGGGCGTTGATCAGAAGGCGATTGCCATCGCGCTCGCGCAGCTGCGAAATGTCGGAAAACTGCACGTCGATGCCCCGTTTCGCGAGGGTGTCGATCGCATGAGGAATCGGCTCCAACCTATTGCCATCGCGGCAGGAATAGCGCTCGGCGGCGCGGTCGACGGCATCGATGTAATTGTCGCAATAGTGGAAGAAGTCGCGGACCTCCTCCCAGGGGGAGACCACCGTTTGCGCGCCCTCGCGGCCCAGGGCTTCGTCGAGCGAGGCGAGGCGTTCATGGGTTTGGCGATAGGCGCGGTGCAACTCGAGGAAAGACCGGGCGAGGGCGGGTGCATTGGACGCCGCGAGCCGCAGATCTGCCAAGGGCGGCGCGCCATCGGAGAAGATCGGATCGGCCAGCGCCTCGCGCATGTCCGAGACCAGCCGCTCCGCATCGCCTGCCGATAGCTCGGTCACGTCGAGGCCAAACTCGCTCGCCAGCGCCAGCACGACTTGCGCCGAGACCGGGCGGTGGTTGTTCTCCATCTGGTTGAGATAGGGCAGCGACACGCCGAGCCGCTCGGCGAAGGCTTTCTGGGTCAGGCCGAGCCGCGTGCGGGTTTCGCGTAGTTTCACACCGGCATAGAGTTTCTGAGTCGCCATCTGCCCCTCCCTTTGCAAATGAATTTGTAGCTTTGCAAAAATCCTGCGTCAAATTTTCCCGGGTCAGAAACGGCGCCACGCCGTCAATCGGCAATACGCTTCGATCAGCAACGAACTTCGCAGTTATGCAATTCGCTATCCGTTGCTTGCCAATTATTTGCAAATTTTCTCGAATCCCCTTTGTAAGATTGTTGCGTTCGGAATAGTGTGCCGGGAAATTATGCGGAGGACCCTCATGAGAGACATCCTGAAGGAGCTGGAGCATCGGCGCGACGAAGCCCGCCTTGGTGGCGGCGAGAAACGCATCGAGGCGCAGCACAAGAAGGGCAAGCTGACCGCGCGCGAGCGGATCGAATTGCTGCTCGACGAGGGCTCTTTCGAAGAGTTCGACATGTTCAAAACCCATCGCTGCACCGATTTCGGGATGGAAGAGAGCAAGCCCTATGGCGACGGCGTCGTCACCGGCTGGGGCACCGTGAACGGGCGCATGGTCTATGTGTTCAGCCAGGACTTCACCGTCTTCGGCGGCTCGCTGTCGGAAACCCATGCCGAGAAGATCTGCAAGATCATGGATATGGCGGTGCAGAACGGTGCGCCGGTGATCGGGATCAACGATTCGGGCGGTGCGCGGATTCAGGAAGGCGTGGCGTCGCTTGCGGGTTATGCGGACGTGTTCCAGCGCAACATCATGGCCTCGGGCGTGGTGCCGCAGATCAGCCTCATCATGGGCCCCTGTGCTGGTGGCGCGGTCTATTCGCCCGCGATGACGGACTTCATCTTCATGGTGAAGGATACGTCTTACATGTTCGTCACCGGCCCCGACGTGGTGAAGACGGTCACGAACGAGCATGTGACGGCCGAGGAGCTGGGCGGCGCGTCCACCCACACCAAGAAAAGCTCGGTCGCCGACGGCGCCTATGAGAACGACGTCGAGGCGCTGTTCGAGACCCGCCGCCTGATCGACTTCCTGCCGCTGTCGAACCGCGAGAAGGCTCCCGTACGGCCCTTCTTCGACGAGGTGGACCGGATCGAGGCGTCGCTCGACACGCTGGTGCCGTCGAACGCGAACACCCCCTACGATATGAAGGAACTGATCCTGAAGATCGCGGATGAGGGGGATTTCTTCGAGATCCAGAAGGATTTCGCAGGCAACATCATCACCGGTTTCATCCGTCTCGAAGGGCAGACGGTCGGCGTGGTCGCGAACCAGCCGATGGTGCTGGCGGGCTGTCTGGACATCGATTCCAGCCGCAAGGCGGCGCGCTTCGTGCGCTTCTGCGATGCGTTCGAAATCCCGATCCTGACGCTTGTCGACGTGCCGGGCTTCCTGCCGGGCACCAGCCAGGAATATAACGGCGTCATCAAGCACGGTGCGAAGCTGCTGTTCGCCTATGGCGAGGCGACCGTGCCGAAGGTCACCGTCATTACCCGCAAGGCTTACGGTGGCGCTTACGACGTTATGTCCTCCAAGCACCTGCGCGGCGATTTCAACTACGCCTGGCCGACCGCGGAAATCGCGGTGATGGGTGCCAAGGGCGCGGTCGAAATTCTCTACCGTTCGGAGCTGGGCGAGCCTGAGAAGATCGCCAAGCGCACCGCCGATTATGAGGACCGTTTCGCGAACCCGTTCGTGGCGGCCGAGAAGGGCTTCATCGACGAGGTGATCCAGCCGCGCTCGACACGTCGCCGGGTGGCCCGTGCCTTTGCGGCGCTGCGCTCGAAGAAGCTGTCCAACCCGTGGAAGAAGCACGACAACATCCCGCTCTGAGGAGGCGCATGACGGGCAGGCCGAGGATCACGACGCTCTTGCCCGGCGCTCTCGCCGGGATGGTGCTGGCGTCTCCGGCGCCGGCTCAGGAGCTGCGGGAGGTGACCCCGGTGCCCGATTACGGGGCGGTGATGCATCCGGGCAATCTGGGTGAGGATCTGGGGCCGGGCGATGGGCCGGAGGGGACGAAGGGCGATGCGATCCCGGTCCCGTCGGGGCAAAAGGTCTGGTGGATCGACGTGATCCATAACGAGGCCGGGCCGGACGGGCTGACCTATCGCTTTCGCTTCCTTGCGCCGCAGATCGGAGGGCGCAGTCCGCTGTCCTCCGATATCGCGCTGAAGGATATCGAGGCGCTGTGCAACGGGTGGGTGGTGCCGCGCCTGCCGCAGCCCGGTCCGGAGCCCGCGCAGGTGATGGTGAGCCTGTCGGACCAGATCGTGCCGTTCGGCGATGCCGCCCCCGAGGTGGTGCAATATTTCGACAGCTTTTCCGTCGAGGACGGAAACTGCGTTTGGGAGTTTTTCTGATGGCTTTGGCCGGAACCGCAGATCACAGCTTGGAGGGCATAATGCCGGGGCGCGCGCAAGCGCAGCCGCTCACGGCTAAATCGCGCTTTCGTGAGCGGGATTTGCAGGCTAACCTGCCCTTGGGGAAAGCAATTTTGGTCCCCGCATTGAAACGGGTCGTGCCGGACCTCGCCGAGATCGGGGCGGGCGCCCCCTTGGACAGGAGAACGACATGTCGAAAGCTCTCATCGCGCTTGGCCTCGTGGCCTTCGTCGCAGCCTGCGCACCCAAGCCTGAGCCCGCGCCGGTGGCCGTCACCACCGAGCCGACCTACACCGGCAAGTACAAATAATCTGCGTGCGGGGCGGGGCGGCAGCCGTCGCCTTGCCCTCGCGATCCCTGCGGGAGCCGTGGCGCTGTGTGATACGCCATACGGTTACCTAGCGGCAATTATCCTTCCAGAGTACGCTCTTAGCCATTCCAACAATGAGTGGGGGAGAGTGAAATGGTCCGAATTTCTCTGGGCGCGGTTGCCTGCGCGGCTTTGCTTGTGGGCTGTGCGCCCAAGCCGGAGCCTGCACCTGTCACCGTGGAGCCGGTCTATACCGGCAAATATGGCGGCCCCGTCGCCAGTGGCGGCTCGTGCCGACCGACTGGGCGGCTCGTCGACTCGCAATACCCGGCGTCCGTGCCCGACTGTCCGCTCGAATGCGGACCGCTCGAGACCGCGACTGCCGCAACAGCGCAGCGACCGGCACAATGTGTGCCCGAGCCGCGCGGCGGATCAATGCGTCAGCCGACGGGAACGCCTCGCTCGACAACTCCGAACGACCCGACGCGCGGGTAACAGTGTTGCACCGCTAACGCTCAGCACGCGCCGTCCCAGCAACTTTAAAGGGGAGGGCGCGTCATGCTGAAGCATCGCGGTTTCCCGTCGCGGTTACCCTCGACGGATTATCAATTCACCATTCGCCGTGCCAACAAGAAGGGCGCGACGAAGCTCATCCGGCGTGAACGCTTTGCCGATCGCGGCCACGGCGATCGCAAGGCCGATGCGGGCTTCATGGCCGCGCTCTGGGCGCAGTTCGGCGAAGAGCCGTTCGAGCGCGGCAATCTCGATGCGGGCCGGTTGAGCTGGCTCTTCGGGCGCGAGGTGGTGGCCGCCGAGGATCCGTTCGATCCCGAAAGCTACGAGGCGCTTCTGAAAATCGACGTGAAACGCGCGGAAGCCTCCTTCCCGGAGGTCTTCGCCGATCCCGACGCCTTCGCCTTCGATGATGACGAGGATGAGGATTGGGCATGATTTCGCTGATGTCCTGCGCGAAATGGCGGCATGCCGCCGAACCTCATGGTTGCAGGGATTTCGCCTTTGCAATCGCCGGTGCGCGCGGTCACATTGAGCGGGCAAGCCGTACTGTCCCCAACACCCGCGGCTTGTTTAATATCCCTACCCCTTCCCTATTCCTGCGGCCTGATCTTATGGTCGGGCCGCAGCTTTTTTCTTTCGGGGGTCAAGGGGGGCTCCGCCAAGATGTGAAGGGGAGCGGCGATAGCTCGCCGATGGGGCTTCAGCTCGCGTTTTCGCCGTTGGCTTTTCACGGCGCCGCGATAAACTCGCGTCCAATCATAACCGCTATTGGAGGCAGTTTCCCATGCGTAAAACCCCGATCCTTCTTGTCCTTGCCGGCCTCGCTCTCGCAGGCTGCATGCAAACCGACGGCCAGCGCGCCCTCGCCGGTGCGGCCGGCGGCGCGATCATCGCGGATGCGACCGACAACAACGCGCTCACCGGTGCGGCCCTCGGCGCGCTCGCAGGCACGTATTGCGACGACGCAGGCGTCTGCCAGCGCTCGTACTAAGCACATCTGCGCGGCTCTGACCGCGTCCGATCGCTATTCGACCGCCATCGGGGCTGTACGCCCCGGTGGCGGTTTTTCTTTTGTCTCACATCATGAACACGACACGCGGGGCGGGGGGATGCCCCTCCCGCACCGGAAGGGAAGGGCCTGACATGTTCAAGAAAATCCTGATCGCCAACCGTGGCGAGATCGCTTGCCGCGTCATCAAGTCGGCGCAGAAGATGGGGATCAAGACGGTCGCCGTCTATTCCGATGCCGATGCGCAGGCGCTGCATGTCCAGATGGCCGACGAGGCGATTCATATCGGCCCGCCGCCCGCGAACCAGTCCTATATCGTGATCGACAAGATCATGGATGCGATCCGCCAGTCGGGCGCCGAGGCGGTTCACCCGGGCTACGGCTTCCTGTCGGAGAACAAGAAGTTCGCCGAGGCGCTCGAGAAAGAGGGCGTCGCCTTCATCGGTCCGCCCTCGGGCGCGATCGAGGCGATGGGCGACAAGATCACCTCGAAGAAGCTCGCGAAAGAGGCGGGCGTGTCGACCGTGCCCGGCTACATGGGCCTGATCGCGGATGCCGATGAGGCGGTGAAGATCTCCGACGAGATCGGCTACCCGGTGATGATCAAGGCCTCCGCAGGTGGCGGCGGCAAGGGGATGCGTATCGCGTGGAATGCCGAAGAGGCGCGCGAGGGCTTCCAGTCGTCCAAGAACGAGGCCGCGAACAGCTTCGGCGACGACCGTATCTTCATCGAGAAATTCGTGACGCAACCGCGCCACATCGAGATTCAGGTGCTCGCCGACAAGCACGGCAACTGCGTCTATCTGAACGAGCGTGAATGCTCGATCCAGCGCCGCAACCAGAAGGTCATCGAAGAGGCGCCGTCGCCCTTCCTCGACCCCGAGACGCGCAAAGCGATGGGCGAGCAGGCCGTGGCCCTGTCGAAAGCGGTGGATTACTGCAGCGCGGGCACGGTGGAATTCATCGTCGATGGCGAGAAGAACTTCTACTTCCTCGAGATGAACACCCGCCTTCAGGTGGAGCACCCGGTCACCGAGCTGATCACCGGCATCGACCTCGTCGAGCAGATGATCCGCGTGGCCGATGGTGAGAAGCTTCCTATGAAACAGGAAGATATCGGCATCAACGGCTGGGCGATCGAGAGCCGCCTCTATGCCGAGGACCCCTATCGCAACTTCCTGCCCTCGATCGGGCGTCTGACCCGCTACCGCCCGCCGGTGGAAGGCAAGACCGCTTCGGGTGGCATCGTGCGCAACGATACCGGCGTCTTCGAGGGCGGCGAGATTTCGATGTTCTACGATCCGATGATCGCCAAGCTCTGCACTTGGGCGCCGAGCCGTGGCGAGGCTATCGAAGAGATGCGTCTCGCGCTCGATATGTTCGAGGTCGAGGGCATCGGCCACAACCTGCCGTTCTGTGCTGCGGTGATGGATCACGAGCGTTTCGTGACCGGCAACATCACCACCGCCTTCATCGAAGAGGAATATCCTGAAGGGTTCAACGGCGTGACGCTGGACGAGGGGATGCTGCGCAAGGTCGCGGCGGCCACGGCGGCGATGGAGCGCGTGGCCGAAATCCGGCGCACGAAGATCTCCGGCACGCTCGGCAATCACGAGCGCAAGGTCGGCGTGGATTGGGCTGTCTCGCTTCAGGATGAGGATTTCAAGCTCAAGGTGAACGCGGATCGCCATGGTTCGACCATCATCTTCGAGGATGGCGAAGAGATGCGCGTCGAGAGCGACTGGACCCCGGGCGACCCGCTGGCCGAGCTGAGCGTGAACGGTGCGCCCCTGGTGCTGAAAGTCGGCAAGATCCCGATGGGCTTCCGCATCCGGGTGCGTGGTGCCGATCTGAAGGTCCATGTCCGCACGCCGCGCCAGTTCGAGCTTGCGCAGCTGATGCCGGTGAAACTGCCGCCGGATACCTCGAAATTCCTGCTTTGCCCGATGCCGGGTCTCGTCGTGAAGATTTCGGTCGAGGAGGGCGCGGAAGTGCAGGAGGGTCAGCCGCTGGCCACCGTCGAGGCGATGAAGATGGAAAACATCCTGCGCGCCGAGAAGAAGGGCACCGTGAAGAAGATCAACGCCGAGGCGGGCGCGAGCCTTGCCGTCGACGACATCATCATGGAGTTCGAATAAGTGACGCCCGCGCCGTGGCATAGGGAGGCCGGGCGACCGGCTCACCCCGCCACGGCGGGGCGCGATCTATTGGCGTGTGCGCATCGGGAGAGCGGTCAGAAGCCGCGTTGTTCGCGGATCTCGTCGCGCCGGATCGGCATCTTGTCGATCGAGCGGACGATCTCGCGCGCGTCCCACGGGGCGGGCTTGCGCAGGTTCACCGTGCCGTCCTTGGCGATGATGACGAGGGAAAACCCGCGCGGGCGCAGCGTGCGCCGCACGTCGCTGGCCGGATCGGGCGTGGTGTCGGTGATGACGACGACGTCGCGCCGGGCCAGTTCCGCCCAGTGGTCCTTCAGATACCGGATCTGTTCCTTGAAAGCCGGGTCGAGCGGGCTGTCGGCGAAGACCACGATGGGCCGTTTCTGCCAGACGAACGCGTCCAGATCCGCATCCGCCCCATCGACCGGTGCGAAGGGGGGCGTGACCTCGGGCTCTTCCACGGCGAGATCGACGGTGCTCTCTTGGGCTGCGGCCGCGAAGGGCGTCAGCGCAAGAAATGCAGCGAGTCCAAGGGATAATAGTCGGGTCATGGGCTCCTCTCTCGTTCCTGATATATGCGCGCGAGCCCCCTCGCACCATGCCGGACCGTGCGAATTTTCGCCAAATGCGGCCTTTAAGCGCCCCGCAAGGACTCGCGGTGCAGACTGGCGCCGGGTTTTCGGGGCCGCGGCGGGGTGCCGCTTGGATCCGGGGCCGTGGGGGCCGGGCATGGATGTCATTCTGCATATCGGGGCGCATCGCACCGCGACGACGACGTTTCAGGCATGGATGCTGCAAAACGCCGATGCGTTGGCGGCAAGCGGGATCGCCTATTGGGGGCCGGACCGGACACGGGCGGGGCTGTTCTCGGGGCTGGTGAAGCGCCCCGATCTGGTGACACCCGAGGATGGGGCGGCGCTGTCGCGGCTGCGAACCGCGCTGGCGTTCGAGCTGGACCGGCTCGCCGATCAGGGGATGCGCCATCTGGTGATCTCGGAGGAGAACCTGCTGGGCGCGATGCCGCAATGCGTGGATATGCTGACGCTCTACCCGGATGCGGCGGGGCGGTTGGAGCGTGCGCGGCAGGTGCTGGGCGGGCATCTGGGCGGCGTGGCGCTGTCGATGCGGCGCTATGATATGTGGTGGTCCTCGGTGCTGTCGGTGATGGCGGGGCGGGGCGCTGGCCTGCCCAATGCGCGCGGGCTTGCGCGGCTTGCCGATCATCCGCGCGGCTGGCCGGAGGTGATCGCGCAGGCGCAGTCCGCGCTTGGGGCGCCCGTCACGGTCTGGAGCCATGAGGCGCTGGGGGCGGAGCCGCAGGCCCAGCTTCAGGCGCTTGTGCCGGGCGAAGGCCTGCCTGCCGGGCTGTTCGATGCCCGCAAACGGCGAAACGCGGCCCCGGGACGCGCGGCGCTGCGCGAGGGGCTGCTGCGCGCCGGGCACCGCGTCGCGGCGGGGCCGGGGCGCTGGATGCCTTTCGATCAGGTGCAGCGCGCGCAGATGACCGCCCGCTATCTGGAGGATCTGACCTGGCTGCGCAGCGCGCCGCAGGGACTGAATTTCGTGGAAATGACGGCCGAAGACGCGGGGAAGACACCCGCCGCGGCGACAGTGGAAGAAGGATTTGGCCATGACGGACAAGAAAGAGGACTGGCGTAACCTCGCCGAGAAGGAACTGCGTGGCAGGCCGTTCGAGGACCTGACCTGGAACACGCTCGAAGGGATCGCGGTCAAGCCGCTTTACACCGAAGAGGACGTGGAGGGGCTCGATCATCTGGGCACCATGCCGGGCCTGTCGCCCTTCACGCGCGGCCCGCGGGCTACGATGTATGCGGGCCGTCCGTGGACGATCCGGCAATATGCGGGCTTCTCGACCGCCGAGGAGTCGAACGACTTCTACCGCAAGGCGCTCGCCGCCGGGCAGCAGGGCGTGTCGGTGGCCTTCGACCTCGCGACGCACCGTGGCTATGACAGCGATCACCCGCGCGTCGAGGGCGATGTCGGCAAGGCGGGCGTGGCGATCGATAGCGTCGAGGATATGAAGATCCTGTTCGACGGTATCCCGCTCGATCAGATTTCTGTCTCGATGACGATGAACGGCGCGGTGATCCCGATCCTCGCCAACTTCATCGTCACCGGCGAAGAGCAAGGCCATGACCGCAGCGTTCTGTCGGGCACGATCCAGAACGACATCCTCAAGGAGTTCATGGTCCGCAACACCTATATCTATCCGCCCGAACCCTCGATGCGGATCATTGCGGATATCATCGAATACACCTCGAACGAGATGCCGCGGTTCAACTCGATCTCGATCTCGGGCTACCACATGCAGGAAGCCGGCGCGAACCTCGTGCAGGAGCTGGCCTACACGCTGGCCGACGGGCGCGAATATGTCCGCACCGCGATCAAGGCGGGGATGGATGTCGACAAGTTCGCAGGCCGTCTGAGCTTCTTCTTCGCGATCGGGATGAACTTCTTCATGGAGGCCGCCAAGCTGCGCGCGGCGCGCCTGCTGTGGAGCCGGATCATGGAAGAGTTCGAGCCGAAGAAGCCGCAAAGCTCGATGCTGCGCACGCACTGCCAGACTTCGGGCGTCTCGCTGGCCGAGCAGGACCCCTATAACAACGTGATCCGCACGGCGTATGAGGCGATGTCGGCAGCGCTTGGCGGCACGCAGTCGCTGCACACCAACGCGCTCGACGAGGCGATCGCGCTGCCCACCGAGTTCTCGGCCCGGATCGCGCGCAACACCCAGCTGATCTTGCAGGAAGAGACCGGGATCACCAACGTGGTCGATCCGCTCGCGGGCTCCTATTACGTCGAGAGCCTCACGGCGGAACTGGCCGAGAAGGCTTGGGAGCTGATCGAGGAAGTCGAGGAGATGGGCGGCATGACGAAGGCCGTGGCCTCGGGCATGCCCAAGCTGCGCATCGAGGAGACCGCCGCCCGGCGTCAGGCGCTGATCGACCGGGGCGAGGATGTCGTGGTCGGGGTGAACAAGTATCGCCGCGAGACCGAGGACGAGCTGGATATTCTCGATATCGACAATGCGAAGGTGCGCGACAACCAGATTGCGCGGCTCGAGAAGATGCGCGCAAGCCGCGACGAGGCGGCCTGCGAGGCGGCGCTGACGGAACTGACGCGCCGCGCCTCCGAGGGTGGCAACCTGCTCGAGGCGGCGGTGGAAGCTGCCCGCGCCCGGGCCTCTGTGGGAGAAATTTCTATGGCGATGGAAAAGGTGTTCGGACGTCACCGCGCCGAGGTGAAGACTTTGGCTGGTGTTTATGGCGCGGCCTATGACGGCGACGAGGGCTTCGCCCAGATCCAGAAGGACGTCGAGACCTTCGCCGAGGAAGAGGGTCGCCGTCCGCGGATGCTGGTGGTGAAGATGGGTCAGGACGGCCATGACCGCGGCGCCAAGGTGATCGCGACGGCCTTCGCCGATATCGGCTTTGACGTCGATGTGGGGCCGCTGTTCCAGACGCCGGAAGAAGCAGCGCAGGACGCGATCGACAACGACGTGCATGTGGTCGGGATTTCGTCGCAGGCGGCGGGTCACAAGACGCTGGCACCCAAGCTGATCGAGGCGCTCAAGGAGAAGGGCGCGGAGGATATCATCGTGATCTGCGGCGGCGTGATCCCGCAGCAGGATTACGACTACCTCAAGAAGGCGGGCGTGAAGGCGATCTTCGGGCCGGGGACGAACATCCCGCTGGCCGCGCGCGAGATCCTCGACATCGTGCGTCAAGCGCGGGCCTGAGGGCGCGGGGGAGGTGGCACGGGCGAGGGGGCTCTGCCCCCGCGCTGACGCGCCCCCCGGGATATTTTGACCAAGGCGAAGTTCGGGCTTTGCTTTGAATTTGGGCGGCGCGCGGGGGAACTCTGCGCGCCGCCAGTCATTTCAAAACATTACAACGATTTAATCACAGGGCGGATTTGCGCGGGTGCATTTCCGCCGCAGCGCGGCTAGACTTGAACCATGGACAAGCCCATCTCCCTTTGGTCGCGTATCGCGCAGGCGCTCTCCGCTCTCGGGCGGGGGGAGGCGCTGTCGACTGTTTTCGACAATCTGCGCCAGCCGCCGGAGCGCTCGGTCGCTTTCACCATCGCGGTGATTGCGCTCGGGGCGAAAATGGCGAAGGCCGACGGGCAGGTCACGCGCGACGAGGTCGCGGCGTTCCGGCGCATTTTCCAGATCCCGCCGGAAGAGGAAGCCAATGCCGCGCGCGTCTTCAACATGGCGCGCACCGATGTGGCGGGCTTCGACGCCTATGCCCGCAAGATCGCCAATATGTTCGGCCCCGGCGCAGATGTGCTGAAAGACGTGCTCGAAGGGCTGTTCTTCATCGCGCTGGCCGATGGCGATTACCACGAGGGCGAGGATGCCTTCCTGCTGGAGGTCGCGCGGATCTTCGGGCTGGAGGAATGCTGTTTCCACGGCATGCGCTCTGCCTTCGTGGAGGATGCCGATCCCGATCCGTGGACCGTGCTGGAAGTCGAGCCCGGCACACCGCTTCCCGAGGTGCGCAAGGTCTGGCGCAACAAGGTGCGCGAGGCGCATCCCGACCGGGCGATTGCCCGCGGTCTGCCTGAGGAGGCCGTGCAGCTCTCCGAGGCGCGGGTGATCGCGCTCAACAAGGCCTGGGAGGAAATCCGCGCCAGCCATGCGGAGGCGTGATGCGGATCGCCACTTGGAATATCGAGTGGTTCAACAGCCTTTTCGCGCGCAACGGGACGCTTCTCGACGATAGTGAATGGTCGGCGCGCTACAACGTGACGCGCAGCCAGCAGACCGGCGCGATCGCGATCGTGATGAGCGCGCTGGAGGCCGATGTGCTTCTGGTGGTCGAGGCGCCCGACGACAATCATCGCCACAAGACGGTGGATATGCTCGAAGGCTTCGCGGAGCGGTTCGGGCTGCGCCAGCGCCGGGCGCTTCTGGGCTTTTCCAACGACACGCAGCAGGAGCTGGCGCTGCTCTACGATCCCGATGTCGTGACGGCGCAGCACGATCCGCAAAGCTCGGAGGCGTGGCCGCGCTTCGATGGCAGCCTGCGGATCGACCTCGATATCGATGCGCGGATGGACACGGTCACCTTTTCCAAGCCACCGCTCGAAGTCACGCTGGGAACGCAGAGCGGGGAAGTGCTTCGGCTGATCGGCGTGCATGTGAAGTCGAAAGCCCCGCATGGCGCGACGAGCCTCGAGACAGCCACCCGCATGGCGATCGAGAACCGGCGCAAGCAATTGGCGCAGTCGATCTGGATCCGGGGCCGCGTGGAGGAGCATCTCGCGGCGGGAGACAGTCTGATCGTGCTGGGCGATTTCAACGACGGTCCGGGGCTTGATGAATACGAGAAGCTGTTCGGACGCTCGGGCGTGGAGATCGTCGCGGGCGAGGGTGGCCCGGAAGCGGAACGGCTGCACGATCCCCATGCGCGGCTGTCGAAAGCGCATCATACGGCCGCAGCCCCCAGTTCCGCGCGGTTCTACCTCGTCGATCAGAAGCAGTATTTCTCGGCCATGCTGGATTATGTGATGCTCTCGCCCGATCTGGCAGCCCGGGCGAGGAAGTGGCGTATCTGGCACCCGTTCGACGATCCGCATATCTACCGCGTGCCCGAATTGCGCGAGGCGCTTTTGCAGGCCTCGGATCATTTTCCCGTCTCGGTCGATATCGATTGATCGGGGGCGTGATTTTCGCGCCGCTTCAGCGTAGGATCGGAGCTATGAAACAGCCGCTTGTCCTCGCTTTGTCGCTCGCCCTTCTGGCAACGCCCGTCTCCGCGCAGGAGGAGGGCGGCGACGCTGGCGGCGATGTCGATCGCGGATTCTCCTTGCTGCAGGAGGGCGCGCAGTCGCTGTTTCGGGGGCTCATGGGCGAGATGAAGCCGCAACTCGACGAGATGCAGAAAGGCTTGGGGGAGGCCGCGGCCCAGTTGGGGCCGAAGCTGCGCCAATTCCTCGCGCTGGTCGACGACATGTCGAATTACGGCGCGCCCGAGCGGCTGCCCAATGGCGATATCATCATGCGGCGCAACGCGGACGCGCCGCCGCCGCCGCCCCTAATGACCGAGCCGCCCGAGGATGCGCCGCAGAAAGACGGCCCGAACCAAGGCGGGCCGATCGAGATCCCGGAGGGCGGGATCGAGCTTTAATCGGTGATGATCGGCTCGGCCTTCAGCGCATTCGCAAGTGAGCGGAAGCGCGACTCGGCGACTTCGCCCATCAGCGCCTTGCCGCGCTTGGTCAGTTTCAGTTCCAGCTCGCCCTTCTTGGCCGAATATTTCAGCTCGCCCGCATCGGCGGGGCTGTGGGTCGCGAACATCGAGCCGAAGCGCATCGCTTTGCCCAGAACCTCGGCCTCCTGAATCTGCTCTTCCGTCAGCAGCGGCAGGAACGGTTCCAGCCGCGAGCCGCCGCGCGAGTTCTTGTAGCGATGCAGCAGCGCCACGCCGAGCCAGATCCGCTCGGGGTGGGACATGGCGGAATAGTTCGCGCGGGTGACGTTCTCGAAACAGGCCTCGGCGCGGTAATCGGGATGGGTGCGCCATGTCGTGTCATGCAGCAGACAGGCCGCGCGCACGAGACGGAATTTCTCGGGCGGGAGCGGCCCGAAGATCGGCTCGATGAAGGCGTGGAGCTTCTTGCCGAAACCGGGCATCCGGCTCATCACGCGCTCGGTATGGCGCGCGGCTTCCACCAGCGGATCGCGGCGGCGCAGCCGTTCGGGCATCTGTTCGTAAAGCAGCCCTTCGCGGATCCCATAGGCAGAGACGTCGATCTCCTTGGGCTCGAAGGTGGCGATCAACTCGCGCAGCACCTGGCTTGCCAGCGGGACGAGTTCCATCCGCGCCGAGGAGGTGCCGGTTTTCGCGCGCAGCTTCTCCATGTCGGATTTCCCGATCCACTCGATCGTCTCGCCCAGCTCGTCGGGCTTCATCCGGTATTCGTGCTGCACGAGGAGCGGGTAGTCGCGCCGCTCCATGTCGAGACGTGCGATGGCGCGCCACGAGCCGCCGACGAGGTAGATGCGTTCGTGTTCGGTGCCGACCTTCTCGGCCAGATCCTTGATCGTGGCCTGAATATGGGCGGTGATCGCCTTTTTGCCGCCGGAAATCTGCTGCAGGCGGAAAGGGCCGAGCTGTGAGGTGGCGCGACGCCAGACCTTGCCGCCGCGAATCTCGGCCAATTCCATCGAGTTGCCGCCGATATCGCAGACGAGGCCCTCTGCCTCGGGCCAGCCTAGGAGCACCCCTTGCGCCGAGAGGCGCGCCTCTTCGAGCCCGTCGACGATATGGACCTTCAGGCCGGTCTCTTTCTCGATCTTGCGGTGAAACTCGGGGCCGTCCTCGGCATCGCGCATCGCGGCGGTGGCGACGCAGGTGAGCGGGCCGATGTCCATCCCCTCGGCGAGCGCGGCGAAGCGTTTGAGCGCGGTCAGCCCGCGTTCGCGCCCCTCGGGATTGAGTCTGCCGGTTTCCGCCAGACCTTGGCCGAGACCCGCCATGACCTTCTCGTTGAAGAAATAGGCGGGACTGCGCGCCGCGCCGTCGAAGACGACCATCCGGATCGAGTTGGAGCCGATATCGACGACGCCGACGCGCGAGAGCGCGCGCACGGATGGGTCATCGAAGAGAGGCTGGCCGAACGGATCCCAATCGTCGCTGTCATCAACTGCCGGCGCCGCTTTGTCTTTGCTCATCTGCCCGTCCGTTCGAGTCGTTCGCACCCAAAGCTAGGGCTAGTCGAAGCTATGGGCAAGTTCGGGAACGTCGCTTGCCCCAGCGGAACCCCGGCCCGAGAGCGAGGGATATTCCATGAAGAACCGGTGGCAGGAGAACAGGTCCTCGCGGTCGTCGGGCAGGTGGCGGATGAACTTGCCGTCGGGCTGCAAAATCCAGCTCTGCGCCTCGTCGGCCATGTTCGCCGCCATGATCTGGCTGACGATCTGCGCCTTCACCGTGGGGTTCTTGGCCTCCACCAGCGTCTCGACCCGGCGATTGAGGTTGCGCCCCATCCAGTCGGCGGAGGAGAAGAACACCCGCGCGTCGTTCGACGGCAGGGCGTGGCCATTGCCGAAGCACACGATGCGCGAATGCTCCAGGAACCGTCCGACGATGGATTTGACGCGGATATTCTCGGACAGGCCCTTGATGCCGGGGCGGATGCCGCAGATGCCGCGGATCACGAGCGAGATTTTCACCCCCGCCTGCGACGCCTTGTAGAGCGCGTCGATCACGTCGGATTCGATCAGCGAATTCATCTTCGCCCAGATCGCCGCGGGTTTGCCCGCCTTGGCGTGCTCGATCTCCCGGTCGATCAGGTCGAGCAGGCGCGGCTTCAGCGTTATCGGCGAGATGGCGAGGTTCTCCAGACCCTCGGGCTGCACGTAGCCCGAGAGGTAGTTGAAGACCTTGGTGGCATCGCGCCCCAGCGCCGCGTCGCAGGTGAAGAAGCTCAGATCGGTATAAATCTTCGCCGTGATCGGGTGGTAATTGCCCGTGCCGTAATGGGTATAGGTCACGAGATGATCGCCCTCGCGGCGCACCACCGTCGAGATCTTGGCGTGGGTCTTGTAGTTGATGAATCCGTAGACGACATGGGCGCCGGCGCGCTCGAGCCGGCGCGACTGGCGGATATTGGCGGCCTCGTCGAACCGGGCCTTCAGTTCAACCAGAGCGGTCACCGACTTGCCGTTCTCCGCCGCCTCACACAGCGAGGAGACGACGGGGCTGTCTTTCGATGTCCGATAGAGCGTCTGCTTGATCGCCAGCACGTTCGGGTCGTTCGCCGCCTGATCGATGAAGCGCACCACGAGATCGAAGGTCTCGTAGGGGTGGTGCAGAAGGATGTCCTTCTGCTTGATCGCGGCGAACATGTCGCCCTCGTGGTCCTGCACGCGTTCGGGCACGCGCGGGGTGAAGGTTGGCCAAAGCAGATCGGGCCGCTCGTTCAGGATCAGTTCCTTTACATCGGCAATGCCCACGAGGCCCTTTTCCTCGACAACCTCGTCGGGGTCGACATGCAGTTCGCGCATCACCAGCGCCTGCAAGTCCTCGGGCGCGCCCGGGGAAACCGACATCCGGATAACCTGACCGCGGCGGCGGCGCTTGAGCGCGGTCTCGAATTCGCGCACGAGGTCTTCGGCCTCGTCCTCGACTTCCAGATCGCTGTCGCGCAGCACCCGGAACGAGCACGACCCCACATCCTTGTAGCCCGGGAAGAGCGAGCTCAGATGCAGCATGAGAAGCTGTTCGAGCGGCAGGAACCGCGCCTCGCCCGGGAGGCGCACGAAACGGTCGATCTGCGCGGGGATCGGCAGCAGAGCCTGCAACCGGCGCTGATCGCTTTCGCGCTCCAGCTCCAGCGCGAGGCAGAAGCCGGTATTCGGGATGAAGGGGAAGGGGTGCGCGGGGTCGATCGCCAGCGGCGAGAGCACCGGGAAGACGTTGTTGAGGAAGTGATCCGAGAGGAAGTCGAGATCGCGCTTGGTCAGCCGCGAACGGCTCACGACATGGATGCCTTCGCGCTCCATCTCGCGCTTGAGCGCCGACCACGTCGCCTGCTGGGTGTCCATCAGCCGCCGGGCATTGGCGTTGATCTTCTCCAGCTGCTCGGCCGGGGTGAGCCCGTCATCGGAAGCGTTCACGTTGCTTTCGCGCACAAGCTCCATCAGGCCCGCCACGCGCACGGTGTAGAATTCGTCGAGATTGGTGGCCGAGATCGACAGGAAGCGCACGCGCTCCAGGAGCGGCACACGCGGATTGCGCGCCTCTTCCAGAACCCGCCAGTTGAAGGCCAGCCAGCTCAGTTCCCGGTTGAAGAACCGGCCCGGTCCGCTGATCTCCGACTCGGGCAGCGCGATTGGCGTGGGGAAGGGGGTCTTGAGGAAATCTGCTTGGGTCATGGCGCGCTTATCGTTGGATTTTGTAATGGCTCCGTGACAGTTTGCGCGGCTCAGTCGAGACTGTCCAGAACCTCCGCCGCCAGTCTTTGGGTGATCGCACGGCGCTGCGCCAGAGCCTGCCGATCGAGCGCCGCGACCAGTTTGCGCGCGGTCGCCAGAGAGCGGTCCATCCGCGTGACCAGCCAGCCGATCAGGTTGGGCGGAACGGTCAGTTGCCGGTCCGAGAACAGCTTCACCAGCACGGCCGCCAGCAGCGCGTCATCGGGCGGTGTGATCCGCACCGTCGCGGTCGCCTCCATCCGGCTGATCAGATCGGGGAGGGTCATCCCCCAGTCGCGCGGCGGTGTGCGCGCGGTCAGCAACAGCCGCCCGCCCTCGGCCTGCATCAGATTGTGCAGGTGAAACAGCGCGCGCTGGCCCGCCTCATCCGCGCCGATCCTCTCGGCGCGTTCGATCACGGCGGCCCCTTTCGCGACTAGTGCGGGGGCCATCTCTTCGGTCAGCTCGCGCGCGGGCAGGATGTCGGCGCCTTGTTCATCGGCCCAGATCGTCGCGAGATGCGTCTTGCCCGCGCCTTCCGGCCCGATCAGGATCATCCGGCCCAGCGGCCATGTTTCGGGTGCATCGAGGGTCGTCACCGCCAGCGCATTGGCTGGCGAGATGAAGAAGTCTTCACGCCCCTGCGCGGAACGCAGGTGCAGCGGGAAGGTCAACTGCTCGGCCATTCTCAGCTCTCGTGTTCGGTCGTCTCGGTCGCGCCCGTCACTTCCCCGGTCTCCTCGTTGATGAGAGAGATCGGCGAATGGGCTGTCGGCTCGCGCTCCGTTTGCCCTCGGTAAAGCGCCCCTTGCAGATATTGGTCGATGAAGAAGCGCGCAACCACTCCGATCACCGCAGCGACGGGAACGGCGACCAACATGCCAACAAAACCGAACAAAGTGCCGAAAGCGGACAGCGCGAAGATCAGCCAGAGCGGATGCAGCCCGACCGAATCGCCCACGAGTTTCGGGGTGACGAAGTTGCCTTCGAGAAATTGACCGAGCACGAAGATACCCGCGACGATGCCGATATTGAACCACTCGCCCCAGAACTGGAACAGCGCAAGGCCGATGGCGAGCGCGCCGCCGATGATCGCCCCGATATAGGGGATGAAGGTCAGCGCGCCTGCGACCGAGCCTACCAGCAGCCCGAAATCGAGCCCCGCCGCCATCAGCGCGATCGCGTAGAAGCCGCCGAGCACGAGGCAGACCGTGACCTGACCGCGCACGAAGCCCGAAAGCACCCGGTCGATATCGCGGGCGATGGTGCGGATCGTGTGGACGTGATCGCGCGGCAGCCAGCCGTCGACCTTCGCCACCATCCGATCCCAGTCGAGCAGCATGTAGAAGGCCACGACCGGCACCACGACGATGAAGATGATGACGTTTACCAGCGTCATCGCCGAACTCAGCAGGGTCGCGGCCAATTCTCCGCCCCGTGCCTTGATCGCGGTGCCGAGCGTATTGAGCGTGTCGTTCACGACCGAGTTTTGCAGGAGATTGGGGAAACGCTCGTTCAGGAAGGCCTGCAACGAGGCAAGAAGATCGGGGGCGAGGGCGACGAGCTGTCCCAACTGCCGCGCCAGCATCGGCACCACGGCCAGCGCCAGCACGACGAAAATCAGAACCGTCACCAGCCCGATGATCGCGGTCGAGGCCGCGCGGCTCAGCCCCAGCTTCTCCAGCCGGTCTGCGAGCGGGTCGAGGAAATAGGCGATCGCGCCACCCATGATGAAGGGCAGGATGACATTGCCCAGCCACCACAGCGACAGGACCAGCACCAAGGCGGCGACGGACCAATAGGTGACTTGCTGGCGGGCAGGCAGGGCCATGCGCGGTCCTTCGTCAGTGATGCGTTCGCTTTAACGTGGCGAAATGCGGTGGGAAATCAAGGCTAGGATCGCGCACGCCCCTTCCTCTTGGCGGAAATATCCCGGGGGAGGCGCGGATGCGCCGGGGGCGGAGCCCCTCATAGGCGACAGTCGCAACCTGCGCCACCATCTTGCCCAACGCCCCCGTTTCCTCTAGGCCAAACGCAACGTCTGACACCAACCCTCGAAGGACCGCTCATGCGCCTGTCCCGCTATTTTCTTCCCGTTCTCAAGGAAACCCCCGCCGAGGCGCAGATCGCCTCGCATCGGCTGATGCTGCGTGCGGGTATGATCAAGCAGCAGCAGGCCGGGATCTATTCCTGGCTGCCGATGGGCTTCAAGGTGCTGCGCCGGATCGAGCAGATCGTGCATGAAGAGCAGGCGCGCGCCGGCCATCTCGCGATCCAGATGCCGACGCTGCAATCGGCCGATCTGTGGCGCGAGTCGGGCCGCTATGACGGCTATGGCGAGGAAATGCTGCGGATCACCGACCGTCAGGGGCGCGATATGCTGTATTCGCCCACCGCCGAGGAGATGGTCACCGACATCTTCCGCGCGCATGTGTCGAGCTACAAGCAGCTGCCGCTGACGCTCTATCAGATTCAGTGGAAATTCCGCGACGAGATCCGTCCGCGCTTCGGCGTGATGCGCGGCCGCGAATTCCTGATGAAGGACGGCTACAACTTCGACCTGTCGAAGGAAGACGCGCTGCACGCCTATAACCGCCACCTCGTCAGCTACCTGCGCACCTATGAGCGCATGGGGCTGCAGGCAATCCCGATGCGCGCCGATAGCGGCCCGATCGGTGGCGATTACACCCATGAATTCCTCGTGCTGGCCGAGACGGGCGAGTCGGAAGTGTTCTACGACAGCGAGATCACCGATCTGACCTTCGGCGACCGCGAGATCGATTACGACGACGTGGCGCAGTGCCAAAGCGTGCTGGAGGAGTTCACCTCGCGCTATGCTCGCACCGACGAGACCCATGACGAGGCGGCCTTCAACGAGGTCCCGGAAGAGCGTCGCCGCGTCGCGCGCGGCATCGAGGTCGGTCAGATCTTCTATTTCGGCACGCAATATTCCGAGGCGCTGGGCGCGAGTGTCCAGACCCCGGACGGCTCGAAAGTCCCGGTCCATATGGGCTCGCACGGGATCGGCGTGAGCCGTCTCGTCGGCGCGCTCATCGAGGCGAACCACGACGACAAGGGTATCATCTGGCCCGAGGGCGTGACGCCGTTCCATGTAGGTATCGTCAATCTCAAGCAGGGCGATGTCAGCTGCGACAGCGCCTGCGAAGCGCTCTACCGGGCGTTCCTCGATCACGGGCTCGACCCGCTCTATGACGACCGCGAAGAGCGCGCAGGCGCGAAATTCGCCACCATGGACCTGATCGGTCTGCCGTGGCGCATCACCGTCGGTCCGCGCGGGATCGCGGCCAACAAGGTGGAACTGACCTGCCGCCGCACCGGCGAGAGCGAGGAGATGCCGGCGGAAGAGGCGGTCGAGAAGATCGTGGGCATCTATGCGGGGCTTTGATCTGATCGTTGCTGCGGTCGCGGCGGGCCTGCTCGCCGGGCCCGCTTTGGCCGAAGGCTCGGGGCAGGGCGCCCGGCAGGGCCTCGTGGCGTGGTCGAGCGACGCGCTCGGCATCTCGGCGAAAGTGCCGCAGGGCTGGACGTCGGACGAGATGCCGGGGGGCGGGATCCTGTTCTCCGCCCCCGATATCGATCCGCACAAGACCGCCCATGTCGCGCTGCGCGCCCATGCCGATCAGGGGTCTGATCTGGCGGCTGCGCATGATCAACTGCTGCACACGATCCTGCTCGATGGCGATACCGTGCTGTCGGACGATGTGACCGAGGACGGGTTCGCAATCCGCTCCAAGGACACGTTCGGCAAGGTGACGCTGCGCAAGACCGAGCGGCTCGATTGCGCGGGTGGGGCGGTGCTCGCCTCCGTCCAGACCGATTACCCCGCCGATCTGGCCGAGGGCATGGCGCCGCTTCTGGCGGATGTGCCCGGCACGTTGGGCTGCAAATAGGGGGCTCTGCCCCCGCCCGTTCCGGGCTCCCCCGGGATATTTCGACCAAGCCGAAACAGGCGCGCTCTCGCCGCTATGACCGGGCGCAGGCTTGACCTTTCGACCCCGCCGCGCCAGCTTGCGCCGAATTTTCGTGGATGGAGCCGATGGCCGCACGCACTGCCCCGTTTTCCCGTTTCGAGTTCATGATCGCGTGGCGCTATCTGCGCGCGCGCCGCGCCGAAGGTGGCGTCTCGGTCATGACATGGATTTCCCTGATCGGTATCGCGCTTGGCGTGGCCGCGCTGATCGCGACGCTTGCCGTACGCGCGGGCTTCCGCGCCGAGTTTGTCTCGACCATCGTCGGCTCGAACCCGCAGATCACCGTCTATTCCGCGCCGATGGAAGTGGCCGAGGGCTCGGGCGTCTATTCCAAGCTGATCCGCGACTATGCCGAGCGCACCGAGCGGATCAAGGCGATCCCCGGCGTGGTCAGCGCCGCGCCGGCGGTGCGCGGACAGGCGATGGTCAGCTTCGGCGACCGCTCCAACGTGGCGGATGTCTACGGGCTGGCGCTGTCGGATCTGAAGAACATCCCCAATATCGCGCATTCCGACGACGCGCAGGGCGATATCGACAATTACGGTGAAGGCATAGCGATCGGCATCGGGATGGCGCGCGATCTGGGCGTGACGGTGGGCGACACGGTCAAGGTGATCTCGCCCAACGGGGCCAAGACGCCGTCGGGCACCAGTCCGCGTGTGAATGCCTACAAGATCTCGTATGTCTTCTCGGCCGGGCGGTATGACATCGACCAGACGCGGCTTTATATGCCGTTCAAGGAGGCCCAGGGCTTCTTCAACCGCGAAGGCGGGGTGGACGAGATCGACGTCGACGTGGCCGATCCCGAAGGCATCGCCGAATGGGAGCCCGCGATCATGGATGCGAGCGGCAAGGGCACGCTTTTGTGGACGTGGAAGGACGCGTCCTCGAGCTTCCTGCGCGCGCTTTCGGTCGAGGATAACGTGATGTTCATCATCCTCTCGATCCTCGTGCTGATCGCCTCGATGAATATCACCTCGGGGCTGATCATGTTGGTGAAGAACAAGGGCCGCGATATCGGCATCCTGCGCACGATGGGTCTTAGCGAGGGCTCAATCCTGCGTGTCTTCTTCTTGTGTGGGGCCTTTACCGGGGTGATCGGGACGCTAGCCGGGCTGGCGATTGGGGTGCTGTTCGCGGTGAATATCGACCATGTCATGGGCTTCGTGAACTGGCTCAATGGTGGCGATGCCTGGGACCCGTCGATCCGCGGCATCTATCATCTGCCCGCGAAATTGCAGCCCTGGGACGTGACCAAGGCGGTGGCGCTGTCGCTGTCGCTGAGCTTCATCGTGACCATCTTCCCGGCGCGCCGAGCTGCGCGCATGAACCCGGTGGAGGCGCTGCGCTATGAGTGACGTTCTGATCTGCGAACAGTTGGAAAAGTGCTACAACCGGGGCAAGCCGAACGAGATCACGGTGCTCAAAGGTCTCGATCTGACCATTCCGAAAGGGCAGGTCGTGGCGCTGGTCGCGCCTTCGGGGGCGGGGAAATCGACGCTTCTGCATATCGCGGGGCTGTTGGATACACCCGATTCCGGTCGGGTTCTGATCGATGGCGAGGACCTGACCGGTGCGCGCGATGGCAAGCGCACGGCGGCGCGGCGCGAGAAGCTGGGCTTCGTCTACCAGTTTCACCACCTGCTGCCGGAGTTCTCGGCGGTCGAGAATATCGTGCTGCCGCAGCTGGCCAATGGCGTCAGCCGCAAGGCGGCGGAAGAGCGAGCCAAGGACCTCTTGAGCCGCGTCGGTATGGCGGGCCGGATGGATCACCGCCCCTCGGCGCTGTCGGGTGGCGAGCAGCAGCGTGTGGCGTTCTGCCGGGCGCTCGCGAACGGGCCGAGCCTGTTGCTGGCCGACGAGCCCACGGGCAATCTCGATCCGGCCACGTCTGATACCGTGTTCGACGTGCTGATGGGGCTGGTGCGCGAGACGGGCCTGTCGGCGCTGATCGCGACGCATAACATGGAGCTCGCCGCCAAGATGGACCGCGTGTTGCATCTGGATAACGGCGCGCTGGAGGAGGGGATATGATCGTTTACGGGATTTCGACCTGCGACACGGTGCGCAAGGCGCGAAAGGCGCTGGAGGCGGCCGGGCGCGACGTGGAGTTTCGCGACGTGCGGGCGGAGCCTCTGACGGGGACCGAGGTCGCGGAGTTCGAGGCGGCCTTCGGCGACAAGATCGTCAACCGCGCCTCCACGACGTGGCGCAACCTGCCCGAAGGCGAGCGCGAGAAGCCTGTTGCAGATCTGCTGGGCGAACATCCCGCGTTGATGAAGCGCCCTGTGATCCGCGAGGGCGACAAGCTCACGCTGGGCTGGGCGAAGGCCACGCAGGCCGAGTGGCTCTGACCGGACACCCCTTCGTCATAGGCTGAGACAATAAAACGGCGCGCATCCCGCGATGCGCGCCGTTTCAAATCCTTACCGTCCGATCAGCGGATCAGAGCAGGACCAGATCCGATGCCGAGGAGCGGCCGTCGCGACCCGACTGCAGCTCATATTGGATCTTCTGATTGTCATCGAGCCCCTTGAGACCCGCACGCTCGACAGCAGAGATGTGCACGAACACGTCCTTGCCGCCTTCGTCGGGCGCGATGAAGCCATAACCCTTGGTGGAATTGAACCATTTCACGGTGCCAGTGGCCATTACCGTCTTCTCCTTCGTAGTCTCCCGGCGCGATATTGCGTCCGGGCCGTGCAGCCAGTCTCTTTCGGGTCTTCCGGCTGCCTTTTTCAGAAGCGAGGCGGTAGGAAAGTCTGTAACACACGCATATTCAAGTCTCTCCGAGAATTGCGAAAATGCAATGACATTCCATGAGGGGCGTAAGCCCCTCACAGGTCTGTGAAAATTCGAGATAGGTCGTTGAATTGGCGATTATTCGCGCAAATCGGGCGGCGTCGATTCGGTGATCAGCTGCGCCACGATCTCGTCGATTGCCACCGTGGAGGTGCGGGTGTCGCCGAGTTTGCGGACAGACACGGTGCGTTCCTCGACCTCTTTCATCCCGATCGCGAAGATATAGGGGACCTTGCCGAGCGAGTGCTCGCGGACCTTGTAATTGATCTTCTCGTTGCGGGTGTCGGCCTCGGCGCGGATGCCGGCGGCGCGCAGCTTCGACGTCACTTCCAGCACGTAGTCGTCGGCATCCGAGACGATCGAGGCCACGACCACCTGACGCGGCGCGAGCCAGAGCGGCATCTTGCCGGCGAAGTTCTCGATCAGCATGCCGATGAAGCGCTCGAACGAGCCCAGCACCGCGCGGTGCAGCATCACGGGACGGTGGCGTTCGCCATCCGAGCCCACGAATTCCGCATCCAGCCGCTCGGGCAGGTTGGTGTCGACCTGCAGCGTGCCGCATTGCCAGTCGCGCCCGATCGCGTCGGTCAGCACGAATTCCAGCTTCGGCCCATAGAACGCGCCTTCGCCTTCGAAGATCTCGTAATCATAGCCAGCGGCCTTGCAGGCATTGCCGAGCGCGGCTTCGGTGTAATCCCAGCTTTCATCGCTACCGATGCGCTTCTCGGGGCGCGTCGACAGCTTGATGCGCCAGTCGGTGAAGCCGAGATCGTCATAAATCCCCGAGAGGAACTTGATGAACTTCTCGGTTTCCACCTCGATCTGATCCTCGGTGCAGAAGATATGCGCATCGTCCTGCGTGAAGCCGCGCACGCGCATGATCCCGTGCAGCGCGCCCGAGGGCTCGTAACGCGCGCAGGAGCCGAACTCGGCCATGCGGAGCGGCAGGTCGCGATAGGATTTGACGCCCTGATTGAAGATCTGCACGTGGCAGGGGCAGTTCATCGGCTTGAGCGCGTTGACCGTCTTTTCGCGCGCATGATCCTCGTCGACTTCGACGATGAACATGTTCTCCTGATAGTTCTCCCAGTGGCCCGAGGCTTCCCAGAGCTTGCGGTTCACCACCTGCGGCGTGTTCACTTCGACATAGCCGTCATCGCGCTGCTTGCGGCGCATGTAGTCCTGCAGCGCGGTGTAGATGGTCCAGCCGTTCGGGTGCCAGAAGATCTGGCCCGGCGCCTCTTCCTGCATGTGGAACAGGTCCATCTCGCGGCCGAGCTTGCGGTGGTCGCGCTTGGCGGCCTCCTCCATCATCGTGACCCAGGCGTTGAGGTCCTTCTTGGTCTTGAAGGCCACGCCATAGATGCGCTGCAGCATCGGACGGCTGGAATCGCCCAGCCAATAGGCACCCGCGACATGGGTCAGCTTGAACGCATCCGCGGGAACCTGACCGGTATGCTGCAGGTGCGGACCACGGCAGAGATCCTGCCAGTTTCCGTGCCAATACATCCGGATGTCTTCGCCTTGCGGGATCCGGTTGATCAGCTCGACCTTGTAGGGCTCTTCCGTCGCCAGATAGTGGTCGATCGCGTGTTTGCGGCTCCAGACCTCGGTCTTGATGGCGTCGCGCGCGTTGATGATCTCGCGCATCTTCTTCTCGATCGCGCCGAGGTCTTCGGGCGTGAAGGGCTCTTCGCGGTCGAAGTCGTAGAACCAGCCATTGTCGCGGACCGGGCCGATCGTGACCTTCACGCCGGGATAGAGCTCCTGCACGGCGCGGGCCATGATATGGGCGAGGTCGTGGCGGATCAGCTCCAGCGCGGGGCCGTCATCCTGCATCGTGTTGATGGCGATCTGCGCGTCTTCCTGGATCGGCCATTGCAGATCCCAATGCGCGCCATTGACCTGCGCGGAGATCGCTTTCTTCGCCAGCGACGGTGCGATCGAGGCGGCCACTTCGGCCGGCGTCACGCCCGCGTCGTAGTCGCGCGAATTGCCATCGGGAAAGGTGAGGGAGATCTGGGACATGTCGTCCTCCTCGTCGGTTTGGCGCCCACGGAACGCCCGGTTGCGGGATATATGCTTCCCGAGCCTTTTGCGCGGCTCGCGCGCGGCTGTCAATGGGGCCGGGCAGGGGGAGATGTCGCAGGGGGGGCTCCGCCCCCGCGCTGGCGCGCTCCCCCGGGATATTTTGGCCAAGCCGAAGCTGAGAGCCTCGTGCGCGTTCGTGTTGGCGAAAATATCCCGGGGGTGAGGTGCGCAGCACCGAGGGGGCAGAGCCCCCTTGGCTATGGGCCAAGAAAAAGGCGCCGCTCGGGCGCCTCTCGCTTACATCTTGTTGAGCTTGCTCTGGAGATCGGCGAGCTGTTTCTTGATCGAGTCCAACTCGCCGCGATCGTCGCCGTCATCGGGCGCGGGGCCGGACGAGCCTGCCGTGCCCCAGCCTGCCATCATGTTCTGCAAGAAGGCCTGTTGCTGCGCCTGCAGCGCCTCGAAGCCCGGCATCGAGGCCATGGGATTCGGCATCTTGTTCATGTTCTCGAGCATATGCGAGTGCCCCTCGCGCAGCATCTCGAAGCTGGCTGCGAGGAATTGCGGCACCACCGATTGCGCCGCCCCCGTGTAGGAGCGCACCAGATCGGTCAGCACATCGACCGGCAGGACATTCTCGCCGCGGCTTTCGTGCTCGGCCACGATCTGCAGCAGATATTGCCGCGTCAGGTCGTCGCCCGATTTCAGATCGACAATCTGCACCTCGCGCCCGTCGCGGATGAATTTCGCGATGTCTTCGAGCGTCACGTAATCGCTGGTCTCGGTGTTGTAGAGACGGCGGCTGGCGTAACGCTTGATCAGCAAGGGCTTTTCGTCTTCGGCCATGTGATGCGATCCTCCCCGGATTGTGCTTGTGCAGCGATTGTGTGACGCCGCGCTGCCAAAAGCAATAAAAGAAAAAGGGCGCGCCACGAGGGCGCGCCCGAGATACGCGAGGCCGACTGGGAGGAGGAAGCCGGTGCCCGCGGTGAATTCTTACTTCGCAGCCGCCGTGGCTTTCTTCGTCGCAGCGGTCATGTCGGCGGTCGCCTTCTTGACGTTTGCGGAGGCTTCTTCCGACATGTCCTTGCCGGCAGCCATCATCAGTTCGACGGTGTCCATCTGAACCTTTTTCGCGATTTCAGCGAAAGCGGCCATGTTTTCGGCAGCCATCTCGGCCGAAGCCGACGCGAAGTCGCTCATCGCCTTGGCGTAATCGGCGGGCTCTTCTTTGGTTTTGGTCAGGTCGCCCATCTTGTCGATGGTGCCCTTGGTCCATTTGGTCGAGATTTCGGTCGACTTGCCGGCAGCTTCAAGCGCCACCTGCGACATCTTCTCGCCCAGAGCCGCTTGCGATTTGAAAGCGTCTTGGAATTTCGAGGTGTCGACGGGGAAGGACGCCATCATGTCCTGCATGATCTTGGTGTAGTCTTGGGTCTTAGCCATGTGAGTGCTCCGTTGGGTTGGGGCCCGTGGTCTGGAACGTTGGCGGGGCCCTTTGGGTTACGCAACGTATATACATGCTGCGGCGCAGCATTTCAAGAGAGGAATTGCTGCGCCGCAGAAATTTTCAACCCGAGCGGGAAAGTTATATCTTAACCATCTCTTTGACATAAGTGCCGGGCGCATCAGCCAAAACCGGGTGCTCCGCGTCACCGGGCTGGCGTGCGGGGACCATCGCGCCGGACTTCTTGGCCAGCCATTCGCCCCAGCGCGGCCACCAGCTTCCCTCGTGGAACTCCGCCTGCGCTTTCCACTCGTTGGGATTCGCGACCGGGGCTTCGGAGGTGTAGTGGCCGTATTTCTTCTTGCTGGGCGGATTGACGATCCCGGCGATATGGCCCGATTGCGACAGGATGAAGGTCTTGTCCTTCGATCCCATCTTCGCGACGCCGTTGAACGAGGCGACCCAGGGCGCGATGTGGTCGGTCTCGCAGGCGATCGCCATCAGCGGCACGTTCACGTCCGAGACCTTGACCGTCTCTCCCAGCACCTCGAAGCCGTCGCGCGCGAAGCGGTCCTTCTGGCAGAGCCCGCGCAGATACTCGACCGCCATCTTGCCCGGCAGGTTCGTCGAGTCGCCGTTCCAGAACAGCAGATCGAAGGCGGGCGGGGATTCCCCCATCATGTAGCTGCGGATCGCGGGTCGGTAGATCAGATCGTTCGAGCGCAGGTAGGAGAAGGTGCGCGACATGAAGTAGCTGTCTAGCACGCCGTCGGCCTTGCATTGCCGCTCGATCCCGTCGACGAAATCGTCCTGCAGGAAGACCGCGAATTCGCCCTGATCCGAGAAGTCGGTGAGCGTGGTGAAGAAGGTGGCCGAGTTGATCGACTTGTCCTTGCGCTTGTTCAGCAGGCCCAGCGTCAGCGACAGCGTGGTGCCCGCGATGCAGTAGCCGACCGCGTTGACCTTCTTCTCGCCGGTGATCTTCTTCACCTCGTCGATCGCGGTCAGATAGCCTTCCTGCACGTAGTCATCCATACCGACATCGGCATAGCTCTGGTCGGGGTTCTTCCAGCTCACCACGAAGAGGGTGAAGCCCTGATCGACGATCCAGCGGATCAGCGAGTTCTGCGGCTTCAGGTCCATGATGTAGAAGCGATTGATCCAGGGCGGGAAGATCACGAGCGGGGTCTTGTGAACCTTTTCGGTGGTCGGCGTGTACTGGATCAGCTCGAACAGGCGGTTGCGATAGACCACCGCGCCCTCGGCGGTGCCGATATTCTCGCCCACGGTAAAGGCGTCCTTGTCGGCCAGTGTCACCAGCAGATCGCCGCGGTTCGCTTCAATGTCGCGCACGAGGTTCTCGAGCCCTTTCACGAGGCTCTCGCCCTCGGTCTCGATCGCCTTCTCCAGCGCGTCGGGGTTGGTGGCGAGGAAATTCGTGGGCGCCATCAGGTCGATGATCTGGCGCGAGAAGTAGTTCAGTCGCTGACGGTCCACCGGGTCGAGGTCGTCGAGCTTGTCGACCGCCTCTTTCACGCCTTTGGCCGCGATCAGATACTGCTGTTTGATGTAGTTGAAATAGGGGTGGCTGTCCCAGAGCGGATTGACAAAGCGCGGGTCGGACGGGCCGGGATCTTCCGGCGGGCGGAACGCGCCCTTGGCGAGCGCCTCCTGCGCTTCGAGGTAATGCTTCATCGCCTGACCCCAGTAATTCACCTGGGCTTCGAGGATTTTCGAGGGCTTTTCGAGCCACTCATTCATCATGGCTGCAGAGGACGTCATGTAGAGATCGGCGCCGGGGCCTTCGAGGGCCGGGTTCATCGGTCGCTTATGGGCGATCGCATCGACCATGCGCTCGGTCAGCTCTTCGATGCGCGCCAGATTGTCTTGCATCTTCTGCGATGCAGCAATTTTGTCCGTCTCCTCGGTTGTCATAAATGATATTCCTCCCTATCCTCTGCACCAGCATAATATCGCCGCAGTCTTGGGGTAAAGCGGCGTTTCCATTGCCGAGTGAGTGCGTGGCCCGCCCCGAGGAGTTGTATATGAAAACGATCATGTCCTACGACCTGATGGAGACCTTCAGGAACACGAACGAGTGGATGGGCGCCTCGGCGCGCGCCATGGCGTCCTACCCGGTCTGGGGGCTCGCCCCGCATCCGATGTTCAAGATCATGTCGGCCTGGGGCCGGGTGACGGAGCGTTCGTTCGCACGGATGGTGATCAAGCCCGATTGGGGCATCCATTCGATCGCGGCCGAGGACGGGCGCGATCACCTCGTCGAGGTCGAGACCGTGCTCGACAAGCCCTTCGGCAGCCTCGTGCATTTCAACGTCCACGGCCGCGAGCCGATGGAGCGGCGCATCCTGCTGGTGGCGCCGATGTCGGGCCATTACGCGACGCTTCTGCGCTCGACCGTGGCCTCGCTGCTGCCCGATGCGGACGTGTGGGTGACCGATTGGCATAATGCGCGCGACATCCCCGTCTCTGAGGGCAAGTTCGATATCGAGGACTACACCCTCTATCTTGTCGATTTCATGAAGAAGATGGGCCCTGACTGCAACGTGATCGCCGTGTGTCAGCCCGCGCCGCTCGCGCTGGCCGCGACCGCCTATCTGGCAGCCGAAGACCCGGCCGCGCAGCCGCGCACGCTGACCCTGATCGGCGGGCCGATCGATCCCGACGCGAAAGCGACCGAGGTCACCGATTTCGGGCGCCGCGTCACGATGGGCCAGCTCGAGCAGATGGTGATCCAGCGCGTCGGCTTCAAATACAAGGGCGCGGGCCGTCTGGTCTATCCGGGCCTGATGCAGCTCGCCTCGTTCATCTCTATGAACATGGACAAGCACGCGCAGGCCTTCCAGGAGAAGATCTGGAGCGAGGCGCAGGGCGAAGGCTCCGAGCATGACAAGCATTACCGCTTCTACGACGAATATCTCGCGGTGATGGATATGACGGCGGAATTCTACCTCTCGACGGTGGAGCGCATCTTCAAGGGCCTCGAGATCGCCCAGAACCGCTTCGAAGTCGCGGGCAAGATGGTCGATATCTCGAAGATCACCAAGGTCGCGGTGAAGACCGTGGAGGGCGAGAAGGACGACATCTCCGCCCCCGGCCAATGCGTCGCCGCGCTCGACCTGTGCTCGGGCGTGCCGGATTCGATGAAGCAACAGCACCTAGAGCCCGGCGCAGGCCATTACGGCATTTTCGCAGGCTCCAGCTGGCGCAACAACATCCGCCCGCTGGTCCTCGATTTCATCGACGAGAACGCGGACAACCCCGCGCCCGGGAAGGGCAAGCCCGCCACCGTGACGCCGATCCGCAAGAAGAAGGTGAAGACGGCCGAGGCGGGGTGATCTCACTCCACGCGAGAGTTTTAGGAAAGCGCTGCTCCGGCAGCGCTTTTTTATTCGCGACTTCGCCATCGTTTTGACGGGTTTCGGCGCATGATCGGAAAATCACTTTGATTTTTTGAGACCGAGATTATGGACGCATTGTTTTTCCCCGTTGTACTGCTTCTCCTCCTCTTAGTTGCGATCGTAAAATCCCCCCGTTTCAAGGGGTTCATCGGAGAGGCGTACGTCAGCAAAGGACTTAAGAAACTGGCTGAAGAAGGTGACATGCATCTCTTCGATGATGTGACCCTGCCCGTGAAGGACGGGACGACGCAGATCGATCATGTCCTCATATCGCGGAGCGGCGTGTTCGTGATCGAGACCAAGAACATGAGCGGTTGGATATTCGGTGCCGAGAGGCAATCTCAGTGGACGCAGGTTCTCTATAAGAAAAAGACCAAGTTTCAGAACCCACTGCGGCAAAACTACAAGCACATCAAAGCGATCGAAGAGTGTCTTGGTGTAGATGGCAGCAAGGTTCAGGGGGGTGTCGTCTTCGTTGGTGGGGCGGTCCCGAAAACCGAGTTTCCTTCCAGCGTTTACTGGCGGCGGAACTCGATGCTCAGCTTTCTGAAGTCTCCGCACCAAGTGATACTCACGGAGAGTGAGGTTGCGGCGCTATGTCAGGCTTTGGAAAATCGGCGGTTCGAGCGCGGGTTGAGGACCACGCAGCAGCACATCAAGAACGTCAGGACGCGAGTGGAAGCGCAGGCTTCGGCAGATGCGTGCCCGCGATGCGGATCCGCGATGGTCGAGCGTCGTAGCAAGAAGACGAATGACGTCTTCATGGGCTGTACGAATTTCCCCAAATGCCGTGGGACCCGGAAAGTCGAAGCGTCCAAAGTTGTTGCGTTCTCACGCCAACAATAACGGCGCCTCCAGCCAGTCGCGCAGGCCTTGGGTGATCTTCTCGGGTTGCTCGAGCGGGCTCAGGTGACCTGCACCGAGGATCAGGCGGAATTCGGCGTGCGGCATCAGCTCTGCGAGGAATTCGTGGCGGCGCGGTGGGCAGATCTTGTCGTATTCGCCGCACATCAGCAGCGCGCGGGTTTTCGTGGCGCGCAGCGTGCGTTGCAAGTCGGGGCGGCGCATCAGGGCGCGCGATTGCGCTTCGAACGTGTCGGCGCCCAAGCCTGCCGCCATCTCCAGCATCATCGCCTGAATTTCCGCACGACCGGGATCGGGGGCGAGGCTTTCGGCGGGGATTTCTTCCAGCATCATCTCGTCGAGCCGCCCGGTGAGCGCCTTCACGATCCGGGTTTCGCGCGCGGCGGCGATCTGCGGCATCTCGGGCAGGGGGGAGACGTCGAGCAGCGCGACCTGGCTCACCCGGTCGGGGGCGCGGCGCAGGATCTCGATTGCGACGACCGCGCCCAGCCAATGCCCGACCAGCGCGAATTGCGGCGGGGCCTCGTCCAGCACGGTCTGCGCCATCTCCTCGATCGTCGCGCCGCGCAGCCGCGCCACCATCACCGAGCGCTCGGAGGACAGCTCCTGCAGCGGGTGCCAGAACAGCCGTGCGTCGCACATGAATCCGGGTAGAAAGACCAGCGGGTCGCTTGGCATCGCTCGAAACCTCAATCGCGGCGCGTTTTCGCGCTTCTCGCGTCGAGTGTGCCGCAAGGGCCGAGGTCAAGCAAATCGAAATGCCGCAAGCAGCGGATCACAGCCGGGCGAGTACCTCCGCCAGCGCGGTCTCGATCAGCGCGAGGCAATCGGGGTCCGAGAAGCGGTGATCGGCGCCCTTCACAAGGGTCAGGCGCATGTCCGCGCCCTCGGCATGCTCCAGCAGTCGGATCGCGGTCTCGGTGCTGACGGCTTCATCGGCGGTGCCCTGCAGGAAGCGCGTGGGGAAGGGCAGCGACAGCGGGCTGCGCAGCACCAGCCGCTCGCGGCCCTCGTTGATCAGGCGGCGCGTGATGACATAGGGCTCGCCGTAATCCGAGGGAATGGCGATGGAGCCTTCGCTTTCCAGCTTGTGCCGGGTTTCCTTGTCGAAGCTCGCCCAATAGCCGTCTTCGGTGAAATCGGGGGCGGCGGCGATGGTGACGAGGCCAGCGACTTTCTCGGGATGTTCGCGCGCCATCAGGAGCGAGATCCAGCCGCCCATCGAGGAGCCCACGAGGATCTGCGGGCCTTCGGTCTTGGCCATGATCACGTCGCGCGCATCTTCGAACCAGTCACCGATCGCGCCGTCCTCGAATTCCCCGCCCGAGACACCGTGGCCGGAATAGTCGAAGCGCAGGAAGGCGCGGCCTTCGCGCTTGGCCCAGTCCTCGAGCGCCAGCGCCTTCGTGCCTTCCATGTCGGATTTGAACCCGCCGAGGAACACCACGCCCGGCCCTTTGCCCGGCGTCAGGTTATAGGCGATGCGGCGGCCTTCTTGGGTCTCGAAATACTCGGTCATCTGCGCTCCCTGCGATCTGTTCGCCCCCAGCCTATCGGGCGGCGCGGGTGGCCTCAACCTGTCCGCTTGCGCTCAGTGCGCGGGCTTTTCCTTGCCGGTGACGGCGCGGTAGATCGGCTGGATGATCCGGGTGACGACAGGGATCAGGACCAGCCCGTAGATCAGCCCGAAGATGCCGTCGAAGAATGCGGTGACGGCCCAGCTGACGAAGCCTTCGGCGGTGCCCGCCGCATGGGCTGCGGCCTCGGCCTGATGGTGGATCCAGTCGTAGGGCGCGTGCCAGCCAAGCTCTGCCAGACCGTGCAGCACGATATTGCCGCCGACCCAGATCATCGCGGCGGTGCCGACGATCATCAGGGTCTTCATCAGCCACGGCATGACTTTCACCATGCCGCGCCCGAAGGCTCGGGTCGCAGCAAGGTTCGCGTTCTCGGCCAGCCAGAGCCCCGCATCATCGGCTTTCACGATCAGCGCGACCGAGCCATAGACCACCACCGTCACGCCGATCCCGATGATCGCAAGCGCAATCGCCTCCATCCAGATCGGCTGGCCCGAGGGCAGGGCGGCGAGGCCGATGGTCATGATCTCGGCGGAGAGGATGAAATCGGTCTTCACCGCGGCTTTGACGCGCTTTTCCTCGAGATGGTCAGCGGTTTCTGCGGCGACATGGCCCTCGGCATCGGGCTCATGCGGTTTGAACAGGTGATAGACCTTCTCCGCGCCCTCAAAACACAGGTAGGAGCCGCCCAGCATCAGCAAGGGCGTGATCAGCCACGGCGCGAAGGCAGAGAGCAGCAGCGCCGCTGGCAGCAGGAAGATCAGCTTGTTCTTGATCGAGCCGAGCGCGATTTTCCCGACGATCGGCAATTCGCGGGCGGGCTTGAAGCCGTGGACATATTTCGGCGTGACCGCGGCATCGTCGATCAGCGCGCCAGCGGCTTTCGAGCCTGCCTTGGCCGCCTGACCTGCCGCGTCGTCGATCGAGGTCGCCGCCACCTTGGCGATCCCCGCCACGTCATCCAGCAATGCCAGCAAGCCACTCATCGCAAACCCTTTCCCAATCACGCCCGCGTGAGCCTAGGGCGCGTCTCCCCAAGCCACAAGCGCGAAGACTTGTTCCCGAATTCTTTCCGGGCGGACATGAAAAAGGCGCCCGAAGGCGCCTTGATCGGAATTGTTCGCGACGCTTACAGCCCCAGCTTCTGCGCCACGATCTGGTTGACCGCCTTGGGGTTGGCCTTGCCGCCAGACGCCTTGATGACCTGACCGACGAACCAGCCAGCCAGCTTCGGATTGGCCTTGGCCTTCTCGACCTGATCGGGATTGGCGGCAATCACCTCGTCCACGGCGGCTTCGATGGCGCCCGTATCGGTGACCTGGATCATGCCGCGCTCTTCCACGATCTTCTCGGGGTCGCCGCCTTCGGTATAGACGATCTCGAAGAGGTCCTTCGCGATCTTGCCCGAGATCTTGTCGGACTTGATGAGCCGGATGATCGCGCCAAGCTGCGCGGCATCGACCGGGCTCGACGAGATGTCGTGATCTTCCTTCTTCAGGCGACCGAACAGCTCGTTGATGACCCAGTTCGCGGCGAGCTTGCCGTCACCGGCCTCGGCCACCACGGCCTCGAAGTAATCCGCGTTCTCGACCTCTGCGGTCAGCACCGAGGCGTCATATTCCGACAGGCCCAGCTCCTTGACGAAGCGCGCTTTCTTCTCGTCCGGCAGTTCGGGCATCGAGGCGCCGATATCGTCGACCCAGGCCTGCTCGATTTCCAGCGGCAGCAGGTCGGGGCAGGGGAAGTAGCGGTAATCATGCGCCTCTTCCTTCGAACGCATCGAGCGCGTCTCGCCCTTGTCCGGATCGTAGAGGCGGGTCTCCTGCACCACTTCGCCGCCGTCCTCGACGATGGCGATCTGGCGACGGGCCTCGTATTCGATGGCCTGCTGAATGAAGCGCATCGAGTTCATGTTCTTGATCTCGCAGCGGGTGCCCAGATGGCTGAAATCCTGCGTTTCCTGATATTTCTCGTAAGCGCCCGGCTTGCAGATCGAGACGTTGACGTCGGCGCGCAGGTTGCCGTTCTGCATGTTGCCGTCGCAGGTGCCCAGATAGCGCAGGATCTGGCGCAGCTTGCCGACATAGGCCGCAGCCTCTTCCGGGCCGCGGATGTCGGGGCGCGAGACGATTTCCATCAGCGCGACGCCGGTCCGGTTGAGGTCCACGAAGGACATATGCGGGTCCATGTCGTGGATCGACTTGCCCGCGTCCTGCTCGAGGTGGATGCGTTCGATGCGGACCTTTCGGGCGACGCCCGGGCCCATGTCGACGATGATTTCGCCCTCGCCCACGATGGGGTGGTAGAGCTGGCTGATCTGGTAGCCCTGCGGCAGGTCCGGGTAGAAATAGTTCTTCCGGTCGAAGGCCGAGCGCAGGTTGATATCGGCTTTGAGGCCCAGCCCGGTGCGCACGGCTTGCGCCACGCAGAACTCGTTGATCACCGGCAGCATGCCGGGCATCGCCGCGTCGACGAAGGCCACGTTGGAGTTCGGCTCTGCGCCGAATTTGGTCGAGGCGCCCGAGAACAGCTTGGCTTTCGAGGCCACCTGCGCGTGGACTTCAAGCCCGATCACCAGCTCCCAATCCGATTTGGCACCGGCAATGACCTTGGGTTCGGGGGCTTGGAATTCGAGATGGTCGAGCATGTCCACATCCTGTCAGTAAAGGCTTGGGCAAGCTTCTAGGACAGGGCAGGGGCGGGAGCAAGAGGGCGACCGCCCCGGATTGGGGATCAGACCACCGGCACCCCATAGGATTCGAAAATCGCGCTGAGCCGGTCGAGCGGCGGCGTGGCCTCGCGCGGCAGGTAGGCGCGACGCCCGTCGCGCAGCGTGACCATGCATTCGTCGCCCGCAAGCTTGCGCCGCCGCAGCCGCGCCGAGTCGATCTGTGCGAGCGGGAACGTGCCCAATTGCCGTCCGTTGCGATAGACTTCCATCCGCGCAGGCGTGATCCGCAGCAGCCCCGAGCGGTTGCGCATCAGCTTGTACAAAGTGAGGGCGAGATAGATCCACGCAGCGACATGAATCCATGTCGTCGCGGTCAGTTTCATTGCACTGTAAAGCAGCGCCATCCCGAAGGCGAGGGCGAGATACCCTCCCGCCCGGCGGGCTTGGTGTCGGTATTCAAATTCATTGTCGTCCATGGTCGAGCCCATCCGCGAAATTGCGTAACGCCCGCAAGGCGCAGGCGTCCGCGTTTCGTAGCTCGCGAACCCGGCACGGATGGGCCGAAAATACGGCCAATCCGTGGTGAGATGGGCGCGCCTGCGGGCGCTGAGCGGAAATCAGCCCAACAGACGCTGCGTCATCTCCGACAGGTCGCGGCTGAGGTCCGGCTGGGCGGCGATCCGCTCCAGCTCGCTGCGCATCTTCTCGCGCCGGCCTTCGTCATAGCGCGTCCACGTCTCGAAAGCGGTGGACATGCGCGCGGCGACCTGCGGATTGACCGGATCGAGCTCGAGCAGCCAGTCGGCATAGAAGCGATAGCTCGCCCCGTCCGCGCGGTGGAAGCCCGCGTGATTGCCCGACAGCCCAGCCATCAGCGCGCGGAAGCGGTTCGGCGTCTTCCATGTGAAGAGCGGATCGCCGGTCAGCGCCTCGGCGCGCTCCAGCGCCGTCTCTGGCGGGCAATTGGCCAGCTGGACGAGGAACCACTTGTCCATCACAAGCCGGTCGCCCTGCCAGCGGTCGCGGAATTCGGCCATGGCCGCGGCGTCCTGCCCGGTCTGCACCAGAGCTGCGAGCGCGCCGAGGCTTTCGGTCATGTTCTCGGCCGAGGCGAAAAGCGCCCCCGCCCGTGCCCCGCCGTCGATGCGGTTCAAAAGCCGCAGGACCGCAAGGCGCAGCGCCCGCGGACCGGCCTGCTCGGGATCGGAGCTATAGGGGCCTGTCGCTTCGGTGCTGGTGAAGATTTCGGCCAGAAGCGTCTTATGCGCGCTCGCCAGATCGCGGGCGAGCCCTTCGCGCGCCGCGTAGATCGCCGCGGGATCGGGCGTCTCGCCCTGATCGTAGAGCGCCTGCGCGATGCTGTCCTCGGAGGGCAGGTTCAGGCACAGTGCACGGAAGGCCGGATCGGCGGTCTCGTCGCGCAGGAGCGCCCCGATCGCATCGGAGAAGGACGCGTCGGTTTCCTGTCCCAGCACCCGGCCGATCAGCACTTTCTGGGCCAGCGCGCGGCCGGCTTCCCAGCGGTTGAACGGGTCGCGGTCGTGGGTCAGCAGGAAGGCCAGCTCGGACGTGTCGACGTCGCGCTCCAGCCGCACGGGGGCGGAAAAGTCGCGCAGCATCGAGGGCACGGGGCGCGTCGCGAGCCCGTCGAATGTGAAGCTCTGTTTCGCCTCGGTCATCTCCAGCACGGTGGAGGGCAGGACCTCGTCGCCATTCTCGGACAGAAGGCCGACTTCGATCGGGATGTGGCGCGGAAGCTTCTCCGAGTGGCCGGGAGTGGGGCGCGTTTCCTGTTCGAATTCAAGCGTGTACGTGCCGTCCTTGAAGCTGTCGCGCACCCGCAGGGTCGGCGTGCCCGCATCGGTATACCAGCGCTTGAACTGGCTCAGATCGCGGCCCGAGCTGTCCTCGAAGACCTTCAGCCAGTCTTCGATCGTGCAGGCCTGCCCGTCATGGCGCTCGAAATAGAGATCCAGCGCGGCGCGGTAGCCCTCTGCGCCCAGCAAGCGGTGCAGCATGCCCACGATCTCGGCGCCCTTCTCATAGACGGTCGCGGTGTAGAAGTTGTTGATCTCGCGGTAATGATCGGGGCGCGGTGGGTGCGAGAGCGGGCCGCGATCCTCGCGGAACTGTCGTCCGCGCAGCGAGAGGACATCGTCGATCCGCTTCGTCGCATGGCCGCGCATGTCGCCGGTGAACTGCTGGTCGCGATAGACTGTCAGCCCCTCTTTCAGGCACAGCTGGAACCAGTCGCGACAGGTGATCCGGTTGCCGGTCCAGTTGTGGAAATACTCATGGGCGATGATACCCTCGATACGCTCGTAATCGGCGTCTGTCGCGGTCTCGGGCGAGGCGAGAACCCATTTGGAGTTGAAAATGTTCAACCCCTTGTTCTCCATCGCGCCCTTATTGAAGTCATCGACGGCAACGATGTTGAAAATGTCCAAGTCGTATTCGCGCCCATAGGCCTCTTCGTCCCAGCGCATCGAGCTGTGGAGCGCCTGCAGGGCGAAGTCGCAGCGGTCCTCGTCGCCCGGACGGACCCAGATATTCGTCGCGACCTTGCGGCCCGACATCGTGGTGAATGTGCCCGAATGCGCGCGCAGGTCGCCCGCGACCAGCGCGAAGAGATAGGCGGGCTTGGGCCACGGATCGACCCATTCGGCATAGCCCTCGCGGCTCTCGACGAGATCGCCATTCGCCAGCAGCACCGGCTGGTCGCCGGTGATCGTGACGTGGAAGCGCGCCATCACATCGGGGCGGTCCGGGTAGTAGGTGATCTTGCGGAAGCCCTCGGCCTCGCATTGCGTGCAATACATGCCGTTGGACATATAAAGCCCTTCGAGCGCGGTATTCTTCGACGGTGCGATCCGCGTGACGGTTTCCAGCGTGAAGGGCTGCGAGGGCAGAACGTTCGCCGGGATCGTCAGGCCTGTCTTTGTCAGTTCATAGTCGTCCGGCGTCAGCGCCCGCCCGTCCACTGCAACCGAGACAAGCTCCAGATCTTCGCCATCGAGTTCCAGCGCGGCCGCCTCCTGCCGGGGCGAAAAGGTGAGGCGCGCGCGCACTTCGGTCGCGTCCGGGTCGAGCGTGAAATCAAGCCGCACGGTCTCGAGGGTGAAGGGGTAGGGGCGGTAGTCGCTCAGGCGCTTGGCAGGGGCGTCGGCAGCCGTCAGTTCAGCGGACATTCTAACGATATTCCTAATTAACTTCGGGTTATGTCAGGTGGCGCGCGCCCGTGCGAAAGCAAGTTCGCCTTTGCGTGAGCAGCACCTCTGATGTTCGGCGGGCGCGACCCGGTCTTGGCGTCGCTGTCCCGCAGCTGGCGGAACAGTATCTGCCCCGCTCGGGGTTTTCAAAGCGGTTTCGCGGACCGCTCTGAGAGACGCGTGGCAGGCCGGGAGAACCTGAAGGGGGTGGGTTGCGTTACCTAAGGTGAACGGGGCCTGTCCACCACGCAAGCGCCCGAGACCACCGGCGTCGGTACTGCTGAAAGAAATGGCGCGGCGACCGAGGCCGACCCGATCCAGCAGTGAGCTCGGTCGGGTCGCGCGCGGCTGCATCGCTCCCGTTTCCGTGAGCCGCTGGCCTTTTTACGCCCTTTCACCGTCTTAGCGTCTTCCCGCCCGCGACAGGCAATCCGCTGGACATTCACGCTCAGCGGTTTCATCTAGTACGCGTCTAAGAAAACCGGGAGGGCACAATGGCACAGCGGGTCGCACGTAACGAACTGCAGGTGGCGGTCGAACTGGCCGCCTTCATCGAGGATCAGGCTTTGCCGGGGACCGGCGTCGCGCCGGAGCGCTTCTGGGAGGGGCTGTCGGACCTGCTGCATACGCAGGGACAGAAGAACCGTGCGCTGCTGGAGACGCGCGAGGCGATCCAGTCCAAGCTCGACGACTGGCATGCGCATCACCGCGCCGAAGGCTTTGATTTCGAAGACTATAAATCCTTCCTGAAAGAGATCGGCTACCTCCTGCCCGAAGGCGACGACTTCAAAATCGAGACGCCGGAGACCGATCCCGAATTCGCCACCGTCTGCGGTCCGCAGCTCGTCGTGCCTATCACCAATGCGCGCTATGCGCTCAACGCCGCGAATGCGCGCTGGGGCAGCCTGTACGATGCGCTCTACGGCACCGATGCGCTTGGCGATCGGCCGCAGGGCAAGGGCTATGACCCCGAGCGCGGCGCGCGCGTGATCGAGCGCGCGAAGGCATTTCTCGACGAGGCGGTGCCGCTTGCAGGCGGCAGCTGGACCGGTGTGACCGCGCTGCGCGTAGAGAACGGCGTCTTCTTCGTCGAGAACGCGGTGGGCGAAACGGGGCTGGCCGATCCGGCGCAGTTCCTCGGGTTCAACATTTCCGACGAGGGCGCGCTGTCGGAGGTTCTGCTGGAAAATAACGGGCTGCATCTCGTGATCGAGATCGACCCGACCACCGAGGTCGGTCAGGCCGATCCTGCCGATATCGCCGATGTCATCCTCGAGGCCGCGATCAGCACGATCATGGATTGCGAGGACTCGGTTGCCTGTGTCGATGCCGAGGACAAGGTTCAGGCCTATGGTAACTGGCTGGGTCTGATGAAGGGCGATCTGCGCGAAAACGTCGTGAAGAACGGCGAGAAGACGGTCCGGCGGCTTGAAGGCGATTACCAGTTCACCGGCGGCGGTGGCGAGAAGATCACGCTGAAGGGCCGTTCGCTGATGTTGGTGCGCAATGTCGGCCACCTGATGACCACGCCCGCAATCCTGACCCGCGACGGCGAAGAGGCCTTCGAGGGGCTGATGGACGCGATGGTCACCACGCTTTGTGCGATGCATGACCTGAAGAAGACCGAAGGTCCGCGAAACTCGGTTACCGGCTCAGTCTATGTGGTGAAGCCGAAGATGCACGGCCCCGAAGAGGTCGCCTTCGCGACCGAGATCTTCGACAAGGTCGAAGAGGTTCTGGGCCTGCCGCGTTACACGGTGAAGCTGGGCATCATGGACGAGGAGCGCCGCACCTCGGTCAATCTCAAGGAATGCATCCGCGCCGCGAAGAACCGCGTGGCCTTCATCAACACGGGCTTCCTCGACCGCACGGGCGACGAGATCTACACCTCGATGCAGGCCGGTCCGATGCTCGCCAAGGGCGAGATGAAGGGCCAGCCGTGGATCGAAGCCTATGAGGATCGCAACGTCGATATCGGGCTGGCCTGCGGGCTGGCGGGCAAGGCGCAGATCGGCAAAGGCATGTGGGCGATGCCCGACCGGATGGCCGATATGCTCGAGGCCAAGGTCAACCATCCGCTGGCGGGCGCGAACTGCGCCTGGGTGCCGTCGCCGACGGCGGCCACGCTGCATGCCACGCATTACCACAAGGTCGATGTGAAGCGCCGCCAGCAGGAGATCGCCGCGATGAACCGCCCGGCGCGGCTCGACGATCTGCTGACGATCCCGCTCGCACGGGGCAAGAACTACTCGGAAGAGGAAATCCGCACCGAGATCGAGAACAACGCGCAGGGCATCCTCGGCTATGTCGTGCGCTGGGTCGATCAGGGTGTCGGCTGCTCGAAGGTGCCCGACATCCACGACGTGGGCCTGATGGAAGACCGCGCGACCTGCCGGATTTCCAGCCAGGCGATCGCGAACTGGCTCGAACATGGGCTGGTCAGCGAGGGTCAGGTGATGGAGGCGCTGCGCAAAATGGCCAAGGTCGTCGACCGCCAGAACGAGGGCGACCCGAACTACCGCCCGATGGCGCCTGGCTATGACGGCTTCGCCTTCCAGGCGGCGTGCGATCTGTGCTTCCTGGGCACGGTCCAGCCCTCGGGATATACGGAACCGGTGCTGCATCAGCGCCGCCTGCAAGTGAAGGAGGAACGCGCATGATCACGCTGGAACAAGCGCAGAAGATGATCGACACCGCGCTCGCGCAAGGTGTGGAAGACGAACTGAAACCGCTCTCGGCGATCGTGCTGGATGCGGGCGGTCACCCGCTGGCTTTCGCGCGCGCCGACGGCGCCGCGCCGGGTCGGTTCGAGATCGCGCGCGCCAAGGCTTACGGCGCGGTGATGCTGGGCATGGGCGGCAAGGCGCAGATGGCGCGGGCCGAGGCGCAGGCCTATTTCATGGCCGCGGTGAATGGCATCTATGACGGCAAGACCTGTCCGGTGCCCGGCGGCGTGCTGATCCGCGACGAGAGCGGCGCTGTGATCGGCGCGATGGGCGTCACCGGCGATACCTCGGACAATGATGCGAAAGTGGCCGTGGCTGGGATCGAGGCTGCGGGCTTTACTGCCGAGGACTGAGCCTCTCGCAAGGTTCGATTTCGGGCGGTCCGGCAGGCGATGCCGGGCCGCCCGCGTCGTCTCTGCTCCCGCTTGGCCCCCGCTCGGGCCATTGACGCGCCCGGCTCGCTCTGGCAGGGGAGAGCGCAAATAAGGACAATGAGAATGCACCTGTTTTCCGACATCCGCGCCGCGGTGATTGCGGCACTCGATCAGATGGTTTCCGAGGGCGCGCTGCCCGAGGGGCTGGACTACGCAAACGTCGCGGTGGAGCCGCCGCGCGATCCGCTGCATGGCGACATGGCGACCAACGCCGCGATGGTGCTGGCCAAGCCCGCCAAATCGAAGCCGCGCGACATCGCCGAGACGCTGGCGGGCAAGCTGGCCGCAGATGACCGGATCGTCAGCGCCGATGTGGCCGGTCCCGGCTTCATCAACCTGCGCCTCGATCCGAAAGTTTGGGCGGATGTGACCCACTCCGTGCTCAAAGAGGGCGCGGATTACGGGCGTTCCGATCTGGGCAAGGGTGTGAAGGTCAACGTGGAATATGTCTCCGCGAACCCCACCGGCCCGATGCATGTGGGCCATACGCGTGGCGCCGTGTTCGGCGATGCGCTGGCGAGCCTGCTGGATTTCGCGGGTTATGACGTCACGCGGGAATATTACATCAACGATGGCGGTGCGCAGGTCGATGTGCTCGCCCGCTCCGCCTATGAACGCTATCGCGAAGCCTGTGGCCTCGAGCCGGAAATCCGCGAGGGGCTCTACCCCGGCGATTACCTGATCCCGGTCGGCGAGGCGATCAAGGCGAAGTATGGCGAGAGCCTGCTCGACAAGCCCGAGGAAGACTGGCTCGAAGATATCCGCGAATTCGCGACCGAGCAGATGATGGAGATGATCCGCGGGGATCTCGCCTGTCTCGGCGTGAAGATGGATGTGTTCTCCTCCGAGAAGTCGCTCTACGGCACCGGCCAGATCGAAGCGGCGCTGAAGCGGCTCGAGGATCTGGGGCTGATCTACGAAGGCGTGCTCGACCCGCCGAAGGGCAAGCTGCCCGAGGATTGGGAGGAGCGCGAGCAGACCCTGTTCCGCTCGACTGAATATGGCGATGACGTGGACCGCCCGGTGAAGAAGTCGGATGGTTCCTGGACCTATTTCGCGCCCGATATCGCCTATCACTGGACCAAGATCGACCGTGGTTACGATCTGCTGATCGACGTCTTCGGCGCCGACCATGGCGGCTATGTGAAGCGGATGAAGGCAGCGGTGGCCGCTCTGTCGGATCGCAAGGTGACGCTCGACATCAAGCTGATCCAGCTGGTGAAGCTGTTCAAGAATGGCGAGCCCTTCAAGATGTCGAAGCGCGCGGGCACTTTCGTCACGCTGCGCGACGTGGTGGAGCAGGCGGGCGCGGATGTGACCCGTTTCCACATGCTCACCCGCAAGAACGACGCGCCGCTGGATTTCGATTTCGACAAGGTGCTGGAGCAGTCGAAGGACAACCCGGTCTTCTACGTGCAATATGCCCATGCCCGGGTCTGCTCGGTGCTGCGCAAGGCGGCGGAGGCTGGCTGGGACATGTCGGATGCGCGTCTGGCTGAGGTCGATCTGTCCGGCGAGTGGCATCCGTCCGAGCTGGAACTGGTCAAGAAGATCGCCGAATGGCCGCGTCTTCTGGAGATCGCGGCGCGCGCGAACGAGCCGCACCGGGTGGCTTTCTACCTCTACGATCTTGCCTCGGACCTGCACAGCCTGTGGAACCGTGGCAATGACGAGCCGGCCCTGCGCTTCCTGCAGGATGGCAACGAGGCCGCATCGGCGGCGAAAATCGCCCTTGCCCGTGCCAGCGCCGTTGTCATTTCCGCCGGTCTTGGTATTCTTGGCGTGACCCCGGCTGAAGAGATGCGATAAACGCACGCCGCCGGGAACAGGCAAATTCCGGGTCAACCGGGCAAGGCCGGGCAACCGGCGGCGAGGCGACGAGCATGACGACCTACGACTACCGCGAGAGTGGGGGTTACGGGCATGAACACCCGCAGCCCCATTACGCGCATCCCGAAGATCCCGCTCCTGAACGTGCGCCACGCGTCGTGTCGCGCTGGGTCAATGTGGCCGGCGCGCTGACATCGGTCGCGATGATCGCGGGTCTGGTGGTCTGGGGCTACAAGCTGGCGATGCGCGACCTCAACGGCGTGCCGGTGATCCGCGCGATGGACGGGCCGGCCCGGATCGCGCCCGAGGACCCGGGCGGCGAACTTGCGCGCCATACCGGTCTGGCCGTGAACGACGTCGCTGGCACGGGGCAGGCGGCGCCTGCGCCCGAGAAAGTGACTCTCGCGCCCAGCCCGGAGGGCTTCACCGACGATGACAAGCCGATGGGCGAGTTGGCGGCAGAGGCGAAAGTGGCAGGCGATGAGGCCAACCCTGCGTCCAATCCGGCCGTAGAGGCCGCAATCGCCGCGCTCGAGCCTGCTGCGCTCAATGCCGATCCCTCTCAGGTGCAAGACGCGCCCGACATTCCCGTGAAGCCCGCGCTCATGAGCCCGGCCATGCCCGAGACACGCCCCGATGCGGTCGAGCAGGAGGCCGCACCCGAGAGCGACGCGGTCAGTGGCGTGATCCCGGCCTCAGTGCCGGGCGTCTCGCGCTCGCCGCGCCCGCAGACCAAGCCGATGCGCGATCAGCTTCTGGCGGCGGCGCTGGAGCAGGCGGTGACGAAGCAGATGTCCTCCGGTCAGGCCGAGGCGGGCGTTGTTGACATCAATCCTGCGGATCTGGCGGCGGGCACGCGCCTCGTGCAGCTTGGCGCCTTCGACACCGAGGCCGCGGCCAAGGGCGAATGGGACCGCATCGCCAAGCGCTTCGACGCGCTGATGTCCGGCAAGAAGCGCGTGGTTCAGAAGGCCAGCTCCGGTGGGCGCGATTTCTATCGCCTGCGCGTCGCGGGCTTTGACGACGTGACCGAAGCGCGCCAGTTCTGCGCCGCCCTCGTGGCCGAGCGGCAGAACTGCATCCCGACGCAGGCGCGCTGATGGGCGTCGCCGCGATCTTCGGCTGCGAGGGGACCGAGCTCTCCGCGCGCGAACGCGACTTCTTCCGCGAGGCCGACCCGTGGGGCTTCATCCTGTTCTCGCGCAATATCGACACACCCGAGCAGGTCGCCCGGCTGACCGATGCGCTGCGCGGGGCCGTGGGGCGCGATGCGCCGGTGCTGATCGATCAGGAAGGCGGTCGGGTGCAGCGGATGCGCGGTCCGCAATGGCGCGAATGGCTGCCGCCGCTGGAGCAGGCGAAGCGGGCAGGGGATGCGGCTCCGCGCTCGTTCTGGCTGCGCTCGCGGATCATGGCCGAGGAACTGCGTGCGGTCGGCATCGACGTGAACTGCGCGCCCACCTGCGATATCGCGGGGCATCTGACGCATCCGTTCCTGCAAAACCGCTGTCTGGGCAAGGATGCGGCCACCGTGATCGCCAATGCTCGCGCCACCGCCGACGGACTGCTTGCGGGCGGTGTTCTCCCAGTCATCAAGCATATCCCCGGCCACGGCCGGGCGATTTCCGACAGCCACAAGGATTTGCCGGTGGTCGAGGCCTCCAAGGCCGACCTGATCGCGAGCGATTTCGCGCCCTTCAAGGCGCTGAACGATTTGCCGCTGGGGATGACCGCCCATATCCGCTTCACCGCGCTCGATGACGCCCCCGCGACGCAGAGCGCGAAGATCATCAAGATCATCCGTGAGGAGATCGGTTTCGACGGGCTCCTGATGAGCGACGATATCGGGATGGAGGCGCTGGCGGGCGGCTTCGGGACACGCACGGCTGCCGCTCTGGCTGCTGGCTGCGATCTGGTGCTCCATTGCAAGGGCGACATGCCCGCGATGGAAGAGGTGGCGATGGCCGCCCCGGCGATGAGCGAGGCGGCAAAGGCCCGCGCCGAGGCCGCGCTGGACCGGCGCTTGCCGCCCGAGACAGTTGACATGGCCGCGCTCGATGCCGAACTTGAGGCACTCTTGAGCGGCGGCATGGATGAGTGACACCGAAAATCTGTTCGACTCGCAAACGGTAGCGGATCGGCTTCAGGCCGAGGCGCTGATCGTCGATGTCGACGGGTTCGAAGGCCCGCTCGACCTTCTGCTGACGCTTTCGCGCAGCCAGAAAGTCGATCTGCGCAAGATCTCCGTGCTGCAACTGGCCGAGCAATATCTGGCCTTCGTCGACCGCGCGAAGGCGCTGCGCATCGAGTTGGCCGCCGATTACCTCGTAATGGCGGCGTGGCTCGCCTTCCTGAAATCGCGCCTTCTGCTGCCGCCCGACCCGGAGGCAGAAGGCCCCTCGGCGGAAGATCTGGCCGAGCATCTGGCCTTCCAGCTGGAACGCCTGCAGGCGATGCGCGAGGCGGCGGCGCAGTTGATGGCGCGCGACCGGCTGGGGCGCGACACCTTCGCGCGCGGCATCTCGGAAGAGGTCGAGCGCGTCCGCAAGGTCACCTATTCGGCCTCGCTGATGGACCTGATGCAGGCCTATGCGCGCATCCGCACGCGCGATGAATTCCGCCCCTATGCGTTCGATCGCACCAATGTCTTCACGATGGAGGAGGCGCTGGACCGGATGCGCGGGCTGATCGGTTTCGCCGGCGGCTGGTCGGAACTGACCACCTTCCTGCCCGACGGCTGGACCGCCGATCCCAAACGCCGACGCTCGGCCACCGCCGCGACTTTCGCCGCTTCGCTTGAAATGGCCAAGCAGGGCCAGATCGAGCTGCGCCAGAGCGATACGTTCCAACCCATTTCGATCCGGAAGAAGACATGAACGACGAGCCGGAACAGACTGAAGAAAAAGAAGAAACCCTTTTCGCGGCACCGCCTATTGCCGAGCAGGAGCGGATGGTCGAAGCGATCCTTTTCGCCTCTGCCGAACCCGTTCGTATCCGCGAGATGGAAGAGCGGATGCCGCATGGCTGCGACCCCGCCGAGGCGCTCGTGCATCTGCGCAAGCGCTACGAAGGGCGCGGCGTGCGCGTGGTGAAGGTGGGTGACGCCTGGGCCGTGCGCACCGCACCCGATCTCGCCTTCCTGATGCAGAAGGAGACGGTGGAGGAGCGCAAGCTGTCCCGAGCCGCCGTCGAGACGCTCGCGATCATCGCCTATCACCAGCCGGTCACCCGCGCCGAGATCGAAGAGATACGCGGCGTCGCCGTCTCGCGCGGCACGATCGACCAGTTGCTGGAGATGGAATGGATCCGCTTCGGCCGCCGCCGGATGACGCCGGGCCGCCCCGTCACCTTCGTCGTGACCCAGGAATTCCTCGACCAGTTCAGCCTCGAGAGCGCCCGTGACCTGCCGGGCCTCAAGGAGCTTCGCGCCGCAGGCCTGCTGGACTCGCGCCCCCTTCCGGGTGCAGGCTCGGATGACGACGAGGAGGGCGAGGAGGACGAAGCCCAGACCGGCCAGTCCGAGCTGTTCGAGGATTGAGAGGGATCAGATGAACCTCAACCAGATCATCAACATGATCATCCGGATGTTCCTGCGCCGCGGGATCAACTGGGGGATCAACAAGGGCGTCGGCATGGCCTCGAAGCGGAGTGGCAAGGGCAAGAGCGCGGGCCCGATGACGGCGCAGGAGCGCAAGCAAGCCCAGACCGCGCGCGACGCGGTCAAGCGGGCAAGGAAGGCGGCGCGGATAACGCGGCGCATGTGAGCCAATAGAAAAGGGCGCCGCCGGATGGTCCGGGGCACCCTTTCGCATCTTCAGGCATTTCACCCTTACTCGGGCGTCGGCGCATCCCTATGGATCAGCCCCGCCGCGCGCAGGTCTTGCCAGAACTCCGCCGGAATCGGCATGTCCATGGCCGCCGCGTCGTCGATCGCTTCGTCGGGACGTCCAAGCCCCACGACCACCGTCTGCACGACATCCGGCGCTTTCGCGAATTGCAGTGCGGCCGCGAGCAGGTTCACGCCGTGATCGAAGGCGACCTCTCTCAGGCGGTCGCGCTTCTCCATCCGCTCTTTCGCGATGACGCTGTTCTTGTCGCCGTAGTGGTAGCGGTGCAGCCCTGCGAGGAAGCCCGCATTCAGCGCCGAGCCGATGACGAAGCTGTTGCCGTGCTTGCGCGCCGCCGGGAAGACCGTCTCGACCGCGTGGTCATGTTCCACCAGTGAATACTGGCTCGCCATCAGGTGCAGGTCGGGATCGCTGTCTTCCATCGATTTCAGGATCGGTTCGGGCCGGTTCACGCCCATGCCCCAGGCCTTGATTACGCCTTGGTCGCGCAGCTCGCAGAGCGTCGCGAAGCAGCCCTCGACCGCGTTGGGCCACAGCTCCAGCCAGTCCTTCGGGAGCGCGCCGTTATCGGGCGAGAGGTCATGCACGAAAACCACGTCGAGACTGTCGAGCCCGGTGCGCTGCAACGTGTCCTCGATCGAACGCAGCGTGCCATCGCGGCTGTAGTCGTAGACCTCGATATTGGGCGAGGGGGAGTAGGGCATGAGCTGCTGATTGCGATGCTGCGGCCCCGCCTTCAGCAGCCGTCCGACCTTCGAGCTGAGCACGAAGCTCTCGCGCGGTTTGTGATGCAGGAACTGCCCGTAGCGGCGCTCGGCCAGGCCGACCCCGTAATGCGGCGCCACGTCGAAATAGCGGATGCCCGCCTCCCAGGCGGCTTCGAGCGTGTCCGCCGCCTGCCGGTCGGTCGTGACGCGGAACTCGTTTCCAAGGGCGACGCCGCCCATGCCGATCGGGTGGGGGAGTATGTATCTGTCGGACATGGGGTCACCTTCTCTTTCGTTGTGATGGGCCGGATGAGGGCGGGCCTCTCATCGCCCCTGCCGCCGCGCCATGAAGGCCAGCCGCTCGAACAGATGCACGTCCTGCTCGTTCTTCAGAAGCGCGCCGTGCAGCTTCGGCAGCAGGCTCGCGCCTTCGCGTTTGAGGTCTTCGGGGTTCAGATCCTCAGCCAGCAGCAGTTTCAGCCAGTCGAGCACCTCGGAGGTCGAGGGTTTCTTCTTCAGGCCCGGGGTCTCGCGGATCTCGTAGAACTGGCTCAGCGCCTCGGTCAGCAGGCGGTCCTTGATGTCGGGGAAGTGGACGGCGACGATGTCTTTCATCACCTCCGGCTCGGGGAAGCGGATGTAGTGGAAGAAGCAGCGGCGCAGGAAGGCGTCGGGCAGTTCCTTCTCGTTATTCGAGGTGATGATGACGACGGGGCGGTGTTTGGCCCGGATCGTCTCGCCGGTCTCGTAGACGTGGAACTCCATCTTGTCGAGTTCCTGCAGGAGGTCGTTCGGGAACTCGATATCGGCCTTGTCGACCTCGTCGATCAGCAGCACGACCTTCTTGCCCGCCTCGAAGGCCTGCCAGAGCTTGCCCTTGCGGATGTAGTTTCTCACGTCGTTGACGCGTTCGTCGCCCAGCTGGCTGTCGCGCAGCCGGCTAACCGCGTCATATTCGTAGAGCCCCTGCTGCGCCTTGGTGGTGGATTTGATGTTCCACTCGACCATCTCCATCCCGAGGCTCTGCGCCACCTGCCGCGCGAGTTCCGTCTTGCCGGTGCCCGGCTCGCCCTTCACCAGAAGAGGGCGCTCCAGCGCCACGGCGGCGTTGACCGCGACGGTCAGATCGGGCGGGGCGACATAGCTGTCGGTCGATTGAAATTGCACGGGGAACACGCTCCGGTTTCGAGATCGCTGCGCAATGATCTTGCGCAAATCGTTTGCAACCTATCTGCGCCAAAATGCTGCCGCAACCCGGGCGTAAGAATTGATGAGGAAACACGCAGTCCGGACGAATGCGGACGTGACAACACTGTGTTCTTGGGGTATTGCCTCGCCCGAGGAGAGTTGGCCGATGGCGAATGACGATCATGGTGACGCCCCCGGCACGTATGAGAGGGCAGGTATGAGAGCTGAAGTATTCCTTCCGGATGATTATCGTCCGGCCGAGAATGAACCCTTCATGAATGACCGGCAGCTGGAATATTTCCGCAGAAAGCTTCTGGCGTGGAAGGCCGAACTTCTCGAACAATCCGCTGAAACGCTCGAAGGTCTCGCGGAATCCGCGCGCAACGTTCCCGATATTGCCGATCGCGCCTCCGAGGAAACCGATCGTGCGCTGGAACTGCGCACCCGCGACCGTCAGCGCAAGCTGGTCAGCAAGATCGACTCGGCGCTGCGTCGGATCGACAATGGCGAATACGGCTATTGCGAGAAGACCGGGGAGCCGATCTCGCTCAAGCGTCTCGATGCGCGTCCGATCGCGACGATGACGCTGGAAGCGCAGGAAAAACACGAGCGCCGCGAACGGGTGCATCGCGACGACTGATCGCCTGCGCGCACTGCGTGTGGTGATGCACAAAACGCGCGTTGCCTTCGGGCGGGAAGGCGCGCAAAACAATTCGACACCGGCACCGCCAAGGTGCCGGTGTTCGCTTTTGAAGGAGGTCCCATGCTGATCGGGCGCAAGGTTACGGTTCTGGGTGCGGGGATCGCGGGGCTGACGGTGGCGCGGGCTCTGGCGATGCGCGGTGCGGATGTCGAGGTGCTCGAACAGGCCGAGGCGATACGCGAAGTCGGCGCCGGGCTGCAGGTCTCGCCCAACGGGGCCGCGGTGCTGCGCGCCTTGGGTCTGGGTAAGGCGCTGGAGGCGGCGGGGCCGCGCGCCGAGGCGGTGCGCCTCGTCGATGGCGAGACCGGAAGTCAGGTCGCCAAGCTCGATATGGCGCGGCTGCGCCCCGATGCGGATTACCATTTCGTCCATCGCGCCCGGCTGATCGAGTTGCTGGCCGATGGTGCGCGCGAGGCGGGGGTGAAAATCCGCCTGTTGCAGCAGATTGAGCGGGTGGACCTGTCCGGGCCGCATCCGGTGCTGCACACCAAACAGGGCGCCGAGATCGAGACCGACCTTCTGATTGGCGCGGACGGGCTCAATTCCAAGACGCGCGAGGCGCTCAACGGGCGGGTGGCGCCGTTCTTTACCCATCAGGTGGCGTGGCGCGCGCTGGTGCCATGCGACGATGCCGAGCCGAAGATCGCGCAGGTCTTCATGGGCGCGGGCAAGCATCTTGTGAGCTATCCGCTGGGCCGGGGGCTGCGCAATGTCGTGGCCGTCGAGGAGCGGCACCGCTGGGTCGAGGAAAGCTGGGCGCTCGAGGATGATCCGATCAATCTGCGCACCGCCTTCGACGATTTTTGCCCGACCGTGCGCGGTTGGCTCGATCAGGTCGAGAAGGTGAACCTCTGGGGCCTGTTCCGTCACCCGGTGGCCGAGCGCTGGTTCGCGCCCGGTGTCGCGATTCTGGGCGACGCCGCGCATCCGACGCTGCCTTTCCTCGCGCAAGGGGCTGTGATGGCGATGGAGGATGCCTGGGTGCTGGCTGAGGCGCTTGCCAATTACGAGACCGACGACGTGGCCTTCGCCGCCTATCAGGAGGCGCGCTGGGATCGCTGCGATCAGATCGTGACAGCGGCAAACAAGAACGCGCGGAACTATCACCTGTCAGGGGCTCCGCGCACCTTTGGTCATCTCGCATTGCGTGCTGCCTCGCGGTTCACGCCGGAGCGGCTGGTGGGGCGGTTCGACTGGATCTACGGGTATGATGTGACGCAGCAGGCGGGGTAGGGCGGTGGTGCCCGCCTGAGGGAGCGGGGCGACCAGCCCCGGGCCGCGCCCGACCCTCCCCCCGGGAGGGCGCATAGGCGGTGTCAGCGCGGGCACGACCGACCTGCGGGCTTGCGAGATAAAGTGCCAAGCCACAAAGCGCGCCAAGCGCCCACCCGAGGCTCGGGCGCGACCCTCAGCCGCTACAGAGTCGCTGCCTCGGCCCTTTGCTTGCGCTCCGGGCCCTCGCTGGGGCGTCCTTCCACTGAAAGGCCGCTTATCCCGGCTCACCCCATACGGAAATGCTTGGCGAGCTTTAGGCCCTGTCCCTGATAGTTCGAGGCGATGTCCTTGCCGTAAAGCTGGCGCGGCTCCTCGGCCATGCGCTCATAGACGAGACGGCCGACGACTTGCCCGTGCTCGAGCGCGAAGGGGGCCTCGTGACAGCGCACCTCCAGCACCCCGCGCGAGCCGGTGCCGCCGGCCGCGCCATGCCCGAAGCCGGGATCGAAGAAGCCTGCGTAATGGACGCGAAATTCGCCGACCATCGCCAGATAGGGCGCCATTTCGGCGGCGTGATCGGGCGGGATCGTCACGGCCTCGCGGCTCACGAGAATATAGAACGCGCCGGGATCGAGGATGATGCGGCCATCGGAGGCGCGCACCTCTTCCCAGAAATCGCGGGCCGGGTAATGGCCGATCTTGTCGATGTCGATCACCCCGGTATGGGGTTTGGCGCGGTAGCCCACCAGATCACCCTCGGCGGGCTTCAGATCGACCGAGAAGCCCAGACCCTCGTCGATCACCGCGGGGCCATCCACGAGCGGCTCCTGCTGGTGCAGGATCTTCAGCTCGGCATCGCTGAGCGCCGCCTGACCGGCGCGGAAGCGGATCTGGTTAAGCCGCATTCCAGGCCGCACCAGAACCGAGAAGCTGCGCGGGCAGATCTCGGCATAGAGCGGGCCGTTATAGCCTTCGGGGATTCGGTCGAACTCGGTGCCGTCATCGGTAATCAGGCGAGTCAGCAGATCGAGCCGCCCGGTGGAGCTTTTGGCATTGGCGACCGCCGTGACGCCCTCGGGCAGCGCGAGGGTCTCCATCAGCGGCACGAGATAAACGCAGCCCTTTTCCAGCACCACGCCGTCATCGGTCAGCGCCATGCGGTGCATCTCGAAGTCATGCAGGCGGTGCGAAACCTTCTGGCCCTTGCCCGCGAGGAACGAGGCGCGCAGCCGATAGGCCACGGTGCCAAGCCGCAGGTCGAGGCTCGCAGGTTGGATCTGTTCGGGGATGATGGCTGGCTCGGCGGCGATCTCACCGCGCGTGATCATGTCTTGCAGCATCGTGTCGGGTAGCACGCCGATGGTCATCCGATCCCTCCTCCGGATACACGAACGCCCACCCCGATGAAGAGGTGGGCGTTTGTCGAATTGGTCGGGCTGGCGAGATTCGAACTCACGACCTTCCGTCCCCCAGACGGACGCGCTAACCAGGCTGCGCCACAGCCCGACGAGGGGGATATAGTGCGAACCGGGCGGCGGGTGCAAGCAGTTAGTGAGAGAAATTTCACGCCAATTCGTCCGGGGTTAAGATCACTCATTCCGCCTGCGCGGAGCCATGCTGTGCGAGCCGCACCTGAAGGGCCTGCGCACGCAGGCGCAACATGCGCAGATCGCCGCGATCGGCGGGGCTCAGCCGCGCCGGATCGAGCGTGCGCAGCCCATGTAACAGCCGTGCGAGATCGGCCCGTGCAGCGATTTTCGCGGCGCGTTCCTGCGGACCACGATCGATCGTCATCGCCACGACAGGGGCCATCGGCTCCGGTTCGGGTTCGACATCGAGCGCCATCGGGGCCTCTGCGTCTTCATCCCACGCGTCTTCTTCCGGGGATTCGCTGGAGGCGGTCTCCGACTCGTCGAAGAAGGAAGGCTGCGACGGGGCAGGGAAGGGGGTCACCGAGCCACCCTGATGGGCCTCGACGGGGGCGTCCTCGGTGGGGCTGAGATCGAGCAGTTCCTCGGGGCGCTCAGGAAGCGCCTCGGTCTGGGACACGTCTTGAGCTGTATCCTGCGCGCTGTCCTCGAGAGAGGCCGCCTCTTGCGGGGCTTCCTCCTGCGGAGCGATCTCTTCCGGCGCTGCCTCGGTCGACTCGGGCTCGCTCGGGGGCGCGTCCTGCGCGTGAGGCTCCTCTTGCGGGGCCGGGCTGTGCTGGGGCGCGGCAACAGGGGCAATCGGCTCTGGGGCGCTCTGCGTGGCCTCATCGGCCTCGCGCTCATCCTCGACGCTGACCTCGCCACGGGCGGCGACTTCGCGGATGCCTTCCTCGCGCAGCAGCTTCTGCACGCCGCGGATGGTCATGCCTTCGTCATGCAGCAGATGCTTGATGCCGCCCAGAAGCGCCACATCGGCAGGCCGGTAATACCGCCGCCCACCGGCACGCTTGACCGGTTTCACTTGCGTGAACTTGCTCTCCCAGAACCGAAGAACGTGGGTCGGCGTGTCGAGAAGGTCTGAAACCTCAGAGATCGTCCGAAACGCGTCGGCGGATTTACCCATCGGTAGGACCTGTCATTTGTTATCGGGTTACTTCGAGTTGCCCGCCGCCACGCGGTCCTTCATCAGATGCGAGGGACGGAAGGACAGCACGCGACGCGGAGAGATCGGAACCTCTTCGCCGGTCTTGGGATTGCGGCCCATGCGCTTGGCTTTCTCGCGCACCGAGAAGGTGCCGAAAGAGCTGATCTTGACCGTCTCCCCCTCCACGAGGGCGTCGGACATATGCTGTAGCACGCTTTCGACGAGCTGCGCCGATTCATTGCGCGACAATCCGACTTCGCGGAACACCGCTTCGCTCAGATCCATGCGCGTCAGGGTCTTCGACATCCTATCCCCCCGGATAAAGAGTTTCGCTAACAGTGACCGACCGTAATTCCCGAGTCAATATCAAGCACTTGGCGGACGGGATTGATGCGCGGGCTCACGCGCGTTTGCGCGGGAATCGCGTAAAACGAATGCAGGGAGGCCGCGCTTACCAGCGCAGGACGACCGAACCCCATGCCAGACCGCCGCCGATCGCCTCGGTGACCAGCACCTGGCCCTCCTTGATCTGGCCGCGTTGCTTGCCGACCGAGAGGGCCAGCGGGATCGACGCCGCGGAGGTGTTGCCGTGGTCCTGAACCGTGACGATCACGCGGTCCATCGGCAGCTGCATCCGTTCGGCCGTGGCCGAGATGATGCGCAGGTTCGCCTGATGCGGCACGATCCAGTCGACGTTCTCGCCGGTCAGTCCGGCCTTATCGAGCGCCTTATGCGCGGTTTCGGCCAGCTTGGTGACGGCGTGTTTGAAGACCGCGTTGCCCTGCATGCGCAGATGGCCCGCCGTGCCGGTGGTGGAGACCCCGCCATCGACATAGAGCAGGTCCTTGTAGCGCCCGTCGGAATGAAGATCAGACGACAGGATGCCGCGATCGTTGGCAGTGCCGGTGCCTTCGGCGGCCTCGAGGACCAGCGCGCCCGCGCCGTCGCCGAAGAGCACGCAGGTGCCCCGGTCGGTCCAGTCCATGATCCGCGAGAAGGTCTCGGCGCCGATGACCAGTACGCGCTCGGCCTGCCCGGAAAGGATCAGCCCGTTCGCATTGGTCAACGCGAAGATGAAGCCTGCGCAGACGGCCTGCACGTCATAGGCAAAGCCCGTGGTCGAGCCCAAGCCCGCCTGAACCATCGTGGCGACGGAGGGGAAAGTGCTGTCGGGCGTGGAGGTCGCGACGACGATCGCGTCGATCTGGTCGACGCTCATATTCGCGTCTTCGAGCGCAGCTTTCGCGGCCTTGATCGCGAGATCGGAGGTATATTCGCCTTCGGCGGCGATATGACGGCGCTCGATCCCGGTACGGCCGCGAATCCATTCATCCGTGGTATCGAGCGTTTTCTCGAACTCGGCGTTCTCGACAACGCGCTCGGGCAGGTAATGGCCTACGCCGCGCACCACGGATCTGATCGTCATTGGCTGCTCTCGCTTTTCTCGGCGGCAGGTGGCGCGCCGGATTTGGTCTCATCCTGCCCCGCGGGAAGGGTGGCAACCCGTGCGGCAAGCTTCGCGCCGAAGCCCGAGCGTGCCAGACGGGCGGCCAGTTCGATCGCGGCGGCGAAGCTGGTGGCATCCGCCGAGCCGTGCGATTTCACGACCGTGCCGTTGAGGCCGAGGAAGACGCCGCCATTGGCGCGGCGCGGATCTGTCTTGTGCCGCAGGCGCTTGAGCGCGCCCATCGCGAAGAGAGCGCCCAGCTTCGACATCACCGAAGAGGTCAGCGCTTCGCGCAGGAGTTCGGCCACGAATTTCGCTGTGCCCTCGCCGGTTTTCAGCGCGACATTGCCGGTGAAGCCGTCGGTCACGATTACGTCGGCGCGCGCGCCGGCCAGCTCATTACCCTCGACGAAACCCGCGAAGTCGAACTGCCCCGCCTCTTGGGCGTTGCTGATCAGCTCATAGGCTTCTTTGAGTTCGGGGCGGCCTTTGTGCTCTTCGGTGCCGATATTCAGCAGGCCGATGCGCGGACGCTCAAGTCCCAGCGCGTTGCGCGCGTAGGAGGTGCCCATCAGAGCATAAGTCAGAAGATCCTCCGCATCGGCTTTCACGTCGGCGCCCATGTCGAGCATGACGTTCCAGCCCGCAGGCCCCCGGGAGGGCCAGAAGGAGGCGATGGCCGGACGGTTCACGCCCGGCATTTTGCGCAGCCGCATCATCGAGATCAGCATCAGCGCCCCGGTATTCCCGCAGGAGACCGCGACATCGGCCTCCTTGTCGCGCACCGATTCGATGGCCGACCACATTGAGGTGTCCTGTCCGTTGCGCAGAACCTGCGCGGGCTTGTCCTCCATCGTGACGGTTCGCTCGGCGTGGCGCAGATCGACACAGTCGCCAAGATCGTGCTTGGCGATCAGCGGTTCGAGCTGCGCGCGCGGGCCGTGGATGATGAAATGCAAATCGGGGTGAGCGCGATGCGCCTTCGCGACGCCGGCGATCGTGGCTTCGGGGCCAAGATCACCACCCATCGCGTCGACGGACAGAACGACAGCGCCGGCATTCGCCGGCGCTTTGCCCTTCTGGGCGGCTCGCATTTCTGCGGCCTTCATCTGCGATCCCGACTGCGGCTGGTCCTGCGTATCTTGCATGACGTGCGGCGCGGGTCGACGGGCTTACGCCGCGTCGTCGTCCAGATCGACCTCTTCGGTCAGAGCGACGACTTCACGGTCGGCGTAGTGACCGCAGGACGGGCAGACGTGGTGCGGGCGCTTGAGTTCGCCGCAGCTGGGGCATTCCGCCGGGTTGCCAGCGGTAAGCGAGTCGTGGGCGCGGCGCATGTTACGGCGCGAACGCGTGACTTTATTCTGAGGGACAGCCATGTCTCAACCTCGGGGTTTCGGGGGCCAGTAGCCCGTGTTTGCGGCGTTACAGCCCTGATTTTCCTTGTGGTTTCGTCACTTGGCCGAAAGCGTCTCTCGGGGTGCGAAGCCAAACGTCGAATGAGGCCGGGAACATACTCGGATTCTTTTTCCGTGCAAGCCTTTTTTCCGGCCTTTTTTCAAGCGGTTTCGGGCGGTGCGAAACCGCGTCTGCCACTATGCGTCGCCCTTACCGTTTTCGCCCTTGGCAAGCAAGTCGCGCAGATTGGCAAATGGCTTCATCTGCTCGTCGCTGAGCGGCTCGGCGCCCGGCTCGGTCACCTGCGCACCTTCCAGTTCCGCGTCTGCTGCACGCGGATAAAGCGGCAGGGCCAGCTCCATCGCCTCGAGCGCGACCACGCCGAGATTTACCGTCGTGGGCAGCGGTTCGGCGGTGTCATCCTCGGGCATCTCGACCTCTTCGGAGGTCGGCATTTCCATATCGGCGAGATAACGCCGCACCACCTCTTCGCGAATATCGGTCGTGACCGGGGCGAGAGTGATCACACAATCCTGAACCACGCGGGCCTCGAGGGTCGCACGCAATTCCCAGTCCGAGCGGCCCTTCGGCGCAAGCTCGCCCTTGAGGCGCAGCGCCTCGACGCCGCGAATATCTGCCCAGTCTGCGATCGCCTTGAGCCGCTCTCCCTTGGCTTCGATGTCGAAGCGCGTGGGTTTGCGGCTGGGCAGATCGGCCAGCCGCATGGGCTCGCTCCAGATCGTCTCGGGGGCGGCGGGCAGGTCGGGATCGACGGGGGTCTGTGTCATGTCCGGCTCCTTGTTTTGGGTCGCTCGGTGTTGTCCTGCGACCCTTTGCATGCGCCCGAGTGCCCAATCGGCGCGCTCTAGCGCTTGAGGGCGGCGCAGTCATGATGTAAGCGTCACTAAAAGCCCGAAGTGTCAGAGGCAATAGGGGGTTGCAGGTGGGGATCGGTTCTATGATGCGCAAGGCCATGCTGTTTATCGCGTTCGGCGTGGTGCTTTTCGCGGGCGCCTGCTCTCCGATTTACCGTAACCACGGCTATGTGCCGATTGACCAAGACCTCGCTCAGATCGAGGTCGGCAAGAGCACGCGTGATGATGTCGCGGCCGCGATCGGGCGGCCCAGCTCGACCGGGCTTTTGGAAGGCTCGGGCTGGTATTACGTCGGTTCGCGTTGGAAAACCGTGACCTGGCACGCCCCTGAGGAAATCAGCCGGGAAGTCGTCGCCGTGTCGTTCAACGACAATGGCGTCGTCACCAATGTCGAACGCTTCGGGCTTGAGAAAGGTCAGGTCGTGACGCTGTCGCGCCGTGTGACCGAGAGCAAGGTCAAGGGCATCGGCTTCCTGCGCCAGCTTATGGGCTCGATCGGTCGTATCAATGCGGGTCAGGTTCTCGGCGACAACTGATCGCGACGGGGCGGCCGATAGCCGGCCGCCGCCATGACCCGCGAGGTCGCATGTCCCTGAGTTTCGCAAAAGGTGCCTATCAGGTCCGCGAGGCACAAAGTCCGGATGACCGCGAGGCGGCGCTGCGCCTGCGCGCCGATGCGTTCCGGGCAGGGGCTTCCGATGCAGACCGCTTCGACCCGCTTTGCCGTCACATCCTGATTTGCGACGATCACGGACCCGCCGCTGCCGCGCGGCTTTTGCTGCTGGAGGGTGGGGCCGCGCTGTCTGAGGGCTATTGCGCACAGTTCTACGATCTTGGGCCGCTGGCCCAATGGGCCGGGCCGATCCTCGAACTGGGCCGCTTCTGCACCCGTCCGGCGCTGCGCGACCCGGACGTGCTGCGTCTGGGCTGGGCTGCGATCACGCGGATTGCCGAGGAAAGCGGGGCCGGGTTGCTGATCGGCTGCTCCTCTTTCACGGGCAGCGACTGGCGGGCGCATCGCGCAGGGCTTGCCCACCTCGCATCCCGCGCTTTGGGGCCCGCTACCTTGCGCCCACGTCCCAAAGCGCCCGAACGCGTGGACTATCCCGCCGCGCTCGCAGGGGAGACGGGCGATGTCAGCGCATTGCCGCCGCTGCTGCGCAGCTATCTCGGCATGGGGGGCTGGGTGTCGGATCACGCGGTGATCGACCGCGACCTCGACACTTGTCACGTTTTCACCGCGCTGGAGATTGCCGCGATCCCTGAGGCGCGGCGGCGCAGCTTGCGGGCGCTGGCACGTTAAGCTGGGCGGCTGTGAGGTTTGAGAGGCCGGAGGCCTCCGGCGGGGTATTTGTCTCAAGGGGAAGGGGATGCGGACGCGCACGGGGGGGGCTGCGTCGCGCATGGCCCATGGGGGGGCTGCGTCGTGCATGGCCCATTGACCTTTCGCCAAGGCCCGCTTAGCTCGCGAGCATGGCACGTGCACCGCTTTTACAGCTTTCCGACATCTCGCTCACCTTCGGCGGCAATCCCGTTTTCGAAGGTCTCTCCCTCACCGTCCAGCAAGGCGACCGAGTCGCGCTGGTGGGCCGAAACGGCTCGGGCAAATCCACCTTGATGAAGGTGATGGCCGGGCTGGTGGAGCCGGATTCGGGGACGCGAGTCGTGCCGCCGGGTATTTCCGTGGGTTATATGGAGCAGGAGCCTGACCTGTCGGGCTTCGCGACCTTGGGCGATTTCGCCGCCTCCGAACTGGACCCCGCCGAGGCCTATAAGGTCGAGATGGTCGCAGAGGGGCTGAAGTTCAAACCCGAGACCCCGGTCGAGACCGCCTCGGGCGGCGAGCGTCGCCGCGCGGCGCTGGCCAAGCTTCTGGCCGAGGGGCCGGAGCTGATGCTGCTCGACGAGCCGACGAACCATCTCGATATCGAGGCGATTGCCTGGCTGGAAAACCAGCTGAAGGAGACCCGCAAGGCCTTCGTGCTGATCTCGCACGACCGCGCCTTCCTGCGCGCGCTGACCCGGGCCACGCTCTGGATCGACCGCGGAGAAGTGCGCCGCAATGAAGAGGGCTTCGAAACCTTCGAGGAATGGCGCGAAAAGGCTTGGGCGGAGGAAGACGACGCCCGTCACAAGCTCAATCGTAAGATCAAGGCCGAGGCGCGTTGGGCGGTCGAGGGTATCTCGGCCCGGCGCAAGCGCAATCAGGGCCGGGTGCGCGCTCTGCAGGCGCTGCGCGCCGAGCGCGCTGGTCAGATCAAGCGGCAGGGCGTCGCTGCGATGGAGCTCGACTCGGGCCAGCAATCGGGCAAGCGGGTGATCGAGGCCACGGGCCTGTCCAAGCGCTATGGCGACAAACAGATCGTGAAGGATTTCGACCTGCGCGTGCTGCGCGGGGACCGCGTGGCCTTCGTCGGTCCCAATGGCGTGGGTAAGACGACGCTTCTGAAGATGCTGACCGGCGAGGTCGCACCCGATGAGGGCGCGGTGAAGCTGGGCACGAATCTCGAGATCGCCGTCTTCGATCAGGCGAGGGCCACGCTCAATCCCGAGCAGACGCTGTGGGACGGGCTGGTGAACGACCCGGACATGGCGGTGAAGGGACGCTCCGATCAGGTGATGGTGCGCGGCACGCCGAAACACGTCGTGGGCTATTTGAAGGACTTCCTGTTCGACGAGCAGCAGGCGCGCGGCCCGATCCGGTCGCTGTCGGGCGGCGAACGCGCGCGGCTCTTGCTGGCGCGGATCATGGCGAAGCCGTCGAACCTGCTGATTCTCGACGAACCGACCAACGATCTCGACGTGGAGACGCTCGATCTGCTGCAGGATCTGCTGGGCGAATATGACGGCACGGTGCTGCTGGTCAGCCACGACCGCGATTTCATCGACCGGGTCGCCAGCACGACCATCGCGATGGAAGGCGACGGGCGCGCCACCGTCTATGCGGGCGGCTGGTCGGATTATCAGGCGCAGAAGGCCGAGGCCGCGCCGGAGGCCAAGCCCGCGCCGAAGAAGGACGCCCCCAAGGCAGAGGCGAAACCCGCCGCGCCCCAGAAAGCTGCGCCGAAGAAAGCGGGCCTCAGCTTTACCGAGAAACACCGGCTGGAAGAGCTGCCCGGCGTGATCGAGAAGCTCGAACATGAGATCTCGAAGATCAACGAATTGCTCGCCGATCCCGATCTCTTCACCCGCGAGCCTGTGAAATTCGCCAAGGCCACCGAGATGCTGAGCGACCGCCAATCGGCGCTCGACGCGGCCGAGGTCGAATGGCTCGAGCTCGAAGAGAAGGCGCAGAACGCCTAGACCCTTCGCGCGCGGCTCGGTCGGATGCCTCCGGCGGGGATATTTGATCCAAGCCGAAGGGGAGGGCATTCTCTTTCGGATTGGCAGAAATATCCCGGGGGCTGGCGGAGCCAGCGGGGCAGAGCCCCTCTTTGCGGGGCGATAAGGAGGGGCGAATGGCCAAGCGAACCGGGGGCAAGGGGACGGGACCGCTCAGCGGGCTGCGTATTGTCGAGATTTCCGGGCTGGGGCCGACGCCGTTTGCGGCGATGTGTCTGGCCGATTTCGGGGCCGAGGTGATCCGCATCGCGCGGCCCGGCTCGGGCGGGGCTAAGAATCATGTTCTGGGGCTGGAGGTCGACGTGCTCGACCGCGGCCGCGACGTGGTGGAGCTGGATCTCAAATCCGACGCCGGGCGCGAGGCGGTGCGCACGCTGATCGCCCGCGCCGATGGGGTGATCGAAGGCATGCGCCCGGGCGTGATGGAGCGGCTTGGGCTGGGGCCCGAGGATTTCCCCGATCATCCGGCGCTGGTCTATGGAAGGATGACCGGCTGGGGGCAGGAGGGGCCGCTGTCGCAAACTGCGGGCCATGACATCAATTACCTGTCTCTGACCGGGGCGCTGCACGCGATGGGCGGAGAGGCGCCCGCGATCCCGCTCAACCTTCTGGGCGATTTCGGCGGCGGCGGAATTTATCTGGCCTTCGGGATGCTGGCGGCGCTCTGGCAGGCGCGCGAGACCGGGCGGGGGCAGGTCGTCGATTGCGCGATCACCGACGGGGTGGCGCATCTGATGGCGATGGTCACCGGGATGGCCGGGCAGGGGGCGTGGGTGGATCGGCGGCAGGCGAATCTGCTCGATGGCGCCGCGCCGTTCTACACGGTCTATGAATGTGCCTGCGGCGGGCATATGGCGGTCGGCGCGCTCGAGCCGCAATTCTATGCGGCGCTGATCGCGGGGTTGGGATTCGCGCCCCAGGACTTGCCTGAGCGTGAAGCCCGTGCGAATTGGCCAGCCTTGCGTAACACTTTTACTGAGCGCTTTGCGACTCGCAGCCGGGATGACTGGGCCGAGGTCTTCGCGGGCAGCGATGCCTGCGCGACGCCGGTGCTGTCGATCGCGGAGGCCATTGCGCATCCGCAGAACGCCGAACGGGAGGCTTACGTCGATCTCGACGGGATCGCCCAGCCCTCGCCCGCGCCGCGCCTCTCGGCCACGCCGGGGCAGGCGGGGGCACAGGGGCGGCGGATCTCCGCGGCGGAGGCGCTCGCCCGCTGGAGCGATTGCGGATAAAACCTCATTTTTCCTTGACAGATGGGGGCTGATCCCCGATATCGGCCCGACCCGGCGGAGAGTCTTCTTTCCGCCGGGCCTCGTTTTTGCAACTTCGCTCCCATGAGGAGCGCGCAGTCCGACGGCGGGCCGACAGGTCCAACGAACTCCGATCAGGGGCCACAGGGCGCGGATGAAGAAAAGGAAAGACCCATGTTTGCGGTCCTCAAGACCGGCGGCAAGCAATACAAAGTTCAAGCGGGCGATCTGCTCCGCGTGGAACTGCTCGCAGCCGAAGCTGGCGATAAAGTCCAGTTCAACGAGATTCTGATGGTCGGCGGCGACAAGCCCCAGTTCGGCACCCCGCTCGTCGAAGGTGCGGCCGTGCAGGCGGAAGTCATCGACAACATCAAGGCCGACAAGGTCATCACCTACCACAAGCGTCGTCGTAAGCACTCGTCGCAGCGTACCCGTGGTCACCGTCAGCAGCTGACCCTGCTGCGCGTCACCGACGTCCTCGCCACCGGCGGCGACAAGTCGGGCGTGAAGGAAGCCGTGGGCACCGCGATCGCACGTCGTGCAGCGCATGGTGGCAAAGGCGAAGCCGCTCCGGCCAAGCCCGCCAAGGCCGCTGCTGCTCCGAAAGCTGCGCCGAAGGCTGATGCCGCCGTCGCGGAAGCGGACGATCTGAAGGTCATCACCGGTCTCGGCCCAGCGGCCGAGAAGAAGCTGAACGAAGCTGGCATCACCACCTACGCTCAGCTCGCTTCGGTCGATCCCGAAACCTTTGAAGCTACCAAGGTCAAGCCCGACTGGGTCGAGCAGGCCAAAGAGCTCGCGAAATAAGGAGAGACACCCATGGCACACAAGAAAGCAGGCGGTTCATCCCGTAACGGCCGCGACTCTGCGGGTCGTCGTCTTGGCGTGAAACTGTTCGGCGGTCAGGCTGCGATCCCGGGCAACATTATCGTGCGTCAGCGCGGCACCAAGTGGTGGCCGGGTGAGGGCGTCGGCCTCGGCAAGGATCACACCATCTTTGCAACGGCTGAAGGCCGCGTCACCTTCCATAAAGGCCTCAAGGGCCGCACCTTCGTATCGGTCCTCCCGGCTGCGGAGGCCGCCGAGTAACCCGACCGACGAAAGTGTCACAAAATCGGGGGATCGGCTGAAAGGCCGGTCCCCTTTCTCGTTGCAGTGCAGCACGCAAATGTTTGCAAACGCGGCGAGAAAATTTACCGGGTCGGGGGATGTATCGTCATCTTACTGTCCTATTTATTTACTAGGACCACGCGGCAGGAGGAGCCGCCGGTTCGTCCGCGTTTCGAGGAGGAGCGCCCATGTACCAGGAGACGATTTCCACCCAACCCGTGATCGAAACGGAGCGCTTCGTGCTGCGCCCGCTGCGCCGTTCGGATGCCGGTCTGATCGAGATGTATTCCGGCGATAAACGCGTCGCCGAAGGCACTCGCGCGATCCCGCATCCGCTGCCGCCCGGCACGGCCGAGAATTTCATCGCGCGCGCACAGGCCGACGACCGCGTCGAAGACGTCTGGGCGATTGACGGCTCGCGTCATGGCATGGGCGAGCTTCTGGGTGTCGTCTCGCTGACCCGTCTCGACGACGATCAGTCCGAGATCGGCTATTGGGTTGGACCGGGGTTCTGGAATACGGGCCTCGCCTCCGAAGCGGTCGCGGCGATCATCGAGGCGAACCCGCAAGACGCGCGCACGCTTTTTGCCGAGGTGTTTCAGGACAATCCGGGCTCGGCTCGTGTCCTGACCAATTGCGGTTTCGAGTATCTGGGCGATGCGGAAAGCTGGTCGCTCGCGCGCGGTCGCCATGTCCCGACTTGGACCTATCTGCGCAAGATGTAACGCAGACCGAGAGCGTAGACGGGAGGGCGCTGCCCTCCCGAACCCTCCCGGGATATTTGGGCCAAGAGGAAGATGCATCTTATTGAAACGCCGCGCCTCGTCTTGCGTCCGCTGACTTCGAAAGATGTCGATGCGATCACGCGTGCCGCGAATGATTTCGAACTCGCGCGCTGGCTCGCGAAGATGCCGTATCCCTACACCAGAGCCGATGCTGAGGCGTTCGTCGCCGCCAATCGCGAGAATGGCGGGCGAGTCTGGGGAATCACGCGACAGGGCGAGTTTTGTGGAGTGATCGGAAAGGTCGGCGCGTTCGGCTATTGGTTGGGTCGGGATCATTGGGGCAATGGCTATGCCACCGAGGCAGGCCGTGCCGTCATTGCTGCGCATTTCGAGGCCCCGGACGCGCGGCCGCTCGCGGCGGGCTATTTCGAGGGCAATCACCGCTCGCGCAGGGTTCTCGAGAAGCTGGGATTCCGGCACGCAGGCGAGTCGCTTGTCGATAGCCGGGCGCTGGGGCGCAAGCTCCGACATTTCGACATGATCTGCGAGACCCCGCCTCGCGACGCGCATTCCCCTTCCTCTTGGTGAAAATATCCCGGGGGTGTGGGGGCCGCGCCCCCACGCGGCGCTTGATCCTGCGCGCGCAGGCAGCTATCCCGGCGCCTTGATGAAAGGGGCCTGACCATGAAATTCCTCGATCTCGCCAAGGTCTATATCCGCTCGGGTGGCGGCGGCGCGGGCTGCGTCTCGTTCCGGCGCGAGAAATATATCGAATTCGGCGGCCCTGATGGCGGCGACGGCGGCAAGGGCGGCTCGGTCTGGATCGAGGCGGTCGAAGGGCTCAATACGCTCATCGATTTCCGCTACCAGCAGCATTTCTTCGCAAAAACCGGCCAGCACGGCATGGGCAGCCAATGCACCGGCAAGGACGGCGATGACGTCGTGCTGAAAGTGCCGGTCGGCACCGAGATTCTCGACGAGGATCAGGAAACGCTGATCGCCGACATGACCGAGGTGGGCCAGCGCGTGCTTCTCGCCAAGGGCGGCAATGGCGGCTGGGGCAACCTGCATTTCAAATCGTCGACCAACCGCGCGCCGCAACGCGCGAATCCCGGCCAGGAAGGCGTGGAGCGCACGATCTGGCTGCGGCTCAAGCTGATCGCGGATGCGGGGCTTCTGGGGCTGCCCAACGCGGGCAAGTCCACCTTCCTCGCGGCGACGTCGAATGCGCGGCCCAAGATTGCGGATTATCCGTTCACCACGCTGGTTCCGAACCTCGGCGTCGTCGGCATCGACGGGCGCGAATTCGTCGTGGCCGATATTCCCGGGCTGATCGAGGGCGCCTCCGAGGGGCGGGGTCTGGGCGACCAGTTCCTCGGCCATGTCGAGCGGTGCTCGGTGCTGCTGCATCTTGTCGATGGCACCGCGGAGGACCCGGTCGAGGACTGGCGCACGATCATCGGCGAGTTGGAGGCCTATTCGGAAATCCTCGCTCAGAAGCCGCGTGTCACCGTGCTCAACAAGATCGACGCGATTGACGAAGAGACGCTGGCCGAGCGCAAGGCGGAGCTGGAAGAGGCGTCGGGCGGGCGCGTGATGCTGATGTCGGGCGTGTCGAAGAAGGGCGTGCCGGATGTGTTGCGCGCGCTTTGGGCGGAGATCGCCAAGGACAAGCCGAAGCCGGAGGACGAGGGCGGAGCATGGCAACCGTGAGCGCGCCCGCTCTGGCGCAGGCGAAGCGTCTGGTGATCAAGATCGGATCGGCGCTTCTCGTCGATCAGAGCGGATTGCGTGCGGATTGGCTGCGCTCGCTGGCCGCCGATGTGGCGGCTTTGCGCGCCCGCGGCACGGGTGTTGTGATCGTCTCCTCCGGCTCGATTGCGCTGGGGCGTCGGGTGCTCGGTCTCGCGGGCGGCACGTTGCCGCTGGAGCAGAGCCAGGCCGCGGCGGCGGTGGGACAGATCCGCCTCGCGCGGGCCTATGAGGAAGTTCTGGGGCCGCATGACGTGAGCACCGCACAGGTTCTGGTGACGCTGGAAGATACCGCGGATCGCCGCCGCTACCTCAATTCGCGCGCGACGCTGGAGACGCTGCTGAGCCTCGGCGTCGTGCCCATCGTGAACGAGAACGACACGGTCGCGACCGACGAGATCCGCTTCGGCGACAATGACCGGCTGGCCGCCCAGATCGCGGTGACGATCGGGGCGGATCAGCTGCTGCTGCTGTCCGATGTCGACGGGCTTTACACCGCGAACCCCAAGACCGACCCGAGTGCCGAGCATCTGCCGGTGATCGAACATATCACCCCCGAGATCGAGGCGATGGCGGGCGATCCCGTCTCCGGCCTCTCGAAGGGTGGGATGAAGACGAAATTGCTGGCCGCGAAGGTCGCGGTGGCGGGGGGCTGCGCGATGGCGATCGCAGAAGGCTTTGCCGAGCATCCGGTGGCCGCACTGGAGCAGGGCGGGCGCTGCAGCTGGTTCCTGCCCGAGGGCGATCCGCAGGCGGCGCGCAAACGCTGGATCGCGGCGATGAAGCCGCGGGGCGAGTTGTTCGTCGATGAGGGGGCCGCCAATGCGCTGCGCTCTGGCAAGTCGCTGCTGCCCGCCGGGATCACCAAGGTCGTCGGGCGCTTCGGGCGCGGCGATCCGGTCACCATTGCGGGGCCGGACCGTGCGGTGCTGGGCAAAGGGCTCGTGCGCTACACCGGCGACGAGGCGCGGCTGATCGCGGGGCACCGCTCGGGCGAGATCGAGGAGATTCTCGGCTATCCCGGCCGCGCGGCGTTGATCCATCGCGACGATATGGTGGTGGGCTGAGCGGGTTTGCTCCGCCCCTTCATTCGGCCCAGTCCGGCTTGCGCTTCTCGATGAAGGCCTGCACGCCTTCCTTCGTATCACGCCAGAGCATGTTCTCGACCATCACGGCGGCCGTGTGCTCATAGGCCTGCGCGAGGTCCATATTGGCCTGATCGTAGAAGGCGCGTTTGCCGATCTTCACGGCGGCGCCCAGCTTGCCTGCGATGGTCTGCGCCAGCTTCTCGGTCTCGGCGCCAAGCTCCTCATGCGGCGCGATGCGATTGACCAGCCCGACCTCGCGGGCGCGGGCGGCATCGATGAACTCGCCGGTGGTCAGCATCTCGAAGGCCACCTTGCGCGGCACGTTGCGCGACAGCGCCACCATCGGGGTCGAGCAGAAGAGCCCGATATTCACCCCGTTCACCCCGAACCGCGTGCCCTCGGCGGCCACGGCCAGATCGCAGGAGGCGACCAGCTGGCAGCCGGCGGCGGTCGCGATGCCATGCGCCTCGGCGATCACCGGCTGCGGCAGGGCGGGGATCATCTGCATCACCTCGGCGCAGCGGAAGAAGAGATCGGCGAAATAGGCGCGGCCCTGATCCTCGGCTTCGCGCCCGCGCTGCATCTCCTTGAGGTCATGGCCCGCGCAAAACGCTTTGCCCGCGCCGCGCAGCACCACGACCTTCACGCCGGTATCCTCGGCCAGCTCGGAAAACCGCGCCTTGAGCGCCGCCAGCATCGCATCGGACAGCGCGTTGAGGCTGCCGGGGCTGTTCATCGTCAGATGCGCCACCGCGCCATTATCCTCGCGGATCACCAGATCGGTCATTGAAACTCCTCCTCTTTGGCGAAACTCTAGGGGCGAGCGAGGGACAAGAAAAGGGGAGGGCGCATGGCGCTGGCAATGGATCGCGACGAGCTCGCGGAATTTCTCGACGAGGCGTTTCCGCAGGTGAAAGGCGACTTCGCGATCGAGGCGCTCGATGAGGACGAGCTCGTGGTGCGCCTGAAGGTGGAAGAGCGCCATTTGCGGCCCGGCGGCACGGTCTCAGGGCCGAACATGTTCGCGCTGGCGGATGTCGGAATCTACATCGCGATCCTCGCCCGGATCGGTCGCGTGGCGCTGGCGGTGACGACGAATGCGAGCATGGATTTCATGCGCAAGCCCGCCGCAGGGGCCGACCTGATCGCGAAGATCCGGGTACTCAAGCTGGGCCGCGTCCTCGCCGTGGGCGATGCGCTGATCTATTCCGAGGGCGACGATCGACCCGTTGCGCGCGCGAGCATGACTTATTCGATCCCGCCGCGGGCGATGGGGTAGGGCGCTGCGCACTCTGCCTCTTCGCCTTGGCGCAAATATCCCGGGGGAGGCGCGGATGCGCCGGGGGCAGAGCCCCCAACCCGGCCCAACATCGCGTCGAGATATGGGGTATTTTGATACCTAATTTTTACCGCATTGTTTTTGCTGATAAAATTCCGAAACGATGCACTTGAAAACGCGTCCGGAATCGCGCAAAAGCCCGCATCAGAATTCGAAATACCCCACAAGGGCAGATCACAGATGAAAACCTACACCGCAAAACCCGCGGAGATCGAGAAGAAATGGGTCATCATCGACGCTGAAGGCGTCGTGCTGGGCCGTCTCGCGTCGATCGTCGCAATGCGTCTGCGTGGCAAGCACAAGGCCACCTTCACGCCGCACATGGACATGGGCGACAACGTCATCGTCATCAACGCCGACAAGGTGCAGATGACCGGCAAGAAGCGTGACGACAAGACCTACTACTGGCACACCAACCACCCCGGTGGGATCAAGTCGCGCACCGCGCGTCAGATCCTCGAGGGCGCGCATCCCGAGCGCGTGGTTATGAAGGCGGTCGAGCGCATGATCTCGCGCAACCGTCTGGGTCGTGCGCAGATGGCGAACCTGCGTGTCTACGCTGGTGCCGAGCATCCGCACGAAGCGCAACAGCCTGAAGTTCTCGACGTCAAGTCGATGAACAAGAAGAACACCCGGAGCTGATCATGGCCGACGATATCAAGACCCTCGACGATCTGAAATCGGTCGTGACCGGCTCGGACAACGCTGGCGCCACCGAAACCGAAACCTCCACGCCCCGTGAGCCCGTGCGCGACGCGCAAGGCCGCTCCTATGCCACCGGCAAGCGTAAAGACGCGGTCGCCCGCGTCTGGGTCAAGCCGGGCACCGGCAAGGTCGAAGTGAACGGCAAGGCGATGGACAAGTACTTCGCGCGTCCCGTGCTTCAGCTGATCGTGAACCAGCCCTTCGGCGTGGCGAATGTGGACGGCCAGTTCGACGTCTACGCGACCGTCGCAGGCGGCGGCCTCTCGGGCCAGGCCGGTGCAGTCAAGCACGGCATCTCGAAAGCGCTGCAGCTCTACGATCCCTCGCTGCGTCCGGCTCTGAAAGCCGCAGGCTTCCTGACCCGCGACTCGCGCGTTGTGGAACGTAAGAAATACGGCCGTGCGAAAGCCCGTCGTAGCTTCCAGTTCTCGAAGCGCTAAACTTCGCGAATACGATTTGGAAAGCGGCTCCCATTCGGGGGCCGCTTTTCGTTTGGGGCTCCGCCCCCGGCGCGTGCCGCGCCTCCCCCGGGATATTTCGGGCAGTTGGAAGGGCGGCGCGAGCTCTGACTTCCAACTGCGTCAAATATCCCGGGGGCGAATTCGGCGAAGCCGAAGCGGGGGCGGCGCCCCCGATCTTTTGCCCGCAAAAAGACGAAGGCGCCCCGTTCGGAGCGCCTTCGAGCATCTTCGACCTGCGAGGGGCAGGGTTTACTCCGCCTCGTCCATCTTGGCGGCGTTGAGCAGGGCGTAATTCTGCGCGCCCACGCGGTCGTAGAGATCGAGCTGCGTCTCGAGGAAATCGACATGGCCTTCCTCATCCGCGATCAGCTCTTCGAACAGATCCTTCGAGACGTAATCGCGCACGCTTTCGCAATGGTCGCGCGCCTCGCGATAGAGGGTCAGCGCGTCATGCTCGCCCGCCAGGTCGCATTCGAGCGTCTCGCGCGGGCCTTCGCCGATGCGCAGCGGGTCGAGTTTTTGCAGGTTCGGATGGCCTTCGAGGAACAGGATGCGCGCGATCAGCTTGTCGGCGTGATGCATCTCCTCGATGGATTCCTCGCGCGATTTCTTCGCCATCGCGGCAAGGCCCCAATCCTCCTGCATCCGGAAGTGCAGCCAGTATTGCGAAACGGCCGTCAATTCGCTGCGCAGAGCTGCGTTGAGATAGTCGATAACCTTAGCGTCGCCCTTCATGTCGTCTTCCTTCCATTGGTGCCTGTCTCAGCCCGGTCAGTTCGACCGGCACTTTCAAATTGGTATTCTTGCGCATCGTGGAAAGAAAGAGCGGCATGCATCCACCGCAATCGGCCCGCTTCCCGAGTGCGTGATAGATCTTGCCCGGGGTGATGATCGTGCTCGGGTCCGAAGCCCGCATCCAGTCGATCGCGGCGTGGATGTCGCGATCGGTGATGGTCTGACAATGGCAGATGATCATGGTCGTGCGCCCTGTTTCCGGGGAGGGGGATTCCTGTCCGCCCATAGGTGAGTAGTTTTGTCGGAAATGTCAATCCGACAGAAAGAGTCGGGCATAAAGCTGCCTCCGGTGCCAATTCCCCGCCCCGTTTCCATCGCCGCGCAACTGGGGTAAGCACGGGCAAACAGTTCAAGAGGCCCGTATGTCCGTCTCCATGCTCTCCACCTTCGTCAAACCGATGCATCCCGAAGGGCGCAAATTCGTCGCCATCTTCGCGGGCATCACTTTCATCCTGTTTCTGATCTGGGAGCCTCTGGGCTGGATCGGGGTCGGGCTGACCGTCTGGTGCTATTACTTCTTCCGTGATCCGCCGCGGGTGACGCCCACCCGCGAGGGGTTGATGGTCTCGCCCGCCGATGGCGTGGTCTCTCTGCTGGAGCCGGCTGTGCCGCCGGCGGAGCTGGGCCTCGGCGACAAGCCGATGACCCGCGTCTCGGTCTTCATGTCGGTCTTCAACTGCCACGTGAACCGGCTGCCCTGCGTGGGCCGGATCTCGAAGGTGGCCTATCGTCCCGGCAAATTCCTCAATGCCTCGCTCGACAAGGCGAGCTCGGACAATGAGCGCAACGGGCTTGCGGTGACGCTGCCCGATGGCCGCCAATACGGGGTCGTGCAGATCGCAGGGCTCGTCGCCCGGCGCATCCTGTGCTGGTCGAAGGAAGGCCAGAGCCTGATGACCGGCGAGCGCTTCGGTCTGATCCGGTTCGGCTCGCGTCTCGACATCTACCTGCCTGAAGGGGTGAACCCGCTCGTCTGCATCGGCCAGAACATGGTCGCGGGCGAAACCGTGATCGCCGATCTCGAAAGCACGGAACAAGCGCGCTCCGGCGGCATTCGGTAAGAGAGGCTCGAGGAGGGCGCGATGAAAGACCACGAACTCGACCCGCATGAAAAGGACCGGTTGCCGTTTCTGCAGCTGGTGCCGAACCTCGTCACGATCGCCGGGATGGGGCTGGGGCTGACCTCGATCCGTTTCGCGATGGATGACCGGTTCGAGAGCGCGGTGGTTCTGATCCTGCTCGCGGCGCTGATCGACGGGATGGACGGGTTGCTCGCGCGGCGACTCAATGCGTCCTCGGATTTCGGGGCGGAACTCGACAGCCTGTCCGACTTCCTCTGCTTCGGCGTGGCGCCGGGGCTTCTGCTTTATCGCTTCGCCTTGGGGGAGACGCACGCTTTCGGCTGGGTCTTCGTGCTGGTCTATACTGGGGCGGCCTGTCTGCGCCTCGCACGGTTCAACGTGATGCGCGCCGAGCCTGAGTCGATGCGCCACTTCACGGGGGTGCCCGCACCCGCAGGGGCGGGGCTCGCCCTATTGCCGATGTTCGTCAGTTTCGCTGAACTGGGTGATGCGCGCGCGGTGCCGGTGCTTGTGGCGGTCTGGCTGGGCTTCGTCGGCCTGCTGATGATCTCGCGGATCAAGACCTTCTCGCCCAAAGCGATGCGCATTCCGCGCCGCGCGGTGGGCGTGCTTCTGATCGGCACGGTCATCGCGGTGGGGATGGTCTTCACGCGGATCTGGCTGCTGATGGTGATCCTGGCGGCGATCTACGCGGTGATGCTGATCCCCGCGATCTGGAAAGCGCGCGGGAGAATTCTGCGCGCCTGACCTCGCCCCTCTTCGACACTGCCGAACGCCGCTCCTCCGGGGGCGGCGTTCGCGATTCTGGGAGGTGTGAGGGTCGGGGAGGCGATTCACCGGAGAGAGGGGGGCGATTCACCCGGTCATCAGGGCGATTTCGGATGATTTGCGCGAAACGGAATCGGGTGACCCCGGGGCAGTATCAAGCGATTCCGTGTCTGCCCATCGGCCCCAAGCCCATCCCCTTTGCTTTTTGCCGCTTTTTTGACCAAGAAAATAAGGGTATCGAGAAAAAAGTGACGATCAGATGAAAAAACCTGTTGCGGACCCCGGTCCCTATGCGTAGAAACCCCCTCACCGAAGCGGCACACACCGCAGCGGGGCGCCGGAAGGGCCAGCGACGCTGACACGGACGGCAACGAACACTACTGAGGTTTGAGGGCGGGCTGCGCTGCAAAGTAAGCGCTTCCGGTTCTTTTTGGCCTCGCGCTCTTTGACATTGATAGATATCTGAAGAGATATGCGGGCGGTTTGGTCGATGATCGATGCGGACCGGAGCATA